>CAYMIN010000001.1:0-306916 GCA_964390495.1 uncultured Armatimonadia bacterium
ACACCCACCAGTTTGGCGGCGGGCCCTACCACGGCGCGCCGATGGTCCGAAACGGTGAACTCATAGAAGAGCCCGGATATATCACCGACCGCATCACCGATGAGGCGCTGGGCTTTATCAACCGGCACCACGCCGAGGCGCAGCCCTTCTACCTGAGCGTGCACTATACGGCCCCGCACAGCCCGTGGGAGGGGCATCCGCAGGATATTGTGGACTCGTATGACGACTGTCCCTTCGAGACCTGCCCGCAGGAGCAGAGACATCCCGCCGCTATCAGCCTCACCGACATGTGTCTGGGGAACCGTGAGATGCTGAAGGGGTACTTCGCGGCGGTGACGGCGATGGACAACAACGTCGGTCGCATCCTGGACCGCGTCGCGGAGCTGGGCCTGCGGGAGGACACCCTGATGGTATTCTGCTCGGATAACGGCTTCTCGTGCGGCCATCACGGCTTCTGGGGCAAAGGCAACGGCACCTGTCCCCGCAACATGTACGATAACTCCATCACGGTGCCGTTTGTGGTCTCGCACCCGGGGCGCGTACCGGAGGGGCAGGTCAGCGAGGTGATGATGTCCGCCTATGACTTCATGCCCACTCTGCTGGACTACCTGGGCATGGGTGAGGACATCCCGTGGGACCAGAACCTGCCAGGCACCAGCTCCGCCCCAAGCTGGGAAGGCAACGATCAGGACAGCCCGGAGATTGTGGTGGTCTATGACGAATACGGGCCGGTGCGCATGATCCGCACGCAGCAACATAAGTACGTCGAGCGCTACCCCGACGGCCCCAACGAGTTGTGGGACCTGGTCAACGACCCGAACGAGCGCGAGAACCGGATTGACGATCCCGGCATGGCCGCCACCGTCAGTGAGCTCAAGACCGCCATGGAGGACTGGTTCGCGAAGTACGTGACGGAAAAACATGACGGCCTCAAGCAGACGCACACTGCCGAGGGCCGCCCTGTCGGCGTACATCCCCGCGACCTCGAAAAGGACAACTGACTCGCCCTACTCACGGGATTGCCTGCACAAACAGGAGCCGCTCATGACCAGTAAGGAAACAATCCGGAGGGTGGTTGATTTCTCCGGTCCGGAGCGGATCGGCTTCAGCATGACGCCATATCAAGGGCAGTCGCGGCTGAACGATTTCGTGGGCGCGGGCCCGTCGGCGGACCCTAACTTCGACGAGAAGCGGCACGAACGCAACGGCCGGCCGTACTGGTACGATATCTGGGGCAATCTGTGGTCGAAGGCCAATCCTACTCATGGCGGCGAGGTGGTCGAGGGAGCGCTCAAGGACTGGTCGCAACTGGATAGCTTTGAGCTGCCACCGCTGGATGACCCGGCTCGCTATGAGAACGCCGCCAAGGTGTTCGCCGAGCATCCTGATATGTACTGCCGCGGCGGTCTGCCCGGCTGTGCCTTCAATGTTACCCGCAAGCTCCGGCGGCTGGATAACTTCCTGGCTGACTGCGCGCTATATCCCGATCATGTCCGCGAGCTTAACCGCCGCATCAACGAGCTGATGGTGCGGATGGCCGAGCTATACGCTGAGGCCGGCGCGGACGGCATCACCTACTGCGAAGATTGGGGTACCCAAGACCGGTTGATGATCAGCCCGCAGATGTGGAAGGACCTGTTCCTGTTCACCTTCGAGCGGCTTTTCGGCCGCTGCCAGGAGCTGGGGCTGGACGTGTGGATGCACAGTTGCGGGTATGTCTATGATATTATGGACCCGCTGATCGGCGCCGGTGTCGCGGCCTTCCAGTTCGACCAGCAGTCGGTGTATGGCGGCATCGAGCGCCTCAATGAGGAGTTCGGCGGCCGCGTCGTCTTCCACCTGCCCGTGGACATCCAGACTGTCCTGCAGACCCGGGACAAGGCTATAATACAAGCCGAGGCCCGCAAACAGCGGCGCTTGCTCGGCGGCCATAATGGCGGCTTCGTTGCCAAGGACTACGGCGATCCGGCGGCGCTTGGCATCACGGACCTGGAGCAGCAGTGGGCCTATGAAGCCTGGCTCGAAGTTATGCACTATGAATGAGCAGCGATGGGCGCTCACCTGGTAGCTCGTCGTAGGGGCGCAGCCTTAGCCTAACCCCCTACCCTCCCTGGCATAAAAGGGGGAAGCAAAAAGACTAGGTGAGTAGTCCCTAGCAGGCAATCGCTCGAACGCGAGGAGAACGACCGTGACAGCAGTTGATATTCTCGAACCGATCCTGACCACCGGCACCCCGGCGCAGGTAGGCACAGCCTTCGGTAAGGTCAACGCGGCGACCATCCGCGAGCATCTGGGCGATTTCATGGATGCGTGCCGCGCCCAGGGCCTGGAAGAGCCGGCGGTGATTGATAAGTCCGCAAGCGGACTGCAGATCATCCGCAAGCTGGCACCGTATTGGGAGGCGGAATTGGATGTCGTCGCCGAGGCTGCCGAAGTCTCGCCGGCCCTGTATAAGGCGTTCTCAATCGGCAAGTATCGCGGGCTCTTCTTCGGCCAGCCCGAATGTACATCCTACGCCGCAACCGGCAGTTACGTGCCGTTTGCCGGCACCAGCTTCCACAAGAGCCGCGATAATGTAACCCGTCTGCAGTGCGCCTTCCCGCGCCGGATTCAGGACGCCGAGCACAGGCCCTATGCCTGGTGCGGAACCGCCGACACCTCCGACACGACCACGATGATGTTCGTCAACGAGCACGCCCTGGCCGGCTCTGCCGACACCGGCGGCCGGGCCGACGACTTCTACGGCGACGGCCTGATGAATACCTTCGGGCTGCGCTATATCGCCGAGACGTGCCGGGACTGCCAGGAGGCGCTGGCGACGCTGCAGGAGTGGAGCGACAACAGATACTACGCCGGCGGCAATATAAGGACCAACTGGATGTTCTCCGACGCCAAGGGCAGCATCCTGCGGGTCGTCCAGGACAACAACAGCATCGAGCCGCAGCTCTCCCGTGAGGGCGTGGTGATGAACTGCTACCGCGAGGGGCTGGAGGACGAGTTAGTGCGCCAGGCGGGAGCGCTGGATGCCCACGCGCTGACCGCGGCCTCGCGGATCGACTCGGTGTCAATGGCCTCGACGATCTCCTCACTTTCGGTGGACTGCCGGCCCGAGCATGCGGACTATCTCACCTGCGCGTGGATGGCGCTGGGCCGGCCGACACGAGCGCCCTACCTGCCCATCTTCATCGCCTCCCACACCGTGCCCCGGGGCCTGCTGGACGGCTCGCTCTACCGGCGCTCGCTAGTCGAGCAGATGTCCGCCGAGGAGATGCGGCAGATGGAGGCCGGCTGGAGAACCAGGGCCGAGGACTGCCGCAACCGCACGCGAGAACTGATTGAATCCGGGCAGACCGACAGCGTCTGTCAGCTTACTGAGCAAGTCACCGCCGATTGCCTCAAGGAAGCCTTTGAGCGTATGCCCGCCGCTGTCTGAGGGAATAAGGCCGCTTCACCAGAGGTGTGAGAGCCATGGACCTGCGAAGACTGGCCCGCTACAGCAATCGCATCGAGTTCCTAATGCACGGGACGCTGGACTGGGAGATGAACCACGGGATTGAGGCCCTGACTGAGAACCAGGACTGGGAGCTGATGGCGGTGATGGCGCTGACTGCGGCCGAGATTCCCGCGCGTCGCCTGGCCGAGCGGCTGCTGGAGCACGAGGAGTACCTGCATCTGGTGCTGCCCGCCTGCTTCCGGCGTCAGGTGCGCAGGCCCGAGGTCGTTGACAGCGCCAGCTTCCGGCGCGGGGTATTCCGCGATCTAGATGCCATTGATATAGACGATGAGGCGGGAATCCCCGACCATATCCGGGAGACGGCCGATGAGCTGGCCGAGGCCTCCGACCGCACCCGCCTGACCGCTCTGCAGCGAGAACTCGAACAGGACAGCGATGGCGTGCGCGATTTCATCGTCGAGGCGCTGGCCGAGAAGCTGATGACCTCCGCCGAGGCGGTCAACGCCCTGGTCCTGATCGCCTGCTGCGCGATGTGGGAGGAGACGCGGCGGATGGCGGCGCTGAAGCTAGCCAACCATAAGCCGACCGTGCGCAAGCTTGCGGAGGCGGGCCGGGCCAACGAACTGGTGCAGATCAGTCAGGCCAGCGGCATGGAATCGGTGGCCGCAACCGTTGCCAGCGCCCTGACCAACCTGATCCCCAACCTGAAGCGAGAAAACAACGCGCGGGTGCTGCAGTTCATCGCCGAGAATCACCCCGATGGCGAGGCGCGCAACTCCGCCCGCGCAGGCCTGCCTCCCGAAAACGCCGAGCAGTAGCCACCAGCGCCCGTCCGATGTACGTGCATCGCGAATCGTCACCTGCTTCAGGCCCGTTGTCACCGCAACCGTCGCCGCGACAAGGAGACGCCAGCCGATGTTACCCCAGACCTATGTAGCGGTTGATACGGAGGCCCTCGCGTACAATCTGCGGCTGGTGCGCACGCGCATGGCTGAGAAAGTCCGCCTGATGGCGGTGGTCAAGGCCAACGCCTATGGGCACGGGCTGGAGCTGGCAGCAAGGACCTTCGCCGAGGCAGGAGCCGACTGGCTGGGCGTGAGTACCGTCGCCGAGGGGATCAAGCTCCGCCAGGCCGGCCTGGAGCCGCCGATACTGGTGTTTCTGCCGGCGCTGCCCGATGAGCTAGAGGCGCTGGTCGAGCACCGGCTGACCGGAACGGTGGTGGCGTGTGATGAAGTCCTGGCCTATGCCAGGGCCACCGAGAAGCTGGGCCGCGCCGCCGATATTCATATCTATGTTGATACCGGCCTAGGGCGGCTGGGATCGGACAACTCGCTGCCGGACGTGCTGGCCGCCGCTGGGCCCTACTCACAGATAAAAGTCACCGGGGTCTATACCCACTTCGGGCCCGGCCAGTCGGGAGCTATGCTCGAACCGATAGATATACTGCGCCCCGGGACCTCCGCGAAAGCCTTCGGCACGCTTGCCAAAGAAGCCATCGCCGGCGCCGGCGCCGGCCGCATCGCCTGCCACTGCGCGGCCAGTACCCTGTTTTTGCAGGCCCCCGAAGTGCATCTGGACATGGTGCGAATCGGCACGCTGCTCTACGGCCAGAAGCCACCCGAAGTCGCCGCCGATACCATGAACCTGAAGCCAACCTTCCAACTGCGCAGCCATATCGTGGCGATCCATACGCTGCCACCGGCAAGCCCCGTCGGCTACGGCGGCGAGTTCGTCACCCGCCGGGAAACCAGGATCGCGACGGTGCCGGTGGGACTGGCGCACGGACTCGGTATCGCCCCGGTATCGCTGGCCCGCAACCTCCGCTTCGCCCTCGGCCACTATATCCACCGGTGGCACAGTCGCCGCGGCAGCACCCAGCACGGCCCCTGGGCGCAGTTGCACGGGCAAGCGGTCGCCATCATAGGCCGCATATCCATGGACCAGTGCTGCCTGGACGTGACGGATGTGGAGGCGCAAGTCGGCGACGAGGTGGCCCTGGAGACGCGCCGCGTCAGCACCAACCCCGAGATCCCCCGCCTCGCCGCGACGATAGAGCAGGATAGTGAGAAGACGTAAGAAGGTAGGATAGGCGTCTCGCCTGTCCGATCACGGGAGATGGAATATGCCGCGGCAGCAGCCGGGGCGTCGGGGTGCGGCAAATGCAAGCCGTGGTCATACGTACTGGTAGAGCGGGGCAGTGCTCGTCGGGGCCGTCTTGCTCTGCAGCAACTCTTCAATGCGCCGGACCGTCTCCGGCCTCAGTAGGACATCACTGCACACCGAACAGACCTCTGCCGGCACGCCATCAATGACCACTACCTGCCCGTGATGTCGGACGGTGTGGACGATCTTGCGTTCCTCGTACTCGCCGGGGCAGCCGTCAATGCTGCATTTCATTGTGTCCGGCCTCCTCGCTGGCTACCAGGCGCTGGATACGGGGGGAACTGGACAGGGCAGGAACGTGACGGGCCGCGCCTTGGCGAGAAGTCTTGCCGTCCAGGGGGACACCGACAGAGGCTGCTTCGCGTCGGTGGGTTGAACCTTCAGAGAGCCGTTGGTGAAAACCGCGGATACACGAGCGAGACGCCCTTTGACGCGGACAATATCGTTTCTGTCGAACCGTAGCACTGCTTGCGCCATTGCCGGCAGCACAGGCATGTCGGCGTCGGGATATCGCCTGTTCGGTACTACCTGCTTGTTGCGTTTGCCCGCATCGTCCACCCAGGCGAGAAGGTGGTCATTCGGGGTGGTCTTGAGCAGCCTGCGCTTACCTCCCTTGCGAGCCGGCAGTACGCAGTCGGCCATTGGGGGCTTACGCTTGAACGAATACGGTTCCGTCTTAAACATCTGTCGGGTCTGGCGGCGGCGGGCCTCGATGCGATACACCACTGCGGACATTCTGGCTGTTGTAGCTCGGCGTTGGCGTAAGACCATAGCCACGGCATCCGTGTAGTGCAGCTTCGTCTTCCCATCGCTCTCGTGCTTGGGCAGATTCATCTTCTTCATCCACCAGTTCGTCATCCAGCCCAGCACCAGCCGCACCTCCGGAATCATGTCGCGGAGGTGATACTCCAGATAGCTTTTCCCCGCCTGAACAACGGCCGCATCGCGCAAGCGCAGAGCGATAGCTCTTGGCGATCTGCGCAGCTTCATCCCCGCTGCTTCGGGAGTGCGGTTCCCCTTCTTGCGATTGCACTCGACACAAGCACAGGTCAAGTTGGTGATGGTGTCGGTGCCGCCGGCGCCGCGTGGAACTATGTGGTCTATCTCCATGCGGCCCTCGGTTGCGCCACAATACTGACAGGTGTGCTTGTAGAGGAAGAGGACTGCAGCCTTGCGATTGCGATGTCCGAAGTTCGGGCCATATTGATACTGCTCGCCAGTGAGGGTGGGCTCACTCAAGGCCTGGGTGTCAAAGAAGGCAACCTCCAGATGGGCTGTGGAAATGGGCAACCAGCGTAGCAGTTGGCGAACGGTGCGGAGGGTCTGGTCCTTCCGGGCCTTGATGCTGGGAGGTATCCATCCCGGCTTCTTCTCGAGGTGTGCGTACTTGTGATGGCCCTCAGCGGCGTGGGGGCGGCACAGGGCCTGACCCTCAGGGGTGTTGCGGCCGCAGACCTTGCATTTGGCACGCGGTCGGTTGTCAAAGCGCGGTTGGCGGTGGCGGATACGGCTGCGGCGTCCTCGGCGCATGGCACGTCTCTCGTCCAAGCCTTTCTTCATGTCTGTGCGGAGTTCGATTACGCCCTCAAAGATCACGACATCGGGGCGCTTGCTACGCCGCTGAACAACAGCGAGGCCCACATTCTTAGCTCCGTCATCCACTCCGAGCTCCACGGTCTGCATCCCTGGGTCCTGGATTTGCTCAGTCAGGCGAATGACAAATGGGTGCATATTGACGACCTGCGCGCGGTCCTTGCGCAAGAGCTTGCGCGCCCTGGCCGGATGGCAGGGCATCAGCGGAGTCGCATCGGCGTTTTGCACGAAGACGCGCATTATATGTCCTCCCCCTTACGGGGGTTCGGCAGTCTGCCCGAAGGCGACCGCCTACTCCGTCCGAAGACGGGTGAGTTTGCTCCTCGCCCATGTTTGCCGGTAGCACATGTCTCTGGGACGTTACCCACTTCAGTACCTCGCGGTGGGGTATTACCTTCCCTGCCGCCGCACAGAGCAGCGACCGGGCGAGTTGTCCTACCACAGAGACTTGCAGGGCTGCGGACTGGAGCAACATCCACAGGTGCTACTTGAGCATTCCGGCAAACGTAGCTGGTGACGGAGTCTATGCCTATTGGGTTCGATACTCCGTGGACTCGATTGAGTCGCTCGCTGGGGCTGATTCCACTCTGAGGTACAGCAAAGCGCTGTTTCGCAAATGGGCGGCAGTTTGGCGCAGAGTCACAATTTGCGAGGGGCGCTGCTGCGCCAACGCCCCTGGGGGGCATCAGAACCCCGTAGAATGGTCGGTTGCAGTCGGTCATGTTGCTGACCTCAGAGTGAAACCGTCATGCGCCGGTAGCGGTATCATGCTGCTACCCGGGTTGCAGTCGGTCATGTTGCTGACCTCAGAGTGAAACCCGTTGGTGGCCTGACTGCGGGCGTTGCGCTCGACCGTTGCAGTCGGTCATGTTGCTGACCTCAGAGTGAAACGCTACAACAGCACCGGCCCAGCGCGATGTGTAGTCAGTTGCAGTCGGTCATGTTGCTGACCTCAGAGTGAAACCTATGCCATTTGTTCATGCCAATTCAGGATTGGCGACTGTTGCAGTCGGTCATGTTGCTGACCTCAGAGTGAAACGTATGTAACGCCGCCCTGCGTCTCCTGCCGGAGGAGGTTGCAGTCGGTCATGTTGCTGACCTCAGAGTGAAACCCCTCAACGGTTTTTATTCTGCTGTTTGATGTACGCGTTGCAGTCGGTCATGTTGCTGACCTCAGAGTGAAACCTGTGTCAATATGCTGGCCGGTGTGTCCGGCCCCTCCGTTGCAGTCGGTCATGTTGCTGACCTCAGAGTGAAACCCTCAATCACTTTTCGCTGACAGGGGTACAAATATAGGTTGCAGTCGGTCATGTTGCTGACCTCAGAGTGAAACTCAACTGTATCCACCAATTGTGCAGCGGCAAGCAAGCGTTGCAGTCGGTCATGTTGCTGACCTCAGAGTCGGCAGGGCGCGACGGGCGGACCGTGACATAAGCTCCTCATGCGTTGCCTCCTTCCCTTTGGGATTACTATGGCTTCTTATAATACCATATTCATCAGGAAATGGTCAATTCCTTCCGAGAGGCCGAAGCCTTCGCGCCTTTGTTGCGGCAGCGGAGTAGCTGCCTTCTGCACTCCCGTGGCTGGGCGGAGGCGTTTTGATCAGCTAGGCCGGGCGGGTGAGGGCGAAGTTTTCCAGCGTGATCTGGCGCAAGGGGTCCGCGTCGCCCAGGGCATACGGGCCGGTTTCGCTGCGCTCAGCCGGCCCCTCCATTACGACTGAGGACAAGCCAGCACCGAGCCGGCAGGATGCCGGACCCACCGGATGAAAGTGCCCTGGCCCTAGCCCTCTCCCAGGAGAGGGAATAACAGCAAAACGGCAACGGCTGTCGGGCTGCAAGCCCGAGCCACGCCAAGATTGATCATGGAACAACAAGTCGAACGAGATCAGCACCGCCCGCTGCTTGCCATCGTCCATGACTAGCGCCTTGACGTAGAGGTCATCATGAAGGCCGACGAAATACCGACCGTAGAGCGAGCCGTACCCGCCCATGTGGGTCTTCACATCCGGGGTGATGAGGTCTTTGGCGACGCCGAACGTCATGATGCAGCCCCCTTGGTCTCCGGGTAAGCCGCATCGGCGGCAGTTGACTCCCGGCTCCGCGTCGCTCTCCCGAAGTGTCCTGAGGCCATCGGCCTTCGCGCTTGGTTTCGAGGCTTGCTACTCGATGTCGAAGACGCGCAGGGCGTTGCCCTCGGCGATCTTGTCGAAGCACTCCTGCGAGATCTTGCCATCAGCCAGGGCAGCTCGCAGGAAGCGGGCGTGCTCGATCTTGTCCTGCTCGATTTGGCTGGTGTGGCAGATGTCGGTGCCGAAGAAGAGCTTGTCCTGGAACCTTTCCATGAAGTCGTAGCCGAACTCGGGATCGCGTGTGAGGGCGTTGTAGCCGCTGCCGGCGGAGATGTCGGCATAGGCATTCTCGTAGCGCTCAAAGATGCGAACGACGCCGCCGCCGGCAGCTACCGGCCCGGTGTTATTGCCGGCCTGGGGATCGTAATCACCGGAGATATTGCCCCAGAAGCCGGGGCCGTGGCCGATGAAGACGGTGTCCTTGAACTTGCGGATCATCTTCTCGAAGCGCGGCAGGCCGACCTCGTCGCGGGTGCGTAACGAGTCCTGATGGAAGATGATGGGAATGTCCAGCTTGCCACAGGCCTCGTAGATGGCCTGCAGGCGCGGATCGTCGGTGTAAAGGCCGGACATGCACTCACCGAAGCCCTTGCAGCCGCGCTGCTTGTACTCTTCGATAATGCGATGGAAGGGCACCGAGGCGTCCGACTGCAGCCGGCGCGGGTCCACGTTCATGAAGGGGATGAAGCGGTCCGGATACTGCTCGGCCACCTCCAGTATGTACCAGGTGGTCACATAATAGGCCGTCTCCTCGGGGTTCTCGATGGGGTGCAGCGCGGCCTTGCGCACGTCATTGGCGTCCATCCACGAGAGCACCAGCTCCGGCTCGATGAATGGATCGAAGTACAGCTTCCCGCAATGGCAGTGGATGTCAATCATGATGTCCTCCAAATGAGCTTCGTTGCTACGGCCCGCTCATATTCGCCGCCGGCAGCAGCGGATTCCTGCAACACTCAGGCCCCAAGGTGATTTTTCCGGCGACCGGCGGACAGTCGGGCCGTGCCTTGGTGA
This sequence comes from uncultured Armatimonadia bacterium, assembly GCA_964390495.1. Taxonomy (GTDB): domain Bacteria; phylum Armatimonadota; class Zipacnadia; order Zipacnadales; family UBA11051; genus UBA11051. Next base: position 10,356 of record CAYMIN010000001.1, read on the forward strand.
CTCAACATCTGAGCGGGAACGGGAAGGTCTGTGAGCCGCTCCTGTCCAATAATCTCGGAACGCATTCACACCGGATTGCCGCAGCGATGAGCGGGCGTCCGGCGAACCGGGTGAAGGAGAGTCTGGTGTGACCTATTGCTTGGACATTCCTGTGGGCGCATATCATATCATCACCGCACCGGATCACTGTGCCTGGCCGAACCTGACGCTGCTGCCTAATGGTGAGATCGCGGCGACCATCTTCAATCAACCCAGTCACGGCAGGCTCGAGGGTGACGCAGAGCTATGGGTCAGCAGCGACGGCGGTGAGACCTGGGCGATGCGGAGCCAGATTACTCAGCACGAGGCCGGTACGGTGCGCATGAACGTGGCCGCCGGCCTGAATCAGGCAGGCGAGCTGCTCGTGCTATGCTCCGGCTGGGACCTGTCCAAAGGCACTGCCGAGTGGCCCTACGGCCCATGCCTGCTGCCACAGGTGTGCCTATCCGGCGACAGCGGCAATACCTGGGAGGTTGTGGGGGAAGTGCAGCCGCCAACGGAGCAGGGGTCGTGTACCATCCCCTTCGGCGATATCGTCATCAATGGCGAGGAACTGCTAGGCAGCGTCTATGCCGGTGACAACAGGACCTGGAACCAATCCTGGGTGCTGCGCAGCAAAGATGGTGGCCGCACGTGGGGTGAGGCGAGCTTGATTGACGGCGATAACCACGACGAAACCAGCCTGCTGAGGAGCGCCAGCGGCAGGTTGCTGGCCGGTCTGCGTTTGCTGCAGGGAACAGCCCCGGAAAACGCCCGTAGTTCCCAGCGGCCGTCGGCTCCGCTGGTGCTGTACATTTCGGACGACCAGGGCCTCACGTGGGAGCCGCAACAATACCTGAGCCTGCCGGGACAAGTGCCCGCCCATCTGCTGCAGCTTGCCGACGGCACGATCCTGCTGACCTACGGCAGCCGGATTCCGGAATGTCGCGGCGTGGTCGGCAGAATCAGCCGCGATCATGGGCAGACCTGGTCGCAGCCCTTCACGCTCGTCGCCGGCTTCATGCCCAACAGCGATCACGGTTACCCGTCGAGTGTGCAACTGGGAGACGGCGCCATAGTCACCGCCTACTACTGCAGCGCGGCCCCGTGGTACCAGCGCTATCACATGGGGGTGCTGCGGTGGAATCTGGAGATGGTTGATACCAGAGCCTTGGGTGCGTGAGTGCTGCAGCAAGTATGCGAGAAGGGAAGATGGGAAAATGGCTTATCAGCTTGGAATCCCGCACGGCGCTTTTCATACGGTGACAGCGCCGGAGCACTGTGCCTGGCCCAATCTGACCTTGCTGCCCAATGGTGAGATTGCGGCGGTGATCTTCAATCAGCCCAGCCATGGGGCGATGGAGGGAGATGTGGAACTATGGGTGAGCGAAGATGAGGGCTACACGTGGGGGATGCGCAGCCGAATCACTGACCATGAGCCCGGCACCAACCGGATGAATGTGGCCGCCGGTCTCAATCAGAAGGGCGAACTGCTGGTGCTCTGCTTCGGCTATGACCTGGCGACCGACTTCGGCGGTGCCCAGCACTCGCACGCTAGCTGGCTGGCGCCCCAGATCTGCATATCCAGCGACAACGGGCACACCTGGGACATCGCCGGTGAAATGCCGGCACCGGCAGGTCTGGACAAGTGCGTGCCGTTTGGCGACATCGTGATCAACGGCGACGAACTGGCCGCCTCGGTTTACACCAGGGATCCAACGCGGGAGCGACGCAAGAAGTACCCCAGCAGCGCGTGGCTGATGCGCAGTAGTGACGGTGGCCGCACCTGGGGTGATGCCAGCCTGGTCGCGGCGCACAGGTTCGGCGAGGGCGCCCCGTTGATTACACGCCAGGGCACGTGGCTGGCGGCCTTACGGCTCAAGCAGTTCCCCGCCGACTACGAGCCGGAGGATGTCATGAACCGTGAGCGCTTCGTGTCCGGTCCCAATGTACTGCTGTTTGCTTCCGATGACGCCGGGCGCACCTGGGAGCCACGGCAGTACCTGAGCCTACCGCAACAGCATCCGGCACACCTGCTACAGCTAGCCGATGACAGGATCCTGGTAACCTATGGCAACCGCATCTGCGAAGCCTACGGAGTGGTCGGCCGCGTCAGTGCAGACGGCGCTCAAAGCTGGTCGCGCCCCTTCACGCTGGTCGGGGGACTGATGGACTACGACTGCGGCTATCCCGCCTCGGTGCAAGTCAGCAACGGTGACATCGTGACGGCCTATTACTCGAAATGCTCGCCGTGGTACCAGCGCTATCACATGGGGGTGCTGCGCTGGAACCTGGATATGGTTGATACCAGAGCCTTGGGTGCGTGAGTGCTGCAGCAAGTATGCGAGAAGGGAAGATGGGAAAATGGCTTATCAGCTTGGAATCCCGCACGGCGCTTTTCATACGGTGACGGCTCCGGAGCACTGTGCCTGGCCGAACCTGACGCTGCTGCCGAATGGGGAAATCGGGGCAGTGATTCACAATCAGCCCAGCCACGGCGGCGTGGAGGCGGATGTGGAGCTGTGGATCAGCGGTGACGCCGGCGATACCTGGAAACTCCGCAGCCAGGTCACTAACCACGAGCCGGGTACGACGCGAATGAACGTGGCCGCCGGGCTCAATCAGCAGGGCGAGCTGGTCGTGCTGTGCTCGGCCTGGAACCTGCACCACTTCAACCGCAAGACGGTGCCGGAGGATGTGCTGGAGGCCGTTGTGTGCATCTCCAGCGACGATGGCCACACTTGGGAGCAGGCCAGCGTGCTGGAGCCGCCGCCCGGCACCGTCGGCTTCACCCCGTTCGGGGATGTCAACAGCAACGGTGACGAACTGGTCGTCGGAGGCTACACGCGAGATTACCAGGATGGCGAAATGGTGGCGACTTCCGCGCACATGTATCACAGCCTGGATGGCGGCCGCACGTGGGAGTACGTCAGCACCATCGCGGCCGGTGACCACAACGAGGTTGACCTGCTGGTGCGCGAGCCGGGGCCGTGGCTGGCCTCGGTGCGCATCGGCGACCGCGCCAGGCCGCGTAAGGACAGGCGTAATAACCAGCCCTATATCGTGCTCCATACCTCCGAAGACGAGGGGCGGAGCTGGCAGGAGCAGTCAAAGGTCACCCACGGCAATCAGCATACCTCACACCTGCTGCAACTTGCGGATGACAGGATCCTGCTCACCTACGGGTCGCGCATGGATGAGCTAATCGGCGTGATCGGACGAGTGAGCGAAGACGGTGGTGAGAGCTGGTCGCAGGCGTTTGTACTGGTCTCAGGACTGCTCAACCGCGACTGCGGCTATCCCTCCGACGTGCAGCTCGAGAACGGCGATATTGTCACCGCCTACTACAGCAAGTCTTCGCCGTGGTACCAGCGCTACCACATGGGAGTGCTGCGGTGGAATCTGGAGATGGTTAACCCCAAGATGGGCCCGATCTGGGGCTGAAGGTGGGCTAGAAGCGGCTCCAAAGCCTAGTTTGCTGGTGTCCAGGGGACAGTCCCTAAAGGGACAGTCCCCCATTCGCGGTTTTGAGATAGCTTCTAGCGCTCGCGGATGGCTTGCAGGCCGGCTGCGGCGGCATCGGACAGTAGCGACAAATCGGACGAGAAGGCCATAAACAGCGCCCCGCGCCTCAGCCATTTGATAGTGCTGTCCACGGTGAAGCAGTGCATTCCCGGAGCGACACTGTGCTGCGTAGCGCTTGCGAAGATGTCGTCAATCGCGCCCACCACCGTGGGATGGTCGTACTGCCTGGGCAGGCCGAAGGATAGCGACAGATCATTGGGGCCGATGAACGTAGCGTCAAGGCCCGGGACGCTGAAGATTTCGTCGCGGGCCTCCCACCCGCGCTTGGTCTCCAGTTGCACCACGATGATATTGGCCGCATTGGCCTGCGCGGGGTAGTCAGGCGAGGCAGCCTTGGTATAGTCATCATGCGCCCCGCCCGCTCCCCAGCCGCGCGTGCCCTGGGGCGGGTACTTGAGCATCTCCACGATCCGCTGGGCCTCTTCAGGCGTCTCCACCCTAGGGATGAGATTGCCGGAGGCGCCCAAGTCCAGATAGCGGGTCGGCCACTGCCCCTCAAAGGCCGGCGCGCGGACAATGGCCGCATAGTCAATATCCCGCGCCGCCTGAAACAGCCATGAGAGCGTCTCCACACCGGGCCGGGAATGCTCGGTGTCGAAGATGACGAACTCGAAACCGCACTGTTGGGCGACACGACAGGCAGCCGGTGAATGTAAATGTGTGAACATCGTCCCAACAACCGGCTCACCCGCCTGGAGCTTCTGCTTGATCTGCAAACTGTTCACTATAACACCTCAAATGAGCAATGCTGGACAGCGCTCGGCGTCAGGCTAGAAAGCCTGACCTACGCGCTACGTGGAGATAGGCGATTTTTGCCGGCAGCGCAACTCTCTCATCCTAGGAGTTCCCTGTGGCCGCGCTGATACCTGCCGTGCAGGATAAAGCTACCTAGGGCGGGAAATTGGGATGCAGCAATACCAGACGCTTCATCGTTCTGGGAAGGTTGATAGGCTATGATCCTGATCGTCTCGATGTCCAAGCCCGAGGAGCACGACAATACCAGCACGCGCGGGGACCTCAAGCGCAAATTCGAAAAGCTGACCGGCGCTCCCGCCCTGGTGCAGCACTACTCCGAGATAACTCCCAAGCTCGTGGACAGCCTGCCGATACGGGCAATCTTCATCAGCGGCTCCGGCTGTCCGTGGCCGGAGGTGGACTGCAGGAAACTCGACGGCTTGTATGACGTGATGAAAAACACCGAGATACCGACCCATGGAGCCTGCGCGGGGCATCAACTGCTCGGCTTCCTCTTCAACGCGGAGGACTTCCACACGGTGACGAGACTGGAGGACGAATACATGCGCAGGCTGGGTCCCGGCGAGCCGGTCAGCGTGTCCGACAAGCACCCGGGGTGGTACTGCCAAAGCGGAATGTATGAGATCGAGATTCTCCGCCAGGACCCGGTATTCGCCGGCTTCGGCGATACCCTAACTGTAAGTGAAAGCCATTTCTGCGAAGTCAAGACGCTGCCGCCGGACTTTATTCACCTGGCCCGGGATGATAACTGCGAGATCCAGGCCATGAAACACAAGGACCGGCCCATCTATGGCACCCAGTTCCATCCCGAGGCCTGGACTGAGACCTACCCGGACGGCAAGCAGTTCATGCAGAACTTCTTCCGCATTGCCGGCCTGATTGACTGACAGCAGGAGGTTTGGACAGTGATATTGCTGGTATCTCTGGAACGCATCGGTGAGACGTACCAGACCTCAACCGGCCATCACGCGCTCAAGTGCAAGTTCGAGGACATGACCGGCCATCCGGTGCTGGTTCAGCACTACAGCCAGGTCGCGCCGGAGCTGGTGGAGCGGCTGCCCATCCGGGCCATCTTCATCAGCGGCACCTCCGTTCCCTGGTCGGAGTTCCCGACCGAGCACATCGTCGGCCTGTCGGAGGTGGTGACGAAAACGGACATCCCGATACTGGGAGCGTGTGGCGGGCATCAGATGCTGGGCGTCTGCTTCAACAACGACATCCGCACCGTTGACACGCTCAGCGATGACTGGATGCGGAAGCTGGGTCCCGGCGAGCCCGATCTGATGCCGGACTACCGCCCCGGCCAGTACTCAGAGGGCGGCGTCTGGCCGGTGGAGATACTGGTGAACGATCCGGTCTTCGATGGCTTCGACGGCACGCTGATGGTGCGCGAGGCCCATGCGGGCGAGGTCAAGAAACTGCCGGCCGATTTCATCCACCTGGCCCGCAATGACAACTGTGAAATCCAGGCGATGCGCCACCAAGACCGCCCCATCTATGGCACCCAGTTTCATCCGGAGGCGTGGACCGATCACTATCCGGACGGCAAGCGCTTCGTGGAGAACTTCTTCCGCATCGCCGGGCTGATTGACTAGAAGCTGATCCAGAAGCCGGACGGGGGACAGTCCCTAAAGGGACAGTCCCCTCGTCAGACGCGACAGGAGAGGTGCGAGATGACCAAGCTGGCCGTGGTGCAGACAGATTGCGTGGTTGGGGAGGTTACCGCCAACACTACCCAGGCTGTCGAGCTGCTAGAGGAGGCCGGGGCCTGCGGGGCCGCGCTGGCGGTACTGCCGGAATGCTTCTCAACCGGCTCGGGGAGCGTGGCCGCCGAAGCGGGAGTTGCAGAGCCGGTGCCGGGGCCCTGCAGTGAGGCTCTGGGTGCAGCCGCCGCCGAGCAGAAGATGTGGATCGTGGCAGCCGTGGTAGAGAAAGTTGAGGCAGGGCTGGCGAACACCTCCCTGATTATCGGCCCTGATGGCTCGCTGGTGGCGAAATACCGCAAGCGCTTCCTCTATATGAACGAGGCCGATACCTTCATTCGCGGCGATGAGGGGCTGGTGGTGGACATGGGCTTTGTGACCGCCGGCATCACCATCTGCTATGACTACATGTTCCCGGAGTACGTGCGGGCCCTGGTCACCAGCGGGGCGCGGCTGCTGGTGCACTCCACCGCCTGGATCACCACCGACTTGTGCGAGCAGTGGAAGTACAATGCCTCGGAAATGTACCGGGCCCAGTCCCGGACCCGCGCGGTGGAGAACGGCGTCTTCCTGATGACAGCCAATCACGGCGGCAGATATGATGATGAGGACATTCTGCGGCCGGTGGGGCGCTCGTGCATCATCGCGCCCTGGGGGGAGGTCCTGGCCGAGGTTGATACCGCAGCCGGCGTGGCGGTGGCCGAGGTTGACTTCGCCGCCAGCGACAAATGGGCCGCCGCCGCCGCACCCTATCTGGAGGATTACCGCAAGTACCCGGTGCCGCCGATCTCAAACGCGTAGCTGGGCCTGACCTGAGCTTGTCGAAGGGCAGGTGAGAATGCAAAGAGGACGCGCCACTAGCAGGAGGTGCCCCTGATCGTGAAATCCACCGTAATCGTGTTCACGGGGCCTGAGCAAGTCGAGCTGGTGGAGGAGCAGGTCGGCGCTCCCGGTCCCGACGAAGTCACCTTCAAGACCACCGTTAATCTCATCAGTACCGGCACGGAGCTGATCTGCTATCGCGGTGAGCGCGATGACGACACCCACTGGGCAGAATTCATGGGCTATCCCCTCTACCCCGGTTATTGCGCAGTGGGCAGGATTACCGAGGTGGGTGACCGGGTGCAGGGACTGAAGGTCGGTGACCGGATCTGCACTACAATCTCGCACCGGCAGGCGGCCAATGTCGCACGCGACCGAATCTGGTCAGAACCGCTGCCCGATGCGGTCAGTGACGAACAGGCGGCATGGGCGGTGCTGGGTGTGATCACGCAAACCGGCGTGCGTCATGCCGAGCATGTGATGGGGGATGACGCGGTGGTGATCGGTCTGGGGCCGCTGGGACAACTGGTCACCCAGTACCTGCGAGCGCTGGGGCTGCGGGAGATCCTGGCGATTGATCCGCTGCAGCGACGGCTCGACCTGGCCCTGAAGCATGGCGCTACCCAGGGGTTCTGCGGCAGTGCGGCCGAGGCCAAGGAGTTTGTGCTGGAGCATACCCGCGGGCGGCTGGCAGATGTGGTCTATGATGTGACCGGCCATTACGCGGTCCTGCCAAGCGCGCTACCGCTGGCACGGAACTTCGGCAAGGTCGTCCTGGTCGGCGATAGCCCTCACCCCTCCCAGCAGCACCTCACCGATGACATCGTCAACCGGCAGGTGAAGCTGCTGGGGACCCGCAGTTCGTTTCTACCCCCGCAATACGCGCACTGGACACCGGTGCGGCAGGCGCAATTGTTCATCGAGTATCTGCAGCGCGGGCAGATGCAGGTGGATGACCTGATTACCCACCGTTGCGACCCCCGCGAGGCCGTCGAGGTCTATCGCAGTCTCTACGAGCAGCGCCAAACGACCCTCGGCGTCATCTTCGACTGGCGCGGTATATGAATAGAGGATGGTGAGAAATGCAGCCCGGCAGCAACCAAGCGAAGTTCCCCATGACCACCATCGGCAGTCTGCAGGTGTCGCGCCTGTTGTGTGGGACCAACTGCTTCTTCGGTCACTCCCACATATCCCAGGCGCGCAGCATGTGGCTGCGGCGGCACTTCACCACCGACCGCATCGTTGAGGTCATGCACGCGATGGCCGAGGAGGGCATCAACGCCACGGTCTCCATGCAAAGCCGGGAAATGCGGGCGGCGCTGGACGGCCTGGAGCGCACCGGCTACCGGATGCACTGGATCGCCACACCCGGCGGTGCCGACCTGCAGGAGCTCAAGGAGGGCATACGCGAGTCTGCCGACCTCGGTGCGGCGGTCTGCATGCCCCATACCTCGTACACCGACAGCCACTTGCACGTGGCGGAAACTAGAATTGACGGAGCCGAACAGATAAGTGAGCTTATCCGCGAGCTGGGCATGATCCCGGGCTGGTCCACCCACCGTCCGGAGGTCGTCACGGTTTCCGACGCCGCCGGCTATGATATGGAGACCTACATTCAGCCCTTCAACGCCATCGGCTTCCTGTGCGCGGTGGAAACCGACTGGATGCAGCGGGTAATCAACGGCACGCGTAAGACGGTAATCGCCATCAAGCCGCTGGGTGCGGGCCGGATCATGCCGCCGACGGGTCTGGGTTTTGTCTATCAGCATCTCGACCCGCGCCACACGGTCTGCATCGGCTGCATGAGCCCGGAGGAGGCCCAGGAGGACATCGCCCTGGCGCGAGCCTTCATCGCCGGTGAAGACCCCGAAGTGGAACTACAGGCCACACGCTCGAAGCAGGCTCTGCAGAGGGACTGAAATGGAGTTGCCTGCGGCTGCGGACGGTTCGTCAGCGACTGCAGCCGGCGCGAGCGGGGCGCCTGCAGAACCACGACTTCGCTAGCTGCCGGCATGGCTCCGCGATGACTGGACGCTCAGCCGGCGGCATCGCTGGAGGTCACCGTGGCCTGCTGTGAGGCAATCGGCCGGCCCCCGCTGCTCAACTGCAAACGATAGGTGCCGGGGCGAAGCTTGGTGCCATCCTGGCGTCTATAGCCGAACCAGACCACGCCGTCGCCGGCCTTGATGGTCTGCTGGTTTCGCCCGGCCTCCTGGCCGTTGATGTACCACACAGCCTCCAAGTTGCCACTGGGACGCCCCCTGTAGGTAAAGCAGCCCAAGAGCTGCGAAATGTCACGGAAACTGGTGGCAACACCCGTCGGCCGGCCGTTTTCGACACTGCGGCAAAGCACCAGCGAATCGCCTACCGGTGGCTGCGGAGTGGAAGTGGTCGGTGCGGTTGAAGTGGCAGAGGTCGGCTGCCCGATGGTGAACTGCTTGCTGCCCAGACGCTGTGGGCCTGCGGTAATGGCAACAGTGTAGGTGCCGGCTTGGAAGCCGCCCGCAGCGGTGGTATTGATGGAGAAGGCCACCCAACCGGTGCCCCCGACGGTGCGCTGGGAGCGCCTGAGCTCCTGCCCGTTGCGTTTCCACACGCACTCGGCAGTGGTATTCTGCGGGAGGTTGGCGTAGGTGGCGAAGCACCAGACCTCGGAGGCACTGGTGAAGCTGTCCGCGGCATTCTGCGGCTGGCCATTGACCACCTTGCGGCAGACGACCAGCGTGCCGGGCGGGCCGGGTTGGGGCGTCGCCACCGGCTTCGGCGGCTGGCTGATCACGTTCGTCGTCCCGGTCTTCCAGGTCACGCTGTCGCCCTCCATTGTGCCGACTAGTTTAGGGGCGATTGCCTGGCCGCCTGCCATGATGGCATCCATCTTGCCGCCGGGTAGCAGGCTGGCGGTGGCGGTGCTCCCGCGAGTCGTGGGCACGGCATCAAAGGAAGTAAGGCCGGCCTTGGTGGCGCTTTCGGCGCGGATGATGTCAAGGCCCGCCTGCCCCTTGCCGGTGCCGGTGATAGTGACTGCGTACTGCAGGTTCGAGGGCAGGACGTAGATTTCGACTTCTCCCTGACTGCGGATCTCGGCGCCGGGGATCTCGTTGACCTGCCGGCCGTTGAGCACCCCCACGCGGCGCCCCTGGGCGTCGGTGAACAGCGCATCCGCAGGGCAGTGGAGCATCGCCATGAGTTTGTTGGCCTTGTCCAACCAGGATATCATCTCCGCCAGCTTTGCCTTGAGCGTGGGGATCACCGCGTTGGCCTCCGCCAGCGAGATCTGGCGCACCACCGCCTTCGCGGAGATGTTGTTGAGGCCGGGGTACAGCGGGGTCATATCCGAGGACGCTCCCCACCCGCCGGTGGTCGGGTTGATGCTGAAGGCGGATGACGGGGCCTGGGTGTACCATTGCCCCTTGGGGGGCAGGTTCGGGTCGTAAACGTAGATGGCCGAAGTGCGGCCCTCGACCTCGACCAGCTTGTATGCCAGCAGCGCGTGCCCCCACCATTCCTTGACCGCCTGCATCTGCGGCTGCCCGTTGACCATCACCTGCTTCTGGACGTCCTCGCAGCCCAGGATCTCGATCATGACCGGCCGCCGGTCATTCTTGAGGGCATTACGAACGGTGTTCAGGCAGTTCAGGGAGTCATAATCACGTGTGTGGAATGGGTCATCGCTGAGCACGGCCTCCACCAGTGGCAACAGTTGTGCGCGCTGGTAGATGTTGACATTGGCCGACGCGGCATCCTGCGACATGTCACAGGTCCGGCCGCCGCCGGGACGCAACGCCGCGTCCATGAAGTAGAGACCCGCGGTGGCTGCCAGCCCGAAGCAGTGCCCCCCCGCACTCGCGTCCACGCTCGTACGCAGGTAGTCCATCAACCGTGTGTACGTCTGCGGGAACATCAGGCGCGTAAGCAGCGTGCTCGCCTGCGGGTCGGTGTAGAGCTGGCCGATGACGGTAGCCAATAGCCCCTCCACCATCTCCTGCCCCTCGCGGCCCTTCAATCTGTAGTTGTCGAAGGAGTAGGAGTCCTCCACCCAACGGAAGGCCGTGGTGGCGTTGTGGGCATAGTAGATCGAGCACTTCAGGTCGCACTGGTTATCAACCGGGTCCATGTCATCCTGGCCGGGCCTGGAGACGACGACGCGGAGGGTGGCGTTCTCGATATTCTTGCCGCCCAGGTCCCAGTAGAACTGCGCCAGTTGCGAACCCCCGGCGGCGATGTCCGGCACCCGCACGGGACGGCTAATCGGCTGCATCTCGGCGTCGCCCTGCCGAGCCAGCAACAGCCGCGCCTCGACTCCGGTGGCGGCTATCGTGTTGGAGCGGTTATCCACCTGAACGATAACGTATTGCTGGTCCGCCGCAGGCTCGCGCTCCCGCCTGCGGTGAGCGGTCCACCAGCGCAGCAACACTTTGCCAGACTCAACGTGCAGGTCCGGCCGATCGGGGCCGGCGACCTTGTCCAGCCACAGCCGCGCCAGGTCCGCGGTCAGCTTCTGCTGGTGGTTGTCGGCGTCGTCGCTGGCAGCATAGTACAGCTTGCTATCAATCGGCTGGCGATTGCCCTTCACCTCGCCCACAGTGCTCGTGTCGATTCGCAGCAGTAGATTGCGGTAGCGCACGAAGGCCCCGCCCGAGCCGGCCGCTCCCCGACCGTTGCGCAGACGCGGGTCGTTGAGGCAGTTCTCATCCTCAGCGGTAAACGCGCTTATCTCGGTGAGATAGTGCGTTCGCACCGCCGCCTTGGCGACCGCCTCGTTCTGGTAGATCGCGACCGTCATCTGCCACTCCATCGCCCAACGCATCGGGGTGGGCGGATTGGTCTTGGCGGTGTTGGCATAGGGCTGGGCGAGCTTGACGTTCTGCACGGCGTACATGAAGAACGCGGTCTGTTCGGTGATATTACCGTGGCCGTCATCGAGATGCACGCCGTGCCCCGCAGCTTGGACCTCCGGATCAGTCGCGTAGGCGAAGGGGGGCTTGATATCCTTGGCGAGGAGAACATACTTAGCGGGGTCTATCTGGGTGATCCACTCGGGTGGACCTCCCGGCTGGGCGAAACCGGGCGCGGCAACAACGCTGAGTATGAGTAGAGCCACTGCAATAAGAGAGGCGAGATATCTGCACACCCAACATCCCTTCCTTCCAGTCAGCCCCGCCGCAGCGAGGCGGATGCCCAGCAGCACAAGTGCAGATTGCGTCTGAACCACATCAATCGCCGTCCGGGTGGCGTCTGCTTGAGGACCCTCAGAGCAGTATGCACCGGGAGCCACCACTTCTGACGCGATGGTGAGCAGAAATGTTTGATAGCAGAAAACGGGCCTAGAGCCAAACAGTCGGCTACGGCATCCAGTGCAGGCCGGCAGGGTTGGTCATCTGCCACATCGTGGAAGATTTATACCATTTGGCATGGCCGTCGAGGCAGGCCACGTTGGTGCCCTCATTGTGGCGCATGCCGATGCCGGATTGGGTATTGGGCTCGCTGTCGGCCATCACTTGGAAGCCGCGGCCGCCATTGCTGATGTCATTGGGCACGGAATCGGCGAGCAGGATGGTCGCGGCGGGATAGGGGTATTCAGAAAGCAGCCGGGCGATATTGGTGTCGCGGTCTTCCATATCGCGGTTGAGGCCGATGGAGAGCCGGCCGCGGTCCTTCCATGTCTGCCCATAGATGCTGTCATCAGCAACCGAGGGGCAGATAAACACCTGCGTGTTGCGTACATACGGCTGCAGGTAGGCCGACCAGATGAGATTGTTGGTCTTATCACGGGAGGGAATGAGACGCTCGTCGAAATCCTGAGCGTACATCAAGATCCCGACACTTAGCTGGTGCACGTTCGACAGGCAGGAGCTCTGGCGGGCCTTCTCTCCAGCCCGCGCGAATACCGGGAAGAGGATCGCGGCCAGAATAGCGATGATGGCTATCACCACTAGCAGCTCGATGAGGGTAAAACCGTTGGCTTCGCTCATTTCGCGTTGCTTTCCTATTGCCAAGTTGCCACTATCCGTCTTTACAGCCTGCCACCAGCGGCTGTGCTATTCTGCGTCTGATTGCAGCGTCGAGCGGGCGGCGCGCCACGCACTCAGCACCGCGAAGGCCAGCACGCCGCCAATGAGACCGAAGGCGGCATAGAGCGCGAGGGTGGTCCCCAGCGGCAGCCCCACGCGGTTGAGCGGGAGGCCGGCTGCCACGACGGCCAGGAGCTTGGTGGATAGCTTGCCGAGGTGGCTCAGCGTAGCGGCGACAAGTATCAGCAAGGCCCCGGGCCGTTGCCGCTGTCCCAGGCCGAAGGCCTCAATTACGGAGGCGGCGGCCAGGACGCCGGCGATCTTGAGAGCGTCCAGATCACCCAGCCCAATTCCCAGGAGGCTGCCACAGGTGGCGCAAGCCACAACAGTGCCGGGCATCCGGTAGAAGCCTGCCAGAACCAGTACGGGGATCCAGAACACAGCCGAGTGGCCGGGAACACCGATAGGGGTATGAATCACATGGCGGGCGATGGCCAGGGCCAGTGAGAAGCCGAGCACAGCGCCGAAATCGCGGCCGACCTCGCGCGAGATGATACCGGTGGTCGTAGCTGGGGACGCTTCATGGGGCATCAGGTTACCACCTCGCTACTCGTCGCCCGGCCGGCCCTTCAGGGCTGCAAACCGGCCATCGGGCATTGGCTCGACATAGGCAACGCACCGGCCACGAACCAGAGCCGGCCGCAAGTGTTCGGGTATGATGCTGCCTTCACGCAAAGGCTCGCCGGCAGTCGTATGCACTTCATCCACGCCTGCGGCGAGTACCTGCTCGACATCCGCTTCGCCGCCGAGCTGTCTAATCCTGCCTTTCTGCACAAATCGCCCGTCATCGCCGCTGGCTGCTAGGCAGGCACCAGAGAAAGCGCCGACAATGCCGCCATCATGCTCCAGCACATGTTCCAGGACGAGGCCCAAGTGGGCGGCTTGGGCCCGCACCTCCTCGCGCGCCACAAAGCGGCGCTGGGCCTCGCGCCCCAACTTGCAGTTGACAAGCGCCGCGGTGGGAGCGAGACACAGGCCGGGCTCGCTGCCTTCCAGGGCCATCTCCGCCACCCACGAGGCAACCTCTTGAGCAAGTGAGCCCACATCCTCAGGCACTGCAAGCAGATGCACGGCATTGGCGCTGTTACGGGAAGTGTAATCAATCTGGGGAAGAACTGCCAGTTGGTGCCGAGTGACACCCCAAATGCCGTAGCGTTCGGCAAGGCGATTGCCAATCATCCGGCCGACACGGCCGGTGCCGCCCTGCCCGGGACAGTCGGTGTCATCTACTGCGATGATGAATCGGCCTTGGCTGGACCAGGCTGCCATGTTACTTGTACACCATTCGTGGTGCGCCGCTGCGGAAGTGGACGCTGCCGTCCACGCACAGGTAGTTGAAAGCCTTCTGAGTTTCTGAATGTGGCCCCGGATCGTCCTTAATCAAGGCATCGGCCATCAGCCAGGTGTCGGGCGGTGATTCCCCGGTCACCACGTGTTGCTCGGCCATCCATTTGGGCCACTCAATGTCGCCGCGACGGAGGTAGCTGTGATAGACGTAAAAGGGGCCGCCGGTGCGCTCGCTGACCGGGCACAGCAGTTCCCGCTCGCTGACGCCATACGATGCCAGTACCGGTAGCAGCTCGTTATAGGTCGCTGCAGGGGTAGTTGTGACCGGATAGAAACCATCGTGGTCCTGGGCATAGGCAGCCAGAGCCAGGCCCACTGCGGCAAGCCGCCGGGCGCAGACCTCAACTGCCCGGTCCGCCGGCTTCGCTGTCGACTCGGGCTGCTCCGGCGGTCGGTCTTCCAGGCCGGTCCAGACCGCAATAGCCACCGCAACAACCGCCCCCAAAGTGACAGCGATCCAGCGGACGGCGGTTCGGTTGTCTATGGTCCTGTGCAAGGCTCAGTCACTCCTCCCCGGCAGCTTCTGCAGCCAGTGTCTCTACCAGAGTTGCGACGCCTTCCGGTAGCTGATTGCCCCGTTGCACTAGCCGGCTCAGTTCATGAAGCTGCTGGGGCAGGCGGCCGGTGCCGGCATTGTGATGGATATAGCCGGCCAACCACAGAGGTGCGCTGGTAGCCGGGTCCTCGGCCAGAGCAGGCCGCAGCCGGCCACAGAAGTCGCGCATTCGGCGCGAGCGGGCCGCGGCTGTTTCCCGTCCCAAATCTGTATTCAGCAGCCTGGTCAACGCCTCCTTCTTCGGCAACCATTCCTCCATCGCCAGGATGGTGCCTGCCAACTCCTCACCACGGCCACTGCGGATAGTGATAAAGCGCCAGGTCGCCACCAGGCCGAAGTTGGCATCAATCAGGTCGGCATCGCCCAGAACCAGGTTCTCCAGCGCATGCTGCGGAGTGTTGCCGCCGGAATGGCACTCGATAGCCGAGGCGACGGCCTCGATGAAGGGGGTCTGGAGACCGTATCGTGGCAGCAGACGGCGCACCTCGGCCGCACCAACTTCGGCATGCTCGCGGCCCGCGTCCTTGCGGATATCATGCAGCAGCGCGGCAAAGCGCACTACTTCCACGTCCACGCCGAGCTGCCCGGCCATCCGCGTCGCCAGGTTGACGACGCGCAGCGTGTGGTCATAGGTATAGCCGGGCCAGTGATAGCCCTCCCGCTGGGCAGGCCAGTTCTCCAGCCGCTCTCTGACCAGTTGGTGCAGCTCGGCATAGATTTCGTCCAATATCAATCGCCGTCCCCTGAGACGCCCAGCACCCCGCTCAGCCAGGGCACGGCGAGGTTCTCCTTGAAGCAATGATCGGGCACGTCCACGTTGGCGTATTCCAGGTACTTCCGCACGCTCATGCCCTCGGAGAGCGGTTCGCTATCGTGAACGCGCTTCTCGGGCGTGTCGTACTTGGGGTAATGGTGCGCCTGGAACTTGTCCGGTGCCCCCGCCAGCTCCCAGGCCTTGCGCAGTGTCTCGATGTGCTGGGTGCGCCCGCCCTCTGTCATCAGGAAGGGGCGCGGCGCGATGGCGGCCATCACGTCGAGGTAATCGAACCATTCCTGCACCCCCGGCGTGTACATGCCGATGCCGTACTTGAACAGGCTGCATATTACGGCGCGCTCGCGCCAGTGGCAGGTAAAGTCGTTATAGACAACTGCGGCAATTGAGGCGTCCAGCAACGCCAGGTGCAGCGCCGGCTTGGTGCCGAAGGAGTGGCCGCTGGTGGCGATGCGGGAGGCGTCCACGTAGTCGCGTTCTTTGAGCCACTGCAAGATCGGCGTCTTCTGAAATACCTGGATGCCTTCGTAGTTGCGGCCAGCCCAGAGGGCATGGGTCGTGTATTCGTACCGGTCATCAAACACGTGGCGGCTCTGTTCGCCGTTACCGGGATGGTCCACCGCAACTGCTACCATCCCCGCCTGTGCATAGTACCAGGCCATTCGGTTGCGGGCCGGATGTCTGTTCTCAGGCACCCAGTCATATAGCTCCGGCTCGCCCGCCAGCAGTTCCTTGGTCGAGTTGCCGCCCGGAAAGCACATGACTGCCGGCGCGGGGTTGTCGGCATCCATGCCCTCAGGCACCAGCAGCAAATATGGCACCACGCTGTAGGGCTCCGGGTAGGCCTCCCATTTCTGCAGCTCGTAGCCGTCCCGTGGCTCGGCCCAGAGCATCTCCGGCTGCGGCTGTTCGGGGACGTCCTCCGGGAACCGCAGAAGCTCGCGCATCTTCTCGGCCACCAGCATCCGCCAGGCGGCGAAGTGTTCAGGCTTCATGTTCGCGTCGAACTCCAGCCGCGGCTTGAGCTGCTTCAGGTACGCGTGGACGAAGCCCTCGACATCGGCGAAACGGCCGTCAGGCCGCTCGCTGGTGAAAACCAGATGCTGCTCATTCACGAGTTAGTCTCCTCCGGTATGCCCAGTACCTTGCTCAGCCAGGGCACGGCGATATTCTCCTTGAAGCAGTGGGCGGGTACGTCCACATTGGCATACTCGTAATACTCGTCATCGGTAATGCCCTCGAACAAGTCATCGTGGTCGTGGGGCCGTTTGTCCGGTGTGGCATATTTCGGGTAGTAGAACACGCTGTAGTGCTGCGGCTGACCGGTGATGTCCCAGGCTTTGGCGATCTTCTCAAGGTCCGGCGTGCGGCCGCCTTCGGTGACGAGAAACGATCGCGGGGCCAGGGAAGCCATCAGGTCCACGTAGTCGAACCACTGCTGCATGCCTGGGATGTAGTGGCCGAGGTGGCACCTGAGTTTAGTGGTGAAGACCTCGCGGCGGCGCCAGTTGGAGACGAAGTCGTTCCACACCACGGCGGCGAGGGAGGGGTCCAGCACGCCCATATGCAAAGCTGGCAGAGCTCCCAGCGAATGGCCGCTGACGGCGATACGGCTCCTATCCACATAGTCCTGCTGTCTGAGCCAGTCGAGGATGCAGAACTTCTCGAATACCGAGGTCCCCTCGAAATTGCGCCCGGTCCAGATGGCGTGAACGCCCCATTCATAGCGGCTATTGCCGAAGCAGTTGCAGCTCCGCTCGCCGATGTCGGGATGGTCCACGGCCACCGCCACCAGTCCGGCCTCGGCGCAGTGCCGTGCCATCTGGTTGCGGATAGGGTGCTTGTTTTCCACGGCCCACGGCACGATCTCCGGCTCGCCGGCTAGCAGCTCCTTGGTCGTGGTGCTGCCCGGGAAGCACATCACCGCGGCCCCGGGGCTGTCTGCGGCAATGCCGTCGGGCACCAGCACCAGGAAGGTAACGACCTTCAGCGGCTCGGGGTAAGCCTCCCATTTCTGCAGCTCATAGCCGTCGCGCGGCTCGGCCCAGAGCATTTGCGGCGGCGGCTGTTCGGGAACCGACTCCGGGAATTGCAGCAGCTCGCGCAGCTTCTCAGCCACCAGCATCTGCCAGCCGGCGAAATGCTCCGGGTTCATCTTGGGGTCGAACTCCAGAACCGGCTTGAGGTCCTTCAGATACTGGTGCATGAAGCCCTCAATATCCAGAAAACGCCCGTCCGGACGGTCACTGCTGAAAACCAATCGCTCTTCACTCATTCTCGACATCCCTTCGCTGTCACTGAATGGCAATAGTGCGGCCCTGTGCCTCGGCTTTGCTGCAGGCAAGCGCGGCCTTATGCACACGCCGGACTACGTCAAGGTTGGCCGATACCGGTGTGCCCTCGGCTACAGCCCTGACAAAGCCGGCTAGCGACTCGTACATGCCGGCGAAGCCGTGAATGGGCTGCCGGCACGGAACAACGGTCTCCTGCCAGGCTTCCCCAGTTCGCCAGCGCAGGCTTCCGTCCCAGGCTTCGGCGAACATCTCGCCCGCGGTGCCCAGCACGTGCAAGCTGACCTCGCGACCGGTGCAAGCAATCAGGCTGAACTCGATAGCCCCGCTGCAGCCCTGCGGGTACTGCAGAATAGCCCACCCGTGGTCGATCAGCTTCCCGTTCATCGCCTGGCCTCCGACCACATCCGCCCGCACGGGCGCGCGAGCGAAGATGCAATCCAGCATGTCCAGATACCAGCAGCCCAGCCATAGGAAGAAGCCCTGAGATTCGACATCCTCGGTCCAGTCGCAGCCACCGAAGCCCCAATCCACCCAGAGCCGCGCTCGCGCCATCAGTGGCTGCCCGATGATGCCCTCGGCGAGGCGGCGCTGCAGCTCCCCCATCACCGGCGCATAGCGGATCTCATGGTCAATCTGGACAATGGCATCGGTGGCTTCCAGGGCGGCCAGAGTAGAGCTCACCTGCTCTTCGTTGAGGCCGATCGGCGGCTCAAAGAATAGATGCTTCCCGCTCTGGGCGGCGGCTGTGACGACTTCGGCATGCAGCCGATTCGGCACAGCGATCATCACGGCCTCGACCTGGCTGTCGCCAAGCAACTCGGCATAGTCGGCATAGGTGGCGATGTTGCCGAACTGCTCGCGCGCGTAGGCGCGAGTCTGTTCAGTGCGGGCGGCGACGGCTATGACCTTAGCCTGCGGGAGGCGCTTGAGATTCGGCACATAGGCCTCGCGGGGCCAATTCCCCAGGCCGATAATGCCGAGGTTGACTTGGCGCATGGTCTCTCCCCTATCCGGCGCTATCCAGCGTGTGGTGGCTCCAGTTCATTGGCTGATTTCACCACCACAGCCCCAACGGCCTCCTGGTTGTGCATCTGATGCCGGGAGGATTGCCCGCTTGCGCGAGGAAATAGGCCGGTGCACCAAGATGTCGTAGAGAGCCGGCAGCGGTGCTGATACCCGTTGCGAACACGCAATCTGTGGGCGCGGAACTGCACTTGAGAAATGGAGTATCGAGCCATGCAAATGCGACCAAGTCGAGTGCTGAGGAAGCTGCGGGCAGGCCAGACGGTGATTTCCTTCAAGACGAACCTAGCCGACGCGCGTTCCACGGAGATCGCCGCTCGCGTCGGCTTCGATTGCGTCTGGACCTGTATGGAGCACGTGCCCAATGACCTGACAGTCATCGAGCAGCAGGTTTGGGCCGCCAAGGCCTATGACGTGGACCTGCTGGTGCGGGTGCCCAGAGGCAGCTACAGTGATTACATCCGGCCGCTGGAGCTGGACGCCTCCGGGATCATGGTACCGCACCTGATGAGCGCCGAAGAGGCCCGCCAGGTAGTGCGGATAACGCGCTTCCATCCGGTCGGCCGCCGGCCGGTTGACGGTGGCAACGCCGACGGGGCTTACTGCGGCATTGATTTCCTCGAGTATATCCAGCAGGCCAACGACCAGCGCTTCATCATTCTCCAGATCGAGGACCCCGAGCCGATGGAACAGCTCGATGAGATCGCCGCCGTGGAGGGCTATGACATGCTGCTTTTCGGCCCCGGCGATTTCAGCCACGGCATCGGCGCTCCCGCCCAGTGGGAGCATCCCGAACTGCTCAATGCGCGGAAACGGATTGTGGAAGCGGCGCTAGAACACGGCAAATTCGCCGGGACGGTAGCTACCCTGGATACGGTGGAACCGCTCATGGAGCTAGGCTACCGTTTCCTCAACATCACATCCGATGTGACCTGCCTGATGGAGCACTGCCTCAATATCGTGAGGCAGTGGCGGAACATCGCTGAGGGCTAGCAACTGCTCAGACCGGGGGGCGAGCACTCTGCCCCAAGCGAACTCGCGAGGTGAGTAGTTACAGCAACTGAAGGTGTGAGGGATAATTGAGCGAAAGAAGGTCGAAATGGTTGCCCAGGGCGTGTCATGAGCGTGCGGCGCTTTGGCGCTGGCCCATACATGCGATGAAAGAGCGAGTTATTGCGACGCGCCCGGAGAAGCTGTACCGAGCTGCGGCGGTTGCTACCGACTTCCCCATGCGTGCGATCCGTTACTGGTGGACGTACTGCGCGATCATGGACCAAGCGAAGCGATACGACAGGCCCCTTACCATAGTGGATGCCGGATGCGGCCTGGGCATCTCCCGGCGCTTCGTGGGTGAGGTCCCGAAGGCAACATGGATCGGCCTGGATTGGGAGATTGACCGTGAACTGCTTCTGACCCGAGGCTATGATGAGGTTTACCAGTGCGACCTGGACAAGCCCCTGCCGCTGGCTGATGGTTGTGCTGATGTTGTCATCTTTCAGCATGTGGCGGAGCATCTTCCGCGGATTTCGTTTACGCTACAGGAGTTGGCGCGGCTTCTGCACTCGGAGGCGGTGCTGGTGGCGGGGAGCCCGATTAGCCCCCGGCTGCTCTGCCAGCTCAAAGCGCTGCGATATCAGCGTGGTCTGGCGCAGGGGAACCGGTCGGTGGGTGCACACATCAACGCGTTGCACCCGGGACGATGGCGCGAGCTGCTGACCGAGGTCGGGCTTGAGGTCGAGACGCTCTCAGGCGCCCACTTCTTCCGATGGTCGGGTAGTCCTCTGGAGAACCATGCCTGGTGGCTGCGGGCAAACCTGATGTGGGGAGCGCTCTTTCCGGCCTGGGGCCGCGAACTGTACATTGTGGCCCGTAAATAGCTGAAGCTGCGCACCTCATCCGGCGCATGGCTGCGACCGCCGGTGTGCTGACGGCCGGGGGATCGCTTAGCACATCCACCATACTCAGTTCGGGGAAGCATTGCTCCAAGCGGAAATCAGTGACCATGACGACCGCAGCCGGACCCTGTACGCAGTGCCCTTCCAGGCCCCCATCTCCATGCACCGGGGGCAGGACGAATAGGCAATCACGCCGCGAATACGCAAATAGCTCCGGCCCAGGTAGGTATTGACCTCATCTCGAGGAACTCTAGCTGAGCTCTGCCATGAACTAAGGAGGCTTTCTGATGGTAAAAGTAGGAATCGTGGATTGGGACACCTCGCACGTGGTGCAGTTCACCAAGCGCATGAATCACATTGATATTGAGGAGGATCAGTGGGTCGAGGGAGCGCAGGTAGTGGCCGGCTGCCCCGGCGAATCGAAACACTCGCCCGAGCGCGTCCCCGAGTACACCGCGCAACTCAAGGAATACGGCATCGAGATCGTTGATAAACCCGAGGACCTCATCGGCATGATCGACGCCGTATGCGTCGAGGCCAATGACGGTAACGTGCACCTGGAGCGCGCCCGGCCGTTCCTGGAAGCCGGCATCCCCTGCTATATTGACAAGCCCTTCGAGTGCAACCTGGACAACGCCAAGGAGATCATGCGCCTGGCGCAGGAGAACCAGGTGCCAACCTTCTCGTCTTCGTCGCTGCGTTTCTGCCCCGAGATTCAGGAGACCATCAGCGATCCGGAGGTCGGGGCTATCGTCGGCGCTGACGCCTGGTCGCCGGCCTCCGAGCATCCGCTCAACCCGGGGCTTTTCAACTACGGCATCCACGGCGTCGAGATCCTCTACACGCTGATGGACCAGGGCTGCCAGCAAGTCTCCTGCGCCTACACCGAGGGCGGCGAAGTCGTCACCGGCATCTGGGACAACGGCCGGCTGGGTGTCATGCGCGGCACCCGCGCCGGCAGCCACTCCTACGGCTTCGTCGCCTGGGGCGAAGAGTCAGTGCGCCAGTCCGGCATCTCCACCCAGTACATCTACCGCGAGCTGCTCAAGGAAATGGTGAAGATGTTCGAGACCGGCCAGCCGCCGATTGACCCGGCAGTCACCCTCGAGATCGTCGCCTTCATCGTCGCCGCCATCGAGAGCCGCCAAAAAGACGGCGCCTGGGTGGAACTGAATGTGTAAAGGCAAACGGCTGGGGAGCAACGGCTAACAGCTTGAAGGGGGACTTTTTGAAAAAAGTCCCCCTTCAAACTTCCCTTCAAAAACTTGAGTAAAGCACACCAAGGTGCACCGGGCTTGCCCGTCACTTCTCCTGCTGCGCGGCCCAGAACTCCTTGATGACCGCTGCGACTGCGTCGAAATCCTCACTGCCAGCCTGCTTGTTGAGGCAGTAAGTCACACAGCCCTGCACCTTCCCCTCGGCCACCAGCTCCAGGATCATGCGCACCTTCGCCGCTATCAGCTCTGCGGTGCCCTCCTCGCCCCAGCGGTCCTGGTACTCGCTGCGCGAGCCCGACGGCATCACGATCAGCGGCAGATGGAACTTGCCCTCGCCCTCGTAGGCCGGTTTGAACTGTACCGCAAAAGCACCGGCGATGTCCTGCTCCCATGCGTCGGGGTTACTCAGGTCGGCATCGGTCATCTCAATGCCTTTCAGCCGCAGATCGGAGAAGCGCGCACGCACCGGGTAGTTGCCGACCCCTTTCCTGTCGAAGACCCCCAGCGCCAGCTTGATCTCCTGCTTCCCGGCCACCGCCTCCGACAGGTCCACCGTTGCCTCGGCATCATCCCGGCCACCCGTGTCCTGCTCCCAGACCACCTCACCGTCCACGCGGAGTTGCATGACATGGTAGCCTTCAGTAGGCCCGTGGTAGGTGTCGGTGTAGCCAAAGGTCACCGACGCCTGCCCGGCCTCCGTGACTTTCGCCGTCTGGATGATGAAGCCGCGGTCGCCTGCCTGTGACGGCTTGTCCGAAGGGTAAACGACAGTCACGTTGGCCGGTACCAGATACTCGTCATTGAGAAAGGTCAGCGCCCGCTCGATCTCGGCGCGGTCCTTGGGATATGCCGCCACGGTGCCATCAATGATAGGCGCGAGCTTCTCGACGAAATCGAGGCCGAACTGCCGGTAATACATCAGCGGGTAGAACTTGATGTCGGGATTGACGGCCTTGCCCGCCTCGACCATCTCGCGGGTGTACTCAAGCGTGAACCGCTCCGGCTTGTCGAAGTTGCCCCAGAAGTCGTCAATGACATAGCCGACTAAGTTATCATACTGCAACGACAGCAGGGCGATTTCCCGCGCCCAGCGCACATAGTCGAGCTTGAAGGGCTCCGAGTAGGGGAAGCGCCCATTCTGAAAGGCCGTCTCCGAGTGGGGCACCAGATAAGCCCAGACCGTGATGCCGGCCTCCTGGGCCAGGGGCAGGAAATCGTGCAGATCGTCCCAGTCGTCGGGGCTGTGCCACATCAGCCACATGTAGGTATTGGCGCCGAGCTCTTGAAGCCGCTGTACCATCAACTCGCAATCCACATGCCTGTCGGATTTGCGCAGCTCTGCATCGTAATCGCCGATAAAGGGGCCGTCCGCGGCGCTGCTGACCGCCGCGCCAAGCAGTATGGCCGCAACAACCAGTGCCGCTTTCATAGTGCATCTCCTATTCGGGATATCCCCACAGGGTTGCCTCAAACCGCTTGCCTGCTGGACCTACTCGGCTCGATACGGTTCACGGGGCGGCTCCTGCTGGGGCAGACCCACTACCTCCCAGAAGTTGGTGCCCGTGAACGGCTCGGCGCGCAAATCGGGTATCGCCAGCGGCTGTCCGCCCAGCTCGGCCGAGCGGTTGGCGATGATGCCCGGCAAGCAGAACTCGATGGCGCGGTAGATGTCAATCGGGGCCGGGTCACCGTTGAGAATGGCCCTTGTGAAATGGCGGGCGGTCTGGATATCGGTGCCGCCGTGGCCGGCGCTGGTATCGGTACCCCGGTCAGCCGGGCCAATGTCCACTTTCTGCCAGCCGTCGGCCTCCTCGTGCTCGCGACCAAAGAAGCGGCAGTAGCCCTCATAGCTGAAGTACTCGCAAGCGCCCTCGGTGCCGAACAGGCGATAACGGTGCTCCGAGGGCCGGCGGGTATTGAGCGTAACCAAGATACGGATCAGGGTGCCCTTGGCGGTCTCAAACAGCGCGAATTGGCCGTCCGAGCGCAGCGGGGCCTCGGTACAGCGCCACGGGCCGCTGCGGCAGGTTACTGAGACGGCGCGGTCGTCCAGCACCTCCAGCAGCGGTCCCAGGTCATGAGTCAGGTATTGAATCGGCGGCTGGTCGGCACGCCACACGGGCCGGCAGTCGGTGCGGCCTTCGGCCCGGGCCTGGCTGGGTGTATAGCGCGTGCTGTCCGGAGCTTCCAGGGTGGTTGGGATATAATGCAGATACTCGGCTTCGGCCAGGGAAATCGGCCCCATGCGGTCCTCGATAAGCCATTTGCGCCAGTAGCGGAGATAGTCGAGGAAGCAGGAGTTCTCGCCCAGCATATAGGTCATGCCGGTACGCTGGACGGCATCGCGGATAGTGACCAACTCTTGCTCATAGAAGGCGCCCGGCACCTCCGAGAGCACATGACAGCCGGCCTCCATAGCCTTGACGGCGGCCGCCGCCTGCTGCCGGCCATTGCAGGCCAACACCACGGCATCGGGCTGCAACTCCAGCAGATCGTCGAACTCAGTGAGGATCTTGCCGCCGGCGGGTTCCAGCAGCTCGGCCCCGCGCTGCCGACGCAGCTCATACCAGTCGCAAGCGCCGATCACCTCAGTTTCTTCGAGGGACAGGAAATTGCGCAAGTGCGTAATGCCTCGGCCCAGACCGAGAATACCGACTTTCAGCTTGTCCATTCATGCGCCTCCTGATAGGAACGAACTCCTCGTGCACTTCGCCTTCACGGCCCCCTGTCCCTGCCTATACAAAGGACTGGAGCAGGGGCCAGCCGAATAGTGGAAATAGAGTGTTTAGCAGTCAGAGTGGCGAGCAATCATGAGAACCCCAACGCCAGACAAGCAAGCGGCGCGGTACTATGTCAGCCTGCTGGGCGGGCTGGAAGATGTCGTGGCCGGCGAGTTGGCCCGGAGGGTGCCTGAGGCCGAGGTCGTCGGGCAGCGTCAGGGCCGGCTGTTTGTTGAATGCGCAGACGGACCGCAGCCCCTGACCGGCCTACGTAGCATCGAGAATGTCTTCGCCTACGTTGCGGAGTTCGAAGGGCTGAGTTGCAGGCGCGACGGCCTCGCGGAGCTGGAGGAGGCTCTGAGCGAAGTTGACCTGGGGCCGGCTACGCAGCTTTGGCACCAGCTTCATGGACCGGTGGCAGAGCCGGTGTTCCGGGTTACTGGGACCCGCAGCGGCGAGCATGAATATAACTCGCAGGAGATCGCCGCCGCCGCCGGCTCCGCCATACAAGCCACCTACGGCTGGGCGGTGGACCTGGAGAACTTCGACTTCGAGGTGATGGTCGAGGTTGAGGAGGAGCACTGTCTGGTGGGCCTGCGGCTGACGCCTGAGGCCCTCCATAAGCGCTCGCGCGTCGTCCACGGCATCGCCTCACTGAACCCCACCGCCGCCTATGCGATGTGCGTACTGTCGGGGCCTAAGCGCGACGAAGTGGTGCTCGACCCGATGTGCGGCAGCGGCACGATCCTGATCGAGCGCGCGGCCCTGGGGCCTGCGCGGCTGGTTGGCTCGGACGCCTTCGGACAGGCCATCAGCGAAGCCTGTGTGAACCTGGACGCCAGCGGGGTGACCGCACATTTGATTCAGGCCGATGCCCGCACCCTACCTTTTGCCTCCGCCAGCGTGGACAAGGTGCTGTGTAACCTGCCCTGGGGCCGGCGAGTGCTTTCCTACCGCTCCATCCGCCGACTCTACCAGCGTTTCGTGCCTGAGCTGGAGCGGGTGCTGCGTGCTGGTGGCAAGGCTGTGCTTCTAACTACTCAGTGGCGGCTGCTGATGAGCCTGGTGCACCATGCGCCGAGCCTGGCAATTACCGATGACCGTCTCATCCGTCTCGGCGGCATGAAGCCGCATCTGTACACCATCGCCAAGCAAGGGTGAGACCGGTATCCAGGGGACAGTCCCTCTTTCGGGGTTTTGGCACAGCTTCTAGCCCGCCGGTAGCGCGAGCGGGTCGGGACGGGGTTTGCTGACCTGGCCATAGACGGTCAGGCGGGGGATCAGAATGCCGTTGTGGTCGGTGCCCAGGCAGATGCCACCCTCATTGAGCGGCTCGGGATCGGTGTACTCCATAACTACATGGCCCCAGTGGAGAAGCTCGAGCTTGGCGCCGCGCTTGCGTACCCCTAGCTGCAGCCAGTCGTTATGGATAGCCAGGTTGGGGATGGTGAAGGCGCTGCGCGCGACTTGTTTGCCCTGGCGCTCGATGGAGGTGTACTGGTTGCGGTGGCCGCCGACCCGGATGAGGTAGCCGTCGTTGGCCCCGTTGGGGCCGCTGCAAATGCCGATATGGACATCGCGGAGTTGCTCGTAGTGCTTGCCATCGCCCTGTGGCATCATCCGCGCGGCGACGTAGAAATTCAGGTCGAGATCGCCTGTGAATTGCACCTTGCTGGAGGCCTCGGCCAGGCCGCCGCCGTTGTGGCCGCAGTACCAGGTCCACTGCGGCGAGCAGGACCAACGGTTGGTGGTCTCCCAGGTGCCGCAGTGCTCGATCCAGTCGGTCGGCGCGGTCATGAAGGTATAGTTGCGCGCCCAGGGCGTATAGACCGCCAGGTCTTCGGCGACTAGCGGCCGGCCCTCATTGGTGATGCCGAGTCGGCACAGCTCGACCTCGGCCCGCTCGCCGTTGGATACCACCGCCGCCTGGCCGTTGACCTCGCCCCACACGCATCCGCCTGTGCGCCGCAGTGACAGCAGGTAAGGCTTGTTCGCCTCGGCCGAGACGCTAGCGGAGGCCACCTTTTCACCCCGGTGTAAGAGGGTCACGGTCACCGTGGCCTCGGCCCAGACGCGGTCGCCGATAAGCTGATAGCCGGCAGCGATCTCCTGCTCGCGGGTGAGATACAGGTGGGTGACGGTGTGCTGTTGCTTGAGCGGATGCACGCCGACGACCAGCGAGACCGCCCCCGGGAAATAGCCCTGGTGCCAGAAGCGGTTCAGCTCGTCGTGCTCCGGATGCCATGCGCCGGGTCGTCCGGCCCAGGTGTGGCGGTCAATAATGCCGGCGAAGGCGGGCATGAGCTGGTCAACCATCTCCTCGGTATCCACCAAGGCCCAAGCTCGCGGGGTCCTGAAGTGGGCAGGCTGGTTGCCCCGCGCATACAATCCGACGCGGCCGACACGCGGGCCCCGGTCGGCCATCCGTATTTCGGTATTACCGTCAACCGCAATCGTCAACAGCGGCCCCCTGGCGGCGAAGGCCAGCTCGTGCCATTCATCGGGGCTGCCGCCTATGGTTTTTTCGGCCAGGACCTCGCTGCGCTCCCCATCGCTGCAGAACAGGCGCAAAGCCACGGTCGGATTCTGCCGCACCAGCGCCGCCAGGTAGAGGCTGCCGGTTTCGCTGTAGCGCATATACACGCCGGCGGCCTGGGCGCTGCCGATCTTGATCGGGACGCTCATATAGGTATCGGCCTGAGCCTGGTAGGGCAGCAGGGCCTTACCGATGCCGGCTACCTTGCCCGCACCGGCGTCCTGCCACTGGCCTGTCTCGATTTGCCACAGCGCCGGCTGGTCGTTGGTGCTGGTATATGCCGCCTGCCAGGGGGTGACCACCACGTCATCGAATACCGTCGCACCGCCCTCCGAATACATCCCGATCGCGCCGCTGCCGGCAGCCTGATCATCTACATACAGCAGCGGCACGTCATCCAGCACCCCGACTAGCGAGCTCCCGGAGGCGCGAATGCCTAACTTGCACCACTGGCCCTTGGCGATGCTGATGGGAATTCTAGACAGCGTTTCGTTCTTGCCATCGTTGCGCCGCACAAGCTCCAGAGCAGCCTGGCCCGAACTGCTGTGCGGGTGCGAAAGCCGCAGCAGGTAGTAATTGTCCACATCTTGGTAGTAGAACAGGATGCCGGCCGCCTGGCCGGTGCCCTGCACCGAGGCCTGATAGGCGTAGTCCTGCCAGAACCAGTGGCCGGCAGTGGTGATGGCTCGCTCGTTGGAGCTTCCCTGGTACTTGAAGGGATTGACGCCCGTTTCGGCCTTGCCGGTGCTGACTACGTCCCGCCATTGCCCGCTGACGGTCTCCCACTGGTTGGCGGAGCCTTGCTCGCGCATGAAATCATCAGCAAAATAGACGGGCGCGGAGGGTTGATAGCCGGCCTCCTCCAGCCCCTGGCACAACACTGCTCCCGACTGCGCTGCACCCGGGCAGGCCGCCAGCGCCAGCTTGCCGTCAATGTAGCAGAGCACAAGCTGGCGGGCGCTGCGCAGGACAATGTCGGAGCCGGAGGTCATGGGGTCGTCAAGCTTGACCGAGCGCACGGTCGTCGCTTCGCCTGCAGTGACGCTCTGCAGCGTCACCTGGTCCCGCTCGAGGCTGAGCTTGCGGTAATCGCCGGGGCCCTGGTAGCCGAATAGCACCTCTGCCGCGATCTCGGGGGGTAAGGTGCCATAGACCCAGAAATCATCCTCGGCTTCGGCACTCTCCTCCAGGATTTCGCAGGCGTCAGGCACCTCCCGGGGCCTGGCAGTGTCTCGGGCGGTGACCGCCTCCGGCGCGAATTGCTCCAGATGAGCGGTTAGGAGGTCGTCTTTTTGGACCTCGCCGGTGTAGAAGCGGTCGTGGATCTCACCCTTACTCAGGTACTGGAGCAGGTTGATCAGCATTGGCGCGAACTCGTCGCCGCGCAGGCTGAGGCTGAAGCCGACCGGACAGCCGGAGTAAACCAGAATACCCCTGTCCAGATGGCGCATCAGGATCGCCGGAGAGCCGATCTCCTTGCCATCCTTATCCTTCTGGCGGAAATGCTCATCCACCCGCTGGCGTATCTGGGGACTGATGCCCTGATAGGTGTAACGAGCGATGATGGCGGTGCCGCTGTCCGGCTCGGGAATGATCGAGCAGCCCTGGCGCGAGGCCATCG
This sequence comes from uncultured Armatimonadia bacterium, assembly GCA_964390495.1. Taxonomy (GTDB): domain Bacteria; phylum Armatimonadota; class Zipacnadia; order Zipacnadales; family UBA11051; genus UBA11051. The sequence continues at coordinate 39,292 of CAYMIN010000001.1, forward strand.
GCATGACCTGGTTGAAGTCCAGGCCCTGGGTTATCGGGCTGATGGCGTCCACGAACTGCAGGTTAGGCACCCGACCGGGTCTCAGGCGCTTGCCGGGGATGGCCGCCTCGCTGGGCATCGGCAGCATCTCGCTGACCAGACAGCCGCCCTGACGGACATATCGCTCCAGCGGCGTCCAGGCGCTGGCATCACGCTGGGAGCGCACTCCGACAATCACACAGTCATACTGGGCGAGCTTCTGGGAGCTGAGGATTTCGGACTCGAGGATGCGTTCGGCCGGCATACCGTGGTGGGCCAGGACGCCCAGGTAGCCGACGGTCCAGCCGCCGCAGATACCCACCCGCCAAGGCTTGCTCTGCGGCGCAATGATCTCGCCCTGCACCACCGCCGAGGCAGCCACAGACAACAGCAGCAGGACAACAGCGACCGGTCGCCGTACTACTATGCATCTGGTCGGCAAGTTCCTCACTGTCCTACCTAGCCTTAGGGGACACTAGCTCGTTACAGGTAAAGACGCATCTCCAAGCCCGTCCAATCCGGCCGCATCCTCAATACCTCTGACGCCAATTCTACAGCCTTGTCTTGCCTTCAAGCAACTATCTCAGCAGACAGCCTGCTATTGCACCAACGCGGCGATCTTGTCGCCGGTCTGTTGGGTCGAGCCCTCGGGGCCGGTAGTGACCGGGATGTCGCCCTCGGCCAGCGCCGCCTGGATCGCCCGGTCAATCGCCGCCGCCGCCTGCGCCTCGCCTAATTCCTCAAGCATCATCTGCACCGCCGCAATCGCGGCCACCGGTGAGGCCTTGCCCAGGCCCGCGTGCTTCGGCGCACTGCCATGGATCGGCTCGAACATGGACACGCCCTCCGGATTGATATTGCCGCCGGCCGCCACGCCCATCCCGCCCTGGATCATCGCCCCCAGGTCGGTGATGATATCCCCGAACATGTTGCAGGTGACGATGGTGTCATACCATTCGGGATTCTTAACGAACCACATGCAGCAGGCGTCCACGAAATGGCAGTCGGTCGCGATGTCGGGATACTCCTGCCCCACCTCCGCGAAGGTGCGCCGCCAGAGGTCGTGGCCGTGAGTAAGGACATTGGCCTTGTCAACCAGCGTCAGGTTGAGATTGTCGTTGCGCTTGCGGCACAGCTCGAAGGCATAGCGGATGATGCGCTCGGTGCCCTTGCGGGTGTATAGCGCCATTTGGGTGGCGACTTCATCGGGCGTGTCCTTCTTCATCGAGCCGCCCATGCCCACGTACAGCCCCTCGGTATTCTCGCGTACGACCACGAAGTCTATGTCCTCCGGGCCCTTGCCCGCCAGCGGCGTCGCCACGCCCGGGTACAGCTTGACCGGCCGCAGGTTGACGTACTGGTCGAACTCAAAGCGCAGGGTCAGCAAGATGCCATGCTCCAGCACCCCGGGAGGCACATCGGGATGACCGACCGCTCCCAGATAGATGGCGTCACACTGAGCCAGTTCGTCCTTGACAGATTCCGGCAGTACCTCGCCGGTGCGCAGATAGCGCTCAGCGCCGATGTCGTATTCGACGGTCTCGTATGCGACGTCGTATTTGTCGCCTGCAGCTTTCAGCACTTTGAGCCCTTCAGCGACCACCTCGGGGCCGATGCCGTCGCACGGCAATACTGCGATTCTGGGCATTTGCCTCCAACTCCTCACCTTATCTCATCTATCGTGTAATTCGTGCATCGTTGCCTGATGCAAAGCTTCGGCCTCAGGGAAAAATCGAACAAATCTTCTAATTTGCTCTTGACACGGAATCGGTCGGCCACTATAATCAAACTATTGTTCGACGAACAGGCGTTTGAAAGGGCGACTTGTCTTGGAACAACTCAGTGATTGCAGCGCAGTTCTCAACGGGTGGGACCTGCTGCTGCTTGTGGCCTGGATTTTGTTGACCCCCGAACTGGTGGCCAAGGCTCTGAAATCAACGTTCCGCGTGCATTAGACGGACGGCGGGCAAGTCACGGTTACTAGCTGCGGGTGCAGAGGTAGATGAGCTGGCGCTCGAAGCCTGCGAAGACGGTGCCATCGTACTCGCTGTAGCGCCCTTCTACTACCAATCCGGCGTCAGCCAGCATCGCCTCGATCTGCTCAGGGCTGTAGAGCCTAATGGAGGCGGTGTGATAGGTCTCGGCGGGATTCTGCGGATTGCTCCAGACACTGTCCAACCGGCTGCCGTCTTCGTCATAGCTGCAGTGCAGCAGAGCCGGTCGGCCATCAGCCAGAGAGACACTCTGGCGGTACGGTGCGTAGAGTATCTGGAATTTCTTGTTGCGGGTGTCGAGCAGCAGCTTGCCGCCGGGTTTGAGGCAGCGACTGATTTCGGCCAGTACCGCCCGGTTCTGCTCGTCATCCATATAGCCGAGACTATTGAAGAGATTCAGTGCTACATCGAAGGCCTGGTCCGCAAACGGCAGCGCTTGAGCCAGCCCGCGCACCAGGCTGACCGGGATGCGGCTGGCAGCGGCCAGACGGCTCGCCACCCGCAGCATCATCGCCGAGGCGTCCAGGCCCACCAGCCGATAGCCCGCTTCGGCCAAGGGCAGCAAGTGCCGTCCGTGACCGCAGCAGATGTCGGCCACGAGCTGGTCGGTGTGCAGGTCGAGTAGCTGCTTGAGGCCTTGGACTTGGGCGGCAGTCTCCGCCGGCTCCGGGAAGCATGAGAGTGGGAATGAATCCGGGCTTTCGAAGAACTCGCGCCACCATAGAGGCACTTGCGCCGATCTCATCTACTCAACTCAGCATATCCGCGATATCAATAAAACCATCAGCGGCTGCCGGCGGTTGAAGCTGCCCCTGCAATTTCCCGCGCGCCAGCAAGTTAGCCGCATACGCGACCAGCACCTGCAGCAGGTTCAGGTGCCCTTCGGCGAATGACGAAGCCTCCCAGTCGTACAGGGACATCATGCCGAGCGTGAGGTCCTGATACTTCACCGGCAGGACCATCATCGAGGCGAAACCCAGCAGGCACATGGCACACTCATCCCGGCCCTCCCATGTCACCAGGTCGGGTATGACGACCGCCTCTCCGGACTTCAGCGCCGCCTGGAAGACGCCCTCATCAGGCCGCAAGTGTACGCCCTGCAAATCCGCCCGGGCCTCGCCACGAGCCACGATACAGTCAAAACCCTCGTCTGCCAGGCTGAATACAGCGCCACTGGCCGCCCCTGCTACTTGCATGGCGGCTCCCAGAACATCAGCCAACTGCGGCAGCGCGCCCTCGGATGCGGCGAGCCGTTTGCCGAGTTCGATGAAGGCCTCGAGCTTCTCGGCCGTGAGCTGCATCTGACTCTCCAGCCGGTCGCGGTAGGCCACCAGCTCACGGTTGGTCCGGTCCAATTCGGCGAGCAACTCACGGTTTTCGCGGGCCAGTTGGCGCTCCTTGAGGCCACGCTGAACGATATGCAGCAGATCATCGGCCGCAAACGGTTTGCGCAGGTACTCGTAAGCACCAAGCCTGACTGCCTCCATCGCCGAATCAAGAGACGCATAGCCGGTAATCACGAGCATGACGGCTTCGGGATCATTGGCGCGCACTTGCTCGAGGACCTGCAAGCCACTGCAATCGGGAAGCACCAGATCAACTACGGCGGCTGCGAAATGGTGCTCGCGCAGCAGTTCGGTGGCCTGTTGACCGCTGGCGGCGCCTACGACCTGGTAGTCCGCTCTGGCGAACGTTTCCATGGCGACCGCGCGGACGCCGTCATCATCGTCAACTACCAGGATCTTGGCCGTCTCTGGCTGCAATCCAAGTGTCTCCCCAAATGTGTCCTGGCAACCGTACGCCGACCGCCGGGGTGATTTCAGACCTTGGCGACGGCGCTCCGGCTTGCAGCCCGGTCCGCCGCTGCCGGTTCAGTAGTACGAGGTAACCTTCAACTCGAAGCTATCCAGGTTCGGGTCCGGCTCCTCCCATTCAGCACTCACATTCTGGACATAGGCGGCAGGCGGCCCTTGGCGCAGATGCAGCAGGAGTTGCTCGAGCACCTGGGGCGGGCCCTGGGCCATCACTTGCACATCCCCGTCGCCCAAGTTGCGGACCCAGCCGGTCACCCCGAGCTTGCCGGCGACTCTTAGCACGAAATAGCGGAATCCGACCCCTTGCACGCGGCCACTGACGATGGCGTTGATGCGCTTGGCGTCCATCTAGGCGGCCCGCGCTTTCCCGCCGCGGCTTGTCATCTCCACGCCCTTGCTCGCCACCATTGCCCCCAACCACCCCAGCACCAGCAGCGCCACGAACTTGAGCGCCAGCACCGTCCCCACCTCCGCCAGACTCGGGCCTCCCGGATCGGCCGAGGCCACCGGCGAGGTGTTGCTTGCGGTTGGGCTCACCCCCTGGCCCGATACATACCGAACATTCAGCAGCTCTGCGTCAATGCCTTCGAACAGGTCGTAGCCCAGATTGAATGCCATCAGGATCATGCCGATGCCGACCAAGAACACCACCAGACCGGTGGCTGTACCGGCGACCTGAACGCTGCCGGCTGGATTCCCGCCGGTGTTATTGTCTCCCAACTAAATCCCTCCGTATGCGCGGATAAAAGCGAGTATAACATACCCCTGAACCGGTAGGCAAATTGCCCAGATCGCGTCGGCGCGTCCTGCGATTGTCGGTCGAGCAGCTCGGCAGGCAAAGCGGGCACAAAGGCTATTGCTGGCATATCGCAGAGGCACAACGCCTCAATAGCACCCCCAGCGGGCGGCTCGTGTTACTACTTCGCCACCGGCATCGGGAAAGCCTTGTGCCGAATCCGGAGATTATTGGATTGCAGCCAGAGGGCAGGACTAACAGACAACGGCCGCGAACCTACAGCAGAACCCAACACTGCAACCAGGAGTGTCAAATATGGACATGAGCAGAGTCTCTACCTGTACCTACCCGCTGCGCGAAAAAGAGATTGACTATGCCTTGAGGGTGTGCGCCGAGGCCGGCTTCAAGAGGGCCGATGTGTGGGGCCGAGCGCCGCACTTTTCCGAAGATCAGTTCCAGTGCGACTGGCCGGCGCTCAAGCAAACTGCGGCAGACCTGGGCATAGCTGTGGCCAACCTGGGAACTTATCCGGGCCGCTTCTTTGTCGCTGAGACCGAACACGAGCGCCAGGCGGAGATGGGCAAGATGAAGGCCGCCATCGAAGGCGCCGCGTACTTCGGGGCGCGCTCGATCCGCGTCATGCCCGGTCAGGGCGAGGACCCGGCCATCGTTGACCAGATTACCCCCTACTTCATCGAGGCGGCCGCCTACGCGGAACAACGGGGCGTCTATCTGGGAATGGAGAACCACGCCGGCTCGCTCGCAGGCAACCCGGAGGTAGCCCTGCGCCTATGCGAGAACGTGAACTCGCCCCATTTCGGCGTGCTCTACGAGCCCTGCAACCTATACCACGGCGGCGTGGACTACCGGACGGCTCTGGAGGTATTCGGCGACTGGGTAACTCACTGCCATGTCAAGGACGGCACCATCCGGGGTGGAGAGTTCTCCAAGACGCATCTGGGCGAAGGCGATATTGACTTCGTCTGGGTAGTGGAGAATATGGAAGCGGCGGGCTACACGGGGCATTACGCTCTAGAGTACGAGGTCGCCGACATCGAGCCGTGCGAAACCGGCATGAAGAAGTGGTACGACCGCTTCGCCGCGAAGTTCGGCTAGGCTAGTCCAGGGCCGCCAGCACCGTCTCGGCGACTTGCTCTAGCTGCGCGCCGGTCAGGCCGGGATACATCGGGAGTGATACCACCTCATCTGCCAGGGCTTCGGTCACTGGCAGATTCACTTTGTCCAGACCATAGCCCGCGCCGGCAGGCGACTTGTGCGGCAGGCTCGCGTAGTGGGTCGCAAAACCGATGTCGGCGGCCTGCAGGGCAGCAACGATCTCACCCCGCCGGCTACTGCGAATGGTGTAGAGATGGAAAACGTGCTGGCAGTCCGGTGCTACCTTGGGGGTGATGATGCCCTCGTGTTGTAGAAGCTGCTCATAGAGCGCGGCGTGCTGCCGGCGTTTTTCGTTATTCTCCACCAAGCGCCGGAGCTTGAGGCGCACGATGGCCGCTTGCAGCTCATCCAGCCGCGAATTGTACCCGACGGCCTCGAAGATGCCGCGCTGCCGCTGGCCGTGGTCGCGCAGCATCCGGATATCGGCAGCAAGCTGCTCGTCATCGGTGGTGGCAATCCCGCCCTCACCGTAAGCGGCCAGATTCTTGGACATGTAGAAGCTGAAAACGCCCGCGTCCCCCATTGAGCCGGTGGCACGCCCCTGGTACGTGGCCCCATGCGCCTGGGCCGCGTCCTCCAGTACCTTGATCCCCCTCGGTTGGCAGATAGCCTGGATCGCGTCCATGTCCGCCGGATGGCCGTAGATGTGCACAGGTATGACCGCGCGGGTACGCTCGCTGATGGCGGCCTGCAGAGCCGCCGGGTCCATGCAGAAATAGTCGGGCTCGATGTCCGCCAGTACCGGTGTAGCGCCGGCGTGGATAATCGCCTCGATGCTGGCGAAGAAGGTCCACGCCACGGTGATGACCTCATCACCGGCTCCCACTCCCATCGCGCGGAGGCACAGGTGCAGGGCCTCGGTGCCGTTGCCGACGCCGATGGCGTGTTCGACCCCGCAGAATTGTGCCCATTCACGCTCCAGGGCCTGCACGTTCGGCCCCAGGAAAAGCTGCATGGACTGCAGGGCCTCGTCAATGGCTGCAAGCATTTCTTCGCGCAGTTCCAGGTACTCGGATTTCAGGTCAACGAGGGGGATTCCCAATGGCAAAACTCCTCGGGGTCTCAGTTCAGTGCCGGTTTCTATTGTTAGAGAACCTGATGCCAAAAAGGTTGCGCGCGCGTCCCGCTGCAAGTGAATTTCCAGGCCCCATACGCCAAGAGTCGAAAGCCGCCGAGAGCCAACCGATTTCCGTTTGATTAACTGGAACCAAATCGCGAAATGGCCGGACAGCGACAAGGCCCTCGAGGCTCACCAGGGTCTGGCCCAACTCGGCCGGGGATAGTCTAATCAGGGGACAGTCCCTAAAGGGACAGTCCCCTGGGCAATCAGCAGCAAGGTCCTGCCAGCCTGTGAGTCTCCAGGGGCGCAGTGCTCAATCCCTGTCCTCGCGCTCCTGGCCCCAGACGCTGCCCATCTTGACTTTGACCATAGCGGGCCGCCAGCGCAACACCCCCATGTGGTAGCGCTGGTACCACGGCGCCGACCTGGCATAGTAGGCTGTGACTATTTCGCCGTTTGCCAGTTGCACACTCGACGGATACCCACAATCCCGGTGCATCAGGCCGCCAATGAGCGTGAAGGGCCGCGACCAGGTCCCGCCATTGTCATCACTGAGCCGCCCCACGACACCGTAAAGCTCCTCCAAGCGGCTACCGAAGGTGAGCAAGATTCTGCCGTCCGCCAGTTGCAGGAAATGGGCGGGATGCTGCAGCGGGTTCGACAGGTAGTAGCGCTGCTGCCAGGTGCGGCCCTGATCTTGTGAGGTGTGCAGCACCAACGCCGGCTCGGAGTTGCTGCCCGGAATGTCGGCCCGTGCCGTAGGTCCCCAGGCGTTTCTGGCTGCCGCCAGGAAGGTGCCATCCGGTGCCTTGAACAAGGGCGTCTCGCTAAACTGCTCCGCAATCGTAGCCAAGTATTCCCACGTGCGCCCGTCATCAACGCTGCGCAAGACATGGCAACTGGAGATAGGCAGTTTCCCCTCCTCTTTCTTGCCCGTATAGTAGCCGACCAGGAGCTCGTCGCCATTGATGACGATGTCGCCAAAGGGAGTCGCTCGCGCTAGGCCCGGCGGTGGCGGCGCTTCCGAGGTCTCTTCCCATGAATACCCATTGTCGCCCGACACGCAGCAGATCGTGGCGAAGGGCATCTGCAGCAGGGCCCCGGTTTCAGGGTCGCGGTTGTGGCCGGCGCACAGCACGATCAGCTCCCCTTTGCTATTCAGGCCGGCGGCTACGTTCATGCGTATGGTGTTGGGCTGATGGTGGGTGATCTGGCTGCGCTGGGCCCAGGTGTCGCCAGCGTCGGAACTGACCCACAATTCCACATCCGCCTCCATCCCGGCATGACTGGGCTTATTGTGCACCACCGCCGCGATCTCGCCGTTCGGCAGCAGCGTCAGGTTCGGCCAGGCACAGTAATCCGGCGCTGTGATGGTGTGGTATGCGCCCTCCGGCATTTGAAGTGGGTACGCCATATCGGTCCATTCCTTTCCTTCGCTTCCGCTACAGATTCCACAGCACGTGGGCAGGTTTTTTGCTACAATAGCGCCAATATGAAACTGCCACTGGAACCCAGGAGACAGTCCCCAATTCGCGGCTTTGAAATAGCTTCTAGACAATTCGCCGCCGGGCAGACAATACATCCCCGGGTGGCTCACATCTAACAGGTTCTTGCCTTGGAGGCCGATTCCTGCTTTGACCTCCTGTGGAGCAGTCATGATTTTGGCGCGCGCGAGATTTACAGGAGCACAAAAGGAAGCATTCGCTGATGTCTGAGCCTAGGAAGATACTGATTTCGGCCAACGCCTTCATCGAGCACCCGCAGTATTTCGCCCCCTTGGCCGAAGCCGGCTACCAGATCGGTCACCAGGAGGACGGGCCGCTTGCGGAAGCGCGACTCCATGAGGTCCTGCCCGGCCATTTTGCGGTGATCGCGGCGATGGATGCCTACACCGCCGAGGTCTTGAGTTGCGCCTCCGACCTACGGATCATCTCGCGCTGGGGAGTCGGCATTGACAATATAGACCTGGAGGCGGCCACCGCCCACAACATCGTGGTGTGCAACACGCCGGCGATGGTGACCAGCTCGGTGGCGGATATGACCTTTGCCCTGATGCTGAGCCTGGCCCGGGACCTGCGCGGTGCCACCAACCGCGGCCGCAACGCCGAATGGGTGCAGATGCTGGCGGCCGACTTCTTCGGAGCAACCCTGGGCCTGATCGGCTTCGGCAGCATCGGCCAGGCGGTCGCCTACCGCGCCCGCGGCTTCGATATGAGGGTAATGGCCTATGACCCGTACCCCAACCCCGAGACAGCCGGCGAACTGGGTGTGACCCTGACGGACCTGGCGACGGTGATCCGTGAGGCCGACTTCCTGAGCCTGCACTGCAACCTTACGGATGAGAACTACCACATGATCGGCGCTGCGGAGCTGGCCGCGATGAAGCCGAGCGCTTTCCTGATTAACACCGCGCGGGGCAAGCTGGTTGACAGCCAGGCGCTGCTGGAGGCGCTGCAAAATGGCACAATCGCCGGCGCCGCCCTGGACGCGCTCGAGCAGGAGCCGCCACCCGCTGATGAGCCGCTGCTGTCAGCCCCGAATTGCCTCGTTACACCACACAATTCCTTCTATAACCCCACCTCGGTGCGGCTGGTCAATAGCCAGGTGGTGCAGAATATTCTCGATGTCGTGGCCGGACGTAAGACGCCCTTTGTGCTCAATCCCGAGGTCCTGTGATTCGCGCAAGTCCGCACGGTCCCCAAGGAGGCCCCAGGTTATGCCGGTACGCAAGATTAGCGTTGCCCGCAATGACGAGGTCTATGAATGCTTCCCCGATCTGGTGCGCACCAACTCCGGCAAGCTGATTGTCTTCTACCGCGAAAGCGATAGCCACGGTGCCCAGGACTACTCCCACCTGATTATGCGCCACAGCCTCGATGAGGGCGCATCGTGGTCCGAGCGGTTCGTGCTGATCGAGAGCTATCAGGAGGACGGGGTGCTGTTCAAGTACAATTGCCCGCGGATCTCGCAGCTTCGCGACGGGCGGCTGCTGGCGCTCTGTGACGGCTACCCGGTGCCGCCCGGGGAGCATTTCGACCGCAGCACCTCGCACAGCTTCTTCTGGTACAGCGAGGACGACGGTGTGACCTGGTCGGCACCGGTCAAGACCGCGATAACCGGCATCGTGCCCGACAAGCTGCTGGAGACCAAGGCAGGCACCTGGCTGGTGGCGGCGCATATCGGCGAGCCCGGAGAGCAGTATCTGCACCAGCGCGTGTTCCGCTCCACCGACCACGGCGAAAGCTGGGAAGGCCCGATAACGGTCTGTCGCCAAGAGGGTCTGAACCCCTGCGAGGCCTCCATCATCCAGCTCCCGGACGACACGCTCGTCTGCTACATGCGCGAGAACTCGATGAAGGGCTGGCCGGGCCCGAAGGCCTTCTCCAGGGACGACGGCCGCACCTGGGAGGGCCCCTACGACACCGTGATGCCGGGCTGCCACAGGCCTGTCGCCGGCTATTTGCCCTCAGGCGACATCATGGTGACCTTCCGGCATCGCACCGGTGGCGGCGGCCCCGGCCACAACAACTTCTGGGCCTACAAGGAGTCGGTGGCGAGCGCAGCCGCACCCGACCCCGACGACCAGGGCGGCATCATCCTCCCGCTGGATCACGATCCCAATCCCAGACCGGACACCGGCTACTCCGGCTGGTGCGTGCTCGATGATGGCACTATCCTCGTCGTCAACTACATCAAGGATGACGCCGACATGGCCCAGATCCGGGGCTACTATTTCCGCGAGGAGGATTTCTGAGCGGGCCGCCGCACCGACTTCGTTCCCCTAGAGCCCCGGCCGAAAACACCCAATATCGCGGCGAGCAACGGCCAGGCCTTGCCATACCGGTGCCTGACACACGTGTAGCGCCGTCGCCTTCCCGGGCAAAACACTTTTCGGCCAGGCCTCTAGCCCGCACTATTCACGAAGACCATCGCAGATGATGCGAAACTGCCGGCAAAGGCCATTGCCAGCCGCACAGCGCCCTTTCCTAGAATATCTCGAAAATGACACAGTGCAACCCGACGTAGGCCAGGCTTTCTAGCCTGGCTGGTCCGTGACTGGTAACGGCGTCGGGCCAGAAAGCCCGACCTACGCCTTCGTGAGCAATGCAAGCTAGAGATGCCCGACCTACGCGTTCATGAATAATGGGGGCTAGGTGCGTTTTGGCGGGATGCTGTGCGCAACATTTTTCTATAGCGTTGCAGGTGCTTGCTGGGGGTCTGTGGAACTCTGTGGCAAGTAAGTCAGAATAGGCCGTTGAACCGAGGAGATGGAAAGGGGCAGAACAGATGGTAAGAATCGGAGAGTGGCTGTCGGAGGGTTGGGCGCTGATCAAAGACGACATTGTGACTTTTGCCGTGGCGATGCTGCTCGCCGGAATCATTGGGGGAGTGACACTATTCATCTGCATGCCGGCCATGACAGTTGGCCTGTATATGATGGCACTTCAGAAGCTGCGGGGTGAGTCGGTAGCGATTGGTGATGTGTTCAAGGGCTTCGAGAAATTCGGGCCAGCTTTCGTGTTTGCTTTGATAGTCGGTCTCGGCAGCTTCGTGATAGGATTTGTGCTCGGGCTTATCCCGATTCTGGGGCAGATACTGGGCATGCTACTTGGCTTCATCATCGGGGCCGCGGTGTTCTACTCGTGGCCTCTGATAGCCGCGCGTCAGATTGGCCCTGTGGAAGCCATCACCGTTTCATTCGAAAAGGTCAAGCCCAACTTCGTGATGTACGCGGTGACGGTATTGGTGTATCAGTTAGTCGTCATGGCAGGCGCCATCGCGTGCGGCATCGGCACTCTGATCACCGGGCCGCTGGCAGTAGCCGCGATGGCGGTGGCCTACCGCGACAACTTCGGTCTGCCGGGCACTGCCGCAGCGCCGGCGGCCGCGCCGGCCGCACCACCCGCTGCCCCGGCTGCGCCCCCGGCACCAGAGCCTCCGGCTCCCACACCCGAGCCGCCGGCTCCTACTCCTGAACCTCCGGCAACCGAACCAAAATCACCGGATGAGCCGCCCACTCCTGCCCAATAGGGCGAAGAGGCGTTCCACGCTAAGAAACACATAACCAGAGGGTCTGCCGGCATGGCAGGCCCTTCGCCTTAGCATGGGCCCCTGGCAATTCCGGGCGGGCGGAAAGGTGATGCGAGGTCTTTCTGCGAAATCACCCACAGCGTCGCATCTTAACCGCGTGGCGTGCATCGGGGCAGGCCGAGTTCGCCACTGCGCGGATGGGGATCTTGCTGACGGCTGGGCCGGATTCTCGGCCTTCGACAAGCTCAGGCCTCGTATGCGGCCCCTCCGAAAGGCAACATCTTAGGGCTTGAGGCTGTCTTGGTCGTTCTCGGAGGGGCCGCATGGACGGGAGTTTGCCTGCAAACTCACGGCCATCCGGCCCAAGGATTGCCATAGCCCCGTCGCAGACCATCGCACATGCGCGGGGCGCAGACCGGAAATCTGCACAACTGCAATTCCAGCCCATAAGCACACTGAGAGAGATGATGATGGACAACATCAAAGTCGGCGTAATCGGTATAGGTCGCGGGCAAGGCTTCGCCCGTGGTGCGGGGCCACTGGTGGGGATGGAGCTGGTCGCCCTGTGCGACGCCTGGGAGAAGAAGCTCCGCCAGGTCGGCCAGGAGCTCGGTGTCGCTACCTACACCGATTACGACGAGTTCCTCGACCATGACATGGACGCCGTAATCCTGGCCAATTACTTCCACCAACACGCGCCCTTTGCCGTCAAGGCCCTGCAGGCGGGCAAGCACGTGATGTCGGAAACCTCGGCGTGCCTGACCCTGGCCCAGGGTGTCGAACTGATCGAGACCGTGGAAGCGACCGGCAAGACCTACATGTTCGCCGAGAACTACCCCTACATGCTCTTCAACCAGGAGATGCGGCGGCTCTACCAGGAGGGAGCTATCGGCCAGTTTACATACGGCGAGGGTGAATACGTCCATCCCGGCGAGCGCGACTGGGCCCTGCGCCTCAAGGACCGGCTCTACCACTGGCGCAATTGGATCCCGGCCACCTATTATTGCACCCATGCCATGGCGCCGATTATGTTCATCACCGACACCCGCCCGGTGAGCGTCAACGGCTTTGTCACGACCTATCCTGATACGGAGGAGATGAATCGTTACCGCGTCGCGCTCAGGGACCGGGCCTCGATGATCGCGGTGCGTATGGACAATGGCGCGGTTGCCAAGCTGCTGCAGGGCGGGCTGCGCGGCCACAGTGTATGGGTGCGGATACACGGCGAGAAGGGGCAAATGGAGAACCTGCGCCACGGCGACCAGAACATGGTCCGCCTCATCAAGGAGCAGTTCAACGAGGAGAAGACCGAACCGGTAGAGCGCATCTACAGGCCCAACTGGCCGGTCCATCACGAGAAAGCCATGCAGGCCGGACACGGCGGCGGCGATTTTTTCATGAATTACCACTTCGCCGAGGCCATTCGCAACCACACCCAGCCCTATCTGGATGTCTATCGAGGGGTGGCGATGTCCGTCGTCGGCATCCAGGCGTATCGCTCGGCGCTGGATGCGGCCAACAGCTACGAGATCCCCGATTTCCGCGAGCAGTCGGCCCGCGATAAGTACCGCGATGACGACTGGAGCCCCGATCCGGAAATCAAACGCGAGTCGGACCCCTGGCCCAGCATCGAGGGCAAGTTCGAGCCGTCGCCGGAAGCTCTCGCATATGCCCAGAAGCTCTGGGATGAGCGGCGCGAACAGGATGCCTGAGAGAACAGATCGGCGCGAAGCGGCTGGCAGGATTATGACCGATCTTGAGCGTTTCAAGGCTGTGTGCCGAGGTGAGAGGCCGGACTATGTGCCGATCTTCGGCTTCCCCGGCGCGCCCGGGATGGCCGGCGGCTGCATGGCCAAGACCCACCACCGGCTGGTGGCGACCGGAATGCCCGAGTGGGTGGACGGCTGCTTCGGGCTGGGCGGGCGCCGCGACGTCGAAGGTTGGTACCGTTACTGGGGCACTACCGGCCCCATCTACCCGGATTTCGCCATCGCCCAGCCCGCCCCAGGCATCAAGAGCGAAAGCCGCATCGAGGGCGAGCGCGAGATTATCGAGTACGAGACCGGCGCGCTCACCAGCCAGGTCATTGATAATGACATCACCTACTCGATGCCGGAGTATGTTATCCATCACGTCCGCGACCGCAAAAGCTGGGATTTCTATCGTGAGCGCATGACGCCCGGCCCGATGCGGCCGGAAGAAGAGGTCGAGGCTGACGCCGGTAGATTCGCAGACCGCACCAGGCCGCTTGCGGTCGGTGCCGGCTCAACCTGGGGGACCCTGCGCGGGCTGATGGGCCCTGAAAGAGCCTGCACGGTGCTGTACGACGATCCCCAACTGGCACACGACATCCTCGACTGGCATCACTGGCATCGCAAGACTTACGCCTTTCCGCTCATCGAGCGGCTGCGACCGGAGATCATCAGTTGTGGGGAAGACAACTGCTACAATCACGGGATGCTCATCAGCCCGCGCCACTTTGAGGAGTTCTGCTCTCCCGCGTATAGGGAGATCGGCGAGATCGGTCGCGACTGCGGTGCCGACATGGTATCCATAGACACCGATGGCAACTACATGGAGCTGGTGCCGCTGGTGGAGGCCTGCGGGGTCAATGCCATTTATCCGTCCGAGGTCAAGGCCGGCAACGACCTGTTCCTCCTGCGCCAACGCCATCCTGACTTCATCCTGATGGGCTGGCTGGAAAAGGAAGTGGTCAACGAGGGTAATGGGCACCTGATCGAGGCCGAGATTATGTCCAAGGTGCCGCCGCTGCTGGAGAAGGGCCGCTACTTCCCCAACGGCGATCATGGCATCCAGCCGCCGGTCACATTTGAGAACATGTGCAAGTTCATGACTCTGTTACATGAGGTTACAGGCAATCCCGAAGGCGAATTCCCCAGGGTGAAGGTCTGATAGCGTGGATGGCCGGCTCTGATTGTGCCGCCCCCCAAGACGGACATGGGTGAGATAATGGGCAAAGACGACAAAATGAAAGAGATCCTGAGCGAGCACCGCAGGTGGCTGCCGCCTTCGCCGCATCGGGAAAAGATTGCGGAGACGATCGTGGACGGTACCGCGCATATCCTGGCCCGAGGGCACAATCAGGCCCCGCTGCTGGTCTTTCAGGATGGTGGCTCGATGGAGCTGCCTACCGTACGCTGGGCCGAGACCGACCGCGGCCGGCAACTGGTCTCGGTAGCCGAGGAAAGCTCCCCCGATCAGACCAGGCATCGCGATGTGTGCGGCTCGGTGGACGAGTTCAAGAGGCTGATCAAGGAGGACCCACAAAGCCCGGTGCTGCCTCGGCTGCTGGATGATATCGGCTACATGCTGAGCAGGATGGAGAAGCGCCGCCAGGAGGGCCGGCAATTCGCAGCCGAGGTCGCCCAGGTCGCGCAAGCGCCGGTGCGTGGCCCGGAACAAGCGGAACTACCCCAGGAGCTGCTGCCACGCCTGCGCGCATATCTGGGCCAAGACGCCGACAAGCTAGCGGAGGACCTCGACCAGATTTGCGAGTGGGCCGAGGCCATCCGCGACGTGGCTCAGAATACCGAGTACGCCCTGACCGACTATAAGATCATGGCGATACGGATCAATGAGCTGTTCGAGCAACTGCGGGGTGGGCGCAACTGGGACGAGATTTCCAAGGATGAGACCCCGCCGGGCTAGTGTCGTGTCCCAGAGCTAACTTCGCACAATCCGGACCGCTTACCAGGTCCCTGGCTTGGGCTTGCCTGAGTATTGTCGCGTAGTAGCTTGGGCTGCCCCTGTAGTCATGCAGATTCTGCTAACGGCTGGGCCGGATTCTCGGCCTTCGACAAGCTCAGGCCTCGTATGCGGCCCCTCCGCAAGGCAACATCTAGAAGCGGTTTCAGGACGCAGTTTTTCTGGACTCGCGGGCTGGTAAGATGTTGCTTCTGCTACCCAGGGGACAGTCCCTAAAGGGACAGTCCCCCATGCCGGAGCTTTGAAATAGCTTCTAGCCCTGGCCTTCAGGGCCGCCGTCGGTGTCCGCCTCGCTCTGTTCCTCTTCAGCTTGCGCGGTGGCCTGCTGCGTCTGTTTGTGCAGCATCCGCAGGACTACCAAACTGCGGCGGCTGTTATCAGCGGTATCGGCCATCGCCTCCACCATCTCGGCCATGAAGCGGAGGCAGTAGTACGCGATCATGGCTGCGATGCCGGTGAAGACAGCCGCGCCGAAGCCGATCATCGGGGCCAGCATACTCTCCTCGCCGATCATACTCAGCGAGTAGGCCAGGATGATAATCGCCATCACCGCGAGAACTGCCGCCGCGCCCATCGCCAGGTAGTTTAGGCTGCCGGTCAGAGCGCGCAGGCCAGGGTATTCGCTGCGGTCCGGGTACTGCCCCGGCTTGTCGGTCCGCGTGGCTCGCGCGAGTTCGTCCACCGCCCCCTGTTCGGCCAGGACCCGCTGCAGGGCTTCATCCGGATCAACCTGCGGCTCGGCCTGGCGGCGGCGCTGAGCCTCCTGGACCGACCGGCTCCATTCCTCCTCGTCCTCGGCCGCTTCGCCCCGCTTATGCCGCCGGCCGCGCTCAGTCAAGGCCCCACAGGCCCAGCAGGTGAGATCATCCGCCGACAGGGCCTGGCCGCACTCCTCGCAGCGTATGTCGCTCAGCATCGCTATCCCGCCAGTCTTCCGAGGGTCTCCATCAGCAGCCTCGGGTTGTCAGTAAGGATATAGTCAACGCCCCAGTCGCTCAGCAGCCTCTGGTCCTCCGGCTCGTCGGACTTGAAAACATTGACGACAATGCCGTGTTGGTGGCAGCGCGCGACCCGTTCGGGCGTAGTGTCCCGGCGCGGCAGTTGGAGGTATTGTGCGCCGGTCGCGATGGTGTTGTCAACATAGTCATCGGCCCCGTCCTGGCGAGAGAAATTGATGATCCTGATGTCAGGAATCAGCTCGCGGGCGCGGGTGGCCTGGTCGTTACGCGCGGCTAGCAAGCTCTGATCAATCATGTCCAGCTTTTTCAGGTGGCCAATGACCAAGTCCACCACCATCTCGCCGGCCTTAAGCTCGATATTGAGCAGAATCTCGGGCGGCATCACCTCCAGCGTCTCGGCGAAGGTGGGCACCTCCGTGTCGGCGAACTGCGGGGCTTTCCACGAGCCGGCGTCGAGCTGCTTGATCTCCGCCAGGGTCAGGTCCTCAACTGCGCCGGTGCCATTCGTCGTCCGGTCCACGGTCGCATCGTGCATCAGCACCGCATGGCCGTCGGCGGTCACCCGCACGTCGAACTCGATCATGTCCACGCCGAGCTCGATTGCCTCGACAAAGGCCGGGATGGTATTCTCCGGATGGGTATTGGGTGCTCCGCGGTGCGCACAGCAGTAAGTTGCCATCGGCCAGCGCCTCCCGTACTGCTCTGACTGTCTCTCGATACGCCGGCACCTACTTGCGATAGACGGCGTCCACCTTGGCGATGGCCGCGGCCATGTCTTTGGCTTCTTGCTCGCCCTGGCACTCGTGGACACCGTAGCGCATCAGTTGCGCGACGCATTCCACCGCCGCCGGTACGCTGCTAGCGTAGTCGAGCTTGTCAAGATCGCCGTGCCAGTGCGGTGAAGTCCACGGCTCCTTGGTCTGGCCGTAGGTCTGCATGTCATTGATCCAGGCCTTGGTCGGCACCAGCGCGCCCTCATAGTTGCCGCCGACGGAAACGCCCTCCGCGCCGATCGCCGCGCCATACTCAGCCATCGTCTTGGCGCACCTGTCGGCATGGAACAGCAGTGTGCCGAACCAGTAGGCGGAAGTGCCGCCGTCAACGACAGGACTGGGCTCGCAGCAGACTACGTCCTCTTTCGCCAGCGCCGCCTGGAAAGCCGCCACAAACTGCTGCCGGGCCCTGGTGATCCCCGGCATCTTCTGCAACTGGACGCGCCCGATGGCCGCCGCGAGCTCGGTCACCCGGTAATTGGTCCCGAGGAACAGGTTGCTGGGGGCCTCGGAATTGAACGGCTTGCCGCGGTCGGCAAAGCGTTTGGCGTTCCAGTACAGCTCCTCGTCGTCGGTGATGACCATGCCGCCCTGCCCGCCGGAGGTGGTGTGTTTGCCCGACATCAGGCTGAAGCAGCCCAAGTGCCCGATGGAGCCTACCAGCTTGCCCCGATACTGAGCGTAGTGGGCCTGGGCACAGTCCTCGATTACATACAGGTTGTGATCCTCGGCGATATTGAGGATCTCGTCCATATCGCAGGGATGGCCGGCGATGTGGCCGCAGACAATCGCTTTGGTCTGCTCGCCAATCAGCGCCGGGATGCTGGCCGGGTCCATGTTGTAGTTGTCCCGATAGCTGTCGGCGAAGATGGGGATGCAGTTGTTCCACAGCACCGGCATGATCGCTCCGGGGTCGGTAATCGGCGCACAGATGATCTCGCTACCGGCATCCAGCCGCAGAGCCCCGAGAGCCGTGTGTACTGAGGCCGTGCCGGACGAGACCGCCGTCGCCCACTTGACCCCCATAGCTTCTGCGAATTCCTGTTCATACGCATCTACTTCCACACCGCCATAGCGCTCGAAGGCGTGCCCCTGTTTGGCCGCGTCCATCACGCGCATGACCGCCTCAACTTCGCGGTCGTCAATCTGCAACCGAGGCGGCCACGGCGCCTGCCGTAGCGGTGTGCCTCGATTGACGGCAAGGTTCTGTTCTGACATGGGACATGTGCTCCTTTCAGTTGTCTCTGGTGGGGCGAAGGGCATTAAGTTATGCTTGCTCAGGCTGCCAGTGCGGCGGGAAATAGCCCAGTTGGCCGATATGTGCCGTTGTATGCGAAGATATTCTCTCCCGCTCAGCCGAGTCCCTTCACCGGGGCGGAATGCCGTGGTCCTGGGCGACGCGGCGGGCCAATTCCAGGGCCTGCTGTTTGGTTCTGACCTCCCCGTCTGTGCGGGCGTCTTCGACTGCCCTGAGCATCTCGGAGAAAAGCGGGCCGGGCTGGTAGCCGGCGGCGATCAGGTCCTGGCCGGTCAGCAGCGGCTCGCGGGCCTGCTGCTGCTGGTAAGCCAGATAGCGGTGCAGCATATCATCAAGGATAAACTCGACCTCGGTCTGATGCTGGGGGGTGGCTGCCGGGCCTGTGGCCGCCCGCGAATCGGCAATCGCCAGCACCACCAGGCCTAGTTCGTGCGGTTCGACCTCGCGGAACAGCCGCCGGATCGCCGACATCGTCACGAACTGCTCGGAGTGCTCCTGCTCGATGACGCCATCCTGGCCGCGCCCTGCCAGTTCCAGCGGGCGCAGATGGTGCTGAGTGAAGGCAGCGACGGTGCGACGGACCTCCGCCGGCCAGGCGAAACGGCGTAGCATCTCCCGCACCATCGCCGCGCCGACCTTGCCGTGGCCCTTGAAGCGGATGCGGCCGCCTGCCTCCCGGGTGAAGCAGCGCGGCTTGCCGATGTCATGCAGCAGCGCCGCCATCAGCAGCAGCGGCGGAACCTCGGTGCGGGTCAGGTACTCCTCAAGCTCGTCGTGGGAACCGGGGAGGGCACCGGTCGGGTCAATAATGAGTTTCTCCATTTCGGTAACGGCGGCGAGGCTATGGGCGCGGACATCGAGATGATGGAGAGATGGCTGGGGCATGCCGCGGCCCTCCTCGAGCTCGGGCAGAATCACCGCCAGCACGCCGTCCTGGTCCATCATGGCAATGGTCTCAGACACGCGCGGAGGGTACAGCAGTTTGTACAGCTCGTCGCCGATACGTTGACCGGCAACCTCGCTCAATTCCGGTGCCAGCGCGCGAATCCATTCGCGAGTCCGCTCTGCGATGGTAAAGCCCAGCTCCGCAGCCAAGCGATAGGCCCGCAGGCAGCGGAGCGGATCGGCGTGCAGATTGTCGTGGCCCAACGCGCGGATGATGCCGGCGCGGATATCATCTACGCCGCCGAGTGGGTCAATCAACTCCGGTTCGGCAAGATCGTAGGCGATGGCATTGATCGAGAAGTCGCGGGCGGCTAGATCGCTCTCGATACCATCGGCACGCAAGTCGCAGAAGTCCAGTAGAGTGCAACCCCCCTCGCCCTGGCCCACTGGCACCCTGGCGGTCGGCTGATCTTCGTGCAACATGATGACCTTGCTGCTTTGGGCCTCGGCGAACTTGCGCGCGAACTCCATCGCCGTGCGGCCGGCAAAATCCCAGTCGCGCAGCGGCCGGCCCAGTAGCAGATCACGCACCGCGCCGCCGACGAGGTACAGGGGCGCCGAGACATCCTGAGCCAGTTGCACCAGCGCACGGCAGGCAGGGGCGGCATTGCAGTAGCGCACTAGGCGGTCAAGGTCGGGCATCGCGCTCTCCCGGAAGGCCCTACGGCTGGACGGGAATAGTGTAGGCGAACAGGTAGAGAGCAATGGCTAGCTGGGCGCCAAGCAGCGGCGGGAAATGCCACAGCCAGGCTCTTTCGCTGACATAGTGGCGCAGATGGGCGGCGTAGATAGCAAACAGCGGCATGAGAAACAGCCAGATGCGGCCGACCTCACCACGGGTGCTGCCCGAGGCATCTAGCAGCACAAACGCCGCCAGCAGGCCGAGGCCCAGATAGGCAATCGCTCCCCGTGCGCCGCCTTGGGCCTGACTGCCACGCGGGTCCGGCCCATACAGCGCACAGGCCAGACCCGCCAGCGAGGTAACCGCCAGCATCGGGCCGAGGAACAGTCCGAACTCGTACATGTTCATGAGGGTCCAGGCGAGGCGGTCGCGTCCCGCTGCGGCCATTATCTGGCCCTGTGAGACCAGGATCTCGGCAGTATTGGCTACCGGGTTATAGCCGACGGCAACATACAACAGCGCAAAGGTGAGGACGAATACGCCGGCGGTTACTCCCGCCACCGCCAGGGCCGCTCGCCGTTGTCGGGCCTGCCGAAGGTGATAGACCAATACCGCTGCCGCCGGCAACGCCAGCACCAGTAGCCCGACGCTCCAAAAAAACGCCGCCGCCCACAGCAGAGCCGACAGCACCGCCAACGCATGGCTGCCCCGCCGCAGGGACCATAAGAAGGTGCCCAAAGCACCGAGAACCACTACGGTCCCCAGGCCGTCAATGCTAGGCACGAACAGCAGCAGCGAAGGTATCACTGCGGCCAGCAGAGCGCTCACCAGCGCCGTTTTCGGCTCGGTAATAGCCCAGGCTACCAGAAACAGCGCGGCAGGCGTCAGAACGCCCAGGAAGCTCAATAACAGGCTGGCTACCATGCCGGCGATAACATCCTCAGCGGTCATGGGGACGGCGGTATAGCCCTGGACCAGAGCGGGCGCGTCGGCGGCCGCTATGCCTTCGAGCGCAAGCTGCCTTCGTCCCAACTCAATCAGGCCCGGGGAGGCCAGAATGGCGCGCCGGGCGCATACGAAATACAGTACCGGGCCCGGTGGATGGGTGCGCAGGCGGTCGGGAAGCCGCTTACGGCCCTCGCAGTCACCGTAGTGCCGGAGCAATTCCCCAACATCGTCAGTCATGACCGCCTCGCCGTAGTACGGGAGGGCGGCTACCGATGAGGTGACTTGAGCCGTGCGCAGGTGTGCATAGCCTTCAGCCAGGTACAGGCCTCTCATCATGCCGAAGGCGGCACAGCAGCAAGTCAGCACTCCAAACAGGTACGGCGCAACCCGGGGCGCGGTCTTGGGCCGAACCAGATAGGTGACGTACACGGCTGCGCCCGCCACTATGATGATGCCGAACTGCGTAGGCCAGAAATGCGGCAGCATTTGCCGCAGCGGCCAGTACCACTGCCCGGGCAGGCCCAGGGGCAGCATCCGCAGCCATAGCAGCACACAGCCGGCAACCGTCAGGACCGCGCCCAGAGCTGCGGCGAGCCACGCGACCAAATTGCACCAACGGGGCCTAAGTGCCATCATCTCCCTCTCTGCGCAGCCCGGTAGCTGCATAGAGCTGCTCGATTTCCTCGGCGGAGAGCGCGCGGTACTTGCCGGGCTGGAGTTGACCGAGTTCAAGCGGCCCCAGAGACACCCGCTGCAGCGCAATCACACGATGGCCAACAGCCTGGCACAGGCGCTTGACCTCGCGCTTGCGCCCTTCGTGAAGCGTCAGGCTGAGTACCGTGCTGTCGCCGGACAGCTCGACTATCTCAGCGACATCGGCTGCGGCTGGGCCATCCTTCAGTTCAACACCGGCCCGCAGAGCCTGCAACTCGTCCCGGCTCACTTGCCCCTGCACTGTCGCCAGGTAAGTCTTGGGGATCTCGAAGCTGGGATGAGTGAGAGCGTGAGCCAGCTCGCCGTCGTTGGTCAGCAGCAGCAGCCCCTCGGCATCCATATCCAGGCGCCCGACGGGGTACAAGTAACGCCGCAGGCGCTGGGGGACCAGTTGCATGACAGTGGCGCGGCCTTGGGGGTCGTGGCGCGTCGAGAGCACGTCGGCCGGCTTATTGAGCAGGAGATAGTGCTTAGGCTCGGCGAAGCTCAGCGGCTCACCATCCAAGGCGATGGTATCAGTCTCGGGGTCGGCTTTGGTGCCCAGCGCTATGACTATCTTGCCGTTGACCGAGACGCGCCCGGCGGCTATCAGCTTCTCGCTTTCCCTGCGCGAGGCGATACCGGCGCGTGCCAGCAATTTTTGCAGCCGCTCCATAGACTAACACCCCGACAGATAAGGCCAGCAAGAGCAACAATAGGGCCGCCGGCACATGGCTGTCAATAAGCTGTGCCCACAGACTCTTGTCCACGGCTGCGGTGGCTACCAG
This sequence comes from uncultured Armatimonadia bacterium, assembly GCA_964390495.1. GTDB lineage: Bacteria > Armatimonadota > Zipacnadia > Zipacnadales > UBA11051 > UBA11051. The sequence continues at coordinate 61,833 of CAYMIN010000001.1, forward strand.
AGGGAGGCGGTATTCGTTACCCCCGTAAACCACCCACAGGTAGCCGAGCTGCTGGCCCACCGCGATGGGGGCCTCGGCCGGCGGCAGGTCGAAATCCGGCTTGGGTGGCCGGGCGCCGCGCGGCAGCGGCAGGGCCAGGTCTTGCGTGGCTGTCACCGGCACACTTTCCTGCTCACCCTTGGTGACTGTGCAGGAGGTCTGGGCTGCACCTTTGCGGACCACCTGCACTTGCCGGAAGTGCTCGAAGCCCCATTCTAGTAACGTCCGACCGTCGGCGAAGGTATCCTTGCAACCCAGGCAGACACCGATCAGCCGCCAGCCGTCAACAGTTGCGGAAGCCGCCAGACAGCGGCCCGCCTGCTTGGTGTAGCCGGTTTTGATGCCGTCAGCCGCCGGCCACTGTCCCAGCAGTTGGTTGCGGTTGACCAGCTCACGGTTCGACGGCTTGCCGGGCCAGGGGATCGCAGCCTTCTCAGTATCAGCGATCTTCGCGATCTCCTCCAACGCCATAGCCGCGCGGGCCAGATGCGCCAGGTCGTAAGCGGTCGAGTAATGATTATCATTGTGGAGGCCGTGTGGGTTGGTGAAGTGCGTGTCGTTGAGGGCCAATTCGCGGGCCTTGGCGTTCATCATCGCAACGAATCGGTCATAGTCGCCGCCGACTGTTTCGGCCACGGCCACTGCCGCATCGTTGGCCGAGCTCATCAGCAGGCCGAGCAGCAGGTAGCGGAGCTTGATCTTCTCGCCCGCTGCCAGGTGCAGAGTGGCCTCGCCGACCGCTGCCGCCCGCGTGCTGACGGTGACGATTTGATCCAGGTCGCCCTTCTCGACACACAAGAGCGCGGTCAGTAGCTTACCGATACTGGCTGGATAGCGCCGCTGGTGAGCGTTGGACTCGTAGAGGGTGAGACCGGTAGTGTCATCAATGAGGATGGCAGCTTGGGCGGATAGGACGGGGCCGTCGGCTGCGCTGGGCTTGGGCTTGGCGTCGGCGGCCTGCTCTCCGGCCACAGCCTCGGACACCAACCACGACGCCGTCAGGCAGCCCAAGGCCGCAACTGCTAGTATGCGGATTCGTCTTCGGCTTCTGATTGCGCTTCATCCTCTGGAGCAGACTGGTCGGCTTCAGCCTGCTCGCCGGTCTCATCCTCGGAAAGCTCAGCCGTGCCGGATTGGGCGGCGGGTAAGGGCAGCTCAAGCCGGGGCAGGTCATCAAGATCACTCAGACCGAACGCCGAAAGGAAGTAGGCTGTCGTCACCAGCAGGAAGGGCCGGCCGGGGGCCTGGGCTCGTCCGGTGATGCGCAGCAGGTCCTTCTCAATCAGCGAGTTGATCACGCCGCTTGAGTTGACGCCGCGCAGGGCATCAATATGCGGCCTGGTAATCGGCTGCCGGTAGGCTACGATCGCCAGCACCTCCAGCGCCTGCTTGGACAGTCGCTGCGGGTCCGGCTCCAGGAGCGCCTGCACGTATTCGGCATAGTCCGGGAGGGTGGCGAGGGCGTACCCACCGGCCAGGTGCACCACATGCAGACCGTGGCCCTTAAGCTTGCGCTGCAGCTTGCTAATCAGCTCGGCGACTGCTTCGGGCCTTACCTGCAGCAGCTCGGCGGCTCGCTGCGCAGACAGCGGCTCTTCGCCCACGAAAAGCAGGCACTGCAGGGCGTTGACTAGATCCGGTGGTCTCATCAATCAGGCCTCAACTTGCCATTGACAGAAGGTGTACGTTGATGCAGATAGCCATTATTCCGCCAGCCAAACCTGGAAGTCGCTCTCGCCCTCGACCGGTCCCACCTTCACGCGTCCGCGGCGGATTAGCTCCAGAATCGCCAAAAAGGTGACGATGATGTACACACGCGGGGCGGGCATGTCAACCAGGTCAGTGAACCGCAGCTTCTCTCCCCCGGCCGCATGCAACTCGGTAAGTATCTCGGGCAGGCGCTGGCCCACGGTGACCAGGCGGCGCCGGACAACTCGCGGCGGCTGGGTGGCAGCCCGCCTCAGCAACTCCCCTACCGCCGCCACCATGTCAAAAATGGAAACATCGGTGAGCTGCACAAAGCCGCTACCCATCTGCTCCTCGCCGGCCGCCCGCAGGTAGATACGCTGGCGCAGCTTGCGGGCCTCGTCGAGCGTCTCAGCAGCTTCCCGATAGGCGCGATATTCCTCCAGGCGTCGCGCCAATTCCGCCTGCGGGTCCAGGTAGAGATCCTCTTCGTCCGCCTCCTCCGCCTGCATCGGCAGCAGGTTGCGGGATTTAAGGTAGATCAACTGCGCGGCCAGCACTAGGAACTCGGCCGCCAACTCGACATTCAACTGCTCCAGAGTCGCCAGATACTCCAGATACTGGCCGGTAATCGCCGAGACATTAACCTCGGCAATATCAACCTGTTGGCGCCTTACCAGGTACAGCAAGAGGTCCAGCGGCCCCTCGAAGATGGTTATGCTGACCTCGAAGCCGCTGAAGAGGCTGAGCTGGTCCTGCGGGATGTCGTAGCGCTTAGCCATTGCGGAAGTCAATATTCAGATCACCCGGATCTGCGCCAGGTCTCCCAGCAGCAGATGCAGAGGTGCATCGCTGCGCGCATCGCCTGCCACGACTACCTGCTCGCCCAGTACCGAACGCTTCAGGCCGCCGAGCAGGTTCTCAATGCGAGACCCTGACTGGATAATGGCATCCTCGACACTGCTGTTGCGGACCTGGCAACCATCGCCCAGGGACACGTGCGGCCCGATAGTTGTCTTGTGCAGCACGCAGTTGTCGCCGATGAAGCAGGGGCCGATGACCCGGCTGTTGACAACGCGGCTGCCCGACCCCAGGTGCAGGGCACCGCTGACTTCCGAGGCCGCGTTGATCGTGCCCGCAATTGCGGCCTCGAGGCGGTCCAGATAGAGACGGTTGGCATGCAACAGCGCCACCGGCTCGCCGGCATCTTCCCAGAACCCGTCGAACACCGCTGAGGAAACCCGGTGGCCCTTGTCAATGAGCCACTGAATCGCGTCAGTTATCTCGTATTCGCCGCGGCCTGAAGGCTGGATGCCGGCAATGGCATCGAAGATGGAGCTATTGAACGCATAGACGCCGACGATCGCCAGGTTGCTTGTCGGCTCGGCGGGCTTCTCAATGACCTTCTCTACGGCTCCGTCGGCGCTGAGTTCGGCTACACCATAGCGGCGGGGGTCTTCGACTTCGCGCAGCACCAGCGCCGCAGCGGGTTGATTCCGGCGGAAGTCGCCGGTAAAATCCTGGATGCCGGCCTCCAGGAGATTGTCGCCCAGAAACACGATAAAGGGGCTCTCCCCGACGAATTCCCTGGCGCAGTTGACCGCGTGCGCCAGTCCCAGCGGCTGTTCCTGCCGGATGTATGTGGCTTCAATGTCCCAGGCCGCGCCGCCGCCGACATAGGCCTGGACAGCCTCGGCCTGATGGCCCACCACTAGCGCAACCTGCCGGATGTCGGCATCTCTGATGGTATCGAGCGCCCGCCCCAACAGCGGCTTGCCCGCCACCGGCAGCAAGTGCTTAGGACGCGAAAAGGTCAGCGGCCTCAGACGCGTGCCTTCACCGGCGCACAGGACAACTGCTTTCAGTCCAGACATGGCACAAGACTCTCCGTAGCGCGGCTTGAATAAGAGCCGGGTCAGAACAGGCCCCCTGTCCCTGTGAGCAGCCAGAATAGCCCCTTGATAGGTATCATCAGCGCTGTACGTGTGAGCATATCAAACGGTGGCACAAACAGCATAAAGAGCGCTGCCATGATGATGTACTGCCCGTACTGCGCTTGGAACAGTTCAAATTTGCGGGCCTGCGCGGGCGGCAATAGCCCAGCCAGGATATGAGCGCCATCCAGCGGCCCGATCGGTATCAGGTTGAATATCGCCAGCACGCAGTTGGCATACACCATGATCGCCACAGTTAGGGTGTGGGGACCGGTTATGCCCAGTCGCAAGAAAACGGCCAGCAAGGCGGCCAGCAATACGTTGCTCAGCGGGCCCCACAACGCTACCCACAGGCCGTCGCTGCGTGGGTTGCGGAACATCCTGGGATTGACCGGCACCGGCTTGGCCCAGCCGAATCCTGCAAACAAAAATAGCGTGCTGCCGACAGGGTCATAATGCGCCAGCGGGTTGAGGGTTACGCGCCCGCTTTGAAGACCCGTCGTGTCACCGGCGGCCAGCGCTCTCCGGGCGTGAGCGTATTCGTGCACCGTAATGGCCAGTGCTACCCCAAGTATCCAGGCCAGAAGCTGGCCAATACTCGCATGCCCTTCGAAATACGAAAGCAGCATATAGAATCCGTTTCATCTAGCCAGTCATTACCGCGTGGCGTACCTACTTGGCACCCACTCCGTCGGGGTGGGGTAAGCAGGTCAAGCCTTCAGCCCAAGGCCCTGACCCTAGGCCTCAGTGCCGATTGGGCCCTTCCAGTAGCCGGACAGCTTCGGCGATTTGGGCGTCGCGGTCGGCGTCGCGGTCGAGCTTGGCCGCCAGCGCCGCCGCCAGGGCTGGCTTGAACCTCGGCCCTGCCTCATAGCCAAGTGCCAGGAGGTCCTCACCACTGATGTCAGCCTGGACATCGGCCAGCCGTCGGCAGAAGCGCCTTAGATTCTCCCGCACGTGCGTGTTGCCGGCAGCCCAGCACGCCAGTAGGGCCGCCGGTGACAGCCCGTGCAGCGCACCATACAGTTTACTACTTTGCGGTGAGGTTGAAAAGACCACGACCGGCGGGTGATGCACCATTATCGCGGCTTGCCCGGCGGCCTGTTGCTCACTACTTGTAAGCGGCCATCCGGCAAGCCAGCCTGCCAGCCGCTCCGGCGGCATCAGCAGCCCTAATGAGGCCGCCAGCAGCGCGCCCGGTTCCGGCCTCAGCATCAGGTCGTGCCGGGCAGGCAACAGATTGTCCAGTGGCAGCAGCCGCCCGGCTGCGCCAGTATCAAGGCCCAGAGCCTCCAGCGCGCCCCATTGGCTCAGCAGCTCCAGGGCCCATCTGGCGGCCGGCTCGGCAAATAGGTAGCGCAGCTCGGCCACCAAACGCTCCGCCGAGACTGTTGCCAAAGCCTCGGCAGCCATGGCGCTACTGATCCATTGCGCCGTCGCCTGCTCAATTCGCAGACCCAGTCGCGCCGCAAACCGCGCCGCCCGCAGTATCCGCGTGGCATCGTCAAGGAAGCTCTGGTCGTGCAGCGCCTGAAGCCGGCCCTGCCGCAGGTGGCAGTAGCCGTCATACGGATCAACCGGCTTGCCAAAGTTGGCCGGACTGAGCGACACGGCTATCGCATTTATGGTGAAGTCACGTCTGCGCAGGTCCTGGCGGATGTCGGCGCGACTGACTTCAGGCAAAGCACCGGGCTGTGGGTATGCCTCGCTGCGGCAAGCGGTCACATCAACGTGGCTGCCGTCTCGATAGGTGACCGTTGCCCCGTAAAACTCCGGGTACTCGACTAGCTTTGCCCCGTCGCGCTCTGCCAGGCGCCTGGCATAGTCGAGGGCATCGCCCTCGACCGCGATGTCGGTATCGAGTTCGAGCCGGCCGAGAATCAGGTCGCGCACCGGGCCGCCGACGAGATAGACAGGGCCTCGCGGCTCAGCCAGTTGGCCCAGACTCCGCAGCCACTCAAGCTTGTCTCCACTGATACGCCCGCTCATTGCCAGCCGCATGGTAACAGGTCCCGATTTCTGAGGCGTGTCGGGCTAGATCAGCCGCTGTGGAACCACATCGTGGCGGACGAGGTCCTCCAGGCTCTGACGAGTGACTATCAACTCGGCATTGCCGTCATTGACCAGGACCATCGCCGGCTTGGTGAAGCGGTTGTAGTTAGAGGCCATGGCATATGTATAAGCACCGGTGCTCTGGACCGCCAGGATATCGCCGGGCTGCGGGTCGGCCAGGTTGCTCTCGGGAAGCAGCGTGTCGGTTTCGCAGTGCGCTCCGGCTACTCTGACGATGCGGTCGGGCGGCTGAGCGGCACGATTGGCGATCAATGCTTCATACTCCGCATCGTAAAGCAGCGGGCGAGGATTGTCTGACAGGCCGCCATCCACAGACACATAGGTTCTGACACCGGGGATCTCCTTGACTACGCCGATGGTATAGAGTGTCACACCGGCCTCGCCCACAATCGAGCGTCCCGGCTCCAAGATCAACTGCGGCAAGGCGATATCGTGGCGCTCAGCCGCAGCCTCCAGCGCCGTACAGACCTCCTCGGCGAGCCGGTCAATACCGGGCGGCACATCGTCTTCCTGATAGCGGATGCCGAGGCCGCCGCCGATGTCGAACTGCTCGGCCAGGTAGCCGGTCTCGCTGCGGACCTGGGAGATGAAGTCCATAACGACGCTAGCGGCGCGCACAAAGCCGTCGGTGTGCATAAGCTGCGAGCCGATATGGCAATGGAAGCCATGCAACTCGACATTGGGCAGCTCCAGGGCCAGCTTAGTCGCCGTCATGGCCGCACTACCGGCCATACCGAGACCGAACTTGGTGTCCTCCTGGCCGGCGCGAATCCGCTCGTGGGTATCAGCCTTTACTCCGGGAGTTACCCGGATGAGAATATGCGCCTGCTTGCCCATGTCGCCGGCCACTTCAGAGAGCAATTCGAGTTCCAGAAGGCTGTCTGCGACGATCCGGCCGATGTCGTGCTTCAGGGCCATCTGCAGCACAGTCGGCTTCTTGTAGTTGCCATGCAGCTTGATGCTTGCGGCAGGGAAGCCCGCCTCCAGGGCCGTGTAAAGCTCGCCCTCCGAGGCCACATCCAGCGCCATCCCCTCCTGCTGCACGATCTTGCAGATCGCCTTAGTCATCAACGCCTTGGAGGCATAGGCGATCTCGGAGCCAGGCAGGCGCTGGGCGAAGGCCTGCTGGTACTCCCGGCACTTCTGGCGCACTATCTGCTCATCGAGCACATACAACGGCGTGTCGTACTCCTGAGCCAGTTCTACGGTGTCACAGCCACCCACGATCAGGTGACCGTCAGGACTCACGGACTGATTGGCCAATAACATGAAGCAGGTCCTCCGAGACTACGTCGTGCCGATGCAAGGTACAAAACAACCCCAAAAGCCCTGGGGCACTTTTGAGGCTGTCAGTCATAGCTCACGGATTGGATGGACAGTGCCAGCGGCTCAGAACTCATTGCTGCTGACGATGATCTGCTGAGTGGTCGGCTCGTAGGATATTGTCACGCCCAACCTGTCGGCGATGAACTGCAGCGGGAGCATGGTGCGGCCCTGCTTGATATATGGGGCCACGGACACCTGCTGCGTAGCGCCGTTTACATCAATGTCGGGATTGCCTATCGTCAGGTGCAGGTCGGTCTCGGCATTGATCGCCCGGACCTCTTTGGTTATCGGGAACCAATACAGCACGCCATCAGTATGCTCAAACAGCTCGCGGAGTGGTCCGGTCGCGATGCCATTGAAGGTCTCCGGAGCGGCGCGCAAATCCAGCATCTCGCCGTCAAATACCACGGCGATATTCTTGACCGGCGACTCCGCAATCACTCTGGCCAGCTCAGGAATTGCCGGCCTGGTCGTGGATCCGCTGTCCGCCAGGCTTGGTACCTCGGCTTTCGGGAGCATCGCCACGCGGCTGGGGATGCTTCCCACGGTCGTCCTCTTCCCGCTCGCTAGCACGGGAGGCTCGGTCACTTTCGCGGTAGCTGGCTGCGGCGGTGGCGCCACCGCGGCGGTGCTGATTCTCTGCGGAGTTGAGGTCCGCTGCGGTAGTGCGGCTACCATCGTGCCGCCCGGCATTACCTTGGTGACAAACCTCAATGTCGGTATGGTTGCATCGAAGTCAGCCGCTCGCGGCGCGGTTGTCGGCAGCGGCTGAACAAGTTGTGGCAAGGACGTGTGCTGGCCGGCGACTTCCAGGTCGGCCCGGGCCAGGGTGGCCGCGCTGCTGGTCCGACTCGCCAATTTGACGGGTGTCCCGACGCCTACAGAGGCCTGCGGAGCCACATAGCCGGGTCTGGTCACTTTCGGGACGCCGGCATACGCAGCTACCATTTCGCCGGCATGTTTGGACGCGGTCGCCCTCTGCGCCCCAATCCGCACATAGCCGGAGCTGGCTAAGGTTGGGGCGATTACCGGCCGCTCCACCGTAAGTCGGGCACCCGGCGCAACTGCTTTGGACCCGCTGGCAGTCGCCACTTCCCGCCGTGGGCTAGGCGTAGTCGCGCCTGTCTCGGCCGCGATTGCGGCGGTAGCGGCGGAGCTGCCCACGGGCAACTCGCTCTTGAGTGTCTCGCGCACAACGGCCAGAGTACCGTGGCTGGGGATGGTACGACTGATCTCAACGGGCTGCGCAGGCCGGAGCTCACCAATGCTCACCTTGGTCAATCCGGGTGCCTCGGGGGCTTGCAGAACTCTGCCCGGATATGTGGAGCGCGGCGCCTGCGTGTAATCCCGGTAAGTAGCCTCATAGGATGCAATCGGCAGCTCCTGGCCTCCGAGTTGCGTTGAGAAGGCCATGGCTAAGGTCGGCTGCTCAACGACCTGCGGCACGAGGGCCGGCATAAACGTGGGTGTTGTGACCCTGGGAGCGCCCGCTGCCGCAATCATCTTTGAAGGTTCCTGTATCATCGGCGGAGCCGGGATCGCCGCTCGTTGCGGACTCGGCTCTGCAACCGTTGGCGGCACCGACATTGCGGGCTGCTTCGGCTGAGTGGCCGCGACTGCGGGAGGGATGGGCTGCGGCTGGACGACCACCGGCTGAGGCGGTGTCGGCTGCGGCTGGACCGGTGCGGGCGTTGTTACGACGGACGGGGCGGGCGGCTGGACTACTACCGGCGGTGGCGTTGTCGGCTGGGCCTCGGCCTCTGGCGCTGGCCGCGGCGACAGCGCCGTGGGCCCGCTCTCCATCCGCGTCATGGCGTGGTTCTCCACAATTACGGTCACTTGCGCCGAGCGGGCCTCGTTATCGGAGGCATCAATGGCGGCAGCCTCCAGCACATGAATGCCATCGGACGCCTTCGTGGTATCCCACTGATCGTAATACGGGGGGGAATTGCCGATTAGCTTGTGCAGCCGGCCGTCTATGGTGAAATACACGAACTCGACACCGACGTTATCGCGCGCTTCGGCACGTATCTCAACTAGACCCGAGACTTTGGCCCCCTGGGCCGGGTAGTAGATATTGACTGTCGGCGGTATCACATCTCTGGCCCCGGGTTGGGGCGTGGCGGTCTCAGCTTTACGGACCGTCACCGTAATGGTTGCCGAGCCGCTGGCACCCTCGCTGTCAATGGCCTTAGCCGATATACTGTGGGTAGTGGCTGCGACAAAGCTGAAATCCCACTGGAATGACCTAGTGCCCGCCCTTTCGGGCGCGGCCAGGTTGTAGTTGCGCGCCAATTGATCGTCAACGTAGATCTCCAGCTTCGTTATCGGCGCTTCAGTATTCGTCGAATAGCTGACGTCAATCCAGATCACGCCGGTGACGACCTGCCCCTGGCGTGGCTGTAGAATCTGCACAGCAGGCCCGCCCAGAGCTGCTGTGGGAAGTATGGAGGTGAGTGCAAAGCTGACCAATAAGAGCGCATACGTCCACGACCAGCACAGGGGCCTGAGGTTTAACATTGTGTTTGCAGCCTCCCTAATTATTGCAGAGTTCACTGTCTCCAAATTGGAGTCGTCAATTCACCCTCAGGTGGGACCCCATTACACTGCAATACCAGCTAGGCCCAGGCTATCCACCCGTCTGGCTGAGTCAAGCAGTTTTCTGCTACGAAACAAGGTAGCACATTCGCAGACGCGGTGTCAAGAATGTGTCAAGCCAACTATCTTACTTTTCAAGCTCGAACTTGTAGCCGACTCCCCACACCGTTGTCAGGCTCCACGGCACCTCATAGGCCTCTTCGAGCTTCTGCCGCAGACGCTTGATGTGGGTGTCAACCGTACGCAGGTCTCCGCCCACCGGCTTGTAGCCCCATACCGCCTCCACAATGTCCTCGCGGCTGAACACGCGCCCCGGCTGCGAAGCCAAGAAAAACAGCAGATCGAACTCCTTGGGGGTGAGCCGTTGGGCCTCACCTTTGACCGTAACCGTGCGCGTGGGCAGATCGAGGTGCAGGCCCGGGTAATCTAGCTGCTTTTGCTGCACGGCAGCCTTCTCCGTCAGCACGGTCCGTCGCAGCATTGCCCGCACACGCGCTGCCAACTCACGGACGCCGAACGGTTTGGTAATATAATCGTCAGCGCCCAGCTCCAGGCCGACGACCTTATCCACCTCTTCGTCGCGCACACTGACAATGATGATGGGAACATCCCCCTTGGCCCGCAGACGCCGACATACCTCTAGACCGTCAATCCCCGGCAGTATCACATCCAGCAGCACCAGAGCCGGCTGCTGCTGCTCGTAAAGCTCGAGTCCCTCTTCGCCACTGCCTGACTCGATCAGCTCATAGCCTTCCCTGCTCAGCGCCGCCCGTATCAGGTTTCTGGAGGCTTCGTCATCATCTATGACCAGGATTGCATCCTCGTCACTCACTGTGTTCCCCTCCTGTCTGCATCTTCCATCACTGCACTTCTCCACCCCCAGCATTCTTTCGAGAAGTATAACAGATTTCCAGTAGTTTTGCAAACAGAAAGAGAGTTCTTATTTTATTTGTTTATCAATAGTCGCCTTCACCTACTAGACATAATTGGCCAGATGCGTTGACAGTGACGGTGGTCAACTACGGATGCGGTAGGCCCGAGGGGTGGCTCAGAGGCCGGCTCCCGGCCACCAGGCTGGCAGCCAATCGTACAGGAGGAACTCCACTCGACCGATCAGTAGCGATATCCGCGCCATCACGGTATTGCCGAAACCGGCACCAAAGGCGACCATCAGGAACCAGATCCCGATCTTTGAACTGACCCCGAGCATGCCTTCGTGAGGCCGCGAAAAATAGAAGTATGTCAGAGTGCATATTACGCCGACCAGCACCACCAAGGAACTGAGCGCCACCGGCCAGCTTGTCTCACTTGCACCGATTAGAGGCAGCATCGTGGCCCCCATCTGCTTGAGCAGATAGGCCTGGGCCGTCGGGGCGATGGCAGCCCCCGCGTATAGCCCCACCGTGAACGCAATGGGGTAGCGGGACAGCCAATCGTACTTTGGCAAGAAGCGGGTGAGCATGAGCAGACCCAAAACGCCGGGGATGATAACCCAATAGTCGGCGCCCGCATCGGCCTTGGTGCTCAGTTGCGGCCACAGCTTGAAAACCAGCAGCAAGAGCACTGCTTGCTGCCAGACAATTACGGCCCCATAGCCCGCCGAGATGCCGACAAAGACGTGTTCGGCGAACTTATAGATCGGGTTGTCGCCCCACAGGAACGAGAGTATCGCAAAGGTGAGGAGAGCCTGAACCCACAGGCCGAGCACCTGCGGATCGAGGCTCAGCCCCAGGAATACCAGTTGCGTGCCTGGTTGTATCTCCGGCATCAGCTTCTGCCTTTCGCCGAATGGGGTTCACTCACGTACCGAGCCATGTCATGGCCGCCTGCGTACCAGGAAATAGCCGATGTTGCCGAGGATTATGAAAACTATGATCAGAAGATGGGCGATGGACTGTGACGACATGCCTGCCGCTCCCCATCCGGGCTTCTGGATCAGGTTCTCGTATTCAGCAGCGCCCTTGAGGCCGTTGATAACGCCGACAAGCTGGCCGGATTTCCAGAACGGGTAAAGGTCGGTGGCCATAACTGCGGTCACGCCGACGCCGACCTGCTGTTGGTACTGCTCGTGGGCGTAGGTAATCCAGGCGAACGGAATGTTGCCGGCAGCGAAGTTGATCAGCAGGTCAATGTCCTTATAGCTCTTTACGCCTGCCATCACCGGCATCTTGGACAGGGCATTGCCTTGGGCGTCGGTATCCTCGAATACGCCGATGATGTCTTTGCCCATACCCAGGATAACAGCCACGCGGCCGGGCTTGAAACCGGCGTTGACATAGTCGGTCGCGTAAGTCTTGTCCATTTCGGGGACCACTTCATCCAGGATGCGGTTGATCATCATCGCCCCTTCGGGGAACAGCGCCAGCGCGATGACACGATGGCCCCGGGCAAACGCGTGCCGCACGACGGCCTTGGCCATAGGCTCCAGCTCGGCCAGGGACGCCGGACTATAATCAACCGAAAGCAAGATAACAGAGCCGGACGGCAGGCGCTCAATGTAGTCGTAAACACCTGTGGTGGCCGGGCTCGGAACACCAGCCGGCAGCTTCAGACCGCTGAGGAAGGGCACCAGCACTGCCGCAAATATCACCAGATACAGCCAGCGGCGGTCAATCGCTTGGAGGCGGTTGAGAATGTCTTCCATAAACCGCTATCCCCCTAGATGTGAGCGCTCGATGCCAAGCATAATGCGCAATGAAGTGGCAATAGCGCCCAAGGCGACGCCGAATAGGATGCCCCGCTTGCCGGCGACTGCCGGGAATTGCATGATCCACTCGTAGATTTGCGGCATTCTGGTGTCAATCGCTTCGCCATGAGGCAGATGAAGCAGTTCAGCCATCGGCACGCGGCCCAGCATAATGATAATAGCAGCAATGATCAGCAAGACGGCCTCGAAGTTGCGGGCGCGGAAGGTGCGATACGCGGCCGAGGCTATGAAGAAGGCCAAGAGAGCGAACATCGTGGCATCCAGCGGCACCTGGACATTGTTGAAGAGCCACTCGAACAGGGCGCCGCTTTTGACAGTTACCAGGCGCTGGCCCACCGGGCCCTCCCCGGTGCCATAGATGATGCCGGCCCAGACCATGAAGGCGAAGGAGGCCAGGGTCACGACACTATAGCCCCATTGCGCCTGACGGCGGCGGATCTTGTCCCAATGGGTCCGGAAGAGGCTCGCGAGGCCGAGGATCAGGGCGAAGGCGCCGATGATCCGCGCCCACTCCAGCAGCATCTCGGAGCCCCGCGTCCCCACCGCATGAGGCACAAAGAACGTGAACACCATGAAGAGGCCGGCGATGAACCCCATTAGCAGCGGAATACGAGTGCGGACGGTTATCTTGCATCAACTCCGTTTCCGAATGGCTCGAGGCGGCCTTCACAGAGCCGGCAATTGCCTGTCTATCGCGGCTACCCGGCCAAGGTAAACCACGAAATGAAGCGTCCGCAAACCTCGGCGAGGGAAGCGTCGGGCGCCAGAGCGGCGATGGTCGCGGCGGCTGCGCCGGCTACAAGCAGAGCAATAATGGCAACTTTGCCCAGGTCCTGGCCCTTGAGTTGTGCCAGCAGCAGAGGGTTGCGCGAAAGGTAGGCGCTGGCGGCATACAGCTCCTCGCCCATCAGCGTATAGTCGCAGGCGGTGATAAAGAACGGCAACTGGGTGTCGGCATCGGTGCCGGCGATCTGGATAGCGCCGCTGGCACTGCCGGTTTCGGCCAGAATCAGCGATTCGGCATAGAAGTACCCCATGTAGAAATTCGCCGCCGGCTTCTCGCGCAGCATGATGCCGTCAACGGCCGCGACGTACCCGAACTGACTGTCGGTGATGTAGTAGATGTTCTCCGGCGCGTAATTCTGGGGCTTGCCGGCCTCGATGTAAGCGTCCCGGACGATTTCGCGCTCGACCGCCATGACGATCGGGTCATTACACGGCACGATGATGGGCGTTTCATAGGCGGCGGTGCGTTTGGCCAGGTGCCCCAGGATCAGCATCGCGGCAATGGTGGCGATGTCACTTACGCCCGACAGGCCGGTGACGTAGAGAATCGGCTGGCCCATTTCGGTCGCCCGCCCGATCGCCTCGTTAACCGCTTGGAGACCGGCAATGGGCCGGATGTACATGTCCCGCCGCTGGGCAAAGTAGATAGTAAGTAAGACGATGGTCGAATACAGAAGCACCACGGCCAGGACGGTGTTGTGGCACGGGTCGTACCAGCTACCGACCGGGCTCATGGCTTCAGCCGAGACCGCCGCTGCAGAGCGCAGTACCTGCGGATTAGTCAACTGCAGGGGGTCCTGGTCGGATATCTGCGGGGTCACGCCAATTGGCAGGTAGAACGCGTTCAGCTTCGCGCGATACCTGCGCCAGGGCGCCAGTTCAGTTATGCCCGCTTGCCTGGCAGCCGCATCCGGCAGCAGCAGCACTTCCTTAAACTCCTGCGGCGGACGGCCCGTGAAAAGGGCGAAGCGGCCCGGATAGAAGCCTCCAAGCTGCTGCAGGTAAATTTCGTAGCCCGCCAGAGCGTAGCCGTCAATCTCCGTCAGCGCCGGCGGCTGCCATGTAATGACCGCTGCGCTGCCCTCGTCGTCCTCGCCATCGTCGGCGATCATCACCTGGCTGGGTGCCGGCAATTGCGGCTGCGCTATTGCCAGGCAGCAAAGCCCTGCCAGCAGACTGGCCGTACACGCCATAGTCAGGTAGCGCTTCATTCCTGCATCAGCTCCACATTGCTGCGGGGAACTGTGACGACGGTTCCGTCAGCTAATCGGGCTTGCAGCACCCGCACCTTCGCCTCGGTCTCGATCTCGGCCGGCTCGGGAGGCAGGGCTATGACCTCGGCGATTTGCCCGAAGTGGGGCGCTCTGATGAGGCGAACCTGGCTGCCGATGCTCATCTGTGAGACCGGCGGCTCAGCCAAGAGGCCCTCCGCGCGCCGGCCGCTAGCGACGATTATCTCCGGCCGGATGACGCCGGCGCGGATCTGGGTTGCGCCACTTACCGAAGCCCGCTTGCCGCTCAGGCCTTGCAGTATCGAGAAGGTCCGTTGGGCCATGGCCAGCTCGCCGAAGCCTTCAGTGACTATCAGCGCAATCGGGATGGCCTCTTGGCCGGTGATAGCCACCCCTATCGGCTCACCCATGAAGCTGTCCAAGTCCTGGGATTGGATGCTGCCGGCGACGACCGCCGAAGCCCCAAGCTCGATGGCACGGTGAACCGCCTCGAGGGTGACCAGCGAGCCGCCGACCACTACGCAGTCCTTGCAGGTCTCATCCAGTAGCTCGGCGGTCAGCGGCTGATTGGGGCTTTCAACCAGTACCTTCAGCTCCCCATAGCGCTCGCCGCCGATGCCGAAGATGCCCTGCACCAGGGCACATTGCGCCTCGATGGTCACACCCTCATCCGCGTGAACCTCGACCACAGTACCATCAACGTAGGCGTCCAGCTCGACCGGTATCGGCTCGCCGCGAAACAGCACCTGCCCGGTGGTGGTGCTTATGGATTCGATGGTGCCCTCAATCGGCGCTTTGACGAATGAATAGAACAGGCCCCATAACGCCTTGCTTTCGGCGAGGATTTCGCCGCGCCGGACGGTGTCGCTTTCTGCTTTGACCATGAAGTTACCGATCTCGGCGGGCTGGCAGTTGAGCTCGTGAGCGACGTTGAGGGTGTGCACGCGTCCGGGCAATTCAGTGGAGGCCACCACTTCGGCGGCCTTCACCTCAGCGCCCAGCTCCACATGCACCTGGCCGGGTAACGGCAGCCGCCGTACCTTGCGCAGGACCGCCGTGTCAGTCACCCGTAGTCCGGGAGTGTAGGCATGTACCGCCTTGTCACTGGTCATTGGCATCAATTCCCGGATAGGCGCTCAACGCCGTCTGCCACTGTTGCACCTTGCGGACCCTGTCCGCTTCATCATCCGGCCAAGCCAGGGGCCGGCCGCGCGCGTCTATGATCAGCCCGACTTGCCCACCTGTGACCTCGGTTGCGACTGCGCGGTTTCTGCCAGCACCGATGTCGGCGCCGCCCAGGGGGTCGGCTGTGACTGCCACGGACTGGTTCTCCCCGAGCTCGACCAACACCAGCTCGCCCCAGTTGATGTCAAGCTCGTGCGGGGCGTCGGGGAGCTGCACTGACACATGCAGACACTTTCTCCCCTCCCGGAAACGCCCTGTGGGGGCCAGACAGGTGCCCAGCGGGATCAGGCAGTCGCGGAAAAAAACCTCGGTAGCGGCCTGGCGGTGCACCTCGGCCAGGACCCCAAGCTGCGGCATCATGAAAATCGAGTCCACCGCCAGTTGGGTAAAGCCTTCGGGCTGGAAAGCGTCTATCAGCATCATAGCGGCCTGGCTGCGGCGGGGCGCGTGCGACAGCACCCCACCCGACCCGACGAGTAGATCAAGGTCCATCATCCTGACGATGGACTCATCGGCCGCCTGAACGAAGGCATCAGCGATGTCGCGGACCCGCTGGACCCCTTTGAGGCCGGCGGCCAGCGAGCGGTGCTGGTCAAAGGCCAGCCGCAGCGCCTCGCGGGCAATGCCCTGTTCGACCTGCAGGTCCAAGAGCTGCTCCGGGATCGTGGTCGGCCGGATCATCTTGTTGCGGATCTGGTTGACAGTCCAGCCGCGGTCAATATGCTCCGGCACCCAGCGCAGGATGTTGTCAATCCCCGCCTCCGCCAGCACGTTCGATATCGAGTAACTTAGGCCCAGGTTTGCGCTGACAGTGCGGTTGAACTGGCCGGAGAAGACGCTGAAAACATCGGTAGTCGCGCCACCGATGTCCACACCGACCACATTGATATTCCGGTCCTCAGCGATGGCTTGCATGATGCTGCCGACCGCCGCCGGTGTTGGCATGATGTCAGCGTCAGTCCAGGGGACCAGACGGGAATAGCCGGGTGCTTGGGCCATGACGTGGTGCAAGAACAGGTCCTGGACCACCAGCCGCGTCGGCTGCAGATGCTCCCGCTCCATGGTGGGGCGAAGGTTATCAGTGACCGTCAGGTCGGCGACCTCGTCGAGGGTCTTTTCAATGGCGGGCCGGGCGTCAACATTGCCGGCATAGATTATCGGGAGGCGATACTTGGCTCCGAGACGGGCGGTGGGATTGGCTGCTGCGACCAGCTCGGTCATCTCGACCACCCGACGCTCCTCGCCGCCATCAATGCCGCCGGAGATCAGAATCATATCGGGCCGCAACTGGCGCATCCGCTCGATGCGTTCGTGGGGCAGGCGGCCATCGTCCAGCGCCAGCACGTCCATGACGATAGCGCCGGCACCCAGAGCCGCGCGCTCCGCCGATTCAGCAGTCATCCGCCGCACCAGCCCGACCACCATGATCTGTAGCCCGCCACCGGCCGAGCTGGTGGACAAGTACAGGTCGGTGCCGGTGTCAGCGGCGGCCGGGCGGATGATAGCCTCGCCGTCCAGCAGTCGCCGCCCGGTAAGCTCCTCGACCTCCGCTACGGCATTGAGCACGCCACGGGTGACGTCCTCGTAGGGCGCTTCGACGGTAGTGGGGGCTTCGCCGCGCGCGACCAAGCGGTACTGGCCCTCCTGCTTCTCAATCAGGATGGCTTTGGTCGTCGTGGAGCCACAGTCAGTGGCCAGCACCCTGGTGATGTCGCGCTCAGTCATATTCCGTGATTCTCGCCCGGTCATGTGTTGTATTTCGCCAAGCTCCTGAGTGTGACTTGGAGGGGGCCTGTGCAGAATAGCATTCGCCACCCGACATGGCGTTTCCTGCGGAGATCGAATTACAGGAGGATTGGGGCGTGCCGCTAGCGAACTGGAGCGGAGACTGTTGGGGCGGGCAGGTATGTCGGCGGAGCGGTCATGACGGGCTGAAGTCGCTGCTTGTTTATTGTCCACCATATTGATAAACGGAGGTTCCAATGCGCATTGCCACGGGCGGGATATGCCACGAGACCAACACCTTTGCCGAGGGCACAACGAGACTGGATGACTTCCTGGGTTCGGGTCGGGCGCCGGGGGTACTGGTCGGCGAGCAGGTGGTGGCGACGTTCAGAGGCACCAGCACGTGTACCGGGGCCTTCGTGGCCGGTGCGGAGGAGTTGGGCTTCGAACTGGTGCCGCTCATCTGGGCGGTCGCCCAGCCGTCAGGTACGGTCGAGCAAGCCGCCTATGAGGAGCTTGCAGCGATGCTGTTGGAGCGGCTGGAGGCAGCGATGCCGGTGGACGGCGTGCTGCTGGATTTGCACGGGGCGATGGTGACGGAGCATCTGGATGATGCGGAGGGCGATTTGCTGAAACGGATCCGTCAGCTAGTCGGGCCGGGCGTACCGATGGCGGCGACACTGGACCTGCACGCAAACATTACGGCAGAGATGGCCTCGCAGGCCGATGCGCTAATCGGGTACGACACGTACCCACACATTGACCATCTGGAGCGGGGCAGGGAAGCGGTGCAGATTGTCGTGGATGCGATCGGTGGACGCATCCGGCCCGTCACCGGCTTTGCACGGGTGGACATGCTAATGGGGCCTCCCAAACAGTGCACGCTGGTGCCACCGATGAAGGAGATCTTCGCGGCGGTGCACGCGATGGAGAAGCGCCCGGACATACTGGCTATCACGCTGGCGGGGGGTTTCCCCTTCGCGGATACACCTCACACCGGAGCGGCGGTTGTGGTCAATGCCGACAACGACGGGGAAGCGGCGCAGGCCGCCGCCGAGGAAATGGCCGAGCTCGTCTGGAGTCGTCGCGAGGCGTTTCGGCTGGAGCTGACACCTGTGGATGAGGCGATACGGTACGCCATCGAGGCCGGGGCAGGCCCGGTGATCCTCGCGGACGGCTCGGACAACCCGGGCGGCGGAGCGCCATGTGAC
This sequence comes from uncultured Armatimonadia bacterium, assembly GCA_964390495.1. Taxonomy (GTDB): domain Bacteria; phylum Armatimonadota; class Zipacnadia; order Zipacnadales; family UBA11051; genus UBA11051. The sequence continues at coordinate 80,335 of CAYMIN010000001.1, forward strand.
GGGACCGTCATGCTGCAGGCTCTGGTTGAGGCCAACGCCCCGCATGCCACAGTGGCGATAATCGCCGATCCCGAGGCAGTGGGCCAGGCCATCGCCGCCGGCGTGGGCAATCAGGTAACACTGACCGTCGGCGGCAAGACCGACAGCCGGCACGGCTCGCCGCTTACTCTCAGCGGGTACGTGCGGCTGATCGCAGACGGCAGGTACGTGAACCGGGGCCCGATGATGACGGGGTTCCCGGTATCAATGGGCCGCACCGTGGTCTTCGTCGTCGGGGAGGTGGAGGTAGTGCTGACGGAGCGCCGGATCCAGCCATTTGACATGGAGGCATTGCGCTGTGTGGGAATCGAGCCGACACGACGGCTGATCATCGGGCTGAAATCAGCGGTACACTTCCGCGCCGATTACCAGAAGATCGCGACGAAAATATTTGAGATTGATACGCCGGGCGTACATAACCCCGATGTGCGGCAGTACCGGTACGAGCGCCGGCGGCATCCGATGTGGCCGCTCGATGATGAGACCAATACGAGTTAGCGGGGCAGGCAGGGGCGTCGGTGCCGCTAGCCGGCTCAGGAACGGTCCTGTGGGTCGGCTTCGTCGCTCGGATGCGAACGGGCTTCCTCGGCGGCTTCGAGGCGCTGGATGAGCCACTCGATATTCTCGCGGCTCTCCAGGCCCTCGGCCACCAGATGATAGTCACCCGGCGAGCAGAACGCTTCGAGAATCGGCTCGAAGAATATCAGCGCCTGGCTGGCCACAAAACTCAGCGGCCGGCCGGCTTCCAGCATGAAGATAGCAGGCATGCCCAGACGCCGCTCGCTGACCAAGTCCGCCAGCCGGCCCAAGGCTTGCCGCTGCTTCTGCATCTGCTCATCGGCTTCGAGGTTGTCCGGGTGCGACGAACAGCTCGACATACGCTCTTACCTCGGCGAGATTGTCCGGACAGCGCAGGTAGATACCACGCCGGTACGCCATCCAATTCAGCTTGGAGTACGGGCTCAAGAACACGCCGGCTCCGTCGGCAAAGCAGGCGGTGAAGGCCTCCCAGGGCCGAAACGTCGTGGTAAGCGGTGTTCGCAGCCTGATGCCGTCTTTGTCAATTTGGTAATTCGTGGGCAGGTAGTACGGCGCGGTGGCGGCGAACAAGGCGACGAAGACCATGACGCCATACCAAGCGCTGCCATAGCACAGCACCACGACGGCTGATATGAACAGGATAAACACCGCTACAGAGGCGGAGAGCAGCCGGTTATTGCGCGCCGGCCAGACGCGCCATTCCATTACACTGCCATCGTGCTGCAGATCGGCTGGGGTCTCGCTCACTTCCCGCCGCTCCGGTGAGGCAAAATGTGGTGGCTCCGAGCTGCATCGTTCATAGCTGCAACGGAGTATTTGATAGACAACGACCTCGGGCTGGAAGCCCAAGCTACGCGTTTGGTGGATTGGCCAGACTAGCACTTGGCTATTCAATTCGCCAAAGACAAGCGACTACCTTCCCGCGCCAGGCCAAGGAAATTGGGGACAGTCACCCATTTCTTGCGATTTCTGTAAGTTCCACTCTTACTTCTCTGCAGAAATAGGTGACTGTCCCCAATTTCCGGCAGGAAGACGACGACAGCCGGGGAAATGGCCGCAGGTACACTCAATGAACAAGAAAGGAGCTGTAGGAATGGAGCCGATTATCGCGATCTACAATTTCACCGAGCAGGATTTCGAAGCCTTCTGCCAAAACGGCGGCGCGGCAGGCTTTAGCTATGCCGCCGTCGGGTTCTACAAGGGCTACCTGGACCTGCCGCTGGAAGACCTCTCCGATGAAGATATGGCCTACGTGCAGTCACATCTCAGCGCCGCCGGGATGGAGCTGGTAGCCGTATATGCCGGCGGCGTGAATCTGCTTGCCGATGATGGCGAAAAGCTGCTGATTGCCAAGCTGCGAGGCGCGGCGAGGCTCGGGGTCCATACCCTCGACACCGGCAGCTTCGGTCTTGCTGATAAGACGGCAGAGCAAATTGCTGCTGATACCGAGACGTTCGTCGAGCGCATCCGCCGGGCCGGCGATGTCGCGGCTAGCCTCGACATCACGATCTGCCTGGAGACCCACGGGGGCTATACCGGTACCGCCGCCACCTGCCTGCAGGCAATGGCCGATATTGACCACGAGCGGGTGCGACTGGCCTACGACCCGGCCAATTTCCTATATTACGAAGGCGCTCGGCCTGAAGAGCGCCTCGAGGAAGTCGCGCCGTTCATCGGCCACACCCATCTCAAAGACCACCGCGGCGGCCAGGGCAATCCCGATTTCCCACTCATCGGCGAGGGGGAAACAAACTATGACTTCCTGCTGCCGAAGCTGTGGGAGTTAGGCTATCGGGGCGCATATACGCTGGAACGAGCGCCCGGTGAGACGCCGGAAGAGCGCGCCGCCTCAATGGCCGCAGCGTATCAATTGATGAAGGAACTGCTCGGCAGTTAGCAGGCTTGCTGTAGCAGGACAGCGCCATTTAGGGGGTGTGGTCCGCTTCAGCCTGAGAGGGATCGAGCTGGTGCCACCGTGGGGGTGCATGGTCCGGGAGATTAGACAAAATCTCGCGGGCCTTTTGCTGCACGGCCTCGGCGCTTTCGGCGTCGAGGTAGCCGCCTGCGACGGCCCTAGCCAACTCGTCCTGGTCGAGGAGGCGTGGTTGCTCACCGGCCGGCTGCCAGACATCGAGGAACAGGTCCGTGTATTCGACCTCAGCCGCGCGCATCTGCAATGGCGAGGTGAGGTGAATTAAGTCGGCCAGGTGAGAGCCGTCAGGATGGTACATCTCCCACCAAACCGATGAGGCGGCCGCGACGTAATGGGCCAGAGTGATGCTGCCGGCTGGAATGACCGTGCCACTCACCTCGTTGGCCTCTGCGTTGACATAGCGCAGCACCAGGTAGCCCTCGCGGCGGAACACGACCTGGCAGGGGAAAACCTGCTTCGGCTTCATCAGGCGCTGCCGAATCTCCCTGAAAGCTGCAGCCATCCTAGCCACCCACTGCAAGCGCCAGGATGCCCGCGAGGATGAAGGCGCCAGCCAGCAGCCGAATCCCGAGAGAGCCTTCGCGCAATCGCGTTGCCCCCAGGACTATGCCGACGAGAATACTGACATTGCGGGCTGCTGCGACATAGGCCACCGACTCCAGCATCATGGCGCTCACGACCAGACAGTAAGCCATGTACATGAGGATGGCCGCAACAACGATGAGACCGGCGAATTGGCGGAATTGGGCGGTAAGAGCGGCACTGCTGCGCCTTAGCAGGAGCATGGGCGTGATGGTGATGAATATCACCGTCTCCATCAGGAAGAGGTAGCTGGTGACGGAGGAGCCCTGAGCTCCGGCCTTGTCCACCACGTGGTAAAGCGCAATGGTGACGGCCGCAAAGACGGCAAAGCGGAGCGAGGAGGTGATGGTGGAGACACCGGTGTCGGGGTCGGGGCCGGAGAGCATGTCATAGGCCAAGATGAGAGCACCCACTAGAATGACGATAATCCCGGCCAGGCCGATTGCTGAGGGGACCTCGTGCAGAAACACCCAGGCCAGCAAAGCGATGATGATAGGCGCGCAGCCACGGGATACAGGATAGACGACCGAGAGGTCGCCACGGTTGTAGCCGGCCCCCATGAACGCGAAATACGCGGCCTGAATAAGCCCGCCGAGGATCGCCAGCTTCCAGGTGCTGAAGTCAGGTGGGTGGCCGAAATGCTGGGAGGATAAGGTGTAGATGAGATAGTCGCCGAGTACCGCGATGCCGGCCACCAGCGGCGCAATTGCTGCCAGGCCCCAAATGAAGCTGAGGCTGTCAGAGGCGCGCTTGGTCCAGTAATTCCACGCCGCGTGCATGCCGGCGGAGACAAAGACTAGCAAGAGTGCTATGAGATTCATGTGAGGACTCGCTGGGTATTGAGGCAAGTAAGGCTACCGAGGTAAGTTCGGGGCCGGCGGGCGACATTCCTTCTGCGGGCGCGGGCCAAGGTAAGCTGGCAGCCGCAGAGGTCGGAGGACCTGTGAGCTTCGCGGCGGGTGGGTAAGCAGCAATAGCCGCTAGATCGGCGGCGGCGGGCCCGGCTCATCAATGCCCCTAACTACCACATCATGGGGCTGTGAGATAGACGTGGCTCCAGTGGTGTCCTGGGCATAGATGGTGATAGTGTATGTGAGGGGCTGGGTGGCATCTTCCTGGCTGTTGCGGAGCGGGTTGGGGTCTATGAATACGTTTGCGGAGTAGGTGCCGTCCTTTACCGTGCCCGACACCCGCACCAGATCATGGAACTCGATATTGTTCCTGGCGTCCACGAGTCTGGCGCGGACGAAGTCAAGTCCGTCGCCATCATTGACTGCAACGGTGACGGCAACGTCGCCCCCGGAGGCATTAAGCTCGCTCGGACTGACCAGGACACTAGTAATGTCAGGGGCCCGGGCTCCTACGACTACAACAGTGGCTTGGGCGGAGATGTCACCGCTGGTGGCAACTACGGTGCCGGTGCCCTGTGCCAGCGCGGTGAACTTACCGTTGACGTCTATTACGCCGACGGCATTGGTCAGATACCAGGTGGGCTGGACTATCAGCAGTCCGGAGGCGCTATTGACAGGAGCGACGAACTGGATTTCACCATTGATATCCACGGTCGCCTGGCTAGGTGCGATGTTGATGCTGGAGGGCGAGGCGACATCCAGGGGCAAGACCGCAATGGTGATAGCAGTTATCTGGTCCTTGACGATGGCAACTCCGGACACGGTCTGGGTGCCATAGTCAGGCCTGGTGACGGTATCCACGGTCACCTGGAGAGTGCCGGTACCGACCGGTACGTCCTGAATGGTGAAGTTGCCCTGGGCATCGGTGACGGCCGTCTGCCCGGTAGAGAGCGAAACCACGCTACCACGCAGGGCTTTGGTGGTATCGTCAGCCCTAATGACCCGGCCAGTAATGGTGCCGGTGTCCACTTCCTCCTCTTGTTCAGCTGCCGGCGCGGTATCTCCACCACAGCCGGCGAGGACTAGGCTAGCCAATAGTGCGATGGCAATCGCGAGGCGGCTACAACCGGACATGGCTTGTCAGCCCTTTCTCAGTGCCCCATCGGCGCTAGCGACGGTTGCTGGGAACTAGCGACTAAGATTAACAGTCATGAGGCGTCGCAACTGCTGGCCGTTCTCGGCGCGGGCATTAACCGCTACCAGGTAACGGCCGCCCGGAACCGGAGCGCCGTAGCTGTTATGTCCGTCGAATAATATAGTATGATTCCCGGCCAAACGCAAGTGCTGCTGCTCGATTCGCCGTACACAACGACCGGCGATATTGAGGATCTGCACCGTAGTCTCGGCAGGTTGTGAGAGCGAGAAGACGATATGCGCGGTGCCAGAGCCGCCGGGCTGGACAGTCATCGAGTTGATGACTAGCGAGGCGGCACTGCTCTCCTGCACGATGAGCTGCAGCCGACGGGGCCGCTCGGAGCGAGCGGTGAAGCGGTAGGCAGCGGCCGTGCGCAGGTAGGTGCTCTTGCCGGTGACCGGGTCGTGCAGAGTGACACTGCAGTTATTGGGGACGCCACTCAGGTCAGGCAGGGCTACTTCGACCTCGGTGTCGGGCTGCAAGTTGTGGATGTCAAGGTTCCATACCCATTTTGTGGCGGCTTCGGCCCCCAGTGAAATCGCGTAGGAAATGGAGCTATCATCGCGGTTGGCTGCACTCAGGTACAGTTGCGGGCGCGTGCCGATCGGCGGAGGGGAGGGGATAGTATAACCGCTTTGGGCCGCGCCGATGTAGTTGTTGGCCGCCGTAGCGCCGGCGGTGCGCAATACCACCTGGGCGTGCCAGCCGTGGTCCCATATCCGGTCGCTGCCGGCAGCAGCGGTACGAATTGCGGTGGCAGTGCCGCCAGGGCGCGCCAGGGTAAGGATGCAGGGCTTGAGGACTTGGACCCAAAAGCCGGTCCAGGGCGGGATCAGCGTACTATTCTGGCCCACATCCGGGTAAGCAAGCCTATACGGACCGTCATCGGGGGAGTAGATCCAGGCGAAACAGCGCATGACACCAGCGGTTTCGGCGCTGATCAGGTCCATGGTATTGGAGTTGTAGGTGACGGTGGAGGCGCCGAAAGCGAGCGGAGCGAAGAAGGGATTGCCCAATTGGTGCCAGCCCGGCGTCAGGGCGATGCTGAAATCGCCGGCGGGAGCACTAGCGCCGGTCGGCTGGACCACGGTGACTTGGTGTAGCAGGGCCCAGAAGCCGCGGCCCAGCGCCAGCTTCAGGACCTCCGGTACGCTGCCGGCGGCGTAAGTCACATAGTCTGCGGCCGCGGGGTCCCAGCGGGCGGCTTGCAGCTCCTCAGGGGGGATGTTGAGCAAGGTTGCCGGGTCCCGGTCCGGCGGCACCGCCGGCGGTCCGATAAACAGCAGGCCGGGGCCAAGCGGGATGTCATTATTCGGATACGACTGCACCGGCCCGACCGCCGGAAGGTTGCGCTGCTCGTTCGCCGCAGTGTCGCGCACCCCCACAGCGTAGTAGAAATCAACCCCATCCTGGGTAGTGCTATCGGTCCAGGTCTTAGTGCTGGGGTTGGTGATGGTCTTGATGACCGTGAGGCCGAGGGTTGACGAGAAGTTGCGCTCGCTGCGGTAGATGCGGTAAGAGCCGAAGTCAGCCGGCGGTGTGTAGCCGGACCAGTCCAGCACGATGGCACCACCGTCATCATTAGCCCGGTCCTGAACCGCCAGGTCATCAATGGCCGGCGGCGCGGCGTCATTCTCGGGGATGACGCCCGCAGAGGTCTGGCTGTCGGAGCTGAGGGTACCATCGGTGGAGCGGATAATGTAGTAGTAGGTCTGGCCGTCGCTGACATCAGTGTCAACATACTGGGTTGAGCCAGGGGGCAGCTCGGCGATTTGCTGGAAGCTGCCGGCTTCGCCTTGGCGGCGCAGCACCTGGTAAGCCGTCAGCGAGTTGGCACCGCCGCCATCGTCGGCGGACTTGGTCCAGGTCAGCGTAATGCTGCCACCATCATCATTGGGTGTATCGAAGGCCTGGAAGTTGGTCACGGCGGCGGGCGCTGATATCTGGCCTAGGGTGCGCCCGCAATTGATGCGGCCCGTACCCAGAGCTCCCGCATAGCCGGGGTTTAGGGCGTCTATATCGTCTGTATTGTTGCGAATCGCCTGATAAACCTGGGCCGGAGTGTATCCGGGATGAGCGGCGAGGACCAGGGCAGCCAGCCCGCTCGCCAGAGGGCAGGCGAATGAGGTGCCGGTGTTGGTGCCGAAATAGCTGTCCAGATGGCTGAAGCGGGGGTCGTAGTAGTTGGGGCCGAACATGTCCGAGCCGGGTGCAGCCACATCTATGAAGTTGCATGAGGAGGTATCATAATTGCTGTACCAGGCCCGCCTATCGTTCTGGTCCACGCCGGCAATGCCGAGAACATAGTTGTCGGTGAATACATCCGGGCCGTCGTTACAGACCGGTGAGACCCAGGTGCTCTTGGAGTTGGTGAGCTCCTTGCCGTCGTTGCCGGCCGCGCATACCACTACTATGCCAGCCTCGTAGGCCCGCTGAATCGGCGCGCTGAAGCTTTGCTCGTAGGGCGAGCCGATGCTGAGATTGATGATGTCGGCCCCATTGTCAACGGCATAGTCAATCGCCTCGATAACCGTCGAGACGTAGGTGGTACCGTCATCGGGGAACACCTGAAGGGCCATGATGGTGGCGCGCCAGCTTACGCCGACAGTGCCGAAGTTGTCATTTCCGTAAGCTGCAGCCAGGCCGGCTACCAGGGTGCCGTGGCTGACCTGGTCATCCGGCCCGCCCTTGTTGTCATTGTCCAGACCGTCGGGTTCGGGGTTGGGATCATTGTTGTCGTTGTAGAAGTCCCAGCCCCGCCAGTCGTCCACATAGTCGTTGCCATCGTCGTCAAGGCCGTTGGCGGGGTTCTCGCCGACGTTGACCCAGATGCTGTTTTGCAGATCCGGATGATCGGTATCTACGCCGCTGTCAATCACGGCGATGACAACATCGCTGGAGCCGATAGTCACATCCCAACCGCCGGGAGAGTTGATCTGGGGATGGTGGTACTGCTCAGAGTAGAGGGGATCGTTGGGGATGCGGGTAGCATGGACAGCCAGGTCCGGTTCTACGAAGGCGGCACCGGCAGCGGCGATGTCAGCAGCAGCAGCGTACAAGTCGGTGCCCGGCGGCAATTCGACCACGGCGATGCGGCCGCCTCCGAGCAGCTTGGACACCTCTCCGCCGGCTGCCGTGGCGAGGCGCACAGAGTCAGCCTGAAGCTGCCTGAGATAGAGCGGATGGATACGCATGCGGGTGGGAGTAACGCCGACGAGCAGGCGGTCGGCAGCGGCAATCAATGGCTGGTGCGCTGAGGAGACGTGGACACTGCCGTCGCTGAGTTGCCAGTGCGAGAGGGGGACGGGCTTGCGGGAAGCGGCGAAGCTCGGGGGTACAAGCAGCCCGGCGGTCAGGATGATGAAGACAGCAGTCTTAGTGACATGATGTCGGGCTAGGGCCCCGACCGACGCCATAGAAGGGCTGTTATCACGATTCACCTGGCCGACGACCTCCTGATACTCATTGGCGCATGATGACTAGATACAGGTCGGTGGCGGCCCGCGTTGTATCTATCCCTCCCAGGTGTGGATTGTCTAGGTTAGCGTTGTATCTGCAAGGTGCCGATAGCCTTTGCCACCGAGCCGTCGTCGGTCTTGGCAGCGATGCAGATGAGATAGCGACCTTGTGGGACTAGGGTGCCATTGTCGGAGCGCTGATCCCACAATACCACATTGGACCCGGCCGGCAGCAGGCGGTCGGCGGCCAGAGTTCGCACCCTGCGGCCGGAGATGTTGAGTACCTCAAGCTCCACAGCCGCGTCCTGGGACAGGGTGAAACAGACCTGGGCCCTGTCGCCGCCGGTGGCCATTGCTTGCAGCCCGCTGACTGTGAGTGCCGAAGCGCCACGTTCAGTTATCACTACCTCAAAACGCCGCTGGCTCTGCTGGCTGCCGAGCTGGTAGCTGTAGCTGGTGGTTGTGCGCATATTGACGCTGCGGCCGGCCTCGAGGTCAGTCAATGTCAGCCTGCATGAGACCGGCACCTGGCTCAAATCCGGCCAGGTCAAGCGAACGCTTTGTTTCGGCTCGGCGGCGGTGACGCTTAGTTGCCAGGTGTGCGAATTGCCCAGCGATTCGACGAAACTGGTGGCACTATAGTTCCCGCCGGAGGTGGCGACGGCAAGCTCAACTGCTCCATCGAGAGGCGGGGGGCTGACTACTCCGGAGAGCTCCTCAGCGCGCGGGTTGACGCCGATGAAGTTGTCAGTGTCAGCGGCCTCACCGGCCTGGGCGACCAACCGAAGGCTCCAGTGCTGCTGATCAACTGCAGCTTGGGAGCTAGAGACGGGGGCGGCTAAGGCAGCGGCAGCCACCGGCCGCGGCAAATGCAACTTCCCGTTCTCAAACGCCAAGAAGTAGAAGCCTTCGCTCTTGGGCACGTTGTCCCGGGCAAAGTCCATGTAGGCACTTATCAGCTTGTAGCTGCGGGTTGAGGGGGCATAGCGCCACATATAGTCCCGCGTGTAGCCAATGCTATTCGAGGTGGCGAGGTCCATTTGGGTCCCAAAGACGGTGACCTTAGCTTGGGCAATCGGCATATCCTGAGTATAGGGGTTCCCGAGCTGATTCCAGCCGGGGACGAAGTCCACGGAGAAATCACCCGCGGGAGCGGGACTGCCACTGATGTTGAGCTCCTTGCCGGCGGGGTTGCGATACCAAAAGCCCCTGCCAAGCTGCTGCTGTAGGAAGGTGGAGTTCGGCGCCTCAGAATAGATGACGTACTCGCCGCCGTTGTCCAGCTCAGGATCCCAGCGAGCCAGGGGCAGGTCGGCGGGGGTATCCACCTCGAAGATGGCGCCCATATTGTTATTATGGGGCACAACACCGATGGCGATCATGCTTAGCCCCGGCGGGAAGCTAAACGAGAAGATCGGGTTGGCGACGACGGGGCCGACGCAGTTAACATCAGTGATCTCGTTGGGCTCGGCCTCGCGGTCCTGAACGGTGACGGCGTAGTAATACTCTTTGCCGTCAACGAGCTCCTTTTCAGGGGTCCCGGGGTCGTCTTGGTCAATATAGCTCTTCTGCTGGCTACTGCCGATGGTTTTTATCGGCTGAGCAAGGCCGGATACATTGGTGAAGGGCACACCGGAACGCCATACCCGATAGGCCCCAAAGTCGCCCGGGGGAGTGTAATCGCTCCAGCTCAGTGAGATTGCCCCGCCGTCCTGGCCATACACGCGCGCGACCAGCATATCCTCCTCAAGCGCGGGTGGGGCGGTATCATCGCGAGCCTGCACCGGCAGGGTCGGATCGGTGAAGCGCTCGGTGGAGGCGTCGCGTACGCCGATGCGATAGTAGTATGGCTTGTTATCGTCCACCGAGCTGTCCACGTAACTGGTGACCCCCGCGGCGGGGCTCGCCAAGGTAGTAAAAGAGCCTTCTTCGCCGGTTTCAGAGCGCTGCACCCGGTAGCCGACGACGTCATTGAAGCCTTTGCCATCGTCCGGCGACAGTGACCACTCCACGGTGATGCTACCACCGTTATCGTCGGGGGTATCGTAGGCGGTAACCGTTTTGGGCAACTGCGGCGGGATGTCGCGCAAGCAGTTGAAGGCATTGACCCGCCCTGCGCCCATCCTGCCGACACAATTGGGGTTCTGTTCGTCGATGTTGTCTGCGGCGACCCGGATCTGCTCGGTGATGCCGGCAGGCGTGTAATCCGGATAGCGCGCATGTACCAGCGAGGCTACGCCGGCAACAATAGCAGCGGCACCAGAACTGCCGGAGTAAGCACCGTAGGGGCTAATGAAGCCGAGTTCGGGGAGGTCGAGATTGTAGTAAAGCGTGCTGAGGACGTTTGCGCCCGGAGCCATTACGTCCACGAAGTTGTACGAGGAGCCGTCAAGCATGCTGAAACCGGCGACGACGTCGTCGCTATCGGTGGCACTAACGCCGATAACGTTGTTGTGAGTGAACCAATCACCGTCGTTGCAGATAGGCGACCACCAACTGGTGGGACCATCGGTGATGTTGATGGGGATATTAGCCGTGGGCGCAACCACGGTGACCCCTGCGGCTACAGCCTCAGCGATGACGGGCGTGTATGCGTATTCATAGGCGCCGCAAACCCCTATATAAATCACGTTGGCACCATTGGCCACGGCATACTCGATAGCCGCCAGGCAGTCGCTGGTACGAGCGTCAGCGTCGTCAGGCACAACCTTCAGGGCCATGATCCGGCAGGCCCAGTCAAGGCCGGCGACGCCCTCGATGTTGTTAGTTACCGCACCAATCAAGCCGGCTGCATGGGTGCCGTGGCTGACGTTCTCATCCGGCGAGCCGCTCTCGTCCTCGTCCTGCCCATCGGGTACAGGCATGGGATTGTTGTTGCGCTCGACGAAGTTCCAGCCGACAACGTCATCCACATAGCCATTGCCGTCATTATCAATATAGTCGCCCAGGATCTCGTCATCATTGGTCCAGATGCGGTCGAGCAGATCCGGATGGTCGAGGTCAACGCCGCTGTCAATAACGGCGACTACGGCGCTTTGGTTGCCGGTCTCCAGGTCCCAGGCCTGGGGTGCCTGAATCAGAGGCCAGTGCCACTGCTCGCCGTAGCGCATATCGTTGGGAATCCCCTGCGGGTACATCAGACGGTCGGGAGAAGCCAGCCGCACTTCGGGCCGAGCATTGAACCTAGCGACAGCACCGGTGACACTCTGACCCGCGGGTAGCTTGAGCAGAAGCAGCCTGCCATCGTCATAGACGCGTAGCACGCTGGTATCGGTGGCAGCCAGCATGCTCTGCACATCTGTGCGAGAGATGCCGGGACGCGTGCGGACCAGGATCTGACCGGCAGCGGCCAGATCGGGCACGATACGGGTGCCGGCAACGGTGGCAATGGGAAGCATGCGGGTGGAAACCAGCTCGGTGCGTACGCGTCCCGGCACGCCGGCAACAGCAACCTGGATGAGCAGTGTGAGCAAGATGATGGCAGCCAGGCACGCGCGCACAAGCATGCGCCTAAGGGCGGTTTCTGGCCGTGATGCTAGAGCGGAGTTGATCACCTTAGATCTCCTCCTGTTGCTTTTTTTCTGGCTTCCCTCGAAGAACGCAGTGGCTCTGATAGTATAACCTATCCAGCGGGGTGTCAACAAGTAGAGTATTTGATAGGCGAAGGAGGTATTGACGGCGCGTAGGTGAATCTGTATCATATACTGTGTTGTCTGTACAAAACCAAGGATAGGCGCCGGCGGGCGAGACCTGCATCAGGGTGGGAAACCAAGGCAACAAGCCCTGGCATTTTGCGAAATGTCGCAGGTTAGCGGCCCACAAGTGCGGCGCCGCAAACAGAGTCTGGGAGGGACGCATGAGATGAACAAGTTCATAGTACCAATGATAGTGGTACTGGCCTTCGTGATTGCGGCCTGTGCCAGTGCCCAGGGCGACTGGGCCGACAGGGTCAGCATGTCCGGCTATCTGCAATTCAGGTATGACGGTGGCGATAGGCTACCGACCACACAGGACGAGTTCGAGGATTTCAGTCTGCGCCGGGCTTTCTTCAACCTCGCCGCGAGTGCCGGTGACAGGACTAACGTGGTATTGACCCTAGCCAGCTTTGATCGCCTGGAAGACGTAGCTGCGCTTGGCTATACCTCCGATGACCTGATCATCTACAACCTGTTTGTTGACTACAATATCAATGATCAGTGGTCAGCCAGGTTCGGGCAGGTCCCGACCTACTTCGGCCTGGAGGCATGGCAGCAGTCCTGCGATCGCCTGGCCTTGGAACGGGCCATGATCCTGGAAGGCGACTGGGGCGCTAACAACGCTTCCGGGTTCTATTTCCTTGGTCCCTCCGACCGCGGCCTGTGGCTGAAGCGCGCCGGCGAAGAGAACCAGCCGGACATCTATCTGGGGGTGTACAACGGCCAGGGCCGTGCCAGCGATGTTGACAGCAGCAAGAACTACAGCGTGGACCTGAAGTGGGAGCGCGAGTGGGGTATCGCCGGTCTAAGCTGGTTTGACGGCGCCTTGACCGGCCCTGCCGGTAAGAACTCCCGCCATGCCGTTGACGCTTACGTGAAGTTCATCCGGAGCCCGTGGGACGTTCAGGCCGAATGGGCCGATGGCAGGATGTTCGGCTCCGACCGCGACGGCTGGTATATCCAGGTCGCCAAGGTGCGAGAGGACAAGACCTGGATACCTTATCTGAAATATGAGGAATTCAGCTCCGACGGCGCTGGTGGGCTGGACTATGACGCTATCCGCGCTGGTGTTGCCTGGCAACTCGACGATAACAACGAGGTGACGCTGGAGGTCGCGGACGTTGACTATACCCCGGCCGGCGGCGCGACCCAGGAAGCGGTCAAGTTCGGCCTTTCGTGGCAGGTCGGATTCTAGAACCGCTGGATCAGAGAGTGTGAAGAGGCCGGCTCAGAGCCGGTCTCTTTTTTTGCGTGGATAGGATGGAATCAGAAGATGTACACGGGCATGCCCACGGCTACTAATTGGTACAGGATCTTGGCATCGGCGCGGTGCTGGCGGACACAACCATGAGAGGCCGGGCTACCCAGCCGGTGGTAGAAGGGCGGCGAGGTGGCATGAATCCCGTGGCTGCCGCTAGAAGTGATCTGCAACCAATAGGGCATCCGGCAGTGATATGCCCGGCTCCAGGCACAGGGGTCTTTCCCGAATATCTTGCCCATCGCGCCCCGCCGCCGGTCATATGCGCCTGGGTGCATATCGGGCGTGGAGTACCACCCGCGCGCGGTGGAGACTATGTGCATGCGCTTGACACGGGCGTCAACGTAGTAGTAGAGGCGCTGCTTGCGTTTGATTATCGCGATACACGTGGCAGGAATCTTGGCAAGCTCTCTGGGACGGAAGCGCACGCCGATTTCGTCGGAGGCCAGCAGATTGTCCTCCGCATCATAGCCGGCAATGCGCAGGCGAAAGGCCGGGCTGTCCATCCAGGGCACCGCCGACCAGCGAAATTGGCCCTGGTTCTGCATCATCGGAGTGACCAGAGCACCAAAGCGGCCTCGGGAGCGACCGGCCAGCTTGCAGCGGTCATAGTAGTAGTAGATGCGCACTTGGGCGATGGACGGACTGGCCAGCCACCTGAGGGTGACCGGAGCGCCCTCGAGCCACTCCTCCTCCGGCTGGGGAGAGATGAAAACTAGGCGAGGCTCTTCCGGCAGCTCGGGCGTTATCTGCAATGCGGCAAGCTCGGCAGCGGTACGGGCCGGGGGTATATCGTCAGGATCACCGGCCCATGTCGGCTGCTCAAAGCCCTGCGCGACCGGGTCATCCGGCGGTAACGGCTCGACCGGCAAGTCTTGCTCGGGGCTGGTCACCGGCGAGGTTTGCCCCGCCTCGGCCCCCTCTGCGGTGCCTGACTGCAGTGTGTAAGCGGGGTGAAACTCCTGGTCGGCCGGCAGCGGCTCGACCGGAAGGTCACTGCTCTGCGGGGCAACAGCCGCTCCCGCCAGGAGCAGCACAGTGATGACTAGAGACAGTATTCGTGACAATCACATCAACCTCAGATATTGCTTCTTTGGTCGTGGCTACAACGGCTGCTGCGCCAACTGCTCGACTTCCTGCCAGGTCGGCAAGGACCGCATGTCGGCAGAGCGGCTGATCCGCAGGGCCGCCGCGTCACAGGCAAGGCGTCCGACCTGCTGAACCGGCAGATCGGCCAGATAGGCGGCGACCAGCCCGGCATGGAAAGTGTCGCCGGCGCCGATGTCATAAGTTACCTCCACCCGCCTCGGCCCTATAGTGTGCAACCGGCCTTCTGCATATAGGTATGCCCCATTTTCACCATCAGTAATCGCGATTAACTTCGCTCCCCTTGCAGCAATCGCAGCCGCGGCCTGGCTCGGGTCATGCTCACCGGTGAAGAGTTGCGCCTCGGCGCGGTTCATCAGCACGATGTCGGCCAGGGCGAAGGCCTGGTGCTGGACCGCGATGATCTGTGCGACCGGCTCCTGCCACGAGTCCGGTCGGTAATTGGCCGCATAGACCACTTCCTGACCGCCAGCCTTGGCATTCCGCGCCGCCTGCAT
This sequence comes from uncultured Armatimonadia bacterium, assembly GCA_964390495.1. Lineage (GTDB taxonomy): Bacteria > Armatimonadota > Zipacnadia > Zipacnadales > UBA11051 > UBA11051. The sequence goes on from CAYMIN010000001.1 coordinate 95,490, forward strand.
CGTGGCATCCCGCAGCGGCTGCTTGCGGATCGTGGCCTCACTGAAGTCGAAGAGCCGCGCCCGGCCAAGTGTCTCCGGGCCGAGCTCCTCGGCCTGCAGGCCAGCCATCGGGTCGCAGTGGCCGGCAAAGCGGTAGAAATAGAACCGCTTGGCCCCGGTCTGGTCCATCCAGCAGAAGGACACGGGGGTGAGCTGTCCCGCCACCGGGCCGGCCAGGCCCTCGGTCACCACGCCAAAGCTGTTGAGCTTGCCCAGCAGCCACTGTCCCAGCTCATCGTCGCCGACACGAGTGATGAAGCCGGTCTTGACCCCCAGCCGTGCTAGAGCAACGGCGAAATTCGAGGCGGCACCGGAGGGCAAAGCCAGGTACGCATCGGCGCGGGTGAGATCGAGGCCGCTCTGCTGCGGAGTCATCTCCACCAGGCATGAACCTAGCGCGATTACCTGCAAATCCGGCGTCAAGCTGGGATATCCTTTCGGCGCTGCAAATCTCCGCAGCGACCACGACTCGTTCGCCGGCTGAGCCGCCGTGACCTGCCACGGTGGCTTGACTGCTTGATGCCGGTACCGACAAGACAGGACTCGCGGCTGCTACGGGCGAATCTTTTAGGAGGAAGCGGCTATTCGGGAAGGGAGTATGGCAATATGCCATATCGCGTGGGCGTGATTGTTGCGTTGCTCTGTGTCACTGCCGCGGAACCGGTGTGGGCTCAGGGCGCGGCTGAGAACTTGCTGGCGAATCCTGATCTGGCGAGAAACATCGAGGGTTGGGGATCACATGAGGGCACAAAGCTGCAGTGGGAGGCGGAACGCGGCAAGGCGGCTCCGGGCAGCTTGATGGTGCCGGGCCAGGGCGGCAGGCAAGCAGCGGTGCAGGACATCAAGCTCGCCACACCGTGCAACTGCCTGGAGTTCTCGGGTTGGTCCTACTGCGAGCGCCTCGACGGTGTAGGCCCGACGGTGGCTCTCGATCTGGGCATCACGCTGGATAATGGGCAGCTCGTATGGTTCGTGCCGATGGGAGCGAGATTGGCCAAGAGTGGGGCGGATTGGCAGCAGCTTACCGGCCGCTATCTGGCTCCCGAGGGGCGCAGCGTCGTGAGCCTCAAGTTCTTTTGCCTCAACTACCGCAACAGCGCGCCGGCGTGGTTTGATGACCTGTCTTTATGGGCCTCGCAATTGAGAGTGGAAGCCGCCGAGGTGACTATCCTGGCAGCGATGAGCGCCGAGGGCAAGCAGCGGGAGGCGCACCTGCGCTCAGCGGCAGACATGATGCTGGATAAACCAATCGCGACCTCGCCGTTGGTGCCTTCAGTAGATGAATGTAAGCTGCTGCTCGTGCCGGAGTGGGAGAACAATGACAGGTTCCTGGAGCAGGTCAAGACCTTCTGCTACCTCGGCGGGCGGGTGGCCTTGGCCGACCTGCCGACTAAGGGCACCGGTCTGGCGATGTGGTACTGGCTGTTCGACGGTGTCCGCAAGGACCAGATGGTTACCGACAGCAGCGGGATGGCTGTGGCATGGACCCCCGGTCATCAGCCGTCATCGAAGCAACTCGGTGAAGCCGTGAGCAAGCTCCTGGCTACGGAACTGCAGCTTCCGCCCGCACCGCAACCCTTTGCTGCCTGGTCTGCACCGAAGTTGAGCTTTGACGAGCACGCGGTGTACCTTAACGGGGAGCCGAGGCTGCTTTTCGCCGCCGGTGCGTACAGCGTGGGGGCGGACTGGACCGATCCGGCTACCGATATGGCCGAGTTCGCGGAACTGGGCATGAACGCGGTCGTGCTGTACGTCAATACCGCATATTCCGTAGAGGATTTGTGTGAGATCCTGGATGCGGCCCATGAGTACGGCCTGCACTGCCTGCTCTATCTCAGACACGGGCGCGGGACGCATCATCCGGGGCGTCCGTGGCGGGCGGAGTGGATCGCGAAGTTCTCGGTGCTGGCCGGGCACCCGGCCTTCCTGGCCTGGCTGACCGGCGACGATGTGTTTGCTCGGCACCAGGATATGATGATCCGCACACGGGAGCTGATCCGGCACTATGATAAGCGCGGGCTGATCTGCATGACGCTGATGGACCTGCGGCGGCCTGAGCATTCCGAGCCAGGCCACTGGCGGCGCTGGGACCAAGCCTTCGACTTCCCGGTGCCGTATGTCTATACGCTGCAGCGGGGGGAGGGCTTTGCGACCGGCAGCGCCATGCTCGGCGGCCTGATTGACCTGCAGCGGCTCGGCGATAATGCCGACAAATGCTTCCCCCAAATGCCGCACTTCCAGTGGGTGCAGGCCCACATGCAGCAGGATATGTGGAAGAAGCTGGGCCTGGCCGTTGAGGAGCGCTGGCTGCCGACGCCCGAGCAGCAGGCATTGTTGCTGCTCCATGCGCTTGCCGGTGGCGCCGATGGTCTGCTCTACTTCACCCATCTATCTATCACCGTGCAGGCCGGAGGACTAGGCCGCCGCTGGCAATTGAAGATACTACACCATCAGCTCAAGCCGATTTCCAGAATCCTGCTGCTGGGCAACAGACAGCACCTGGAAGTTGAGGGGGAGGCGGCTGCGACGCTGTTTGATACCGGCGCGCAGGCGGTTGTGCTGGTGCGGCGGGTGCATCAATTCGACCAGGCACAAGTCAATGTCGGCAGTCCGGTCATGGTTACCCTGAAGCTGCCGGAAAAGTTCGAGGGCACCAGCCTCGTGCGAATAACGCCGTTGGCGACAAGTGAACCGCTGACCGTACTGGATGCGAAGCTGACACTTGAGGGTTTCGCCGGCTGGGAGATTGTGGCGCACTCGGCCAATCAGGAGGACCTAGCCGGCTGGAATGCGGCGCTGCAGCAGGATTCGGCGGCGCTCCGCGAGGCCACCGTCGAGATGCTGCGGGATACCTACCTCAAGACGCAGGCGGTGATGCAGGTGCTGGACAGAGCCAACCTGACCTCGCCCGGGGCGCGGGAACTGATGGCGCGCTTCGCGGCCCTGGAGGCTTTCGTCCCCGCCGGGGACCTGGCGGCGCATGAATTCATGCAGGTTGCCGAGGCGCGTCGCGGCTTACTGGGCCAAGTGCAGGAGCGGCATCTGGCTGAGGCGGCTGCTTTCTGGGCTGCCCGGTCACAGCAGCCCCTACCGGAGGCGGCTCGGACTTTCTATGGACTGCCTCACTTCTATCAGCAGGCGGGGACGAAGCTGGATTACGAACCGGGCCTGATGGGTAAGATGATTGAGGCGTCAGGATCGCAGGGCGCGGACAAGGAGCGTTGAGGCGAGCGGCCGGGAACGAGGGAGCCGGTAGCACGCATTCCTTTGTCACAACACCCATTTTTGTGGTAAAATGGCACAAACCGGTTTCTGCACTGAGGCACCGGATTTTCTGGTTTCTGGGTGCACTTCTATGGACAAATATACGGCTGAAATGCGAAGTAGCCCACGAATGCGGCGGCTGTGGGCTGATTACATGGCGCTGAGCGAATTGGTCAAGCTCAGCGATCTGATCGAGGTCTCTGCCGGCGGCGACCCGGCGGACCGCTACCGAGTGCTGTACCGATGCCGCAGTCTGATAGTGGTGCCGGGCCAGGATGAGCCCGAGGTTGCAGACCGACACATGTGTGATATCTATCTGCACCGCGATTACCCGCAGCGGCCGCCGTACCTGCTCTGGCGCACCGCGATCTTTCATCCCAACATCATGCCGCCGGAACGCGGCGGGGCGGTGTGCATCGGTGCCTGGAGCCCCGGCGAGAGCCTGCCCAGCCTTGTTTTGCGAGTCGGGGAAATGATACAGTATAGGAACTTTGACCTGGATGACGTGCTCAACGAAGCCGCCGTGAAGTGGGCCAAGGACCATCAGGACCGGTTGCCGATTGACGACAGGCCGCTGGCACCTGGCTACTGACAAGAACCTGTGGAGGCGATAGTCATGTCCCGACGATGCTGGTTGCTGAGTGCTGTTTGCTGTGCGACACTGCTGCTGGCGGCGGTGTGCAGCGCGGATTTCAGCCAGGCCTTCAAGCAGATTGATCCGGCTGTGGTCACCATCGCCGCCGGCGAGCGCTCCGGTTCCGGTTTCATCGTCTCCGCCGACGGCCATGTCGTCACCAACCGCCATGTGGTGGAGGGGGACGAGGACGCACCGATCAAGGTCAAGCTGCAGAACAACGAGGAGATTGAGGCAACCATCGCTCACAGTTCTCTCGAGCGCGACTTGTGTGTCCTGAAGATCGCGCGCACCAACCTGCCGGTGGTGCAGTTCGCCTCCTCGGACAAGCTGGAATCGGGGCAGGAGATCGCGGCTATCGGCGCTCCGCTGGGTCTGGAGCATTCCCTGACACGAGGTGCCATATCAGCGCTGGCGCGCGAGATCGAGGGCAAGCCATATATTCAGATCGACGCGGCGCTGAATGAGGGCAACTCCGGCGGCCCACTGATCAACGAGGACGGCCGGGTAATCGGTGTGGCGGTGATGGTGGCCGAGGAAGCGGAGAGGGTCGGCTTCGCCATCCCCAGCGTCGCGGTGATGCAGTTTCTCCAGGCCAATGGACTGAACTACAATGTTGCGCTGGGGGAGGCTCCGGCACCGTCAGCAGCACCCGAGGAGCCTGAAACTGAGACTGCCGAAGCCGAGGCGGAAGAGCCGGTACCGGAGGCGGGGCCTACAGAGGCTGCGCCCGAGGCGGAGGCGGCCGGTGCCAGAGCCGGCCAACCCCAGACCGGCGCTTCGTGGCTGGTCCTGGTGATCGTTATCAGCTTCGTGGTAGCGCTGCTCACGGCCCTGGTGGTGGGCCTGATAATCACGCGGCGGACACCGGGCCCGACGGCCCAAGTCGCCGGCGGTGCGCCGACACAACCGCTTGCGCCGCCACCACCGGCAGCCCCCGAACAGGAAGACGATCTTAGCGACATCGAGATAGACTTGCACTAAGGAGGCTTTGCAGTGGGAAAAGTAAAGGTCACAATCATGGATACAACCGGCAGCAAATCCCAGGAGGCTTCGCTGCCCGACGACGCCCCCGTGCGCCGCATCATCGCCAAGCTGGTGCAGATGATGAGCCTGCCGACTACCGGGCCCGACGGCCAGCCGATGAGCTACAAGTTCCACCACAAGGCCTCCGGAACCCAGCTTGCCGATGAGCAGACCCTGGCTGACGCCAAGGTGCAGGACGGCGACGTGCTGCGCTTGCAGCCGGAAATCACCGCGGGTTAGGCGGTCGCCGCCCGATGAATGACCGACAAGCTCAGGATGAGGCTGTAGAGGTCACCTTCCCGGAGCCAATCGACGTTGACCTGCACGAAGACCGATACCATCGGCTGCGGCTGATCCAGTGGTGGGACCAAGAGCGGCTGCAGAACGCGCGGGTATTGGTTGTGGGGGCCGGTGCTCTGGGCAACGAGATCCTCAAGAACATCGCCCTACTTGGCATCGGCCGCACCATGATCGTGGACCTAGACACCATCGAGGAGTCCAACCTGACGCGCTCGATTCTGTTCCGATCCTCCGATAACGGTCAGGAAAAGGCGGTGGTGGCAGCCCGCGCCGGGATGGAGATCAACCCCGACATCAGGGTCGAGGGCCGCAACGCCGATATCAACTACGATGTCGGCCTGGGGGTATTCGGCGAGATGGATATCGTCTTCGGTGCTCTGGATAACCGCGAGGCGCGGGTGACGATGAACTCGGCATGTTACAAGCTGGGGGTGCCATTCGTTGATGGGGCAATTGAAGTGACAAATGGGATGGTGCGAGTGTTTGTGGGCGGTGAGGACCAGCCCTGTTACGAATGTACCATGTCCGACTTGGACTACCAGTTGCTGAATATGCGGCGTTCTTGTGCGCTCTTGACGCGGGAGGAGATTCTGGAGGGTAAGGTGCCGACGACTCCAACCATCGGTTCTATCGTCGCCGGCATGCAGGTGCAAGAGGCCATCAAGCTGCTCCACGCCGACCGCGGCTTGCCGACCTTGGCGGGTAAAGGCTATTTCGTCAATACCCTTACCCATGACTCTTACATCATCAACTACCAGCGCCGTGAGGACTGCCCGGCCCACGAGACACTGGAAGATATTCAACAACTCGAGGCCCGCAGCACGGAGCTGACCGGGGCCCAAGCGCTGGAGATGGTGCGGTCTGAAGTATCTGCCGAGGCAGTCGTCGAGTTTCACCGGGAGCTATGCACGCGGCTTTATTGCCCCAAGTGCGACGAATACGAGGACTATTTCCGTTCGCTGGGCAAGCTCTCGGTCAAAGAGGCCGAGTGCCCGCACTGTGAGACGATGCGGGAGCCGGAGCTGACCCACAGCCTCAACGGGACCGAGGATTACCTGGACAAGACGCTAGCCGAGCTGGGGCTGCCGCTCTACGATATAATTACGGGCCGGGCCGGCTGGGACATGAAGCATTTTCTGATCGCCGGCGACCGTGAGGCAGCCTTGGGCTGCATCGCGTGAGGCCAGCGCAGGCTGTGGGCAAGGGGACGACATGCCTGTTCGGGGTGCCCGGCGCCAGTGCTGATTATCCGGAATAGCAGTCGCTCCAGAAGCGGAGAATTGAGGGGTACGCCCGTAGAATCTCACCTGCCTTCAGCAAGCAACAGGGAGGCAAAGACCATGAAGCGGACATATACAGTAATTCTCGCCAAGGAGCCGGAAGGTGGCTATCTGGTGATTGTGCCGGCCCTGCCGGGGTGCTTAACCGAGGGTGACACCATACCGGAGGCGCTGGCAATGGCCCAGGAGGCCATAGAGTGCTACCTAGAGAGCCTGCTGCAGCATGGTGAACCGGTGCCCGAGGATGGCCCGGTCCTGAGCTTTGAGCGGGGAAACGTGACTGAGGGGTTCCTGTTCCGCGTGACGGCCAACCCCGAGGTGCGTGTATATGTCTAAGCTGCCCCGAGTGACCGGCAAGGAAATGGTGCGGGCGCTACGGAGGGCAGGCTTTGTAGAAGATCGGCAGAAGGGCAGTCATCTGACTTTGCTTCAACCTGAGACGGGTCTCAGAACGGTTGTGCCGATACGCGGTCGCGCCCTGTGACCAGGTCTCACCCACAACATCCTCAAACAGGCCGGCTTGACTGCGGACGACCTATGGCGGCTGCTGAAATCGGAGGCGGCGCACGCAGGCAAGCAATGTGAGTATCCGCACGGGCCGAGGGAAGAAAGGAGCTGGGGGATGGAACAGAGATCTACCGACGAGCATGACGAGGAACCCGAGATAGACCTCCAAGAGCAGCAGGTCAGCTCCGAGGAGACCGCTGCGGCCGACCGGCTACCGGTTGTGTATTTCGCCGAGGAAGTTGTGGCCGAGATGAAGCGCCACGCCCGCTCGGACACGAGCCAGGAGATCGCCGGCGTGCTGCTAGGCGAAGTCAATTACCAGCGCAACACGGTCCTGGTGCATGCGTGTGTCGCCGCCGAACACACCCAGTCTTCCCGTGGTAATGTGACCTTCACCCATGACACCTGGGCCCAGATCAATCGGGTGGTGGATGCCGAATACCCGGACCATGCCATCGTCGGCTGGTATCACAGCCACCCTAATTTCGGCATCTTTCTGTCCAGCTACGACACCTTCATTCATCAGAACTTCTTCTCGGCGCAGTGGCAGATCGCCTATGTGGTGGATCCGGTGCGGCAGCAAGAAGGCTGCTTCGTCTGGGAAGGTGGGCAGTTGGTGCGGGTGCCGGAGGTTAAGCTGTACATGAACGCGGCCGATTACCACAAGGCCGGCGAGATAGAGCAAGCCGAGCTGCCGGAGCCGTTCACCGCGGCCAGCGGCATGCAGCCGGAGACGTACCTGGAGGCCGGTCAGAAGTGGGCGCTGGGCATTCTGGCGGCGCTGGTGGCCATCACGGTGCTGCTGCAGGTATATGCGGTGGGCGAGGTGCAGCGGTTGAAGGCGCAGGCTGCGGAAACTGGAGAAACCGTTGCCGCCATCCAGGCCGCTGTAGCTGGCCTGCGCGCTTTCGAGGCAGGCGAGGCAGTGCCGGGTGAAGCAGGCATAGGCCCTGACATCGCCGCGCCGCCTGGGGTTGCTCTGCCCTGTGATATCTACGAAGTTACGCCCGGCGATACCCTCAAGGCGATCAGCGAGAAGTTCTACGACACCCCGCAGAACGCGGAAATGATCGCGATAATCAACGGCCTGCGACCGGATCAGCAGTTGATGCCAGGAGCCGAACTGCGGATACCGCAGTTGCCCCAGCCCGAGGCTGAGGCCGACGAGGCAGTGGAGCGATGAGGAATGAGTAGTGCCAGATTACGCAGGCTGTATGCCGATTATCAGACGGTGCGCGATGAGTTCGCGGGCCATCCGCTGATAGATGTGAGGCCGCTGAGCGGGGACCCACCGGAGGTCTATGAGGTGGTCTTTCACATCAAGGGCCTGGAGCTTGACGAGCGCAGCGGCCGGCCGAATGAGCGCAACTACCATAAGGCCAGAATCTACCTGACGCAAGCTTATCCGCGTGAGAAGCCGAAGTGCGACCTGGAAACTCCGATTTTCCACCCCAATTTCGGCTCATACATATGTATCGGTGACCACTGGGCCGCCGGCGAGACACTGGTTGACGTAATCATCCAGATCGGCCAAATGATCCAGTATCAGAGCTACAACCCGAAAAGCCCGCTGAATGCCGTGGCCGCCCAATGGGCCGAACAGAACAAGCACCTGTTCCCGATTGATGACCGCGACCTCTACCAGCCCGAGGTTGACATAGACCTGCTGGGCGAGGCAGAAGGCGGCGAGGAAGATGAAGACGATCTGGGGATCGAGCTGCTGTAGTCTGCCCCATTTTGCTCCCTCACAGCCTGCCGGTTGTTCCGTGACATTCATTGGTGCCATAAGCCACTCAACGCAGCATCCGGGATTTCACCATGCGCTGCCCTTTCTGTCACCAGAACATCAGGATACAGGGGCGCTTCTGCCCGCAATGCGGCGAGCAGATCTTCGGTCTGCCGGTTGACCGGCCCGGTCGCCAGCCCAGGAGCCCAGGAGCCCCTCCCCCGGATGCGCCACAGTCCAGCCCCAGCCTGCCACGGCCGGTGACGCCGCCTACCCAATCGGGTCCAGCGCCCCCGCCGGATTTGGTGGACCTGGACATAGATTTCGGAACCGAAGAGCCCGCCCCAGCACCTGGCAGTGACGCCGGCGCACAGGTGGCTGCCAACGAGTATATAGGCAAGATCTGTCCCTACTGCCGCTTCCCAATTAAGCCCGGGGAGGAGATCGTCGTGTGCCCGCAGTGCGAGGTGCCACACCACCTGGACTGCTGGCAAGAGAACCAGGGCTGCACCACCTACGGCTGCACCGGCGGTGCGCCTGCCGCCCAGCCGCTGACCCGGGGTGGTCCGCTGCCATCACAAACCCCCTCCGGCTATGGGGCTGAAGCCCCCGCCTTGACCCCGGACGCACGGCGGCGGGTGGAGGCCACCTTCACCGAGATGCAGAGCCGTGAGCTCGGCGCGCAAGCCACCAACGCCCTGGTGCTGTCGGTGCTCGGGATTCTGTGCTTCCTGCCCGCAATGATCGGCTTCTTTATGGCTATCGCGGTGCTGAGCCGAGCCGCACAGAACCCGGCAATGGCCAATCATCCGGCCAAGACGCGAGCCATTGCCGCAGTGGTCATCGGCCTGTTCTGGCTCTTCCTATGGGGTTACGCGATGCTATCGGGAGTGGGCGGAGGCTAGCAACAAGGCTAAGACAACTCTAAAGATACAAAGCGCCTCCCTGCCAAGCGGGTATGCGGGGAGGCGCTTGATTGCTGACAGCGCAAGAGCACTGAGGAACTAGTCGCTGGCTACTACTCCTCCAGCCCGAAGATCCGCGCCGCCGTGCCGCCCCAGATCATATCCCGGTACTTCTGCTCCATGTCCACATGGTCCATGAACCGGTCGTAGTCGTTCTTCACGTCCTCCATCATCTCCGGGTCCACGTCGGTGCCGAACACGATCTTCTCGTAGGGGTGCTTGTCGCCCATCAGTCCGTACTGCTCATTGCGCGCCCACCAGAAGATGTCGGCGACGAACTCCGGGCTCTTCTTCTTGAAGGTGGAGCCGGTGATGTCGAAAACGACATTGGGGTGCATGCGGGCCAGCTCGCCGGCCTCATCGTACCAGGGGTTGCCCAGGTGCGCGCCGATGAGGTTGAGCTCCGGGAAGCGCCGGGCGATGCGGTCGAGATAGACGGGCCTCATGCGGGCCATCGAGACATCCCAGAAGCGGTCCATCGCGGGCTGGCGGGCAACAATGCCGAGGTGAAACAGAATCGGCATATTCAGCAAGGCCGCTCGCGCATAGATCGGCATGTACTCATCGGCGTCATAGCGGTCGAGGGGCTGGATCATCTTCAAGCCCTTGAGGCCGAGGTCCTTGCAGCGGTCCACCTCACGCGGGGTGTCCTCGCCAAGGCGGATGAAGCCCATGGTCAGGAGGAAGTCCGGATGCTTCTCCTGCGCTTTGGCCATGGTGTCATTACCGACCTCCCAGGGTGGCCAGCCGGTGACCACCACGCGGTCAATGCCGAGCTTGCCAGCATGTTCCAACAGTCGGTCCATGTATTCTTCCCATGGCTGCCATAGATGATGATGCGCGTCAATGACCATTGTTTGTTCTCCTTTGATTACTCTGTGGCAAAGCCTGTGCCATGCGTAGGCGGTCAGAGCGCACAGGTCAAGTGGTGATGATCTGCCCGCCGTCACCTGACGCGGGTGCTAGGTGGTTTGCTCCGGCCACAGGCCCTGGCGAATGGCTCTGCGGTATTCCTCCCAGCCACTGGGCGAAGCGCTTGAGCAGTTGGTGCAGAATACGCTTATGTCCGGTATCCTCTCCCGGATCCGGCCCTCAAGTTCCTGCGCCGTGATGCTTTCGCCTTCCTCGAGACCAAGTGCCTTGAGAATTGCCCGGTCCCATCCCCGAAGCTTCTCGTTCTGGGCAACCGCATCAGAGCTGCGCCCACAGCCATTGGGCCTCTTGAGCGGGCACATATCACATACGTCATCCAGATTGGTCGCTACGGTGATCTCCATGCCCGGGTCCTCACGTAGCTTCTGCAGCAGTTGCGGAATGGCATTCTCCACGCCGAAGAAGTCTTCCGCCCGCTGCTTGCCCGACCCGTAGAAGCAGTAAGTGCAGACCAGATGGTGTCCCCGGACCTTCATGGCGCACCTCAGATAAGCAGACTGCGTCAGCTTTTAGCAGCCGGCCTCATAGACGGCCAGGTAGGTAATGCTAACAGGCGTGCCATCGTCCTTCTTCAGAAGACGCTGGCGAAAGCCGCAAACAGAACGCTCTTTCTCAACTTCAGACAGACGCCGCGCAACCGGCTGCATTACAGATCATCATCCTCGCTGCAAGATTTCGTGGTCGGCCACGGAATCCCTCCTGTCGCTTTCCACGACCGCCGCCGCGATGCAAAGGGAGTGACGGGTGGTACGGTGAATATGGAAAGGTGACGGATGCAGAGGTATCAGTCCAGATTGTGAGCATAAGGGTGTAGCTACCATGCCGGGTATTGCGAATACCGCAAGAAAGAGAGCTAGGACCGTAATGCGGACCGTCGCCGCTGTCAGCTTGTTGATGGCCATCACGGTCCCAAGTGCCAGCGGGGAGGTAGAGATGAACTATCGCGTAATCGAGAAGCATTACGGCCCCGAAATCCACTTCAACGACTGGGAGACCCAAGGCGGGGAACTGGTGTCGGCGGGCGGGACACTGCAGGTCTTCGCGGAGGACACCGCTGCCGTTACGCGCAATGACTACCCGCTGCCCGGCGGTGGTGACATCGAGCTTGCCCTGAGCTTCAACTTCGAGCGGATCGGCGAAAATGGGACGCTTACCGTGCAGTTCAACTGCGCGCACAAGGACGCCATCGGCTTTCAGGTCGCGATTGATAAGCAACACGTAACAGCCTTGCACAAAGATAAGCAAGTGTTCCGGGGAGCCAGCCTTTCTACGGATAGAAAGGCGTTGCATACGGTGAAGCTCGTCACCCTGGCCGAAGCGTATGCCATCTATCTCAACGGCCAGTGTCTGGCGAGTGGGCAGATGGAGCCGCCCTTTACCGAGAATGAGGGGCGGCTGAGACTCATCGCGCAGGATGCCGACGTAAGGGTCATCACTTGCGAGGAGAGCTTCATCGCCCACGACGTGAGCTTTGCGCAATGGCAGCGCACAGAGCTACTGTACGAGGAGGAGTTCGGCGAGGCCTCGCTGACCGGTAACTGGGTTTGTACCGGCGCGGCACCGGAGTTCGCCGAAAACTCCTGCCTCTTCAACCCGATGAGCGTGTGCGCGTTGCAGCAGCGATTCGAGGGGCCGATTGCCGTTGACTGCATCGCTACGCCCAGCCCTACGGAGAAGTTCTCGGCGGGAGTGACCGACGCGATCTTCATCTGGATGCTGGATAAGCCGGAGGGGGACCTGGTGGAGTATATGGAAGGGCTGCCGGACGGGAGCTTGCGCCATTACATGCCCCTGCCATTCTACTGGGTGGATTTCGGCGGAACCAATAACAAGACCACGCGGCTGAGAAAGAACCCCCAGCGGCACATGATGAGACAGTTTAGCGACCGCGCACGGCTGCTGGAGCGGGACAAGTCGTATCAGGTCACGCTCGTTCAGAACGGCAATGCCATCGAGTTTTGGGTGGATGGGGAGCCCTGGATTCAGGTCCATGACCCGAAGCCGCTGGTCGCGGGGCATATCGGCTTCCGCGCGTATGTGGCGGGCCTGACCATAAGTCAATTGCAGATTTGGAGGATTGAGTGATGGTACGAATTGCGGTGCTGGGAGCCGGGAATCATTCGTCGGGAACGCACGGGCCTGCTCTGAGGACCTATGCAGCCGAGCATCCGGGCGAGATCGAGTTGGCCGCAGTTTGCGATCTGGACAGTGCCAAGGCGCAGAAGTATGCCGACACCTTCGGCTTCGCCACGACCTACACGCAGGTGGAGGCGATGCTGGCCGAGCAACAGCCGGACGGCCTGATCGCCGTCACGCCGATAGTGCTGACGGAAAAGATCGTCAGCGAACTGCTGCCGCAGGGGATCCCGATGAGCATAGAAAAGCCGCCGGGGGAGGATTCAGCGGCGACCAGGCGCTTACTGAGTGTCGCTGAGGCGTGCGGGACGCCGCACATGGTCTCGCTCAACCGGCGCTTCAGTCCGGCGCTGATGAAGGCGCGGGAGTGGCTGGCCGAAGCAGGCGCAGGCCGGCCTCCACGGGTGGCTCTGGGACGGATGCTGCGGCACAATCGGCGGGAACAGGATTTCGTCGTGGGGACGGCGATCCATCTGCTCGATGCGGTGATCTCGGTGCTGGGCAGGCCGACACATGTTGCAGCCGCCAACTTGACAACCGCCACCCCAGAGTCATACCTGACCCAGGCGTGTCTGTCGTTCGGCAATGATACCCGCGCGCATTTCATCATCTCGCCGACCGTAGGCACGCTGGAGGAGACCTGCGAGATCCACGGTGATGACTACTGTATCCAGCTCGACCTCGGCAACTGCACAATCAATATCTGGGACGGCAAGGAGCAGGTGGTCTCCTGGCACGCGCCGGCAGAGGCCGGCAGCGAGTACCTCAACGGCACGCTGGGGGAAACCGCAGCGTTCATCCACGCTATCGAGACCGATGGGGGCTTCAGGCCCGACCTGCAAGCCGCCCTGGTGTCAATGCTTGCCTGCGAAGCCGTGGCCGCCGGCGGCGAGAGCGACATTGTCATCTGATCGCTGCGCCGGCCTCACAAGCGGCATCTGCCTATTGGGTGACCTGCAGGGCATAGACGCTGCCGTCGTCACAGGTGGCTACGATTTCCTTGGTCGCCGGGTTGCCGTCCAGTTCGCAGACCGCCACATGGCGCATCCACCCGGCGCCGCGGTACCAGGCGAGCACCTCGCCCTCGGCGCTGACGACCTTCAGAGTATTGTCCTCGCAGGCGCAGATGATCTCAGGTGTGTCATCGCCCAGCACGTCACCTATCGCGATGTCGCGGGTCGCGGCCAGCAGGTTGCTTTGCCACATCAAGGCGCCGTCTGAGTCGAAGGCGTAGAGAATGTAATTCCTCGAAGCCCCCACGCTTTCCAGCTTGCCGTCACCGTTCAGGTCGGCGATAACCACCGCCGTGACGTCGCTACCGGTGTCGTACATCGGCATCTCGCGGCCCTGCCATTCCTGGAACCAAAGTCTGCCGGAGCGGTCGCCGACAAGTAGCTCGGCTTTACCATTGCCATCAAAGTCCGCACAGGCGAGGGCAGTAGTCGGGCCGCCTCTGGCCACGCCACGCAGCAGCTTGCCCGTCGAATCGTACACCTGGACCGCGATAGAGCTGATATTGCCCATGAGCACTTCCTTCAGCCCGTCACCATCGAGGTCACAGACGGTGACAGCACTGGGCGTGTGGGCCCAGCAGCACTCATCCCAGATTAGCTGGCCGTTGTGATCGTAGGCGTAGGCGCGCCAGTTGGCCGAGCCGATGATTATCTCGGCATCACCGTCATTGTCAATATCGGAGTTGGTAGCCAATACCAGGCGGCCGGTGAAGGGCTTGACGCCGCGATAGTGAGGACGGGCGTAGGTTCGTGGCGGCGGCATGACGGTGAAATTCTCAGTGCCGTCTTCCTTGACCGAATACATCTGCTTGTCATCGCAGGCTGCGACGATCTGGTACTCGCCATCGCCGAGGCTGTTGACGGCGGTGAGGTCGTTGATGGCGGCGGGAACGCGGTAGCGCCACAAGGCCGAGCCGTCAGCGCTGAGGGCGTGGAGGACCATATCGGTGCCACCGATGAAGACCTCGTCGCGGCCGTCGCCGTCAATGTCAGCCACCTGCACGGCGTTGAGGTGGAAGCCGCTGATGGCGATATCCGCCTTGGCTGCAATGGAGCTTATCTCCACTGAGTCGAGATAGACGTTGTGGGCTTTGGTGTAGGGCACGCACTCGATGCGCACGTAGCGGCCCTTCATCGCCTCCTCAACGTGCAGGGGATAGGGCACCATCACGTCTTGCAGCGGATCCGTGATGTCTCGCCGGCCGAACAGCCGCTTATCGCCGGCGAAATTGTCATCGCTCAGCCAGATGTTGATACGCTTGACGCCGCAGCCACCGTTGAAGGTGAGCAGTTGGCGGGAGTTGACGACGATTTCGGAGATCTTGACAGGCTTGACCAGCTCGATGTCCAGAACCAGGGTCTCGCCGTCGGGGAACATGAGGTTGCCGTTGTTGCTGAGCAGTTGGGGAGGCTCGGTCCCGGAGGCGACTCCGGTCTGCTCCGGCGTCATTGCTGTGAGGTTGGCTCTGATCTTGTTGCCGGCTACGGGGGCCACATTGGCATAGGCGTGGAAGTCATTGTACTCCCACAGCTCCGTCAGCTTCTCTCCGGTGCCCGGAACTCGTCTCTCCTCACCGGCAGCCGCTGATGCGTACCGGCGGTAGCCCTCGTCAAGCGCCTCAACGATGCCCTGCAGAGCCAACCCGTCAAGAGGCTGCAGCTTCAGGGCGTGGGTTCCGGCCTCAAACGTCTCGGTCTTCTCGCCGTCAGCGGAGGCATAGGTGACCTCGACCTGCTCGGTGGCCTGCATCTGCGCCTCGCCGGTGACGAGGTTGACCTGGACATTGACCGGCACGCTGGATGTCAGCAGCGGGCCCCGGACCCGCAGCCTGGTCGTCGCAGCTGCCGTGAGAGCCTCAGCGGTTAGATGGAAGGCGGCCGCCCGGATGACCACGCCGGGCAGTGCGCTGGCGTGGTTGATGCCCGCGGCGGCGAGCTTGCCGTCATCGTTGATGATATACGTTGTACTGTCCTCGCCGGCGCGGTATGCGTCAACGTGCTGGACATCGCCTTCGAGGTTGGCGGTGTAGAAGAGATTGGCGAACTGGTAGGCGTCTCCGCGCTCCATGTCGGATTTTGCCGCCTGCACCAGCGCGCGGGCCTCGGTGAGTGCGAAGGGCTGGGCGTTGAGCGAGGTGCCTGCTGATTCTTTCTCGGACAGCGCTGCATCTGAGGCGATGACGAGGTTGAAGCGGCCCGCACCCTTTTCGGATGCCCAGCGGCGTCCCTGGAGCTTGGCATTGCCCTGGGTGCGCCAGATGCACTGGAAGCTATACTGCGCCGGGTCAAGGCACTGCAGGTCATCTACCACCAGGAAGTAGCGCCCCTGGGGCCAGATGACGGCACGATCCCAGCACACGCCGTTGTAGTCGTCGAGGCGAGATTCGAACATGCCCACCTCGGGAAAAGCGGCCTCGGCGGTGACCTGCGCCAGCTCCGGCGTCCACCCCGCCCAGCCGTCCTTGAGTATGGTCACGGTGTTGTGCTCGCTGAGCGAGGGGATCATATAGCCGTCGTCATACAGTCGGGTCTCGCCCTTGTCCGAGTAGTTGATGATGGCGTTGGCGTCGGGGTGACAGTGCCCCCCATAGCCGAAGCCGCTGATGCAGACGTACTGGTCCTGAGGGTCGAAGCCGCTGCGGAATGAGACCTTGTCAAAGCAGTCGCCAATAGGGAAGTGGCGCGTCTTCTCGTAGCTTTGGCGGTCGTAGATCCACTCTGCCAGCGGCGCCTTGTTGACGCCCAGCAGATCATCGGGCCGCTGTCTGGGGATTATCTCGGGCGGGACCCAGTAACGGTTGGGGCCACGGCCATGGTGCTCCCACCACCACAGGTAACGGCCATCCTTGTATAACCAGGCGGCGAGCGAATAGGCGTTGACCATGTACGGAGCGCCCAATCCGCTGGCGTCACCGAAGCCGGAGACCTGGCCCAGATTGGTGGTAATCAGCATGTCGTAGTCGGCCATCTTGCGTAGGCAGTCCATGTCAAAGAAGCGCCAGTCAGGCCGGTTCAGCGCCCAGTCATAATTGCCGGTCAGAGTAATGTCGCCATAACCGGGACAGTCCTCGGTGACCTTCCAATTGATGATGTTGGGCTCATTGTAAATGTCCATATTGTCAAGGATCTGCTTGCCGATCGGCAGCTCCGGGAAGTAGCGGGTGAAGTACATCCCGGCAAAGCCTGCGCCGGTGGCATTCCAGTCGTTGCCGTGCGGCATCGCTGAGGCCCGGAACATCTGTTTGGCGTAAAGGATCCGGTTCGCGAAACGGTGGAAGATGTTGGCCAGTTCGAGCCGCTCCTGGTCGGTGAAGGCCGGGCCTTCATCAATGCTGTCGTACTGATTGAAGATATAACGGCAGGTGCGGACATCGTCAGCGGTGCCCTCGGCCTCCTGCAACGTGTCGAGCTTTCTCATTGCGGCCAGGAAGACTTGGGCCCATTGCGGGTGGCCGGTTGTGAAGTAAGAGCTGGCATATGTCGCCGCCAACCCACCCATAGTCCGCGAGGAGGTCTCGTTCTCGATCTGCCTGAGATAGCTGGCAACGGCGTCTTCAGTGGGTGGCGCGCCTGCCCCCGTCACCTCGATCAGCGGACCGACGCTGCCGCCGGGGCTGGCCTTCAGTATCTCGATGAAGCGGTCAACGCCCGCCTCGCAGCCTGCCGGAGTTGTGCTGCCGATATATACCACGTTCTTACCGGTCAGCCACGGGTTGTGGACGGTGCGGATGACGTAGGTGGCCTCACCCTTCGGCCAGGACCAGTCGCAGCTTACCAGCGAGCGGTGATACAGCTTCTCGACGATGGGGTTGTTGGCGAAAACGCCCAGCGCGATGATGTTGGTGGTCTTCACGGTGTCTTCGGGAATCTCGCCTGCTCGCTTCAGCTCCAAAGCGCCTCCGCAGACCTCCTTGATGGCCGCAGCCAGCTTTGTAGCAGCCTCGCCGTAGCCAGTCTGGTCGGGGGCGGCGATGATACAGCTCGGTGCGCCGTCGGTGACCAGGGCGGTGTCGAGATACATCTCCCTCAGCTCGCCAATCTCCGGTATGTCGGCGGCCCAGCCGAGCGCACCCGTAGCGAGCAAAGTCAGTGCAAATACCACACAGCGCATCCTGCCTGCTCGTGACCTGGTCATCACAGAACTGCGCTTCATTTTTCAGGCTCCTCTGATTGGCCCCTATCTCGGTTGACTCAAGTTGTGCTTACGTGTCTGTGATATGGTTCGGCGCTGCACCTGCTTCCACCTGTTGATAGCTGCAGGTAAAGGACTCGCAGAAAACGAAGTCAACTGCCAGACCAAGCGCTTTGAGGATGTACCGATGGGAGGCCAAAACGGTGCGAACCCTTGCTCTGACGCCAGTTGTGGTCGCGCTGACGGTGTGCTTTGCCGATGCCCGGCAGTTCACCATGCCCGTGGTGCCCGCCGGACCGGAGTTGCACGGCGACCTGTCCAGCCCGGTCTGGCAGCAAGCCGTCAAGCTGGGAGATTTCGTCGCCACCGACGAAGTCAGCAAGCCCCAAGCACCGACGGAAGTGCTCGCCATCTGTGACGCAGAGCACCTGTACGTGGCCTTCATCTGCCACGAGCCCCTGATGGGTCAACTGGTCACCGAAACCTCCGGGCACGACGGACCGGTTGTCACGGACGACTGCGTGGAGCTCGCCCTGGATGTGACCAACGGCAAGGTCCAGGTGTACAACTGGATTGCCAACTCCCGCGGGATCATCTGGGATGCCCTGCATTGCCCCACCGGCGGCGGCTGGCGGTGGGATTCCGCAGCTACGGCCAAGTGCAGTGTGCAGGATGATCGTTGGGTCTGTGAACTGAGAATCCCCTTCGACGACGTGGGCGCAAAGCCGCAGCCGGGTGAGGTCTGGGGCCTGAACTTCTGCCGCACTCGGCGAGCGGGCGGGCAGGAGCTGAACTCGTGGTGTCCGGCCCAAAGCGGCTTCGCCGATCCGGACAACTTCGGGGAAGCCCGGTTTGCGCCCTCGCCGGGGAAGGTGCGAATAAGCGTGCTTTCTCGCGGCGGGGTCTCGGCGGATGCTGACGAGCAGAGGCCAAATCTCTTCTCCGTGCTAGCCGATAACGGCGGCCCCGGCTCCGCCACCGTCCGGCTCGAAATGAGCATGGACGGCGAGACCGTGGTTACTAAGGAGGCCGTAGTTGCGGCGGGCCGGTCTGAGACCTTACAACTGCCTTATATGGTACCGTACCCAGGGCAGCCTGTTTTCGGCTTCCGGGTACTGGTGGACGGGGAGCAGCGCTATCAGAGCGAGTTGCGGGCGGTGGAGCCTACCTACCGGGGCCCGCGCTCGTGGGTGCTTAGCGATCCGCTGTTCGAAGAGGTCCTGAGTGATGAGCCGCCCGGTCTGCGCCGTGAAGGTGTGCTGATCTGGGGACATCTCAACGATGTCTCGCTACTGCGCGAGACGGCCAAGCGTTTCGCGGTCCGCTATACGGAGGACGAGGCCTATCGCGAGCACGGCCTCCACGGACTTCACCTAATCGGCCACGCGGTGCGGCAGAGAGTGCCTGGTGACCCGTGGACGCGCTGGAATGTCACCAATGTCCCGGTCAGCCCGCAGACGGCCCCGGAGGTCTCCTGGATACTGGACCCGCGCTCGATTGACTACCATATCGAGTTCATGGAAAAAGTGCTGACCATGTCGCATCCGCTGGTGTGGGGCCTTTTCGCCGGTGACGAACTCGACGGCCATGCCCTGAGGCAGGGGGCGCAACTCATGGCCAAGCCGGGAGATTACAGCTACATCAAGCAAGCAGACGAAGAGGTCAGGCAGGAATACGGAGGAGGGAAGTGGGGCATCCCGGCGGGGATCAGAGAGCAGGACCCCAACCCCTATAAGTGGATCGCCTACCGCCGCTGGTGCAATGCCAAGATGCGACAGCGACATCGCCGCCTGCACGAGCTGGTCAGGCGCTATGAGCCTGACATGCCGATCGTCTCGGCGGATGCCGAGGGCGGGCTGCACCCCTACGAGTGGAGCAGCCAGGCCGAGTATTTCGACATCTTCACGGCCCAGTACGCGCCCAGAGGTAACCCGTGGCGGGCCGAGGTCGGGTGCATGTCCAAGATCATCAGCGATCTCACCGGCAAGGAGTTCTGGCCCGCTGCGCATGTTGAGAACTACCGCATCGCCCCCACGCCGGAGGAGACGGTTGAGGAGTTGAGCCAGGTCTTCCGCAACGGCGGCAGCGGTCTGCACTTCTTCCTGCCCGATACCGCCAATGGGCCCAAACTCGTGGGCGACACCAGGTCCTGCTATTTCGGCTCGCCCCGGCGCTGGCATACGCTGATGAACTTAGTGGATTTGCTCCGGTCCATGCCGATCCCCAAATACCCGGAATATGAGCGGACCGCGGTCTTGTTCAATGACGATACGCTGGCGGCCACGCCCTATGATGCCGAGCGGCCCTATGCGGAGAACACGGAGGCCTGTTACACGACGCTGGGACCGGTGGCGCGCTCCTGGTTCAGATTCGTTGACTGTGCCCAGGTGATCGCGTGGCCCGCCTTGCGCGATCGCTTCGACATCATCTATGTACCCGCTGCCAGGTACCAGCGTACCGAAGTCGTGTCCAAGCTGCGCGCTTTCGTCGCAGCCGGCGGCACGTTGATCTGTGGCGATTGCCACGCCTTTGAGACCGATATTCTAGGAAATGACACAGTTTCTGCGCGCACCGAGCTGTTCGGCGTAACGGTCGGAGATAAGCTGGCGGTCACGAAGCTAGCCCCTGGCGCGGCCGGCCTGGGCGAGGAGCTTCCGCTCTACGGCGATGCGTATAGCCTGACACCGGGTGCGCAAGTCGAAGTCATGGCGACCTACGAGGATGGCTCGCCGGCCATAACTGCAAACAGCTTGGGCCGGGGCCGGGCGATTCTGTTCGGCTCTAATCCCTTCAGCCTCACTGCTATCGCCGACAGTGACTGGCGCAGCTTCTTCACCAACTGGGTCGAGGCAACGGGCGCACCGACCGGTCTGGACATCTGGCGCTTCGAGTTCCCCCGCAGCGTCATCTGGGAGGAACTGCAACAGCCGGGCTTCTGCCTCACCAACAACCGCGTTGTCTGGCAAGAAGAGAAGCCACATTACCTGCAGAATCGCGCGGTCGGCGCGACCTATCAGTACTCGCCGGCTCCCGACGCGATGCCCGACATTGCTGCGGCGGGTGACGCTATCCCGTGCGCAGAGGGTCACCTGACCGACCGTCGCAAGGCAATCAAGGCCCGCAAGGTAGCGCCCTACCGTTCCGCGCCATACGAGCTGCCGGCCAGCCGCTGGATGGTTGGGTGGGAAATCACCGACGCGGTATCAGTGACCTTCGACCTGCAAAAGCCGTGGACGCCGCTGGAAGTGAAGCTGTGGTTCTGTGATACGATGCCGGCGGTGACAGTGGAGGGCAGCCGCGATGGACAGCAATGGCAGCCGCTCGGGAGTGCGCCACCAGATGAGGCCGGCGAGGATGTCTATGATATGGTCATCCCGCTCGACCAGGCGCTGGCTTGCCGCCATCTGCGGGTCAACTTCGCTACTCGCCAAGCGGGTCAGAAACTGACCCTGGTGGAGGTCGAGGTGTGGGGAGACGAGCTGGACGAACATTGAGACCAGACAAGAGTGAAGGGCCTGAGATACCTCAGGTGTGTAAGCCTCCCCCACTCTCTGCCCGGTACCGGTCTGCGCGCAACTTGCCTCCCTCACTCCTGCTCCATACCGGCGAGCAGCGCCACCGTTTCAGGGCAGCCGTAAACGCTGGATGAGTAGGTCTTGCCGAAGCCCCGCAGCTCCTCGGGATCGGCCAGAGTTGCCGCGACTGATTTGAGGCGCTCGAACTTGGCCGCCCACGCCTTGCGCAAAATCTGCAAGTGCTCAGGGTCGCCCGCGAGCTTAACACTGCTCGCCAGGGCCATGATTATGACGCCGCTCTGCCGGATGTTGCCGGTTGCCGGGCAGGAGGTATAGCGCCAGTCGCTGGCTTCATCGCGCCAGGTATCGTTGTTGAGGTGAGTTATCCCGCGCCTTACTGCCTCCGGGATGCGCTCATCACCCGAGAGTTCATAGTAGCGGCTCAGGCCGTTGAGTCGGACCGCCGTGATGAAGCCGGCCTCGCCGACGTGTTTGCGGGTGGTGCAGTAGCAGTGGCCCCAGGGTAGCTCATAGAGCCAGCCGCCACAGTTGGGGTCCTGTTCGCCGAGGGCGTCTTCGGCTAGGAGCTTCATGGCCTGTAGATAGCGATCATCCGGGGTTATATCATAGGCTCCGGCGATGGCGAGCATCGTCCAGCCGTTGGTCCGTCCACAGTGGCTCCAGCCCTTGAATTGAAACTCCCGGTCCTCAACCAGCTTGGCGAGGTTGGCGCCGATTCTCTCCACCGTCTCTTTCACCCAGGGATCCCCGGTGAGGAAGTAGTGGTACGCCATGCCCTGGGTGAAGATATGGCCGAGGTTGTAGGGGTCGAGGCACAGGTACGGGTCCTTGCGCTTGCCGATGCCGAGCGAGACATACAGCTCGCGGACCTGTGCCACGCTGTGAAAGCCCCCTACATGGCCGATAGAGTGTTCGTGCACCATGCCGGGGCGAATGGGGTAAGTAGGGTCTTCGCCCACATCCTCCACGAAATAGCGTTTGAGGTTTTCATTGATGAAATGGATCACGTCAACCTCACTCATGTGACGGGCGGCGATGTCGCCTGCGTACAGGTACTTCGGATCGCCCGTTCTGGCGAACTGAACCAGCACGTGTTTGGGTGTATCGTACTCGTGATTGCCCCAGTTGCAGCCACGTTCGCCCCACCAGTCGCCCCAATTCATCGCTCCGTAGTCTCGCTGCAGCTCGATTGATTGGCAATAGGCGTCGAAAAGGTTCTCGGCCCACTCGTCGTATTCGGCCATACCGGGGCTGCCGGCGGCGACGATCTCGCCCCACACACCGGTGGCAATAGCCTGTGCCGGATCAGCAGCAGGTACCAAGGGGGCGTTGGCGGCTTGGGCCAGAGCAGCGCCATCCCCGCCGAGGTCCAGCCATACTTGCCAGCGTCTGGCCTGGCCGGTCCGCAAACGATAGCAGTTGTCCTCAAACAAATAATCGTGCTTGTACCACGGCTGCATGTGGTCGAAGGCGCCGGCCTCGAAGCGCGGGAAAAGCCCGATTCTGAGCGAAGCGGGAGTCACCTCCAGAGCCTTGGGCCACTGCTGCCAGAAATCCCGCAGCGCCACGGCCACGGTCCCGTCAGTATCATTGATCTCGGCCCACCCCGGGGCCCTCGCGCCCTTGCCCGAAGCACCCTCCAGCAGATAGCTCTCATCATCAATCTGCAACAGGCGCACGGGAGATTGCTGCTGGCCCTCCCAGGCTGGCTGGCCTCCGAGGGCGGCGGAGCAGATGCCTTTGAGCGGGATCATCTCGAGTCTGATCTCGCGCACTCGCTGAATCATGCCAGCCTCGGCATCAATGAGGATCAATGGCTCGATAAGAACCCTCGACAGCCCGGCAAAGACCGATACCCAGATACGGAAGCTGAACAGACGCTCTCCTGCCGCATCCCGGAAAGAGCCGGTTAGGGCCAGCGTGGAGCGCAATTGCCCCTCTGTCTGGACCGTGACCGAATCGGCAGCAGCATAGTAATCCTGCCCGTCACAGTCGGTCACGGAAAAGCCGATGTCAAGGCGGTCGGAAATGCGCAGTAGGCCGCTTCCCCCTGCAACCACCTCTATGTTGCCGGATCTGAGAGCCGTCGGCGAGCCCTGGCTTAGCTCCACCACAACGCCAGGTGCGGCCGGCGAAACCTCGTCACCCCAAATAAGGGTATAGTTCTGTTCGCCCTCAGGCGGCGGCTCAGCCTGGAAATCAAGCAGCACCCAGCGGGCGCTGTTGTCATCCCAGCGAGCAAGGACGGAGGTTTGGCACGGCAGCGGTTGTCCGTGCTCGTCACGGAGGACAAAGTGCGCGCCTTCAGGAGCGGCGCCTTTAGCAACCGGCACCCCGCCTCGGACCGGTCGCAGCAGCTTGAGCCCGGTACTGTCTTGAACGGAAATGCTGAGTTGTTCCATCTGTTACCCGCTTTCTGTGTTTTCTATTCCAGCCCTGTATCGGCCCATTTAGCATAGTCGGCTGTGATCCCATCGCCGACCCCGTAATCATATACATCGAACCAGGAACCGACGGGGAACTCGGCGGCCAGCGTCTCAGCCGTTGCCTCGGGATGCACCTGCGCATTGATGATCGCGTGTTTCCCGCTGCGCACCTCGATGATGCGATACTCAGCGTCCCCAGCAGCATTGACCAGCCGCGCGCCGTGGTAGTAGCGATAGCGCTCCAGAGGGAAGGGGGTATCGGTCTTCACATGGTGGTCGGCGTGGCCTGTGACCTTGCCGGTGCCGATGCAGGAATCGAACTCCAGCCGCAGTTCGGCTCCGTCCCCGACAGCCTTGGCCTCCAGCACTTGGTAGGCGATGCGCCGAACCGGGTTGGTGATGTAGATGTAGCTGCCGGCCAGCGCTTCGGGAGCCTCCGGCGCAGGCGAGACAGTGATAGTCCCCGCCTGGCGGTTGACGGCGGTGATCTCGGCCCGGTATTCGGCACTGTCCAGAGTGATGCCGTGGCCGTGCTTGGTCAGCCTGGTGCCGCCGATGAGGACCATGTCAAGCGGCACTCCGTCGCGCTCGCGGCACAGCCCGAAACGTCCGGCGAACTCGAAACCACCCGCGGCGCTGCGTGTCACCGACGCATCAGCGGAGGCGAAGATCGTGTCGGTGCAACCGTTGGCCAACTCGACTACGCAGCCGTAAGCCTCAAAGCCGGCCTCATCGTCCCCCGAGACCGTCAAGGGCTGCACCGATCTGATTACCGGCGCGCCGTTGTACAGCTCCATAACATTCAGCACTTGGGTCTTGGTGGGGGCTTGGCTCGCCTTGTGCATCAGCACCCATTTCATCTCATAGGGATCGCCGCCAGCCGGTGAAGTGCCGTCAGTGATGATTACCTCCGCACCCTTGGCCTGCGGAACACTCATGCGGAAGTGCAAGCCGTCGGCGTCCTTCAGCGCCCAGTCGGCCGACCAGACCCCCGCAGGGGTGGCGCGCTGGACGTTATACAGGTGCGGGAAGGCGAACATCGGGCCGTACCATCCCGGACGCCCGCCGGTCGAGAACTTGCAGCCGTGCTCCTCCATCCATCCCGGGTCACCGTAGGGAACCTCAGGTCCGGCCAGCGTGCCGCCCTCCTGCGCAGTCAAGTCCAGGCCCTTGGTGCTGAACTCACCCTCCTGAACGTGCATAGCCCACCAGTGCTCCGTACCGCCGCAAATACGGTACAGGTCAAGGCAGTAGAATTGGTCCTCGGACACATCAACCAATGCCAGCATCCGCCGCTGCCAATCGTCCGGCAACAGGCGGTAGCCCTGGCCATCATCCACTTCGTCAACAAGCGCCCGGGCATGGGCTTCGGCCAGGTGCACCGGCCCGGCGTCGGCGAAAAGCTGCGGTGTGGCCGTCATTTGGACAAACGGGATCTGACGGGCCAGATTGTGGGTAACCCAACAAGTCTCCCAGTAGTTCCAGTTGCGCGGGCAGCCCATGTGCGTCAGGATCCTGCTCTGGCAGGCGTCCAGACCTATCTGCATAATCTCATCCTGGGCATGGCCGTGGGTGCGGCCATAATACAGCCACAGTGCCCGTTTGCCATCGCCCTGCCCGCTGCGCAAGATTGCCAGGCCGTAACCGCTCTGCAAGCAACTCCTGTCATTCCAGTCATCCGGCCATTCGGCTGCCTCTTGCGCGATTGCCTCGGCGGTGTAGGAGAACTCCAGCGAGGGCCGCCACTCTTCGTGATTGGTCAAGGCCCAGGCGAACTTGGGGTCCTTGAAGATCTCATAGGCGTGCTCGAAGACCGCCGGCTGGAGGGCGCCGTCCTGCCAGGTGCGTTTGGGCAGCTTCTGGTACTCGGGAAAGCTGCCACTGTCGCCGACGTTGGGATAGGTGCGGTCAATTGTGACAGTATTCATGGCGAAATCGAATATACTGTGATAGCGACGGCTTTGGGTGAAGTCCGGGTACTTCTCCTGCGGATATACCTCGGGACGCATCTGGCGAAGGTGCTCAATGGAGGCGACAATCGGCCCGAGGGGATGCACGTGCTCGTCGTTGTAGCCGCCGGTGGATTCGTAGGGCGCACCATCGCGGAAGAAGCCGTTGGTCACGAAGAAGCGCAGCTTGCCGGCCCCATCATAGAGCCAGTCCATCAGTTCGTCGCCGCGCCGGTAGTTGAGCACTTCCGCAAGGCGGGCGAAGCATTTCTGGGCAATCGGTTCATTTGCGTGGCTGGCTCCGTCCATCAAGCCCTGCAGCCAGACCGCGAAGAGGTTCTCCTCGATAAAGCGCCGCAAGTCCTCATGCGTATCGATGTCCAAGCCCTTGCTTTGCAGGAAAGGGATTATCTCCTGATCCTGCTCAATGACCGGCCAGATCTTATCATAGGCCTCCGCAAGTCGTGGGTCGTTCATGGCATATAGAGTCAGGCCGCTGTGGGCGAGACACGGGCCTTCGGAGAATGGTGCCGGTCCCAGCCGGTCGGTCTGCCTCTTGTCGTTGCGGTGACGATGCTGCGTCATGGTCGCCAGATAGGCGTACTCGAGAGCCACCCGCGACATCGCCACCAGCGCCTTATGGACGTACTGCATGTCACCGGTCGCCATGTACCCGTCAGCGCACTCCGGCGCGACGACCAGCGCATAGCTGCAATAGACCTGGCAGATGACCGCGATGAACCTGTACTTGTTGCCCTGGTACTCACAGGCTCCGCCGAAGCCGTCGTCCGGGAACTCACCACTGGTCATATCGCCGTTGGCAAAATCGTTGGAGGGATACTCCTCCCCGCCTATCGGGCAAGTGAGCTTCCAGCGGTGGGGAATGTGCATATCGAAGCTCCACGGGTAGTATGCCTTTTTCTTGTAAACCTCGATACCGTGGAGGGGACAGCCGTGCTGGAGGCTGACAAAGTGATAGCGGGGTATGGTGCAGTCAGGCTGCAGGTCCCAGACCTCGTCATCACTCAACTTCAGCCATGCGCTACCCGGACTGCCCTTGGCTTGCCAGTACTCCCTGAGTTTGTCAGTGGTGATGGTCTGGCCCTGCTTGAGTTCCGGCAGCGGCTCCCCCAACGGCCAACGCCGAGGCAGTTGGATGCCCTTCAGCGTGCGGAACTGGCGCAGGTCCTCAAGCGACCAGATCTCGATGGAGATGGTAATGTCGCCGGCTGGGTGGGCAAACCCAATGTCGGCCTGCTGGGCCGGCTTGAGGCTGCGGAAATAGTACTTCCGCGGACCTTGCTGGGTGGGGAGTGGAGTGCGGTCGAACATCTCCACACTGTCGGGGACTGTCACCTCGAGTTCAGGGGCCTCTGCCGGCACGTTTAGTGCGACCATGAACATGCGGCCGACGCCGACGATGTCCGGCTTATAAGCAACTGGGGCTTCGTCCTGTGAGTACCCGGGGGCGGAATACAAGAATAGCGCCAATAGCAGACGAATCAGCAGCGGGCCGCAACGCATGGGGTCTATCCTCCCCTAACGTGAACCGCGTCTTGAGGAAGATTTCGCCATTGCCATCGTTTGGCCTGCGTCAGCAGCCGACACTGCCGCAGAGGTTGAGCAAAGCAGGCGGAAGATAGCCAGTCCTAGTCCTGAGCAGCATAGGCGCTGCCTCTATGCCTGCGCAGGACCACGATTATCCGCAGGTGTCGGACTGGCGGTGCCTTGGCCTCAGAGCTTGGCGATGATCGCGGCGGCCATTTCACTGGTACCGACAGCAGTGGGGTCATCAGGTGTGGGCTTCAAGTCGTAGGTTACATCCTTACCCTCCGCAATGACAGCAGCCGTGGCCTGTTCGAGGCGGTCGCCGGCGTCGGTCTCGCCGATATGCCGCAGCATCATCACAGCAGAAAGTATCGTCGCCGTGGGGTTGACCTTGTTCTGGCCGGCATATTTGGGGGCGCTGCCATGGGTGGGCTCGAAGACCGCGCAATCGGTGCCGATATTGGCTCCCGGCGCGACCCCCAAGCCGCCGACAAGACCACTGCACAAATCACTGAGGATGTCGCCGTACAGGTTGGGCAGTACCAGCACGTCGTAGAGCTCGGGCTTCTGCACAAGCTGCATGCACATATTGTCAACGATGCGGTCCTCGAACTCGATTCCACTGTCGGCGTATTGTTCGGCGACCCGGCGCGCACACTCCAGAAACAGCCCGTCACTGTACTTCATGATATTGGCCTTGTGCACCGCCGTGACTTTGCGGCGACCATTGGCGATCGCATAGTCGAAAGCAAAGCGGACTATGCGCTCGGAGGCCATCTCGGAAATCGGCTTGATCGAGACCCCTGAGTCGGGGCGAATAGTCGCACCTGACAGCTCCGCGAGCAGTTCGATGGCACGCGTGCATTCGTCGGTGCCGCGCTCGAACTCGATACCGGCATAGAGGTCCTCGGTGTTCTCGCGAACCACTACCAGATCGGCTTCCGGATAGCGTGATCTCACGCCCTGGTAGTACTTGGCCGGGCGCAGGCAGGCATAGAGGTCCAGCGTCTTGCGTAACGCCACATTGACGCTGCGGAAGCCGGTACCCACAGGTGTGGTAACCGGCCCCTTGATGGCAACTTGGTTGCTGCGGATTGAGTCCAGGACATGGTCGGGAAGCGGTGTGCCGTACTGGTCCATGACTTCGACGCCGGCGTCGTGTAGTTCCCATTCGATGTCCACACCGGTCGCCTCAACACAGCGGCGCATCGCCTGCGTGACCTCGGGGCCGGTGCCATCTCCAGGTATCAGAGTAATCGTGTGCTTCAAGTGGTTTCCTCCCATTTTGTCGCAAGGAGCGGCCTAGGCTGAGGTGAGCGCCTTCTCGATCCGGGCTACCCCCTCCTCGATCTGTTCCATACTACAGGCGAAGCTCAGCCGGATGTAGCCCTCAGCACCAAAGGCTGTGCCGTGGACCGTGCTGACCCAGGCCTCGTTGAGTAGGTAATCGGCCAGGTCCTGGGACGACTGTATGCGATAGCCGTCCAGATCCGTACCCAGATAGGCCGAGACATCCGGGAAGGCATAGAAGGCACCGCCGGGCATGACACACTCGATGCCGTCTATGGCCTGTAAAGCGGGGATGATGTAGTTGCGGCGGTCCTGGAAGGCCTGACGCATCTCGGCCACCGAATCCTGTGGGCCGGTAAGAGCCTCGACCGCAGCCCACTGCGCGACTGAGTTGGGATTGGAGGTCTGCTGGCTCTGCAGGTTGCCCATGCTCCTGGTGAACTCAGCGGGAGCCAACGACCAGCCGATGCGCCAGCCGGTCATCGAGTAGGTCTTGGCGACACCGTCAATGACGATGGTGCGCTCTTTCATTCCCGGCAGGCCGGCGGGGCTCATGTGGCTGTAGCCATCGTAGAGGATTTCCTTGTAGATCTCGTCTGATATGAGAACCAGGTCTCGGTCCCGGACCAGAGACGCCAGGTCGCGAGTGGACTGCTCGGACAGCACGCCGCCAGTGGGGTTATTGGGGCTGTTGATACAGATGGCTACGGTTCTGTCTGTGACAGCGTCGGCGACCTGGTCGAGGTCCGGCTGGAAGTCGTTTTCGCCGCTGGTGAGGACCGCCACGGGTACCCCTTGATAGACCTCGATCAGGTCCGCGTAGCTGACCCAGTACGGGGCCAGCAGTATCACTTCGTCTCCGGGGTCCAGCAGGGCCCCGAACAGGTTCGAGAGGGCATGTTTGGCACCATTGCTGATACAAACTTCCGCGAGGTCGTACTCGACACCGATCGAGCGCTTGGTGGCCTCGCACACGGCTGCCTTGAGCTCGTCAAT
Source organism: uncultured Armatimonadia bacterium (assembly GCA_964390495.1). Classification (GTDB taxonomy): domain Bacteria; phylum Armatimonadota; class Zipacnadia; order Zipacnadales; family UBA11051; genus UBA11051. Next base: position 125,190 of record CAYMIN010000001.1, read on the forward strand.
GCCGGAGGCGTTGGTGTACTTGGTCTTCTGCTGGTCCATTGCGCACCTGGCGGCCTCGATGATGTTCGCCGGGGTCGGGAAATCCGGCTCGCCAACAGCGAATGAGAGAACATCCTTGCCCTCGGCGCGCATGGCCTTGGCTTTCCTGGCACCCTCCATAGTCGGTGAGGCCGCTATATTGGCAACTCGCTGGGAGATCTTCATCAAGTCGTACAGCTCCTTCGTGTAACGGCACGCGTGGTTAAGTCGTTCGTGTGCAGCAGGTGTGGCGACGGAATCAGGCACGGCTGGGCTGCGGCAATGTGTAGCCGAGCTTGTGCAGCTCGGCCTGGGCGTCCTGATACTCCGGGTCGCACTCGAGTGCTTTCAATAGGGCTTCGGCGGCCGGTCGGACCCGGCCCATTCTGGAATAGGCAGCACCGAGATGGTAGTAAGTCTCCGCGGAATTGAAAGGGCCGGCCAGGCGCACAGCTCGTTCGAGATAGAACAGCGCCTGCTTCGGGTCTCTGCTCTGGTAATAGGCCCAGCCGAGACTGTCAATGAAGGCGGGTTGCAGCGGGTCGAGGCGAACAGCTTCAGTAAGCAGGCTGTGGGCACGCTGGAGCTCGACGCCCGCGGCGGCATAGGCATACCCGATGTTATTCATGTATAGCGCATAGGCAACAGGACCGATAGCGCTGGACCTTCTGCGGGCATACGCTTGCTGGGTTGCCTTCTGAAGAATCCGGGTACCGCTTTCACGCCGCCCGGTCAGCAGTAGGCAGTGACCGAGGCTGATCTCCGTTGCCAGATCGCGCTCGGGAATGCGGCTGAGGCGGGCCACGGCTTTGGGGTAAGCGCCCGCGTACATATACAAGACCCCCGCCTGCTTCGCGACAATGCTGTTGTCAGGCGCGATCTGCACCGCCCGGTCCACCATCGCCACTACTGCGCCGCGGTCAACGGGTCTTGCGGCCAAGGCGCCGGCGGCGCTCTGTACGTACCTCATGGCCACGAAATCTCGGCGCATGGCATCCAGCAGTGTGCTAATACCCAGAGGCCCCGACAGGATGCCCAGAACTGCGACTAGCGCCGCGACTATCAGCCACACGCGCCGGGCATGCCGGGGGTCACGAAGCTTCTCGGCTCCGGGGCCCGGCACCTGCGGAATGTCACGGCTAAGGTGAGGTAGTCTCATCATCCGTTGCGGTAAACGCCGCAAGATAGTAATGCTCGATACCAATATAGAGCATATCACCGACGATGGCAGGCGACGAGTATATACCATACAGGGTTTTATGTTTCCACGCGATCTTGCCGCTGTCCAGTTCGATGGCGTACAAGGCGCCGTCAATCGAGCCCAGATAGATGATGTCGCCGCTGATTGCAGCCGAGGCGAGAATCTCGTCCTCCGTCTCGGCCCGCCACACGACTTCGCCGGTGTTATGGTCCAGGGCATAGACCCGCCCATCATGACAGCCGATGATGAAGAGGTCCTCGGTGGCAGCCGCCGACGAACGGGTGTAGCCGCCGACAGGACGCTTCCAGACAATCTCGCCGGTCGCTACGGCCAGGGCATACACGTTTGCATCATCGGAGCCGCAGCAGACGTATTCGCCCTGCACGGTTGGTGTGGAGGCGACAGGCCCGGCAGTGGAACAGGTCCAACGCGAACCGCCGTCGGCAGCATCGAAGGCATAGATTTCGCCATCCCACGAGCCGACTATCACAATTTCGCCCGCTACAGCCGGACTGACGGTGATCTCGCCACGGGTTGCGGTATTCCAGATGATATCTCCCGCCTCAGCCGCCAGCGCGGTAAGATTGCCGGCGTGATCACCAACGAAGAGGCGGCCATCAGCCAGCACAGGCGATGAGCGGATGCTGTTGCCCAGGCGTGTCTTCCACTGTACCGCGCCGCTGGTGGTATCCGCAGCATAGACAACACCGTCGTGAGACCCGATATAAACCAATTTACCAGATATGGCCGGAGTCGCCTCAATCTGGTCCCCGGTCTGCAGCTTCCACTGCTGCGTACCGCGAACCATGTCAACAGCGTAAAGACTGCCATCCCGCGAGCCGATATAGACCAGGCCACCGCTGACCACAGGTGAGCCGAGCACCGGCCCTTTGGTCTCGAAGCTCCAGAGCTGCTTCAGAGGCGGCTGCAGCTCGAAACCAGCCCTGCCTGTGTGTTGCCTGTCGCACTGGAAGCAAGGCCAGATTTCACTGCCTTCGGCGGCTTTTGCCTCCTCGCTAGCCAGCACGGTCATCGCCGCGGCTATATGCCTTTCGCCTTCGGAGTCACCGCCAGCCAGGGATGCGGCCATTTCTAGCTGCTGGCGGGCCTGTTCGAGCTGGTGGGTATAGACATTGACCAAGCCGACGGTGTACCGCGCCTTAGCACTGTCAGAGGAGCGTGCCACCTGACGGTCCAGTTTGGTCAGTGCCTCCTCATCCTGGGCCGCGATCACGGCCAGGGCGTAAGCTCCCGGCCACGAAATGCCGTCGCGACCGGCCATCCGTCGCAGCAGCATATCATGAGCCGCAGGTTCATCAAGTGCAACCAATGCATCCGCGATAGCATCGCGCAGGGCGTCGTCAGCGGTGGCGATCACTTCCATCAAACGCGGTATGGCGCGGTGGCTCCTGATAGCGCCGAGCGCCTTCACGGCCATAACCTGCAAGGCACTATCGCTGCCGCCGACTAGGTTAATCAGGGGCCGTTCGAGGTCAGCAAGTATCTCCGTGGCCTTTGCGGCAAGCTGACGGTCGCCATGTTCCAGCGCGGCAATCAGTTCCGGCAGATAGTCAATGCTCGGCGCCTCCGCAATCGCATCAGCAGCAATGTGTCTCGTCGTGTTATCGTCGGCGCTCAACAGTGACCTCAGCAGCGGCACCTGCTGGTCGCCAAGCTCGTCAACGCGGCCGAACCAGTATTCGACTTCCTCGCCACTCTGGGCGGTGCTGCGCAGGATCAGTTCCAGCTCTTCGGGGGATGGGTTCAGCGACTCACGGCGGTCGTTGATGATCTTGAGCTCTTCAGAATGGATCAGCAGGCCGAACTTGCGGTAGTTGTTGAGCTCACGGGCAATCAGGTCCTGGACATCCTTGACGCCGATCTCGGTATCCGACATCCAGTCCTCAATCTCGTCGGTAAGGTACTCGTGGACCAGCTCGTAACGCTTGCGGCGTTCCTCGCCGACACCGCGTAACAGCCTCAAGTCCACGAGCTGCGCCAGCACTCGCTCGATGTCATCGCGACCGTAACCGAGTTGCTCGGCAATCCGCTCGATGGGACTGATAGCGAGCACCTCGGAAGAGGAGACCATATGCTTGAGAATAGCACGGGCGACGCGCCGCTCGTGGCCGGTGAACTGCGAGAGGGCGAAGTCGAGATAGTCGCTGAGTATGCGCTCGGCCCTGCCAAGCTGCTCATAGGTGTGCAGCGCAATGGTATGCTGCCCGGCAGGCTTTGCTTCATAGAGCCGGTCGCAAACGATCTGCAACTGCGCCGGCTCGACCCCCTCCCGGCTGAGGTCCTCCACCAAGATGTCCACGAGCTCGCCCTCGATGTGGATGTCGAAATTTTGGGCGGGTTTGACGATGGCGTCCTTGGCCTGTTCGCGGCTGAGTTTCTTGAGCCGGTACATGATGTGCATGATGCCGGGGATGCGATCGTGCAGATCATAAAGCTCGCCGACGAAATCCTCCCGGATGCCAATAGCCCAGTGCAGATAGTCAAGCCCGGCATTGAGGCACTCGGTCCAGCCGTCCAGGAACTCTGCCTTAACGCGGTCGCCGAGGCGGACGAAGTACTCCTCAAACTGGTCCATGACAATAAGGATGCGCCGATTGGTGAGCGCGTGGACCGCCTGGATAAACTCGAGCAGAGAGCCGTCTTCGTCGAGGCTATCGGCTTCGTAGCCGAGGTCCTCCACGGCGGCGATGGTCGCTTCCTTGATGCTCCTGGTGGGGTCGTCGAGGCACCGGCTATAGACCCCCAGCCACGGCAGGCCACTCTCCTCTTCGCCATCGGCTTCTTCGCTCTGCTCGGCTAGGCCGGCCATCACCCCGGCGCACAGCAGTGACGTCTTGCCGATACCGGAGCGGCCGAAGAGTACCACCAGGGGGTTGGTCTTGATCATCTGAATGAGTATGCGGGTGTCTTCCTCGCGCCCGAAGAAGAACTCCGCATCCTCGACATCAAAGCGGTCCAGGAAGCGGTAGGGCCCGCCGCGAAGTAGCGTCAGGTCTCTACGGCGTCTCTCTGAGCGCCGGCGGCGAGTGAGGCGGTCGTGGAGTCTGGCCATGAACTCATTGAAGGTGCCCGCTTCGCGGCAGATCAGATGCCGACTGGAAGCGCGGGCGGAAAGCAGCTCGATGACTTCAGGCTGGTAGCGGTGATACCGCACACTATCGGGACTCTCCACCTTGAGTTCATCGTAGTGCCGCTGGTCGCTGACAGGAACCAGGGGATTGACCCAGAAAACGCGGCGGCCATCGCGGCTGATGTGGTCCAGAATCGGGCGGTCCCGGTCCTCATAGGCGACGATAACCGTGAATACCTTGAAGGCGTCAGCAATGATCTCATGGATGTCGGCATAGGCGGCAGCGATCTCTTCGTCAGTCAGCGGCAAAAACTTCGTGTTGACATCACCGCCGCATTTGACGATGGTCATGCGACTGGATTCTTCGACACCCACTCTGATGGTCTTGGCGTCATCCACGCCGGCGACGAAATGGTGGTAATCCTTCTCGGCGGTGAGATGATGGACCTGAAGCGCCTCTTCAAGCAAACGGTCAGGCTCGGCCAGGAAGATGGTGGAGAAGTAGGCGTCCTTGATCATGCGGGCCAAGCGGATATGGCCTTCGGCGGGGCGGCAATCCTCCAACTGTTGGGTGAGTATGCGGCAACGTCGGGCGTGATCAGGCTCAGCTTCAGCCATCAGCGACAGCGCCTTGGCCTCGCGCAACTCCTGTGGCACCCCGGCGACCTGTTCACCGGCCCACTCTACGGCCATCTGGTCAATCAGCCGCTGTACTGACAGCTCGCGCGGGGGGATGATAACACCGCTGCCGATAAACAGCGCGTGCTGACGCAGTTGGTGTCTGTGGGTTTTTATATGATCCGCAATGGTGGTTAGCATGAAGTCTTGTCATCTCACAGAGTACGCGCCTGGCGGTGGCCGGTTGCCCGTAAAACCTGGGCGCGGAACCGCTGCTTTCAACAGCAATGGCTTATATAAATAGCCACTCCACCCAGGCGATAGCTTTGTCCTGTTTGGGAGTGGCGCATGTAGTATTCGTGGTGGGCCCGGCCGGATTCGAACCAGCGACCGATCGGTTATGAGCCGACTGCTCTACCGCTGAGCTACGGGCCCCTATTCGCAATCTCTACACCTTGGCAGCATTATACCGCACTCAATAACTGACTGCAAGCCCTCTGCTGAGGCCTGGTTCGCCCGTCACCAAAGCACTCGATGCCGGCATCAGGAGACTGGGAGGACGGAATCTGAGGTAAGCGCCAGCGGCTGCTGAGCCCCGTGTCGGCCGCTATTCGAGATAGTCGCGAAGCTCTTTGTTGCGGGAGGGGTGGCGGAGCTTCTGCAAGGCCTTGGCCTCGATCTGCCGAATCCGCTCCCTGGTCACCTCGAAGATATGCCCAACTTCCTCCAGGGTGCGGGAGTAGCCATCTTCCAGCCCGAAGCGCAGCTTGAGGACCTCGCGCTCGCGTTCGTTGAGGGTGCTGAGGACCTTTTCGAGCTGTTCGCGGAGGACGACATTGGAGGCGACCTCTACCGGTGTGTCGGCATCTTCGTCGGGGACGAAGTCGCCCAGATGGCTGTTCTCTTCTTCGCCGACGGGTGCCTCCAGTGAGCGCGGCTCGGGAGCAATCCGCTTGATCTCGGCCACCCGCGAAAGCGGCATGTCCATCTCTGCAGCTACCTCTTCCAGCGTCGGCTCGCGGCCCAACTGCTGCAGTAACTGGCGTGAGGTCTTCGCCAATTGGTTGATGGTCTCAACCATGTGGACGGGAATACGAACGATGCGGCCCTGGTCGGCGATTGCGCGGGTGATGGCCTGGCGAATCCACCAGGTCGCATAGGTGCTGAACTTGTACCCCTTGCGATAGTCGAACTTCTCCACAGCACGCATCAGCCCCATGTTGCCTTCCTGCACCAGGTCCAGGAAACTCATGCTGGAACGGCCGGTGTAGCGGCGGGCGATGCTAACCACCAGGCGCAGATTCGCCTCGGTCAGGGCCCCGGTCGCTTCCTCGTCCTTAAGGCGGACTGCCGATGGATCAATGCTACCGGGGTCGAGGCGGTTGGAGAAATAGGCCCTCAGCGACAGGCGTGGCCCCACGTCCTTAGCGTCCGGTTCCGGGCTGTAAGCCACGACCTGCGGCGGTGAACAAGCCCCCGCAGTCTGGAAGCTGGCCTCCCAATCAGCGGACAGACGCGTGCCATTGACTGCCTTAATCCCCTTGCTGTTGCCTTTGAGGCGGATGGTATAGGAGGCTTCGTTTGCGAACGGCTGGTCGGGAACAAAGTAGATAGTGCGCGCAGCGTCGTCGTAGTCCACCATTCCGCGCACCGCTTTGCCATCCTCACCGCGCACCTGCACGCTGGACTTATTGACCGACTTCGCGACCAGACGGCGGTCGAGCACGAGCTTGACCATGGCGGCGGGCTCGACATCACCCTCGCCGTCTGCGGGGCTGCTGGCCACAACCTGCGGTGAGCGCTTGTGGTGACACGTGGTGAACTTGAAGGCGACATCGCGGTCAAACTGGCGCCCGGTCTCTCCCAGCACACCATCGGCGCCGCTCTTCAGTTTGACTTTGAAGGTCGTGCGATGGCGCAGCGGCTCCTCAGGCACGATCTCAAGTTGCCATTCCCCGGAATTGACAGTGCACTGCACGGGAACCCGGCGGCCCTTGGTGTCTTCGACCACAATGGTTTCCTCGTCCAGGCTCTGAGGCGCGACAGCTTCATTCAGCCGAATACGGATCACCACGCCGACCTCGACATCGGTTGCCCCGTCAGCGGGGTCGGTGGCGGTTAGCTTGACGTGTTTGTCGGCCGCAGCCGTGCGGAAATCCCAACTGAGATCCTTCTCAAGGTACTGCCCGCAAACGTCATGGACCCCGCCGACACCGCCACGGATGCTAACCGTGTACACGCGGTCCGGGTCGAGGCGCTGGTACGGCGTGAAGATCAGGCAGTTCTTCACGCGATCAAAGACGACCTCGCCCTCGCCCTTCTGCACGCGTTTGGCCAGGACTACCTCTTCTTCGGCAGAAAGCAGCGAGACCCGACCGATGTCCTGCAGATACATGCGAACCGTATCGTCAATCGGGACATCATCCAGGTCGGAGAGGTCGTCGCTATCGCCATCGCTGCCTTCATCGGCCACATCGCGTTCGTCATCATCAACAACGCGGATCCCGGCCTTGGCGATTAGCCAGTAGATCTCCTCAATGGCCTCGGTGTCCAAGTCCTCTACATCGCCCAGGGCTTCCTGAATATCGCTGTACGACAACATGCCCTGCTCACGTCCGAGCGCTATCAGGGACTGGACTTCCTCCATCTGTTGAGGATCGAGGTCCTTCCCCTCTGCCAAGAAGGTCAACTCCCTTCGTCGTCTTTGGCTTCTTCAATACCGGCGTCGGCTCGGGGCGCAGTATCGTGGTTACTGCCCGCAACTCCCCAGTCAGCCTCATAGGTGTGATAGCCGGTGCTACCGGGCCCACCCAGTTCCCCACTGCGGCGCTTGAACTCCAGATACTCCGGGCTGTCAGGCGACAGCTCGCCGCCGTCAATCGCCTCGGCTATTCTCGCGCTCTGCTCGCGCCAAGCGCGCCAAGCGCGGTATCTCTGCAACTTCTCTATGTTGCTGTCAAGCACCTTCCGCTCCAGCCCACAATCTACCTCCTGCATCCACAATTCCACGCCCCGGTCGCGCACAGCCCCCGCCTCCGGCAACTTGTCAATGACCGTCTGCGGGACGTAACCTTGGCCGGATTGCAGGTGCTCAACCAACCTAGTGTAGATGACCCGGTCTCTTTCGTCCACCAGGTCTTCGACTGCCAGGCGCTCGGCCATGTACCCCGCAAAATCGCTATCAGTTAGCGCGGCTGATAGCATGGCAGCCTCCATCTTCAGGCAGCCGGCCGGGTGGTCGCCGGCGGACCTGGACACGGCGTCGGTAATGAACTGGCGGTCGCTTTGACCGGCATAGCGCGCTTTGCCGTAGCGGCCTCGCCCGTAGCGGCTCTGCGGCATCACTTTGCGCAACTCTTCGGTGAGCACCCTTTGCATGGCCTCGGTGCGGGCGGTATTGCCCTGCCCCCACCAGTCGGCAGCGGTTGCCAAAAACTCGTCGCGGCGAACTGCATCGGGCACCTTCGTCAGCATCTGCGCCGCTTCGCGGGCCGCAGCCGCCCGGTCGCTGCCGGTCTGCTCCTGATGGGCCAAGAAGATCATCCGCAACTGGTACTCCACCAGGCTCAGGCGCTTCTCAACAATGTTCATAAAGCCTTCGGCCCCGAGGTCCCGGGCAACTTCGTCAGGGTCCTGTCCGGTCGGCAAGACAGCCACCTTGACATCCGCCGCCGCGTTCTCGAAAGTCTCGATATTGCGCAGGGCCGCTTCCATCCCGGCTGCGTCCGCGTCATATATGAACACGACCTCATCGGCATATCTGCTCAGCAGCCGCAGATGGTCGGCGGTGGTGGCAGTGCCCAGGCACGCCACAACATTGCCGATGCCAGCCTGAACAACTGAGATGACGTCGGTATAGCCCTCAACAACAAGCACCTGGTTGGCGTCCGAAATCGCCTGGCGGGCCAGATTCAGACCATAGACGGTCCGGCCCTTCTTGAAAAGCGCCGTTTCCGGCGAGTTGATATACTTGGCGTCCTCGTCCGGGTCGAGCGTACGACCGCCAAAACCGATGACACGCCCGTTGACCTCGTAGATGGGGAACATGACACGATTGCGGAAGGTGTCGTAGTAGCCGCCTGTAGCACGGGGCTTGACCAGGCCGGCCTGCTCCGCAACCTGGCCACTGATACCCTTCCCTGCCAGATAGCGGAGTAGGCTATCCCAACTGTCCGGGGCATATCCCAGGTTGAATCCCTGCACCGATGCCTCGTTGATACCGCGTTCTGCGAGGTACTTCCGGGCCGCGGCACCCGCGTCACTACGCAAGGTCTGCTGAAAGAACTCATCGGCGTACTCGTTGACGCTGCGGACGGTATCGCGCTGCTGGCTCGCCTGTTTGGCCCCAGGACTGCTGCGCCATCGCAAGCCTGCCATATCGGCCAGTCGCTCCGCCGCTTCCGGGAAGGTCAGGCCCTCAATCTGCATCAGGAATGAGAATACGTCCCCGCCGGCACCACAACCGAAACAGTGGTAGAACCCGCTCGCCGGGTCAACGTAGAACGAGGCTTGAGTCTCTTCATGGAAGGGACAGCGCGCGCGCATGCGACGGCCCGCCCGCTGTAACGTAACATAGCGAGATACCAGGCTGACGATGTCAACCCGTCGCTTGATTTCATCCTTGATATCGTCGTTGTCCATCACTGAATCTAGGCTGACAGGTGAGCGGACATAATATGAATAGTACTTCGACAGCGGCGGAGGTAATCCTGCCTGAGGCAACAATTGCTCGACCGGGGAGAACAGACAACGGCTCCACAGACCGTCGGAGCCGCCGTGTAGGCTATATCTACGTCATAATATGTCTATTCCCAGATGTGGATGCGTGTGACGACGAAATTGTGCAAGGTGAACGAAATATTGTTGTTCTCAGTGTACCGCAACATGCAGTCGCGGGAGTAGGTGCGGCTGACCTGACCGAAGCTCACAGTCAGCGAGCCGCCACCAACACTCGCGGAGCCGGCGGTGCTCCAACTGAACGGTACGGTTTCGTCGGGATAGCCGTAGCGGTAAATGACGCGCTTGAAGCTGTCGCCCAGTTTCACGTAGCGATGCGGCTTCCACAGCGCGGTGCGGGCATAGTTGCAGTTCTCCGCGGCGATGGCGATAACCCGCACAAAGCCATCGCGATCCAGGACAAAGCCCATCACCACGGGGCCCTTGCGGTAAATCCACTCCACTTCGCGGGAGCGCAAAGTTACCCAGATCGGCAATGCCCAGATCGGGAAGGGCTGGGTGCCACCCGCAGCGACGGCTGCCCCGCCACCAGCACCTGCCGCTGGGGCACCACCGGCTTCACCGGGGAAGGCGCCCGGGCCCTCTTCCGGCGGCCCGGCAGCGATGTCAGCTCCCGGCGGCCCGGCCATAGCACCGGGTGCCCCCATGCCTAGCATTTCCCCCAGCGGCCCCAGCAATCCTCCGCCGGGCGGGGCGAACATCGCCGGTCCAGCGCCTGCACCAGCCGCTGCGGGGGCCTGCGCCGCTGCCAACTCCTCGCCAGCACCCACCGCGATTCCATCAGGCTGCCCGTAGATGTCAAGCAGGTTGACAGCGTGGTCGCCCAGACGAATGCCGGCGAGTTGGACTTCGCGGGCAGATACAGGCGCACAAAGCAAGGCGACAATGCCGAGTACTGTAGCGAATACTACGACTCCTGTGTAGCTATGCCGCATGATGGCAATGCTCCTCTCCACGCATCTGATGCCTTTCCGCCCGACTATATCAGCAGATGGTGACAAGATACCGTATCTCGTCCAGATAACGCTCCGCCGCCACCAGACATCCGAAGAAGTATATCAAATCGCACAGGCAGTTGCAACACCTCGGCGGGACTTTGCGCCTTCACATTCTCTCAGAAAACTGCAGCGACGCCGGCCTGCCGCGCTAGTTGGCGGTGACACTATATGAGGTTAGTTCGGATTTGACGGCAAGCTCGCCGTCGAAATAGTCCTCAGTGTAAACCGGGCCGACCTTGGGCGCAAACCAGGTCAGACCGCGATAAGCTTCCCCCTCCCAGGTGCCGCTTTCCTCGGTCTGCAGACAGTCAGCGAAGGCGCCGGCTTCCACATCAACAGTCTCATCCACCGCGAGTATCTCTATCTGCCAGTCCTCATCAGACAGGGGATTCCAGGCATTGCCGGCCTCGATCGGCCGGCGTATCCGGTACGAGGGCTCATCCTCGGCTGAGCCCCGGACCAAGAGGCCGTCGGCGTCATGGCGGAAGTACACCGTCTCGGTCTCCAGCGGCGGCTGGAGTGTGCTGGCCTCGAACCAGGTGATACCGTCAATCCGCTTGGTGCCGGTGATGGACACGATGAGAGTACTCTCGCCCGGCCCCTCCTGCGCGGTTTTCACGCGGGCCAATCCGAGCAACCTACTGCCCGGCAGCAGCGGCCGGCGCGAGCTCATTGCCCTGACTGCACCAGAGCCGTCAACCGTATAATCCGTCACCCGATAGTACCACTGATTGCCCTGAGCCAGTGGGAAGTACTGGCTGGCAGGCAATTCCGTGGGCCCGGAGCCGCCGCCGCAACCAGTGATCGCGATTACCAGCACGGAGACAAGGGCTAGGATCAGGGGTAGGGCTCGCATAGCTGCACCTTTCCTGCGATTCTGAGGCCCGTTATTGCCGGTAGGTCGGAGGTTTATGAACTTGGCTCTATTATGACCCTGGCTGCCCCCGTCTGCCCGGATTGAGCCGCCGACAGCGCCTCGGCGAAATCGTCCAGAGCAAAACGCGGCCCCACTAACGGCTCGACCACCATCGCGCCCGTCTCAATCAGGCGGATGGTCCGTGGCCAGCAGTTAGGACTGCCTCTGACGCCGAGAAGTTCAATCTCGCCGCCGATTATCGAGGCCAGCGAGTGGCGGTAGGGTTCGGCTGCGGAATAGCCGACCACCGCGACTACGCCGCTGCGCGCGACCAAATGCAGGGCGATATCAAGCGCCTCAGCACTACCGGCCGCCTCGATGACCACTGCAGGGCGGCATGAGCCGTTCAGCTCAGTAAGGGTATGTACCGCGTCGGCTGAACGGGAATTAACAGTCCTGTCGGCACCAAGCCTTTGGCCGAGCTGCAGCCGGTCATCATGATGACCGACCAGGGTAACCTCAGCAGCGCCGGCGGCCTTGGCCGCCTGCACGCACAGTAGCCCGATAGCGCCGTCGCCGATGACTTCGGCGGTGTCCCCCGGGCCGATGCCGGCCTTGATTGCCGCGTAAATCCCCACCGAGGCCGGCTCGATCAGACACGCCTGCTCGTGCGGCAGAGCGTGCTTGTGAAGTGACAAGGCCGGGGCGACATGATACTCCCGCAAGCCACCGTCGCGGTTGATTACGCCGGTCTCGGTGCCGAAGGGGCAGAGATGATAGCGACCCGATTTGCAGAGATCGCAGCACATGCAGCCGATGCCGGTCTCGCCGACTACGCTGTCGCCGATGTTTACCGAGGTCACTTCGGCTCCGACTTCGACAACCTCGCCAGACCATTCATGGCCGACAACGATCGGGTAGTGCGCAATGCCGGAGGCGTATTCAGGGTGGTAACCGCCGAGGATCTCCAGGTCGGTATGACATATCCCGACGGCCCGGATGCTGATTAGGACCTCGCCGGGGCCGGCTTGGGGACGCGGCTCGTCAACAATGCGGCTAGCCTCCGGCCCGAAGGTGCGCAGGGCTTTCAAGGCGTGGGCTTCACCTCCGGGCGCGCAGGCCCAACGCAGACCGCGACATCGCCGGTGTAGATGTCGCCGATCCTGTCGAGCACGGTCGCCGTGATCCGGCCTGCCTCGGCACGCTTGACCATCAAGAGGGCGACCAACTTGGGACCGGCTTGCTCATCACCGTTGGCTCGATACAGCAGCAGCCGGTCGCCGCCGGTCAGAGGCACCTCCGTAAGCGGCTCTAAAGTCAGTTGGGTGCCGCTGGTGTCCACCACCTTAGCAGCGCAAGCGGGCACGGTCTGAACAATAGCGACGATACGGCTACAGGCGTCAGCCAGTGCCTCGCTGACGATGATGTCGGTCGGCCGCGGGCCGCCGTCAGCTCGTCGCGAGGAGCCGGAAATCTGCAGCGGCATGATAGACTGCCCGCAGACACGATCAACGAAATCGAGGACCAGATTGATCGTCACGGTGCCCTCTGCCGGGCTGATGCGCACTCCCTCGACCCGGCCGGTGACGATCACATCGGCGTTGAGACGGTAGCCGAGTGCCTGCTGGTAGCCGACGGCGAACGGTGGCGTCAGGTGCATATCCGCGCAAGCCTGGCGCACGGCGGACGGCTCCAGAAGCCGCCAGCGACCGGTAGCCTCCAAAGCGACATATAGAGCGTCGGCGGCCCGGCGGCCCAGCAGATGCCCCCGGTACGCGCTGTAGTCATGGAACTGCATTGCCGCCAGCCGCGGCCTGATGCTCTGGCCGGCCGTATCCTCAGCAGCCAAGCTTATGCTGCCAAGCGCCGCGATCAAGCCCAGTGCCGCTGCCAGCCTACACCCGTTTGCCGTTTGCACCCGCCACTCACCCTGTCGCTGAGGCGCATGTGATTTCCCGGCCCGCCACGCCGGCAGTGCCGAGCCTGTCCTGGGGTCCGATGCATGCACCAGTACTATTTAACGCGTTATTGCAGAGGATGTCAAAGGCAAAGCTGGTGAACCTGCGGCGCACACAGGACTCGCCGGAGATTGTCATTGTGCCCCAGATATATAGTACGTATTGTCCTGGAACTCGACCTGATAGCCATCGGCGTCCGCCAGGATGCGGATCACAGAGCCGGCAGGAGTGTCAAGGCAGGAGTAGGTCACCCGCTGCCCGCTGACTCCGGACCCCAGGACGAGATTGACGCGGCCCTGGCGGGCAATCTGCAGCAGGGCCTGACGCAGCGGCGTCTCTTTGAACGTGACGGTTATCGGCTCACCCAGCGGGTCCTGGGGCGACTGCACGGCGGTGGTCTCGAAGCCCGGCAGGACCACTTCCATCTGCGCCTCAAGCCCGGTTACGGGTGTCTCGACACTGACCCGCAGCCGCTGGGTTCCCTGCTGCTGGGCGACGAGCTTGAACTCGACCTGCTTCGCCTCACCAGCCGTCAGGGGGCCACGATAGACATAGCCGTTTTCGGAGTGCAACAGCCTCATCTGCCGCCGGGTCTCCACACGCACCGCCACCTCCGGCAGCGACTTGTCACAGCTCAGCGCCACCGCGCTGGTGACCGGCTGACCGATCTGGCGAAGCTGCGGTGGGATGAAACGCACAAACAGCTTCCCGGTCTCCGGCACCGGTGCTAGCGCTGCCAGACTCTTATCCGCAGGTGCTGTCTCCGTAGTCTTGGCAAAGTACCTGCCCTCCTCGTCCCGACGCGCGGCAGCCAAGTCAAGAGCACCGATGGCCCGGCGGGGGCCTCGAGGAGCTTCCGGCCCCCCGCCTGTGGAAGCAGCAGCGCTAGGCGTAACCCCTTCAGCGCCAGGGGCGGGCTGTTCGGCTCTGACCTCGCCCGGACCTGGCGAAACTGGCGGCGGAGCAGGCGCGGGTGCCGGCGGTGTAGCAACAACCGGCGCAGGTGGAAGCGACGGCGGCTCAGGGGCGGGCTTGGTAGCGGTCTCGGCGGCCTTCTCGCTCTCCGCAGCAGCCTCGGCTTTCTCGGCCACGGTTGCCGGCGCCTCGCTTGCTTCCGGAGTAACCGGCTCAGTCTGCGGTTGGGGCGCTTCTTCCCGCAAAACCTGGCCCGGGATCGCCGAGGGCGGACGCAAATCCAGCGCAGTACCAGGACGGTAGTTGTTGTATGTCAGCACACCGATGAATACAAGCACAAAGCAGGCGGCAGCCGCGATCACGGGCCCCAGTTTGCCGACACGGTGTGCCAGAGTGCTCGGTGCGCGCGTCGCCTCCAGACTGGTGCGGATGTCGTCAAGCAGGCGCGCAGGCGGCACTACCGGCTCCAGGCCGCGCACGGCTGCAACGGCGGCGGCGAACTGCTCGTATGCGGCGGCGCAGTGCGGGCAGGAGGCAAGATGCCCACGCACCAGCTCAGCCTCGGAGGCGCTCAGCTCGCCGGCATATAAGTCGCTGAACTTTTCACGGCACTGCTCACATCGCATTACAGACCCCAGATCCCAGTGTTGTCATAAATCTGACTGTGCCTCTACAGGAAAAGTTCCAGGTCCGGCGCGATTATATCCTTCAGCGCCAGCCTGGCGCGGTTGAGGCGGCTCTTAACCGTGCCCAGCGGTATCTCCAAAGTCTCGGCGATCTCCTCATACGAAAGCCCGGTAATGTCGTAAAGCACCAGTACCATGCGGTAGTCTTCGGCGAGCTGTGAAATGGCGCGGTGGACCAGCCGTTGACGCTCCGAGCGCTCAATGTAGGCACCCGGCTCGGCGGATTCGTCCGGCAGCGGCCGCTGCTGCGGGTCGTCCCCGTCGTCATAGACGACCTCCAGGCTCACGGTCTCGTCCTTGTGGCTGCGGATGGTGTCGAGGCAGACGTTGCAGACGATGCGGTAGAGCCATGTAGAGAACGCCGAGGTGGCGCGGAAGCGCTTCAGGGAGCGGTAGGCGCGGACGAAGGCGGTCTGGGTGGCATCCTCGGCGCTGGCGCTATCGCCGAGCATGCGGTAAGCGGTATTATAGACGAGGAGGTAGTTCTGCTCGACCAGCAGGTCGAAGCTGTGGCGATCGCCGCTTTTCGCTTTGGCAACAAGCTGGGAATCGGAGTTTGGCACTTAACCCCTCGGAAGTGGTGCTGGAGACCATCAAAGCTGCTTGCTCAGTACCGTCTGCTTGTCAATGACGACCTCCAAGGTGGCCCCTTTGGGGGCATAGAAGTCGGCTTTGACCTCATCGCCGGGCCGGTGGACGCGATTGTAGAACGTCTTCTCACCCTCGGCCTCGTCGGCTGTGACCTTGATGACCACCCGCTGCAGCGGCTGGCCCTGCGGCACCGTGACCTCGACGCTGCGGAACAACAGCGTCCGTTTGTCGCTCAACCGTGTGCGGCCGTAATCCGGCCCGCCGCTCAGCACCAGATTGACAGGACAATCGCGGGCCACAACAGTGCCGGCGCTGGGTGCCTGCTCGATGACGTGATCACGGGGGTTGCTGTCGGCCCTATAGATCATGCTGCCGACGTGCAATTTCGCCTCGCGGATGCGCTGCTGCGCCGCTTGGGAGCTATGGCCGACAACCTTCGGCACTTTGGCGTCCTTGGGCCCGAGGCTGACTACGGCGTAGATCTTGCGGCCTTCTCTGGTGACCTTGCCGGCTGCCGGTCTCGTCTCCATCACGCAGCCGTCAGCCGTCTTGGTGGTATGCACCTGCCGTGCGACCTCGAGCACAACCCCGGCTTCAGTCATCGCCTGTTTGGCCTTATCCAGCGGCATGTTGACAACATTCGGCACCGCGACCTCTTGAGGCCCGTAGCCGAGAGCCACCAGCACCAGCAGCGACACGAGGCCGACGAAGATGGCGATGGTGAAAACGATCGCAACAATACCTTTTATGCTGGCCCACAGCACCAGACCCAGCCAGGCCAGTGGATGAATTGCGTCCTGTTTCCTGTTCATGTTTCGCCCGGCCATTCCCAATCAGCAGACTCCGGCTATTTATGATGCTCCAGAACGTCACGCAAGGCGGTATCGAGTTGCTCCAGCGCTATATCCGAAAAGACCTCCGCACTGCCGATGGCGGTCATCAACGGCAGGCGCAAGGCCTGGTCGGTGATTTTTTTGTCGCGGCGCAAGGCGGCCCTGGCTTTGTCAATGTCAACCTCCCGGATTGCCGACTGCAGGCCGACTCTATCCAGCAGCTTCTGCAGTCGGTCGAGGTCGTGCTGGTCGCAGATCCCGAGCTGGACGGCCAGCCGCGTTTCAGCCAACATGCCGATGGCGACAGCCTCTCCGTGATGAATGGCCCAAGCGGCGGCTCCGGTCTCTACCGCATGGCCGACCGTGTGGCCGAGGTTGAGCAAGCTGCGCGGGCCGGTATCATACGGGTCCTGGGCGACAATATCCACCTTTATTTGACAGTTGCGGGCGAGGATATGCTCCAGCACTGTCGGCTCGCGTTCATATATGCGCTCAAGATTGGCCTCGAGGTAGGAGAACAAGTCCGCATCCGCAATGGCGGCATGTTTGATAACCTCGACCATCCCCGAACGGAGCTGTCTGTCCGGCAGGGTCTTGAGGGGTACGGTATCTATGAACACGGCAGCGGGCTGATGAAAAGCCCCAACTAGATTCTTGCCTTCGGGCAGGTCCACGGCCACTTTGCCGCCGACACTGGCATCAACCTGCGCCAGTAGTGTCGTGGGCAGTTGCACGAAGGCTATGCCCCGCAAGTAGATGGCGGCGACAAAGCCGACCAAATCGCCGACAACACCGCCGCCGAGGGCAAAGAGAACCGATCCGCGGTCGAATGTCATCTGGGCAAGACGGCGGCATAGCTGCTCAGCGGTACCGAGGTTCTTGGTCGCCTCACCGTCAGCGACCGAGAGTAGCTCAACCTCCCAGCCGCCGGCCCGGAGGCTTTCCAGCACGCCGTCGGCGTAGAGGTCCACCAGGTTCTCAGGCGCGATCACACACCCGCGCTGGCCAGGTCGGGGCGGGTACAGGCGGCCCAGATGTTCCTGGACAGACGCACCGATGGTTATGTCGTAGCTGGCTGGGCCCAGCGCAACATGAACCTTGGTGAAGAAGTTCACAGCACTCGCGCCTTCCGGCCGACAGGGTTGCAGATACTAACAAACGGCACCGCTGAGGAGTGCCGTTTGTGAGCTGAGTGCGACACACCGCATTGCCCTATTGCGGCGGCACGTCACGAATGATTCTGGGCGTGACGAAGATGAGCAGTTCGCTGTTGGAAGTCTTGACACGCTTGGAGCGGAATAGCTTCCCAATGATCGGCAACTTGCTCAAGAGTGGCGTATTCTGATACGTGTAGCTCTCATCCTTCGTCATCAAGCCGCCCATCACAATCGTGTCCCCGTCAGCAACGGTCACCGTCGTCATGACCTCCTGGGACACGATAATAGGCATGGTCTCACCATTGGGGCCGACCACTTCGCCCACCTGGTTCTCCAGTATCGGGTACACCTCGATGGTAATTGTGTCATCAGCATTGATACGAGGCACAACTTCGAGGGTGTTCTCGACCTCGAGTTCTTCCCACTCAACCTCGCTGGCGATACGTTGGCCGAACTGATTATACTCGGTAGTCGAAGTGTAGTACGGAATCGTGGTGTAGAAGCTGATCATGGCATACTGATTGTTGGGACAGGTGACGTGCGGCGCATTGATGACGGTGGCCCGCCCCTCGTTCTGCAAGGCGGCAAGCGTCGCCTGCAAGCGGCCGCGGGAATACCTGACAACATTGCCGATGGCTTCGCCGGGGGCAAACCCCAGGTTCCAGAACTCCAGCGCGCCATTGGCGACGGTCCAATCAATACCGAAAGCATTCTGCTCTGTACTCAGCACATCCACAAATTTGGTGGAGATCTCAACTTGCCTAGTAGGCACGTCAAGCATCTCGATGAGCTCGGTAAACTTGTCAATTTCGGCCTGAGTGCCCTGGACGATTAGGGCATTCTCGGGCATGAAGGCGGTGGGAGGTTGCATCTCGCCCGGGAGGAAGGCCTCGATGCCGCCGCCGGTCCGGCTGCCGCTGCGTGAACTGCCACGATCGGTTCCCCCACCGGTACTGCCGCGGGTGGCCCTGCCGCCCCCCAGGCCCGCGTCCTGGCCCCAGCGGGAGCTGGATGAGGCGCCACCGCCAAAAACGTCGGGCCCGGCATACGACCGGGGCGTCTGGCCGCTAAGGTGCCCACGGTCCGTAGGTCGATACGCTGGGAATTTCGCGCCGGGCGCGGTGGTGCCAAAGGTGGTGCCGCCAAAGGCATAGGCCAGCTCCTCAGCATCTTTGTACTTGAGCGGGATAACCTTGGTGACTATTTTCGGCTCACCGGGCGCGCCCGGAGTCACGATAGTTGAGGCCTCATGGGGAGTTACCGGTGGCGGCGAGACCACCGGCGGCATCTTGGCAAGCTCTGTCGGCCCGGTCAGTTCAGAGGTGCCGCCGCCGAGCGGCGCCCGGTCAGTGGTCCGCTCCGCTCCTCGAGTTCCAATCCCCGACGGCAAATCGCCTGTGCTTGAAGACGCACCGGGAGGCGGCTTGGCGGTGACGACATAGACATTGCCTTCACGATACCAATGGTAGCCGTGGGCTATCGTGATCATCCGCAAGGCGGTCTCCACAGTTACGTCATGCAGTGACACCGCCTCGACCCGCCCCGTGACGTTTTCGCCGATCACGATATTGACGGCGGCCGCCTTTGCCAGCATCCGCAGCACCGCATCTATGGCCCCGTCTTTGACATCAATGTTGATCAGGCGCTGCTCGTTGGCGACGTCGCCCTCGGATTGCGCAAGCGCGACTCGGCCACAGACGGCGCATATAGCCAGCATTGCGATAACGCAGGTCGCCATCATCTTCTGCTGCCAAGCACTGGAGCTTCGCATAACTCCCCTCCCTGGGGCACTGTCACATGTCAACTGCATCTCTTGGCCCACGTCATTCGCTGTGGTTTGGTGCTAGGTATGTTACCCTGTCTCTCGAATGCCTGGATCAGTCCAAGGCTTCCAGTCAAGTACTGCACTACCGCCGGAAACCAGCAGCCCAGGCTAGTAGCGGCTGCGACTGGAGCCGCCTCTGCTGCTACTGCCGCTACGGCTGCTACTGCCGCTACGGCTGCTACTGCCGCTACGGCTGCTACTGCCACCGCGGCTGGAGCCGCTGCGACTGCTGCTTCCGCTACGGCTGCTGCCGCCACTACTACCGCCCATCATGCTCTCCTCATCACCATAGATGACATCGCCGCCAAAGAGAGTCGAAAGCAGGGCGGGGTTGGCATACCTGATCTTGAGCAGGCGAATCGGCAAGTTGGCGCGTTCGTCTTCCTGGGTCTTGGCCCCCTCACCGGGCGTGGTCGTAGCTGCAGCGCCGGCGGCCTCGGCCGTTGGCGATGACGGCCTGGTCGTGAAGATCGGGGCTCCATATTGGGGCATTGGCCGGTCGGCGCGCGTCTCCGCCCGCTGCGGCATTTCACGAATCGAGTAGATATTGTTGTCTTTGACAAACCGCAGATTGACCTGTTTCAGAACGGTCGTGAGCGCCTCGTCCACAGTAACGTCCACCAACGCGGCTGTAATGCTCTTGTTCTCTGCGCCGGGAGGCAGCGTGTAGGCGAAGCCGGCATTGAAGCGCTTGAAGGCTTCGAGGACCTTTGACAGGGGGGTGTCGGCGAACTGCACAGAGAATTTCGCATCGTCCTGGGCGTTGGCGGCACCTGCGGCAAGCAAGGTAGCTAGCACCACCAGGCAGAATATGCCGCCGTAAATCTGCAATCTGGTATTCATAGGACCGACCTCCTGTTGACCGGATTTCTCCCCCTGGACCTGACAAGCCCAACGCCCGGCTGCCGCTATTGAAGTTGTGTGCGGTATTCTAGGGCCCCTGCTGGCGCGGCCGCGGCTGGCGCCTGCCGGGCCTAGGGGCCGGCGGCTGTGCCTTCTTAGGCTCGGGAGCCTTCTCGCTCAGATATACTTCAGTTCGTGCTCCGCTTCTGCGATCCTCCACGACTATGTAATCCTGGTGAATCTCGCTGACTTTCCAGGTCTCGACCACGTCTCCAGGGCGAACCACGCCGCTCTCCTTTTCGTCGCCCTCACCGTATTCGTACACAGCCAAGGCCTGGCCATCCTTGGTCCACATGATGCTGGTGACCCGCAGCGGCTTCTCCGGTCCGATGACTGACGGCGGAGGCGGAGGCGCTGCTCGCGGCGGTACTTCGGGCGCTGGGAAGCCCATCCGCTGAGTTACCGGTATCTGGGCCCAGTTGGTCCCGTAGTTGGTTATTCTCAGGTCATCAAGGGTGACTTCCTCGGCAACCCCAGCTCCAGCAGCGGCTGCGAACGGATTGGGGTTGCTGGGCTCGATCGGCGGCAAGGCCGGCTGCGCTTCGGCTGCGGCGGCCGGCCCCGGACCGCCAGGTTCGCCGCCCATCGGTCCGCCCATGCCTTCCCCACCCGGCGGTGGGGGCGCCGGCGGCATCTCGCCCTGAGCCATTGACGGGGTAGCCCCCCCGCGCATGGTAGGGACGACGAATAACAGGAATACCACCCCCGCAAGCACCATTATACAAAGTGCGCTTGCCATCATGATTTTCGCATTGCGTGGGTTAGTCACAGGCGACTCCTGCGATGCTGGTTCTCCCCTTACTGTGCCTACTTCCTGTCCCCGATAGCCTTCGGCGCGCGCCGGCGGTTGCTGCCGACTGATCTCGTCAAGTTACTCTCCGTCCATAGGCTCCTCATCCGCCGCCGGAGGCACGACCTGTTCACCCCCAGGACCTGGTGGCGCCCCAGGCCCAACTCCTTCGGGGCCCGGTGCTCCCCCAGCAGCCGGAGCAGGCGCTGCTGCAGGCGGCGTCTCGATTAGCAGATACAGACTGACCGGTACGGTAGCATTAAGGGCATCGCCCTCCCCCGAAAGACTCAACCCCGATATGGTGGCAACTCGCTTGTAGTTGCCCAGTGAGGAGTAGAAACCCTCGATTTGCGCCATGGTGCCACTGATTGACAGGCTCGTCGGGCCAGGCAGGGCGATGAATCCACTGCTCGGGATCTCCGGTGGAGCCATGCCCGGCGTTGGGAAGCTAATATTGCTGTTAAGTGTAACGCCTGTTGAGTCAAGCCACTCCTTGGTGACGCGTGGTAGGTCCTCGCGATACTCGTACCATAGAGCGATCATGGCCCCAATCGGCTGGTATGTTGAGATCGCGAAGCTTCTGGTGTCCCGCAACTGCTGGAGACGCACCTGGGCCTCTTCCCACTGGGTTTGGACTTCGGCGAGTTTCTGCTCGGCCTGCGGGCGTTCGGCGGCTACCGCCTCTTCGGCGGCGAGTTCCTCCTCCAACTGCGCCAGTGTCTCTTTCTGCGGCTTGATGAACTTAAGCTGCATCAGCACGACGATACCGATGATCAGCACCGCGGCGACGATGAAGATTGCGAATGTTGGCACTTTCCCAAGAACTCTGCGCATATTTGTGCCTGCTCCCCATTTATCGCCCACAGCCCGCCGCTGGCAGGCGGGTTTGGGCGCTGCGGCCTAAGCGGGCGGTGGCGGTTCCTCGGGCATCGCTTCCGGCGGCGGTGGCAGGCCGTCCATCATCATGTCCTCCGGTCCGCCGCCTCCGGGTCCACCTCCGCCGCCTTCGCCACCAGGCGGCTCAGGAATCTCAACGCCTTCGGTCAGAGTAGCAGTGACATTAAAGGTGATGACTTCCTCCGCAACCCGCATGACCGTAGAGCCGGTTGGCTCCACCGTATCGCCGGCCGGCATACCCGAAATCTGGATGCCGGTGATATGTGGGCAGCGGATCAGGTTGAGCAGGAAGCGGCCTGCCTCAGTGGTATCGGCGATCTGAACGGTGAAGCTGACACTGTTGGGCGGGCTGATTTCGAAACTGGTCATCTGAGCGCGAGAGTATATGTACTCATTGATCTTCCAGAAGCGGTCGAAGAACTGCTCGCCGCTGGCGTCAGCATTGTCAACAAAGTCAATCTTGGCCTGGATGGGATCGAGTTCGCCCTGCTTGGCCTCCGCCTCTTTCTTGATCTTGCGAACCGCGTCAGCGCGCTGTTTGGCGTCAGCCAGCTTCTCCTCGGTCCGGGCGATATTGTTCTTGACCTGCTGCAGGGCCAAGACCATCACAATGCCGGCGAGAACGATGGCAATCAGGCAGAATACGCTCGCCTTGACATTGCGCCGCCCCTGGACGATGACTTTCGGCAGCAGATCAACGCGTAACACTGATGCTCCTCCCGGACAAGAACTTGGGCGATGCGTACTACGCTGTTTTCAGTCAAGCATATCGCGCAGGGCCAGACCGACAGCGATGCTGACGGCCGGCCCGACGTCACGCAGGTAGGCCTCGGAGACCTCATCGGGATCGAACTGAATCCTGGCAAATGGATCAGCAATCTTTGCGGGGATGCCGATTTCGGCTCCCAAAAACTCGGTCAGGCCGGGGATGCTTGCGCTGCCTCCGGACAGGATGATCGTGCTGATCTGTTCCTGCCGATGCTGGCGCTGGTAGTGCTGGATGGAGCGCTGTAGCTCGGTAGCCAACTCGGTCAAGGGGTCAATCAGGGCTTCTGAGACCTGCTGCTGGGCCCACTGCTCTTCTTCAGAAAGCGGCTCTGCTTCCGCGACTGCTGCCTCAGTGGCGGCGGGCTCGCCGCTCTCCTCAGGTGCCGCGACTGCCGCCTCTGCACCCGGCTCGGCCTCTACCGGCTGGTCAGGAGGCAGCTCATAGCTCTGCGCATCCACGTCCAGACGGGTGGCCATGTCATCCGTATCCTCGGCGCCCTCATCTACCTCTTCGGCGACTTCGGAGTCGGAGAGCTCGAAGACCGAATCAGTGGCCTCATCCATGAAGTCGCCTTCTTCGTCCGCAAATTCGCCTTCTTCCTCTTCGTAGGCGAAAAGCCCGGTAACGTCGGCGAACTGGCGCTTGGCGCGTTCGGCATCTTGTTCGGCGAGTTGGACGTTCTGCCTGACGGCTGCGGTAAGGGCCTCGCCGCCGGTCGGTATGGTTCTGATGAATACGGGCACGCCCTGACAGAAAATGGAGATAAGGCTGCCGGTATGCCCGATGTTGACAATGACGACGGTGGACTGCATGGTG
Source organism: uncultured Armatimonadia bacterium (assembly GCA_964390495.1). Classification (GTDB taxonomy): domain Bacteria; phylum Armatimonadota; class Zipacnadia; order Zipacnadales; family UBA11051; genus UBA11051. The sequence continues at coordinate 148,849 of CAYMIN010000001.1, forward strand.
GTTTCGTCGCCGAGTTCCACGAGGGCGCGTCCCAATGCCAGAGGCTCAACATCAATCGCCACTGGCGTCATCCTGGCCCCCAGGATGGTCTCGGCATGAGCATTGACCATGTCTTCCTGGGCCACGGCTAGCAGCACTTCCATATTCTCGCTTTCCGGGCTGACCCCGGGGTGCTGTACAGCTTCAAAGTCATATATGACCTGATCCACGGCGAAGGGGGTTTGCCGGTCAAGCTCCCACTGGACAGCTTCGTCCAGCTCCTTGGCTTCCATGCGAGGCAACTCGGCGATTCTGACGACCACATCGGTTTCGCCGCCGACGGAGGCGACCACTTTCTTGACGCTGAAGCCATACTCCGAGGCCGCCTCACTGATAGCCTCGCTGACTGCCTCCTCATCCACGACGCGACCGCCGACAACACTATTGGGCGGCGTCGGTATGATCGCGGGCCGCCCCTCAAGCACGATATCAGGCCCGCTCAGGCGCAGTTCAACAGCCTTAATCGTTTCCGTGCCAATATCCAGCCCGAGCACATGAGTCGCGCCGCGAGCCATGACGCTAGTCTCCCTGTCTGTGGGATAGGGATATCTACTAGATTGTCTGCCTCTTATTGAACTTGAGTTTAATGTATTGCCAGGCCTTTGTCAAGCTTGCTGACAGACGTTGCCTCGGCCCCAAGAAGCTACCTAGCACGCGACTACTACCGGTAGTCATATGTACTTTCTATGACAACGTCTTGTACGAATAGTTACATCTAGCTTGGGTCGAACGACACGCTTGACGTACGCCGCTCGCGGATCACCGGACCGGCGTCCGGTGATACGACGGCCGAATAGACATCCGCTGACTGGACGATGATCGGGTCACCGGCGGCCCGAGCACTGGAGGCATCGAGCAGCCGCAGGTCATAGACGCGACCCAGGCTGGTCCAGAACAGCCAGTAGCGGACGTTACTCACATCTTCGTCTTGTTCATTCTTGACGGTGTAAGCCTCCGGCTTGACTACCAGACGCCCCTCGGCCCCACCGGTGCGAATCGGCACCGGCGTCTCCACCGACCACCCGGGCACCTCGTGCCACTCTACCACACCGCTGCTGCCATCGGCGCTATCGTAGGTAATCTGCAAGGTGTAACCGATATAGCCCTCCGACACTGTTATGATGCCGGCCCCATTGTTGGCGGAGTACGGAATATCCGTGCCTGTGTCGTAAGCGTTGACCACCGAAGCGATGCTGCTGATCGAGGGCTTGGCGACACGAACGGAAGTCGTGTAGGTCTTGTGCATGAAGCCACTGCGGCCGAAATGGGGGCTGCTGCTAACCGGGTAACGACGTCGCCAGAACACCGTCAGCCGGCCGGGGTCAAGATCCGCATTGTAGAAGGCCGAGGGGCAGTCGTCATCAGCACCGTTGCGCGTGACACGATACACGTATGGGTAGTAGGCCCCGTACACGGCAACATCCATGAGATCGGCCTCGGCGTCTCTGGCCGGAAATACAGTCACCGGGTCGGCGGGATTGTCAACATTGTAAAGCGGCGAACTGAAGCTGACGGTGCCGGTGGCGGGACCGATCTCCATCACCACATACTGGTCAGGCACCGTCATCCCCTTGGCCCGCAGTTCCGTCACTTTCGGGTCCATCAGCAGATAATAACCGCTGCCACTGTCAACTAACGCCGCCGGCGGCGCACCAGCGGTGAGCGGATAGAGCCTCGGCAGGACGCGGTAGGCCCCGCGCGAGCGATAGTACGTGCCCTTCTGCCACGCAACGTGGAACAACTGCGCCTGTGGCCGGTTGCCATCGCTGGGGTCATCGTAAATCAGGGCCAGACAGAACGCCGGGTCCAGGTAGGAGTTGCTCCACAGATAGTTGCTGTTCCCAGGCGTCAGGTTGATATCGCCGGGATTGCGGGCCTCCGGATCTACTTCAGCCAAACTGCCATCATAGCCGTGGGCGAAGCTCCAATCCTCAGTGGTGTGATGGCATAGCCAGTCCAGCCCGCGACTGCTAAAGACCTGCCGCAACCCGTTGGCGGAGAATTCCTCCGGCATCGCGACCCAACTGCCGGAAGTAGTATAAACATACGGCCCATCGGCGGGTTGCAGCCTCGAGAAGGCGAGCTTGCCGTAATTGGGGATGGTGCTGTCGGCTCCGTCCATGCCGCCGGGGTCGAAACGCGTCCAGCAGATATCGGCCTCACCCTCGGAGCGGGCGTAGCCGGAAAAGAACAGGTTCACATTACCGCTCGGATCGGAAAACACAGAGGGGTCCTTGGTGTAGGTGAAGGGACTCTGGGTGGGCTTCTTGATGCCGACGTCGTTGGCCGTATCGCGCGGGTCAATGGCCGGAAAAGCGTCGGCGCGCCACTGCGGTGCGGCGCGGTTGGTGACCGGCACCGGGCCCTCCTTGTTATCGGTGGTGCCCAGGGTGTAGTCCCAGCGGTACATCAGGTACTGCTTGCCCTCGGAGCCGGTGTGCCAGAACAGCCAGTGCTCGCCGTCCCCATCAATGAAGCTGCGCAGGTTCTCCTTAGGCAGACCGCTGGCATATATCCACTCGCCAGCGCCCGAGCCGGTCCACGCCCAGTCACTGGCCGTGGAGGTGTCGTAGCGCAGGGTGGATTCGGTGCCACCGGGGTGCTGCAATCGCCGGTGCCAGAATACCCAGCGGGCCGCAGCATCGCCCAGCGCCCACGGACTCGAGGAGACCGTGCCCTCAGCGCTGTCATTGCTCAGATTGTAGGCGTCGGTTAGCAGACCAGCAGCAGCATCCCATGCGTATCCCCGATAGAGTTGATCGTCGGCAACGTCACCGGCGTACTCGGCCTTGGCATACAACAGGTTGACGGGCGCGCTGCTGGAGGGGATGTTGGCGGTGCTATTGCCGGGCGGACATTCGCTGCCCACGGCTTTAGGAGTAGGCTCATAGACGCTGGGGCGGTTGCCGACCCAGATGACCTGGACTTTGTTGTCAGGATCAATAATCGGCACCGGCGAGGCGTCGGCTGAGTAGTAGTCATTCTGCGGCAGGCGGCTGCCGAAGACACGCACATCGCCCAGGACCGTGTCATACACCGGCTCCAGCGGGTGGTCTGCCAGCGGATCGAACTGCGCGTCGAAGGTGTTGGTAGCCGTGCCGCCGGGGCCACCGATCTCGAAATCAAGCGCCCCGTCGCCATCGGTATCCAGGAAGTAGAGCGTTTGCCCCAGATAGGTGCCCGCCGGCTGGCCCAGGGGCACCGGATAGCCGCTGTAGCCGGCCTGCAGCCGCCCGAACAGCTCGGTACCACCGGTGGCAAATGGCAGCGCCGAGGTGATGTCCCACTCGGCATCAGCCGTCAACCCGGGATTATAACTCTGCAGCGTCAACCGGGTAATCGGCGTGCTCTGGGCGATGCGGGTATAGGAGTAGTCGTACGCCGGCACCTCGATGCGACTGTAGTGCGGCAGACTGATCTCACGAGCGGAAGCGTCCGGATCATAAACATTGGCGACGCGTATCGGCGAGGTGACGTTGCCGTCATTGAGCACCGGCAGACCGGTCCGGGGCGAGGTCTCGGACGGGAAAGCGCGATAGCCGGCGGCAACGTTTTGCACATTGGTGTCAGGCCTGTAGGTGTTGACGCCGGGTTGCACGCGGCCGATCTGCACCGCCGGCACCGTGGCCCTCATCGCGGGCTTGCGCAGCACCGAGACCTGGATGTCGCCGACATCGTACTCCTCGCACCACAGGTCGTGCTCCTGAACAGTGTCATCGCCCGTAACAGAGTCGAGGTCGCCGCCACAAAAGCCGCACTGGGTGCCATACGCAGCCGAGGGCGGGTATTCGCTGCCACAGTAGGGACAGACCTGGTGGCCGCTGCAGGCGGTAGCTGGATGATTGTCAGGATCGGTCGTCAATCCGCCGCAGTCGGGACAGCGGTAGAAGACGTTCCAGCCGCCGGTCAGCCCCGAACTGCCGGAGCCGTAGTTGCGCTGGTCGGCGTGCACGATCAGGCCGCCCCGGTAGCCCTCGTCGCCACTGAGGTTGTTCGCATAGTTGGCGCCGGCGACCGCCGGCACCGAGGGCGGCTGGTACTTGGGTATCTCGAAATGTACCGCTTGGTCGCCGGCCGTCGCGGCACTGATCTCACTGGGATATACATAGCGCCGGTCTTCGTGATACTTCAGGGCAATCTCGGGTAGAACGTGGCGCACGGCGCTGGTCCCGCCGGTGCTTTCAACCTCTCCCGATACCGCCAGCTTGCGCCACAATTCCACACCGGCAGTGTAATAGGTACTCAGGACAGTCATATTGCTGTCGGGATGGAACGGACACAAATCATCACTTGGGTCACTGGGAGTGGTGTCCACAAAGGTGTATCCACAAAAGTCGCAGCGCAGGACCCTATCATCCTGGCCGGAACCGCTGTCATGATGGCAGCGGTTGTAGAGCTCGAAGTACCTGGTCGGCGTGTTGGCTCCGGGACCGTACTCGCCCGCGACATTGCCGGAACCGTCAACCTCACCAATGACGATGCGGGGGTAGTCGGCGTTCGGCCAGGGGAGAGTGCCGCTGCCGTCGGAATGGAGCCAAGTCTCAGTGGGCGGCGGCAACTCCACCCGGGATGAGAAGTAGTGACATTCGCCCAGGTACTGCACCCAGGGGCGTTGCGTACTATTGGGCGGGCCGCTCTCGAATTTCTGAGCGGGGGGATTCTTGCGGGCGAGGCCATCGTTGGTCACGTCTTCCTGGTAGTCATACTGCCACTCCCAGCCATTGTAGAAGCGGAAGTCATTCCGGTCGTCATGGTCGCCGCTGAGGTCGTCGCCCTCGTTGGAGTACTGCACCGCAGCAATGCCGACCCCGACCATGTTGGGAGGTATCACGTACGGCACCGGCTCCGCAGTCCCATCACCAGGCGTCTCTGCGATGTCACTGTCATCAGCGATGCCGCCGGATACAGCGCTCCCGCTGCCAAGCTCGAGCCAGCACTCCTTAGCATCGGTGAGGGTGGGGAACGTATCGTCCCAGGCCCACTCCTTCAGCTCGTCGTCATCGTCGCCGCCGGGATTGTAGTCTTGCGTGGCCGCGTTCCAGTCCGCGTCATTTTCCCGGAAGCCGTCGCCGTCGTTGTCCACCTGCTTGGGCTCGCCCACACTACCGAGTTCGTCAAACCTGCTGCTGGGCATGAGGTACGTGTTGCTCATAACGGTGAAATGGAAAAGCCACGTCGTATCGGTGCCATCAGTGCCGTCAAACTGGAGGTGGTGTATTTGCACATTGACTGCACCGGAGTTGGTCAAGTAGTAGTTGGTCCCATCATCGGTCGGGTCGTCGTCGGCGATGTCCATGTCGAAACCATACAGCAAGCTGCAGGCCTGCACGCGCGCGTCCGTGAGAGTCCCGGCCCCATTTTCGGTCCTGGTATAGCGGATGAGCCACTCGTCGCCATTGTCCACACGGTAGGGGTTGAGGCCGATCTGGATATAGGCATCCTTGATAGTGGGATCGTCATCGGCGTCAAACAGGTCGCCGTCGTCCTGGCTGTCAATATTGTCAAGGTCGGTTTGGATGGCGCAGGGACGAGTAACGCCCGGTGGCATTATGAAAAGGCGCAGGCGGCTATCGCTGTCAATAGACCCCGCAGGGGTGGCACCGGCGGAGGCGCTGACCAAGTCGCAAGTCTGCAGGTGTAGCGTGGAGCGGTAATCCTGGAAACCGACGGGGGCGCCGGCATCGAAGGGATGAAAGACCTTGCCGAGAATGGCGCGACCGACGAGGGCCTGGGGGGCCGGGGGGGGCAGGGCGGGGACATTGGTAGGCCTGTATTGGTAGTCGCGGAAGCCGACTGCCACTGACTGCAGAGCCGTGGCCAGCACGCGGGCTTTCGGCGGGACCTTGACGAGATCCAGATTGGTTGGGTGGCTGGTGTCACCATAGGGATCGGGACATTTGCCTGCATAATAGGACGAGTACCCGCAGTGGGGGCACACGTAGGTCGCGCGAATGGTGGAGAGGTTGAACTGGTGGGTGTCGCTGTCAGTGGTGCTGGCGTCATCCACATAGGCGCGCATTTCGTAGGGGCATGGGTCTGGGCCCTGGGCCCAGACCAAGCCCAGTGCGCCGATGAGGGCTATCATAACAAGTGCGGCAGTAACAACTCCCCGCATAGGTCTCCCCCTGATATTGATATTGCTCGGTGCCAACATACAATTGTGGTATCTCATGATAATCGCCTGGTAAGTGATATTTACATTACCTGCCAGCCAGAAAGCGGCCCACAGCCTAGCGGGCAGCAGATGTGGGCTCTGCCAGCGGGTCCGGCCAGTCCAGTTCGTTGGGATTGGGAATCACCTGCCGCCGGTCAATGTCGAGTATATCATTGGACGGCTGATTGTCATTGCGGTCATCGGTCTGCACGACAATGACGCTACTATACAGCGAGGCCGGGGCTGAAGTGTCAGCAATATTCTCGCGCGTCAGGTTAGGTATCAGCCCGGCATAGTTGGTAATCAGGTGACGATGGTAGCGCTCCGCTGTGCCATCTACGTTCATGGGCCGATTGTCGCACGGCAGCCGCAGCGCCGACACCGGGAACCACGGCATGGTCTGCCAGTAGGGAGTGTCGTCAACATCAACATAGCGAATGTTGGCCAAATCACGGCGGGTGCTGCTTGCCGGATATGAGTAGATATAATCTCTGCGCGTCATGTACCAAATCGGCGTGTCACCGTCCGCAACACCATCGCCATTTATAGCAGGTATCAAAGCCCAGTCGCCCGCAGCGCCGCTGATGTCCACGCAGAACTCAAAGACGCCATCACCCTGAGCCGCCAGGGAATGGAGATTGTTAGCCTGCACCTCCGACAGCCGGCCGGCATACTGCCCACAGGTGACGGTGATGTAGAAATGATCGCCCTCATACGATGTTTGCAGGTCTCTGATATTGCGGAAGATCAGCGAATTGGGTGGGCCGAATACACCGTCATCTACATTCTCATCCCACAGCCAGGCCAGCCATTTCCAGTTGCTGTCGGTCGAGCCGCGGTAGGGCAGGTGTGTCGAGGGCGGATTTATCGCCAGTGTATTCTCCTCGACCACCACAAGCTGGTGCAGGTTGGAGGCGGCGCAGAGGTAGCCGATGACGGGATGAACTATCTTGTAGTCGTCAAGCTCGGGGATCTTCGCGTAAGCCGATATGTCTCCAGTGGGATCGAGTATCGGCCTGACGGCGGTGTACGCTATCCGCTGCAGCGGCGCGGTGCTGCCAGCCGGCTTGACGTGGCTGGGGGTCTTGACCTGCACCGAATGAGTCTGCTGTCCCGCAGCGTTGACGTCGGTGACGATGTCAATGACCCGGCCGTTGCCGGCATCGGCGATGACAGTGTGCGTGGTAGTTGAGGGCAACAGGTCGCCGTTGGTGGAGTTGTAATAGGCCTCCTCGTCGGTGTCCTTGATCGTGTAGTAGCGGAAGGCATCCGAGGGCGCGTCAAGGCGCAACTGGGTATTGGTGCTGCTGGTGTAATAGTCATAGCCCGCCGCAGACAGCGGCCACTTGACGACACCGTTGCGGTCAATCTCGACCACGCGGTTATTGCCGGTATCAACCACCAGCAAATTGCCATTGGACAGCGGCACGGCCTTGGCGGGGCGATTAAACGGTACGGCGATCCGCCCGTCGGTCCCGCGGTTGACATCCACGGCTTCATTGGGCATCGCCGACAGCGTGCCATGACAGACCCACACCGGCGTGTCCTCGATTACCTCGATGATGCGGGTGTCGTCGCAGATGAAGGTCGAGCGCGACTTGAGCGCGCTGACAAAGCCCACGCCCTCGGAGACATACCCCGCGGCGGGCTGGGTGATCTGCGCGACCATCTTCGCGCCGACGAACACGCGGTTGTGGCCCAACACCGGCGATGAGGAGACGGCCGGAAGCGCGGCGGTGCCCAGCACGTCGTAGGAGCTGTGCGGGTTGGCGGGCTGGGCCATGTGACCATGGACCAAGTTGCTGATCGGGTCCCACAGCAGTGACAGCAGCGTCTCCTTGATGCGGTCCCCGACCAGGAACGGCTTCTGCGCGTGGCTGTCGTCGTGGTTCTCGGTCAAGTTGAGAGCGTTGTCGCGGTTGGGGTCAAAGCCTTCTGTGCCGACGTGCAGCACGCGGCCGCCAAGCGTCGGCGAGGAGATCGACTCGCCGATGTCGTAGGGCATCTGGTGAGTCTCGCTGGCGTGAAGAGTCCCGCCAGTGGTCTCATCGAAGTAGTAGTAGTCCACGATGAAACTGCAGCCGGGCTGCAACGGCATGGTGCTAGCCGCCTCGGTAGGTATCTGCAGATTGCGCACATCGAGAATCCCGCGCGGCAGGGCCTGCGTCCAGCCGGTGGGCAGGAAATCATCGTCGTCGAACTCCGCCTCCCCGATACCCAGCCCGGCAAGGGCCGTGCCATTGGGCAAACTTACGGAGATGTTCATCGCATCGTCGGGGTCGTCGAAATTCTGATAGACGAAGTTGTGATGCAGGCGGATGAAGCCGGGCAGGTACTGGAAACGCGTCACCTCGGGCAGTATGTGCAGTTCGCCAGAGATCGTCGTAGCAGGAGGATCGGCCGGATTTGTGGGGCTGGTTGGATCGTAAACCCTATAGTCAACCCACACCGGCTTACCGTACAGGGAGCCGATAGTGCCATTGACCGACCCGGCTGTGGCGCGGTCAAAAGTGATGGTGAGGTCATCGAAATCCACTTCGTAGGCGCTCTCCGGCACAGTGGCTGTGCTGTTGTAGTCTGCCTCCAGAGTGGTCACTACCACCGGATACTCGGCGGATCCCACTGGAATGAGCGGGAACACGGGCGAGGCAACAATTTGAGCATCCGGATTACCAGGTCTGAGAGTGATGGTGAGGTCGGCTTCGGTGGCGACGCCGATGACTTCAGCGACCCCCTCGAGCGAGGTATTGTTGGAGGGGTCGGGCCGGGCATGGTTCACGACGACATAGGCGGTGTCGGTGCTGGTATCGGCGGCCGGAGCCGACTTGCTCAGTGCCGCATAGCCATAAGGGCTGTACGGCTGGTCGAAGGGCGGGTCGGACAGGGTCGAGGCATTGGGCAGTGTGGTGTCGGTATGGAACTCCCACTGCTGGCTGCTGTTGTACCGACTGCGGCATCTGACCGCCCCGCCGCTAGACCCAGCGACATTGCGGTCAGCGTCTTCCGCGGCATCGGAAACGGTGATCATGCTATCAGGGCCGGTGATGACCGGCGGGGTCACGCGCCGACGGTTGTCACTCTCCTGTACGCGATAGCGCATCGGCCCCCGCAAGGTTTTCGCTGAATCGGTGTAGGGTGTGTCTGGCGTACCGTCGCCGGTGGTGTCCACCGTATAGGTAACTGCCAGGGGCACACCGCTAGATGAGATATTGTGCGGTGCAATTCCGTCCTTCCGTGCCGGCAAGAGCAATTCACGGGCCTGGCCGCTGGTGAAGTACACACGGACACTACTGCCCACATTGACCAGCGTGGCGCTGACATCAATGCCGGTATCGTCCAGCCGGGTGAGGCTGTCCAGAACAGTGTGAGTAGCAGCCGTTGGCCCGGAAGTGCCACTAGGCAACCCGTGGTCCAGAGTGATGGAGCTGTAGTAGCCGGCGTTAAGCTGGTCCTGCGGCGGATCACCGGCCCCCGGCGGCGGTGTGGTCGGCGTCGGGATCAGCGCGAAGTCGTAGCCACCCGGTCGGTCGAGAGGGTCAAAGACTGCACCATTCTTGAGTATGGACATATTCCATTCGCCCGCGGTGGGATTGCCCCACGTAAAGGTGCTGCCTACCGGAGTGGCAATGTTGAGCATGACCTCCCATTCGCTGTTGCCGATAACATCCTGGCCCGAGTGTGGCACAGGTATTGCGCCCGGCGTAGGCGGCAGCAGCGGACGGGGATCATACCAAGCGATCCCTGCTACCCATTGTGGCTCATGGAACGGCGGCAACATCCCCTGCAACTCGGCGAAGGCATGGTCGTCTTCCGCGCCGGTGCCGGCGTCGTCGCCGTCTTCGGCCGGGTCCGTGTTGGGGTCCGGAAATACCCACTTAGGCCCGTCAGTATCCGCGTCCCACTCGTAGCTCAGCTTAAAGCAGTGGGCGCGTCCGTAGGTGCTGTTGACACTGTTGCCGTCGAGGTCATCGTCGAACTCGCTCGCCAGTACATAGACGTAATCCCGATATACCACCGGCGTTGACAGGGCCACGACCTCGGAGTCGCCGTCGTAGCCGTCTATGTCATAGGTCCACATCAACGCCCCGGTGGTCTCGTAAGAACTGGCATAACCGGAGCCCGACACCCATCCCAGCGTCCAGGGGTCCACTGAGGCATTGTAACAGCGCACCTCGGCATCGCCGGAGCTGGGGTCCACCAGGCTGACCAAAACCACTTGCAGCGGCCGGGCGCCGGGCAGAGCAACCAAGTTGGCCACGCACGGCGATGCATACCGCGGCGTCATGTTACCGAGGTCCGCGTCCCACACCAGGTCGTAAGGCGCGCCCGCCGAGTAATCCAGGTCGCCGTCATCGGCAGTACCGTCGCCGTCAAGGTCCTGGGCCGGATCCGCGTCAAAGCAGAGCAGCTTTGCATTCTCAGCATCTTCGCCATCAATGCTGGGCGAGCCGAGCGTAACAGCAAAGACCATGCCGCCTGCACAAACCGGGCTGCCGACGACCGGGCCGATCTTGTTGAAGCCGAGGCTCTCAAACTGACCCGGAAACTGCCAGTCAATCTGCAGCGGCGGGCGCACCTCGATAGCGCTCTTGCCGTCCGCCCACGGCCCGCGGCGGGCCTGCGACCAACGGCTGGTAGCGGCCAGAATATTGTAGGCAAACTTGAAATCGGGCAACTGATAACGCGAAGGTCGGCGCAGGCGATCCGCGCTCCACCAGTAGCCGGTGGTGGCGCCGGAGCTCAGCAGGTTAGCCCAACTTTCCAGGTCGTAGCCGACCTCGCCGGCGGTGACCACGATGGCACCGGAGCCGTAGGGCGTGACGGTAACATTGCGGTAGGTGTTGCTGCCGTCGCTATCACGCAGGACGGGCTGGCAGTCAAGGCTGCCCGAGACGCCGTCGCAACTGGGATATATGTTCTCGGTATCCGGCTCGGTGGGGTCAGGCGGCGGTATGGGGTACTTGCCGATGTATGGCACTTCAGCAGACGAGATACTAAACGGGTTCTGCAGCAGCCAGGCGTGACCGTTGATGGCTCGGCGGGAATTGTCGGTATCGGGTGCGTCGGTGGTGAAGCCGAATGAGATTGGCGCAAATGCCGAAACGCTGGTCCCGGAGCCGCCGGCATCAGCCTGGTCCACCCAGAGGATGGTCCCGGTGCGCACGGCTTTGATCAGGGCCTCGCGCTGAACGGAGCTAGTGACCGCAATATCGGCCTGGCATATATAGATCAGGTCCAGGCCCTGCAAGCCGGCTGCGGTATCATCGGTCAGCCCCACCGTCCAGTAGGCGGCATCGGCCTTGGTCAAGCTGCCCAGGCCACTGACGATCTGGGGCGGAGCCAGCGGGTTCTCAAAGTCCCAGCCCGCCGGCTTTTCCGGACAGCGGCGCAGGCCCTCGAATATCAGTGGGTGCTGGTTGGACCCTATATTCCCGGAGCTATCCCGCACATTGAGGACACATACCTTGAATGTGCGAGGATTGCCGGTGTATTCAAGCGCAACCGGTGCCGCCTGCGCCAGGGTTATGCAGCCAACCAGTATGATTGCGATCACTACCAGCAGGTATTTTCGAGATACCCGCATGATGGTATCAACCTCCATAGTATTGGGCACAGACATAGAGCGCGAGGCAACTTCCGCTCGGGAGTTTCAGAAGGCCTCGCCATAGTACAGCAAGGTCGGGCTCACGGGTAAGAGCGGCAGCTTGGGCAGATTGGCCTGGGGCGTGTAGAGCCGGTTGGCGCTGTTGCGTACATTGGTAGTGCTGTTGAAATTCGTTGGGTCCTGGTCTCTGTTTACCCGCAGCCGGTCGTCGAATTGGTATTCTATCGTGCCCCAAGTCAACTCCGTAGCGCTGGTGTAGATGGGGAACGCCCACTTGTTGGACCAGTCCTGCGCATCCTCGATTTGTGCGGTGTGGTCCTCAGTGATGCAGCCTCTGACGGTGATTCTGTAGTTGTAGCGGCGCATGCGGGCGGCCCAGAGACTGTCGTCGCCGTCTATGTCGCCGTCGTCGTCAAAGTCCACAGTGTAGGTGCTCTCATCGAAGTAGGCGCCGGGAATCACGAACCAACTGCCGCGCTGAGCGTAGATCATAGCATTCACCTTGGCGTTGATAGCTCCGCGCGGGCGGCTATTGTCGGTATCTATCTCCTCGATCTTCCACTTCTTGACCCAGTATTCAGTCGCCGGCGTACCCAACTGGGGATCGCGCTGAGAAAGCGCAGCCGCGTTCGGGACACCGACCGTCCCCGAAATGCCGGCACCGATATTCCACGGCACCGTCGGGTTCGCGAAGCTGTAGGGACCGATACTCGCCGGCGGCTGCCACTGGGGCGCTATGGCCGTCGAGCAGTACGGTTGAGGCGCGGGGATCGGACCTGACCCCAAGTCCCACAGCAGCGCCCCCTCAGGCGCGAAGACGAAGGTATAGGGGTCCACCGGATTGCCGAAGCTGTGAGCGGTGATAGTGCCATCGTTGGACAGGGCCAAGCCCACGCCGGAAGGCCCGGGACTGGCTGCGGTCTGTTGCACGGTCAGGTATCGGGCGACGCCAGCCGGCACCGTTTCCCCGAACATCCAGCGCGTATAGACGCGGCCACCGGTATCCAGTTCCCAGTGCTGCCCCAGCTCGGGAGCCATCTCGTCGTCAGGGGCCGCGGCCACCATCCCGAAAGTCAACTGCGGCACCAATTGCGTCGGGTTGAGGCATACGAAATCGCGCGCCAACAGCGCCACGGCGGTATTGTCCTCGTCCAGCACACCGCTGGCCCCATCGTTGGTGCCATACCTGCGGCCCGCGACATCCTGCGGTGATAGTATCTGTCCGTCTATATAGATGGTGGCATTGGAGACGATGGTGAGATTGTAGTCACGGATGAGTTGTCCGTCACCAGCACGGTCGGCGCTCGGCAATACCCCCTTGACCCGGATACTGCCTTCGGCGAACACGCACTGATTGGGGTACTCGGGGTAGTCAATGACCATGACGTTTGCGCCGGAATCGTCGCCGACTTCGGTGGGCTTGGCCGGGTCCCCGAGGGCCCAGCGGTAGTCATGGCGGGTAATCTTGATGCCCGGTTCGCCGGCCACGTGCCCAGGCCACCATAGCTCCCCCGGGCCGGTCTGACCACTAGTATCATCACTATAGCCGTTGGTGGCCGTGGCCAAGACGGCTGCCTCACTGGGGAAGAACTCAATTTCCACCGCCGGCGGCGTATAGGTAGTGCCCAGGGCGTTCCAGCCGCTGTCTCCGCTCAGCATACCGATTGAGCCGGGCTCCTTGCGCCAGTCCTGCACCAACAGCTTCAGGTTGCAGGTACCGTCAGCCTGCTTGAACTGGATGTCGGCGAAGTTGTCAATGTAGATACCGGCGCCGTGCCCGTATCTGCCGGTGTTTTTCACGGTTCCGGCCATGCTGTCGCTACATACAGAGACTCCCGAATCGCGGGTGAGGACGCGGTAGCGGTCCATGCCGGTGGTGGGGTCAGTAGCGGTTATGTCCGGCGCTTGCAGCGGCGGCACCTCGCGATGGCCGGTAGTGACGCGCGGAATGGTCGTGGTCTCAGCCGCAGCCAGAGATGTCGGCAGCGTGCCCTCATCAACTCCCTCAACCCGGACTCCCACACCGTCACTGATGCTGTCCACGATGTAGATGCCTTCGCTACCCTCGACCATGTCATCGCGCAGGTAGCCGTCGTCACTGGGCGCGGTGAGCAGGTCGAAGTATGTGGACGGCGTGCTGGGACCGGAGCCGAGCGGCTGGCCGAGCATATACAGGGCCGTGTCGGCACGCACCGGGCCACCCAAATCAATCTCCAGGGCCTCCCCATCGGTCGTGGTCCCGCTGTTGTCAAAATCCATGTAGGGACGCAAGCCCAGATAAGCTCGCTTGCCGGAGCGCGTCCAGTCCGTGACCCAGCGCAGATGATCGGTCAGGCCGATGGGCTTGTACGCGACCAGCCGGCGGAACACGGTGCTCTGGTCGCTGACCCGGCCGATGGCCTCGATGCGGATGCAGTTGCTGAGGTTGACTTGGTCGGTGCTGTCGCCCGGCTCATACGGCGGGTCGGGGTCGTAGGTGACCCTCAGCAGCACATAGCCGCGGCCGAGAGTGGGATTATTGGTAGCTACCGAGGCAGCGGCGCCCGGGTTGGGATCGGGATAGCGATGATAGCCGAAGCGTAGGAACGGTCCCGGGGCGTCAATACTTCCAGACCGCAGCGGGCACCAGGCGCGAACTACGTCAAAGTCGCTATAATAGTCGTCCTCCGTACCCTCAACACCGTCGGGGCCGTAGAAGTTCAGGTCCACATCACCGCTGGTGTACATCGCCGGTGGGCTGGGCCAAGTGGAGGGGTCGTTCTCATCATAGATGGCGCCGTCGTATGGCACGAACCGCGGCCGCCAGTCGGCGCCAAGCGGACTGGTTTGCAGCATCCTGTCGGCATAGCGGACGCCGGCTTCAGCCAGAGCCTGGCCGGTGATGACATCCACATGGCGGACCGACTGCTGCTGGTTGCGTGAGACCAACGCGACAAACAGAATGCCGACAAGCAGTATCACCATCATCAACAGCACCGCGATCAGCAGCGCCTGCCCCCGCCGGCCGCTAAGGGACGCCAGCTTCACCGCGCTGGGTGGCCTGTTCCTGATTATCCCTGCTGGCCGCATATACGAACCTCCAACCGGCTGGCACAAGGGCCAAATATAGCTATTTCAGGCGATTGATGATTGCCTACTACCTGATATTGCGAATCCGGACCTGATTGTGCACGATGACCTTGTTGATGTTCACATCAGACGGCACCACCAGATTGGCCTCGCCCAATTTAAATGGCTCCGGATCCATGAACTTGTTGAGAGTGAGTGTGATATTCATCAGCTCGGCGGTCGAGTAGTCCACAACCACGATGTCGTCGCGGTCGCTGGTGTCGTCAAAGTTGCGGCGGTAGTAGTAGAGCAGCTCGATCTCGAAGCCGGCTAAACCGCCGAACATCTCCGGGCTGGGCGGCTCCCAACGATTGAACCTGACCTCGCACTGCCGGTCATCCGATGCCTGATACTGAGCGAACTGGAACTGGCCGATCTGGTCCTGGTCAAAGATATCGGTGAGGGTGTACTCAGTCCGCCGCACCGTGCCGTCAGTCAGCGTGGCGGCGACCCTCACATGCACACTGTTGGGCACCACCTTGGCATCCACCGGTGAACTAGCGCCGTCCACATCATCCGGATATATGGCAAATGCAATCGGCATCACCGGGTCCTGCCAGGCGCTGGGAGCGGCCCCATATATCGGCACTACGCTGGTGGCACGCGCTCCACTCAGTGAGCCGGTGGCATCATACTCGTCAACATTGCCCGCGTTGTTGTCGTCGGTAATGGTTATCCTGCAGAATTGCCCGGCGCCACGGGCGGGCGGTGAACTGGCATCATCAGAGTTTACGGTTATATAAACGCGCTCGTAGTCACCGATGCGGACGGTGCCATCATGGGCGTTCCAGCGCAGATTGACGTCGGAGGTCGCAGTGCCGTAGCTGTCCAGAGCAACCTCGCTGTAGCCGCCGGCGTTATAGCGATAGAGCCGGATGCGCGGATGGGCCTCGGAGATAAAGGTGGTCCAGTCAATATCGTCCAGGAAGGTCGTACCATCATTGGGAAAGCCGCGCCAACTGCCGTGCTTGGCGGTATATAGCGTATTGTACTCTGAGGCGGTCAGCGTCTCGCCCTCGATGCGCTCGGGAGCGAATCTGATGCCGCTGTGCAGGTGAACCAGGTCCTGGTCGGTTTCGTCGCAATCCCCCGGGCACGCAGTCACATAGCCGACTGCAGTGGCACCACAGGTCCTGCATACGGTACTGGTCGGCGGGATGTCAGCGCCGGTCTTTAGCGTTAGGATGTTTTGGGTGTCTGGGACCCCAGCTTGAAATGCGCCCGTACTGTTTCGGCTGCCGAAGTCACGGTCCTCCCACGAATAGATGCCTTCCTGGCGATAGAGGGCGAAGGGATTGTCGGGACCCCAAGTTGCCTCCGGGTTGATGAGCTTGATTACGTAGCGAATAGCTACCATGTCATACCGCGTCACGCCCTCATCATCCCAGGCCTGCATCTCCGGACGCACCGGCGTTAGTAGCCTCCCCTCCGCATCGCGCTCAGCCTTGACGAAGATGACCTGCGAATAGTCAGTCACGACCTCGTCACCAGTAGCCAGAGCGATGGTCGGGATCTCATACACATAGACGGCATCCGAGAGTTCGCGGCAAATCTGCTCCATGGCCTGCCGCACCGAGTCCTGCATACTGGAGCGGATGCGCGCCTCCGTAGCCATGTCCAGACCTACCATCATCGGCATGAAGAGCAGCGCAAACAGCAAGACAAGTATCGCCAGCACGACCAGGACTTCGACCAGAGTGAAGCCTCGGCGCGCGGCAATCTTCGTCATCAGAGCCTCTCGCGGCCGATGACAGCGGCCTAGTTTGGCGGATTTGTCGGATAGCATTTCAGAATTGCCTTGTCTGCTATTGAGTGTCTTCGGCTCTGTGCCAGAGCGGCATCTGCGCACGGCTGCGTCTCAATGTGCTGTGTCGTTAGGCCCCACCTGCCAGGCGGCATCAGGGCCTTTTGTATCATCGCGGAACAGATCGCCGTCCAACGCTTTCACCGTCCCGTCCCAGAACAGCACCATGTACTGCCCGTAGTCATCGCGACGGTGTGAATCATAGTGCGCGTTGCACCAGGTAACGATTGTGCTGTCCGGCGGCATGACCCCGCCGTTAGGACCGACAATACAGACTGTCTCGCCACCGATCTCAACGGTCTCACCCGGATCGGTATCGAGCTGGCGGCGGTAGTCATCAAAGTCCTCATCGGTTACCCAGCGGTGCGGCATGTACTTGTACTTATTGACATTGATGTCACTGCCCTCGTAATCAACTTTGGCGTCCGCGTCCTTGCCAGTGTAGCTATGGTAGTACTCCGCGGTGCCCTTCTCGGCATAGACATCGCGAGGGCAGTGTAGGGTCTCGATATTACCAATATACCCCGTATCGTACAGGACCATGAGTCCGGGCCAGCGATTGGTATCAACCTCGGCGGTGCCGGTGGGGTCGCCACTGCCATCAACCGGCACTCCCAGCGGCGGGAAGCCCTGCTCGTCCATATAGTAGGCTCTCAGGGCCGTGCCGATATGCTGCAATTGGGCCTGGCAACCCATCGCCGCGTTGCTTTCGCGCAGGCCCTTGCCGACCGGAACCACGATCGCCATCAGTAGGACCGCTATGCCGATTACCACCAGTAGCTCGACCAGGGTGAAGCCGGCTTTTCCAGCCCCGTGGCCTGACCGCGACCGCAAGGCTCCCGAGCCGCTTTGTCCCTCGGTATTGTGATGTGAGATATTGCCCATTTGACCTTTGTTCCTCACCGGATGCGATGAGTGAAACCCAGCGGACCCTTCAATGTATATGAATCGATGGCGACATGCTGTTGCCTGCCCTTACGTGTCAGCCACCAGGCTAGGGTGCGAGCCGACACACCGCGCACGGCTGTGATCTGCGGCGCTGCGTACATATCAGGCGAATGGTATGAGAAATGCTGCAGGGCGATTTGGTTAGCCCCTGGCGGGACTGTGTGCATCTCGCCATAGACATAGTGCGGCAGGTTGTCGGCATCGTACCAGGCATAGTCCACCGAGACGGTATGCCCCTCCACAGCCGCCGAATCTACCAGCACCGGCGGGGTACCAGGATCATCATCGTCGTCAACGTAGCCGACAAACTCCAGCACGATGCGGTCCATGTCGCTTACATTGGTGTCATCCTGAATCAGCATTTGGTAGGTGCGGTAGTTGACTTCCCGCTCGGCTGCATCGCTGTTGTAAGTCTCTGCGGTATAGATGTCCACAAAAGTGCGGGCCGGCTTCTGCAACTGCACGCTGTGGTAATCAAGCGTCGCGTAGTAGAAGCGCCAGGTATGGCCGACGTAAGCCTCCTGGGTGCTATCCGTGCCGATTTTGACGGCCACTACACCGTCACGGAAGCCGTTTAGGAGCTCCGGCGACAAGGTATCGTCATACAGCGTCGTGTTGACCCCATCGGGGTAAGTATCACCGGTGGTCAAGTCAACGGCCAGCAGATAGACCGCCGGAGTCAGCTCCGTGCCGGTAAGGTCCTGTGAGAAAAGCGGGACCTCAGCGTTGAGGTTGCCGGCAGTCAGCTTGATATCTGTGTACCTATCGCCGGTTTCATCATCAGTGCGCACGGCCTCGCTAGTGATGACATGGTCTTCTATCATCATCAGCTTGCGGCGGCCGGCTTCGGCGGAGCTGTCCGTGTTGGTGCTATCCACATCGCGCAGCAGGTAATCTACGTAAGCGGTGAGGCCGCCATCATCGCGGTGGAAATTGAGCTCGACACCATACTCGTTGTTGAGTACGTAGTGGCGGTGACCACTGGGCTCAGCAACGCTTGCCGCCTCCTGGTAGAAGTAGAACATGGCCTGCACCGAAGTATTGCCCTCGATGAGGCACGCGAATTTGTGCGGGGCCTCGTCGCGGCTCTTGGCCCGCACGGTAAAGGTCCGGGTATCGCCCGAACCCGCACGCGCGATGACCTTCTCGTCCTGGACATAGTGGATGGGGGGCCGGCTGTTCGCACTCGCGGTTGCGGCCCAGGCGTAGTTGATGAGCAACCCACTGTCGGGCTCGGTTACGCTCTCGCCTTCGAAATCCCAGCCCGTGGCCTGAGCGCCATCATAGGTATATACAGTGTCCGGCACAATGATTTTACCGTTGGCCTCATCCACATAGAAGCTGTTTTCCAGAATCTTGCCGCCGATATCGTCCGGATCAACGTGCTGCTGGGTGAGGGGAATCAGGATATATACGTCAGCCCACTGCGCCGGGCCCTGCTGCAGCACATAAGCGGAAGAGGCTCTGGCCGTGGCGCCGGCCGGCTGCACACCGGGGATTTGGAAGG
Organism: uncultured Armatimonadia bacterium; assembly: GCA_964390495.1. Classification (GTDB taxonomy): domain Bacteria; phylum Armatimonadota; class Zipacnadia; order Zipacnadales; family UBA11051; genus UBA11051. Next base: position 168,014 of record CAYMIN010000001.1, read on the forward strand.
CCTCGCCGATCACATCAAGCAAGTTCTCCTGAGCGTTGGCCGGCCGCGAGGGCTCGGTGAGATCATCAGGCTCGGAATAGGGGCTAATGGTCGGGTCGCCGAAAATCGCCCACGGCAAGCTACCCTCCGTGTCCTTGAGGCGCTCCATATTGCGCTGTACCAACCGCGCCATCTCAGTGCGCGCGCCCTCGGAAGTGATGCTGGCCAGCAGTTTGGGGAAGCCCGCAGCAATCGTCCAGATGCCCACCAGCAGCACCAGCATGGCCACCATCAGTTCGAGCAGCGTCATGCCCCGCGAACCGGACTTGGGCCAAGTTGTGAACTGCCTTACCTTCATCACTCACGGCCTCCGTGCTTGCGTTGCAGATAGGGCGACATCCGGTCGGGTTTGGAAAAAAAGGCTGCCTAGCAACAGCACGCTACAGCAGCCCCGGCGCCGCAGTACGCCATCGGCCGGACCGCTACTCGCGCTGCTTGACGAACTTTGAGACCTCGCCGCTGTCGTAGTGTTGCCACGCCTTTCTGTTGACCTTGTCGGTGCTGCCGCTAAGTCTGAGTATGAGGTCCATTTGCTCGGTGTCCTTGTTGTACTGACCGCGATGGTGGATGCAGTGGGTCACGATGGTGGTATCAGGGGCCTGGCGGTTCATCAGGCGCGGATAGTGCTTGCGCTTTAGTCCCTCGTCGGTAAGCCAGGAGGGCGGGTCCCCGGTCATGTATGGGTAATAACCATTATCGTCAGGGTCTGAGTTATAGCAGTCCACACCGCTGTTCTCATATCCGCCATAGTTGTAGGTGCGCGTGGGAGCGTCGGAGATGGTGGCACCGGTCTCGATGTGGGTGTAGTCGGCCTCGTCGAATTTCCAGGTGTCCTCATCGCTAGTGTCAATGTCGGTCACCTGGCCGTTGTAGCTGCAGTAATTGCGTTGGCGCGCCTCCTTCTCCTTGCCATCAATATTGCGGTCGTCAGGGCAGATAAACAGCGACTTGTCATCAACGTAGGTGGGGTAGAGGGCAGAGAATCCGCCCACGTACTTCGGGTGATCCGGGTCAGTGACATTATCATACATTGGGGCGAACGGGTATCTGCCGTGGTCGGTGCGGTAAGCCTTGAGCGCTATACCTAGCTGGGACAGATTGCTGATGCACTGGGTTTGTCGGGCTTGCTCACGCACCGGGCCGAACACGGAAAAGAGAATACCAACCAGGATCGCGATGATCGCAATGACCACGAGCATCTCGATCAAGGTGAAACCGCGCCAACTATAAGGCACCTTCATAGGACAATGACCCCCTCGAATGATTGGGGCAAAAAGAAGTCAGTAGCAGAACCGTCCCTCCGGCGCTTGTACGCGTTCCCTGGCCGCTACCAACGTTCAATTTCTACCCCCATTGCAAACCTGTCAAACCTTTTTGAGCGCCCACTAACAAACTAATAACCACGCGCCGCAGTAGCACCCGCCGCGCCCCTAGACCAACTGCCAATTAGACACGCTCTGCAGCGCACGCTAGACGCTGCTTGAAGCTGGGATAACAGCCCTGTGGAACGCAACGGCCGGCCTCCGTATCGAGATAGCGGGTAACATCGGCACGCCATTGGTGTTCCCTGCGAGGGCGCGGCCGTCACACTAGGCGCGGGCGGGCTCGAATCAGGTATAGATTCGCACGATCAGCGACGTTAGCTCGGCTGGGAACAGCAGCATCGCTGCTCCGGAAGCCGCCAGCATCGGCCCGAAGGGCATATAGCCGCCGCGCTTCTTCCTGCCAAATGCCATAGCCACCAAGCCGACCACGGCACCCGCGAACACGGCATACAGGAAAAAGGCCAGGAACTGATAGCCCGGTCCCAGCAATGCCCCCATCGCCCCGGCCAGCTTGACATCCCCACCGCCCATAGTCGGCCGCCCGACAACCCGTTCCGAGACCCAGGCGATGAGCAGAAACGCCCCGGCCCCCACGACCATCCCGACAATACTGCGCGGCAGACTTACTGTGTACGTGGCCAGCGCGGTCCTCTCGGTAAACAGGATGAGTTCGCCGACCTGGGCTCGCCAGATCCCCAGCGCGTTGAGGAAGACGCCGAAGCCGGCCAGCACCAACACCATCTCGTCGGGAATGATCATCCAGTCCAGGTCAATAAAGAAGATGGCGATGAGAACGCAGATCATGACGAAGACCGCAGCGGCGTAGGGATTGGGGCCAATCAACATCAGACACGCCACGGCGGACAGCCCGGTAATCAACTCCACTAGCATATAGCGAGGGCTGAAAGGCCGGCCACAGTGGCGACACTTGCCCCCCAGGAACAGATACGAGAAAACCGGGACCAGGTCCGGGGCGGTAAGCGCAGCGCCACAACTTAAGCATCTCGAGCGAGGACTGACAAGCGATTCGCGGCGGGGCAGGCGGAATATGACTACATTCAGGAAGCTGCCCACCGCCATGCCGATGAGCAGCACCATGATTGTGAGGCCCCAAGAGCTGGACATGAAGGGCGACTCCCGTTGCGAACAAGACGCAACCGCGATACAGCCTTCTCCACCTCTCAGGCCGTAGCTGTGGGAGAAGACGTGGCGATACAGATGCGAAAGGCGGAGCCGACGCTTTGTGCCGGCTCCCGGTGGCGACTTCAGCTTATGACGACAACTCGCCGATAATGCCGATCAGCGGCAGGAACATCGAGATGACGATAAAGCCGACCACAACCCCCAGGAACACGATCAGCACCGGCTCCAGCGCTGCGGTGAGGCTTTCGAGGGCCGCATCCACCTCACCCTCGTAGAAGTCAGCGACCTTGGTGAGCATCGAGTCTAGCTGTCCGGTTTCCTCGCCGATCGCGATCATCTGCACGACCATGGGCGGGAACATCTTCGAATCGCCCAGAGGTGCTGCGATCGTGTCACCCTCGCGGATGCTGGCTCGCGACAGCAGAATGGCGTCCGAGATGACATCATTGTCCACCGTGCCCGCGACCGTCTCCATCGCTTGCAGGATCGGCACACCGCTGGCCAAGAGAGTGGCCAAGGTGCGGGCGAAGCGGGCGATTGCGATCTTGTGATTGAGACTCCCGAAAACCGGCACTTTCAGCATTAGCATATCCCAATACCGCTTGCCCGTCTTGGTCGCCTTGACGCGATTGATGGCGGTTACCATACCGAAGCCAATTATCGCGGCCAGCCACCATTTACTCGTCAAGAAATGGCTGGCGTCCATCAGCATCTTGGTGGGCAGAGGGAACTGGTCGTCGGTCATCCCCAACTCCTTGAACAGGTCCATGAACTTGGGCAGGATGAAGGTGACCAGGAAGGTAACGATGCCGATGGCGACGATCATGACCATGACGGGATAGGTCATGGCTGACTTAACCTTGCGGCGCAATTCCATGTCCTTTTCGGAGAACATCGCGAGACGGTCGAGGGTCTCGTCAAGAACGCCGCCGACCTCGCCGGCGCGCACCAGACCGACCGCCAGATTGGTGAAGACGCGGGGGTACTTCGCCATCGAACGCGACAGCGTCGCCCCGCCCTGGATCTCGATGGTCAGGTCGCGGATGATCTCCTTGAGGCGAGCGCTGCTGGTCTGTTGCTCGAGAACGTCAAGGCAGCGCACCAGCGACACACCGGCATTGATCATAGTTGCGAACTGCCGGCAGAACATGGAGAAATCCTTCATGCTGACTTTCCCGCCGAACAGCCGAAAGCCTCCGGCCTTTTTCTTGGCTGTGGCCTTGGCCTTCTCTTCCTCGACCGAGTCAACATTCAGGCCGCGGTCGCGCAGTTGCTTGAGCAACGCATCCTTGCTGCTGGCCTCTGCCGTTTCCTTGATTACCTTACCGGTGCTGTCACGAGCGGTATAGGCAAAGGTAGGCATACGCCCACTCCTCTCCTAGCGAGGCGCGGGGGCATTCCCCGTCTGGTGGATAAACTGAGTATTCCCCGTTCTGCGCCCTCAATAACCTACCAATTGAGAAAGCCGCGCTCAGACCTCGCCGGCGCAGAGCTTCTCGAACTCCTGGGGGTTCTGGCTGCGCTGCATGCCCACCTCATAGGTTATCAGGCTCTGCTGGTACAAATCGCGCAGGGCCTGGTCCATCGTCTGCATCCCTTCGCCGCCACTGGTCTGAATGATGGAGGTTATCTGATGGGCCTTGTTTTCACGGACCAAGTTGCGGATGGCCGCGCTGGCGACCATCACCTCGATCGCGGCGATCCGGCCGGGTTGTCCGGCGCGCGGCAGCAACTGCTGGGAGGCGATGGCAACGAGGTTGTTGGAAAGCTGCACGCGGATCTGCTCCTGCTCATCGGCCGGGAATACGTCAATCATGCGGTCAACCGACTCGGCGGCGCTGTTGGTGTGGAGCGTGGCCATGACCAGGTGACCGGTTTCCGCACAGGTAACGGCCAACTGGATGGTTGCCAAGTCGCGCATCTCACCTACCAGCAGCACATCGGGGTCTTCGCGAAGCGCCGAGCGCAAGGCGTTATTGAAGGCATGGGTGTCTTGCCCCAGTTCGCGCTGGTTGATGATGGACTTCTTGTGATCATGCAGGTACTCGATGGGGTCCTCAATGGTGATAATGTGCTCGGCCCGGGTGGTGTTGATGTTGTCAATAATCGCGGCCAGTGTCGTGGATTTGCCGGAGCCGGTCGGCCCGGTTACCAGGAACAGGCCGCGGGGACGCCGGGCTATTCTCTCGAAGACAGCCGGCAGCCCTAGATCACGAATGGTCGGGATCTTGCGTGGAATCAGGCGCAAGGCAGCCGCGACAGTGCCCCGGTCGCGGAACACGTTGACGCGGAAACGCGCCACGTTGCGCAATGAGTAGGAGCAGTCAAGCTCCAGTTCGGTCTCGAAGCGCTGGATCTGCTCGTCGGTGAGGATATCGTAGATCATGCGCTGCGAGGTACTGGGGTCAAGCTTCTCGTAGCGCATCTGTTTGAGCTCACCGTCAACGCGCAACACCGGCGGCAAGTCGCTACACAGATGCAGGTCGGAAGCATCGTATTGGACTACCATTTCCAGCAATTCGTCTATGTGGACCTCAACAATGGGCTGTACCTTGGGTTTAGACGGCTTTTTCCGCGCAGCCGCCTGCTGCGGCTGAGCAGTCCGGGTTTCCTCGGCCCCTGCCATTCGCTTGCCTTCCTCTCCAAAACCTGCTTTGATAGCTATTGTTCAGCGCAAGACTATGCAATGCAACAGCAGCTAGGCTGCACCCGCAGTGAAGACAACCCGGGTCAGCTCGTCAACCGTTGTGATCCCGGCCTTGACCTTCTCGAGGCCGTCCATGGCCAGGGTGACCATGCCCGCCGCCAGAGCCGCCTCCTTGATCTGCCCTGCCGAGGCCCGCTTAACGATCAACTCGCTAATCTCCCGGTTCATCTCCATAAGCTCAAAGATCCCGATGCGACCGTGGTATCCAGTTTCGCGGCAGTGACTACAGCCGACGCCATGATAGAACTTGACGCCGTCGTTATCCGGATCATCGGGGTCGAAGCCGAAGGTCAGCAGTACATCGCGCGGCGGCCGGTACTCCTCCTTGCATTCCTCGCAGATGACTCGGGCCAGCCGCTGAGACAGCGAACCGATAACCGATGAGGCGATCAGGAACGGCTCGACCCCCATGTCCACAAGCCGCGTCACAGTGGAAGGCGCGTCATTGGTGTGCAGAGTGGAGAGCACCAAGTGACCGGTAAGCGCAGCCTGGATCGCGATTTCCGAGGTCTCCAGGTCGCGAATCTCACCCACCAGAATGATATCAGGATCCTGCCGCAGGAAGTACTTCAGCGCAATCGCGAAAGTCAGGCCGGCCTTGCGGTTCACGTGGACCTGACCCAAGCCATCAAGCTCATACTCAACCGGGTCCTCGATGGTGATGATATTGCGGTCAACGGTATTGATGCGGTTGAGGATGCAGTACTGGGTGGTGGTCTTGCCGGAGCCGGTGGGGCCGGTGGACAGCAACATGCCATTGGGCTGCTGGATCAGGCGCTCGACGCGGCTGTACATGTGCCCCACCAAGCCCAGGTTCTCCATGCCGATCTGGATCGAGGTCTTGTCGAGAATCCGCATGACGAACTTCTCGCCCAGCGTAGTGGGAATCACTGAGGCGCGCAGATCGAAGTCCCTGCCCCCGTGGCGTACGTGGATGCGACCGTCCTGCGGCACGCGCCGCTCTGCGATATTCATCCCCGACATGATCTTCAGACGCGAAACCAGGGGCGCGTGAACGAACTTAGGCAGAGGCATAATCTCGTGCAGCACGCCGTCAATACGATACCTCACACGCACCCGGTCCTGGTACGGCTCCACGTGGATGTCACTAGCCCGTTCCTCGATGGCGCGCGAGATCAGGATCTTCGTCAAACGGATGACCGGTGCCTCGTCGGTAATATCGGCGATGCGGTCGGTCTGGACTCTGCTCTCGTCTTCTTCCTCCTCATCCACGCTTACGCCCAGCGCATCCTCGCCCGCGATCTCGTCGGTGAGCTGCTGCATGTCCGGCATGCCGGCGTCCATGGCACTGGGTGACGGAGTAGCTCTTGCCGGCCTGGCCCCCTCGCTATCCTTATAGGTCTTCTTGATGGCCTGCTCCAGGTCGCGCGGATTGGCCAGCAACGGCTCGATAGTAACCTGCAGTATCATCTTCAGGGCATCAATCGCCATAACGTCATCGGGCTCGGCCATGGCGACGCGGATCGTCCCGTCGCCGCGGCCGATCGCCAATGCCCGGTGCTCCTCAGCGCTTTGTCGGTCGAGCAGCAGCGCTACCTTGGAGTCCGGAGATGTAGCCGACAGGTCCACATACGGCACATTTAGCTGCTCAGAAAGCGTCTCGTAGAGCGGCTGCGCTTCAATATGTCCGAGGTCAATCAGTACCTGGCCGATCCGCTCCGTGGTCTGTTCCTGGATCTCCAGCGCTTCGTCAAGTTGCTGCTGGCTGATCAGCCCTTTCTCCACAAGCATCTGCCCTATCATCTTATGACCGCGGCGTCTTCGCATATATCTTGCACCTCAGCAAGCAAGTGTACCAAACCGGCACGGGCAATTCTCCAACGTATTATTGTATGTCATTAGACGCTCCCAGGTCAAATCCCTTCTGATGCAATAGGATCTCTCACCAGGACCCCAACAGCGGCCCGGCGGAACTTCTCTGTAGCCTACGCCGGCCGTTGCTGCAACGCGTTAAGCAGCGCCTGGCGCATGACCTCGACAGGAGCCGCTTGACCCGTCCATTGCGCAAAGGCGATCGCGCCCTGGTGCACCAGCATCCCGGTGCCATCCAAGGTCTCCGCGCCGCGTTGTTGGGCGGCCTCAAGCAGGACGGTGTGTCTGGGGTTGTACGTCAGATCACAGACTAGCTGGCCCTGATGCAGCCATTCAGCAGGCACCACCGGTGCCACGTCCACATGCGGGTACATCCCGACCGAGGTGCAGTCAATCACTATCTCGGCTGCACGCACCCATTCCTCGGCCTGCGCTCCGTCCAGGCCGGCAGTGGCGATTTCCGCCGCCTGCCCCGTCGTCAGCAGCTTGGCAAGCGCCTCAGCCTTGGCCGGGGTGCGATTGATGATGCTCAGGCGCTCGGCCCCTTCGCGAAGCACCGCGGCGGCCACCGACCTGGCAGAGCCGCCGGCACCGATCATGGTCACCGCCCGGCCCGCCGCGACCCAGCCGATTTCCCGCAGCGAGGCAATAAAGCCGGGGCCGTCGGTATTGTAGCCCGTTAGCTTGCCCTCACAGATATCAATGGTGTTAGCCGCCTGCAGCGTCGCAGCGGTTTGGTCGAGTTCGTCCAGGAACTCGATAACGGCACCCTTGTGCGGTATGGTCACATTGACGCCACGCATCCCCAGAGCGCGGACGCCGGCGATGGCCGTACCTAGCTCTTCGGGGCGCACCGGGAAGGGAATGTAAGCCCAATTTAGACCTAAGGCGGCGAAGGCGGCGTTGTGCATCGGTGGCGAGAGGCTGTGCTTGACCGGCCAGCCGAACACCCCGGTGACGGTTGTCTGCCCGTTGAGGCCGGCACACCAGCTCTGCCAGTCGGGTCGTGGGTCCATTGTTATCATTCCCTTGTTGCCCGGTTGTCGGGAGCCAACCGCAGCCGCCTCGCCACCATCCGCTCCAGAATGCGCATCAGATACGTGCCGGGGAACTCCCTGCCGGGCACCGGCTCCACCAGGATCGTGTGCAGCCCCAGCAGGTTACCGCCAAGGACATCGGTGAAGAGCTGGTCGCCGATGATGGCGGCCTGCCGGGGGCCTACATTGATCTCCCGCAGCGCCGCCCGGATCGCCCCGGGCAGGGGTTTGCGTCCCACGCCCCAGCCGCACACCACTGGAATGCCGAGGACCTCCCCCACCACCCCCACGCCCTTGCGGAAGATGGTGTTGGAGACGATGCAGAGGCTGAAGCGTTCCTTGGCCGCCGCAACCCAGTGGCGCTTGGCCGATGAGACCTCGCGGCTGCGCCAGGCCGTCAAGGTCTTGTCACGATCAATCAGCAGCCCCTTGATCCCTGCCTCGGCCAAGGCCTCGAGGTCAATGTCCTCCAGGGCTACAACGTACTGGTTGGGGCGGAACAGTTCCCACACTGGGCTTCACCGTCTCGGGCGGATGCTAGACACCGGTCTAGCGCCTGGTCCGCCTGGCTTTGCCTATCGCCAGCAGGTGCTCGGCGTAAGTCTTGCTGAAGATATGCGCTCCGTCGGCGCCAACAACATAGTACAGGTGATCGCTCTGCGCCGGATCCAGAGCCGCCTTGAGACAGGCCAGACCCGGATTACAGATCGGCCCTGGCGGCAAACCGGCGTGCAGGTACGTATTGTAAGGCGACTTGACGCGCAGGTCCGAATGCAGCAGCCGCGCTTTGCGCTCCGGCAATGCATACTGCACGGTGGCGTCAATCTGCAGTCTCATGCCCCTTCGCAGGCGATTGTAGATGACCGAGGCGATCAGCCGGCGGTCCTGGTCCAGCTTCGCCTCACGCTCGATCAGCGAGGCGATGGTAACTAGCTCATGTAGCGAATACGGACTATTGGCGATCTGCGCCTGGTGACTTTCGACCACCTTAAGCTCAAAGTTGGTAACCATTGCCGAGAGCACTTCATGCGCCGAAGCGCCCACCGCAAACTCGTAGGTGTCCGGGAACAGGTAGCCCTCGAGACTTTCCGTCTTAAACGAGAACGAGATGAGGTCTTTGACCGTATCCGTTCGCGCCGCCTCCATAAAGGCCTGCCGTGAGATCAGCAGATCACTGGCGGCGAGCCGATCAGCCATCTGTTCCAGGGTGAAGCCCTCGGGAAAAGTAATCCGACGAACAGCCGGCTGACGAAGGCGCGTATGGATTATCGTCGGCACCGAAGCGGCGGGTGAGAGGTCGAAGTAGGATGCCGGCAGCTTGCCCGCCTCGCCCCCACGCATGTAGAAACGGTAGGCAACGTAGAATACCGGCGCGCTGCGAATGATGCGCTCTTGGCGGAGTACCGAGGCAATCGCCCAGATGCCCTCCCCCTGCGGCACAAAGATGAGCCGCGTCTGGCCGGTTGGGTCAGCGGGCTGCAATCCCCAGCGGTAGTAAAGAGCACCACCGGCGGCCACAAGCAGTAGCAACACGATCGCGTTAGCCAGCAGGCGTTTGCTCAACTTTGCGGGCACTCCTCAGCGGCCGAGCCTGGCTGCCGCGCGTCCGCCGGAGCGCTGGAAGCAGTCGAACTGGCTTGCTTGTCAAGGAATGACTGTAGCATGATAGCGGCGGCCAGTTTGTCAAGATGCTGCTTGCGGCCTGCGCGGCTGACGTCGGCCTCCAGGAGAACCTTCTCAGCGATCCCGCTGGTGAAGCGCTCGTCCCAGGTATGGACGGGAAGTTCGGTGCTCTGCTGCAAGAGCTGCAGGTGAGCTTGCACCCGTTCCGCGGACGGGCCGACACCTCCACGCAGCGTATAAGGCATACCTACAACAATCGCCTCGGCAGCTTGTTCCTTAGCGACTTGCAGGATCGCATCAACCTGGGCTTGGTCGTCGGCTTCATCCAGCACGCTGAGGGGCATGGCCAACCTGCCCTCCGGGTCGGAGATGGCCAGCCCCACTCGGTTTTCTCCCGGGTCAACGCCGAGGTATTTCATGTGCCCTCTCTTGCCATTGCGTAGGTCGGGGTCTTAAGGCCGACAGCAGCTTCGCCGCTAGCCGCCATGCGCGATGATGCCAACGCCAACAACGCACCTAACTAGCTTCTGATAGCGCACGGCCTGTGCCTGACCACGGCCACAACTCAGCCGCTTCGACGAAACCTCCGGCAACCGGATTGGTCCATATATACCGAGCTGTCTCCTCGTAGTCATGGCGGTTTCTGATTATACGGTCGTACCTGCCAGCCTGCCAGAGTGGGCCGCGTCGACCCAGAAGCTGATTTATCTGCCGCGCCGTCCATCCCTTTATGCTCTGCATAATGCGCCCCACGGGCTGAACGCGACCATCATACGGCAGCGGTTTGACGATCAGATGCACATGATCCGGCATGACCGTGTAGTCGTATAGCAGGTAGCGCTCACCATCAAAGTGATGCAGAGCACGTATGATAATAGGCGCGATGGTTCCATCAGCAAGGTCGGCCGCATTCCGGCACGCTAGCCGGAAGGTGACAAAGTAGCTTGCACCATCGTACTCGAGATAATGTCGTCGTGATTTGAGCATTATGGACGCGCTGCCCGGACGGGCTAGAAAGCCCGTCCTACACGTGTGTGGAACACATATTGAGCGTCCCGTAGCCTCGATGTATCCTCCAGCGCGTTGACCGGCCAGACCGATGCCTTTGGCTCGGAACAAACCGCTCACCTTGCTACGCTGAAATCGAAGAAGCTCTTCTATCTCCCGTAGGTCGGGCTTTCCAGCCCGACAGTCGTTTCATCATTAGGATTCGTGATCGGCTAACTGCTCTTTCAGAATGTCAGCGGCAGCGTCGACCGCTTCAAATATCTTGCTGAGATCTTTGCCAGCACCCTCGCCGTATTCCGGTTTCCCTCCACCGCCGCCTCCTGCCAGCTTCGCCACTTCCCTCCCAAGGTCGCCCGCATGAGCACCCACACCTATGGCACTGGCACTCGCCCTGCAAGCTAGATAGATTCTCTCCTCCTGTCTAGACATTAGGACCACCACGCCGCTGTCCAGTTGGCGTATCACCTGGTCCACCAGATCACCAAGCGTCTCGCGGTTTTGGCCGAGCACGAATTCACTGATAAGCTTTACCCCTTCAACGTCCACAGCTAAGAACATGAGAAGCTGCACCAGCTCACCCCCACCTCCGCTCCGCAACAATGCCCTAGCTTCCTGGCGCAGGTCGGCGACCTGCTTGTTCAAGTCGGCGATCTGCTCTCTAAGCTGAGCTAGGCGGGCGGCAATAGCATCCGGAGGACAATTCAGCTCAGCAGCCAGCTCGTGCGCCTGGTCCGCCAACTGCCGGTGGCGCTCCACAGCCCCCATGCCCGTGACTGCCTCGATGCGCCTGATGCCCGCCGCCACGCTGCTCTCGCTGATGAGGTGCAGACTCCCGATCTCGCCGGTACTGCTCACGTGAGTGCCGCCGCACAACTCCATACTCACACCCTCGGTGCGGACCGTGCGCACCTGCTGGTCGTACTTCTCCGTGAAGATGGCGATCGCGCCCTGCTTGATCGCTTCGTCATAGTCCATTTCGCAGACAGACAGCGCGCGATTGTCGAGAATCCATTGATTGCAGATGTGCTCGACCTCCGCCAGTTGCTCCGGCGTAACCGCCTCGTGGTGGGTGAAGTCAAAGCGCAGCCGGTCAGGAGCCACCAGCGAACCGGACTGCGATACATGTTCGCCAAGCACCTGCCGCAGCGCCGCGTGCAGCAGATGCGTGCCGGTGTGATTGCGCATGATGGCATGGCGGTGGGCGGTGTCCACTGCGGCAGTGACCTCGTCGCCGACCTCCATCGTGCCGCGCTTGAGAGTGCCAATGTGCAGCACCTTGTCGCCATGCCTCACGGTGTTGCGGACGGCGAACTCGAACTCGGAATTGTGGATGATGCCCTCGTCGCCGACTTGGCCGCCTTGTTCGGCGTAGAAAGGCGTCGTGTCCAGGATGGCGGTAAGCTCCTGCTCGGCTTTGGCCAAGTCGGCCTGTTCGTCACCGACTAGCAGCCCGATTATCTTGCTGGCGGTGCTTTGCGTCTCGTAGCCGACGAATTGGGTGGCCGGCAGATGGGCCAGGGATACCAGCCTCTCAGATTCCGCCAGCCCGCTGCTGCCGTGCCCCGACCTCGCTCTCTGCGCCGCCATCGCCTGCTCGAAGCCCTGCATGTCAACCTGCAGGCCGCGCTCACCGGCAAGCTCGACCGTCAGCTCGACGGGGAAGCCGTAGGTGTCGTAGAGCGTGAAGGCCTTCTCGCCGGGGATAGTGTCCTGGCGGGCCTGCTGCAGCTCCAGGGCAATCTGCTCAAACATATTCATCCCCTGGCGCAGCGTCGCGGCGAAGCGTTCCTCCTCGCGGCGCACCAGTTGCGCGGAAAACTCCTCTTTCTCGGCCAACTCCGGGTAGTGCTGTCCCATTGCCTCGGTAACGGCGGGAATGGCCTTATACAAAAACGGCTCGGTAGCGCCGAGTTGGCGACCATAGCGGAACGCCCGGCGGATAAAGCGCCGCAGCACATAGCCGGCACCCTCGTTGGAGGGTACCACACCGCCGGCCTGGGTGAAGGCGGCCGCGCGTAGATGGTCGGTAATGATGCGCAAAGCCAGGTCGTGACGGGCATCAGCGCCGTAGGCATAGTGCCCGCCGGTCTGCTCATTGATTACCGCGACGATCCGGTCCATTATCCGGGCCATCTCGTCGGTTTGGGCCAAGTGGCGGACGTCCTGCATGACCAGCGCCAGTCGCTCCAGTCCCAAGCCCGTGTCAATGCCCGGTGCCGGCAGCGGAGTCAGGGTGCCGTCTGCGGCCTCGGTGTACATCTGAAAGACCAGGTTCCACAACTCTAGGTAGCGGTCGCAGTCGCAGCCGACGGCGCAGTCGGGCTTGTCGCAGCCGAATTCCGGGCCCAGGTCCAGGTGGATCTCGCTGCAAGGCCCGCAGGGGCCTTCCCAGCGCTCCTTCGGCCACCAGTTGTCCTCGCGTCCCAGCCGGCTGATGCGTTCCATCGGCACGCCGATGTGCTTATGCCAGAGCGCCTCGGCCTCGTCGTCGTCCGTATGGACGGTGATATAGAGCTCATCCTTGGGCAACTCCAGCACATTGGTCACAAAATCCCAGGCGAGCTCGATGCTGCCCTGCTTGAAATAGTCACCGAAGGAGAAGTTGCCCATCATCTCAAAGAAGGTGGCGTAACGATTGTGGAAGCCGACGCCCTCGATATCGTTGGTGCGGAGGCACTTCTGGATGCTTACCGCACGTGGCGCCGGCGGCTCCTGTTCGCCACGGAAAGCCGCCATATACGGCTGCATGCCGGCACTGGTGAAGAGACTGGTGGGGTCGTCGTGCAGCACCAGCGGTGCACTCGGTTGCACCAAGTGCCCGCGGTCTGCAAAATAGTCAAGGAAAAGCTGGCGAAGCTCCTGCGTAGTCATCAGATCATTCTTCCTCGTCACTATGGCGCATCCGTTCCGTATCCTCATCGGGTCGGGACGGTCGGTCGCCTGCCTCTCTATCCGCCTCGCCCGTTGTGCTCTCCGACGCCTCAACGTAGGCGACGTCCTTGTCGGTCGCTGCGTAGCGGCTATGCAGTCTCTGCATGTACTGCCACACCTTCCTGGTGCCCTGAGATATATCGAGAAGAAGTGGTTCGGTAGGCGCGCGTACTTCCGGGCCTGGACCGATGACAGGTATCCACTTGGCCAGGACGATCTTGATGACTGCCGCCATCGGCATACCTATGATGACGCCCAGCAACCCGAAGAGCTCGTAGCCGGCGAACATGGCAAAGAGGATCACCAATGGATGCAGATTGACTCTCCGCCCGATAAGCTGAGGCTGGACGATTATGGCAAAATACTGGCTCATCAAGAACAGCAAAACGATCGCCAGTGCAGTGGCCAGTCCCGCGACCTCCGGCCTGGCCGTCACATACGTCAGATAGCCGGCGCTGCCGGCACTGACCACCGGGCCGACATAGGGCACCATGTTGGTCAAAGCAGTCAAACCGCCGACCACCAGCGCGTACTTGTTGCCGAAAAACAGCCCCAGGATGTACATGACTGTGAAAGCGCCGATGCCATTGGCAAAGAACAACACGATGACGGCACGTAGATACTGGCCCAGCATCGCACCGATTTCACTGCCGACTGCCTCGACATCGGCGCTGTGTTGCGGGATTAGCTTCTGCACGGTCGTGCGCAGCGTCTCGGCCAGCACCATGAAGTGGAAGCTGAGAACCAGTACAAGTACCGTAAGCCCGAGCAGGCCCACAGAGGCGACCAACTGCCGGCTGGCCCACTCCAGCATCAGTGGCACATTCTCATCCAGCCAGACCCCTGCATCGGGGATCTTGGTCTCGACGAAGTCCGCTATTCCCCCATGGGCAAAGCACACACCGAGCCAGGCGTCAAGGTTGCGGCGGAGCGTCTCGTAGGTGGCAGTAGCCTGGGTGCGATAGTCGGTCCAGTTGTGGGCAACCTCCTGCGCCTGGTTGATGAGCGCCGGAACCACGGCCCAGCCCGCCAGCAGCATAACCAGCACTACCCCACCCAGCACCGCCCACACCGCCTGTAGCCGCGACCACCCGCGTTTTTCCAGTCTCTGGATGACCGGCTCAAGGCAATAGGCGGTGAGGAACCCAACCGCAAACAGCAGCAGCACCCGCTCCAGCCTCAAGAACAGATGGTAGGCCAGCAGAATCAACACGCCACCGCAGAACACCGCCAGCACCGTTCCGCCCCAGCGGTACACCTCCGGTGCCTCCCCACCTGCGGCGGGTGTGTCTTTGTCCTGCAGACTCCCGTCCTCGCTCACGGTCCCTCCTCAGTTTCCAGAATGTCCTTGCCGCCCTCAACGGCGCGCGTCCCCAGCCGCCTCAGCCGCACCCAGACGGCCGTGGTGGCCTGGGCGATGTCGAGAAGCAGCGGCTCTTGCGGCGCTCGCACCCCGGGGCCCGAACCGATGACAGGAACCCACTTGGCCAGGGTGATCTTGATGCTGGCCGCCAGCGGCATCCCAATGATGATCCCGGTGAAGCCGAACAGGCTGTAGCCGGCAAAGACCGAGAACAGGGCCAGAATGGGATGCAGGTCAATGCGGCGCCCAATCAGCCGCGGACGGATAATCAGGTCGAAAATCTGATCCACCGCCAGGACGGCTATGACCGCCGCCACTGCGCTCCATTGTGCCCCGCGAGTGGCGGTCATGTACGTCAGGAACCCGGCGCTGCTCATGGTCGCCAGGCTTCCCGCATACGGCACGAACGGGGCGAAGCAGGCAATCACCCCGACCGTGAGCGCATACTTGCTGCCACTCACCAGCCCGATGATGCCCATCACGGTCCAGGTTGTTGCACCCAGCAGCGCGGCCAACACCACCATGCCGCGCACATAGTTGCCGAGCATGAACCCGATCTCGTGGCTGACCTCAGATACCTCGTCGGTGTGCTCGCCGGGTACCAGCCGCATGATGGCCGCATCAACTCGGCCCTTGAGCATCATGAACTGGAAGCTGATGATGGCCACGATAAGGGCGAGGCCGAGCAGGCTCAGGGAGGTGACCAGTTGCCTGCTGAGCCACTGCAGCACGGCCGGTACTCTGGCACCTAACCACACGCTGGCATACTCAATCCGCTTATCCAGCAATGCTGGAATGTTAGTACCCGGATAGCGCTCGCTCAGCCACGCCTCGGCGTGACCACGCCACAGGGAGTAAGCCTGTTCCGCCCGCTCACTGTAGGTCGGCCAGTTTCTGGCCGCGTCCTGGGCCTGGCCGACTAACATCGGCAGCAGGACTACCCCGACCAAGGCGACCACAACCATCATCGCTACGAATACCAGCCAAACGGCCTTGCCCCGCGACAGTCCGCCCCGGTGCAGCAGCTTGATGAGCGGCTCGAAAAGGTAGGCGACGAAGTAACCGGCGGCAAAGATCAGTATCGCCTGCCGCAGCTTGTACAGCAGGTAGCACACCGTTACCAGGGCCAGGCCCCCGACGAACACCGCCGACACCATATGGCTCCACGCAGGTCCCAGCCCGCGTCCGGGGGAAGAGCTTTCGGCAACATGGTGGCGATCCGGGGTTGGGCTCGGTCGCTCTGTGTCGCTCATGACTTGTCCATCATTTGATGCATCCGCTGCAGAGCGCGGTGCTGCAGGCGTGATACGTGCATTTGTGATATGCCCAGCCGCTCGCCCACAACCTCCTGCGACATATCCAGATAATAACGCATGACCAGTATGACCCGTTCCCTGGTCGGTAAGCGCTCGAGGTACTCGGCGGTCTCCTGACGATTCAGAAGCTGCTGTAGGGCAGGATCAATCTCGCCGGCGCGGTCTATGTAAGCGGCCCCGTTTTCGCTCTGATCGGCGCCGTCCTCAATGCTGACCAGTTCGTACTGACGCCCCACCTCGACGGCTTCTATGACCTGCTCCTCGCTTACCCCGAGTTCGGTGGCGACTTCGGCATAGGTCGGTGAGCGGTGCAGGTGCTGGACCAGGCGCTGCTGGGCTGCCCGCGCCTTGGTGGAAAGCTCCTGCATGCGCCGAGGCACTCGCATGGACCAGGTCAGGTCCCGGAAATAGCGCCGGATCTCACCCTTGATCGTGGGCACTGCGAAGGTGGCGAACTTGGTACCCCGCGAGGGGTCGAAACGGTCAACGGCGTTGATCAGACCGATGTGGCCGACGCTGACGATGTCCTCGTAGGCCTCGCCCGACTCGGCATATTCCCGGGCGACATGCCGCACCAGCCCCTCGTGCTTGTTGATCAGGTAATCCCGCAATTTGGGGTCGCCCGAGGCGCGGAGGCTTTCAAAGAGCTGCTGGCTCGTCATATCGTCCCAGCGAGATGACATCAAAGCTTCACCTCGCGCAACGCTTGGTCATGACGATTTTGGTTCCGCTGCCGGGGGCGCTCTCGATCTTGACCTCGTCCATCATCTCGCGAATCAGGTACACGCCGATGCCAGTGTCATTGACCACGGGCTTGTTGTTCATGTCGGGCAGATGCTTGGGGTCAAAGCCGCAGCCCTCGTCTTCCACTGCGACGGTCAACTCCCCATTGGCAACATGGAAGGTCAGGTCTATGGTCTGGTTACGGGCCTCCGCCTCGCTGGCAAAGGCATGCTCGGTGACATTGGTACAGGCTTCAGAGACGGCGATCTTGAGGTCCTCGACAGCCTCGACGCTGAGGTTGGCGCGCGCGGCCAGGCCGGCTGTCAGCAGTCGCGCCGCCGCGATATACTTGGCACTGACGGGTATAGACAGACTTATGCGATCGCCCTGGGCGCTCATGAGTCTTCTTCCTCCCGGCATTCTGCACCGCTGTCCTGACTGGCGCTCTTCCAGCCTGCGATAAGCTCCTCGGCCTGCGCCCTCGTTGGCACCACATTCAACAGCTCCGTGGTGCCCGAACGGTGAAAGGTGATAAGCAGATGATCGCGGTCGCAGATGACGGTAATGTCGCCGCCCTTGTCCCCGGCCCGCTTGCCGGCGCCCATCAGAACGCCCAAGAAGAAGCTATCAATGAACTCCGTTCGCGTCAGGTCCGCCAGCACCCAGCGCGCCTCCTGCTCCAGCGCTTCCACCAGCCGGTCGCGCACCTGTGGTGAGGTATATGCGTCCAACTCCCCGCTGACAACGAGAGTTACCACTTCATCGCATACCGTCAGTTCAGCTTCCATTATTCGCCATCCTCACCGGGGCGCCCCTGACTTGACTGTGCGTCTGAGTCGCTGTCGGGCTCCCACAACTGCCTGAGATGTTGTGCTATGCGCTGCTCCCGGGGGTTGTCTTTTGGGTGGTAATAGCTCTTGGCCTGCAACTCTTCAGGCAAATAGCTCTGCCGCACCCAGCCTCCGGGATAGCTGTGCGGGTACAGGTACTCCTCGTCTCCGCTATCCACTCGGGGGCCTCCGGCTACATGTCCGGGCACCCGGGCGGCCCCATATTCGCGTACATCCGCGCGTGCCTGGTTAATCGCCTCATAGGCGGAATTGCTCTTGGGCGCCACCGCCAGATGCAGTGCCGCCATTGCCAGTACCAGTTGGGCCTCTGGCATTCCTACATATTTTACAGCATCGGCGGCGGCTACTGCAACGCGTAGAGCGCTGGGATCGGCCAGGCCGATATCCTCGGCCGCCTGGATGATAATGCGGCGAGCTATGAACTCCGGGTCCTCGCCGGATTCCAGCATCTTCGCCAGCCAGTAGATCGTCGCATCCGGGTCCGACCCGCGCATGCTCTTGATGAAGGCGGAGATGGTGTCATAGTGCTCATCGCCGGCCCGATCGTACTTCAGCACCGGCTGCTGCAAGGCTTCCTCGATCTGGGCCAGCTCAATCTGCTTGTCACCCCTGGATATCTGCGTCTGCGCTGCTAGCTCCAGGGCGTTGAGTGCCGTGCGCGCATCTCCCCGGCTGGTCATGATCAGGTGCTCCATTGCCGCTGCGGAGATACTCACACCTAGTTCACCAAGGCCGCGGTCGGAATCTGCCAGTGCCCGTCTCACCAGGACCTCCACCTGCTCGGGCTGCAGCGGCTCCAGCACATAAAGCTGACAGCGAGACCGCAGCGGGGAGATGATGGTGTAGTACGGGTTCTCGGTGGTAGCGCCGATGAGGGTGAAAACAGCGGTCTCCACGCATGGCAGCAGGGCGTCTTGCTGGTTCTTGGCCAACCGATGGATTTCGTCAATGAAGAGTATCGTCTGCCGATCGTGGAAGTGCCGGCTATCTGCCGCCTCTTGCGCGGCTGTACGGATGTCGGCCACACCGGAGCTGACCGCCGACATCTCGATGAAGGTTTTCTCACTGCTGGAGGCGATAATACGAGCGAGCGTGCTCTTGCCGGTGCCGGCGGGGCCGCAGAGCAGAATCGAGGGCAGACGGTCCTGTTCGATGGCTTCCCGCAGCATGGCCCCTGGGCCGATGAGATGCGCCTGACCGACCATCTCATCGAAGCAGCGGGGTCGCATCCGGGCCGCCAGTGGCGCCGCAGCTTCGCTGGCCTGCTCGAACAGGCCGCCTGTTTGCGGTCTATCACTCATTGCCCACTCCCGGCCTCAACGGAGCGCGTCGCCGACCTGCCAAGAATGTGAGAGCCCCGCCGGAGCCGTGCGTCTCGGAGTTTTCGAACCCAATGACACAAGTGGGTGCCCTCCCACCGGCTTTACGTTCGCCTGGCAATGCAGGCCGTCGCGCCGTCGGCGGAGTCCGGGCTCCCTCAATTTGGGTGTTGGCTCGAAACAACTAAGACGTCACGCACAACGCAGGGCCTCTCACGCCACCATTGTACCACAGCCGCCGTCCCTGAGCAAGCGGTCTCGCCTACGCACCCAGTCGCCCGATCAGGTCCACGCGGAGGTCGCAGACACCTTGGCGGGGAAAACGTCATCTGCAGTTCCATAGCGAAAAGGCCGGCCTCCTCCGCCCGGCGCGCCGAACTGTGTGAAGCACTGAGACGACGTATGATCGAGGCCGGTAAAGAGCTGCCCGAAATCCTGCCCGCCCGCCAAGGCGCCGAATAGACTGGGATCGAGACGAAAATGCAATGGGCAATGATATTCGACGTAGATGGGGTCGTGGCTGATACCGAAGGGCTCAATGCGCGGGCCAGCGTGATGATGTTCGCCGAACTCTACGCCACCCAGGTGCAGCCCGAAGACTTCCGCGAGTTCGTCGGCACCGGTGACGAGTGCTATGTCGAGGGTGTGGCGGAGAAGTACGGCGTGACGATTGATACCGAGGCGGCGGTGGAGCGTCGCAAGGACAACTTCTTCAAGCTGCTGCGCGATCAGCCCTTGCCCGCTATGCCCGGTGTGATCGAGCTGGTCCAGACGGGACGCGAAGACCCTCAGTGCAGAATCGCCATCGCCACCTCCGGCAATCAGGACAAGCAGTTCCCCGTGATCGAGGGTACGGGGCTGAGGCTGGAGTGGTTCGACGCCGTCATCACCGGGGAAGACGTCAGCAGGAAGAAGCCCGATCCGCAGATCTATCTGGTAACCGCTGAGCGGCTCGGAGTTGACCCGGCGCGGTGCGTCGTCTTCGAGGATGCTCCGGCCGGTGTCACAGCGGCGAAGGCTGCAGGTATGCTCTGCGTGGCGGTGACCAGCTCGGTACCCGCCGACCAACTGCAACAAGCCGATCTGGTCGTGGACAGCCTCGCTGAAGTGAGCGTTGACCATCTGCGCCAGATGCTGCCATAGGCTGCGGAGAGCCGGTCGGCAAATGTACACCCAAGCACATTGACGAGGGAGATTGAGAATGAAACTACTGGCGAGAGAATTGGTGCTGCGCTATCAGTGCGGGCGCGATGCGGTGCCCGGATTTGTCACCTACGTCAGCCGCCACGACCCGGTGCTGATGCACTGCTACGGTTGGCAGGACTACTCCGACGCCTATGACGACTATGTCATCACCATCAGCCGCGACAATGGCCGCACGTGGTCGGAACCGTATCTACACTGGAAGAGCGAAACCACTGGCCAAGGTAAGGTCCGTTACATCGAGCCGGCGGCCTTCTTCGATCTCGACACCGAGAAACTATGGGCTTTCACCGACCGCCGGCTCTATCCCGACGACAAGCTCGATGTGGACGAGCAGGGCGAGCTGGTGGTGGAGAGCTATGATCCTTGTAGCAACTCCTGGGGCCCGCGCCAGGAGCTGACTGTGGCTGAGGGCCGAGTGCCGTCAATGAGTTTCTGCGTCCCGCTGAAGACTTCCACCGGCCGCCTGATCGTTCCCGGGCAGTGTAGATTGTTGGACGAGAACGGAAAGCCGGTGCACTACCGAGGCTGCTGGTCGCCGGCCGGAACCATCGTGAACCTGCTAGGCGACTATCAAGCAGACGGTAGCATCGCCTGGAGCGTCAGCCGCGCGGTGCTACCGGACCTCGAGAGGACCTCGCGGGGCCACTACGAGCCGACGCTGGCCGAGCTGCCCGGTGGCCGCCTGGTCATGGTCCTGCGCGGCGATAACAGCATGTTCCCTGAGAAGCCCGGTTACAAGTGGGTCAGCTTCTCCGAGGACCAAGGCGACACCTGGTCCGATCCTGAGCCGGTGGCCTTCAGCGACGGCCAGATGATCGAGTCCGGCTCCAACGGTTCGCGGCTGCTGCGGTCCGAGAAAAGCGGCAAGCTCTACTGGATGGGCAACCTGTGCTTACCCGGCGAGCGCGCCAATGGGAACATGCCTCGCTCCTCTTTGAGCATTCTGCAGGTGCAGGAGGAGCCGTTCGCCTTCATGCCGGAGACCCGATGGGTGATTGACGAGAAGAACAGCAACGATTCGCCGGACCTGATGCTGTCGAACTTCCGCTGCTACCAGGACCGGCTGACCGGCGACGTGGTGCTCTACCTCAGTCGCCTGGGCGAGCTGGGGCGGCCCCAATGGCAGCAGGCTGACTACTACCGCTACCGCATCGAACTCGATGAATGACTTCTCTCCAGCAAATAAGCCTTCGAATCGAGCCCAACCCAAAGCTGGGACCGTCCTGACGCTCCCAGCTTGGTGCCACCATACTGCTAACCCACATGATATACTGCTTCTCGCCTTATGCCTGCTTGCGGCGACGCAAAGCTGCAAGACCGGCCAAGCCCACCGCAAGCAGACCGCTGGTCCCAGGTTCGGGAGTTAGCGTGAAGTTGTCAATGTGGCCTGAGGCGCCGGTGCCGGTCTGGTACGTGTGGTCAAAGAAAATCGCCATCGAGTGCGTGTCGGCCAGCACCTCTGCGAAGCTGGCAGTTCCGTACTGTGTCCACCCCACGCCGTAGTCGAGGCCACATTCATAGTGGTTCCAGGCGTCCGTCACCGGATCAGCCAGCCCGTGTCGCCAGACATTACCGCTACCACCGTATAGAACCAATTCCAAGGCGCGGAAGTCGGAATTGGCGGCATCGAGATAGAAATCGAACGATATGTCGCCCTCGATAGCCCAACTCAAGTTGCCCGCAAAGTTGCCGCCGGAAGCGGTATCGTCAGCCCAGATCGCCACCTGCCCATAGTCGGAGCTCTGTAACACCGACCAGGACAGATTGTCGTCCGCATTATCATGAGTAAGCGTCAGTATCCCGGCGGTTGCGGCGCCTTGCCAGCCTTCTAGGTTGTCGTCATTCGACCAGGTTTCAGTATAATCCGCCGAGGCACCGACAGGTGCTAGGACCAGCAATACAACCACTCCGGCCACCAGCAAACAACCTCTGCTCGCAGACATTTGACCTTCCCCCATCCCACGGATTTCTATCCCTGACCTGAATAGCCCTACAGTGCTCTCATGCTATACGCTACAGCGCGACAAGTCAAGCCAGAATATAGCAGCGGCAACCCTAGCCTGTCTGCCGCACTTCTGCCCACTTCGCCAAGCCTAGTCGAGAAGCTGCTGGTAGTTCTCCGCCACCTTCCCGAAGGCCACCAGCATCTGATCCACGTAGTCGTCTCGCGGCTCGATGTACGAGGGGATGGTGATGGCCTGCTGCATGATGGCTTCGGCCAGCGGGTAGTCGCCCTGTCGGTAGGGCTTGAAATCGCCGCTCAGTGGCCCCCGGCCTTCGCCCCACAGGTCAAAGCCCTGCTGGAAGATGTTGCGCATGTGTTCCAGGTGCCAGCCCCATACACTCGCGCGCACGCCTTCGGCCGCCAGCGCTTCGACGAAGGTGGCGCACGGTAGCCCGTCAAAGGCCTCCGCATCATAGATAATCTGGAAGCCGCCGTAGAGACTGATGCGCTTGGCCTTGGGATAGGTAGCTTCCGGTCGCAGGCCGGCTATCCCTCCCACCCCCGCAAAAACTCTCTCGCGGAAGGCGTCGTTTTTCTCGATGCGATAGGGCAGTGAATCGAGCGACACCTTCGCCACCGCTAAAGCCAGCGGATGGGCGCGCAGCTTCTGTCCCAGCGCCTCATTGTCCAGCATCGTGTAAGGTGGGATGGTGAACTCATTCTTCACGCCGGCGCGATGCAGGTGCGCAAAGGCCAGCACGCGCTCGTAGTAGAGGCGGTTGTTGGTGGTGACGATGCCACCCTCGCCTCCGCACACCGGCTTGCCGCCGGGGTCGGCCCCCTGCAGGCTGTAGCAGCAGATGTCGCCGAAGCTGCCGATCTTCTTGCCGTCCCATTCAGCGCCATGCACGTGGGCGCCGTCCTCGACGATCGCCACACCATGCTTCCGGCCGATTTCCAGCAGCGCGTCCATGTCGCAGACATTGCCACCCGCGTGGATCGGGCAGATTGCCTTGGTACGCGAGGTGATTCTCTTCTCGATATCCGCCGGATCGCACAGCAGCGTGTTGGGGTCCGGCTCACAGAAAACGGGCCTGGCTCCCAGAAACAGCGCCCCTCCGTAGGTGCCCAAGTAGCCGATGGTTGGGGTGATAATCTCATCACCCGGCCCCACACCGACCGCATAGAACCCACTGGCCAGAGCGGTTGAGCCGTGGTCGGTGGTCACGCAGTACTCCGCGCCGATGTACTCGCCGAACTCGGTCTCAAACTCGTAGGGGAGGCCGGTGCCGGGTCCCTCGCCGGAGATAGCGCCCTTCTCCAGCAGCCCCCGGATCAGCTCCATTTCCTTTTCCACGGGCCGCCTCCACTGCTCCGAGCTGTCCGCCGTCACCGCCTTGGGGCCGCCTTTGAGGGCAAGCTTGTCAACATCGCTGCTCATATTACCCACACTCCGCCAGGCTGGTTGATACCAATTGGTGAGGTATTGACCACACGGCATGGCAGGACCTTCTTAAGTTGGCCTCATCTGCCAAATATCTCACCGTACAGTACGACCCTATGACTCAAGACAGGAAATCGCATGGATATGCGGAAATATGCTCTGTTCGATGGTTCCACAAGTGCGAAAAGGGGTAATGGTATGGCGCTCAAGAAGGCATCGCAAGCAGTAGTCGAGGCGCTGGCGGCCGAAGGCGTGGAGTATGTATTCGGCCTGCCTGGCGGCCACTCGGTAACCATATTCTACGATGAGCTAGGCAAGCAGGAGCAAGTCAAGGCAATCCTGGCCCGACATGAGACCGCCGGAGCCTTCGCCGCGCTCGGCTATGCCCAACTGACCGGCAAGACTGGTGTCTGTCAGGGCACGGCCGGGCCCGGCTTCTCGCACATGCTGGTGGGCATCCATGAGGCGATGTACTCCCGCATTCCGCTGGTGGTGATCGCCCCCAATGCGCCGATCTCGCAGTATGGCAAGGGGGAGTTGCAGGAGTTCCCCCAGATCGAGAGCGTGGTCGGATTCGCCAAATGGTGGTACCGGGTGGACCGGCCCGAGAAGGTCCCGTGGGTGATGCAGCAGGCCTTCAAGCACGCCCTGGCACCTCCCTGTGGGCCGGTGTTCGTGGATATCCCCATAGACATCGGGGACATGGAAGCCGACATGGATGATTACGTTCCCGCACCACGCAGCACTTGCGTCGCCGAGCCGCAGGCACTGGCCGAAGCAGCCAAGGCCCTGGTGGACGCGAGCAACCCGGTCATGATCTGCGGTCGCGGCGTGCATCAGTCGGGTGCGCATGAAGAGGTTCGCAAGCTAGCCGAGCTGCTGGCGATGCCGGTTCTGTACACCAATCACGGCAAGACCTGCATACCTGAGGACCATCCCCTGGCCGGTGGCGGCGTGGGCTGCAACCGCACTGGCGTGAGCGAGGCGCTGCTTGATGAATCCGACTGCTGGTTGTGGGTCGGCAGTCAGATCGAGGAGTTCGCGGTGGGCAAAGATTGGCCGCAATTGCCCTCACAACGCACCTTCATCAACCTGAATATTGATCCCGCCCAATTCGGGCGCAACTGGACACCGGATATCTGCCTGCTGGGCGACGCTAAGCTGACCCTGGCCCAGCTTGCCGAGGCCTGTGCCGAGGACGCCGGCGAGCGCGACTTCGCCAGCAGCGAGGCCGCCAAGCACATTGCGGACCTCAAGCAACAGTGGCGCGCCCAGGTGGATGCACTGGTAGCGCGCTCGAAGGGGCCGGTGCATTTCTCACAATTCCTCACCGAACTCAACCGCCTGATGCCGCAGGACGCAGTGGTGGTTGTCGGCGAGGGCGCGAACCGCGTCTGGACCGCCACGGAGCTGCAACTGACCACCCCGGGCACCTGGGTCTCGGCCTCCGACTTCGGCTGCATGGGCTATGCCGTCGGTGCCTCCATCGGCGCAGCAGTCGCCCGCCCCGGCACCAACGTCTTCTGCATCACCGGCGACGGCTCATTCCAGATGCAGATGCAGGAGATCGTGGTGGCTACGCAGTACCAACTGCCGATTACCTATGTGGTGTTCAACAACAACGCGCTGGGGTGGATCAAATGGGGCCAGAAGCTGGGCCGCGACGAGCGCTACTACTGCACCGAGTTTACGGCCAACTGGAACCATGCCGAGGCGGCCCAGGCGGCGGGCCTGGCGGGTCTGTATGTAGATAGCGCCGAGAAATGCGCACCGGCCATCGCGAGTGCCATGCAAGCCAATGCCGACGGCCGGCCCGCGCTGATCGAGGTGCTAGTGCCCTGGGACGAGCAGACCCCCGGCTTCTATGCGCACCACACCGGCTGCTCCACCGCAGAGGCTTATGACACGCTGATGAGCGGACGCTGTTAGCATCTCACCTGCGCCATAACGACGGGCCGAGATCATCCGGGCAAATGAGACCAGAAGACACCACCAGATCGCGCAAGGCAAAGCAGCCGCGCTCAAAGCAGACCGCTGGCGGTAAGGGGGTTTCCTGGGCGGCCCCGATTACCACACTGAAAAAGGTCGGGCCGGCGCGAGCTGATAGCTTGGCCGCCGCCGGCCTCAGGACCATCGGCGATCTGCTCACCTACTACCCTTACCGCTACCAGGACCGCCCGCGGCTGCACCGCATCGAGGAGCTTAGCGACGGTCAGGAAGCCTGCCTGCGGGTCCGCGTAACCGGCAAAGGCAGCAACTTCTACCGTGGCCGACTGCGGATGACACAGGTACCCGCTCTGGCTATGGCACCACCTAGCACATTGCCACTGGAGGAGGCTTCCGAGCGCCGCATTACTCTCCGCTGGTTCAATCAGCCCTACCGCGCCGAGCAGTTCAAGCCGGGCACGGAGCTTGTCCTGGTCGGCAAGATGCGGCTGCGGGGAGACCAGGCAGCCGTCGTCGTCCAGGAATGTGAACGAGCCAGCCCCGACGCTACGGACTCGCCCGGCCTGGGCATCGGCAAGCTGGTGCCGGTCTATAGCAGAATCGAAGGCCTCAGTCCCACGCTGCTGCGCAAGCTGATTCGGCAGGCTCTCGACAGATGTCAAGAGCTGCCGGAGGCGCTGGTACCGCCAGAGCTGGCTAGGCAACGCGGCCTGATGTCGCTGCGCGAGGCCCTCTGGCAAACTCACTTCCCTGATAGTAACGATTCTCAAGCAGCGGCCCGCAAGCGCCTGGTCTATCAGGAGCTTCTGCTGCTGCAGCTTGAGTTGGCGCGCAGGCAGCGGGCCGTGAAAGCGCCGGCCACCGGTGGGGGGCTCCCATTTGACGAAACCGCGCGGGAGGAATACTTGGGCGCGCTGCCGTTTGGGTTAACCCCGGCGCAAGCACGTGTGCTTGAGGAGGTAGCAGCGGACCTGGCCGGCTCCGAACCTGCGCACCGGCTGGTGCACGGCGATGTCGGCTCCGGCAAGACTGTAATCGCTGCCTGGGCGCTCTACTGCGCGATACGAACCGGCAAGCAGGCGGCGATGATGGCACCGACGGAGCTGCTCGCCGAGCAGCACTATCATACGCTTTCCGCTCTGCTTGCGCCGTTAGGGATACAGCCGCTGCTGCTCACCGGCAGCTTGCCGGAGCCGGCCAAGGCGCAGGTACGGGACCACCTGGCAAGTGGCGAGCCGGTCGTTGTCGTCGGGACTCATGCCCTGTTGCAGCCGGGTGTGGAGTTCGCCGACTTGGCCGTGGCTGTGATTGACGAGCAGCACCGCTTCGGCCTCCAGCAGCGGGCGGCCCTGGCAGACAAGGCCCTGCGGCCCAATGTGCTGGTCATGTCGGCCACCCCAATCCCGCGCACTCTGGCCTTGACCTTGTACGGTGACTTCGATATCTCGGTAATTGACGAGCTGCCGCCCGGGCGTCAACCTGTCCAAACCAGACTGCTTCCCGACCGCAAGCGCAAGGCGGCGCTGAAGTTGCTGGTGGCGCAGCTAGCCGCCGGCCACCAGGCCTATGTAATCTGCCCTCTGGTGGAAGAGGCAAGGAAAAGCAACGCTGAGGCCGCCACCCAGATGTACCAGAATCTGCAGGCCGAGCTGGCAGCGTTTCCAGGTGGTAAGGAAGCGGCACTGGGCCTCGTGCACGGTCAGATGCCGGCGCAACAGCGCGAAGCGGTCATGGCCCAGTTCCATGTTGGCGAGGTCCACGTACTCGTCAGCACCACGGTCGTCGAAGTCGGTGTGGATGTGCCCAATGCGACTGTTATGGTAGTATTCAATGCCGAGCGCTTCGGGCTGGCGCAACTGCACCAGTTGCGGGGTCGCGTCGCCAGGTCCAGCGCCCAGGCGCATTGTGTGCTCCTGACCACCAGCAAAACGCTCGAGGTAGTTGAGCGTCTGCGGGTGCTCGAGGAAACCAGCGACGGATTCAAAATAGCCGAGGAGGACTTGCGCAGGCGCGGCCCCGGAGAGATGGTCGGGCTTGCTCAACACGGCCTGCCGGACGTCCACATGGCCGCTCTGCTCGCCGATACACCGAGCCTAGTGCAGGCACGGGACGATGCCCGGAGGCTGCTGGACCAGGATCCTGACCTCCGAGCGCACCAACTGCTGCGCCGGGCGCTCAAGGCCGTCTCGACCAAACCCCGTCAGTGGACGATTTGAGATGCGCGTGATCGCCGGAAGCGCCAAGTCAATTCGGCTGCAGTACCCGAAGGGCGAGAAGATCCGCCCTACGCCCGACCGGGTACGCGAATCGCTGTTTGCCAGCTTAGGCGACCAGGTGGTGGGCAGCCGTTTCTGCGATCTGTACGCGGGGGCCGGCAGCGTCGGAATCGAGGCCCTCAGCCGTGGCGCTCAGAGTGCGGTGTTCGTGGAAAAGAACTCTCGCTGCCTGGAGGCTTTGCGTACCAACCTGGCGAATACACATTTGGCGGAGCTGGCGACTGTGTTCTCCGGTAGTCTGCCAAAGTGTTTCACAGAAGTGTGGCAAAAACTCGCTCCATTTGATATAGTATTTGCAGACCCGCCCTATTCTGTGGACATAGCGCCCCTGTTGCGGATTGCTACGAAGCTGATTGGGGCGCACGACACGTTGCTGATAGTGCAATGCGACAGCCGGGCCGCCCCAGAGGTAGCGGGCCTCAGGCAAGTGCGGCGGCAGCAGTTCGGCGGAACGGTTCTGCTCTGGTACGAAACCTGACAGCAGTGCTCTCAGCTCTCACTTATGGTCGTCAACTAAGCTTATGCTAAGGGCCATTATCGTGAAGACGGGCAAAGTATCGCTGCTTGCGTTGGTGGTGACGGCCACGGCTTACATGGTCGGATGCCACGGAGGCGCCCTCGACGCATCCGGCTCAGACCGGTCGAATGGGCAGGACCCGGTCATCGGCGTCTGGGAGCTGTTCGGCCTCGGCGCCTCCTTCCAGGGCCCGTGGTGGTTGTGTGCAGAGGCGGGCTGCTCAGGTACCTGGACGATCAACGCCGACGGTACCTGGACGCGGACCGTCAAGATACCCAACCGGCCCGATGAGAACAGCCAGGGAACGTGGGCGGCAGACGGGGCTAACTACGTTTTCAGCAGCAACACCCAGCCCACCACGACCTTTTACTACTACAACGGCGAAATCTATTACGCGATACAGGAGACCGGGGTGTTCACAGGCGCGCTGCGCTGGCAGCGACAGTGAGCAGGCCTGGCGCTGTGGGTTGATATGATGGCGAAACGGATAGCGGTATGCCCAGGCAGTTTTGATCCGATTACACTAGGCCACGTGGATTTGGTGCGGCGGGCCGCCGGGCTTTTTGACCAAGTCATCGTCGCAGTGGCCGCGACCGTTGATGCCGACAAGCGGCACTCATTCGCCTTGGATGAGCGGGTCGAGATGGTTACAGCCGCCTGTGCGGATATGGCCAACGTCACGGTCGAGAGCTTCGACGGCTTGCTGGTGGACTACTGCCGCCAGCACGGTGCGGTGGCAATAGTCAAAGGCCTCCGCACCGCCGGCGATATGGCGTATGAGATGCAGATGCAGGCGGTCAACGCCGACCTGGCCCCGGAGATCGAGACCGTATTTGTGCTCGCTTCCGCCCAGTATGCCCATATGAGTTCCAGCATGATCAAATGGCTCAATCAACTCGGTGCGGATGTCTCGAGTTATGTGCCTGCTAGCGTCGCGGCGCGCTTGTCCAGTATAACGAAGCGGCAAGCGGATTGAAGGCGGGCCGCTCAGCGGCCAGGGGCAACCTGACGTATTTCAGGCTAGGGAGGGCAGCAGAATGGAAATACTGCAGCTTCTGGATGAACTGGAGCAAATGGGGGAACGCGGGGAGAAGGTATGGTATTGCAGGCTGCTTCTGCTCCGCAAGCTCGTGCTCGACGCCGATGCCTTCTATGATATGGTGCACAGACTCCGTACCAGTCTGCCCGAAGAGATGACTACCGCTACACAGGTGACCCGCCAGCGCGAGGAGATAGTCGAGCAGGCGCATGATGAAGCCCAGAAGATCATTGACGGCGCCCGCCAGCAGGCGCAACTGCTGGTCTCCAACGATGAGCTGACCAAGCAGGCCCAGGCAGAGGCCCAAAGGACCCTACAGCAGGCCGAAGTTGATGCCAACGCAATCCGGGCCGAGGCCACCCAATGGGCCCGCGGCATCGTCGAGCGCCTCGAAAACTACGTCGGCCGCATATCCTCAACCATTGACAAGACCAAGAAGGCCCTAAGCAGTCAGGGACCCGCAGCGCCGGCAGCCGAGGCGCCGGCCAGAGAACCCGAAGAATAGCTCCCACATCACCCGCCGTGCCTAAAGCTAGCGGCTCCCGACTGAACGTTGCAGCTCATCTCAATGCAAGTTCAACTCGGCCGCAGACAGGTACTGGGCCGACTCGCAATCTCAGGAGTCGGCCCGGTGCTGACTCGTCAGGTGCCGACTTCCCCGTAAGCCTGCCGGGGCGAAGTGCCAAAGCTGCCTATCTACGAACGCGTAGCTCGGCCTGCCCTGAGCAACGTCGAAGGGCAGCCCGAGGCTGCTCTTGACAGCTTCACGAATAATCCGCGCTAAGGCGTGCGAAGAGACGGGAGATTGAAGCCAGTGATCGTGTTGGTCGTCAACTGTGGCTCTTCGTCACTCAAGTACGAGCTGTTTGACAGCGAGACCGAAGCCTCGCTCGCCTCCGGCCTGGCTGACCGGGTCGGCATCAATGGCGGCGACGCAGCGGTTCTAACGCACCAGGTGCCGGGAGGTGTCGCGACTGAGAAGCAACAGCCCATGCCGGACCATGAGGTGGCTCTGGACCTGGTCCTGGCCACCTTGACTGACAGCCAAGGTGGCGTCATCTCTGATCTCGGTGAGATCGGCGCTGTCGGCCATCGCGTAGTGCACGGTGGTGAGAGCTTCTCGGAGTCAGTGCTGATTGACGACGAAGTGATCGCGGCGATTGAGCGAGTGGCCGAGCTGGCACCCTTGCACAATCCGGTGAACCTGATGGGGATCCGGGCCTGCCTGCGGAGACTGCCGGCCGTACCACAGGTAGCCGTCTTTGATACGGCTTTCCACCAAACGATGCCGCCGCAGGCTTTCCTCTACGGACTGCCCTACGAAATGTACCTACAACACGGCATTCGCCGTTACGGCTTCCACGGCACCTCGCACCGCTATGTGAGTCTGATAGCGAGCCAGCGGCTGGCGGAGGCGGGTATCGAGCTGGCGGACCAGAGAATCGTGACTGCGCACCTAGGGAACGGCTGCAGTATGGCGGCGGTGGCGGGCGGAATCAGCCTTGACACGACGATGGGACTGACGCCCCTTGAGGGCCTGCTGATGGGGACCCGCTGTGGCGACCTCGACCCGGCGATCGTTCCGTATCTGCATGATAAACTCGGCCTGACGCCGAAACAGACCGACAGCTTGCTGAATAATCAGTGCGGGCTGCTGGGCGTGTCCGGAGTCAGTTCGGACATGCGCGATGTCGAGGCGGCTGCGGCGGCTGGAGACACGCGGGCGCAGGCAGCCATTGAGCTGTTCTGCTACCGCGTCAGGAAGTACGTCGGCGCCTATTCAGCGGCTCTGGGCGGCCTCAACGCGGTAGTCTTTACCGCCGGCATCGGGGAAAACGACCCGCTGGTGCGCGCCAAATCGCTCGAGGGCCTGGAACACCTGGGGATCGCCGTTGACCCGGAGAAGAACAGCAACCTCACCCATGAGCGGGAGGGTGTTGACATATCCTGCTCCGAGCGGCCGGTGCGGGTGTATGTCATCCCCACCGACGAGGAGTTGATGATCGCCCGCGACACCGCCGAGCTGGTCTCTTGACCGCAAGGCCAAACGGCCACCATTGTCGGCTAGGTGAGCGCGGCGGCCAAATGCCCGCGTCGTTACTGCGATCGCAAGACTGCAGCCGTGGCGGCGTTGATCTATGATTGAACCATACATGGACATTCAGCGTCGTTTTAAGGTACCCTTGATAGGGGTATGCTTGCTAGTGAAACTGCATTTGCCGGAGGTCACTAATGCGTAGGACTATCCATCTCTCGGCTGTCGCGTGGGGGCTAGCAGTGCTGTGCGTCGGAGCTGCGGGCGTCCAGGCTGCGGAGCTGCCGGCTGTCAGTATCACTGCCGCCGACATCAGCTTGCCGGAGTTTCTCAGCGAGGTCTCCGCGCAGACCGGTGTCGCGATATATCTAGGTGAGGCCCCTGACCTCGAGGTAACCGTTGATTTGGCCGACGCCGACATCGAGACGGCGATCCATGCCGCCGCCGTCCAAGCCAACTGCTCTTGGGTGCGTATCTATATGCTCGAGCCACCGGACCAGCCACCTGAGGCAGAAGACTTCGGCAAGCTCGTCGGCCTGGTTACCGAGGCCCGCAGGCAGTATCTTGCGCGGATGACTGATGAGGAGCGGGAGGCTGTGGCCGCTGAAGTCGCCGCCCTGGTTCAGGACGGTGGCGACGCTACGGAGGAAACGCCGATCGGGGGCTGGCGTGCCAGTGCTCGCAGCGACAACGCCTCGGGCGCCGGTCTCGACCGTATGGCATATTGGGCTTTGTCCGATCCGCTACGCTTTGCCGCCAGTCCCAGTTACTCCGACCCAGCCAGCGTGCAGTGCGCCGACGCTGATCTGACCGCCTTCACCGACGCGCTTGCCGACGCCTCCGGATTTGTGGTACTTGACCGGCTTGTTGGCAGTGAGGAGTGGATCAGTGTTGATCTGACCGAGGCGCCGGTGGACGACATCGTGGCCGCTGCTGCCGAACAGCTTGGCTGTAGTTGGCGTCGCGTCTATCTCATCGCCAACGTCCGTACGCTCAGCAGCGATGAAGCCGAAGACCGGATAAACGCTTTGTTCGACACCGCCATGGGCTACTTCTGGAGCCAGCCACAAGCAGACCGTGCTGAGATCATTCGGCGGGCTGTTGACGGCAGCAAGCAGCTCACCAACGAGCAGAGAGCGCAGATCCGGTCCTCCGACATCGCCCGCAAGCTGATGCAGAAGCTCATCAACTACAGCAACAGCTTGCCCATGGACCAACGCCGCGAGCTAATGCCCTTACTACAGCAGGCGGCCAAGATCATGAGCGGCTGACCCGTATCAAGCGCTTAGCTGGGCCGGCTTTGAGCGAAGTCGTAGGGAGCAATGTCGAAGGGCAGCCCGAGGTCGTTACCTCAATAAACGACGCAGCCTAAGGAAAAGAACATGATAGGTATTCGAGAAATCAGCAGGCCCAGAGGCTTCGGCTTCACGCTGGTCGAGCTTCTTACCGTCATCGCCATTATCGCGCTGCTGGCGGCGGTGCTATTTCCGGTTTACTCGCGGGCGCGTGAGCAGGGCCGGGAGACAACGTGCAGGTCAAACCTGCATCAAATCGGCCTGGCGCTGAAGGCCTATGGCAACGACTGGGCCCAGTTCCTGCCTCTGGCTAACAACCGGCCCAGCGAGGCCGGACCGCCGGGCCTACCCGACGTGCTGGGTAGCTACACCCGCAGCAGCAAGATCTTCCGCTGTCCCAGCGACACTGACGAGATGTGGAAGACCGAGGGGACTAGCTACGACTACGCCCTGGGGATGCTCAACCTCGGGATGCCGCTTCAGCGGATGGACCGGCCCTGGAGTATAGATAACTCGAAATGCCCGCTGGTGGCAGATTTCTCCGAACACTGGCATCCCCGAGGGCCGCACGTCCTGTTCGCCGACGGGCATGTAAAATAGTATAACTCTGACGGACGATGCGGAGCTATACGCCTAGCAGCGGCTGCCAAGAGGCAGCCGCTCTTTGTTTGGGTGCGACGGTGGGGCTTCCGGCCGTAGGCCGACTATTGCCCTTCGGGGGCCGGAGCCTTTTCGGGCTCAGCCTCCGGCGCGGTAGGCGGCGCGGCATCGAAGCTGCCAGGCGCTTCTTTCGCTTCCGGCTGAGGAGCTGCCGCCGGTTCGCCCTCGGCCTCAGTGGACCCCGGTGGCATTGGGGGAACGAACCCCGGCGGTTTCTCCTTTTCGTACTCCTCTACCGACTTGGTCTTGGGGCAGCCGCACACACTGACCACGGCCAGTAGCATCAGCACCAGCAAGATACTCCCGACCAGCGTCCTATACACCTCAACCACCCTTTCGCGATAACGGTAGTTGTTACTGACCTCGATAGCATACAATATTCTTGGGCTGTCTTCAAGAAAAGCAGGTATTCTAACTTTCTTGACAAATAGCATTGTTAGGTGTAAGACTCGTGTGGGCTTAGATACTGGTTCGAGGAGGAGGTAATGTTATGAGACGGGGCTTCACGCTGATCGAGTTGTTAGTTGTGATAGCGATTATCGCTATCTTGGCGGCGATTCTCTTCCCGGTGTTCGCCCGGGCCAGAGAAAAGGCCCGCCAGTCCAACTGTCTGTCCAACGTCAAACAGATAATGACCGCCATCAAGATGTACATCCAGGACTATGACGGGACCTTCCCCGCTGTCAGAGTCGGGGCACCGGCGGGCTGGACGGCACCGAACGGAGACACGGCCACGCCTGCCTGGGTACCATGGTTTTGCAGTGTCACGCCGTACATGAAGAACACGCAGATTATGAACTGCCCTTCGGTCAGCACGGCTTGGGACGGTGGCGCATCCTTCAACGACATCAGCTACGGTTACAACGAGTACATGGCGGCCTGGTACGATAAGTTCTCTGGTGGGTATAGATATCCAATCAGGGACGACCAACTCCAGTTCCCCTCCGAAACCATGTGCATCGTTGACAAGGGTGATACAGGCACCTATTACATTGACACTACCGTCACCTACGTCTGGTCGCGGCCCGGCATACCCTCTGACAGCGGCGCCGAGGACGGCCGTAATGACATTGCCCTCGAGCGGCACAACGAAGGCGCCAACTGCGGCTTCTGCGATGGACATGGCAAGTGGCTCAAAGGCAGCAACATTCCCGCGGATGCGTGGGACGGTGGCTTCGCGCCCGGCCCCGGTTCTACGGGCACGTACGCCAGCAGGGAGAACGTATATCCCAACAACACCGCCTGTAAATTCTGGAACCCGGATTTCCCTGGCGTCAGGTAGCATGGCCTTGCTGGTGTCTGACTAGCTTCGCCACGCATGACGGCACGAGTTCCCAAGCCCTCAGAGGCCCAGACAAACATGATATGCTCGTGCAAAAGTGAGGAGGAGAGAAGATGAGACGGGGTTTCACATTGATAGAATTGCTCGTGGTGATAGCGATTATCGCGATCCTGGCGGCGATCCTGTTTCCGGTCTTCGCCAAGGCGCGCGAAAAGGCTCGCCAGACTAATTGTCTGAGCAATCACAAGCAACTGGCGTTGGCGGTCTTGATGTATGTCCAGGACTACGATGAACACCTACTGTTTACCGCATACTTTATGAACGAGGCTCACACATATAATGCGGCTGACGGAAGTCTCCCAGGGATGCACGGCTATGGCTACTGCCGCTGGTGGGAGAAGCTGGAGCCCTACACCAAGATGATACCAACATATCCGAACAGAGCCGAAGGCACCATCATCTACTGCGCAAGCTACCCCGCGAACCATCCGATAAACCCCAACTCTTACGGGTGGAACGGCTACGGTTTGGGGAGTATGCCAAGCTTTGGCGCGACTTACTACTTCCGCACCCACGGCTGCAAGTTGTCCGAGGTCCAGAATCCTGCACAGACCATTATGCTTGGCCCCCGCTACTGCTGGGCCGGTGACTCCGTACAATCCGCTCTCACGGTTTACTGGTGCCTCCCATGGGCGCACAGCGGCGGCGACAACTACTCCTTCGTTGACGGGCACTCCAAGTGGATGAGGCTCGAACGCATATCGAACGACATGTGGGGTGACTGGTCGGCGCAATAGCCTGGGACCGGCACGCCCTGCAAGTCGCCGTTAATCGAGACGTGGTAATGGGCGGGATTTGCTCCCGCCCATTTTTCTTGCCTATACCTCTTAGGCCCGCCCGGCATGACGCCGACGCTGTTGCCTAAGTGCTTAGTATGGCCCTCGGCGCGCCGGCGAGGCTATTGCCCTGTGCGTTCCACAGACTGGTTACTGGCCTGCCGGCGCCTCAGCGGGCTGCGTCTCGCCCGCGGGCGGGGTGGCCGGAGCAGCCTGTTCGCCCGCGCCCTCCGCCGCCTCATGGCCCGGAGGCGGAGGTGGTGGAGGCGGCGCGCCCGTCCCCAACTGCTCGCGCATTTCCGCCTCAATCTCCTCTCCCGACTTCTGCTTCGGGCATCCGCTCATCGCAACTACAGCCACAAGCAGCGCCACAAGCAGTACGCCTACTGCGACAATTCTCCACATAGGTGTCACCCCTTAGTCATATTGAAGCCAGCGGCATTGACACCACTGATACCTGCCTCGATTATAGCACGCTCCACTCCGTCTGCCAATCTGCTTCTACTCACCGCGGCCCTCGCTCTAGTCGAGAGGAGGCGTCGTGCGCTCCACCAGAGGGCACCCTCACAGCCCTGCTCCGATCCTCAATAGCGCAGCTTGGGCGTCTTGCTGAGGATCTCGCAGCCGTCCTCGGTTACCACCACCAGGTCCTCGATGCGCACTCCGCCCCAGCCCTCGATGTAGATCCCCGGCTCTACGGTTATCACCATGCCCGCAGCCAGCACCTCGTCACTGCGCGCGGATACACGAGGAGCCTCATGCACCTCCAGACCGACCCCGTGCCCCAGGCCGTGGATGAAGTATTCGCCGAAGCCCGCTGCCTGGACGACATCGCGGGCTATCTTATCCAACTGTGCACAGGTCACGCCGGGCCCAACCTGCTCTAGAGCAGCCTGCTGCGCCGCCAGCACCACACTGTATATCTTGGAGAATCTCTCATCCGGCTCGCCCAGGAATATGGTCCTGGTCATGTCACTGCAGTACCCCTCAAGGCAACAGCCCACATCTATCTTCAGCATATCACCTTCGGCCAAGCGGCGGTCAGTCGGCTGGGCGTGCGGGCAAGCCGCCGAGGGCCCGGAAGCCGCGATGGTCGGGAACGCGATGGTGTCGGCACCGTTGAGCAGGATGCGGTGGTCCAGCTCAATGGCTAGCTCCTTCTCGGTCGGGCCGGGCTGCACTTCCGCCAGCAGCTCGGTCAGAGCCGTATCCACGGTCTGGGCCGCCTTGCGGATCGCCGACACTTCTCCTGCGTCCTTGATGATGCGCTGCTCCTCGACCACACCGCTGACCGGCTCCAGGCCATCTGTTCCGAAGGCTTTTTCCAGCTTCCTGAACTGCGAGTAGGTGAGCACATGCTCCTCGAAGGCGAGCTTACCAGCCGCCTCTGAGTTGAGGAACTCGGCGGCTGCCTCCAGGTGGCCGTTGGGGCTGATGGCGATTGCGAGGCCGTCAGCCTGCTCCGCCTCAATCTGGAAGCGGCTGTCGGAGCAGATGGCGCCGGCCTCGGCGGTCAATATCAGATGCCCCTCGCCCGTGAACCCGGACAAATATCTGACATTGGCCGGTGAGCTAACCATAATCGCGTCAACTGCGGCTTCTTCAAGCCAACTGCGTATCCGCGCCTGGCGCTGGCGATAGCTGCTCACGGTGTCGGCCCCTGCTCGATGATCTGCTTGGCCGCATGGAGAGCCAGTATGTAGCTGTAGGCACGGAAGCCGGAGATCTGTCCGACGCACGCCGCAGCGGTTACCGACTGACTGCGGAACGATTCGCGGGCGTGGATGTTGCTCAGATGCACCTCGATGACTGGCAGCCTCACCGCCCGCAGGGCATCCGCGAGGGCCACTGAGGTGTGCGTATAACCTGCCGGATTGATGACGATCGCCTCCGCCCAGGCGCGCTCGCGGTGGATGATGTCAATCAGCCCGCCTTCGTGGTTGCTCTGCTCGATGCGCAGTTCCAGCCCCAGGTTTGCCGCTTCATCTTCGAGGGCGCGGTTGATCTCTGCCAGGCTCGTGTCACCGTATAGCTGCGGCTCCCTGTCGCCAAGCAGGTTGAGGTTGGGACCGTGAAGTACGAGTATCTTCGGCATCATTCTCCTCCCGTGCGCAGCAGTTGCAGGCGGCCTAATCCCCGACAGTCTCTGCGCTCTCGATTAGCTTACGGAGTCTTTCCGCGCTCAGCAGCCGACGTCCTGCCCTCTCCCAGCCTTTCGCCACCGTCGGCACCGGAGCCTGCTTCACCAGCCGCAATCCCTGTGCGTAGGCCTGCCGCGCCTCCTGCTCGCGGTCGCGCTGCTGGTAGAGCCGGCCCAGTTCCAGATAGGCAATTCCGCGCAGCAGTAGCTGTTCACCTTCATCGCCACCCTCAGATTTGTTGATAACCTCGAGCAGCAGCGTCTCCTGCTTGACCCACTGGCCCAGCCGCCGCCGCACTTCGGCCAGACGCAGCCTGTTGATCGGGTCCGGGTGCTCCCAGACAATCTCGGCCACGTGCTCAACCATCCACTCAATCTCGACCAGGTCGGTGGGGCGCTTACCGGTGGTCTTCTGCTCCAGCTCGAAGCGCAGTTCTTCGCCCTGCAGGCGCTGGTTGATTAGCATCAGAGCCTCGTAAACCATCTGCTTAGCGTTGGCCTCGTCGCCATCGGCGTATGCCGCTCTAGCCAGGTAGTCCCAGGCCCACACGTAGCTCAAGTCGGGCAACTCCGGCACCGCCGGGTATTTGCCGACCGGCCCGTCCAACAGCGCCACGGCCCGCTGGTAGGTGGCTCTGGCCTGATCTGCCTGTCCGGCCTGCTCCTGCAACTGCGCCAACTCGACTAGCCCTCTGGCGTTGGTGGGATAGACCTCAACAGCCCGCTGCGCCCAGTCGAGCGCTTTCTGTGGCAGGTTCTTGAACTGAAACAGCCGTGCCAGCGTGATACAGGGCTTGGCAGTAGTCGGCGCCCAGAGAAACATCTGCATGCGCGCATATATGGCCTTTTGCAGGAAGATGCTATCAGGCCCACGCACCTGCGCCTCATAGACCTCGGCCAGCGCCTCCCAACTCTCCGCCGAGAAGTCCAGTAATCTCACCGCCGCCAGCGCGCTGCCTTCGGCTGCATAGTACCGCCCCTGGTTAAGCAGCTTCTCGGAGCGAGCGGCAAGCATCTCGCCGGCTAGTAGCCAGCAACCTGCACCGAATACCATCAACAGGGCAGCTACCAGCGCCCAACGCTTGACCGACGCGCCTTTAGCACATGCAACCGGTGCATCGCCGGCGGGCCGCAGTGCAGCGCCCAGCACAGCAAACGCCGAGACCGCTACGGCAGGCACATAGAGGCTATAGTCAGCCAGGTTGTGCGCCGCCAGTGCTACCAGCCAGCCCGCCGCTGCCGCCGCGACCGCCCCGCTTCGATCAGGGCGGCTTTGCGCTAGCTTAACGCCCAGCCAGACTGCCGCGACCCCGGCTAGCAGCGCCACCATCAGTGCTGCAATGCCCGCCTCGGCGGTAATCTGTAAAAAGCTCTGATGAGCCATGCGGGTGAAACCGGCCCGGGCATAGGCCGGGTACGAGTACTCAAAGGTGCCCGGACCGCTCCCCAGCAGCGGCTTATCCCGCACCATGTCCACCGTCCCCAGCCAGGTGTAGTAGCGGAAGGCCGCCGAGTGGGTATCCAGAGAGAAGCTGCGCTGCACGCGATTGCGCAAGGGCGGCACCGTGAACATCGCCACCAGCATCGCCGCCAGTATCCCGGCGCCGATCAGAGTCATCCGCTTGCGCCCGTGACCGCGCCCGGTCTTGGCGAACGCAAACACGCCTAAACCAACAACTGCCGCAATGAAGCCGGCCCGCGAACCGGTCAGCAGTATCGCCGGCCCAATCAGCAGAATGGCAAAGCCGAGGGCAATCATTCCGTAACGCGGGCGCGGCTCATCGCCTGACGGAGGCCGTTCGGCGGCCGCTGCTTGGGCCTCAACGGGCCTCCGCCGACCCCAGATCAAACCCATCGCCACCAGTAATGGCCCGATCAGGTATGATGCCAGGATATTGGGATTATAAAGCGGTCCGAAGATGCGCCAGGTGACACCGCCGGTGAAGAAGACGGTGCGCACGTACTCGCGCAGGCCCAACAAGGCGCAAATCGTCGCGGCGGCCACCAAGGCAACCGGCACGGCCAGTCGCCATTTCTCCTCGGCAAAAGCCTCGCGGGCCATCCAATAGGCGACCAGACAATCCACCAGCCACAGGATGAACAGCACGCTGGCGTACTTGTACACGGAGGGAAGCGCCGCAATCATGCAGATGCCCAAGAAGCCCAGCAGCGCCCAGTCGAGCAACTTGTGACGCACCAGAGCCACTCGCCGGCGCTCGCGCATTGCGCCCACATACCAGAGTAGCGCTGCTGCCGTTACCAGGACGTGCATCGTCAGGTTCTGCCAGCGGAAGGTTTTCCCGGCCAACAGCGGATAGGCGACCAGCGCAATCACCAGCAGTGCCCTGCCAATGTCGCTGATGAGGTCGCTAGGTTTGTTCTGCTTCGACATTGCGGTCTTACCTCTTGCGAAACAGGCGTCTGAGGCGTGCAAGCACTTGCCTTGCCTGGTAGCTCGCGATCAGCAGCCCGGCACGCAGCCAGACGCCGACAGCTACTACGGCCCGGCTCAGGAGGTTACGCGCCAGATGCTTGCTGTATAGCCGCCACATGCTGCGATGGGTCCTGATGATTGTGGGAATGACCACCTGGCTGGTGCTCTTGCCGATGGCGTGGACGATTACCGGCTCGGGACTGTACATCACCTGCCAGCCCGCCCGGTGCAGCCGGAAGCAATAATCCACATCTTCCGAACCCCAGAAAAAGGCTTCATCGAGGTAGCCGACCTGTTCGAGCGCTTCTCGCCTGATCAGCATACACGCGCCTGATACCCAGTCCACTTCGCGCGCGTCACTGTGGTCCCACTCCGTCATCAGATAATGGCCTGGCGAAGCGGATCGGGGGAATAGTCGCCCCAGCACGGTGTTGCGAAATACTGCGGCGGTAATGGTCGGGAAGCGCCGCGCCGAACACTGCAGGCTGCCGTCAGGATTAGCCAGCTTTGGCCCGATGGCTCCGGCCTCGGGATGGGCGTCGGCAAAC
Source organism: uncultured Armatimonadia bacterium (assembly GCA_964390495.1). Classification (GTDB taxonomy): domain Bacteria; phylum Armatimonadota; class Zipacnadia; order Zipacnadales; family UBA11051; genus UBA11051. The sequence continues at coordinate 208,836 of CAYMIN010000001.1, forward strand.
TCCAGAAGCTTTGCAAAAGCGCCCTCAGGCACGATGGTGTCGGGGTTGAGCAGCAGGTAGTAATCCGCCTCGGCAGCCTTCAGGCCCTGATTGTTGGCTGCCGCAAAGCCGGCGTTGGTCTCATTGCAGATTAGCTTCACCTGGGGGAACTCCTGCCGCAGCATCGCCACCGTGGCGTCAGTCGAGGCGTTGTCAACCACCCAGACCTCGAAGCTGGCGTCCGCATCACTCTGAAACACCGACCGCAGGCACTTGCGCAGGTCCGCCTGCACGTTCCAGCTCACGATGATAACGCTCAGGCGGCATGGTCTGCGGCCTTGATTTTGTTGAGGCTGAATCGTGTCTCCCATATCGCTGTAGCCAAAACAGGCGCCGGCCGAGCGGCCTGCGCCTGGGTAGATGCCGCGGTGTCGGCCGGTTGGGTTTATTGTTTGTCCTGCGCCGGAATATCCTCGGCCTCTTCAACCAGCATAATCGGGATATTGTCGCGTATCGGGTAGCGCTTATTGCAGGCCCTGCACAGGATCCATCCGTCTTCCTCCTGCACCGGCCCCTTGCACACCGGACACGCCAGGATCTCCAACAGCTTTGCGTCTATCACCTCAATACCTCCTGTGGGAGCTCGTTGGTGAGCCATCTTTCGCCAAGATAGTTCTCTTCACCTCTGGCCTACCAGAGCCGCAGCCGCCAGCCTCGCGTACAGGCTTGCGTGCAAGGTAGCCACGGCGGCCAGGTAAGCCAACGGGCAGACCTTGCCGCGATAGTGCTTGCGATAGTAATTAACCATGCTGCGGTGAGATTCGCGGATCATCCGCCGGCGCACCTGCCTGGTGGAGGCGCCGCCCTCGTGGATCATCTCCGCTTCCGTTGTGAACCAGACCTCCCAGCCCGCGTCCCACAGCCGCCGGCATAAGTCCACATCATTAAAGAATATCGGAAAACTCTCGTCGAAGGTTCCGACCTGCGCCAGGGCCTCCTGCCTTATCATCAGCGCCGAGGCCATCGGCTGATCCACCGGGCGGCTCTCGTCATAGTCCCACCAGCTCATGCGGTACTTGCCGAAGCGTTTACTCTTCGGAAACAGTCGGCTGAGGCCCAGCGCCTCATAGAGTATGACATCCGGGTTCGGGAAGCTGCGACAGGAAAGCTGTACCGAGCCGTCTTGGTGCCGCAAGCGTGGTGCGACCGCGGCGGCGGCAGGGCGCTCGTCCAGGAAGCCGGCCAGCGTCGCCACCGCGCCGGGCTCTATCACTATATCGGGATTCAGCAGCAGGTGGTATCTGCCGGTCGCCTCGCGCAGAGCCAGGTTGTTACCCGCTGCGTAGCCGGTATTCTCCTCCAGCGCGAACAGCCGCACCTCCGGGTACTGCTCCTTGACCATCGCCACGCTACCGTCGGCCGAGGCGTTGTCAACTACCAGCACCTCCAGCTCCCTGCCGCCGGCATGGTCCCGCAGGCTGCGCAGACACGCCCGCAGATGGTCGCAGGTATTCCAGTTGACTATGCAGACCGAAATCTCGGGCATCGGACTATCCGCCTACCCCGCCTTGCGGTTGTGCTCAATGATGGCCTCGCACACTTCCCGTACGGCTCCGTGACCGCCGGCGGCTTGGGTGACCGCGCCGGCCTGCGCCAACACCTCGGCAACTGCATCGGCGGGCGCGACGAAGGTGCCGGCCATTGCGGCCACCGCTAGGTCGTTGAGATCATCGCCGACATACACGATCTCTCCCATGCCGCATCCTGCCTCTACCGCTACTGCTTGCAGCGCCTCCGCCTTGTCAGCCACGCCGTCGTGGAGCAGATCCAGACCCAGCGCCGCGAACCGCGCTCGCGTGATCGCCGATTCGTCGCTGGTAATCCAGGCGACGGCAACGCCGCTTCTCTGCAGCAGTTTCAGCCCGTAGCCGTCCTTGACATCGAAGCGCTTGAGGGCCTGGCCGTTAGGCCCGAAGTACATCCCGCCATCGGTCATCACGCCGTCAACATCGGTAACCAGCATCTTCACGCGTCCGCTGTTGCGAAGCTCAATCATCGTACTGTCCTCCCGAGGCTATCCCACCAACGGCTGCGGGCGCATGCCTTGCGCCCCAACAGGCTGGGTCATCTCCGGCGAATACCCACACCAGCGCAACCCCGTCGAGTTGTTCGGCAAATAGCGGCCTGCCTGCAGCGGCCAGATGGTGCATCAGCGGTGTCATCTCGTTTTGCTTGTGCTGTACCACTACATAATCGGCCTGCGTCAGAGCCGCGTCACCGGCGGTTATCCGCAGGTCCTCCCGCAGCATCCCGAACGGCTTGTACAGCTCCACCGAGCTGGCAAAACCCACTACATTTATCCAGACTTTCGCACCATCTTCGGCTTCGCGATTAAGCCAGGCGACGGCAGCCAGATAGGTATCGCCCCAGTAGGTCGGCTCCATGCCCAGCCTGTAAGCGCCGCTCGGCCCGCCGATCAGGCTATTGTAGTACGACATACCGAACGGATGGCAATTCCCCACCGCCACCACCAGCGCGAAGATCACCAGCACCACCAGAGTAGCGCGTAACTTGGCGGGGAAATTGGCAAGTCCAGCGCCCCAACTGTCCCTGCCACGCTCGATGATAACACTACTCAACCAGTAGAAGCCTACGCCGCTGATCGCCGCAACGTAGGGGAACATCGGCAAGAAGAGGCGCACCCCACCGTACTTGGGGGCCCAGGGCAACATGCTGGGCGCGATGTTCACTACTAGCCCCCACCCCAGCAGGATCAGACACGCGCCCTGCCAATACGCGGCGTTGTCCGTCGTTGCCCCCGTCTGCTTGGTTCGGCCCCTCACCCCGCCCTGCGGGCACCCCTCTCCCCGCGGGAGAGGGGTTGGGGGTGAGGGCATAGAAGGCCTCGCGGCTCTCCTATGAGACATCATTGGCTTCCATCCCAACGCGGCAGCGTACAGCCCCAGCGCGCCCAGAACCAAGATAATCGGCGGCGTGGTAATCGCCGTCATGACCACCGCATAATGCCACGGGGCCAGCTCCCAGGTGGTGCCGAAGTAGGTCGTGGCAACGTGGTAATGGTGCAGATGGAACTCGAAGTACTCCGCCGCGCGCGCCCAGGTGTCATGCCACAGCCAGGGCCAGGTGGCCCACAAGGTCAGCAGCCCTACAACGACCATCGCCCCGGCGGTCCATGCTGCCAGGCGCCACTTACGCAGGCAAAGCAGCCACGGCAGGACGATTAAGGGGATGAAGAAGCTATTGAGCTTGGTGCCCAGCGCCAGGCCGAAGACCACACCGGCTGCCACGCAGAGCCAGGGACTATCATGTCTGGCGGCCAGGAATACCAGCACCACCGTGAAGAAGCTCAGGGCCATAATCGGCGCATCCAGCGCGGCCAGGTGCATGTGCGTCCACACCCGGGGCATCAGCAGCAGTCCGCCCGCTGCCACCACGCCCGCGGCGTTGCCCCATAGATCGGTCACGAGCCAGTACAGCACCCCCACCAACACCGCCGCCAGCAGCATCGTCCCCAGCCGTCCCGCCGTCAGCACCGGAACCGGCAGGACCCCGCCGAGCAGTCCGGTGACGGTGCCGAATAGCAGCTTGATGCTGCCGGGCTGCTGGTCCCTGGTCGCATCCCAGTAGCGCCTGACTGCAGCCTCACTGGTCGCCTCGCGCCCGCTGAGCAGGTCCACCAGCCACTGATAGGCCAGCAGCGACTTGGACATGTAGATCGGCTCATCGTAGGTCAAACCGAGGTGGTGCCCGGTCGCGGCTAGTAGCACGAAGGCAAGCAGGCCGACAATAACGGCGGTCAGGGCATTAGCTCTCCGCATCGCAGCCTCCCCGTCGCCGCGCATAGGCTATCACGAAACCCAGAGCGCCGATGCTGAGCGCCGTCAGGAACGCGCCTACCAGAAAACTCGCCGGATAGTAGATGAAATCAACCCGCCCGCCTCCTGGTGGCATCTCAAAGCCGCGCAAGGAATGGTTCGCCGGCACGATCCGCAGCTCGCTGTCGCCACAGTAAGCATGCCAGCCGGGATAGTAGGTATCGGCAAGTACCCACCAACGGCCGCCGCCCTCGGCCTCGATACTCACCGCATTGGGCGACCATGACACTACTCGGCCCGTCTGGTATTCGCCCTGCTGTGCCGGCTGAGCCCCGACGAGCACCAGCTCCTGGCGCGGGAGGTAGTCGCCGGCCGTCACCCACTGCCTGGCCAGGTCGAGATGCTCTACCGCCACCATCGCCGAGGGACTATAGACCCGTGGCAGCACTGTCATATTCTTGTACACATGCGTTTCGTAGTCACTGACAAGCCGCCAGCGGCCCGACAGCTCGCGGGGAGTAAGCGCATACTTGACGTTGAGCGCATCCCAGATCGGCAGGTCCGGGTCGAGCTGATCGTCTTGGCCCCGCGCTGCGTTGATCAGGGCGTCATAGGAGCGGACGGTCAGAGAATCGGAGCTTTCCACATTCTCCAGGTCGAAAGCCATCGGCAGGTTGGCCGGCATCCGCGTCAGCCAGCCGCCCGGGCCGGTGATGGACATCATGCGGAAGCTGCCCGGCTCGCCCGCCATCGCCTCCAGTGCCCGGGTCTCGATGTGCAAGTACTCAGCCGGCGCTGCGGGCATAAACTTGTTGGCAAAGTGACCCAAGTCCGCAGCCAACACCACTGCCAGCACCACCAGCGCGACCTGCCTGTGCCGAACCAGCAATCCCAAGGCCGCGCATGACAGCGCTACCAGCACTACGTACAGACCGATTTGAGTGAGGGTATGGCTACCGATGCCGGGAAGTTGCTGCTCGAGCTGACCGGTGAAGAACCACACGCCCCCGCCGCCGATCACTCCGACCAGCAGCGCACTCGGCAGCGCCCACGAGACGAACCTGGCGAGGCTTTGCTTGTCGCCGCTGTCGAGTTTGCGCAGAATTGCCTCCGCACCCAGTCCGGCAAGCACCGCCAGGCCGATGTCAACCATGACAACCGCGCGCCCGATGCCCGGCAGCGACCGCAAGGGTGGGATCAGATGATAGGCCAGCCAGTAAAGCCCGGTGCCCCAGGCCAGCCCCAATCCAACCAGCGCCGCACCGAGCCAGAACCACACCAATCGCACCCGCCGGTAACACAGCCCCACTGCCACCAGTAGCAGCGTCGCCACTCCGACATACCAGGCCGTCTCCACATAACTCCGCAGCGCACCGAACAGGTGCTGGCCCCAGTGATTGTAGTCCACCGGGTTGCCGAAGATGTCGGGCATCAAGCCGGCCAGCAGGTAAGATGGGATCATGGCGTGCTTCATCATGAAGGCGTAGGCGTGCTGCGGGCGGCTGCCCATCAAGGCCAGCTCGATGACCGGCATAAGCTGTACCGCACCGATTAGCGTACCCAGGCCCAGAGCCGCCAGCCCGTAAAGCGCACTCGCCCAATCGCGGCCAGTACGGCTGCCGGATCCGGGCGGGCACGCTGCTCGGAACACCACGTAGCCGGCGAATATCAGCAGTATGAAGAACGATATGTGCAGATTACCGGCCAGAAACTGCATTCCGATCGCAAAGGCTGAAAGTAACCACCAGGGAGGCTGTGAGGCTCCCGGTCGCCTCCGGCTCTGGAGCGTCTTCTCATGGCCCACTAACATCAGGGCCAGCCAGCCCGGCACCGACCGGAAGCTGGGGAAAGCCAGCCAGCCCACGGTGAAGCCGCAGAGCATGAACGGGAGCGCTCCCAGCATGGCCGCCACCGGCCGGCAGCCGACTGTGCGCAGGTACCAGTACATGAACCCGCCGGCCAGCAGCAGGTACAACAGCGTCGCCCAGCCGAAGGCCCGCTCCGGGCTCATCAGGTAGAACAGCCACGTCTCCGGATAGAATACCGCCGACTGGTTGTTGGCGACGAATGGCGCACCGCATGAGGAGTACGGATTCCACAGCGGCACCTGGCCCTGGCGTACTTGCTGGGCGGCAAAGCGCCGCCAGGGGTAGAACTGCTGCACGGCGTCAAGAATGGGGTTCCCAACCCGCTCAAAGCCGTACTCGTTCGCATGGGCATGCCACGGCTCCATGCGCAGCAGCAGGTCAGTCGGCAGCATCACCTGATCGCCCAACGTCACCGGCCACAGAACCACCAGGGCCACCAACGCCAGGAAACCAAGCGCGGCCAGATCCGGCTTGTACAAGCTGCCGTTATTGGTACCCATGCAGATTCGCCCTCAGCACCGTCACATTCCCTGAGGTGAACACCGGCTCCAGGAATCCCGCAGTCGCCTCATCCAGGACGGGTGAGGTGCCATAGCTCCCGCCCATCAACCCTTCATACGGCCCCACCACAACATAATCCGGCGCTAGCCTTGTCGCAAGCAGAGCCAAGCGCTCTTCTGCGCCCGAAGCGGCATCATAGAAGCGCCGCACCTGCCGCAGCTTGCCCACGAAATCCAGCGTTTCCGCCCAGTGGCCGACATAGACCTTGCACGGAGCAGTCGCCGGCAAGTAGCTGCCAAACAGCGAGGAACTCAGAACTACGTCCTCCGCTGTGGTATGCTCGGCCAGCCAGCTTGCCGCGTCTGCATAGTCTGCGCTCAGGTATATCGGCGGGGCCAGCACGTGCAGCAGCAACTCGTTGTTGGTCTTCACATTCTCCAGGCACTGGCTTACCAGCAGGGCATTGCTGGGCAGGCAGATGACTAGCGCGGCGACCACGGTCAGTGCCATCCGCTCCTTCACGGTCTGCAGCTTGCCGGCAGCGGCTGCGCGGCTTGTTACCAGACGCGCCAGATACACCACCCCCACACCAGCCAGAATCGCGACCGGCATGTGCAGCCCCTCGACCAGCTTGCGCTGAAATGAGACCGGCAGGCCGAGTACTGCGGAGTTCGCCAAGGCCCAGAAGACCGCGAATCTCAGAAGTCCCGGGCCCAGCGCGTTTCCGTTCTCCTCTCTCCCCATGGAAGAGGGGCCGGGGGGGAGGGTCTGGATCGCACCCGCAATCGCGAACACTGCCAGCAGCCCATATCCTATCAGGTAGTTTACGAAGCCAGCCGAAGGCGTCGGGGTCATCGCCTTGACCAGATAGGAGGGGTCTTGATTGGCGGCCCAGTAGGACCACAGCGGCGCGGGGGCGCTAACCGCGAATATCACCGCATACGTGGCCGCCGCCGTGCGTAGGCTGTATCTCCGCGTCATCAGGCCATAGATTATCCACACGCCCAGCGTGGCATGGATTGCGAAGATATCATAGGAGTGGATATTGCCGAGGATCAGCAGCAGCACACCAGACAGCAGCGCCGGCCGCAGCCGCTTCCGCTCCAGAGCAATCAGCGCATGGCCCAGCGTTAGGCAGATAAGCCCCATTGAGGTGATGAACAGGGGATTGAGCAGGGCCGATAGGAAGGTCACCGCCTCCGGCTGCACTTGCCAATTGACGCCGACATCTACGGGATGCAGGCCGAGACGGGCGCCGGCCTCGTCAGCTAGCACCACTACCCAGCCAAGCCCCGAGCCTAAGGCCGTAAGCCCCAACGCCGCCCATCGCACCCACCGGTCGCCAGTTAGCAACGATACCAGCCAATAAAAGCTGACCAGCATGAATACACCACCGAGCAGCCGCAGGCCGTGGAACACGTAGATCGGCGCCAGGCCGCTGATGCGGCACACTAGGCCGGCGAAAAGCAGAAAGAGGTTGAAAAAATGAGGGTTCTGCGGGTCGGTGGTGTACTGATTGGCCAGGAGCAGGTGGCCCTCGGAGGCTTGCCGGATCCACGACAGATAGACATTCCCGTCATCCACGCCCCAGATGAAGCCGCCGAACACTTCGCCCGGCTCCCCGAGCTGCAGCGCCGCCAGATACGGCACCAGCGTCAGGGCCATGACCGCTGCGGCCACTGCTATCACAGCTCTGTTTTCGCCGGACCTCGCAGGCTGCATCAACGCCATCCTAACTATTCTGGCGCGGCCCGCTATCCGCGCTTCCGCATGTCGGGCTTGGCACCGTGATAGGTCCTGCCTAGAACCGCTGCACCTTCAGCAGCATCTTCCTGATACCACTTACCCCCAGCACCGACTTGATGGTGCGCCACAGGCGCTTGCGTCCCAGGTAGAATTGCAGGTACGCCGATTTTTTCATGCGGTCCAGTTTGCGGCTCTCAACTCCCGCCCCCTCGCGATATACGGGGGTCTTGTAGTAGTCGAACTCGGAGAAATCCTTGCTGATTAGGTGACGAGTCTTATCATACAGGTGCGTATGCGGCAGCGGCGTGGTGATGCTGAAGGTCACGTCATCCAGCGGCAGCTCGTTAGCCAGGCGCACCGTCGCCCGCACTTCCGCCTCGGTCTCGGTAGGCGCACCCAGCATGAAATAGCCACGGACATTCAGCCCCAGATCGTGAGCATCGCCGACAGCTTGCCTGACCTGCTGGATGGTAATTCCTTTCTGATAGACCTCATCCAGAATCCGCTGGCTGGCCGACTCGATGCCAACATGGACGATGCGCAGACCGGCCTTCTGCATGTATGCCACCATTTCCTTATCGGCCACATCAGCGCGGATGTTGCAGCCCCAGATGATTCCCAGATCGGCCTCAACAAGCTGATCGCACAGCTCCATGGTCCAGGCGTTATCCAGCAGGAAGGTATCGTCGAGCCACATCACCCCATCGGGGTTGTAATCGCGTTTCAGCTCCACCAGTTCGGCGACCAGATTGGCCGGCGAGCGTCGCCGGATCCGCTTGCCGAACAGCGTTCGTAAGGTCGGCTGGCAATAGGCACAATTGAACGGACAGCCACGCGAGGCCATGATCGAGGTTCCCCGCAGTCCGTACCTGACCGCATCAAGCTGATACCAGATCGCCATGTAGCGGCCCATCGGTAGCAAATCACGGGCTGGGAAAGGGATGTCGTCGAGGTCCGCTATGAGCTGCGCCGGCTCATTTCTCACCGTCCGCTGCCCTTCGAGATAACAGAGCCCTTTAGCCTGCGAGAGGTCGCCACCGGCTGCGGCCAGCTCGGCGATGATACTTTCGCCCTCACCTATCGCCACTGCGTCAATGCCCTCCAGGCCGAGGGTGCTCTCAGGCTCCACCGTAGCATGGGGACCACCGGCGATCAGCAGCGCCTTGCTATACTGCCTGCATACTCCCGCCACCGCTGCAGCGCTTTCAAGCATCGAGGTCATCACGCTGAGGCCGATTAGGTCAAACTGGCGGCGTTTCAACATGGCCTCCAGCTCGGCCAGCGGCTGCTTCATGAAGGTGGTATCGAATATCTCCACCTCATGGCCTGCCTGCTGCAGCACAGCCGCCAGATATGCCACACCCATCGGCGGCTCACCCGACGGATACCTGAACCTGGGAAATATCAGTAAGAAGCGCAATTAGGTAACACTCGTTTCGCCGATGACCTTTGCATCGTCTCGATACCCTCTATTCGTGCATCTGCCGCGCCATCTTCACCGCCGCCCAAACCATCACAATCATCATCAGAGCCAGGAGCGTAAGAAAGCCGCCGACCACTACGCTAGCGGGGTAGTACACCAGCTCGATGTGGTGTTCTCCCGCCGGCACGTCGAGCTGCATGAAAGTAGTATCGCAGAGTTTAGGCCGTTGCAGGCGGCCATCTATATGTGCAATCCAGCCCGGATAGAAGTCTTCTGCGATGCGCAGCGGCCCCGGCTCATCGGCGCTGAAGTCTATTGCGGCGCGGTTGGCACCTAGATGACGAGAAGTTGCCCGCTGCCAACTGAATGGCAGTTGCGCCGGCGATGATCGCGCCAAACGCCTGCCAGCATAGGGAAACACTGCTGCCGGCCCGTCGCGATAAACATAGCCTTCAGGCCCGCTGTGAACCAGGCTGAAGCGTTTTGATCCGGACAGCTCGTCTTGCGAAAGCAGCGGCTGTGTGCTCACATAGTAGTCGCACGCAGCAGCGACAGCCGCAAACGGCCGCGCTACGGTTACCATGTTCCCATTAGCCGCCGGCGAGGCGATGCCTTGCTGAAGCCGATTGGCAAATTGCCGGTACGTGTTGGTGAACAGCGAGTCATATCCGTTGATGCTGTAGTAGCCATAGACGGTGGCTGAGTTCGGCGGCAGCATCGCCTCCGGCAAACCATATAGCGTCCACTGCTCCGGATCGGTTATCGCCAGCACCCGCGCTTCGCCGGCGACCTCGATTAGCTTGTCAATCAACTCGGTACGCGGGTAAAGCTCCGCCGCCGGAGTGCGCGGGTTGAAGCGATACGCCCACGGCAGCGCCTGCACCAGGGCCACCGCCACCAGGACCCATACTACTGCTGTGCCACCCGGGGCCAGTATATCGGTGCGCTTCCTGGCACGTTCCTGCATCGCATGGCAGCCCAGTCCGGCCAGTACTGCCGCACATAGGATGAAAACAGACAACAGCCGCGAGAATCCTCCGGCCAGCCCCACTTTGGGGATGTAGAAGTAGTATATGTATGCCGGCCAGCCGCCCGCAGCAGCCCATAAAGCCAGCCCGCCCATCACCGCAAACAGCCACACGATCTTGCGCCGGTAGCCGACAATCAGCGCCAGCAGCACGCCAATGGCGGCGGCGACCCCGATATATGCGCAGTGCTCGGAGTAGCTGATGCGGTGCGCCGGATAGTCCATGGTCACCGGACTGCCGATGATGTCGGGGTCGAAGATCGTCAGCAACTCCACCGGCAGCATGGCGCGCGCCAGATGGAACTGAAAGCCGTCTATGGAGACCGTCTCGGAGCCGCGCGGCGACATCGCCCCTAGCTCCAGCGTCGGCAGCAATTGCACCGCACCCAGCCCCAGCCCCAGCACCAATGCCACTATCAGGACCACGACTGGCCTTGCCTGTTGCCGTTCGCCATTCCTGCGGTGGCCCACGAACCACCAAACCAAGTGCGCCATACCACTGCCCAGCGCTACCATCCACACGTACGCGGCAATCTGGAAATGCCCTGCCAGCAGGCTGAGGCCCAGCGCCAGCGCCAGCGTGACTCCACCTATCAGCGGCCGCCGCCGGAAGATCAGCTCCACGCCCAACAACGCGCCCGGCAGCCATGTGGCAGTCTCAATCAGGCTGGGGAGCTCCGTCCAGGTGACCATGAAGCCGCCGAAGGCATAGGTGACCGCGCCCAGGGCTGCAGAGGCCGTTCCCGCGCCCAGCACCCGTATCAGCAGGAAGGTGAAGAAGGCCGCCAGGAAGTAGTGCAGCGCATTCAGCAACCCCATCGCCCGGCCCGTGTCCAGCCAGCGCAGCAGCCAGTGCGGCGGATAGAAAAGCGCGCTCTGGCCGTTGCCCACGAAGGGCGTGCCACAGAACTGGTGCGGGTTCCACAGGGAAAACTCGCCATGCTCCGAGAAGCTGCGGTGGGTCAACTCGCGCCACGGATAGAACTGCGCCACACCATCCCACAACAGCGAATCCCATTGCCGGCTCAATGCCAGTGTCCCGCTTGCGTTGTAAGGCGCGAAATGCCGCTGATAGACGCCGGCAACCGGCACCTGGGCGCCAAAGATACAGCTTCCCCAAAACACCAGGGCTAAGAGACCGATGCCCAGCAGGCATACTACGTCGGTTCGGGTTGTGCGGCAGGCGGCTGTTCCCATCGCTGTCATGATAAACAAAAAAGCTGGCATATGCCAGCTTTTAGTGATGCCTCAAGTCCCTTGAGCGCTTCTCGCAGCCCTACCGACTCGGCCCATCGGTGGGGGCGGCGGGCGCTTCTATCGCCGCCGAATCGTGCGCGGCTGCCTCCGGTTGGTAGCTGGAGGCGACCAGCGTTACCCCGATGATTATCACGATAATGCCGACGATACGAGCCGCCGGCAACCCTTCACCGAAGTACTTCCACGATAATACCGCCACTATCACATAGCTCAGAGCGATCATCGGGTAGGCGTAGCTCAGGTTCAGCTTCGACAGACACACCAGGTAGAACATCGAGCTGACACCGTAGCAAAGAAAGCCCAGCAGGATCAGAGGCGTCGTCGGGATTGACTTCAGTATCAGAGCCGCCGATGCACCTTCCCCGATGCTGGCGACCCCGGCCTTCAGCAGTAGCTGGCCGACGGCTCCCAGGGCAATCGCTATCAGAAGTAGTCCAACAGCAAACAGCATATCGCCCCGCCCCTTCTCTTCAGTCAACTCAAGAGCCGCCATTTTTCGGGCTCATCGCCTCATGCAAACTGGGTCGTCTGACTGTTGGCACCCTAGCAGACGACCCAGTCCCTGTTAGCTTGCTGTACCGACGCTGGCTCGGCTCGGCCGCTCTTACAACAGGCTAGCGACTAGATCAACCGCCGAGGCGGCGTCCGGAGCATACCCGTCAGCGCCGATTTCATCAGCGTAGTTCTGGGTCACAGGCGCGCCCCCGATAATCACCTTCACACTGCCTGTCAGCCCAGCTTCGGCGACGGCGTCAACAGTGTCCTTCATCCCCGGCATGGTGGTAGTAAGCAACGCGGACAGGGCTATCACATTAGCGTTTTCGGCCTGCGCCGTCTCTACGAACTTCTCAGGCGACACGTCAACCTCCAAGTCCACTACGTCATAGCCGCCGCCCTCCAACATCATCGAGACCAGGTTCTTGCCGATGTCGTGCAGATCGCCTTTGACAGTGCCGATAACGATCTTGCCCTTGGAGGCGACGTCGGAAGCCGCCAGCAGCGGCTTGACGATGTCCATGCCGGCGTGCATGGCGCGCGCGGCGATCAGGACCTCTGGCACGTAAAACTCGTTGTTCTTGAACTTCACTCCCACGACGTTCATGCCGGCGATGAGACCATCGTTGACGATGTCCTCGGGGTTGACGCCCTCGTCAACCGCCCCCTGTACTAGCTCTGCTACAGTGTCCCGGTCCCCGCCGATGACGGCATCAGCAACTGCCTGCAGATCTGCCATTTCCAATCCTCCTGTTTAATGCTCGCCCTTAGCTTAGGCCATTTGCCAGGTGTGGTATCTCGCGCCCCGCGTCAGATAATTGGATGCCATTATAACTGACTTGTCAAACTATGAAAAGAGCATGGTCTCCATGAATTTGCTCTGGAAATTCGCAGAGACTGCCAACTCGATATGTTCCGCCGCTAATGCCAGCTCACAGGCCAGGGCCCGCTCCTGCTCCGAGCAAAGCGCCATCACCGCTCCTACACCGGCGGCATTGCCTACTGCCTTGATCCGCTCCAGCGGAATGTCGGGCAAAATCCCCATCCCGACCGCGCTCTCGGGCCGAATATGATTGCCGAAGGCGCCCGCTAGCAGCACCTCTTCCAGATCGTCCGCTGCTATACCTGCTTCCTCGAGAAGGATTTCCGCACCTGCACGCACTGCCCCTTTGGCCAACTGAATCTCTCTAATATCGCGTTGGGTCAGATACACCGGCTGCCCCTCATGCGCCTGCTCGGCGTCGGCCAGCAGCACCTTGCGGCTATTGCCTTCGCCTGACATGCGCGCCGCAATGCCCGCCGGCAAACCGTCTTCGTCCTCAGCCAGGCGACCGTTGATACCCAAAGCCCCGGTCGCCAATAGCGCGGCGGTGATATCAAAGAGCGCCGAGCCGCAAATGCCTCGGGCCGGTTCATCATCAATAGTACCTATCTGCAGATCGCCGTCCACCAGGTCAACCGTCGAGATGGCCCCGGGTGCGGCGTACATGCCCTGGCTGATCTTGGCGCCCTCGAAGGCCGGTCCGGCGGCCGTCGAGGCACACAGCAGCCGCTGCCCCGACCACACCATCACCTCGCCATTGGTGCCGATGTCCAAGGCCAGGGTCGGCCCGCGCTTGCAGATGTCGGCCGCGGTCATCACGCCGACGCTGTCGGCACCGACGAAGCCGGCTACTATCGGCAGAGCGAATACCTGCCCCCCGGCGTGGGTCCTGATGCCCAAATCGCTGGCATATACCGTGAGCGGCTGGGAAACCACCGGAATATAGGGTGCCTGGGCTAGGTACTGCGGGTCCAGCCCCAGCAGCAGGTGGTGCATTGCCGTATTGCCTACCACAGTGACCTCATAAAGCTGCTCGAGGCTTGCCCCGATGTCGGTCAGCGCGCTGTCGATCAGGCTGTTGATCGCCTCGACTACCTCCGCCTGCAAGATCGCCAGACCATCCGGTTCGTCTCTGGCATACTCGATGCGCGATATGATATCCGCACCGTGCACCGCCTGCGGATTGAGGGTCGAGCTCGTCGCTTCCAGCTCGCCGCTGCTGAGGTTCATCAGATAGGCCACGACGGTGGTGGTGCCGATATCCACAGCCGCCCCTAGCGCAGCTTTGGCCCCAGCCGGCGGCTCCACTTCCACCAGCAGGTCATCCAACGTCGTAGTAACTACCTGGAACTCGCCGTCGCGCAGTACTGCAGGCAGCTTCCGCAAGACAGACAGCAACGCGCGACAGTCGCAGCACTCCCGCCCCGCGCTCTCCCACAACCGCAGCAGATCACTCCGTTGGTCCTCCAGAGCCGGCGGGTCCAGGGAAAGCTCGAGACGCTTGACACGCGGGTTGAACTCGAATTCGCGGAGGGTTGCTTCGGCAAGCTCCTTGCGCACGACCACTTGCTGCTCGATGACCTCAACCTCGACATCGCTCAGCGCCGCGGTTTGACAGGCCAGACGCATGCTGTTGCTCAACTGCTCCTCAGTGAGAAAGCGCTTTTCCGCAGCAGTAACTCTGCTGACTGCTCCGGACCGCACCAGCACCTGACACTTGCCGCACAGCCCCTTGCCGCCACAGGGGGAACTGATGCTGACCCCTGCGATACGGGCAGCCTCCGACAAATTGATGCCGGCGGCAGCCTTGGCCGTCACACCGGCGGGATGAAATCGCACCTCAATTGTGTCACTGCTCACTGCCGAGACCTCAGGCGCACTCGCGCCTCATCATGCAAGTGTATTCAGTAGTATGACAGTTGTGTAGCCGCGTCGGCGCCCTCACGAGAATTGGGGTCCACAGCCAGCACCTGCTGGTAGGCGGCCTTAGCCTCCTCGTCCATGCCCAGCATGGCATAGTGCTTACCCAAGTCCAGCACGTACCGCTGATTGTCCGGGGTCAGCTCGGCCGCCTTCTTCAGGCACTCGATAGATTCGTCAAACTCGCCCTGGTTCATGAGCGTCAGCCCCAGACCCCACCAGGCTTCTGCACACTCCGGGCTGGCCTCCAGAAGCTGCTGGTAGCGCGGGCGAGCCTCATCATAGTTGCCCTCTATCCGATAAGCGTGAGCTTGGTCGAGCAAAGCCTGGTCAACGTCCGCCATGAGCACCCTCCACCTGTCTCCCCACTACCGGCAAACCCAACGCAGCACCCTACCTTTCCGATATCTGCAAGATACCCAAATATGTCACCATTTGTCAACATCGCCACTACGATAATACTGTGCCGGCCTCAATGCGCGCACCCCGTAACCATTCGGCCGCTTCCATCTCCCGCCGCCCCGCCGGCTGCACTCGCTTGACTAGCAGTAGTCCCTCTCCGGTCTTGATCACAGGTCCGCTGTCCGAGTTGATTTCCACAATCGTGCCGGGCTCACCTGCCGCCTGGGAGGAATCGTTGACAATTTCCGCTGCGGTGATTTTCAGCCGCCGGCCCTGAAGTAAACAATACGCCCCCGGCGTGGGCGCAAATGCCCTGATACGGTTGCGCACAGCCTCGGCGCTCTGCGTGAAATCCAGTTGCGTATCAGCCTTAGTCAACAGCGGTGCATAGGTGGCTGCGGCGTGGTTCTGCGGACGGCTCAGCAACTCGCCGGCGGCTAGCTCAGGGAGCGCCGCGGCTACCATCGCCGTGCCCACCTCGGTCAGCTTCCGGCACAACGTATCGGCGTTGTCGTCCGGCTCAATCGCCGTCGCCTGCTGCGCTAGAATGTCGCCGGCATCCACTTGCTCCGCCATCTCCTGCAGCGTCACTCCGGTCCGCTCCAGGCCCTCTAGCAGGGCATGCTGCACCGGTGCCGGCCCGCGCAATTCCGGCAGCAGCGAATAATGCACATTCAGAGCGCCCAACTTCGGTACTTCCAGCAGCCGCTTGCCGAGTATCTGCCCGTAGGCGACGGTCAACAGCAGCTCCGGCTCTGTCGCCCTGATCCGGGCCACCGCCGCGTCGGAATTGACCTGCTCCGGCTGCATCACCGTCAGCCCCAGCTCCAGCGCCGCTTGCTTGACGGGTGTCGGCTGCAGTTTGCGCCCGCGGCTGCGGCGACGGTCGGGCTGGGAGACGACTAACACGATCTCGCTGCCGGCCTGCTGTATCGCGGTCAGATAAGCCGCCGCCCACACCGGCGTTCCCAGGAAAACTACCCGCATCAGCTCTCCGCCCTTGCCTTCTCAATTAGCCGCTGAAACGCCGCCAGCGCCTCGGCCAGCGAAACGCTCTCCAACCGGTAGCCTCTTTCGTCATCTTCATCGGGGATCATCCAGGCCAGACTATCTGCTTCAGCGCGGTCAATGAACAATCTGCCGTTGAGATGATCAATCTCGTGAGCCAACGCCCGCGCTGTCCAGCCTTCCGCCTCCAGCGTCAGCCGCTCCTCGTCAGGCCCAATCGCTTCCACCACTACCCGTTGTGGCCGCAGCACGATCCCCTGCAGCGTCGGTAGGCTCAGGCAGCCCTCACCACTCTCGACTTCACCCTCGGCCTCGACGATGCGCGGGTTGATCAGCCTATGGAGCACCATCTCCTCGTCAGCCTCGCCGACCTCACCGACGATGATGGCGCGCACGCTTTCCCCTACCTGCGGAGCCGCAAGCCCGACGCCCGGCGCCTCGCGCATCGTCTCCGCCATATCCTCAAGCAGCTTGAGCAGTTCATCATCCACTTGCCGGACCCGCTTGGCTTTCTTGCGCAGGACCGCCTCGCCACAAATGTAGATCCTTCTCGTAGCCATGCTTCTTCATCCCATAGGACTTCGGTATCGAGCTACATCATATTCAGGGGCCCCACATCCACGTTCAGGCCGACTCCCTGAGGCAGCTTCAGCTTCGCTAGCAGCCGGCCCACCGCTGCTGCCAGTTGCTCGCTGTCAGGCCCCTTGAGCAGCAGGCCGAAGCGGTAACGCCCCCGTAGCTTGCGCAGCGCACACTCAGCCGGCCCCGCAAAGTGCATCTCTTCGGCCCGGCCTTCGTCCCCTTTCCTATGATAAACCCCCTGCTGATCGAGTGCAACCGCTACCGCTTGCGCGGCCAGCCACCCCTTCTCCTGATCCTGGCAGGTAATCACCAGCCGCACCAGCTCGACAAACGGCGGGTAGAGGCTCCGCCGGCGGCTTTCCAGTTCCAGGGCATAGAAGGCCACATAGTCGTGAGTGGCGGCGGTGCGGATCGCGTAATGGTCCGCGTTGTAGGTCTGCACCAGCACCTGCCCCGGCTTCTCGGCCCGCCCGGGCCTGCCCGCCACCTGGGTCAGCAACTGGAAGGTCCGCTCGGCGGCTCGGAAATCAGGCCGGTGCAGCCCGGTATCGGCATTCAGCACCCCCACCAGCGTCAGGTTCGGGAAATCGTGGCCGGTTGCGATCATCTGGGTGCCGACCAGAATATCCGCCTCGCCGCGAGCGAACATGCCGAGGATCTTGCCGTAGGCCCCCCGGGTCGTGGTAGTGTCGCGGTCCATCCGTACCACTCTGGCTTCAGGCATGGCCCGCTGCACCTGGTCCGCCACCCGCTCGGTGCCCAAGCCCAAGAAGCCCACGTCCAGATCCCCGCATTCGGGGCACTTCTCAGGCACCGCCATCCGATAGTCGCAGTGGTGACACTTCAGGACCTCCTCGCCGTAGTGGTGCGTCAGCGACACGGCGCAGTCCGGGCATCTCGGGGTGTACCCACAGTTGCGACAGATCAGGAAGGTGGAGAAGCCACGCCGATTGAGAAATAACATGCTCTGCTCACCGGCCGCCAGCCGCGCCTCCAGCCCCTCTAACAGCTCCTGACTGAAGGTGGTGCCGGTGCCGGTTTTGACTTCCCCGCGCAGATCAATAATCTTAACCGCCGGCATCGGCCGATTATCAATCCGCTGCGGCAGCTCCATCAACTCCACTGCTTCCGAGGCCCTGGCGGCATAGTAGCACTCGATGCTGGGCGTGGCACTGCCGAGCACCAGCACCGCTCCGGCGGCCTTGGCGCGCTGCCGGGCAACCTCGACGGCATTGTAGCGCGGAGTGCTATCCTGCTTGTAAGCGGGGTCATACTCCTCATCAACAATGATGACGCCGAGGTTGTACAGCGGGGCAAAGACCGCTGAGCGCGCGCCGATCACGATGCTGGCTTCTCCGGTCGCGGCTCGCTGCCACTCATCGAACCGCTCGCCGACGCCCAGGGCGCTGTGTTGCAGGGCCAGCCGGGGACCGAAACGCGCCTCAAACCGCCCCACCATCTGCGGGGTCAGCGATATCTCCGGCACCAGCACGATCGCCGATTTGCCCTGCTTAAGCGCCTTGCTGATGCAGTGCAGATAGATCTCCGTCTTCCCGCTGCCGGTTACCCCGTGGATCAGCACCTCGAGGAATTCGTCATTGTCAACGGCGCTGGAAAGATCGTCGTAAATGCGCTGTTGGTCAGGGGTCAGCCTCAAGAACTCACTGCCGGCACCCTCCCATGCCTCGCTGTAGGGCGCTCGCCGTATTGCCTCTTCTTCGACAGCAACCAGGCCCTTTTCCTGCAAGGCCGACACGGCGCTCCGGTTCAATTCGGCCACCGGCACACCTGCATCATCGGCCGCCATCAATTCCTCGATGACTTCAGCCTGCCGGGGCGCTCTAGCGGCGAGCTGCGCCAGCACCTCTTCCCAGGGCTCGTCGGTCTCCGCCAGGTGGGCGACTTGGCGATGGACGGTCGAGGCAGCCGGGCGCTGCAACTCGCGCGTTTGCGTGGCATAGCCTCGTTCCTCCAGCCGGTCCAGAGCGCTGGAGACCGCCGCCCGCTTCACCCCCTTCTCAGTCCCCGCAATCGTCCGCCGCAGTTCCTCGAACTCCAGCGGGGCGTCGAGCAGGGCCCCCAGGACTTGTTTCTGCCGGGGCGCCCGATCCACTGTTCCTGCCTCGTATGCTTGGCGCCCCGCTGCCGTGGCCGAGGCCCGGCGCAGGACCTTCTGGCTCTTACCAGGAGGCAGCAGCAGACGCAAGGCATCAGCAGGGGAGCACAGATAGCGGCGGGCGATCCACTCGGCGAGGTCGGCTTCGGGCTCACCGAACACCGGCTCATCCACCAGCGTGGCGATGATATCGCGTAGTCTTACCGGGGGCTTTTCGGAGGTGAAACCTATGACATATCCGGGCAGCCGTTGCTTGCCGAACGGCACCAGCACATAGCTGCCGACTTGCACTGCCGCGACGAGCCTCTGGGGTACTGAGTAGGTGAAGGCCCGCTCCAGGCCGCGTTCGCCGCCACCCCTTATATCCACAATGACCTGTGCGTAACGCCCCTGCGACCGTGGCTTCGGGGAAGAGGGCTGGTCAGCTACAGCCCGGCCTCTGCCTTGATCATCTTGACCGCGTCCAGCTTCTCCCACGTGAACTCCGGCTCCACACGACCAAAATGCCCGTACGCGGCGGTTTGCTTGTAGATCGGTCGGCGCAAGTCCAGCTTCTCGATCATGCCCGTCGGGCTCAGGTCGAAGTTGTTGATTACGATGTCGGCGATCCGCTCATCAGCCAGCTTACCGGTGCCGAAGGTGAAGGCGGCCACCGAAAACGGCTCGGCATCCCCGATTGCGTATGATACCTGCAGCTCGCAGCGGTCGGCCACCCCGGCTGCCACCAGGTTCTTGGCGATATACCGCATCATATACGAGCCGGAGCGGTCAACCTTGGTCGGGTCCTTGCCGGAGAAGCACCCGCCGCCGTGCCGCGCCAGGCCGCCGTAGGTATCAACGATGATCTTGCGGCCGGTCATCCCCGTGTCGGCTTGCGGCCCACCGGTCACGAACCTGCCCGTGCGGTTGACCACGATCTCCATCCCGTCAGCGTGCAACTCGGCGGGAATCACCGGCTCGACCACGTACTCCTTCAGGTCCGCCTCGATTTCCTCGATGCCGACCTCCGGGGCGTGCTGGGCCGCCAGCAGCACCTTGGTCACCGCTTGCGGCTTGCCGTCCTCGTATTCCACCGTCACCTGGGTCTTGCCATCAGGGCGCAGGTAGTGCACCTGGTCGTTCTTGCGCACCTGGGCTAACTGCCTTGCCAGCTTGTGAGCCAGCATGATCGGCAGCGGCATAAGCTCCGGCGTCTCGGTGCAGGCGTACCCGAACATTATGCCCTGGTCGCCGGCGCCGCCGGTGTCCACGCCCTGCTTAATGTCCGGTGACTGCTCGTGAATCGCCGTCAGCACGCCGATAGTCTCACAGTCAAACCCGTACTTGGCGCGGGTGTAGCCGATCTCGCGCACGGTGTCCCGCACAATGTGCTCCACAGGGATGTAGCACTCGGTCGTCACCTCACCGGCCACCAAGCACGTGCCCGTAGTGACCATCGTCTCGATCGCCACGCGTCCCAACGAGTCATGCTCCATCACGTAATCCAGCAGCGCGTCAGACACCTGGTCGCAGATCTTGTCCGGGTGCCCCTCGGTCACCGATTCTGAGGTCAGTCTATAAACAGCAGCCACGATTCGGCCTCCTTACAAGCTGAGATTCTGCACGCCTCGACAGGCGAGACGCCTATCGTACCGTCAGACTCATTGCTACCGTTATCGCAAAGTCTCTCATGGCAAGCGCCGGGCCACTTCGTCGAGTACTGCGTCCGCCACTGCCCACTTGCTCATCAGCGGTAGATCAGCACGGAAGCCCTCCGGCCCCAGAAGGCTGACACGGTTGGTGTCTGAGCCGAAGCCGGAGCCGGCCTCCAGGATGCTGTTGGCGACGATCAAGTCCAGATGCTTATCAGCCAGTTTCGCTGCGGCGTTGCTTACCACGTCGTGGCTTTCCGCTGCGAAGCCCACGACTAGCTGCGGCCGCTGCGGACTGTCGGCCACCCACCTCACTATATCAGGCGTGCGCTCCAGCTCCACGGCCAGTCCGGCTGCGGTCTTCTTGATCTTCTGCTCGGCGATCTCGGCAAACGCATAGTCGGCCACTGCTGCGGCGGCAATGAAGACATCAACGCCCGCGATATTGTCCTGCACAGCGGCCAGCATTTCAGCCGCGCTGGTGACTGCAATCGTCTCAAATCCGCCGGCAAGACTTGAGGCTTCGGCCATCTGCGGCGGCGCCCCGCTTACCAGGGTGACTTCGGCTCCGGCGGCGGCAGCCTGCCCGGCCAGCGCGTAGCCCATCTTACCCGACGAGGCGTTGCTGAGAAACCGCACCGGGTCCATGTACTCGCGCGTGGGACCGCCGGTAATCAGCACCTTGCGGCCGCGCAGATCGGTGTCCGGCGGCTGCTGCTCCACAAGCATTCTCTCGACACATGCAATAAGCTGTTGCGAGCCGGCCAGCCGGCCCTCACCGACCGCGCCGGAGGCCAGAGCACCGTAGGCCGGCCCGACTATCCAGCAGCCGCGCGCTCGCAGCCTAGCCACGTTCTCCTGCACCGCCGGATTGTGCCACATCTGGCTGTTCATCGCTGGAGCAAACCCCACCGGACAGGTCGCAGCCATAATGGTGGTGCTCAGCAAATCGTCGGCGATCCCGTTGGCCGCCTTGCCGATGATATTGGCCGTCGCGGGGCACACCAGCAAGGCTTCGGCGAACTCCTGCAGCGATATGTGGGTGAGGGCGTCTTCCGCTCGCTCGGCCCATAGATCGTATTCGACGGGAGCGTCGGCCAGTACCGAGAAGGTCAGTGGGGTGACGAGCCTGGTGGCGTTCTCGGTCATCACCACGCGCATTTCGGCGCCGCGCTTCTTCAGCGCCGAGACCAGGCTGCAGGTCTTGTACGCGGCGATCCCACCGCTGACGCCGATAACGATTCTGCGGCCCGCTAGCAGGTCGCGCTCGGCCGGCGGCTGCTCTATGGACATTTCACTGCTCCTCCTCAAGCCTCGCCTGAAGCTGCTGCCATTGGGTCCTGCTGAGCCGGCACCTTTCAGCCATCAGGATGGCCTCAAGCTGCCTCACTGCCTCATCCAGATCGTCGTTCACCACAAGGTACTCGAACATGCCTATATGCTTGAACTCTTGGCGGGCGCTGTCCAGGCGTTTGGCCGTCGCCTCCTGCGATTCGGTACTGCGCCCCTCCAGGCGGCGGACCAATTCCTGCCATGAGGGTGGTGCGACGAATACCAGCACCGCGCGACCGCCCATGAGCTGGCGAACGCTGCGCGCGCCCTGGTAGTCTATCTCCAGGGTGATGTCCTGGCCGGAGGCCAACGCCGCTTCGACCGGCGCGCGTGGTGTCCCGTACCACAAGTCCTGGTGCACCCGGGCGTATTCCAGCAACTCACCGGCTATCACCATGTGCCTGAATTGCTCCAGGCTCACGAAGCGATATTCCCGCCCGTCCTGCTCGCCGCGCCGTGGCCGGCGCGTGGTGCAGGAGACCGAGCGAGCAACTTCGGGATGGCGGGCTAGCACCCGCTCGATCACGGTGCCCTTACCCACACCTGAAGGCCCTGATACTACCAGCAAGACGCCGCTTTTGCGCACTATCGGCCCTTTCTGCTGACGCCACACCTGCACAAGGTCTAGATCTCCGGGACGCCCATATCGCGCCGGCCGCTGTCGGCCGCCTCCTGGCCGGCCAGGGAGGCCATCTGCGCCTTGAAGCAGTCCTCCATGCTCAGCCAGCGTTCCGTGCCCTTTTCCAGATGAGAGGCGAAGTCCTCCAGCGGGCTGCCGAACTCGGTTTCCGCCTTGATCTCCACCGGCATATCGCCCTCACCGGCGCGCTGCCATACCAACTCCTGGCCGCAGAGGTGCACGTGCCCCTCCGTCCCCCACAGATAGAACTGCCACGGAGCATGGGCCTGCTCCGGCGCCAGATACGAGCAATCCCCCATCAGCTTCGACCCATTGCTCAGCTCATAGACGACCTGGGCCGAATCCTGGAAAAACGGCGCCCAGTCGGCCCGGGCGTTCCAGGCCTCGGCAGCGATGACCTTCGCGAAGCCCAGCCCCGTCGTCCACCCGATCATATCCGTACCGTGGATGAACAGGTCGTTGATGGTGCCGCCCTGCTTGCCCTCCTCAAAGTACCACATCGGCCGCGAGCCATAGGCAAGGGGGTGCTGGCCCAGGATAATGCCGGTGCAGAACTCCCCGATCCCGCCATCACGCACGATCCTGACCATGCTCTGATAGGCGGCCCCGTAGCGCATCGTGAGGGCGATCTGCACCTCCAGGCCATTCTGCCGGCAAAGCTGCCTGATCCGCTGCAACTCATCGCGCTTGGTGCACATCGGCTTGTCGGTAATTACGTGCTTGCCGGCTTCCAGGGCCTGGATGACGATGCTACCGCGCTTGCCATAGTAATCCACACAGGAGAGCAGGTCGAAGTCCACGTCGTCCATCATCTCATCCATGGTCTCGTGGGTGATCTCGACACCCATCGGCTCGACGAAGGCCGCGCGCGCCTCCACATCTTCCTCGACTGCGGCGACTATCTCGATATAGTCCAGCTCCTTGGCCGTCTGATAGACGCTGGTCACGTGACCGTGTCTGAACCCAACACACGCCATGCGCAATGACATAATTGGAGGCTCCCTTCAAGATGTGGCCAATTCCGGCCTTGGCCCCTTCAGCCTGGTTTCTGCGATGCCAGGGGATATCAGCATACCGCGAGGGCGTTGCTAGGTCAAGATGCTGATGCAGGCGAGCGCGGCCCCGACCGGGCGGCTCACTGTCGCATACTCGGCGGTGGCTAGATGGTTCTGGCGGCGTTGGCGCCTTCGTAGATGGCCGCCTGCATGTGGCGCGGCGCGGCCGCATCGCCTATCACCAGCGGCTTGTAGCCCGCCGTCCGTAACTGCTCAGCTAGCTCTGTCACTGGCTCGCGACCGACCGCGACCACCACACTGCCAATCTCAAAGGTCTTCTCCGCGCCGTTGACAACTGCAGTCACCTGCCCGCTGCCTGCCGCAACCACTTCAGCCTTGGTAATCAACTCCACTTCCAGCTCTGCCAGGGCCTCCAGCAGGAAGCTCCGTACGCTGCCCGGAAGGCCGGCCGCCATCGCCTCGCTTTTCTCAAATACGATGACTTCCTTACCGGCTTCAGCAATCAAGTGCGCGGCGTTGGTCCCGCTGACATCGCCACCGATAACTGCCACCGGCTGCTGCAGTTGTGGCGCTGCACCGGCTAGTACCTGCGCGGCGCTGACGAACTCGCCGTCCCACTGACCGGGCAGGGAGGCAAGATCTCGCGGGCGCGCTCCGGTGGCAATGATGACGTTGTCAAACTCGCCGGCAGCCACCAGCTCGGCCGTAACCTCCTCACCCAAATGCACATCCGCATCGGTACTGGCTAGCTGGTCGGTGAGGTACTCGATCGGGCGCTCAAGTTCCTGTTTCCCCGGTGCGGCCGCGGCCAGCCAGAAGGCCCCACCGAGCCGCTCGGTCTTCTCACAGAGAGTTACATCATGCCCGCGCAGTGAGGCGGTCAGGGCCGCTTGCATCCCGGCCGGTCCGCCGCCCGCTACCAGCACTTTCTTGCGCTGGGTAGCCGGTGGGCCGGCGGGCCAGTCCGGCCAATCGTTCTCGCGCCCGGTGTACGGGTTGATGGCGCACTGCACCTGCCCACCGGAGAACGAGCGCTCCTGGCAGCCCTGAGCGCACAGGTAGCAAGGGATGATGTCATCGCCTCGGCCTTGTTGCAGCTTCCGCACGATTTCCGGGTCGGCCAGCGCCTGCCGCCCCATCGCGATCAGGTCGCAGACACCGTCGGCGAGGGCCTGCTCGGCCAGTTCCGCCCGGTTGATACTACCCACGCCGATTACCGGCACGTTGACAACTTCCTTCACTCCCGCCGCCAGGGGCAATAGGTGGCCCGGAGCCACATAGTACGGCACCGAGGCCATCGCCGAGCCGGTCGAGACGTGGATCATCGCATAGCCGTAGGCCTCCAGGAGCGGAGCGACTTTCTGCATCTCCTCCAGGTGCATGCCCTCCTCGACATAGTCTTCAGCCGAGACGCGGCACCAGACCGGGAACTCGGTCCCGCAGTGGTTCCTGATCGAGCCGATAACTTCCTTGGCGAAGCGGGTACGCCGCTCGGTGTCACCGCCCCACTGGTCATTTCGGCAATTCAGCCAGGGGGAGAGGAACGAATTACCCAAATAGCCGTGGGCCATGTGCACCTCGACCCCGTCCATGCCGGCCTCCTGGCAGCGCCGGGCGGCTTTGCCGAAGGCTTCGACGACCTCCCAGATCTCCGCCTCGGTCATTTCGCGGGCGATCCGGCGGTCGCGACCGGCCCGACACTCGGAGGCCGACAGACACTCCTGCCCGATGACGTCCGGGTTGGCCTGGCGCCCCCCGTGCTGCAGTTGCAGGGCGACTCGTCCGCCGGCCTGATGCACCGCCGCTGTCAGCCGGGCCCAGCCCTCAGTCTGCTCATCGGAATAGACCCCCGGCATCGTCGGCCCCGTCAGACCCAGCGGGTGCACCGCCGTATGTTCGATGATGTTGAGCGCCATCCCACCGCGGGCGCGTGCAACGTGGTAAGCGATCAGCCGGGGTGTCACGCGGTGCTGGGTATCCCCGTAGCCGGTTCCCATCGGCGCCATCACCAGACGGTTCGGCAGCTTGAGTGTTCCGACCCGGAGCGGCTGCAAGATGTGTTCGTATGCCACAAGTACCACCTCGAATTGCGGTTTCGGCTTCACCTGTAAAGCAGTACTGCTTACCCTTCGTGTCACGGCACCATATTCCTGCCCCTGTTTGCTATCTTGCAGGAAATCGCCGCTCTTATGGCGAATTACTACTCTTGTTTGTACAATATCGCCCGGATTGCCCGGGCGAAAATCTACCTTCAGGGGAAGTGTCTATCGTGCAGTATCGTGAATACGGAAACACGGGAGAGAAGCTGTCGGCTCTCGGCTTCGGAGCTATGCGCCTGCCCGATGACGACGACTACGGAATCGAAGTGATCCGCAGGAGCTTCGAGCTGGGCGTCACCTATATTGACACCGCCTCCGGTTATACCACCGGCACCGACGAATCCAGCGAGGTAGTGGTCGGTCGTGCGCTGAAGGGCTGGCGCGATAAGGTCAAGCTCGCCACCAAGAACCCCCGGTATCGAGCACCGGCCACCGCCGATGACTGGTGGGCTAACCTGGAGCAGTCCCTCAAGCGCCTCGACACCGACCATATTGACTTCTACAAGGTCTGCCACTTCCTCAGCCTCGAGGAGTTCGAGAACAACGTCATGCCCAAGGGGATCTGGGACGCCATAATCAGAGCCAAGGACCAGGGCATCTTCACCTACACCTGTTTCTCCTCCCATGATACGCCCGAGAACATCATTACGCTCATAAACACCGATCTCTTCGACGGTCTGTTGGTGCAATACAACCTGCTGGACCGCGTCAATGAGGAGGCGATTGCCTTGGCCGCCGAAAAAGGCATGGGGGTGGAGATTATGGGCCCGGTCGGCGGCGGGCGGCTGGGCTTTGCCTCCGAGCAACTGGCCGGAACCATTGATGATATGGCCTCCACGCCCGACCTGGCGCTGCGTTTCGTCCTGAGCAATGCAAACATCTCCCTGGCGCTGTCCGGCATGAACACCTTGGACATGGTCGAGGAGAACTGCGCTTCCGCGTCGCGCGAGGAACCACTGACCGACCAGGAGCGCGAGCAGGTCCTGGCCGCGGTCAAAGAAAACGAGCGGCTCTCCGAACTGTACTGCACCGGCTGCAACTACTGCATGCCTTGCCCGCAGGGGGTAGGCATCCCCCAAGCCTTTGCGGCGATGAATCTACATAGGGTCTGGGGCCTGACCGAGCTGGCCAAACAGAACTACGCCAAGCTGGGGCCTGACAACGAACACGGGTTACTACAGGCGGATGCGTGCATCGAGTGCGCCGAATGTGAGGACAAGTGCCCCCAGCACATCCCGATTATCGAGCAGCTCGCCGAAACCCACGCGGCCCTCGGCGACTAGCCGCGGCCTCTGCTTCCGCGTGAGATTACACTCGGTGCTGCTATGACTGCGTCATTCCGTTTCGGGGGTTGCTTTATGCCGAACAGTTAGCTATACTCATTCCAGCACATTGCTGACAATTTCCAGATTATGGATTTGTGAGGATGCATGTGAATCATGAGCACAAAGCGTGGCTTTACTCTTATTGAGTTGCTGGTCGTGATCGCCATTATCGCGATCCTCGCGGCGATACTGTTTCCGGTGTTCGCCAGGGCTCGCGAAAAGGCCCGACAGAGCAACTGCCTCTCGAACCTCAAGCAGTTGGGCCTTGCCAACCTGATGTACAATCAGGATTTCGATCAGAAACATCCCATCTATTGGCGGGGGAAGGTTATGCCGGAGGGCGACGCCTTCGATGACGGCGTCAGCAAGCACGGGCTAACCTTCTACAGTGTCCTGTTGCCTTACACGAAGAATTCCCAGATCTACACCTGTCCCAGCGACGCTTCCGACCCCTATTACACCACCGGGGTCTGGAACAGCGCCGAGGCGCATTCGTGTTACGCCTGGAATACCTACTGGGGCGGCTTCGGGGTTTCGGACACGCGCTATCTCAACGACACTCTGAACGGAGATGATCCGGCGCGCGTTATGATGATGACCGAATGGGACATGAGCTATCATGCCTGCCACCCGCCGTGGCTCAAGAGCAAGACTAGCTGGCGACACAACGAGGGCCAGAATGTTGCCTTCGGCGACGGCCACTCAAAGTGGTACAAGGGCTCACATTTCCAGGGCGGCATGGACGACTACGGCCTATTCGGTCTCTAGACACCCAATTTGTGCGCCTGAAAACCAACTCAGCACCTGCCGGTCTCTAGCGGCAGGTGTTTTGTTTGCTCCGACTACCTTGCCGCGCGCGCTGAGCTAGGCTTTACTATGCCCAAGCAGCAACCCTACCGCGAGCCTGTCAGCCATTCCTTAATAGTCGGGTCCTCGGTGCCGTCGGGCAGCACCCAGTCGGGTGATACGTAGCCTTCGTTCTCCCAGCGCTGCTTGCGCACACAGTTCTTCCCGCCGTTGAAGCAGTAGTCCTCAATCCACTTCTTATCCAGCTTGCCCGCGTCATACGCCCGTTTCATCCCGGAAGTTTCGTCATACCAACGACACACGTTCTTCTCAGCCATCTTGCATGCACTCCTTCAATGCGCCGGCCTTCGCGCTACCGGCAAGACCGTTCGCCCAGCAAATCAGATTGTGCTACTCCCGCCTCACCCTAGGAGAGGGGAGCCGAGGACGAGCACAGGCCAGCCAGTCCCTCGCTCAGCCTCTCTGCCACCGAGGCCCACGAGAACTCGTCCGCGGCCCGCTTGCGCCCCGCCTGGCCCAGCATCTCCGCGTAGTTCCGGTCCCCCAGTAGCCTGAGCAGCGCACTTGCCAGGGCTTGGTGGTCCCGTGGCGGCACCAACAGCCCTGACTGGCGGTCCGCCACCGCCTCCGGGATGCCGCCGGTGTGGGTCCCGATAACCGGAGTGCCGCAGGCGTTGGCCTCCAGGAAGCTGAGGCCGAAGCCCTCGGTCGGCTCCCCCAGCAGGTCGAAGCTGGCCAGAACCATCACCTCCGCCATCGTGTAGAACTGGCGCAATTGCTCCAGCGGTACCTGGCCGGTGAAAACCACACGTTCCTCCACCTGATAGGCTCGGGCGTAGTCCTCAAGCCGCCGCCGGTACGGCCCCTCGCCGACTATCAGGTACTTGACCTCGGGCACCTGCTCGGCGACGATTGGCAGCGCCTCCAGCACGTACCTGTGGCCCTTGTGTGCGGCCAGCCGGGACACGGTGCATACCACCCGCGCCTCCTGCAGGCCCAGTTGCTCGCGCAGCTTGGCCGCACCGGCCTCATCCGGGTAGAACTGGTCGGTGTTAAGCCCGGTGCCCAGTTGATGGATCCTGCACTCCGCGACACCCATTCTCAGCAACTGCTTGACCGTGAAGCCGCTCAGGGCAAAGATGATGTCACAGTTGCCCAGGACATACTTCTGCATCCCCCATTTGACCAGATTAAGCCCATGCAGCGCGAATTCGCGGTCGTAGCCGATCATGGCGCTGACACCGCCGATAGTACGCGCCGCCCCGAGTGCCGCCGGCCCTTCGGGGAACCACTTGGTCGCCACGACCGCGGTCTCGGTACTGCCGCCGGCCAACTCGACCGCCGCAGCCTGCATCTGCTGCCAGACCTGTCGCTTGCTAGCACCTGCCACGCGCGCGATTGGGTAGTTCGCCTCCGCATCGAACTGCTCGCTTTGCGGCTGGGCAGTGGCGACCACCCGCACCTCGGCACCACCGTCGGCCAAAGCCTTGGCCAGCGAGGCTACGTACTGTTGAATCCCTCCCAGAGAGGGCGGGAAATCCGCAGCTAGCAGGATTATTCTCATTCCATTTGCTTCCTGGTGCCCAAATCTCTTACCATACCTGCGAAATCTCGATACATGGAGGCGATATTCGTGCTGGATGCCGACAAGATTGCAGATGAGTTCTGCGAGTTCGTGCGCATAGACAGCCTTTCGGGGCACGAGCTGAACATGGCCCAACTGCTCAGCCAGCGCCTGGCGGAGCTGGGCTTGCCCGCGCGCTTTGACGAGGCTCACCGCCCGCTGGAGGGCGAGGTCGGTAACCTCTGGTCGAAGCTGGAGGCCACTCAGCCCGGGCTGCCCACGCTAATGCTAAACGCTCACATGGACACAGTCAAGCCCGGATGTGGCATCGCGCCACTCCGCCAGGGCGACACGATATCCAGCGCCGGTGATACCATCCTCGGCGGCGACGACAAGGCCGGCATCGCCATCATCCTAGCCGTGGTACGTGAGCTGCTTGGGACCAAGCCTCCCCATGGTGATATCCACATCGTCTTCACCATTGCGGAGGAGATCGGTCTCTTCGGCGCCAAGCATATGGATTACGACAGCTTCCGGGCGGATTATGCCCTGGTTCTGGACGGCGGCCGCGAGCCGGGCACTATAGTTACTGCCGCGCCTTCAGCCCTGCGGATTAGCTATGACATCACCGGCAGGGCGGCTCATTCCGGCGTCAAACCTGAGGAGGGCATCAGCGCCATCCAGGCCGCAGCCCAGGGCATCGCCAAGATGAGGCTGGGCCGCATAGATGCGGAGACTACCTGCAATATCGGGATCATCTCCGGCGGCCAAGCCCGCAACATCATACCACCCAATTGCCACATCGAGGGCGAGGCCCGCAGTCATGACCCCGCTAAGCTCGAGGCTCAGGTCCGGCACATGCGCGATTGTCTGCAGCAGGCCTGTGACGAAGTCGGCGCAACCCTGGAGGTCCAAGAGCTCAGCTCCTACCGCGCCTTTGCCGTGCCTGATGAGCACCCCTTGGTCAAGGTCGCCACTGATGCCGCCCGTGAGCTCGGCCTTGAACCCAAGACCGAACGTGGCGGTGGTGGCAGTGATGCCAATATCTATAACGAACATGGTATCCCGGCGATCATCTTGCCGATAGGTTCCGCCGACCCTCACACCCTGAAAGAAAGCGTCAGTGTGACCAACCTGGGCCGATGCGCGGAGTACTTGCTTGCCGTCATCAACAGGCTCGAGAGCTAGCCCCCGAATTACCTCTGGGGTCGCTAGCGGCCCGCCCTGGCACACGCGGCCGTAGTCTGACGCCACTGCTGCAAGATCAGGACATTTCTGAAATGTCTGGCCGAGGACGTCAGTCAGACAGCCGCCTGATGAGCGTGACGTCAGGCGAACGCATTCAGCTTCTCGCCGCGCAGGTCGGTAACCTGTGACTTGATCTGGAAAATCTGGGGCAGACAGCATTTCGGCCGATTCCATGTATGGTGTTGCTTGGGGAGAGTTCACTATGAGCTGTCCGGTTCGGGTGTACTACTTGTGCAGTGCAGTACTATTGGCGGCCCTGGCTCCCTGCGCGGCTCAGGAGCAGAGGACCCTCGGCTACCTGCCGCCGGGAACGCCGGAGGTCGGCGGCATCAACCACATGGTTCTCATCTATCACGGGCGACAGAGCCGCGTGCCGAAGACGAAGGAAGCCATCATGCCCTACGTGGCCTACGTGGACGAGCAGGGCACGCCTCAGGACTGGTTCTTCGACAGCTTCCTGTTCATCGAATTTGCCACCGACAAGGGCACCTACATTCATTCCCATCCCAAGGACAGCCCACTCCCCACCATTGATGACTGGGTTTGGCTGGCAGACGGCTGGTTCCGTCCGACTACGGGGCTAATCGGGTTGGAGCAGGCTGTCGCAGAAGTTGCCGGCAAGCTGGGCCCCGCCGATAGGAAAGCCAAGGTCGTCATCGGCATGCCGGTGCCCAGCACTGACGATACGGCCTTCGGGCCTCTGCCGGGGGAACAGGACAAGCTCGACTTCAGCGCAACCGACGACCGCCTGCAGGCCCTGCAGTGGTACATCCAGCGCGTGCTGGAGCAATGGCGGGAACGGGACTACCAGCATCTTGAGCTGGTGGGCTTCTACTGGACCAGGGAGGAAACACCGCCGGCGGACTATGAGCTCATCAGTTGCACCTCCGACTACCTTCACGCCATGGGCTACAAGCTCTTCCAGATTCCCTATAGCGGTGACCTCTCCGTGTGGCGGGAGATCGGCTTTGACGGCATCATGCGCCACCCTTGGTACTACACGCTTAAGGAAGATCCGCCTTTGGCCAATCTCCTCGCGAGAGCGAAAGTGGCGCGTATGTACAACACGGGCATCGAACTGGAGCTGGACGGGCGCGTTCTTGCCGACGAGAAGTTCAGGGAGAGATTCATTGCCGCCATGGATGCTGGGGCACACTACGGATGGATGCAGGGGGCCTTGATGAGCTACTACGAGGGCGGCGGAGCTGTCAAGCAGCTTGCGGCGACACCGGGCGTCGGACGCGACCTCTACCGCAAGCTCTACGAGTACGTAAAGGGCACCTATGTTCCGTCCGGCAGGTATGATTTCTCGGATCTACCGCTGACAAGCGGCGACAATACAGGGAATCTGGCCCTTGCCACCGCGGGGGCCAAGATCCATGGCACCCGAACCAGCCCCGACTGGGGTAGTCGCATCGGACCGCAGTTCATCATTGACGGTAACGCGGACGTGTACTCGGGGATGGAAGGTTTCGGCGCGTTCTACTGGCCCGGCAGCTTCATCGTCGAACTGCCGACGACCCAGACCGTCACCCGCACTCAGGTAATGCTCTTCGATCTGGATGGCCGCTTCTTCCGCTACCAGGTGCACACATCCGTGGACGGGGAGAACTGGGAACCTGCAGTCACCAAGGATACCGGAGAATGGCGAAGCTGGCAGGTGGACAGCTTTGCGCCGAGGCAGGCCAGATACGTACGCTTCACGGGGCTGTTCAACTCCGCCAATTCGCTTTTCCAGGTCGTCGAGTTCGAGGTCTATCGCGACGTGAAGTAGGCAGCTAGAGGATAGCGACAGCGGCCGTCTGATGTCGTCCTACGGCGGTAGATTCCCGCATGTCTGTGGCCGGAGATGACACATAGACGCCTCCGAAGCAGTACCAGCAAGACTCCGCTATCCTGCGCGACCACCTCCGCTCTATCTCGAAGCAACGGCTCATCCACTGCTTTGGATCCGTATCGCCGCAGACCATGGCCGAGGTTGAGGACCGCCTTGCCACACTGCTGGCACTGTGATTGGGCTATCCATCACTATCGGGCTTGTCAGAACGTAATGACCTTCCCCGTCCGCGCCGACTCAAAGCACCTCAGGATGAAGCGACTCGTGCGCGCACCGTCAGCGGCGGTCGCTATTGGCCGCTCGTCTTTCAGGATGGACCTGGCGAAAGCCGGCAGGATGTCGGGAACCCCGCTGGCCCTGCCTTTGCCAAGCTGCTGCGCGTACTCGCACGCTTCATAAGGCGGCTGCCACTGCTCCTCCGGGACGCATGACGCGAAACGGGCGTCTTCCCCGTGATCAATGGCGATGGCACTGCGCCCCTTGTCTATCACCATCACGAAAAAGGGGCAGCCGTTGGGCAAGGGGTGATGCATCAGCAGACCGCCCACACCGCCGTCGCCGCCCATGAAGGCCCCGACACTGCCATTATCAAAACAAATGGCGGCATTGATGGTGTCAATCACGTCCGGGTGGGAGTGGTGGAACACGCCGCCGGTGGCATAGACCGACTGCGGCTCGGCGCCGGCTAGGTAGAACATCATGTCCACGACGTGGCAGCCCTGGGAGAGGATCTGCCCGCCGCCCTTGATCGGGTCCTGGGCCCAGATCGTCTCCGGCCAGATGCCGCCGGTGCGGGCATGAGCGATGATGTTGTCGGGATTGGGGATCTCGCGCTTGACGTCCTGCGCACCCTTGGCGAAGCGGCAGCGGAAGGCCACCATATAGTTGACACCGGAGCGCTCCTCGGCCGCGAGAATGTCGTCACATTCCTGCTCAGTCATCGCCATCGGCTTCTCGATCAGCACGTGCTTGCCGGCCTCCACAGCACGCAGCGAATACGGCGCATGGGTGTCGTGCCACGTCGTAATCAGCACCGCGTCAATGTCGGGATCATTGAATAGGTCTTCGGGGTCGGCGGTGGCATATTCCCCCTGGTAGGTCTGACGGTACTCCTCGGCGCGGTCGGTGTTGACATCAGCCAGGCCGCGGACCTCGATCTGTGCCAGCCACGGGCGCAACTCCTCGGAGACGTTCTCCGCTTTATCCGCGAGCGAGGCTAGGTGCGCCGCGCACATATTCCCACAGCCGACTATACCTAATCTTACCTTGTCCACAGTTGTCTCTCCCCATCCCTTCAGTTGTCCACTCCGTTGGTAGCAAGTTTCACGATCTTGACCCGGACGCTGGCGATGAAGGGCATTTCGTCCGCAACGCCAGCCACAGTGCCGGGTCTTGTGACGGCGTTAGGTCCTAATCTAGACCGCCACAATGTACAGATACGGGTGCATGCCGGCCTCGATGTCGCCGGCGGCGGCGTCGAAGCGACTGTGGGTGGCGCCGGTTTCGCCGGCGTACAAGGTGCCATCAAGACCGACCGTCATCGCGTGCACGCGGGCGGCCTCGACCCCGCTTTCCTCATCCACAATCGGACCGATCTTCCGATAGGCGTTGGTGCGCGGATCGTACTCAAACAGGAAGGCGCCACAGGTGCCGTACTGACTACCGCCGCCGGCGGCACCATACAGCAGTCCGTCGCGTTCGACTAAGGCCGGCAAGCGTGGGCCGTCATTGGGCTGGCATAGCTCCGTAACTTTCAACGACCCCGGCTCCACTGAGAACAAGATTCCCGTTTCCCACATGCCACCGTAGATCATCCCGTCCGCGGCCGCCATCAGTGCGTCAATGCGGTATGAGCCTTCGCCCGGCAGCTTGGCATCGGTCTCGGTGAGCTGCTTTTTCGCGCTGTCATAGGTGAACAGATAGCCCTCCGAACACGACCCATAGACGGTCCCGTCCTGGTCACAGGCGATGGTGTGGCTGCAGGCGCTGTCGCCCCAGACGCCGGCGTGAACCTGGTCGGCGAACACGACTTCACCTGACTCCAGGTCCACCGCAAAGAAGTCGTTGTGGTAGTACGTCATCCCGAAGAGCTGCCGCCCGTCCGGGCTGACCGTACTCGCGATGATCCACATGTGCGGCACCGCCACGCCCAGGTCGCGTCCCGCATCAGTCGCCGGATCATAGACAAACACATGCCCGCCGTCGTCCTCGTTGATCTTGCGATGGCGCGCACCGTATCCCATATTCTGCCCGGTTCCACCGGCGATGCGCCCATCGGCCAGGGCACTGAGGGCGTGATGTATCTTCTGGGCGATAGGTGCGCCCTGGCGGTTATAGACCTGGTTGGAGGGACCGATCTTGGACCCCAGGTCGCGCACTGCTTGCGTATCGGGCGCGTACTCGAAAAGCAAGTGCTCCCTGGCCCCGGTCATACCGCCGTAGATACGGCCATTGGTGCCGGTAGTCAGCGAAACAACCTCCAACCCGCCGGGCAACTCAACTTCATAAGCCTGTACACGCATTTCATGTTCTCCTTGGTTGGTGCTGAATTGATGTGTTCTCTATATCAATGAAAACCAGCCATGGGGAATGGCCGATATGCCCCTCTGGACAAGCGCCTCCGCGCTCTTAGTCGCCCACCGAGACGATGCTCGGGACTGTCACCGTATCGCCCGGGCCGTAGTCGTAGATGAAAAAGCGCGCCGTACCGTCGCCCCCTTTGTCCACGTATTCACGAGTGAGGGAGTCCCTGCCAACCACGGCGTGTGCCTGGCTGCTAATGTACGCGCGCGATGCCTTCACTCCGCTTAGCTTGTAGGTCGCCGAGTTGTCCTCATTGCTCAGGGTCTTGCCGGTGTAGTAAAGGCCGCCGAACGTCAGTTTCACCGCCGACGTGATACCATCATCGTTGATCTCCCCGACCGGCCCCTCTGCTATCCGCGGGTCCAACTCCAAGCGCAATTCCACTCCGTCGGCCACCGGTCGGGTGTCCACGATCAGGTGCGTGGCGTCATTTCCATACTCGTTGGTGATCCGCACATAACGTCCCACCAGCTTCTCGACCTCCGCGGGCGCCGGCGATACGGTAATCTTGAAGCCCGCGAAATCGGCCGAGACGATCCTGCCATTCCAGGCCGGAGTTGGGCTTGTGAATTGCCGGCCCTCTTTCGCTATCCGCGTCCCGTCAATCAGGAATGCGCGCTTCACCTCCCCGTCTTGCTCGGACCACACACCGAATGCGCCCTGCATCGTGATGCCGTCGCTGGTGGTCACGGGGATCGTAGGGTCCTGGCAGTGGATGATGGTGTCAATCCGGCTGCCGGCGACAACCTGAAAAGCAACTGGCGGGTGGTTACTCGGGCCTGCGGTTGTGACGTCGAGGCGGCGCACTTGCGAGATCAGCGGCTCACCCTCGTACGCCTCCAGGACTTCCACAAACTGCGTTGCCAACGGCTCAGTGCCCTGGTTGTGCTGCACCACCCACTGCAGCTCATAGGGTTTCCCGCCGCCGGGCGGCTTGCCCTTGCAGAGCGCCACCTCCCCTCCCCTAGGCTGCACCGCGTGGAGCCGGAGATGCACGTCGGGGTACTTCTCCAGGTCCCAGCACACGCGCCACGGGTCCGCCGGCCGGGCACGCTGAACATTGTACAGGAAGGGGAAAGCCAGCAGATGGAAGTGCTGTTGGCTCCATTCCGAATCCCACCTCAGCCCATAGGGCACCTCCGGACCGGCCAGGGTACCGCGATTCTGCGCGGTCAATTGCAGGCCGCTGGCTTCGGCCGTGCCTCGAGGGCCGTGGAAGCTCCAGTAATGATCGGTGCCGCCCGTGAGGCGGAAGATGCTGAGCGCGTATGAGTGCTGCTCATCTAGGTCCACCAGCCCGATCGTCCGGCTCATGGCGAGGTCGTCTGTAAACTCCACGAGTTCGGGCGGCTCAAGCTGCTTGTAGAGACGGCGGCCGGCGGTGGCCATCTGCGCCCAGCCACCATCGCCGAAGAGTTGCAGACTGGCGCCTACCCGTCCCTGGCGGCCCCATTCACCAGGCGCCTCGTCGCTGGCCCCGACAATCCGGGTGCAGTAATGGATCGCCCAGTTCATATCCCACTCGGTGCGGTGGTCGGGGCCGCGGTAGTAGCCCTGCTCCGGTAGGAAGGTGCGCTTCAGGGCCTCGTAGCCGATGGTCAGTGAATCGTGCTGGAAGTGGCCGTACATGGTTCCGTAGCGCATCCACAGCGCCCGCTGGTCATCGGCCTTACCACTGCGCAAGATGACGTGGCCGAAGCCGTCCAGCACCTGGCTGGGGAGATCCAGGTAGGGCCCCTCGCGCTCGACAATCTCCGTGACCTGCGCGCGCAACTGCAGATCCTCCAGGTACTTGGTGGGAGCATTGGTTTCCGCATCCCAGAGCGCACGAGCGTAATTGACCTGCTCCGGCCAGCGTTTGAAGGCGGCCACCCAGTAGTGCCTGGAAAGTGAGGCTCCCGGCTTGAGGGGCAGCGGGTCGGTACCGGCCAGGTCACCGTCGTCGCCCACGTTGGCATAGGTGCGGCTGATCAGAGACATGTTGATGTTGTGGTCAAACATGTATTTGAACTTGGGCTCTGCGGTCAGTACCGGGAAGTTCGCCGCGCCATACTGCTGCGGCCGCAACTCGCTCACCCGCTCCAACATCTCGGTCAACATCACGGTGCCGCCATAGTGGGCATTGTTATAGCCCGGCGACTCGTAACCCGCACCATCCACGAAGAAATTATTGGGCAGATAGTAGCGCATCCCATTTGCCGAATTGTTGAAAACCCAGTCAACCAGCTCGATGGAACGCGGGGTGTTGAGGAAGCGGGCCAGCCGCATAGCCATGGCATGCTCGGTCGGCCCGTTGCCGGCCACGGAGTAATCCAAGACGCCCTGGGCCACGGTGCGGAAGTAGCCCGTCTCGATGAAGTTGCGCACCTCCTGCATGGTCCGCATCTCGGGATGGTAGTTGTCCTGTAGGAACTCCAGCAACTCCGGGTCTGCTGCGTCGAAGTAGTCCCAGATCCTCTCGAGGGCTTGTGCATATAACGTCTCAAGCCCGATAGACCACACGGCATCCAGGTAGAATCCGGGGGAGAAGTATGAGGCATAACTGGGCGGCGGCGTGCCCTGCGGCGGCGTCCCTCCCCGCCACAGGTTGTCACGCATGTACCTTTCCCGCTGGTTGATATTGAGCGCCAGGTTCAGGTACTGCTCGGCGACGCGGAACAGCAAGACCGCCGCCGCCCGGGCCCAGCGCCGGTCTCCGGAGGCCAGATAGTAGCGCGAGAACAGCTCGGTGCGGCGCTCGCCACCACGGTAATTCTGCAACACATAGTAGCCGATGAAGGAATAAGGGCGCCCCTTCTCGTCGAAGTAGTTCCAGCCGTCATCCGGGAACTCCCCGCTGGTCATGTCACCGGCGGCGAAGTCGTTGCTGGGGAACCAGCGCCCACATTCGGGACACTGAATCTGGAACGGATGATGCTCCTGGTCCATCACCCAAGGGTAAAACGCCGAGCGCCCCTCAAACACCTTGATGCCGCAGACCGGACACCCCTTCGCCGGCTCGGAGAAGGGCTGATACACCGGGTTGTTGACGTACGGGGCACGTGGTATAGTGCTTTCAGGCAGGGAGTAGAACAGCTTGTCCAGGTCCTGCGCTTGGGCCAGGTTCTGTTCCGCATCGGCTTTGAGGTCCCGCATAAGCCCGGCTCTCGAAGTCTCCAGCTCCTCGGTGGTGAGGAAGCTCAAGCCGGTCTTGCGCTCATCCTTGCCTTCCATGGGAAAGAGCCGCGGCAGCTTGAGCGTATCGCCCCAACAGATCCCGCCCCGGGTCACAGCGCCTGGCGGATTAACTGGCACCTCAAAACGCTCCGTCATCACCTCTTCCCAGGACAACACCCGCAGCGGCAGGGCCAGGGTGTACTGGCCCGAACGGAAAGCCATCTCGCCGGCCCGTAACGGCTCAGTCGCTCTGAAGTAGAAACGCTGCGTGGTGTCGCCGGGCTTGTGGGGCCAGCGATCAAGGAGTTGCAGCCCCTGTGGGTATGTGACCTCAAGCTGACCGCAGTCCGCGGGCGTCTCGAGCATGATCCGCGTCCACTGGCCGACTATCCAGAAGGTCGGCTGCTGAATGACCTTCAGCGCGTTTTGCGGCTCTTGGGACTGACACACCGTCCCCGCCATCAACAAGGCAACGATAACAGCTACTCGCCGGAAGGCCCGGTGAGGCATTCGCAGTTGTCTTTCAGCAAACGCCCGTCTAGCTCGGGATTGCGGGCGTTTTGCCCACTGCAAGACCGCTCTCATGCTCTGCCCAAGGGGTTCCATGCGGTATGGCCTCGATGCTCTCGAGGACGTCTGCAGACTTACGAAACTTATACCCACGAGCCATTGTGGCTGCTCTGAATAATACCTCATCCGATCCCTCGCTGGTGTCCTTTATGTGCCTCAGTTACCAGGCAAGGGCATGGGTGTCGAGCTCCTCCAGCTTGAAGCGGACACTGGCGATGAAGGATGCTTCGCCCGCAACCCAGTGGCCGTAGGTAGTGGCGACGATGGTACCATCAGGCAGCAACTCCAGAGCCGGATAGGCGCAGTCGTAGGTTTTGCCGGCCTGGTTCTCATGATTCTCCATCAGCCGCAGCCGGTATTGGCCCTCGCGACCAGCCACGATGTCGTCATAGGTGCCCACCCAGCCGACCCAGTCGCCGGCAGTGGGACTGATGAGAGTCGTATCGCGGAAGGAAATAAACAGCCGGCCGTCAGGAGCATAGACTGCCTGGTGGCGATCGCCGGTCAAGGCGGCAGGCAACTCGCGTGGTTCCGACCAGCTCTCCCCCTCGTCATCGCTGAAGGTGACAAACGAGTTGAGGGTGCGGCTGTTTTCGCGCAGCAACATCGCGATCTGGCTACCGTCAGGTGAACGGATCAGACCCGGCTCGCACAGGTTGACGTCCGCACGGGTCGTGACCTCCTGCGGCTCGCCCCAGGTCAGACCCCCATCTGCGGAGAGCGTCTTGTACACAATGTACTGGACTCTGTTGCCCGCATTGTGCAGAAAGCGGTTGTCGTCATGGAAGCAGGCCATGTAGCGCCCATCTTTCAGCCGCATCACATCAGCCATTGCAACGACGCCGCCGAAGTCGCCAATCGGCTCCAACTCCGACCAGATTTCGCCATCGTCTTCCGACACCGCCATACGGATCGGGTACAGGCCTGAGAACATGATGAGCCGCTTGACCCCTCGGGGGTCAATGACACGGTAGAGCGTGGGTACCTCCAGGGAGGTCTCCCAGCTCGCCGGTGTAGGCAGACGCTCGCTCCAAGTCAGGCCCCCGTCCGTACTCCTTTTCATCACGATAGCGCCGCGGCCGTGGCCCTTCGGGTACACCGCAATCATCGTCTTATTGTCCTCTAGCAGTACCGTCGTGGGGTGGCCGAGGTACTGGTCCGCCTCGCGGTCCACTGCGACCTGCCGGTCGGTTTCCCGCGACAGATCAATGGTGGGGATGCTATAGCTCTTCGGCTGCGGGCCGCCCGGTGCGCCTGCGGAGAGCGTGTCCTTGTCATCAGTCAGCCACTCAAGGCTGAAACGCGCGAACGCGATTCTGGCGTAATCGTCGCACTCATAGAGCAGGCCGATGGTATGGTCCGGCAACACGGTGAGGCACGAATAGGCGAAGGACCCCTCATAGATCGTCTTGGCCACCGGCCAGGTGCGACCCTCGTCATAGCTTACCCGCACGGTGCCGTTGATGCGTTGCTCAGTGGAGCCGGCATTGCCAAACAGCAAGCGATTGAGGCCATGGCCGTCGCGCCTGTCGGTGAAGCGGATGAAGCTGCCCTGGCAGTGCGGGTCAATCAGGGCTGCATCGTCGCGTGCCTCGGACCACGACTCCCCGCCGTCGTTACTGATGGCCACGGCGCGGTACAGCCTCTCATCGGCCCGTCGCATATTCACCAGCAGCAAGCCGTCGGTAAGCTCCACCACCTGATCCTCGTTGAGGCGGCGTCCGACGCCCTGCCCAATCTGCCACGTCTCCCCGTGGTCATCGCTAGAGATCACATGACAGGAGCTCTCCTCGCCGTCCACTCGCCTGGTATAGACCGGCACGACCAGCCGCCCGTCGCGCATCTGAATGCCCATTCCGGGGCCGGCATAGATGGCAAGCCAGTCGGGATCTTTCAGCTCAGCGGCCAGGTCAACCGGCTCCGACCACGTCTCCCCCTCGTCCTGGCTTTTCATGGCGTGGAGTTTGAGGATGCGGCCCTCGGGATGGTCGGGCGCGGGTACGGCATAGTCGTAGAAGACCCAAATGGTGTCGGTGTCGCGGTCCACCAGCATACACGGGTCACAGGCGGCCTCATCGCCCGGGTAGCGCTGGATGACCTGCACCTCGCTCCAGGTCGCCCCGTTGTCAGAGCTGCGCTTCATGACCAAGTCAATGTTATTGGGCGCATCTCCGGGCCTGTCCACGCGCGCATCGCATACTGCCACCAGGGTGCCGGCATTGGTACAGACCAAGGCCGGTATGCGGTACTGGCAGACCCCATTCTCGCCGTTGGTGAATACGTCCACATGTTCAGGCGCTGTAGCCATCTCATCTACCTCCTCCAGGGCGAACCGGACGCTGACGACTAGCGGTTGCTGGCCATCCTGCCATTCGAGAGAGTGAAATCAGCCGAGGGTGGTTTGCTCGAGGGAGTCTTCATTCATGTTTGGGATATCAACGTGCCTCCCTCGTTCGGATCTCAACAGTGGAGGCTATGCGCGCACGAATCTCGTCGTAGATGGGAATGTCGCTTTCCTCGGCTACTTCAAGGGATGCCGCGAGCCCGTAGGCCACGGGCTCCTGGATCCTTGCTGCATCTTTCCGGCAGTTCACCTTGATCGTCAAGGAGTCGCCATCACTGAGCGGGACAGCCCTTTCACCCTCAAATACTTCGTGCTGCACAGTACCTCGGCGTACTGCGCGCCAGTCGGGATCTCGTCGATCAGGGACCAGCGTTGGGCCTTCGACCTCAAACCACAAGCTCGCGGTTCGATAGCGTTGCGTGCTTGCCGCAATGGGCGATAGCCAGGCTAGGGTAACAGTAAGCCGACGCCAATCGCGGCGCGCTCCGAGCGGAGGAGGTAGTGGCAAGTCGAACAAATGCGCTTCTCCATCGCTAAGGTGACCGAACCCCAAAAGGGTTGCCCGCTGGTCCGTGCAGCCGAGAACTCGCGAGCTATCAGGGACGCCGTATCCCAACCACTGCCTGATCCAGTGCCAGATATGCCGCCGGTTGTCCGGGGTCTGGAGTATCTCCTGCAGCCGCGTTGAGATGTCACCCATTGAACAACCATGTACGATCATCGCTTTCAGTAGCGGTGCAACATACGAACTGAGCTCGATGTTAGGGGCTTGTTCTTCAAAGATTTCGACCAAGGAATCATGGCACGCCGCTGCCATCCTGCTGATGAGCGCGGCAGCATTACTGGTCCCACAGCAATGCACGACCTTGTTGACGTCCCCCGCTGCCGTGCTAGGGGATGCTACCTTGTTACCCGGAGCAATACGCAGACGCTGAGCTTCGAATCTCGTACTAGTTGTACTGCCACGGAGTTCTGTATAAAGCACCCGGCCTCCATTGAAGAGTAGGTCTGGTTTGATCGCCCTCCGATAACCGCTCCCGAATGCGGAAACGGGGCTTGGCAGAATGTTCTGAAAAAGATTCACCGCGGGGCCGATGTGGCTGAAAGCGGCGGGGTCGTGATGGAGTGCACCTACTGTAATAGCATTGATGCTCTCGGCCGGTGCAAGCAGCTTTCGATGTCTCGCATCACCATAGAGGGCCTTGACGACCAGTGCTTCCTTTTCTTCTTCGGAGAGCGCGTCGAATTCCTCCTTGGGCATTTCGGTATCAATATCCCTGCAGTGGTTTCCGGCGCTGATGACGATAAGGACGCGGTATTTGGCGCTGAGCCAGTCAAGCAGTCGGGCAAGCGGGCTCATGACCTGAAAGAACTGCCGACATGGATCCCCAATTGACAGATTGATTATTCGGATTGTGGGCGCAGACGGATTGGCGGTGCCTTCGCCCTCAAACATTCTTCGAACGGCCCGATGAATATGATCCACCAGAATGACTTCGGTGGGAATCTGCTCGGGGCGCGGCGAGTCAATCCACGGGATTGGCTTCATAATCGGGCGTACATAAACGGGTCGGGCGAGAGGAGCGTCTTCATCACTAAGGTCACCGTGGACGATTAGCGAGGACATGGCCGTTCCATGTATGCGGTCGGCTACGGTGTACTCCGACGCATAGTCATCCGGGTCGTCGATAATCAGCCGATTTGCAAGCAAGTTGTGGTTCGCCAGCGGGAGCCCGTCCAGAATCGCGACAATGGGGTCGCCAGTTGGAAGGTCCGCTTCCTCAGCCTCGTGATCCGACAGTTCGCCTTCCACTGGTTCCTTTCCTGTTGCCATCTGGCCGACGGGTCGAAAGAACATGACGCTGTCACACTTGATAAGGTCTACATCAGGATGAGCGATGATCTGTTGAGCAGCGCTGGCAGGGACTTCCGCAAGCAAAGCGTGGTAGGCAATGTCGCTGATGATGGATTCGTCAAGAACGGTTCCCTCAAGCTCTGCGATCCGTGCGTCGACCTGTTCTCGTGCTTCCTGCCGCTTGCCGACGGAGCCACGGAACCAGAGCTCGACCTCAAAGCGAATGGCCTGGCCTCCGTCATGCGCCAAGTCTTCTCGCCATACGTCGAGCACGCCTGTTTCCTCGATTCGGTCCTGAACTCCCCATCGCCGAATATCTTTGAGACAGAGAAACACGTCCCGGAACCTGGTAAGCCCATGGTCAAATTTCATGTTCTCATCGTTTTGATAACGCTGCCACAATGAGAGGATCTCGTCGAGTGCCCTTTGGTTGGTCATGACCAGGTAGAGCC
This sequence comes from uncultured Armatimonadia bacterium, assembly GCA_964390495.1. Classification (GTDB taxonomy): domain Bacteria; phylum Armatimonadota; class Zipacnadia; order Zipacnadales; family UBA11051; genus UBA11051. The sequence goes on from CAYMIN010000001.1 coordinate 252,278, forward strand.
GCCCGTTAAGTTCCTTTGCCCTATCCTTTTTGTCGTAGAAGTCTGCGTCCGGTGCGATCTCTTCGGTTTCGATCTCGCCCATCCACTCAAGGCCCTCTATCCGCTTCACAGCGTTTGCGAAGTCCTCCACGTTGCCGATGGTCTCAATTACCAGAACCTGGTCTGGATCAGCTCCCGCCGTTGTCCGCTGTAGCTCAACACGACGGGCGTTGAACGCCGCTTGAAGTTGAGTGAATATGGGAGAAAGCCGCTGACCTTGCCTGTTATGGGTCGGCCGATGGACTCTTCCGGGAAATCCTTGCCCTCTGGTTCGTTCGGCGGTTTCCGGTGTTGGAAACACCAATAACGGGTGGTCTGCCACTATTCATCGTCTCCATTCTGCTGTTTCGTCCTAACAGATCGCGCAGCCCAATTCTTCAGAGTGCGGTCAACGATCTCTTTCATGTGGGAGTTGGGTTGTTCGAGCACGTACTGCCGGAAGATGGTTGCCCCAAATTCCTCGGCCTCTGCGAAGCTGACACCGTAGAGCTTCTTCGCCAATGTCTGGGGGGCGTACCCAAGTTCAACCTTGATCCTACGCTCAAACTTGGCGAACCACTCTGCCAGTCGGGCGCGGGTAGGCTCGGGCAATGCCATACGAACCTGGAACCGGCGCCATACGGCGCGGTCAAGCAACTCGGAGTGATTGGTAGCGCCGATTACAACAACGTGGCTTGGTAGCGAGTCGATTTGCATGAGCAAGGAGCTGACCACGCGCTTGATCTCGCCTGTCTCATGCCGGTCGCCTCGCTCCTTCCCCAAGGTCTCAAACTCATCGAAGAACAAGACGCACTTGCGCGCACGGGCGTGTTCCAGAAGCCGATGCAAGCGAACAGCCGTTTCGCCCAGATAGGTTCCAACGACGCCCTCGTACCTGACGATGAAGAGGGGAACCATGAGCGCGTGTGCGAACGCCTCTGCAAGGGAGGTTTTTCCATTGCCGGGGGGGCCAATCAGAAGGAGGCGGTTGCGGGGCTCCAGGTTGTACGACCGCAGAAGGTCAACTCGGTAGTGCTCTTGAACCACCCCTTGACAGATCTCCTGCACTTCCTTGGGGAGGATGAGGTCGTCGAAGGTCAGTTCCGGCATGATCTCATGGAGCAGGCTTGTGACCCGTTGGTCAAGCACGGCGTTACCGTTCGATACGGGCCTGTCTGCGGGGACAGACCGAAGCAGTTCCTCTAATCTGCCTGCAAGGACGGTGTGCTTCTTGGCTCTTTCCTCGGCGACAATAGCTTCGACGACTTTTCGGAACTTGGCCTTATCGCCAGCCATCCCAAGTCGAACGAGGTCGGTAAGCAGGTCGGCTCTAGCCATGTTGACCTCCATTAGTGTTTGAGTGATCCAGTAGTTACTCCGCATCCGGAACGCGAAGTTCGCCGGAAATCAGCTTCGGGAGGAGGGTATCGCCGCCGTCGTCACTTCGTTTCAGGATAGTATCCGGCCCGCCGTGGCCGCGTGGATAGCCGACTAGGATACTCCGCCCGTCGGCAAGCAGCACCGTGTCCGGCTGGCCCAGATATCGGCCCTCCTCCCGGTCCACGATGATGCGACGGGCAAGTTGCCGGGACAGGTCAACAATCGGGAGGCTGTAGCCCCTCGGTTGGGCCTCAAGTGGTGCCATCTTCGCTCATCTCACCGTTCAGATGCAGCTTCGGCCTCATTCGTCAGCAGGCACGAAGCGCACGATTTCACGCTGCCCGCCCGGTCCGCTGACGCCGAATCTGACCGACGCGGTACTCGGCGGAACCGTGATGGTGTTGTCGCGGACCTCCACGGGCGTGCCGTTGACGGTGAGTTTCGCGTTCGGCTCCAGGTACACCTTCGCCACCGTGTCTGCTTGCTGCCGTGCGAGATAAATAATAGCGGATGGGCCGGCCTTGGCTCCTGCGATCTCCTGGATGATTGCCTCCCGCAACTCCTCAATGAGCTCGGCGTCGGGGTCGAACTGCAGTTCGGTATTGCCCCACACCACCGGAGCCAGTATCGCGCCCAGCACAACATCGGGGTCGTAGCCTGTTCCGAGGCCGAGCGCCTCGGCCTGCTTCTCCAGCACCTCCGCCAGCATCCGTACCAGGCCCCAGTCCTCGGCTCCGTCACGCATCGCCTCCCAGCGCAATGAGGGCCATACCGCCGTAAGGTCGTCAGGAGCCGGATATAGCAGGTTCCCTGAGCCGGGCCTGTCCATTGCTCGCTGTTCAGCCTTGATCTCCCAGGGGTCGCCGCGCCCATAGGTCAGCACCGACCACCAGCCGGTATGCTCAAGCCCGTACTGGCCGAGCGTCCAGCCCCACAGCCGCATGTAGGTAGCCGGGCTGTCGAGGGCATAGCGGTTATTGCCATAGGCCCCGACTTCCTCGCCAAGCACTTGACGCTCCCTAAGGGTACTCAGCAGCGAGGGTGTCATGACGTTCTGGCGCAGATTCACCGTCCAGATGTCCACCAGCCCGTAGAGTTCGGAGCAGGGAGTGGCCCCGCCGGCCACCGCCTGTTTCAGCTCCGGCGCAGCAGCCTTGGCCAGCTCCAGAAGCTGTCGGTATGTGTCTATCTCCCCTGCGCTAGGCTCATCCCACAGGTACATGAAGGCCTTGTCCAGCCAGCCCTTTTCCCGCAAGTGAGCGGCTAGCTTCTCGCAATACTTTGGGAAAACGGCATTGAACTGCGGGCCTAGCGGCTCCAGCCCCAGCCACTTGTTCAGCCGCGTGCTGAAGCCCTGCTCCTGGCGCAGGCGCTTGCGCAGGCCGATCGGCGGGATCGAGACACTGTCCGCCCCACTACTCAAGGCGCTGTCCATCGCCCGGTCGAAGGCGGCGAAATCTATCACCACGTCATTGTCCTGCTGCCGGACCCACTCCACCTCCTCCAGTTCCCTGGCGAGGGCCCAGTCCTCGTAGCACCCGTGGCTGAAGACCTCGGCAGACAGCGCCGATTGCAGTTTCTCCAGTTGCTCGCCGGCAAGATTACGGGGCAGGCGGGTATGCGCCGCGGAAGGCAGCCAGCGCTCGCGCCCCAGCACCAGATCCGCAACCTCGATATGCAGGAAGATGTCAGCACCGACGCCTTCGAGATGGACACTGCCGATATACTGGCCGGCAGGCAGGTCTTCCGCTATGTGCACGCGGACGAAGAACGTGCTATTGGTGTCAGGGGCAAGATTGAGCGTACCGGCAGGCTCCAGGGGGTCGGGATTCGGCCCGGCAACGGCATAAGGGCCGGTCAAGACTGTCGGCGGCAAGTCAATGTCCCGCACCGCGAAGACGGCGGCTTCATCAGGCCCGATTGTCGCCGGCCCAGCCGGCTCAGTGACTGATGCGCTTACCTCAGCGGCCCGCTTGCCCCGCAGCACGAGCTGGAAGGTGGCGTATTCGCCTCTGACGGCTGTGACCGCAATCCTGTCGGCCTGTGGGGTGTCGGCGGGACGGCTCGCGGCATAGATGCGCGCCGCCGGGGAGACCTGATAGACTGCAGCAGCAGGACCGTCATAGACCAGCGCGCGCGAGGCGAACTCCGCCGGCGGCGAGAAGCCGTCTGCTGCACTCGTTACCTCCACGTTATCCACCAGCGCCGTTCCCGGCCCCTTCAGAGCGGCTCCCAATCTGGCCCGCGATTCTCCCTCCGGCACCGCGAAGCAGACTTCCGTGGTCTGCCACTCCGTATCACCGGCGAAGTTGGTACACTCAAAGCCGATTGCACGCCCCTCGAAACGCACCAGCCACTGCAACCGGCCTTCCAGCGCCACACCTCGCACCTGGTAGCCGAACCTGTAGAAAAGCCCGGGCTGCACCGCAAAGGGCTGACTCATCCATCTACCCGTGCCTCCGGCTGGAGCTGTGATGCTCAGAACCTGCCCCTGCTGCGCATCACTGACGATCTGGGTTCCCGCAACACGCGCTGCCTGTGCGTCCTCAAAATCCTCTGAGTAAATAGCCTCCTGCCCCAGCGCCACTGATGCACCCAGCAGAGCAATCGCCAGCCATAGGCCCATGCATTTATTCATTCAAGACACCTCTGGCACTTGTTAGCGGCACCTTCTACTCTGACGATCCGGACTGCCTGATATTGCCTCGATAGCACCACCCAGCGGGGCCAGAAGCCCGGGACTCTGGCGAAAGCGACGGCCCTGAGGGGCATACAGTTGCATCATCAGTCAATGATTTCAGCGATTGCCAGTCCGCTTTCGCCAGCGGTCGAGTACAACAGGTAGGTCCGACCAGCTTCCTCGTAGATGGCCGGGTCTCTCAGTTCATGCAGTGGTTGAGGCGCTGCTCCGGAGCTTGATACTGTCACAGGTAGGTTCGCGCCCTCCCACGGCTCTGCGGGCCGCAGGATCGTCACCGCCTCTCCCGCGCTCCAGGTACGCCAGCTCCCCCTGAGCTCGACCTCCGCAAGCACAATCCGCTCCGGCTCGTCCCCCACATTCGAGTAGAACACTTGCAGTACCTCACCGCCGATGCGAAGCGCGCAGTGGCGCAGATTCTCAAAAAGCTCCGGGCCCCGCTCGAATGGCGCCAGGGGATCCTCAGAACGATACACACAACCGTCGCGAGCGATGGCATAGTACACGCCCTGCCACTCAAAGACCCGGAAGTAGCTGACCCCCAGCTCAGCGGCCTGCGCCTCAAAGTGCAGCCCGTCGCTGGAGATGGCCGCGAAGGTCTTCTGACCGTCCCCGGTCGGGCCGTGGAAATACATCCGCAGGCGCGCCTCGTCAATATGCACATCAGGGGAGGCGACATGGTCCCGGCAAGCCGTCTCATCCAGATGCAGGACCCCGGGTTCATGGACCTGCCACGGCCCGCACAGCTCGTCGGCATACGCCAGCCGGATATACCTGCCCTGGTGATGCGCGAAATACAGGTAGTACCGGCCCAGCGGCGCCTCGAGCCACTCCGGAGCAAGGATCAGGGAGGGGCCATTGATATTGTCACCCAGCGACGGATGCGTCTGTGGGGTAATCAGGGGGTTACACTCCAGCCGTCGGGCCTGCATAGCTATTCACTCCTGAAGGTGATGACACCGAGCCGCTACTCGGCAAATACCTCGACTTCACGCAGAAACACGAAGTGCTTGCTACCATGCGTCTCATTCAGCCAGCTATCCAAAAATGAGAGCCGGACGTAGCGGGCCGGCCTCGGCTCGCACCTGTATTCATGGCTCGCCCCCTCGCCCTGGGCGAACTCGTGCCGCCCTATCTCCTCGAACTGTCCCCCATCATCCGACAGAGCCACTGACACCGTCCTGGTGCTGCCATCTTTCGAATTGTAAACCACCACCCGCCCCACCTGCTGTTGTGCGCCCAGGTCAATGGTGGTTAGCTTGGGATAGGTCTCTCCAGCCCCGGTCGCGTACACCGCGGGGCGTTTGTCGCTGTCTTTCACCCCATCCGTAAGCCCGGTATTGTATCCGAAGCGGTTGGGATCGGTCTCCGTGTAGGGCCTCTGATGGGCCAAGTTGCCGCCTGGTGTCGGCAATTGGGCGATGTCCACCCGCTCAGCAATCGCGGCAGGTGTCGCATACGGACTGGTAGCGGGCTCCGCCAGCGGCAGCGACACCTCGGTCAGCACTGTCCTGTCACCGCCCATCAGACCGGCCAGCACCGGATAGATGGTCGCCGCCAGGAACTCGTGCCCCTGCGGATTGGGATGGCAGCCGTCCGTGGTCATCGCCGACAGGTCCGCACCCAGAAATGCCGCCTCCGCCCAGGCCGCGAAGTTGTCCACCAGCGGCACCCGGTCTGCTGCTGCCACCCGCCGACAGGCAGCCACATATTCAGTCAGCTTGTAGTTGGGGCCCTGCTCCCGATAGGGGCTGCGGCGGGCATGTTGATGCGTGTGACACAGCGGAATCGAGGTCATCAGCACCGGCTTGATCCCCGCCTCCCGCAGCCGTGCGACAATCGTGTGCAGATTAGCCTCGTAGGCCTCCAGCGGCAGGCGCACCTCCGTCTTGCCGGCGTCAATGTGCGCATCATTGGTCCCGTACATGATGCAGGCATAGTCTGGCTGCAGCGCGATGACATCCGCGTCGAGTCGCGGCAGGGCCATATCGGTGCGCTCGCCGCCGATGCCGACATTGATTACCTGCACCGGCGTCACGTGCTCGCTCAGCCACTGCTCCAAGAGCGCTGCGAAGGTCTGCTCGGCGGTGACCCCGCTGCGCACGCCCTTGGTTATCGAGTCACCCAGGCACACAATCTTCACCGGCTGGTCCGACCACAACGCCGACGCCAGCACCATAATCGCCGCCATCAGCAGCAGTAATCTCAGCATCATACACCCCGCAATTCAGCTTCCCGGGGGATCGCTTTCCAGTTCCTCCTGCAGCTTCCGTCGCGATGCCTCATCCAGCAGAAAGCCGATATCCTTGCTCATGTACTCCACCGCGATGTCGAACAGCTCCCTTATCCGCAGGTTCATCACCTCCGCCGCGCCGATGCGGGTGATGTTCAGCACCCCGTGAGCGGCGTAGATGTCCCTCATCTTGGCGAAGTCATTGCGATAGTCGCGGTCCGGCAAGCGCAGGTATTCCACCGATTGCGAGGGTATCTCGGTTCCGTCGGCGAGAATGACCGTCGAGCCCTGGAAGTCGCGGTAACGGCGATACGGCACCTGCATGTACTCCTCGACGGCGTGCAGCGCGGTACATGAGCTGAAGGTCGCACCCAGGAACAAATACCAGGCATTCAGCTTGTAGAGCTGATGGAAGGTGCTGCCCTTGCCGAAGCTGCGTATGCCCTCGCCCATGACATCATCGGCGTGTGGGCCGATGGCGGCCACCGAATGGCAGATATGAGTGCTGCGCTGGGCCTCGGGACGCTTGCGGAAGGTCTCCGGAATGATGCCCACTTCGTCCTTGACCGGGGTATTCGCCAGATCGAGGACCACCTTGTCAGCGGCATGAAAAGGCCCCCAAGTGAAGGTCGGCACGACCACCGTCCCCTCCGGCCCGACCGTCTCCAGCAACGCGTCAATGACCGTGTCCGCGCCGCCTTCGACATACCCGAAGGCACTCAGCGACGAATGCACCAGCACCACATCGCCGGCGCTGAGGCCGACTGCGGCGAGACCGCGCTTGACCTCTTCGCCCCTTACTACTGTGCTTCCAGTCATGTTACGCCTCTGAGCCGCATGCTAACTGCGCTCTGCCATAATACGCTGCTCATCTCGAAGCGTCAACACTCGCGAGTACATCTGCACAACTGGACTAGGGCGCGCCCATCGGAGCAGCAGCGGTGAGTGTGTTGCTTCCCGCAAAGCGGTACGCTATAATCGGGAATGGTCTAGCGAACAGGCCGGGGAGGTGCCGCGATGTCGAGTGACAGCTTGCTCTCAGAGAAACGTGAGCAGATACTCCGTATCGCCGCGAAGTACGGCGCGCGCAATGTCCGCGTCTTTGGCTCGGCAGCGACGGGTGAACTGCGCGAGGGCAGCGACGTGGACATCCTCGTGGACCTTGACGAGGGGCGGAGTCTGCTTGACTTGGCGGGCCTGATGCTCGAACTGCAGGAACTGCTGGGAAGGCCGGTTGACATCGGCACCGCCAAGGGCCTCAAGCCGCGCTACCGCCAGCGCATCCTCTCCGAGGCAGTGCCCCTATGAGACGCCTTACGGACCGGTTGGAGGACATCCTCGAAGCGATCCTCAGGATTGAGGAAGTGGCCGAGAAGGGCTACCAGGCCTTCAGCGAGGACCCGTACCTGCAGGTCTGGGCCGTTTATCACATTCAGATTATTGGGGAGGCGGCCCGGGCGCTGTCAGACGAACTAAAGGCACTGCGCCCGGACGTCCCCTGGGCACAAATAATTGGCATGCGCCACATCCTGATCCACAACTACTTCGGGGTGGACCTCGACACCGTCTGGGCTGTTGCAGAAGCAGACATTCCGGATCTCAAGAAGGCAGTCGAAGCCATGCTGGCCGACATGAAGCGGCAATGATACGTCCCCGCTGCCGCTGCCCGTGACCTGAGCAGACAGCAACCGGGATAGGAGCTTACCGCCCCGCCCAGAGGAGGCCGCGCTCGACGATAGTGCGGGCTTCGGGGACCGCGAAGTCGGCCGCGACGTGGCCCACTGAGCTGTAAAATACCCGACCCTCTCCGTAACGCTTCTTCCACACCGCCGGCATCACCGTGCCCGCGATCCAGGGCGAGTGCTCGCCGGTGAAAGTCGTGGTAGCCAGCACCTCAACCCCCGGGTCCACGTGCAGGTAGTACTGCTCGGAGTGCATCCGGAAACCCGACAGGCCGGCCACAATCGGGTCGTCCGGCTTGATGATATTGACCTCGTAGTCAATGACGCCGCCCGGGTGAGCCACCCACTGGCCGCCGGTCATGAACTGGTAGCCGGTGCTGTCGTGGAACGAATCGCACATGCCACCATGCCAGCCGGCCATGCCGACACCGCTACTGACGGCGGCCATCAGGCCCTCGGCCTGCTCGCGAGTGATCTCGCCCATGGTCCAGCACTGCACGATCAGGCTCAGCGAGTTGAGGTAGTCGGTTTCGAGATAGACATCCAGCGTATTTTCCACGCGAACCTCGAAGCCCTGGTCCCGCAGGAAGGGGATGAAGATGTCCACACACTGCTTAGGCTCGTGGCCTTCCCAGCCGCCCCAGACCGCCAGCGCCTTTCCCATCGCAAGCCCTCCTCCGCTATTTGATATCGCCGTAGATGAAGCCGTCGTCACAGCCGACGGCGATCTGGAGCTTGCCATCGCCGTTGAAGTCGGCTGCTACGACTTTCGTCACATTACCGCCGGTCACGAGAGTGCCGGTGATGTTGCCCTTGGCGTCAACCACGCGCACCATTCCGCCCTCGGTGCCGACGATTATCTCCGGCGTACCGTCACCGTCGAGATCGGCGACGACGAAGTCCTTAATGGCCTCGCCGACGTTCTTGCTCCAGAGGATCTCGCCGGCGGCGTCCGTCACCAGCAGGTGGTAGTTCTTCGACCCGGCGATGAGTTCGAGGTTGCCGTCACCGGTCAAATCAGCCAGCGCCACCTGGCTGACTTCGGCGCCCATGAACTTGGCCCAGGCCTTCTTGGAGCCTAGCTCATTGCAGTGCACACCGCCGACGCGGGAGCCGGCGATCAGTTCCCACTTACCGTTGCCGTCCATGTCGCCGGCGGCCGCGCTCATGGCCGCCCCGTGGTAGCCGACACTGACCGACATGACCTTCTTGCCATCCGGGCCGAAGGCGTTGGCCGCACAGTACGTCGTACCGATGAAGGCGGCCAGCTTGCCCTCCCCCATCTCGGCGAAGGCGATGGAGGTGGGCTGGTGCGCCCAGTTGAGCGTGCCCCAGAGCTTCTTGCCGGTGTGGTCGTAGCCGTAGGCGAACCAGTTGCTGGAGCCGATGACGATCTCGCCGTCACCATCCCCGTCGGTATCGGCGCATCCCACCACCTTGATCTCGCCGGTTGCCGGCTCGATTTCGGGGAAGTACGGGTCAGCCGGCGTCAGCACCGACCAGCGCTCCTGGCCCTGGTAGTCGAAGCAGTAGAGCTTGTGGTCCTTGCCGCCCACGACCACCTCGCCCTTGCCGTCATTGTCCAGGTCATAGGCGTCAATGCACATAGCCTCCTTCTCCAGCTCCACCTGCCACACGACCGAGCCGTCGGCTTTCAAGCATTTGACGAAGTTGCTGACCGCAGCCAGGATCTCAACTTGGCCGTCGCCATCCACATCGAGCGCCGCCAGGCCGTTAGTGCCGAAGGGGACGCGGTACTCGCGCGCTTGCGGCATCGCCGGCTCGGGAAAGATGCGCATTTCGCGCACTGCCGTCCGTGAGGGGTTGAATTTGGTAATGAAGACCCGGAGGCGGCTGGTCTCAATCGGCTCGAATGTGTAGGTCCAGTTTGCGCCGCGCTTGTCTTTGCTAACCTCGGCTTGGATGGCGTACCAGTCCTCACTGTCCGCGTCCCATGCCTGGAGTTGATGTCCGTCGTCGGCAGGGGCGTACTGGGCATTGTAGTAGTCAATCTGAAAGCAGCCGACCTCAACCGGCTCGCTCCACTCCACGCCGAGATCCTTGGGCAGGTCACTGGTCCACGCGGCACCGCTTGAGGTGGCGCAGTAGCTTTCCGGGTTGCCGTCCACCGCATCACGGGGTCCAGCGCCCCTTTGCGCCTCGGTCCAACATTTGGCCGTGCCGGTCCTGTGGAGCGCCTTGACCTCCTCACCGGCCGCGTTGACGTAGATCGTGCCGGTCCTCATCTCGGCGGATTCGGCTTTCCAGGCCGCCTGCATCTGGGCACCCTCGACGGCGTCGCCGGCCAGAGCTGCCAGCGCCTCCCGGTGCTGCTTTTCGAACTGTGCGTAAAGATCCTGCCAGGAGCCAATATCCACCTTCGCCGCAGCCGGCGTGAAGCTCAAGGTGTGCTTGCCCGCCGGAACCTCAAACTCAAGCCCGTCGGGGCCGGTCTGCACCTTGACCGCCTTGCCGTCCAGCTTCACCTCATCGCCTTTGGCATAGAGGCGCACTACCCCATTCTCCTTGGCCTCGATGGTCCCGCCGGCCTCCGCCAGGTTCACCTCGATATTGACCGGCTTGTCCGAGGCAAACCAGGTCCTCTTGGCGGCCAGGGTCCGGCCCGCTGTCAGCGCAAAGCCGTCCTGCTCGACATAGAAGACGGCGGCATCCACCACCATCTCCGGCAGCGGCTCGACCTTACCGGTGCCGGCCAGAGCGTAACCTTCCGGCGACTTCACCATCACCGCCCCGCCCCCGACTGACACAATTTCGTACGGCCACGCGCCCTCTTCGCCGGCTACGTAGAGCAGATTCGTGAAGTACTGCTTCTCAGCCGGCTGCATCTGTGCTGACTTGGATTCGACCACCGCGTGGCGGTTCCCGGAGTAAGGTGTGGTGGTCGTGGTCTTGAAGGGGGTATGGCTGGCGCTGACGATATTGAACGGCTTGCCCCGCTGCACGGCACTGACGCGGTCTTCGCCGATTGCCGGGGCGTGGTCGGAGAGCGTGCGGAAGATCGCGTTGAGGCCATAGTTGCCGGCCTCCTCCGCCTCCACCTCATCTATCACCAGGAAGTACTGCTCCTTGTTCCAGATGATGTTGCGCCGCCAGTTCACGCCATTGTAGCCGTTGAGATAGGTCTGGGTCATGCCCAGCTTCGCGAAATCACCCATAGCCGCGAGTCCGGTCAGACGCGGTATCGGCTCGAACAGCCCATCACGATAGACCACCAGCGTATTGTGCTCGACGGTATCGGGGACGAAGTAGCCGCTGTCAAAGAGGCAGTAGCGGTCATTGTCAGTGAACTCGATGATCGAGTTGCCGTCGGGATGGGCGTGATAGCCGTGCGAGATGCCGCCCAGGATGAGGTACTGGTCCTCCCGCTCGAAACTGGTGCGGAAGGTGATCTTGTCGAAGCACTCCTCCCGAAGCGGAGTCGGGTCGGCATCGAGCACCGGATTCATCTCGCTGGGAGCCGTGCCCAGCACCCTTGTGCGCTGCTCATAGACCCAATCGGGCAGCGGGACCACATGGACGCCGAGCATATCCTCGGGCACCACCGGCTCAATAATGTCCTGCTGATAGCTGTTATAGGAGAAATTGCCTCTATTCAGCCCGGGGCAGTGGTTGTAAGCATGCAGATAGCGCCCGTCTTGGTATCGCCAGGCGCACGCCTGGAACAGATTCGCCCAGTAGCCGATGGCACCCATCGAGCCGGTATCCCCAAAGCCGGCGTGGCCGCCCAGGTTGTTCATCACCGCCATCCCGTAGTCACAGGCCTGGCGCGCCATGCCGCTGTCGAACCACTCATCATACTGCGCCGGCAGGGCGTAGTAGAAGGTATCGTAGATCGTCATGCCACCATAGCCGGGACAGTCCTCATTCGAGCGCCAGAACTTGGCCTTGCCCTGGAAGCGAGCGTTTGCCCAGGTCCATAGCCCCGCCACGTCTAGGTCGTAGTACTTCTTGAAGTAGCGGGCGATATCCCAGGACACGCGGCTGTCCCAGTCATTGCCCACCGGCCTCTCGAGCTGTTCCGGCGCCTTATTGGCATCACGGAACTTGTTGGCAAACTCCCACATAAACTCCATGATCCGGGCGCGGTCCTCGTCGCTCAGCTCCGGGGCCTCCTCGACATTGTCCCACATGTTGAACAGATAGAACGCCCCGCGCGCATCGCTGACCTTACTCATCTTCTTGATGATCTCATGCAGTATCGGCACGGTCTGTTTGAAGACCTCCACATCCTCCGGATTGCCGGTCAGATAGTACCTGGTGGCTGCACCGGTCACAGCACCCGCCGCAGCGCGGAAGTTCTTCCCCTTAACCCCCTCGATCCGGCTGGCGACGGTCTCCGGATTGGGCTTGTACGGCAGCGAGCCGTCCGGCAGCACCACTCTAATCGTATGGGGGTACGAGATGTCACCCTTCTCGGGCAGTGAGGCGATGAAATCGTCAGCGGCTTTGGTAACCGACTCGATGTCCGCGCCGCCTAGATATACAAAACAGGTTCCCGTGCCCATCGGGTCGTGGACGGTGCGCACTACATACCCGCCCCGGCCCGGCCATTTCACATCAAGCGAGACATAATGCTCGTCGTAGATGCGTTCCACCAGCGGGTTGTTGGCGAAGTAGCCCACCAGAATCATGTTGGAGCTGCGCAGCGTCTCAGGAGACATCGTCGCGGCATCCTGCACGGGGATAGTCGCGCCGGACACTTGCTTAATGCCGGCGGCGATCTTCTGGCCCACCTGGGCATACTCATCCCCCGGCGGGACACCGATAAGGCAGTTAGGCGCACCTCCATGAGCGATCGGCACCTCGGTGTAGAACGTCTTGAGCGGCGGCATTGGTGGTATCTCCACGGCTGATACTCCTCCCTGAGTTCCCAGCATAATCAACAAACCAAGCATTATTAGCATCCAGATGTGATGTTTCATACTCATATACCTCGCTTTCCTTGACTTATACTTATCGGCGCTCTAGTGCACGCCTCCATACACATAACCATCATTGCTGGCGGCGACTATCTCCATCTGGCCGTTGCCATCCAGATCAGCCACCAGCACCTTTGTGAGGTCACCTTGTCCTGCGAAGGTCGCGACTATTTTGCCGCTATTATCAACCACCCGCAGCCTGCCGCCCTCAGTGCCCACGACAATCTCAGGCGCTCCGTTTCCGTCCAGGTCTGCGGTCACCACATCAGCTACTGCGTCGCCCATATCACTGCTCCATAGTATCTCGCCATCGGCGTCGGTAGCCAGTAGGCAGTAGTTCTTGGAGCCGGCGATTACCTCCAGGTTGCCATCACCGACCAGGTCAGCCAGGGCCACCTGCGTGACCTCCGCGCCCATGAATTTCATCCACGCCTTCTTGGTGCCCAATTCACCACAATGCAGACCGCCGACACGTGATCCGGCAATCAGCTCGGCCTTGCCGTTGCCGTCCAGGTCCCCCGCCGCCACACTCATCGCCGCACCGTGATAGCCGACGCTAACTGAACCTATCCCCTTGCCGTCCGGCCCGAAGGCATTGGCCGAATTATAGCGAGTGCCGATAAACGTCCCCAGCTTGCCCTCACCGACATCAACAAAGCATATCGAGGTGGCCGGATGAGCCCAATTGAGAGCTCTCCACAGCAGATTGCCCGCATGATCATAGGCGTAGGCGTGCCAGTTGATACCACCTCCACTGTGGCTGCAACTCACCACCACTTCCCCATCACCGTCGGCATCCAGGTCCGCACATCCCACTACCTCGACCCGGCCGTGCGAGGGTTCGCGTTCCGAGTATGGTGCATCCGTCGGGGTCAGCACCGACCATAGCTCGTTGCCCTGGTGGTCGAAGCAGTAGAGCTTGCAGTCATCGGCGCCCACCAGTACCTCGCCCCGGCCGTCTCCCTCCAGGTCATACGCATCCACACACAAAGGCCCCGCCTCCAGCTCCTTTTCCCAAACAAGCTCCCCGTCACCGTTCAGGCACTTGAGGGACTGCTTGGCGATCACCAGCAGTTCCGCCTGTCCGTCACCGTCCACATCATATGCCGCCATATCCTGAATTGGGAAGCCCACCCGCACCTCCCGGTGCTCCGCTACTGCCGGCTCGGGGAAGAATCGCATCTCGCTGACGGCGGTGCGCATGCCGGTGGCGAAGTCGGTGATGAATATCCGCATCCGCGTGGTTTCGACCGGATCGAATAGATATGTCCACCTCGCCCCCGCTTCATCCTTGGTGATCTCCGCCTGGACCGGGTACCAGTTCTCACCGTCCCAGGCCTGCAACTGCTGGCCTTCCATAGTCGGGCCATAGTGGTGGCTGACATAATCAATCTGGAAGCAGGCGATGCTGACCGGGTTATTCCACTGCATGCCGAAGTCCTTGGGCAGGGTCTTGGCATGTTCGCCGTAGCCCGCCGAATAGGTCTCCGGGCGTCCGTCCACACAGTCCCCCATCCTTGTGCTCTTGAGCGTGCCCTCAGTCCAGGCTGACGCCTTGCCGGAACTAGTGAGATTGATCACCTCGTCCCCCTGCGCGTTGAGATAGACCGTGCGGGTGGCTTTGGTGGCCAACTCAAAGGTCCAATCCGCTGCCAGAGCCGCGCCGCCCTCAGCTTCCTTCTTAAGCCCCGCCAGCCTTTCCCGATGCTGCTTCTCCAGACCTAGATACACGGCGCTCCAGTCCTGACTGCCGATTGTCTCCGCGCCGGGCTCGAAGCTCAGCCGGTGCTTGCCTGCAGGTATGGCAACCTCCAGGCCCTGCGGCCCACTACGCCCTTTGACCGCCTGACCGTCCAGCTCAATTTCATCTCCCCGCGCCCACAGACTCACGGTCGTGTCCTGCGCGGCTTCAATAGTGCCCGAAGCTTTCGGTCCCAGCTTCAGCTCGATATTTACCGGCGTATCTGCAGTGAACCATGGCCGCTCCGCCCGCAATTGGCGCCCGCTGGTCAGAGCAAAGCTGCGCCTGGTGACATAGAACACTGCCGCATCTACGCTCAGATCCGACATGGGGCGACATGCGCGTGTACCTGCCAGCGCGTAGCCCTCCGGCGATTTCACCATCACCGCACCCTCGCACGCCTTCACCATTTCGTGAGGCCATTGCGATTCCCACTCGGTGCAATAGAGCAGGTTGCACAGGTACTGCCTATCCCCCGCCTGCATGGCGGCCGACTTCGGCTCGATCAGGGCCTTGCGGGAGCTGGTCGCCGAAGTGCTCAGCTTTATCGGCGTATAGCCCGCGCTGACCAGCTTGAAGGACCGGCCACCGGCGAAGGCACTAGCCCTGTCATCCAGAATCACCGGCCCATTATCTGCGAGCGTCCTGAAGACTGCCTTGATGCTGTAGTCGCCCACCTCCTGGGCCTCTACCTCATCAATGACCAGGAAGTACTTCTCCTTGTTCCAGATGATATTGCGCCGCCAGTTGGCACCGTTATAGCCGTTGACATAGGTCTGGGTCATGCCCACGTCTTCGAAGTCCCCCAGAGCCGCCAGGCCGGTCAACCGCGGCACCGGCTCGAACAGGCCCTGACGGTAGATTGCCAGGGTGTTGTGCTCAATGGTGTCAGGCACGAAATAGCCGCTGTCAAAAAGGCAGTAGCGGTTCTTGTCCGTCAGCTCGATCAGCGAGTTCCCATCCGGATGCGCATGGTAGCCGTGCGAGATGCCGCCCACGATCAGATATTGGTCGGAAGGCTCGAAGCTGCTGCGGAAGGTGATCTTGTCAAAGCACTCTTCCCGCGGAGGGACCGGATCGGCATCCAAGACCGCATTCATCGCCTTCGGAGCCGTCCCCAACACGCTCTCACGGTGCTCGTACACCCAGTCGGGAAGCGGCACCACATGGACGCCCAGCATATCCTCGGGTAGCACCGGCTCCACCACATCCTGCAGATACGTGCTGTGACACAACGCCTCCCGCTCCATGCCCTTGGTGCGGTTGTAGGCGTACATGTACCGCCCATCCCGGTACTTCCAGGCGCAGGTCAGGAGGATATTGCCCCAGTAGCCGCTCCGCCACATCGCACTGGTATCGCCGAAGCCGGCATGGCCGCCTAGGTTATTTAGCACCGCAATGCCGTAGTCACCCATCTTGCGACCGGTGCCACTCTCCCAGAACTGCTCATAGCCGGCGGGTAGCACATAGTACAGCGTATCCATCATCGTCGCACCGCCGTAGCCGGCACAGTCCTCCGCAGAACGCCAGAACTTGGCTTTACTCTGGAAGAACACGGTCATCGTGGTCCACAGGTTTGCCGCATCCACGTCGTAGTACTTCTTGAAATACCGCGCCAGGTCCCACGACAACCGACCGTTGTGGTAGTTGCCTACCGGTGTCGGCCTGTCCTCTGCTCCCGTCTCATTCGCATCAATCCACTTATGCGCAAACTCCCAGAGCCACTCCGTTATCTGCGCGCGGTCCTCCTCGCTAAACTGCGGCGCCTCCTCGATGTTGTCCCACATATTCATGAGATGTATCGCCCCACCAGCCGCCTCGATCTTCTTCAGCTTCTCCACAAACTCGCCCAGCAGGGGCATCGTCCGCTTGAAGAGCTCCAGTCCCTCCGGGTTGCCGGTCAGATAGTAGCTGGTAGCGGCCTCGGTGACGATCCCACCGAGCGCGCCGTAGTTCTTCCCCTTGGCCGCCTCTACCTGGCTTTCTAGCGTCTCCGAACTCGGCTTATATGCCGGCGAGCCGTCGGGCATCACGACCTTGACCGTGTGCGGATAGGAGATGTCGCCTTTTTCGGGAAGTGTCGAGATGAAGTCATCGGCGGCTTTAGCGACTGAGGCCTCATCTACGCCACCCAGATACACGAAGCAGGTGCCCTGGCCGGTGGGGTCATGCACCGTGCGGATCACGTAGCCTCCGGCTCCCGGCCACTGCGCATCCAGTGCCACATAGTGCTCATCGTAGAGCCGTTCCACCAGCGGGTTATTGGCGAAATAGCCCACCAGGA
Source organism: uncultured Armatimonadia bacterium (assembly GCA_964390495.1). Taxonomy (GTDB): domain Bacteria; phylum Armatimonadota; class Zipacnadia; order Zipacnadales; family UBA11051; genus UBA11051. The sequence continues at coordinate 269,254 of CAYMIN010000001.1, forward strand.
TCATGTTGGAGCTTTGCAGCGCCTCGGCCGAGATGCTGGAGGCATCCTGAACCGGAATTGCGGCACCGGAGACCGCCTTGATAGCGGCGGCGATCTTCTGTCCGACCTGGGCATACTCATCCCCGGGCGGCACGGCGATAAGGCAGTTAGGTGCGCCACCGTGGGCGATCGGGACTTCGGTATAGAAGGTCTTCAGCGGCGGTACTGGCGGTATCTCCGCAGCGAACACACCGCCTGCAATCGCCGGCAGCACCATACTGAACAACACTATGCCAAGAAGGCTCTGGCGCGATTTCACGGTTCTACACCACTTTCTGGCGCTGTTTGTCGAGGCGCCTCTGACGTTTGCGGGCAACGCGGGCACGCCGTGCACGACCGGTTGAGACTGAGTACGCACAGATTATCTGATGTCCCCGTAGATGATGCCGGCGTCGGTCCCAGCCAGGACCTGCAGCTTGCCGTCACCGTTCAGGTCGGCCAGCAAGACCGGCTTGACGGCACCTCCGGCCTCGAAGCTGCCCACAATGTTGCCCTGGGCATTGAGCACCAGCACTCGTCCGGCTTGGGTGCCGGCTACCACCTCGGGCGGGCCCTCACCGTCTATGTCGCCGACTGCCAGGTCCAGTACGCCCTCGCCGACATTACGCGTCCAAATCGCCTCGCCGGCGGGCCCCATAGCCATGATATGGAAGTTCTTGGAGCCCGCTATCAACTCGAGCTTGCCGTCATTATTCAGGTCGGTCAGAGCTATCTTGGTGACTTCGGCCCCCGGGAACTTGGCCCACAACTCCTCGTTGGGCGCCTCGTGGCCCTCGCGCCCGTAGAACCCGCCGGATTCGATACCAGGCGGATCGTTGGGCTTGGCGCAATGAATGCCGCCGACGCGGGAGCCGGCCAGCAGTTCGGGAATGCCGTCCCCGTCCATGTCGCCGGCGGCCGTGGTCATAGCCGCACCATGGAAGCCGCAGCCGACTATGCCAATCTTGGTGCCATCGGGGCCGAATAGGTTGGCGGCGCTGTAGGTGGTGCTGATCAGCGATCCTAGCGTGCCATCGCCCAGCGGGACGAAGCTAATCGAGGTGGGTACATGGGCCCAGTTCAGCCCGGTCCACAGCAGCTTGCCGGTGTGATCGAAGCCATAGGCGTGCCAGTTGATGCCGCCTTCGGCCGGGCGCCCGAACCCGCTGCCGATGACGATCTCGCCCAAGCCGTCGGCATTGATGTCGGCACAGCCGATCACTTCGACCCGTCCGTGGATATCCGCACGCTCCGGGTAGGCCCGGTCTGCCGGCGTCAGGATCGCCCAGCGCAACTGGCCCTGGTAGTCGAAACAGTAGAGCTTGGCATCCTTGCCCCCTACTACCACTTCCGGGTGACCGTCGGCGTCGAGATCGTAGGCATCCACCGCCAGGGCCTGAGCATTACCCTCCAGAGTGTGCTCCCAAACGATCTGACCTTCGCCATTTAGGCACTTGATCGCAGCTCCGGTCAGAGCGATGACCTCGTCGCGCCCGTCACCGTTGAGGTCCTTCGCTATCATCGCCTTGACGGCCGCCGGCACGGTCTTGCCCTGCTTGTCCACGGTAGTGTTCTCGATTTGCCATACCGGCTGCATTTGGCGGCCGGTCGGCGCACCTTGCACCTGCGCCAGCCTTTGCTGATGGCGTTGAGCTAGCTGGTCATACAGCGTGCTCCAGGACGGCACCGGCAGCTTTTCGGCCGCGGGTCTGAAGGCCAGGCGGTGCGTGCCCGGCTCGATGGTCAGTTCTACCCCTTCGCCCACAGGACGGACGGGTCGGCTGCGGCCATCCACCTGCACCGTGTCACCGACGACTGGCAGTCTCAGCACTGTCGCCTCCGCAGCCTCGATAAGCCCCTGGGCGATGGCACCTAGGGTGATCTCAAGGTTTACCGGCCGGTCGGCACTGAAAACGACCTCGCCCGCGGTCAAAGCGCGACCAGCCGTAAGCGCGAAGCTGTCAGGGGTGATGTGGAAGTGGGCGGCATCCACCGCTACACCGCCAACCGTCCGCGCCGGTCCCACCCCGGCCAACGCATAGCCTGCAGGCCCCTTGATCATCACTGCCGCTTCGTCAGCGGGAACCATCTCGTACTTCCAGGCCCCGGTATCGTCGGCATAGAGCAGGTTGATGAAGCGGGCCACCTCCCCCTGGGACAGTTCCGCGGTGAGGTTCTGGTGAATCGCATGTCCGTAGCTGGTGGGCGGCAAGGTGCCGGCCAGCTTGATCTGGGCGTAAGAGTTGCTGACCAGGTTGAAGACCCGGCCTTTGTACACCACCCGCACCCGGTCGGCCTGGACCTCCGGCCTGTCGGGATCCGCCATGGTCTTGAGGACCGCCAGCAGACTGTAGTTGCCCGGCTCGACGGCCTCCACCTCGTCTATGACCAGGAAGTACTTCTCCTTCTTCCAGATGATATTGCGGCGCCAGTTGGTGCCATTGTAGCCGTTCAGATAGGTCTGAGTAGTGCCCACGCTGTTGAGGTCGCCCCGGACCGCCAGGCCGGTCAATCGCGGCACTGGCTGGAACATCCCGTCGCGGAAAACAACCAGGGTCGAGTGCTCGATGGTGTCGGGGATGAAATAGCCGCTGTCCCACAGGCAATAGCGACCATTATCGGTGAACTCGATGATGGCATTACCATCGGGGTGGGCGTGATAGCCGTGAGAGATACCGCCCACAATCAGGTACTGGTCCTCGGCATCGGTGCTGGTGCGGAAGGTGATCTTGTCGAAGCACTCCTCGCGCGGGGGCGGAGCAATCGCGCCAAGCACGGGATTCATGAACGAGGGCGCGGTATTCAGAAGTCTGTCGCGATTGTCGTACACCCAGTCGGGCAAGGGTATGACATGCACCCCCATGACATGGTCGGCCGGCTGCGGCTCAAGTTCATCCTGTGAATAGGTGCTCTCGAAGAAACCCTCAACGGGCCGAGTGCGGAAACGTGGCTCGAAGGCCAGATAGCGGCCATCCCGCAGCTTCCATGCGAGGGTGCGCAGGATCAGCGGCCAATGGCCGGGGTTCATGAACGCGCTGGTATCGCCGAAGCCGGCATGACCGCCCAGGTTATTCATGACGGCCAGCCCGTAGTCGCCCAGCTTCTGGGCCGTGCCGTCCTCCCAAAACTCCTCGCAGCCCAAAGGTAACATGTAGTGCAGGAAATCGGCTACCGTGGAGCCGCCATAGCCGGGGCAATCCTCCACTCCGCGCCAGAACTTGGCCCCGCTGCGCACCGCACTATTTAGCCAGGTCCACAGGCCGCCGGCGTCGAGGTCGTAGTATTTATGCCAATAGCGGGCCATGTCGGCGGCCGCCCGGCCGTTGAGGTTGTTGCCCGGCGGCACCGGTGAGTCCACGGGGCCGATCCCGAACATCTCACAACGGCAGGTCAGCTCCCACAATGCGGCGGTGATCTCGGCCCGCTCTTCGGTACTGAATTGCGCCGCCTCTTCCATGCCATCCCAGGCCGAGAATAGCCCCACCATGCTATGGATGGCCCTCAGCCGGTCTAGCTCCCGGCCCGCCTTAAGCACATGCGGCACCACCCCTTTGAACACCTCCAGGTCGTCCGGGTTACCGGTACGGAAGTAACTGACGCCGGCCCCCTTCCATATGGAGGCGGCGGCAGCGAAGTTCTTGCCCTCGGCCGCAGCGATCCGCCCCGCGATCTTCTCGGGTGCGGACTTATAGGCGGGCGCATCATTAGGCAGCACCACCTTTACCGTGTGCGGGTATGCGATGTCACCCTTTTCCGGCAGCGTGGATATGAAGTCGTCGGTCGCCTTGTTTACCGCTGCGCGGTCGGCGCCGCTGAGGCATATGCTGCTGGTGCCGGTGCCGGCCGCATCATGGACGGTGCGGATGACATAGCCGCCCGGGCCCGGCCATCTTGTGTCCAGCCCCACGTAATACTGGTCATACAATCGGCCGATCAGTGGGTTGTTGGCGAAGTAGCCGACCAGGATCATGTTGGACTCCGCCAGTACCTCCGCCGAGAGCTTGGAGGCATCCTTGACTTCAACATCCGCGCCCGATACCTGCTTGATAGCGGCGGCGAGCTTCTGTCCCACCTGGGCATACTCATCCCCCGGCGGGACGGCGATAAGGCAGTCAGATGCGCCACCGTGGACGATGGGGACTTCGGTATAGAAGGTCTTCAGCGGCGGTACCGGCGGTATCTCCGCAGCAAAAGCGCCTCCTACAGCGGTGAGCAAGACGATAGCAAGTAACGCCGTGCCAGCGATGTTGCGTGGTCCCATTCTCAAGCACTCCTTCCGTGCCCCGCACCTTGCACACGCGGAACGTGTGAGCAGCAGGGCATCCGAATGCCGCTATGTTTTCAGGCCTGCCAGCGTATCCACCCGGTACTTGCGGGCGCGGGCGAAATAGTCGCGGTACAGCTCGAGCTCAAACTCCTCGATCAGGTCCTCAATAGTCTTGTCTGCCATATTCGACGCCAGGGTGAAGTGGGCCTCGGGCCGGCAGATCTCCCACTCCACACCCGCCCCGTACTTGTCCACACATGCCTTCAGCCGCTCCTGATTGTAGTCGAGGTGGAAGAACTCGCGGTCCATGTTTACCACCGCGCTGGCAATCGGCGGCACCACCCCGGACGCCACTTCGTCAATCTGGTAGCCGGTTTCGGCCAGGAAGCGGCTGCCGGCCATGTCCACGATGTAGCTGCGCCGCGGGCAGGAGGAGAGGATGTAGAAGCCGAAGTCGCGGGCCCAGTGCATCAGCCGCTGCCCGGCGACGAAGGCCGAGGCGAAGCAGATCAGGCGGGCATGGTTGGCCGCCAGTCTCTGGCCCACCTCCACATACTTCATGTCGAAGCAGATCGCGGCCCCGACCTTGCCGAAGTCCGCGTCGAAGGCCTCGGCATCGGTGCCCGGAATAATGCCTTCCTCCATCTCGCCGATGGTCGGCTGGTACTTGTGGTATCTGCCGATGATCTGCCCATTGCGGTCAAGAAAAGCGGCCGTGTTGTGGAGGCGGTCGCCATCGCGCTCGATAAGGGGCACCACGACGTACATGTTGTGCTTGTCAGCCAGTTCGGCCATGCGGTCGGTCGTCGGCCCCGGCACCGTCTCGGCCCAGGTCTCGTAGCGCTCCCGGCCCCTGCCCGGCTCACTGGGTATCCCCATCGTGGTACTGCATTCCGGAAATAGCACCAAGTCGGGCTTAGCCTGAGCCGCCATCTCCAGGTACTTAGCCATCTCCTCGCGATTACGTTCGGCGAAATTGTCGCCCCATTCCACCCCTCGGTAGGCAATTGTTGATAGTCTCACTGGTCTGGCCATGGAATCTCACTTCCTTGTTAGATGCAGCAAGGATGCCTGCTGTGCGCGGATAGCGAAGGCAAGGGACTAGGTTGGCTTGTAGAAGCCGGCTAGCATCTCCGGCACAGCGGCATACGCCGCGAAAAGCTCCCGGTAGATCTCTACTTCTGCCGAAGGTTCAAAGACCTGCGTGCAGCCGACCATCTGCTGCTGCGCCGAGGCTATGCTGTCGAAAAGCCCGCCACCAACGAAGGCGAACATCGCCGCCCCTAGCACGGTTGCCTCTTTCTGCTCGATGGTGGTAACCGGAAGCCGGCAGACATCGGCGCGGATCTGGTTCCACAGCTCGTTCTTCGAGCCACCGCCGACGGCACGAATGCCCCGGCAGGGCTGATCCGAGGCGCGCGTGAGGATCTCAACGGCCTGCCGGAGCTGGTAGCTGAGGCCCTCCAGGGTGGCCCGGTAAAGATGCTCGCGGCTGCTGCTCAGCTTCAGCCCCAAGATCGTGCCCTCGGTCTCATAGCGGCGCAGCGGGCCGGTATCGGCGACGAAGCTGGGGATCAGAGTGATACCGTCGGCGCCGGGCGGTATCGTCTCAGCGGCTGCTACCATTTCATCATAGCTCATCTCCTGGCCGGAGACATCGGTGAAGAACTGGTCGCGGAGCCACTCGAGCACTCCGGAGCCCATCATCAAGAGCTGCGGGTTGTACTTGCCGGCCTCCGCGTCAGGTTCGGTCAGCAGCCCGTCGGTGAAGTCCTCCGGCGTGACCCGGTAGGTGTCTGCGCGCAGCATCAGGATCTCCCAGGTCCCGCTACTGAGTATCACCTCACCGGGCGTCGCGCCGGAGCCGACGGCGGCGAACTGGGTGTCGTGACCGGCGGCGATGACCGGCAGGCCCTCGGGCAGACCGGTGCGCTCGGCGGCGGCTGCGGTGACGCCCCCGATGATGCCGCCCGGCTCGACCATCGGCGCAAACAGCGACGCCTCCACGCCCGCCCATTCCAGCAAACGCGGCGAGAACTGGCGCTTCGCCATATCCATCGCCATCATCGTGCCGGCGGCCGTAGGGTCCAGCGAAAACTCGCCGCACAGCAACATGCTCAGCAGCCCCGGCATCATCAGCCAGTGTTCCGCGGCCTCCAGGACCTCCGGCTCGTTGTCGCGCAGCCAGCGCAGCTTCAGCAGCGTATTGAAGGGAATGACCTGGTAGCCGCTGATTTGGTAGATTTCCCAGGGGTCAATCTCGGCCTCGATCTGCCTGGCCAGGGCTTCGGTTCTGGCGTCCTGCCAGGAGATCGGCGGATAGAGCAGCTCCCCATCGGCGGCAACCGGGGCTCCGTCAGCGCCCCAGGTCGTGATCGTAACGGCGCAGAGGCGTTCGGTCTCTATCTCCGCCAGGCACTTGCCGCAAGCGGTCGCCAGGCGCTCCCACAACTGCTGCATATCCCAGACCAGGTGATCATCGGGCTGCCCCGGTGGGACCACCGGCGCGTTAGAAGTTGACGAGCTCGCCACCAACTTGCCGGCAGCGTCCACCACCACCACCGTAAGATTGGTGGAGCCACAATCGAAAACCACAGCCAGATCCCGTTCCATGCGCTATCACCACGCTACCAGACAGTTCTGACGAACCGCCGGCTCCCTATGTTGCTTTTCTACATAGTTTCCCTGTCTTTGGGGCTTGTCCCTTCGCAGTCGCAGGTATTTCATGGGGGAAAAGTCGGCTCCGTGGCGAAGAGGATTATGGTATAATGGTAAAGTTGAGAAAATAGAGGGTTCGTTGCCCGACTACTAGGGTATATAGTACAATAGCCACCTGAACAATCGTTCCTGCTACACAGTCAGAATCCTGAACACTACACTCCACAAAGGGGAAACGAGAATGTCGTACTCGAGACTCAATACAAAGATGCTTTGGATACTCACTGCCGTCGCCGCCCTTGCTGTTGTCATGGCTCTCAGCGGCTGTGACGAGGACGACATCGAGAGGTCAATCGGCAGCCAGACAGCCGCGGCGGTCGAGAAGGAGTACACCCTCGACCACGACCCGCTGCTCAACGAGTGGGTCAATAACATGGGCCAGACGCTGGTGGCCCATTCCCGCCGCCAGCACATCCCCTACAGCTTCCAGGTGATTGACACCGATATGGTCAACGCCTTCGCCGCGCCCTACGGACATATCTACTTCCTGCGCGGCTTGCTCGATTTCGCCGACACCGAGGACGAGGTATGGTTCATCTGCGGGCATGAGATCACCCACGTGGTCCAGCGGGACTCAATCAAGTCGCTGAAGAAGAGCCTGCTCTATAGCCTGGGCGCGGCGATCCTCGGCGGCAAGAGCGAGACCTTGGGGGAGGTGGCTGGCCTCGGCGCGGGCCTCCTGATGCTCCATTACAGCCGCGATGATGAACGCGATGCCGATGACGGCGGCTGCGATCTATCTTATGCGGCGGGCTATGACCCCCATGGCGGCATCAGCTTCTTTGAGAAGCTGCAGGCCAAATACGAGAAGGGAAAGCCCTCGCAGTTGGAGCATCTCTTGCTGACGCATCCGCCGACGCCCAACCGTATCGGGCGACAGCTTAGCCGGGCGATCTTCGACGCCGACAATGCCGCAGCCACAATTCACATAGCCCGCGGCCATCAGCGGCGCTTCCAGTACAGGGCCGCGGCCCAGCTTTTCCGGGAAACGCTCCAGACGCATCCCCAACTGCCTGAGGCCCATGCCGGCCTTGCCGACTGCTATGCGGCCGTCGGATTGCTTCCCCAAGCCCAGCAGTCCTACCAGGCGGCGCTTAACTTGAACTCCAACAATACCTATGTCTCCCGACAGCTAGCCGCCTTGCCCGAAGCGCCGACCCCGCTACCGACCATGAGCCCGGCCGAGACCAGCATGGCCGCAGTACTACTCGGCCAGCTAGCCAACCTCCGTACCGCCATGGCTCGCACCAAGACGCAGAGCGCCCAGCTCTCCAGCATCGTCGCCGAGCGCATGAGTGACGCCGCCAAGGTGAGCAGGAACTCCACAGGCACGATCCTGGGCATCTCCGACACCAACCCTGACTTCTCAGATGACCAGCGTAGCCTCTTCATGGTGGCCAGCAGCGCCGTCAACGGGGCCAACAATACCGTGTACGCCATTGAGGCTCTGGACAGCCGCTTCCAGAGTCTCAGCACCGACTGCGACAGAGCGCAGACCCGTCTCGCCTCCACCTTGCGCGCCTGCGCGGCTGGTAACGGCCAGGCGAATGACGTTGAGATCGCCAAGCGCTCGTGGCTGGCGATGGGTAACGCCCTCGCTGATCTCGACGCCGCCGTCAGCCAGACTCCCGACGCGATTGCGGCGGCAAATCATGCCCAGCGGGCCGTAGCGGACACCATGATCTACATAGAGCTTATGACGAAGAACCCGGAAACTGACACCTATGACCAGGGCCTCAAGCAGGCGGTCGCGCGGACCGAGGAACTTACCCAGACAGCCAATGCCGCGGTCGGTAAGGTTAAGAAGATCACCCGCCGGGCCGAGGCCCGAGCCTTGCTGGCCCGCATCAACGTAGCCGCGCTGGGTCTGCGGCCCGAAATTAGGCAGGCCTTCGACGGCCTGGTGGCCCACTATGTGCTGACTCGTCCGGAGCAGGTCACCGAGTTACGCCAGCTTGGTTTCGGCCACGGTGATGCCGCCTTCGCTCTAGCCGCGGCTCGCAGTGTGGATGTCGCCCCTGAGGCCTACTCCGCAACGCTGTCGAGTTCCAGCCTGATTGACACGCTAGCCAACCAGGGCGTGAAGTTGGACGGCGCTATCGTGCTGCTGGACTACCTGGCAAACGCTATGGAGCGCGAGGTCGAGTTGGCGCAAGCAGCCGGATAGAACCGAGAGCGCACCTGCTTTGTGCCCAACAATTCAGGGCGCCTCCGAAAGGCAACATCTCAATTCCTAGGAGCCTTTCTGTCGTTAGGAGGGGCCGCATGGACGCGAGTTTGCCCGCAAACTCACGGCCATCCGGCCCACGGTTTGCCATCGCGCCATCGCCTGCGATCAGGCGCATGCGGGTCATAAACCAAGAATTCGCATGAATGCAGTAGGAACCCCGGCCTACGCGTTGATAAGTAATCGGGCTCGGCAAGTTGACCCATAGCCAAGATCACAACTGATTGCCTGGGAGGTGCCTGACAGGATGACCGCAAGCAGCTTTCGTGAAGCCGGCTGGGTATGGGAGGGACAGGGCTTCGATCCCGATGTCCCGCCCTCGATTTATGGCGTAGGCGAGGGCGCTACCTATTTCGGCCTGGACCGCTGCAATCTCATGTTCCACCCCAACAACGCAATCACCCTCGGCAAGCTGGCCGACAAGCGCGAGGTCGTGGCCGACATCTCGAAATGGAAGTTCATCGAGATGCCTCTCCAGGAGGGCGTGCCCGGCGGTGTCGGCTTCCGTAACTGGCGAGATAGCAACCCCAATACCGTAGTTGAGGAAGCCCGGAAGTTGAGCCAGTTGTCTATGGATTTCCCTAACGTGGTCGGCGCGTTGATAGACGACACCTCCTGCATGTTGGAGTACGACGACTATGACGCCAGCATACCGGAGGCGATTCGCGCGGCCCTGCACAGCGCCAACCCTGACCTGAAACTGTGGATCGTGGTCTATGGGCGTCTGCTGGATGCCGAGTACTGGCCGGCGTTTGCCGACCACGTTGATGTAATCCACCTCTGGGAGGGAGACCCGTGGCAGTTGGACAGACTCGAGGAGTACGTGGACCTCTGCGGGCAGGTCTTCCCAGGCAAGGAGATCATCGTCGGCAGCTACCTCCGCGACTACTCGCGCAAGCAGGAGGTACCGACGGAGTGCGTGGCCCAGCAGTATGAGATCATGTATCGCCTCTGGCAGGAGAAGCGCATCGCGGGCTACAGCATCCTGGCCGCCTGCCTGATAGACCGTCACCCCGAGCAAGCCGAGTGGATCCGCAACTTCATCGCCGAGCACTAGCAGCGGTCTCAAAACCCCGGAATGGGGGACTGTCCCTTTAGGGACTGTCCCCTGGCTACCAGAAGCAGCCTCCTACCAGTCCTCGAGTCCTGAAAAACTGGGCTCTGAAGCCGCTGCTAGCTCTGTTCGCTCGGTGTAGTGGCCGGGGCTCTCCGGCTTTGCCTCTGCTGCAGTAGCTCACGTTCCTCGCAGAACCGTGTTGCGGCGTAGCGCTTTCCCTGCTATCATAGACATCTCAGCAAACGCCCCCAAGGAGAAGCCATAGACCTATGTGGGACTATAATGATAAGGTGAAAGACCACTTCCTCAATCCGCGCAATGTCGGCGAGATCGAGAACCCCGACGGTGTCGGCGAGATCGGCAATCTGCGCTGCGGCGATGCCCTCAAGCTCTACATCAGGGTTGACAAATCCGCCGGCGAGGAGCGCATCTCGGATGTCAAGTTCCAGACCTTCGGCTGTGCCAGCGCCATCGCTGCCGCCTCCGCGCTGACCGAGATCGCCAAGGGCATGACCGTGGAAGAGGCGGCCCAGGTCACCAACCAGGATATCGTCGAGTACCTGGGCGGATTGCCCGCACCCAAGGTCCACTGCTCGGTGATGGGCGCTGAGGCGCTGCACGCGGCCATCGCTGACTACCGCGGCGAAGAGCCGGCCGGCCCCAGCGCCGAGGAAAAGATCGTCTGCGAGTGTTTCGAGGTCACTGAAGAGCAAATCCGCGACGCAGTATTGCGCAATAACCTCACTACCGTCGAGCAGGTCACCAACTACACCAAGGCCGGCGGTGCCTGCGGCACTTGCATACCCGACATTGAACGCATCATCGGCGAGGTGCTCAGCGAGAAAGCCGCCATCAGGTCTGACACCGCACCCGAAAGCGCGCGAGAGGCGAACATCAGGCAGGTGCTGGAGGAGGAGATCGCCCCCGAGTTGGGCGTGCATGGCGGCGGCCTACGCCTTGTCGCCATTGAAGGCGACAAGGTTATCGTGGTGATGCAGGGCGCCTGCGCCATGTGTGGCAATCTACAGACCACGGTCAACGACTTGGTCCAGCAGAAGCTGCGCGAGCAAGTGGATGAGAACATCGTCGTGGAGGTCGGCGGATGAGCGACCGCGTCGTCTATCTGGACAACAACGCCACCACCGCCGTCGCCCCTGAAGTGTTCGCGGAGATGCGGCCCTACTTCTCCGAGCTCTACGGCAACCCCTCCAGCCTCCACAGCTTCGGCGGCAATGTCGCCCATAGGCTGGACGAGGCCCGTGCGCGGTTGGCTGCGCTTCTCGGAGCCGACGAGGGCGAGATAATCTTCACAAGCTGCGGCACCGAAAGCGACGCCACCGCCATCCACTCCGCCCTGGAAAGCTTTGCCGACAAGCGCCATATCGTCACCAGCCCGGTCGAGCACCCGGCGGTGCTGGGACTGTGTGAACATTTCGAAGACCAAGGCTACCGGGTCACTTACCTGAGCCTAGACGACCATGGGCGGCTTGACCTGGGCGAGCTGGCGCAAACCATCACCGACGACACCGCCATCGTCTCGCTGATGCACGCCAACAACGAAACTGGCGTGGTCTTCCCGCTGGACGACATCGCCCAGATCGTCAAAGCGCGCGGCTGCCTGCTGCACACTGATGCGGTGCAATCGGTGGGCAAGCTGCCGCTGGACCTGGCCGATACGCCGGTGGATTTCCTGTCGCTTTCCGGGCACAAGCTACACGCGCCCAAGGGAGTAGGCGCGCTGTTTGTGCGCCGGGGCACTGCTTATGCTCCACTGCTTCTCGGCGGCCATCAGGAAGCCAACAAGCGCGCCGGCACCGAGAATGTGGCCTCGATAATCGGCCTGGGCAAGGCGGCGGAACTCGCAGGGCAGAATATGGCGGAGGAGCAAACGCGCGTCAGGGCGCTGCGCGACCGACTGCAGCAGGAGCTACTGGCCCGCTGCCCGGATACGCTAGTCAACGGCGGAGATGCCCCGCGCCTGCCCAACACTCTCAGCGTTTCCTTCGGCTACATCGAGGGTGAGAGCATCACGCTGATGCTGGACGAACTGGGGATCTGCGTTTCGACGGGGTCGGCCTGTTCTTCGGGGTCGCTGGAAATCTCGCATGTCATCAAGTCGCTGAGGGTGCCGGAGATGTACGCTCACGGCTCGATCCGCTTCAGCCTGAGCCGCTACAACACCGAGGGCGAGATTGACTACGTAATCGAGCAGCTACCGCCGATCGTGTCCCGCCTCCGCGAGCTGTCCCCCTACGGGCGCGAGTAGCACCGACGCTTCCTGCTGCGCAAGGATGCCTATCCGCCGTTTGCTATTGCCTTTGCCGTGTTTTCTGCAATTGGAGGGGCTGGCTGAGCGCAGCGAAAGCGGCCCGCGCCCTTTCTCCTCGCGTAGCTCGGGCTTTCCACCCCGACGCCGTTGGTGTTGTCGTTGCCCCTCTCCCTGCTCCCTGTGGGAGAGGGCACGGGGTGAGGGTGCCGTTGTCGGGGCGCATGGAGGGGCCGAATAGGGTGGATTTTGCGCAAGCGAAATCCGGGTTCCCTATCCGGCCCGCATCCGCTGTTGCCTTGCCTCCTCCCCTTACCGGCGCTGTGCCTGCTCTCCTCAAGTCCCGGCTGACTAGAAGTTGTTTGAGAACCCGAAAATGGGGGACTGTCCCTTTAGGGACTGCCCCCTGGGTACTAGAAGCAGCCTCTTAGCAGCCCGCGAGTCCTAAGAGCTGGGTTTTGAAATCGCTTCTAACCACAAATCCTCAGAGGTATGACACGACGCGGCGGCGAACTATGGACACTCACGGCCTCGAGACCCTTCTGCGGATGAAACCGGCGACCGACCTGTGACTGCCAAGCAGCGCGCGAAAGCGGCCCTCTTGCACCGCGAGCCTGACCGGGTGCCGGTGGATTTCTGGTCCACCGCCGAGACCGATGCCCGGCTCCTGCAGCACCTGGGCCTGGCCGACCGCGAGGTGCTGCTGCAGGCCTTTGCCATTGACTTTCGCTACATCGCCGGTCCTGAGTACGCCGGCCCTGCGCTGCCGGTGCAGGCGGACGGCACCAGGTATGACCTGTGGGGGGTGCCGCGCCGTCAGGTCGGCATCAAGGGCGACGGCTGGGAGCAGCTCTACTGGGAGGTGGTCAGCTACCCGCTGGCCGACTGCACCTCCGTGGCCGATGTCGAGGCGTACGCCAACTGGCCTTCGCCGGACTGGTTCGATTATTCGGTCATCCAGGAGCAATGCGCCCGTTGCGGCGATTACTGCGTGATCTTTGAGGGCGACCGCCTCAACCGCATAGCCCAGCTCAAGCCGGCCATGTACCTGCGCGGCGCCGACCGGATCCTGGTTGACATGGTCCTAGCTCCCGAGCTTTTTGATGCCATCGTCGGCCGCATCAACGACTTCTATCTGGAGTATGAGCGCCGGCTCCTGGAGGCTGCCGACGGCGCGATTGATCTGCTCATGACCGGCGACGATTTCGGCATGCAGAACGGCCCGATCATGGCCCCGCAGCAGTGGCGGGCCCGGCTCAAGCCCGGCTTTGCCGCCTTTATCGAGCTGGCCCACCGCTACTCAGTGCCGGTGATGCACCACACCTGCGGCTCGGTGTTTGCGCTCATCCCTGATTTCATAGATGCCGACCTCGACGTGCTACAGAGCTTGCAGCCGGAGGCGCGGCAAATGGACCCGGCCCACATGAAGAAGCTCTACGGAGCCGATTTGGCCTTCCAGGGCGGCATCAGCATCCAGCGCACGCTTCCCTTTGGCACTCCTCACGAAGTCCGCGCAGAGGTTAGGCGGCTATTTGAGGCGATGAAGCCTGGCGGCGGGTTCTTCGCCGGCACCAGCCACAAGATCCAGGCTGATACGCCGGTGGAGAATGTCGTGGCCTTGATCGAGGCCTACCGCGACTTCGGCACCTACGCCTGAAACCGACAGCATCTGGCGCTCGTGGCCCTAGTTGGGCCTTACTTGATTTGGTGGCATTTGGCCAACTCGCTCTCGCGTAGCTCGGGCTTCCAGCCCGAGTGCCCGGGGCTTGAGTCAAACCCAGAATGCGCTAGTTGGCTCTCGCGAGCATTAGAACCCAGCGCTCGCATTCCGTGAAAGGGGTCTTTGACCATGAAATGGCTCGAAGCGACACCCGTTCTAATGACACTGATCGTGCTTTCCCAAGTATGCGGAGTGATACCGGCGGCGGAAGTGCCCGAGATGCCGCCCCTGAAGACCTTCTATACCGAGGTGCCGATCGCTCATGGCGGCGCTCCCAACTGCCTGATTGCCGTGCCAGCAGGAGAGGAGTACGCCCAGCTCGGCCGCCAGATCGCCGCCGCCGTCAAGCAAGCCTCCGGCGCCGACCTTGCGGTGCAGGACGCCTCGACCATGTCACCGGAAACCCTCCAGAACTCCAATGCAATCCTACTCGGCTACTTTGCCAACAATCCCCTGGTCGAGTGGCTCTATGACGAGTACTTCCTGTGTCTCGACGCCAAATGGCCCGGCCCGGGCGGCTACACCATCCGCACCATCCACGACCCCCTCGGCAAGGGCACCAGCTTCATCTATCTCGGCGGCTGCGACGTAGAATCAGTCACTAAAGCCGTCGCCGATTTCATAGCCTCCCTGCCGGAAAAGGGCGACATCTCCTACCCGCATACGGTCAAGGTAGTGCTGCCGGACGGCTCTCTGCCTTACCAGGCTAATCCGGACCGCGTCGAGAAGCAGGTGGCCGAGGCCAAGACCAAGAACTTCCGCGCCGCCGCCGACATCATGTGCAGCGGGGGCATCAACTACTACCGCACCGGCAACCCCGAGGGCCTGGAGATCTTCAAGCAACTGATTCCGGTCTTGCGCGAGCTTATCATCAAGCTCGGTACTGTCGGCGACGCCCGCGGCGCGATTTTCCTGGTGGATGTCTGGGAGGTCATCGAGGAAGCGCCCCAGTTCACCGAGGCGGACCGCCGCGCCGCCACCGAGCTGCTCTGGCAGTTCTCCAACCGTTTCACCTACGCGGGGCAGACTGTCGAAGATAGCCCCACTCCCGCCGGCAACAGTTGGAACGCCCGCGTCGCCTGGGACATCGGGCGCTACTGGATGAAGTACTACCAACTCGATGTCGGCGGCTTGTGGACCTGGGCCCACACCCGCTTCAGGAGCCAGGCCAAGTTCTGGCGCTCGGCCGAGGACTGCCCCAGCTACGGCTCCGCTACCATGTTCGACATCATCTACTACGTCCTCTCCGCCCACTACTATGAGTACTTCGAAAGCGGCCGCGCCAGGAAGATGGCCGATTACGGTGTGGCGGTCATCAACAACCTCGGCGGCAGTTCCGGCTTCGGCGACATCTCCAGCCTCTACAAACCCCATCACTGGCCCCAACTATTCCAGGTATGCGCCTGGAAGTACCGCGATGGGCGCTATCTGTCGGCGTACGATACCACTTCCGGCCTCGGCGTCACCAACAGCGACCTGTTCTACAACCACTACTTCCAGAACGAGGTCGAACCCGCCAGCCTGGCAGACACGCTCGGGGTCCAGGTCGTGCCCCTGCCGGACTGGGTGTATGAGAATCGCGAGCGGGTCCTGGGCACCGCCCCGCCGGTGATGAATCCGATCCTTGACGCCGACCCCACGCCGCCGCAGGCCAAGTGCTTTGACAAGATCGCCTTCCGCACCTCCTTCGACCCCAATGACCAGTACCTGCTGCTCGGTGGCATCTCCCACGGCTACCATGCCCACCCCGACGGCAATTCGATCATCACCTTCACCGACAACAACGGCTTCTGCATCTTTGACAGCGGCTACTTCGTCCCCGATACCATCGAGCACAACACCATCGTGATTTTCCGCGACGGTCTGTTCGAGCCGGTGCCGCGACTGACCGGCCTGGCTGCGCTGAGCGATTTCGACCAGATTGGCATGACCCAGACCTATCTGCGCGGCTATAACGGCGCCGACTGGTATCGGAATATCATCTGGAACAAGGAAAACTACTTCCTGGTCATTGACGAAATCCAGGCCCAGGAGCCCGGCACTTACGGGCTGCAGGCGGTCTTCCGCACCTTCGGTGACCTCGATATCGGCCTGGACCGCGTCGAGGCCATGAATCAAGGCACTGCCTTCAATCTGGTCAGTGCCAGTCACGCCCCCCTCAAGATCACTGCCACCATGCCGCCGGTTAGCACCCGACACGCCATCGTCCAGACCAAGGCAGCCGACCTTGTCCAGGGCGACCGACGCTACTTCATCAACCTGCTGTACTCGCGTGAAACGGAAAAAGCCTGGCCCTACGAGATCGTCCCCGCCTCGGAGAACTCAGTCATCGTCAAAGGCCCGGACGGCTACGCGGTCGCCGGTGCCGGACGCGCCGAGCCGCTTGCTGAGATGACGGTGGAGGCCGCCGTCTTCTATGTTCAGCCCGACGGCTTCGTGCTGACCGCCGGCAAGAAGCTGAAGGCCGGCCCCATCTGGCTCGAGGCCAGCCGACCGCTGAATATTCAGGTCAAGCTCGGCCAGAAGGCGACTGCCGCCATCGAGGCCCCTGACGACTGCACCGTGCGGCTGTATGCCAAGGGTGAGACTATCCAGCTTGACGGCAAGCCGCTGGCTGCCCAGCGCTCGGCAGCCGGCCTGCAGTTCGAGCTCCCCGCCGGCAGCCACACTGTCACCTTCACACCCGGCGCCACCGCTCTAGACGCCGGCTCCTGGCAAGCCGCCTACACCGCCCTCAGCCGGCAGCATCAGCAAGCCTTGGCGGCAATGGGCGCTAGTGACGCCGCCGGCAAGCCGCTGGCCGCTGCCTGGCAGGTCGAGAACACCGCGCCGGCCGGCGAACCTGTCTATCTCGATGAGCAGGGCGAAGTTGTCAGCGATCTTGCGCGCGCCGGGAAGTGCTCTCACTGGGCCGACGCCTCGCGTGGCATGCTGAGCTTGTCGTGGCGAATCACCGACGGCAATCCCGAAACCTATGTCTATGTGCCCAGCCGCAATCCCTGGGCCGGCCAGCTACCCAAGGACCTTGGGGTCGAGTGGAGCCTCCCCGTGCAGCTTGGTAGCCTCCAGGTCGAGTACTTCCCCACCTATCCACTGCCTGCCGCCGGTGGTCACCATGTCCAGGCCTGGGACGGAGAGAACTGGTATGATGTGGAGGCCGAGGCCCGCGCCAATCCCGACAACCCCCACGAGTGGAGCTTCAGCTTCGAGCCGCTGACCACCACCCGTCTGCGTCTCCTGGTCACCGATTCCGAGGGCCAGCCCGGCTTTGCCGAATTACGGATCTTCGCCCAGTCGCACGTAACCCGGGCTAAAGACTTCCGCATCCCTCTCACTACCCCGGAGCTGGCCGTGCTCGACCTGGATGGCGACGGCAAAGACGAGGTCATCGCCATCGCCGGAACCTCGGTGAAGTGCCTTGACGGCGACGGTCAGGTGGTGTGGGAGCAGCAGACCGAGGGCAGCGCTACGACTGTGGACGCCTATGACCTGGATGGCGACGGCCACGGCGAAGTTGTGGTCGGTGACGATGCCTGCAAGCTCTACTGCTTCGACTACCAGGGCAACCAGCGCTGGGCCATCCTGACGCCTGCCGACGGCTACTCCCCGGTCGTGGAGCCGAAGACCGGTAAGGTGGGGGTAGTGCGCTGCGCTGACATTGACGGAGATGGCGACGGCGAGATCGTTATCGGCAGCTACAACTGGCTGGACTACGCTTTCGACCACGAAGGCAAAATGCTCTGGAAGCGCGTCAATGTCCATAAGCCCACCTCGATTGCCTTCGTTCCGCTGGGTGATGGCACTCTCGGTTCGCTGGTCGGCTCCACCTACAATTCCGCCAGCTTCTACGGCCCTGCCGGTGAGGGACTGATGGGCGTCAGTGTCGGCTACCACGGTGCTGCCATGAGCGTGGCCGGTGGGGATATGGACGGCAATGGCCTGCCCCAACTGGCGGTCGGCTCCCGCGTCGGCGGCCTGCACGTTGTCGAGTACAAGTCCGAGAAGCTCTGGGAGAAATTCATGGGTGCCGAGGTCAGCCAGGTGGCGATGGCCGACCTCACCGGGGACGGCAAGCTTGAAGTCATCGCCGGCTCCAAGAACTTCTATCTGCTGGCCGCTGATGTCGAGGGCAAGATCCTGTGGAACTGTAATGCTGGCGAGGCGATCCTGGACCTGGCGGTCGGCGATCTTGATGGCGATGGCGCGCCGGAGATTGTCGTCGCCACCGAGGGCGGAATGGTGCGGGTGGTTGACGCCGAGGGCAATATCACGGGCACCCTGAAGGCCGGCGACAATGTAACCGCCGTAGCTCTGGCCGATCTCAACGGCGACGGCAAGCCGCAGATCGTCGCCGGCGCCGATGACGGCTACGTCTATGGTGACATCAAGTGACTACCGCTATTGCCATGCCACGCCCTGTCGCGGCCATCTGCCGTTAGCGGAGGGGCCCGGCCCAGCCGTTGCCTTTTCTGCCGTTGTAGGATAGAATAGAACGGTCTGCTCCCTTCACGGCAGGTTAGGTGCTCTAACTACCATTCGCCGTGACCGCCGAGCAGACCGTTCTATTCTATCCTACAAACAGCCTTTCCCTGGACGACAGGCATCCCTGCCTGTCGGCGCTTGTGCCAACGACAACGGCCGGGCCGGTTTCGCTCCCCTTCGACGTTGCTCAGCACCATGAACTTGTCGAACGGTCGAACCACGCTCAGCCGGACCCTCCATTGCGACTGACGACGAAAGCACCCCGGCAGTCATCGCTTGCTCAGCCGCCTTCTGCCAACGCGTAACGGCCCATCTCAGGCAGCGCAAGTAGTGTGCCAGCCTCCGCCTCGTGTAGCGTCGCGCCCTCGGAACCGGCTGTCACAGCAGTAAGCCGCCAGGGCAGAACCAGCTTGAGCGGCCCCTCACCCGTGTAATTGACTGCCACGCCGGCGGCGGTCCTGCCTAACTCCAGAGCGGCGAAATCTCCCTCAGCAACCTCGATACCGGCGGCGCGCAGACGGCTGCCGTTAAGGCAGATGAGCTGCCGCAATTCGCCCTCGGCGGTGAAGGCTGCTGCGAATAGCAGGGCATCGGTCGCGCCGCGCTCCCAGGAGGCGCGGGTTGCCTCGGCCTCGCTTCTGGCGATGAAATCATACTCCCCGCTTGCCGTGGCGACATGCCAGCCGAGATAACCCGCGCCGGGCTGTAAGGCTGAAGCCTGCCTGAGGCGCGACTGCTCGCGGTAGGCCTCAAAGAGTCCGGCATAGAGAGTTTCCCGAGCCTGCCGCCGGACGACCAGCATCGTCATGCGCTCGGTCGGTAGATAACCGTAGCCTGCCGCGGCCACAACGGTAGTTCCACCGGCACCCAACATGCGCAGAACCGCCGTCTGATTATCGGTCTGCCAGCGGGCCTGCCAGACTTCATCGGTGGGTGCGGCACGGACCTGCTCCAGTATCGAGTAGTCGGGCTGCTTCATGTTGAGGCCGTCGTAGGGGGCCATGTCCAGGGCGGTGTGGAACTGGCCCGGACAGCGCCAGTGCCAGGCGTAACCCTCATCGCGGTCAGAAGCCGCGCTGAAGAAATCCACGAGGAAGCTGCCGTCAGCCGCAAGCAGTACGGTGCGGCGGTGCTGCAGATGAGAGGGCTGGTAGGTGGCGGCACTGATTGCCTTCAGCGCCGGTCCGTCGCTGAAGAACTCGGTGCGGCCCTCGGCAGGCAGCGGGGCCATGGTGTTGTGGCCGCCGGGGGCGTAGTAGAAGGGATAGCGAGTGTACTCGGCCACATCCAGGTCGGGCGCGATAGTCTCGCCATTGGCCCAGACAAGAAGCTGCATGGTATCGGAATGCCCATGCCCCGCGCCGCGCTGGGAGCCGTAATCAAGCACGGCCACCACCTGGTCAGGCAAGGCCTCGGCATCGGAGCGCAGATACGCCCAGCCCGGCCCCCGTAGGTCCATACTGTCGAGTAGCGGCCGGTTGTCGGGGTCGAAGATCGGGTCACCGTAGATCTGATAGACCGTCTTGAGCCAGGGATTGATATTGAGCCCGCCGCCGCGGCCGTGAGAGTAGGAGCGGTTGTCATTGATCAGGGGCAGGCTGCCATCGGGGAAGCTGCCCTTGACCCAGATCTCGTAGGCGCGCTTCAGATTCCTGTCGCCAAAGTTGTGGTGGTAGATATCCAGGCCGAGGTACTTCTGGGCGAGGTTGGCCGGCGCGTAGATGCCGTGGGCGACCATGTTGTGATAGCCCCAGGTCTTCTCCCGCCACATGCCGTCATCGTCGAAGAGATACTGGATGGTGCGGCCCATGGAGTAGTTGACAGCATGATAAACGGCCTGCTTGTCGCCGAACAGCAGTCCGCTGAGCAGTCCCTGATAGGCGCCGGCGCTGATGTAGTTGCCGGTGTAGGAGCCGGGCTGCTGGGGCGGTCCGGTGCCGGTGCCGAGGTAGTTTCTCAGCGTCTGGCGGTCCGCCTCAGTCCAAACGCTGCTGTCGTAAGTCAGGTCATAGTAGTTCATACAAATGCTTTTGAGCGTTATGTTTTTCCAGAGCGTATTGCTCATGCCGCCGCCGAACATGACCGAGGGATAGTCGCGCACCGTCTGACAGAATAGTAGCGCCCTGCGCCTGACCTCGGCGGCGTACCTATCATCGCCGGTGTAGCTGTAGGCTAAACCACACTTGGCAACCTGCTGGTAGAACCAGACCGAGTATTTGTCTATCCAGGCATTGGTAGTGCGCTCGTTGATGACGTTCTTCTGGCACTTGTCACACCAGCGGTAGTCGGGGCGCTGGGAATCGAATTTCAAAACAACCTCGGGATGGACATCGCAGGTATAGTAGCAGCCGCCGACAGCGCGGTCACCGACCGGTAGATGATAAGGCCTATCCTGCCACTCGGCGATGGCGGCGTCGGCCTCTGCGATGATCTCGGCGGCGACTGCGGGGTCCTGCTGATACGCAGCGCGGCGCTGGGCCACCTGCTCGGGAGTGAGCTTGATGAAGGGGTGGCGAACCTCGAAGTCGGGAATCTCAATCGGGTTGGCTATCGGTACCGCAACCGCAGGCACCGGCAAGAGCGCGTGCAAGGTATATCCGCTGGTGGCCTCGACAACGTGAAAGTCGTCAACCAGGACGTCCGCCGAGCCGCCGACCGCGAAGCCGACGCCGGTAATCTCATCGCCAACCTGGAGCTGGGGCTTGAAGTAAAAGCCGCTAAAACGGCCCAAAACGTGCTGATAGCCGTGGGTCCAGTAGTAACCGGAGTTGGCAATGGCGTGGTGCCACCGGCCCTGAGCGTCGCGGAGGGCGAACTTGGCGGTCGCTCCCACCTCGGGCCGGAAAGCGCAGGTCACGAAGGTGAGCGGATTGAGGGTGAAGGCGGCCTCGCGCCAGATGAAGGTGCCTTGCCGACCGGGAAGACGCAAACAGGCCTCGCCATAGAACTTGTCGCTTGTCTCAACGGCAGCCGGGCCGTTGTCCACCGTCCAGCCGGTGGCGTCCTCGAGGGGGAAGCTGTAAAGGATGCGGTCCTGGTCGGTAAGCCCCGGCTCCAGGTGGCCTTCGGTGATCCAATCGTCGCCGAGGCCCTCCTCCGGCAAGCCGGCCCAGGCACAGGCGGATAAGGTAAGCAGTATCACGGCGATCAGGGCCTGCTTCATGCGTCTGCCTCCTGGCAACGACCACTCGGGCTGGAAAGCCCGAGCTACGCGATACAACGGCAACGCTTGGGCCGGATGGGGACCCCAGACATCCCCCATTCGGCCCCTCCTGACGGCAACACCAACGGCGACGGCAACGGCCAACGACTGGGCCGGATTCTCGGCGGAAGCTAGCGCTTCCGCCTCATATGCGGCCCCTCCGAAGGACCCAACGGCAACGGTCGCGCTCACCCTAGCCGTGTCTCAAGGGGAGAGGGAACAACAGCAACGCAACGGCTGTCGGGCTGGAAAGCCCCGCCTTCGCTGAAATTACGGCGCGCAAGGCCGAGCTGCGCGGGAATGGTTGAGAGCACACAAGCCACAGCCCAGCTAATGCCTCGGGCTAGTGGCCCGCTAACCTGGTACCAGCCTCTTGGGGCAGGCTGAGCGTGACTGCGCCCGTCGCTGTCACCTTGTAGGTGGCCGGGCTAACCTGGGTGACGTTCGCCGCCTGTGGCCAGACCACTTCGTCGCCTACCCCGTAATCATAGACATCAAACCAGGTGCCGACCGGGAACTCGGCCTCCAGCTTCTCGGCCGGGCATTCAGGATGCACCTGGCTATCAATGATCGCCTGATCGCGCACCCCAATAAGACGGTATTCGGCCGTACGGTCAGCATTGACCAGGCGCGCGCCGTGGTAGTACCGCCAGCGGCTCAGGCGAAACGGCGTCGCAGTCTTCACGCTATGGTCGTCATGCCCGGTCACCTTGCCAGTACCGATGCGGGAGTCGAACTCCAGACGCAACTGGGCCGCGCCGCCCACGGCTTCGGCTGCCAGAACCTTATAAGCGATGCGGCGGACCGGGTTGGTGAGGTAGATATAGCTGCCCACCAGGCCTGCGAGATTAGTCGGGGCCGGTGAGACGGTGATGGTCTCGGTCGCGCGGTCCACGGCGGTGATCTCGGCCCGGTACTCGGCCTGTGGCATGGTCACCCCTACGCCCTGTTTGGTGAGCCGAGTGCCACCGACCAGCACGGCGCTCTCAACCACGCCGTCGCGCTCGCGCCACAGCCCGAACCTGCCGGCGAACCCAAATCCGCCCTCGGCACTGCGCGGTACCGTCCCATCGGCGGAGGCGAAGATGGTATCGGTGCGGCCGTCGGCCAGCTCGATGACGCATCCGTAAGGGGCGAAGCCGGCTTCATCATCTCCCGAGAGTTCCAGCGGTCGTACCGACTTGATGACCGGCTCGGCGTTGTACAGCTCCATGACATTGGTGACCTGGGTCTTGGTGGGCGGCTCCGCCTGATTGTGCAGAAGTACCCATTTCATCTCGTAAGGCGAGGCGCCGGCGGGAGACTTGCCGTCACAGATGGCAACCTCTGTGCCCTCGGCCCTGGGGACCGTCATGCGAAAGTGCAGGCCACCGGCATCCTTGAGGGCCCAGTCAGCCCACCACGGGTTTTCGGAGGTCCCGCGCTGAACATTGTAGAGGTGCGCCAAGGCGAACTTGAGGCCGCGCCAGCCGTAGGTCGCGTGTTTGGAGCAGCCGTTGGCCTTGAGCCACTCGGGATCACCGTAGGGCACCTCGGGTCCGGCGACGGTGCCGCCCTGCTCGGTCAGGTCAATTCCGCCGGTGGTGAAGTCGCCCTCCTGGGCGTGGAAGGACCACCAGTGCTCTTCACCGCCGTGGATGCGGTAGAGGTCCAGGCAATAGAACTGGTCGTCGGCCACGTCCACCAGCGCGAGCATGCGGCGCTGCCAGGAGTCGGGCAGGAGCTGGTAGCCGGCACCTTCATCAACCTGGTCACTGAAGCCGCGAGCGAAGGCTTCGGAGATATGCAGCGGACCGGCGTCGGCGAATAGTTGCGAGGTGGCGGTCATCTGCACGTAGGGGAACTGGCGGGCCAAGTTATGAGTGGTCCAACAGGCCTCCCAGTAGCCCCAGTTGCGCGGATAGCCCATCTGGCCCAGGATCTCGCTTTTGTGGGCGTCGAGGCCGATGTGCATGATGTCGTCGTGAGTGTGGCTGCGGGCGTGTCCGTAGAAGATCCAGAAGGCGCGCTTGGCGGCACCCTCGCCACTGCGCAGTATCCCCAGACCGTAGCCGTCCTGCAGGCAGCTTCGATCGTTCCAGTCATCCGGCCAGTTTGCCGCCGCCTCTTCAACCTGCTCGCGCGTGTAGGGGAAATCCGAGGAAGGTTGCCAGCCCGGGAGCTTAGCCAGCGCCCAGGCGAACTTGGGGTCCTGAGTGACCTTGTAGATGTGCTCAAAAGCGGGAGTATTGGCGCTGTGCCAGGTCTTTCTCTCTTGCTCAAGGTACTGCGGGAAGCCGCCATTATAGCCGCGTCCGGCGGTATCGTCGCCGATCTTGGGATAGGTGCGGTCTATGGTCACGGTGTCCATGGCGAAATCGAAGATATTGTGGTAGCGCCGGCTCTTGGTCAGATCGGGATACCTGTCTTCGGGATAGACCTCGGGTCGCATTTGTCGCAGATGCTCAACCGACTCGATGATAGGGGCCAGGGAGCGGAGGTGATGGCCGTTGTAGTTGCCGGTGGCCTCATAGGGGGCGCCATCGCGGAAGTAGGTGTTGGGGACAAAGATGCACATCATGCCGGGGCCGTCATAGAGCCAGTCCATGAACTCATCGCCGCGCCGGTAGTTGAGGCACTCCGCAATTCGCACCATGCCCATCTGGGGAGAAGGCTGGTTGGAGCTGGTCGCCCCATCAAGCGCCCCTTGCATCCACACGGCGAAGAGATTTTCCTCGATGAAGCGGCGCACGTCCTCGTGGGTCTTGATGTCTGTGAAGCCTCTGGACTGCAAAAACGGGATTATCTCCGGGTCTTTGTCCAAGTCCGGCCAGATCATGTCATAGGCTTCGGCATAATTGCTCTGGTATGGTGGCTGACTGATGGAGTATATCGTGAAGCCGGTTCCGCCGAGGCACGGTCCCTCACTGAAGGGCGCAGGGCCGAGCCGGTCAACCTGAGTGCGACGGTTGCGATGGCGGTGCTGCGTCATGGTGGCCAGGTAGGCGTACTCAGCGGCAATCCGGCACATCGCCACCAGGCACTTGTGCAGATAGCGCACTTCACCGGTGCCAACATAAGCCCGGGCGCACTGCGGAGCCACGCCCAAGGCCACATGACAGTATTGCTGGCAGAGCTCGGCGATGAAGCCGTACTTGTTGCCGCCATACTCACAGGCCCCGCCGATGCCATCGTCCGGGAACTCCCCGCTGGTGAAGTCGTCATTGGCGAAATCGTTGGAGGGGTACTTCTCATGGCCCACCGGACACTCGATCTTCCAGTCAAAGGGGACCTGGCTGTTCTTGCCCCATGGATAGAAGGCCCGAGACTTGTAGATTTCGGTGCCGTGTACGGGGCAGCCGTCGCTGACATTGACCCAGTGCCATCGCGGGATTGTGGAATCCGGCTGCATCGCCCAGATTTCCTCATCGCTCAGCGCCAACCACCTGTCCGCACCTGCCGATCCCTGGAGGGCCTGCTTCATCTGCTCCGTGGTGATGGTTTGGCTCTCTTTCAGCTCGGGCAGCTCCTCACCCAGCGGCCAGCGGCGGGGAAGCTGCACGCCCTTGAACTCGCGGAACTGGCGCAGGTCCTCAAATGACCATATCTGTATCGAAATGGTGATTTCGCCGGCGGGATGGGCGAACACGATGTCGGCCTGGTCGGCGGGCTTGAGGCTGCGGAAATAGTACTTGCGCAAGTCCGACCTGGCCGGCAGGGGCGTGCGATCGAGCAGCGTGATACTATCCGGACAGGTGATTTTGATCTCCGGAGCAGCGGCGGGCACTTTCAGTGCCACCATGAAGAGACGATCCACACCGATAATGTCCGGCTGATAAGCAATCGGGCCTTCATTCTGCCCATGAGCCGGCAGAGACAGTAACAGACACAGTAACGGCACCATCGTGACCAGCAAGTCCCAGCGCATTGCTATCACCATCCTCAGTATGAGAGTTCTAGCTAGTAACTTCGCTACGCGTGCCGTTTGGCCTGCGTAAATAGTGGCGGTCTGCTGCAAAAACTCGGCAGGGCAGCGGCTAGGCTCAGGTCGGACAAACAGGTGCGAGGTTCGAGGCGGCCCATCGTTTGCTGGATTGCCTAGCAGCCCTAATCGCTCCCTGATGCGGCCTTGGCATCCTTCGGGAGACTGAGGGTGAACTTGTCCGTGGCAGTGACTTGATAGGCCGACGACCGGACCCGGCTAAGGCTGGCCGTCTGCGGCCAGACGACCCGGTCCCCGACCCCATAGTCATAGACCTCGAACCAGGTATCAACCGGAAACTCGGCCGCCAGCTTGTCGGCATCGAGGTCCGGATGCACGCCGGCGTCAATCAGGGCGAACCCGGCACTCTGGACCCCGGCCAGGCGATACTCGGCGGTGGCGTCGGCATTCACAAGCCGCGCACCATGATAGTAGCGATAGTGGCTGAGGTGGAACGGTGTCGAGGTGAGCAGCTTCGGCCCGTCAAGGCCCATTACCTTGCCGGTGCCGATGCGGGAATCGAACTCCAGCCGCAGCTCTGCGCCCTCGGCCAGCTCTCTGGCCTCAAGGACCTTATAAGCGATGCGACGCACCGGATTGGTTATGTAGAGGTAGTTGCCGACCAAGGCGGCCGGATTGGAGGGCGCAGGCGACACCGTGATCGTCTCGGTCGCGCGGTCCACCCGGGTGATTTCACCACGGTACTCACCGCTTGGCTGGGTGATGCCAACTCCATTCTTCATCAGCCTGGTGCCGCCGACCAAGGACAGCGAGGTCGGCACACCGTTTGCCTCAGAATACAAGCCGAAGCGGCCGGCGAACTCAAAGCCGCCCGGGGCCGTGTGCACAGTGTCGGCATCGGCGGCGGCGAAGATGGTATCGGTCCGGCCATTGTTCAGCTCGACAACGCACCCATAAGCGCCAAAGCCGGCTTCGTCGCCTCCGGAGACCTCCAGCGGTCGCACCGACTTGATCACCGGCTGGCCCTTGTACAACTCCATGACATTGATGACCTGGGTTCGAATGGGCGTTTCAGCCTGTTTGTGCAGCAGCACCCACTTCATTTCGTAGGGATCGCCGCCGGCCGGTGAGGTGCCGTCACTGATGATCACCTCGGCACCCTCGGCCTCGGGGATGGTCATGCGCAAGTGCAGGCCGTCGGCGTCCTGCAGCGCCCAATCAGACCACCACGGGCCCTGGGGCTTGCCGCGCTGGACGTTATAAAGGTGGGCAAAAGCGAACTTCAGACCGCGCCAGCCGTAAGTCGAGTGCAGCGAACAGCCGTTGGCCTTGAGCCACTCGGGATCGCCATAGGGCACCTCGGGTCCGGCAACGGTGCCGCCCTGTTGCTCAGTCAGGTCAATCCCGCCGGTGGTGAATTCGCCCTCCTGGGCGTGGAAAGACCACCAGTGCTCCTCGCCACCGTGGATGCGGTAGAGGTCCAAGCAGTAAAACTGGTCGTCGGATACATCCACAATCGCCAACATGCGGCGCTGCCAGTCGTCCGCTGAGACCTGATAGCCCTCACCGCTGCTGACCTTGTCAGTGAAGCCGTGAGCCAGGGCCTCGCAAACGTGCACGGGGCCGGCATCGCTGAAGAGCTGGGAGGTAGCGGTCATCTGTACGTAGGGGAACTGGCGGGCCAGATTGTGAGTGGTCCAGCAGGCCTCCCAGTAACCCCAGTTGCGGGGGTAGCCCATGTGCGCCAGGATCTCGGACTGGTAGGCATCAAGGCCGATCTGCATGATGTCATCGTGGGTGTGACCGCGGGCCCGGCCGTGCATCATCCACAGCGCCCGCTTGTTATCGCCCTGGCCGCTGCGCAGCATCGCCAGACCGTAGCCATCCTGGAGGCAGCTTCCGTCATTCCAATCATCGGGCCATTGGGCGGCGGCGGCCTCAATCTGCTCGCGGGTGTAAGCGAACTCCACCGAGGGCTGCCAGCCGGAATGATTGACTAGCGCCCAGGCGAACTTGGGATCTTTGAAGATCTTGTAAGCGTGCTCGAAGGCCGCAACACCGCCGTTCTGCCAGCGGATCTTGCCGGACTTGGCGTATCGTGGGTAACCGCCCCCATCGCCGACCTTGGGATAGGTGCGGTCAATGTTGACGGTGTTCATGGAGAAGTCGAAGATACTGTGGTAGCGGCGGCTCTTGCTGAGATTGGGATACTTATCGTCGGGATAGACCTGCGGGCGCATTTCGCGGAGGTGCTCGACTGACTCGACGATAGGGCCGATGGCCGTCACATGCATGCCATTGTAGCCGCCGGTGGATTCGTAAGCAGCACCGTCGCGGAAGAAGGTATTGGTCACGAAGTAACGCATCTTGCCGGCGCCGTCGTAGAGCCAGTCCATGAACTCGTCACCGCGCCGGTAGTTGAGACACTCGGCCATCCGCGCCAGTCCACGCTGGGCATAGGGTTCGTTGGAGGAAGTGGCTCCGTCCATCGCGCCCTGCATCCACACGGCGAAGAGGTTGTCCTCGATGAAGCGCCGCACGTCCTCGTGGGTCTGCACGTCAAAGCCCTTGCTCTGCAGGAAGGGGATGATTCTGTCGTCGCGGTCAATGGCCGGGAAGATCTTGTCATAGGCCTCGGCGTTGGACCATTGCGGCCCGGGCTGGCCGATATGATACTCGGTGAAGCCGCTGTGGGCCAAAAACGGCCCATCCGCGAAGCGACGCGGACCGAGGCGGCGCTCATTGCCCCAGATCTCGCTGATGTAGCGGTGGTGAGTCATGGTGGCAAGGTAGGAGTACTCTTCCGCCAGACGGCAGAGGATGACCAGGGCCTTGTGGACAAACTCGACGTCGCCGGTGGCCAGATAGCCATCAGCGCAGGCCGGAGCGATAGTCAGCGCCCTGCGGCAGTACTCGCGGCAGAGCTCGGCGATGAAGTGGTAGGCCTCGTTTTTGTAGATACAGCCGCTGGTAATCCCGTCATCGGGAAACTCACCACTGGTGAAATCGTCGTTAACGAAATCGTTGGAGGGATACTCCTCATTGCCGATCGGGCAGCGCACTTTCCAGGTGGCAGGTATCAGAGTGGGCTTATGCCAGGGATAGTAGGCGCGAATGCGGTAGATTTCGCGGCCATGAACCGGACAGCCCTTCTCCAGATTGACCCAGCCGGTGCGGCGGATGGTGCTGTCGGGCTGCACCGACCAGATTTCTTCATCGGTGTGATCAAGCCAGTTCTTGCCCGGCGCGCCCCGGCCCTGCATGTGCTCTTTGAGGGCATCGGTGGTAATGGTCTGGGCCTGCTTGATCTCGGGCAGCTCTTCGCCCAACGGCCAGCGGCGGGGAAGCTGCACCCCCTTCAGCTCGCGGAACTGCCGCAGGTCCTCAAAGGACCATATCTCCAGGGAGACGGTGATCTCGCCGGCCGGGTGGGCGAAAATGATGTCAGTCTGCTTGGCCGGCTTGAGACTGCGGAAGTAGTACTTACGCAACTCCTGCTTGGTGGGAAGGGGCGTGCGGTCGAGCATCTTGACTTCATCCGGCACCGTGACCTTGATCTGTGGCGTGTCAGTCGGCACCTTCAGCACGACCATGAAGAGGCGATTCACCCCAATGATGTCGGGCTGGTAGGCTATCATCTCAGCCTCCTGAGCGAACACCGGGATACACAGCGCCAGAAGCGCCAACAGCAGTGTGCCAATCAGCAATTGGTAGCAGCGCATTGCCGTCACCTCTTTGCCTGAGAGCCATGGATAGCAACTTCGTCCCGACGAGCCTGTTGCCTGCCGCCATCTAATCAGCCGAGCAAGCATGGTCGTGGGCTATCTCGTTGTTGCAATCGAGACGCAGGACGGTACGCGGAGAGTATCCCCCCACGCCATAGTCATGTGTGGCTTGCCCTCGTTTTCGGTGCGACCTACAGTGAGAGTGTCGCCAGATGCTGTTGGGCTTCGCTGTGCATAGCGTAGCCTTGCATCATACACATTGTGTGTGGTATATGTAGATTCCTGCCAGCGTTGTTTGATGATGCTGAGATTTCGCTCAGACCGGCTGGCACTATGACACTGGATGCGCTATGACAGCCCCTGCCTTGCCCGTCGGCATCGCTACATACAGCCACCGGGTGTTGTGCTGTTCGCGAAGCAGGTAGGCGCCGACGAGAGCTGCGCACCGCGTCAGTAGCACCTCGGAAGTGACACGGGTATGCGGGGCAGGTCAGATCGACAGGGAAAGCAAGCCACTGAAGCAGCCGAAGAAGCTGTTGACGGGAGCCAAGGAGGCCAGGGACTTCCAGGGCGCACTTGATGAGTGGTTGCGAGAGCCGGTGGGCCGTGAGCCTGTGATCGAGTGGAAGGGACGCAGACACCGCAAATATGACATCGGCTTCACCATAGGCCGGGAGTAAGGCAGGGCGAGGTTGATGATGGCTGGGGCGACCTGCTCGCCGAAGCCCCACGCTGAACATGTCTCTATTTCCGGCTGGACGTGGCGGCATTCGTACATTCCGCCTCCATCGTGACCCCGGTTGACAGGTTGCTAAAACAGTTCTCCTCGGAAAGGCGGTCGGTTGGTATGAAAACCAGTTGGAAGTGGGCGGTAAGCGTAGTTCTGGGGTCGCTCTTGGTGGCCCTAGTGCAGTATGGCGGAGAAGGGAAGGCCAGTGCCGCTCCCGTCCAGGGCAGCAGGACGGAATCTGTGCCCAGGGCGACGGTCCCGAGTACGTTGATGCCCAGGACGGCGATTCCCAAGCCGGACCTGCCACCAGGACATAGGGAGTTCGCTCTCCCGCTGCGGCAGGCGTGGTCAGTGGTCTATAGCGTCCCGGCGGGCAGGACACTGTACATCACCGACGTCTGCCTGGTGCGCATGGACGAGATCCCCGGGACGCCGTTCGTCTGTCTTATGCACGGGAGCGATGGGATACTCGGGGCCGATGCGTTCGTGGGCCTCAACGTTGCAGTGGGCCAGAACGCGATCGCCAGCTTCCAGACCCCGGTGGAGATCGCCGGTGGGGAGGCATTCGGTATCGCTGTGATCGAGTTCGCCTTCAATACTCAGTGGCAGCAGTACATGCAAATCTGGTGCTTCGTCCACGGATATGAGGAGTAGAGGGTGCCCCTGGCGAGAAGCCAAGTCGGCATCGCCGTGGGAGCTTTTCCGTACCGCAGGGGAACTCGTGGCGCCTGTGTTAGAGAAGGTGTGATGAGTATGAATGGGTCAGTGTCAGCGGGTAAGGGGAGACGTGTCTGTGCGTTGGTGGAGCATGCTGAGACTGGTCGTAGAGCTGCGGCGACTGCTGAGGCATTCGTCAGAGACCAAGAGCCGCGCGCTTCTCAGGGCCGCGGCTCTTGTTGGCTTGTGCAGGGCTGATCTTGCGGCGGCGACGGTTCTTCAGAGCCTCACTACCGCCTCGGCCTGGCCCGTCGGCATCGCCACATACAGCCACCGGGCATTATGCTGCTCGCGAAGCACGTACTGGGCCGGGACGCCGTTGATTTCCACAGAGCCCGGCTCTCCCTCAGGCCACAGCAGTTGAATGATGCAGCCTGCCGGATAGTCGGTCCGGGTCCGCACGGTCACCTGCTCTTCATCGCGCTCTACGGCCTCGATGGCCGAGGCGGCGCGCTCATGCCACCACAGACACATCTGGTCAGTGGCGAAGTGCAGAGGGTTCATCCCCAGCTTCTGCATATACGCCAGAGCCTCCCTCACCGCCGCCTGGGGCGCCGGCTCAGTAAGACGAATCGGGTGGAAGAACAGATTCATCGTCAGGTTCCAGAAGCTGGCCAGCTCGATGGCGCGGTGTAACTGGCTGAACTCGCTGTTCTCCCTAATATAGCCGCACTCGTAGGCGGTGACGGGGGCGCTGGTGAAGTCAATGCGGCGGTTATCCTCGCTGCAGTCGTCGTAGTAGTGGAACGGGTAACAGGTGCCGAAGGCGAAGTTGCACTTGTTGACCGGGTTGGAGGGCGGATAGCGCCAGTGCGCGCGGTTGTTGTCCCCCTTCATGCCCAGTTCGGCCAGCCAGCGCGCCGGCTCAGCCCAGCCGGTCCAGGTCATGCAGTGAAAGACCGTGCAGACCGGGACCTCGCCATAGGCCCCGAAGTAGGCGTCGAGTTGGTCGGCGAGATCCTGGCGTGTGATGCGATAGGGCTGCTGACCCGCAGTAGTGAAGTTGAAATGGATCGAGGTCTCGCAGCCGAGTTGTTTGAGCCGGTTGAACTTCTCGGCCGACAGGGTGTGGACCGGCACGGGCGTCTGCATGATGTTGATGTGATACGGGAGGCCCATCTCGACCATGAACTCAGCGGCCGGGATCTGCACCTCGGTGGCGCCTTCGTCGTCGCCGCCCCAGTGAAAAACGGCGTCGGGGACTGAGCCGTCGGCAGCCGGAGGCAGCTGGTGCAAGAAGACTCCGCCATGCTCGGCGATGATGCGGCGCAGAGCGAACATCATCAGGTCGGCATACGGTACGTTGGCCTCCCAGGGCCGGGTGGTGATCTGGTCCATGGTGCGCAGTGAGTTGTCACCATCGTAGTCTTCATAGACCGGACGCCCTTGCTGCATCGCCCAGGTGCACTGCGCCAGGTCGAAGGCCCAGTAACAGGCCGCACCGTTGCCGACGGTGCGGTACGTAACCGCCGGCTGGTGCAGATCCTGCTCGAAGAATGACAGCAGCCGGGCCAGCTCGCGGCCCTGCGGGGCTTGCAGCCGCTGGACCGGAGCCAACACCGGCATCGCGGCATCGCGTTCGTAGGCCGGCAGCAGCGAGGCACCCCACTCCGCATCGGCCAGCCGGATACAGGCTGAGGGCGTGAACTCGTCCCCGACCTGCTCAATCACACTTTCAACGCTGATGCCGAAAAGCTCATCAAGGCCCGGGGTAGCAAAGCCTAGCAGCAAGCCGCCGGCTGTCACCCACTCTGACAAAGCCTGCGCCTGCGCGTCCGTCAGATGGCCCTCGGGCAGCGGTGGCAGCAGTAGAATGCGATACTGCGCCAGACCGTCAGCGGTCAACTCCTCGGGGCCGAGTACGCTATATGGCAGGCCCATACGGTTGAGGATTTCGCGATAATAAACCGGCCAGTAGTTGCGGCCTGCGGCGTTGGCCTGCGCGCGCAGGTTATCGTCGAAAACCAAGGCGGCTCTGAACTCTAGCATAGTAGCCTCCGGCATGATGGTATGTGCTGACCTAGAGTTCCCTAAGCGAGCGAGTTGTCCTGCGCGCGGAAACTCGATAGTGAATGAGAAGGGATCGCGCTGTTGAGGGGGAAGAGTCAGGCATTGGACATGGCAGGGATTTGTGCTAAAATGGCAGTAATGTGTGCAAAACCTCGGCCAGATGGTGTTTCTGGCGAGGTTGTTAGTGTGGGGATATAACTGCCTGTCAGGTAACCGACAGAATCTTTTAGAAGAACGGGAGCATCGCCAAATGACTGAGTTGGGACTGAAGACGCTGGAGAACTTGATGTTCAGGACACTGCCCCAGGACCTAGCTGACCAGCTTGCTAGCTGGCGCGAGGAACTGCGGGCACAGTACGCCGGTGCAGCCTCCGACGAGCTGCGCAACCAGGCTGCCGAGCTGCTGGCTGAGAACGCTATTGATCTGCAGTCCGTGCTTGCCGACTGGAATCTGAAGAACCGGTCCCGCCACGGCGACCAGGCGCTCAGCGATGAGCAACTCGCCGAAGAAAGCGCCAAGAGCATCGCCATCCTGGATGAGTTCGGCCGTAAGGAGCTGACGGATCATGTGCAGCGGGAGGTTGCGGCTATCGCCTCCAGCAATCTGGCCAGGCTGGCTAGGATGGCGCTGGCCGGTGAAGTCAACACCTACTGGGGCAATGACTACGCGGCCCATCTGCGCGAGGCCATGCGCAAGGGCGCGGCGATGGTTACCACCAATCCGGTGCTGGTGAACGTCGCTCGCACCGAAGACCCGCAATACTGGACGCCGGTTCGCGACCGCCTGCAGGAGCGCTATTCCGACTACGACCCGGTCCAGCTCGGCTACGCGATGACCATCGAGGTGGTACTGGCCAATGCCCGTCTGCTGCGCCCGATCTGGGAGTTGACCGACCGCGCAATGGGCTACGTGTCCCTGCAGCTCTCGCCGAAGGAGGCGCACAACGTCGAGGCGATGGTAGAAGGGGCGCGCTGGGTCTGGGAGCGCCTGCACGTCGGTCTGGGCGGCACCCCCAACTGCGTCTTCAAGGTGCCGGGCACCAAGGCCGGCATCACGGTAGCCGAGACGCTGACCTCCGAGGCCATGGGCATAAACGTGACGGTGAACTTCTCGCTGCCCCAGCAGATCGCCTTCGCCGGCGCCATTGAGAACAACAGCACCACCAAGGTCTGCTATCGGACACAGATGGACGGGCGCCTCGACGATCCGGTGGGCGAGGAGCTGCAGGCCGCCGGCGTATCGGACTGGGAAGAGGTCAAGACCTGGTGCACCACGGCGATTCGGCAGCGGGAATACCGGATGTTGTGCCTGCCACCTGAAGAGGGAGGCCTGGGCTTCAAGAAGTCAATTCCGCTGCCGGCCTCCGGGCGCGGGCCGTGGAATATCCTGCGCTCGATCCAGAACGGGCCGGTCCCGATCTTCCTCACCGTCTTCCCCAACCGCATTGAGGAGTTCGACAGCGAGCCGCGCGAACTCGACCCCAACGGCATGTGGGCCGAGCTGCCGGAAGGTTACCTGGACAAGCTCTACAAGTCGAAGCTGTTCCGCCAGGGCTACGAGCCGGATGGCATGACGGTGGACGAATTCGACGACTACCTGCCGGTCGTCAAGACCCTGACCCAGTTCGCCGAGGGCTATGATGAGTTCATCGCCTGGGTGGCCGGATAGCTCAGGAGCCTGGTGCTAACCTGACCAATAAGCCCACGCGGCCTTTGAGGCTGACGT
The DNA here is from genome assembly GCA_964390495.1 of uncultured Armatimonadia bacterium. Classification (GTDB taxonomy): domain Bacteria; phylum Armatimonadota; class Zipacnadia; order Zipacnadales; family UBA11051; genus UBA11051. Next base: position 304,041 of record CAYMIN010000001.1, read on the forward strand.
GGGCTTTTTCTGTGTGGTCAACCGGCGCTTCAGGCCGAGCCACGCGGCCTGTGAATCATTCGGGTTAGCGGTGTCAGTCCGGGACGGCGGTGGGATCGGAGGTTGCTGCGGGGGAGTTGACGGGCAAAGTGAAGCTGAAGCTGCTGCCCTGCCCGAGCTCGCTTTCCACCCAGATGCGCCCGCCGTGCAGTTGCACCAGCTCCCTGGTCACAGCCAAGCCCAGGCCGATGCCGGTTCTGTCTCCTACCGATGTCGCGACCCTGGCAAAGCGGTCGAAAATGCGGTCTTGGTCGGCAGGCGCAATCCCGATGCCTTGATCAATGACGCTGATGACTGCAAGTTCCTGTTGGCGGCGCGCCAGCACGTGGATGTGGGTGTCCGGCGGGCTGTACTTAATGGCATTGTCCAGCAGGTTGTAGATTATCTGCTTCAGCCGCCGCTCGTTGGCATACACCGCCAGGTCATCCGGCACGACCTCGCAGGCTAGTGCTATGCGCTTGCTTCGGGCCAGTTCGCTCATCAAGCCCAGAGCGGCTTTGAGCACTCGTCCCAGATGCAGCCGTTCCGGCTTCAATTCCAACATTCCCGCCTCGATGCGCGAGAGGTCGAGAACGTCATTGACGAGGCTCAAGAGATGCTCGCCGGCGCGCTTGATGTCGCCGGCGAAGCGGCGCCGCTGTTCGGCTTCGTCCTGATACTCCTCACCGGTCAGCAGCTCCGCTAGGCCGATAATGACGTGCAGCGGGGCCCGCAGCTCATGGCTGAGACTGGCAACCAGACCGGAGGCGGAGCCCCGAGCCTGGCGCAGGGCTGTGTTGGCCGCCGCCAATTCCGCGATATGCGCCTGCAGCTCCGCCAACTCCGCCGGTCGCTCGGCAGCCGGATCGCGCTGGGCTTCTTCTCGCATCGCGGCTTCGTCGTGGTCAGGCATCTCAACCGCCATCCAGCCTGGATTATTCATGAATGAGATGCGTCAGATGGCGCAACGACCTCGGGCTGGAAGCCCGAGCTACGCGACAATAGTTTGGCAAGGCCAAGCCAGAGACTTGGTAAGCGATCCGGATTATGCGAAGTTATCTGTGGGACACAACCCCAGATTGGCAACTGCACCCTATCTGGCTCACGGCTCGGGCAGACTCGGAGCGGCCGGGATCTCCAGCAATTGAGTGGGCTGGTAGGGCGGATTGGCGGCAATGAGTGCCTCGACCTGGCCGCGCAGCCGCTTCTCCGGGATATGCAGCCGCGCCTGCGCGCGCGCTTGATTGACCCAAAGCTGGCGAGCCTGTTGGATACTCTCAGCCTGCAGGCGGGCGGCCAGGACTTCCCTGACCTCGGAAAACGGTTGGAGGCCGGCGGGGCGCTTCTCGATAAGCTGCAGGAACGCCCAACCGTCGGGCACCTGGAACACCTCGCTGATCTGATTGGGCCGCAAGGCGGAGGCGACCTTGGCGACCGCCGGCGCGTAGTCTTTGGCCTCAAAGAAGCCCATATCGCCGCCCTGCTCCGCGGTCACCGCATCGGATGAGACGGCCCTGGCAAGGCCGGCGAAATCGGCCTCCGGCTCCTCGATGACGCCTCTGACGGCTTCGGCGCTGGCTTGGTCCTGGAACAGCATCCAGCGGGCATGCGCCTGGGGGCCATGCCTGAACTGCTCTTGGTTCTGCTCGTAGTAGGCGCGGAGGCGCGGTTCGGAGGTGTCAATCAACTCGCGCGCCAGTTTATCCAGCAGCAACTCGGCCCGGGCAGCCGCCTGGTAGTCCTCCAGCGTTTGGCCCCTCGCCTCCAGTCGTCTTAGCAGGTCGTGCCTGGAGGCCATCTGAGCCACTCCGCTCTCGACCTTGGCCTTGACCTCGGCCTCAGAGACCTCCAGGTCCTGCTGCCGGGCCGCACCCATGATCAGCTTGGTGTCAATCATCTGCAAAAGCAGCGGCGCGCCCTTGGTTCTAACCAGTCTCTGCTGCAATTCCCGGGCCGTTATTGTCCTGTCGCCGACACGCGCCAGAGGCTTATTTGCGGACGAATTGCACCCGATCAGGGCTGTGGCCATACAGGTCAAGAGGCCGATGCCCAGGGCTAGGCGTCGGCATGATGGTTGTCCGTTGCGGCGGTTAATGCTGTTCATCTGGTGGCGGCTTCGGCAGCTTTGCTCCCTTCTCACAGGCTTGGGGGCCGGGATCATCATACAGGGCGATGTCGAAACGGCCCTGTTCCAGGTGGGCGAAAAGCTCGCGTAAAATGTCGTGATGCCAGAAGAATCCCGGCACCTCGTCCCGGTATTCTAACACAATTCGGTCGGCGCGTTTAGTGATCCGACCCCGGAAAGCCGGGTCGGGTACATGCATCGGCCGCAGAACTAGCGGCAGCCCCAGCTTCTTCTCCAGTTGTGCAACTCGGCTCTGTAGCCAGTCCACGGCCTACACTTCCACCTTGCCGACAAGCTTCGTGTCCTCGTCAGAATACGGCGGACTGCAGACACACAAGAACCGCAACGGCGCAAACGTCAGCGCCTGGACCCAGTGTTGCTGACCGGGCCGGATCAGATGGACGCTACCCGGCCCCATCGGCTGCACCTCAGTGCCCAGATAAAGCTGCCCCTGGCCGGAGAGGGTGTAATAGATCTCTTCGGACTGATGATGAACGTGAGCGTAAGTGCGGCTCCCCGGCGCGACCGTAGCCTCGGCCAGGCTGAGACCGGTAACCGGATCATGGCGCGGATGTACCAGCTCGTTTATCATCGCGCCGTCGAGTGTGCGGTACTGGCGCTTGCTGGTCATGGCTCCCCTGACTGGCCGGGATTGTTCATGAATGAGATAGCAACGACCTCGGGCTGGAACTGTAGTTATGCAGATTTTCTCGATCCTTGGCAAGATACAAGG
>CAYMIN010000002.1:0-214093 GCA_964390495.1 uncultured Armatimonadia bacterium
CACCTACAACACTACTGCCAAACCCAAAGTGTAAACTATGTTTGACAACGGTACATGCATAAGGCAGCGAGGCGGTATTCAGTGGTTCGCAGGTTAAGATCACCAGGGGATGCGGCCTTCTTGCAGAAGCGTCGCGCCGGGAGGCTTTGACCCGACGGGCGGTTAGGTTACAGCGGTGATTCAGAAGTGTTATCAAGCAGCCGCTTACGGTCGCCGATATAGCAGCGGGCAAGTGCCGATATAGCGAGCCTTTACGGCCCACGGGAGGGAAACAACCCATGAAACTCAAGCCCGGTCGCGCGCAGTCAGCCTGGAACCCTCGGGATACTTACGACCGGCGATCTTGGACGTCCGGCGATTATCTTCCCGCCCTCGATGCGCTGATGCGGCTGTTGCACGCCAAGGACGGCTATACGGTGTCACACTGTCGGCGGGTCAGCAAGCTGAGCCGCTTAGTCGCCAGCACCATCGGGCTGGAGGCGAGCGGGGTGCACACGGCGATGGTAGCCGCCCTCTACCACGACATCGGCAAGCTTGGCATCGTCAACTCGGTACTCACCAAGCCCGGCCAGCTCAGCCCCTCCGAGTGGCGCAGTATCACTACGCATCCCACTATCGGCTGTGAACTGCTGGAGAGCTTCCTGACCGTGCGGAGAGCCGCTGTGGTAATCCAGCAGCACCACGAATCTTGGGATGGCAGCGGCTATCCTTTCGGCCTGAGGCAACAAGAGATACTGCCGGAGGCTCGCGTACTGCGGGTCTGTGATGTCTATGATGCCCTGGTTAGCGATCGCCCCTACCGGCCCGCATATACGCCCTCTGAGGCGGTCGAGATAATTACGGATGGCATTGGCACCCAATTTGAGCCAAACGCTGCCGAGGCGCTACTGAGCCTAGCAGCCGAACTGCGCAGGGCCGCCTAGGCTGCCGCGCGGCACTAGCAGGGCAGGTTCGTGATATGGTATCAGAGCTGTTGAACCGGGGTGGAAGGCATGTCGCATCAGCAGTCTTCACAAGCTTTAGCTCTGACGGCCTACGTGGTCGCTTTTGCGGCGATTTCGCTGATGTCGCTTGTCGCTATCGCTTTCAGTAGAGGCGTTTACCTGGCCTCGTTCACAGTTGTGGGGGCGACGGCTTTCCTGCTGGCCCTCAGCGGCTGGCTGGTAGTGCGCAACGGACAACTGCTGGCGGCTGCGGAAGAGCGCAGCCGTGGGCTGATTGACAATGCTCTGGTCGGGATATTCGTCTGTGAGGAGGGCAAGTTCCAGTTCGTCAACCAGCGTTTTGCCGAGATGCTGGGATATCTTCCTGAAGAGCTGACGGGCACCGGCGTGCTGGAAACGGTCCACCCTGACCACCGAGACATGGTCGCCCAAAGAATGCGCATGCGAGAGGCCGGGGCGAATGTGCCCGACCGGCACGAAGTGCGCTTCCTCAGCAAAAGCGGCGAAGCTGGGTGGGCTGATGTATGGGTGCGACCGGTCGCCGACCGGGTTGACCAGAGCATCCTGGTCAATGTAGTTGACATCACCGAGCGCAAGCGGGCCGAGGAGCAACTATCTTTCGAGAAGGCCTTGCTGGAGGCCCAGGCAGAGGCCTCAATTGACGGCATCCTGGTGGTAGATGAAGCAGGCCAGATACTCTCTTTTAACCAGCGCTTTGCCGAGATGTGGCGGATAACCCAGGAGATCCTAGACAGTAAGTCAGACGAGCTAGCGCTTCAGTGTGTTATGGGCCAGTTGGTGGACCCGCAAGCTTTTCTTGCACGCGTCGAATACCTTTACGAACATCAAGATGAGACAAGTAGAGACGAAATAGCTTTGACGGAAGGCCGGACGTTTGATAGATACTCGGCTCCGGTGCGCGATGCCGACGGGCAATACCTGGGTCGCGTCTGGTATTTCCGGGACGTCACCGAGCACAAGCGGGCGGCGGAGGCGCTGCGAGCCAGCGAAGAACGGTTCCGAACCCTCTTCAATGGTGCCGTTGACGCCATCTTCCTTGCCGATCCCGAGACTGGCATATTGGTGGAAGCTAACCAGGCGGCCGAGGCTCTTAGCGGCTATAGTCGCGCCGAGCTGTTGCACATGCATCAGAGCCAACTACATCCCCCTGGCGACGTGGAACGCTACAGACACATGTTCGCTCGACACGTAGAGCAGGGGTCCGCCGTGGGCTTTGAGGCCGAGGTAAGGCGCAAGGATAGCAGCAGCGTTCCGATCTATATTAGTGCGGCTCTCATCGAGATCGGCGGCCGACGACTGCTTCAGGGCCGATTTGTGGACCTCAGTGAGCGCAAGGAAGCCGAGCGCCAACTGCAGGCTTCGGAGAAGAAGTTCCGCACCTTCACCGAGCAGTCGCTGCACCCTGTCTGGGTGATTCAGGATGGGCATATCGTTTACTGTAACTCCGCGCTGGCCCTGTACATTGGAGCCGACAGCCCGGCACAGGTGCAAGGCATGAAGCTCAGTGAAATCGTTGAAGCCGACAATTGGGCGGAGATTGAGACCGCGCTCAACTTGGTGATTAGCGGCAGAAGCCAGGGCGAACGGCTGGTCATAAGATTTGCTCCGCTGCCCGGAGAAGTGCGCTGGCACGATGTGCAGCTTGGGCTGATCGAGTATGAGGGGCGGTCCGCAGTCCTGGCCAACAGTCAGGATGTCACCGAGCTCAAGCTGCTGATGGAGGAGCTGGACGCGGAAAGGCTTCGCGACAGCCTCACCGGGCTGTACAATCGCCGCTACTTCAGCGATGTGTTCTTGCGCGAGGTCAAGCACTCCGGCCGCTACGATACGCCCTTGACGCTGCTGATGCTGGATATTGACGGCTTCAAGGCAGTCAACGATGCCTTTGGGCACGCCGTCGGCGACCGGGTGCTGCAGGCGGTGGCTGAGGTCATCCGCCAGCATGCGCGCGGAGCCGATATACCGATCCGCTTCGGCGGTGACGAGTTCCTGATAGTCATGCCCCATACGAGTCGGGCCGCTGCCGAGGCGATACCCCGCCGCCTGGCCGAGGCGCTGGCCGAGTATCTGCAAGCGCGCGCCGAGGCGGGGAAACTGCCCGGTGAGACTGCGGCGCTGGTATGGCTCAGCGGGGGCGCCGCCTCCTATCACCACGAAGCCAACGAGACCCTTGATGACGTACTGCGACGGGCCGACGCCAGAATGTACCAGCAGAAGCAACGCAACCGTGCCTGGCGTCAGCACGGCTCTAAGCGGGGAGATGACAGACAACGGCGAGTAGGCTAGCTGTTCGGGGGATGAGGTTTGGCTCTGTTACATCGGCTTGATTTTGACGGCGATGTCCTGGGCGAAGTCGGGAAGCTGCAACTTGAAGGCGACGGAGGCGGTAGCCTCAGTCACCGTAATTACCTCGCCACTGAGGCTGTCCCAGTACTCGATCAGATAGCGGCCCGGCTGCAGGTCTCGGATGCTCACCTGACAGCCCTTCACGGCTTTCGCCTCCGGGACTTCGTCGGGTGACGGATAGATCATGTTGTCGAACTCGTAGGCATAGATATAGGCCTGGCGGCCGTTGCTCATCGCCTGGATGGTGACATTATGGCCGGTGGCGGCGGTGGCGATGGCGGGAATGGTCTGGAGCTTCTGGCCGCGCCGGTCCTCGCCGGCATTGTAAGCGAACAGACCTTTCTGGTAGCGGTAGAGCTCGTATTTGTCCCATTCCCTCTGGTACCAGAACTGCGCGGGCGCAGCACACGGCATCAGATTCGAGACCCACATACCGACGCGGAAATCGCGCTTCCAGTTGTTGGCCGGTATCGGCAGCGAGGCCGTCTGCGGGCCGTACTCGATGAACAAAAACGGCTTTTCGTAATGTTCGCGGGCCTTCCAGCACTTGTTCATGCCGTATTCGGGCGGATTGCCCTTGTGAGGCGCGCGCTCCCAGTAGGCGTCGGCCTGAATGTACTGGATCTCCGGCAGGTCCCATAGCTCGGGACCGTAGCCCCAATACAGGCAGATATGGGAGGTGACGAGGTGATCGTGGATGTCAAGCTGCTTGAGGTAGCTGGCCATCTTGGCGTGCCAGGCGGCCACCTCCGGTTTGTCATAGCCCTCTGAGAGGTCCACCTCATTGACCAGGTCCCAGGACATGATGGCCGGTGAGTATCCCCAGCGCGCGATAATGTAGCGGTTGCGCCGCTTGATTAGCTCCTCGGCTTTGGTCGAGGTGAAGAACATCGCCGGGCTGGGAATGAAGCCGCCGTTCTTGACCGAATAGGGGTTGTACTCCCATTCGGCGTCGAATTTGTCGCGGCGGAACTGGCCGTGGCTGTTGAGCGTAACCTCCAGGTAGATGCCGAGCTGCTCGGCCAGCTTTAGCATGTAGTCGAGGCGCCAGCCGTTGTAGAGGCAATAGCGGCCCACGTCGTCATAGCGCGAATGGTACTCGTCGGACCATTCAATCCCCGCCCACCAGCCGCACATCCAGGTGCGCACGAAATTGAGGCCCTCTTCGTTAAAGCGCTTGAAGAAGTAATCGAAGTCATAGGTGCCCTTTTGCAGGTCGGCATGGTCGCCGCCATCGCGCATATTGATGCCGGTGGGGAAGAAGAATTCGCCGTTATCGAACTCGAAGTAACGGGGGTCCTGCTTGGATATGCGCACCAGGCCGCGATGCTGCTCATTGGGTAGGGCGGTGAAGCTGCCGCTGTCGCTGCGCAGTTGGCCCAGGACATCGTTGACCTGCACGAAGTAGCGATACTGCCCCGGCTTAGTGGCCGCAAAGCGCACCTTCCAGCTAGGCTTACCGACGGGAATAAGCTTCTCCCAGCCTGCGGAGGTCAGAGTGCGGCGATAGTCCTGGTAGTAGAAGCCGGGCACGGTCAGGTGTTCGCCCTCGGGGGTCTGGAAATGGCCCTGGACATCAACAACTTCCGGATCGAAGGGATTCTCGTAGTCGCGATCGAGTCCGAAGGTCAGCTCAAATTTCTCATACACTTTGAGCCGGTCGGTATTGGGCTTGACCTGGATGGTACCTCGCGCCGGGCCGGGCTGGCCGTCAGGCATCTTGTCCAGCGGCGGCTCGGAGCCGGAAAGGCGGACGTTATCAATCAGTACGACGCCGGACCAGGCTTGCTTGGAGAAGAAGCGGAAGCCGAATTCGCGGGGGTAGTAGAGCACGCGGTCCCAGGAGCGCTCGTGTCCGCCCGGCTCCCAGACCGTCGAATCCTCTGAAATGTCAATGGTGAAGCTGCCCCATTCGCCCGCCGGCAGGTTCCTCACGCGTTTGCCGGACTTGGGATCATGCAAGGGCGCGGTCTGGAACCAGAGGTATTGCCGGTCCTTGATATAGACGAACAGGTCCAGTTCCTTGGGCGTGTCACCGGGCACCTGGATATCGAAGCTGAGGGTGGTCAGGCCGCGCCAATTCTCCCAGGGGCGGTACTTGACCCCGAACGAGCCAGGCAGCTTGCCCGCTACGGCGAGACAGTGCTGTCCGCCGCCGGCCTGGCCTGCCGCCAGGCCCACGGAGATGTTGCCTTCATCCACATCGCTAGCAGCCCAGTTGGCCGCCCCGGCCTCGAAATCCCAGACGATTTCGGCGACCGCTGCGCTGCCGGTCAAGCTCAGCAGCAGGGCTGTGAGCACCGCTGCGACGAACAATGTCGGCTTCATACTCAGCTCCTGGCTGTGGGGAACGCAGTACATTCTGCAGTATTCGCCGTTTCAGGCCTGATTACCTGCGCGCAGAGCGCTTGACGACGCCCATCTATAATTGTAAGATTCCACATGGTAAAAGACGGCTTTCCGCCGGCAACCGTTCGCTAGATGCAAGATGGCGACATCCAGGCGGCCTCACGGGGTAGTTGCATGCAGGTGCGAACTAAACGTAAGATGAGCCTGTTGGCGGTTTTGATGGCGGCCTTAGCGGCGGCCGGCCTCTGTCATGGCGACGGCCAGGTCGCAAGCTGGGAGCAACTCCAGGCCATTTACGAGTATGATCACGACCTGCCGCTGCAGGCCGACCTCACTGCCAGCAGCACTGCCAGCTATTATATCACAGAGAAGATAACGCTGCAGGCAGTGGATAATACTCCCATACCGGCCATTCTACACCGGCCCAATGTGGCGGGGGAAGTGCCCTGCGTTCTGCTGTTACACGGTTATGGGGGCAACAAGGATGCCTATTCGCAGCCGATGGCGATGTTCATGGCCCCGCTAGGCATCGCGGTGATGGCGATAGATGCGCGTTTGCATGGGGACCGGGCGCAGGAAGGCACCGGGATGTGGAGTACCGACCTGCGCATGAGCGCCGAGGCGATGCTGAAGACCGTCATTGACAATCGTCGCGCTCTGGATTACCTTGATACTAGAACCGATATTGATCACGACCGCTATATGCTGGTAGGCATGAGCATGGGCGGGATTCTGGGTGCGGTGCTGGGGCCGGTTGATGAGCGTATCAAGTCGGCAGCGTTGATCGTCGCCGGTGGGCGTCTGGACCTGATGTTTTTGCGTTCAGACTTTCCGGTGATAGCGAAACTACGCGAGGCCGGGGTTACGGGCGAACTGCTAGCTGAGCACCTCTACCGGGTAGAGCCGGTCAATTTTGTCGGCCATTTCGCGCCTCGGCCACTGCTGTTCGTCAATGGTACCCAGGATCCGATCATCCCGCGCGAGAATGCGGAGCTGCTCCACCAAGCCGCCGGGGAGCCGAAACAGGTAGTCTGGTATGAGGGCGGCCACATCCCCACACCGCAGGTGGCAATGGGGGCTCTGCGGGAGTTCATTAGCGCTAATCTCTTGGACTAAAACCAGGGGCGACGCTTTAGTCGCTTAGGACCGGAGGCCCTAGATGGAAACCGTTTTCATGATTATTGCCCTAGTCAGCGGCATTGTGCTGATCATCTCGGTAATGCTGCAGGATTCGAAGAATGCCGGCTTCAGCGCGGCGATGGGAGGCAGCGATACCGCCCAGTTCACCAAGGGCAGCATGGAAGAGTTCTATGACAGAATCACCAAGGTCTCGGCCATCGTCTGGATCCTTTCGTGCAGCGTTGTAGCTGTGATCAAGTATACTGCTTAGTCGCTAGAGCGGCTTGAGCCTGTCTCAACTGCGTTGACATTCGTGTTCAGACGGCGGTATAATTCCCTCGCTTGTATGTGGAAAAGAATCCGGTTCGGAGCGTGTTTGGTTGCGGCATCTGTGGGCTCCCTGGCGAATGAGCTATGTAGTGGACAGCAAGTCTGATGGCTGCATATTCTGCCTCAAGGCCGAACAGGAGAAAGACACAGATAACCATATACTCTACCGGGCCCGGCATAACTTTGTCATACTGAACGCATACCCGTACAACAGCGGCCATCTGATGGTGGTGCCGTACCAGCATGTGAGCTGCATCACCGAGTTGGACAGTGCCGCTTTGCGGGAGATGTTTCTTATCGCCCAGGGCTGCGTCGAGGTCATGAGCGACTACCTCCGGGCCGAGGGCGTCAACATCGGGATCAACATCGGGGAGGCGGCCGGCGCCGGGATCGAGCAGCATTTGCACCTGCATGTGGTGCCACGCTGGCATGGTGATACTAACTACATGACCAGCGTGGGGGAGACCCGCGTCGTGCCCCAGGATTTGAATGAGACTTATGCCGGCTTGCAGCCGGTTCTCGAAGAGGCTTTGGCGGAGAAGCTCTCGCAACTGGGGGGCGATTGAGCTAAGTGTGACCGCGACCGAATTGCCCGGTCGGCGTGCGCAACCGCAACCAAGGGAGCACCAGAACCTATGAACAGCCGACACAAGCTTGCCTACAATGCTATCCTGGTAGCTATTACGCTGCTGTGTGCCCTGCCGCCGGCTCTGGCTCAGGTGGAGATCTCGACCCCCACCAGCGGACAGACGATCGGTGGCGTGATCCCGGTTCAGGCCACTAAGACTGATGCCGCGCACGGGTGGATCTCTTACAAGATCGAGGGCCCCGGCCAGAGCGGTGATTTCAGCGTCGCCGTCGTCACCCCCTTCCGCATCAACTGGGACAGCAACACCCGCGATGCCGCCGGCAAACCGGTCTTCCCTGACGGCGAATACACCGTCACCGCTGTCGCCCACCTACCCTCCGGGCAGAAGGTCGGCCAGGACAGCGTGCGGGTAACGCTGCAGAACGATCTGCCCAGCGACCAGACGCCGAGCTCGATCAAGCTGGTGGCTGACTACAAGCGCGGCCGCGAAATGCACGTTGAGGCCACCGGGCGCAGCCGCGCCAAGCTGGTGGAGCACGATGACATCAATCAGAAGATCATCGAGCTTTACAGCGGCTTGCTCACCGCGGAGTGGCGCGAGCGGGCGATGAACAACAGTGCCGGCCATTCCGCAATCGTCTACAAGTATTTTGATAAGGGCTATACGAGTTTCCAGGGCACCAAACCCAGCAACCTGCGGCGCGTCGGTGGCATCTTTACCATGATTGCCGAGGCGGACGGCTCGAGTGCGCCAAAGCACAAGGGCGACCCGATCTTCGATATCGGAGAGCTCTACCTCACGCTGCCGGACCGGACGCTGCGGGCGGGCAGCTCGTGGAAAAGCCCCATGTACGTCCTGCCGATGCTGCGGGCGGAGCGGCGTCGGGTCACGGGGGATCACCGCCTCGACGGCTTCCAGCGCGTGGCGGGCTACAAGTGTGCTCGGATAATCAGCACCTACTCGGAGAACGACGTCACGCTGCGACTGCACATGGGCACCGCGACCGCAACGGCAGCAGGGCGGGGAGGCACCGGGCCTGGCATGGGCATGGGGCCGGATATCCCGGGCGGCTTTATGCCGGGCCCCGAGATGGCTGAGCCGTTCGGCCCGGGCATGCCTGGCGCAGGCGCTTCCGCATCTAAGACGGTTTCTGTCTCGGCACCGGCTGTGACGGAACTTAAGACTTCATACAAGGGCACTCGTATCAGCTACTTCGCCTATGAGCTGGGCCAGTTCGTCAGGTCCGAGGACATAATCAGCCACAAGCTCACCGTTGACAGCACCCAGTTCGGTGGCGCCGGTCGTGGCGGCGCCGGCGAAGACATGATGGGTATGCCTGGTGAGCCGTTCACGGGACCGATGGGGGCTCCCGGCGGACCGCCGCTAGCGGATTATGATGCCCTAACCGCCGGCGACTCCGAAGACCGCGAGTGGGTGCGGGGACAGCCGCAGGCACGGCCCAAGAAAGAAGTAAAGAAGGAGTTCGAAGCCGAGGCGGAGGTCACCCTTACCATCCTCAAGCGCGGATAGGTGATCTGATAGAGGCATGAACTGCAACCGTTTTGCCGGCAAAGTAAAGGGGCTGTGGCGGGATAAGGCCACAGCCTTTGTTTTTGCAGGGCTGCAGGTGCTGTGGCTGACCGGTTGCCTCGCGGGTCTGGTCGCACTCCCCGGCATCAGCAGCGCCCAGCAGCCGCAGCGGCTGACGCTGGTGGCGTGGGAGCACGAAGACGGCCCCGATCTGCGCAAATGCGTAGGTATGCTCGGGGAATTCTCCCGCCAGTACCCGCACCTGAAGATAGATATGACCCATGATGATTGGGCCAACGCCTATCCCCGCATCTCGCGATGGTGCGGCTCGCTGAAAGAACACGCCCCGGACATGACCGTTATCCCCGATGAGTGGTTGGCCCAGTTCGCCCCGAATCTGTGCACCTTTGGCACCAGCTTTGGCCGCTATCTGGAGCCGTTTATCCCGGCGGTGCCGGCTTCGGCGACTCTCGATGACCGCATCTACGGTGCGCCCTGGCGGATGGACGCCTACGCCCTGTACTACCGGCCGGACCTACTGCCGGACGGCCGCAGTGCGCCCACCACCTGGGACGAACTGCTGACGACCGCTGCCGAGGTCGCCAAGCCGCAACAGGGCCTGTATGGTCTGGGCCTGCCCGGAGCCGTCAATGGTGGAGGCGCGCGGACGCTGTTGATTTTGCTGTGGGGCGCGGGGGGTTCTCTTTACGACGAGCAAGGCAAGATTGACTTCACTTCCGCGCAGATGACCGCGGCCTTGGAATACTGGGTACGTCTGGCGCGAGGGGGCGCTTTGCAGCCGGAAGTGCTCTCATGGGACACCGGCCAATTGCAGCGGGCCTTCGCCGAGCGCAAACTAGGTATGGTCCTGGCGGGATCGGCCTTCGCCAACCGCCTCAGGACCGAACACGGTGCGCTCAACTTCGCCATCGCTCCGCTGCCCTACCGCGACCAGCCGGTGGCCTCAATAGCGGCCACCTATGTCGTGATCATGCGCACCACTCAGCATCGGGCCGAGTGCATGGAGTTTTTGAAGTTCATGGCCTTACGGACGGCTCAGGACTGGATGTGGCAGACCGGTTCGGTTCCCTCGCACCGAGAGGTGATCTCGCAGGTCGGTGGCGAGCCTCTGATGCACGCTTTTCTGGCAAATCTGGAGCATGCCCGGGTCCGACCCCAGCGCGACTGGAAGAACCTCGAGGCCATGCTTGATGACGCGCTGTTTCTGGCTGTCAGCGGGCGCTGTTCTCCCGCCGAGGCTCTGGCCACAATGCAGGAGCGCTACATCACCGCTAGCCTACCCGTTCCTCCGCAGTAGCCTCTCAGGCCGACCTGTACCCGCTATCCGGTCAGGCAAGTCGGCGGTCCCTAGACAGGTACGGCCCGGGTCCATGACGAAACCTCCCCTCGCCAAGCTGCAATTGCGATTGCTTCATCAGATTTGCAGGGCTCAGTTTTGTGTTAGCATCTGCAGCGAATTGATCAAAGGGGTTTTCCGAGTTGGATATCGGCTCGCGTCTGGAGCTGTTTGTTGACGACTATTTGGTGGACGAATCCAGGAATGTGGCATTGCGGATGCACCAGCCGGTGCCCCAGGAGATCGCGCTGCGGTTCAACAAGCCCTGGGAGGGGCGTACTAGTTACTATGTGACAGTACTGCAGGATGACAATATATTTCGCATGTACTATCGCGGCTCCGGGTCACGCGCGGAAGGCGGCCCGCAGTACACCTGTTGCGCCGAAAGCACCGACGCCATAAGGTGGACGCGACCTGCGGTCAAGCTGCATGAACACGCCGGCTCGCAGGATAACAACATCATCTGGACCGGCTTCGGTGCCCACAATTTCGCCCCCTTCATTGATGAGAATCCCGACTGCAAGCCCGGGGAGCGCTACAAGGCCCTGGCCGGTGGGCCGCTGATCGGTCTGGTCTCAGCCGATGGCCTACACTGGAAAAAGCTACGCGAAGAGCCGGTCATCACCCAGGGGGCTTTCGATTCGCAGAATGTGGCGATGTGGGACACCGTACAGAACCAGTATGTGGCATATTTCCGGGTATTCGCGAATCCCGAAACGGGTACAATGAGTCACCAGGTGAGCAAGGGGGACCTCTTCTCCGGCGTGCGCTCGATTGCGCGAGCGACCTCCGCTGATTTCCGCAACTGGTCCGAGACCGTCGAGATCAACTACGGCGACACCCCGCGCGAACATCTCTATACCAACGCCATTGTCGCTTATCCCCGCGCGCCGCACATCTACCTGGGCTTCCCGAAGCGCTTCATGACTACCCGCCAGGCGATTGGCGAGCATCCTGATATCGGCGTGTCCGACGGCGTGTTGATGAGTAGTCGCGATGGGCTGGACTGGGACCGGCGGTTCATGGAGGCGTTTCTGCGCCCGGGACGCGATCCCGGCAACTGGGGCGAACGCAGCAACCACATCGCCCGCGGCATCCTGCAGACCGCGCCGGACGAGCTTTCGATCTACTATATCGAGCACTATCGGCAGCCAACCGCGCGGCTGCGACGGGCGACCGTACGCACCGACGGCTTTGTCTCGGTCAATGCGCCCTATCGGGGCGGCGAGTTTACTACACCGCCGCTGAGGTTCGAGGGCAGCCGGCTGGTCATCAACTACGCCACCTCAGCCGCGGGAACTGTGCGGGTGGAGCTCCGTGACAGCAAGGATAAGCCGATTGCCGGATACACGCTGCGTGACTGCCCTGAGATCTATGGTGATGAGATCGAGCGGACCGTGTCATGGCAGCGCGGGGAAGATGTGGCCAAATTGCAGAGGCGGGGCGTGCGGCTGCGCTTTGTGATGAAGGACGCTGATCTGTATTCGCTACGCTTCCAGCCCAAGGTTTCTCCAATCACTTGACGAATAATCTGTGGTAGTACCATGTGGCTATGACAGTAGCTATCTATTGCACGAGCAGGGCGAAGCTCTGTAACAGGAGGTTGGGAGAAATGGGTAAGGTCGGCTTGAGGGTCACAGTACTGCTTGTGGTGGCCGCTATTTCGCTGTCGGTCGCTCTAGGCGACTGTTACGTTACCGTGCTGCACTTCAATGATTCCCACGGGCATCTGCAGGCGAATCGCGATGATGAAGGCGGCATGGCACGGATCGCGACACTGGCCGACGAAGTCCGGGAGTGGAATGACGCGCATGGCAATACGACTCTGCTGCTCAGTGCCGGCGACATCCTCCAGGGCACGCCGCTTTCGACAGTTTACATGGGCGAGCCTGATGTCAAGTGTCTCAACCTGATGGACCTGGACGCCATGTGCATCGGCAACCACGAGTTCGATTTCGGGCAGGACAACTACCGCAAGCTGGTGGCATTGGCTGAGTTCCCCATCCTTTCAGCCAATATCTATGTGGAGGCTAGCAACGAGCGGTTCGCTGAGCCTTGGGTGTTCTTTGAGCTGGCTGACGGAACCAAAGCCGCCGCTTTCGGCTTGACCACGCCGGAGACCGCCGTGCAGACCTCCCCCAAAAATGTGGTGGGCCTGAAGTTCACCGACCCGGTTGCCGAAGCCAAGCAGCTTGTGGCACAGCTTCTCAAGCAGGCCGGCTTCATCATCGCGGTGACGCACCTGGGCTATGAAGCCGATCTGGAACTGGCCAAGGCCGTCCCGGATATTGACCTGATCATCGGCGGCCATACGCACACGACTGTCGAGCCACCTACCGCAGTGGGCAAGACCCTGGTGTGCCAGGCACAGAGCTATGGTCTGCATCTGGGGCAGGTGGACATGCTCATCGCGGGCGGCGACATCGTGAAGTACCGTGGCTTTTTGCGGCCGATAAACGAGAAGATCGCGCCAGACCCCGAAGTGCAGGGGGTTGTTGATAAGTACGCCGGCGAACTGGAGGAACGCCTCAGCGAGGTGGTGGCGACGGCGACGGTGCCGCTGGACGGCGAACGCGAGCATATCCGTGCCCAGGAGACCAATCTCGGGAACCTGGTCTGCGACATCATCCGTGAGTATGCCAAGGCTGATGTCTGCGTGTGGAACGGTGGTGGCATCCGGGCCTCGATTGCGGCCGGACCGATCACCGTCGGCGACATTCTCACCGTGCTGCCGTTCGGGAATATCGTGGCGAATAAGCAAGTGACCGGTGCTGAGCTGCGCAAGGTGCTGGAGTTCAACGCCGCCCAGCCGCGACCCTTTGGCGGCTTCTTGCAGGTTTCCGGGCTGACTATGGAGATTAACGGCAGCTCCCTGGGCAAGGTGACCGTCGCCGGGCGGCCTTTGGACCCAGCCAAGACCTACACCCTGGCTGCCAGCGAGTTCATGTTGGCGGGCGGCGACGGCTACGCCATGCTGACTAGTGGTGCCGAACCGACGTATCTAGGCTATTCGGAGAGCGCGGTGGTACTGGAGGCCTTGCACGCGATGGGCACCGTCAGCCCGGCGGTCGAAGGGCGCATTGTCATCAGGTAGTCCGCCGGCCCCGCCAAGGCGATCCGGAGGCGACATAGACATGGTTCAACAGACTCACTGGTTGTGCGTGGCCCTGGCGCTCCTATGCGCTGTGGCGATGGTTGATGGGGCCGAGGAGACTTTCGGCTGTGAGGCCAATCCGACCGGCAATCCCATCGGCGGTGGCGAAGGCTACAGCGACATATTCACCACAGGTGATTTCAGCGTGGCGACCAAAGAAGAATTGCTGGAGGCGCTACAGAACGCCAAGTCCGGGCAGGTGGTCTTCGTACCCGACGGTGTTGAGATTGATCTCACCGGGGAGCGCAATATCGCGATACCCGGCGGGGTTACGCTGGCGGGCACGCGCGGGCTTAACGGCTCGGCCGGAGCACGCCTTTTTACGACACTCCGGCAAAGCCACGTCCTGATGAACACTGCCGGCGATGAGGTGCGGCTGACCGGCTTGCGCTTTGAGGGAGCCTGCGGCAGCAGGGATAAGGTCGCCGACCATTCGGGCTTTCTCAGCATCGGGCACTGGGGCTGCGAGGTGGATAACTGCGAGATATACAACTTCAACGTCAGGGGCATTGGCGTCGGGGTGGCAACCAATAACATCCGGATCCACCACAACTACATCCACCACTGCCAGCGCTCGGGTTACGGCTACGGGGTGTCCACCGGCTCGAGTGACATCCACATCGTCGCCAACAGATTCGATTTCTGCCGCCACCACATCGCCTCCGGCGGACTGCCTGGCTCCGGCTATGAGGCGGCGTGGAACTTCATCGGTCCGGACGCCAACGGCCATCACTTCGACATGCATGGCGGCCGCGACCGCGGTGACAACACCGACATCGCCGGTGACTGGATGCACATCCATCACAACACCTTCCAGGGGCCGGCGCGTTCCGTGGTAATCAGAGGCGTGCCGTCTCAAGGCGCCGAAATCCATCACAATTGGTTCGCGCTGCCGGTCGCGGAGGCGGTGAAGTCGGGCGGCAACACCCATGTCTATCGGAATGTGTACGGCCCTGACAAGCAATCGGAGGAGTGACACATGAGAACCGAGCTATGTTTGCTGCTTGGGCTGCTTGCTCTGACTAGCCTCAGCGAGGCTGCCGCGCAGGCAGTGGACAGCCTCGGTGAGCCGCTACCGGCAGGCGCCATCCAGCGACTGGGCAGCTTGCGGATGCGCTATGGAGGCATCGGCGGCCTGGCCTATCTCCCCGACGGCCGGGGTGTTGTGCTCTCAGGCGGCTATGTGCACATCTGGGACTTGGCAAACGGTGAGTTACAGTCGCAAACTAAGGTTTCCGGGGCCGGATTAACCAGTGTACGATTGCGCTCTGACGGCAAAGCCCTGGTGCTGGGCGATAACACCGGCACGGTGTATGAGTGGGACTTTGAGAACCTGGCGACGCTGCGCCAGTGGGAAACCGGCCAGGGCGGCCTGCGGAGTGCCTGCTACTCGCCCGACGGGACGCGGCTGCTGGTGGCCGGCAACTCGCCGCTGGGCTTGATGGAGTACAACCTCGAAACCGGTGAGAAGGTTACCGCCATCGAGACACCGGGTTTCGCCGCCACGCGCTGTGGCGCTATCTATGGCCCGGAGGGCAAGACGGCGATCATGGGCGGCGGCTACAATCATTTGCTGGAACGCCGCGACCTGGCAACCGGAGAGCTGCTGCACAAATGGGGGAGCAACTACGAGGCCAAGGACATCAAGCTCTCGCCGGACGGCACCTGCCTGCTGGTCGGGGTGGAAAGTCATGCCAAGGAATGGAAGCTGGAGAACTACTCGGTACTCCACGTATATGATCCGGTGCCCGGGGAGGCCGGTCGTTGCTATGCACACGATTACGCCCCACAGCGCAATGAGGCGGTGCTGGGGCTGCGGACCGGCTCGATCTATCGCTTTGACCGTGAGCCCGGTGAGGAAGTCTGCTCCTGGATGGCGCACACCGGGCCTATTTACAGCGTTTGTGTGTCACCCGACTGCCAGTGGGTCCTATCCCACGGCGGTGGCCTGCTGGTTGAGAGCAATATGGACACCGGTAAGCCACGGGTGCAGTGGGAGCGGCACAGTGGCTCTGTGGAATCGGTAGCGTTTACGCCGGCCGGGGACCGGGTTGTCAGCGGGTCCTCGGATGGCACACTGCGAGTATGGGACCCGACCAGCGGCCAGGGCCAACTCGTGATCGAGGGTGCCAAGCAGGGAGCCTATGCTCTGGACGTGTCTCCGGATGGCACGCACGTGGCCGTCGGTTGCAAGGACAGCGTGGTGCGCGAGTTCGCACTAGCGGACGGTTCGCTGTTGCGCGAGCTGGATGGGCATCTCGGCTATGTCCGCGCCGTTGTTCATACTCATGATGGGAAGCGGCTGCTGAGCAGTGCCGATGACGGCTCGATCTGCGTATGGCAGGCTGATGCGGCCGAGCCGGTGGCGCGGCTTGAGGGCCATCGCGGCGGCGTCTTGGACGTTGCGGTATCTTCCGACGACAAGTTGGCCCTGAGCGGCGGGCGCGACGGCACCGTGCGTGTCTGGGACCTGACGACATACCAGGAGCTGCAGAAGCTTGAGGGCCATCGCGGCTGGGTCGAGGCGGTAGCCTTCGCCGGCAAAGACCGCTACGCCGTATCCACCGGTCGCGACGGCCGCGTGCTGCGATGGAATCTGGATAGTGGGGAGCTTGCTGCTCAGATGAACCATGGGGGCTGGGCCAATGACCTGGTCTGCTCGCCCGACGGCACCAGGGCATATTCGGTCGGCGGCGGCCGCGGAGTGATCTGCTGGGACCTTGCCGAAAGCAAGCAGCTCGTCCAGTTGCGGGGCCACAGTGCCGGCGTGATGGCGCTGGCCGTG
The DNA here is from genome assembly GCA_964390495.1 of uncultured Armatimonadia bacterium. Classification (GTDB taxonomy): domain Bacteria; phylum Armatimonadota; class Zipacnadia; order Zipacnadales; family UBA11051; genus UBA11051. The sequence continues at coordinate 16,526 of CAYMIN010000002.1, forward strand.
TCTCCAGACGGCAAGCTCCTAGTGACCGGCTCGGCGGACACCACGCTACTGGTGTGGGAAGTTCCCGAGAACTAGTGGGAGAGCAATCTGCATGGCAAAGGTAGGCGAAGACCGATGCGGATATGTGCGCTGTTTCTGCTGATGGTCCTGTGGCTCGGTACAGGCAACAATCGGGCGATGGCTGAGGCAGCCGATGAGACCTTTGGCTGTGAGGCCAATCCGACCGGCGATCCCATCGGCGGGGGAGATGGCTATAGCGACATCAAAACCAGCGGGGACTTCACCGTCACCAGCAAGCCAGAGCTGTTGGAGGCACTGAAGCAGGCCCAGCCCGGGGGGGTTATCTTCGTCCCTGATGGGGCCGAGATTGATCTGACCGGCGAGCGCGGCCTGGATATTCCTGCCGGGGTTACGCTGGCCGGCACGCGCGGTCTCAACGGCTCGGCCGGTGCGCGTATTTTCACCACGCTGCGGCAAAGCCACACTCTCATGCAGACGGGCGGGGATGAAGTGCGGCTCACCGGCCTGCGCTTCGAGGGCTCCTTCGGAGGTACCGAAAAAGTCGCCGACCACTGCGGCTTCCTATCCGTGAGGCACTACGGTTGCGAGGTGGATAACTGCGAAATCTACAACTTCAACACCAGTTGCATCGGCGTCGGCAGCGCCGCTATCAATGTCCGCATCCATCACAACTACATTCACCACAGCCAGCGCTCCGGCTATGGCTATGGTGTAGTTGTGAGCCAGGCCTCCGTGCATATCATCGCCAACAAGTTCGATTACTGTCGCCATCACGTTGCTGCCGGCGGCTCGCCGGGCTGCAACTATGAGTGCGGCTGGTGCCTGATCATGCCTAATTGCACCAGTACCTGTCTGGACATGCACGGCGGGCGCGATCGCGGAGACAACACCGACATCGCCGGCGACTGGATGGATATTCACCACAACACCTTCCAGGGCAAGCAGAAGGCTGTAGGCATCCGTGGGACCCCAAGTCAGGGAGCTGAGATTTACAACAACTGGTTCTACGAGGAACCCCAGAACACTCTCTATTCGGTGGGCAATACGCGTGCCTATAACAATGTCTATGGGCCGGATCGGACGCCTCAGGAAAAGCCGCTGAAGTTTGTTGATTCTAAGCTGGTCGAATACTGACCTGATAGTAGGGCACGGGAGGAGCACATGGGTATGAGGCTAGTCTGGTGCGGCGTGGTTGTGTTGATGTTACTGGCGGTTTGCAGTCGGTTCGGATTAACCCAGGAGGCTGAGGAGACTTTCGGCTGTGAGGCTAATCCGACCGGCAATCCCATCGGCGGAGGCGAAGGCTACAGTGACATTAAGACCACCGGTGAATTCATCGTCAGGAGCAAGCAGGAGCTGCTGGAGGCGTTGGACAAGGCCCAGGCGGGTCAAGTCGTATTCGTCCCCGATGGTGTCGAGATTGATTTGACCGGGATGGCGAATATCGTGATACCGGCGGGTGTCACTCTCGCAGGTACCAGAGGCCTAGACGGCTCAAAGGGCGCGCGCATCTTCACGACGAACCGGACGACGTTCATGCTGATGAGAACCGGTGGTGATGATGTTCGGGTGACGGGGTTGCGGTTCGAGGGGGCTTACGGCGGGACGGAACGGACGGCGTTCTACAACAACTTTCTCTACACCACGGAGTATGGACTTGAGGTTGACAACTGCGAGATCTACAACTTTAACTATCGGGGGGTGTCGGCCGGGCCCGGCGCTTTCAATGTCAGGGTTCATCATAACTACATCCACCACATCCAGCGCAGTGGTCTGGGATACGGGGTGCGGATAGACAACTGCGCCGTCTCGATTGTGGCCAACAAGTTCGATTTCTGCCGCCACCATATTGCCTCCAGTGGCGCCCCGGGCTGCGCCTATGAGGCCGCATGGAACTTCGTAGGACCGAACGCAATCGGGCACCACTTCGACATGCACGGAGGCCGCGACCGGGGCGACGGCACCAACATCGCCGGCGACTGGATGCACATTCATCACAATACCTTCCAGGGGACCGCGGCTAACGTCGCGGTACGGGGCGTGTCGTCACAGGGCTGTGATGTACACCACAACTGGTTCGCCCTGCCGATTGAGAAGGCAGTGCGATCGTCGGGCAACACCTACGTTCACGACAATGTATGTGGCCCTGACAAGACGCCCCAGGAGAAGCCGCTGCGTTATTGAGGTGTAGGTGATGACGGGGCGGGTCGCACCGGATCATAGGCTGAAGAAGGCGGGTGATTGATTTGGGCGTAAAGCTAGTGCAAATGACGTTTTGGGTCGCGGTCATGGTGGGCTGGCTCTGGGTGTCGGGCCTCGGTCTGGCGGCTGATGACGTGCAAGATACCTTCGGCTGTGAGGCCAATCCGACCGGCAATCCCATCGGCGGCGGGGAAGGCTATAGCGACATCAAGACCACCGGCGACTTCATTGTGAGCACCAAGGACGAGTTAACGGAGGCGCTCAAGCAGGCTCAGGCCGGCCAGGTGGTCTTTGTGCCCGACGGCGTGGAGATCGAGTTGACGGGCACCACGGGCATGCAGCTAGCCGGTGGGGTGACTCTGGCCGGCACTCGCGGGCTCAACGGCTCGGCGGGGGCGCTGCTTTTCACTAAGCAGAAATCGGGCACCCAGTTCGTCACTACCGGTGACGAGGCCCGCGTCACCGGCCTGCGCATTGAGGGGCCCTCCGGCAGTACCGAGAAAACCGCGGAGAACGCTACCTTCCTCCACACCAGCCATTTCCGTACCGAAATTGACAACTGTGAGATCTACAACTGGAACATTCAGGGGGTTCACACGGGGCTGGGCGCCTCGCAGGTGCAGGTGCACCACAACTACATCCACCACTGCCAACGCAGTGGCTATGGCTACGGGGTGGTGGTCTATAGCTCTGACGTGTACATCATCGCCAACAAGTTCGACTATTCCCGACACCATATTGCGGCAGGTGGGCGTCCTGGCTGTAGTTACGAAGCGGCCTGGAACCTGATCATGCCCAACTGCACCAGCACCTGTCTGGACATGCACGGCGGCCGCGATCGGGGCGACAACACCGATATCGCCGGTGACTGGATGAGTATTCACCACAACACCTTCCAGGGCACTCAGCGCGAAGTCGGAATTCGCGGCACGCCCTCACAAGGTGCTGAGATCCACCACAACTGGTTCATGAATGAGCCGGAGAAAGCCGTGTACTCAGTTGGCAACACCCGCGCCTACAGCAACGTATGGGGACCGGCGAAGACACCTCAGCAGGAGCCGATCGAGTTCTAGGGTGTTCGGCGCAGGGCCATCAGAAGCAATGCCAGGCTGAGCTTCGTCAGCAATATGCCACACGGGAGGAATAGCTTATGAGAGTGGAACTGCTTATGTCACTGGCAAGTATCTTGGCGCTGGGCATGGTGGCGGCCGCCCAGGAACCTACCGACAGCCTGGGCGATTCGCTACCCCAAGGCGCAGTCCAGCGTCTTGGCACTCTGCGCATGAAGTACACCGCCGGGGTCAGCGACCTCCGCTACCTGCCCGATGGCAGGGGAGTTGTGGCTGTCGGCGGCAGAATTGATATCTGGGACCTGGCCGCAGGAGAGCTCGAGGTAACCTATCAGGTGTCCGCTGCAAGCGTCGGCTGCATGCAGGTCAGTAAAGACGGTAACAGGCTGCTGTTCCGTGCGGGTGGCGATGTGCTGGAGTGGAGCCTGAGTGAACAGAAGGAGCTTCACAAGTTCCCGACCAATCAGGCAGGCTTCAAGTGGGCCTTCTATTCGCCTGACGAAACACGCGTCCTGACGACAGGGACAACGCCGCCGACGGTCAAGGAGTTCGAACTGGCGACCGGCAAAGAGCTTATAGCGATTGATGGCAGCGATGACGTGGCCACCTTCTACAAGGCGGTATATGGCCCTGGGGGCAAGACCGCCTTTGTCGGCGCCGGCTATGATCAGGTCGTATGCCACTATGACCTCACCACGGGCGAGAAGCTCAAGCAGTTCCTCGGCAACTATTGCGCCTATGATCTGTGTCTGTCGCCGGACGAGGAGCGCCTGCTGGTCGGCAGTCGCAGCTATGCCAGCGAGTGGAAGATTGACGGCTACGAGGAGCTTAAACGGTTCGGCGGTCATCACGGCGGCGCGGTCAACTCGGTCGCCTATTGCCATGAGCCGGAGCAGATCCTGACCGGCTCGCGCGACGGCTCGATCCGCCGCTGGAACCGCGAGGAAGCCAAGGTGCTGCTGCGCTGGTTCCCGCACGAGTCGTATGTCACAATTCAGCGGGTATCTCCCGACGGTCAGCGCGTCTTATCCTATGGAGCCGGTCTGGTGGCCGAAAGCGATCTGGCTACCGGCGAGCCGCGCATCAAGTGGGAGCGTCATGCCGGGGCCGTCAATGGCGTGGCCTTCCTGGCGGACGGTCAGCATGTCGTGAGCGGCTCAGCCGACGGCACGCTGCGGCTGTGGGACGTTACCACCGGTGCGACGGTGCGCGTCATCAAGGGGGCCAACCTCGGTGCGTGGGCGGTAGCCGTTTCCCCCGATGGGGCTAAGGCCGCCGCCGGCTGCAAAGACGGGATGCTGCGGGAGTTCGACCTCGCTGACGGCAGCCTCATTCGCGAGCTGACCGGCCATCTCGGTTATGTGCGGTCAGTCGCATATAGCCACGATGGCAGCCGTCTGATTAGCAGCGCCGACGATGGCTCCGTGCGCGTCTGGACCACTGAGAGCGAGGAACCCGTAGCCGTACTGCAGGGCCATCGTGGCGGGGTCTTGGCGGTAGCGGTATCGTCGGACGACAAGCTGGTGCTGAGCGGGGGGCGTGACGGCACCGTGCGCGTCTGGGACCTGGCTAGGCAGGAGGAGCTGCAGAAGCTGGAGGGCCATCGCGGCTGGGTTGACAGTGTTACGTTCGCTGCCGGTGGGCGCTACGCGCTCTCCGGTGGCCGCGATGGACGACTGATTCGCTGGAATCTGGAATCGGGGAAGCTCGCCGACGAGATGCCTCAGGGAGCATGGCTTAAGACGCTTGCGACTTCGCCCGATGGGGCACAGGCGTATGCAGCAGGCGATGATCGCACCGTGGTGCGCTGGGACCTGGCAAACTGCGAGCAAGTGGGCACCTTCAAAGGCCACCAGGGAGCGGTGTATGGGGTGGCTGTTTCGCCGGACGGCAAGCTGCTGGTGTCGGCTTCGGCCGATACCACGCTACTGGTCTGGAACCTGCAGCAGCAATAAGTCGCGCAAGCCGATGGTGTATCGTGATGAGAGGGCCGCGTCCGGTGTGGATGCGGCCCTCTTTCGGTCCGGCTAGCCGCCTATGTCCGTGCAGCCAGAGCAGAGAGGTGTGTTCTCAAGTCTTGGGAAAAGGCCGAGCATCCAGAGGCGCAGTGCATTGGTCACAGCGCACGCAGATGCGCTTGCGGTCCTGCGGGTCCATGCCCCACAGCGTGGCTTCTCGTTCACAGGCGTGACCATCACAGCGTGCCGCCAGAGCTGGCAGCAGGATGCACATGCCAAGCTCGGCAGGCACAATGGCACATCCCGTCACCTCTCCCGCAATGGGAAGTTGGCGGTGTCGGCCTCGGCCGAGGCCACGTCGCTGGTATGGAGCCTGGACTAGGCATCCGCGCGCAGCGGCGGTGTGAATACGAAGAGGGCCCCAGCCTGTGAAGGCGCAACCCGCGCCTTCCGGCGACGAGATTCCCGCAGCGGCTATCCGGCTATGTCTATGCGGTAGGTGTGACAGCATTTGGTTTTCAGAATGTCGAAGATCTCGAGAGTCTTGCCCTCCGTGACATCGGTCACGCGAGCGCCGGCAGGCAGCGGATAGTCGAACTCGCCATAGGAGAAGATGGCTCGTGCAGGCTCCGCTGGGTTCGTCCATTCGACACCGACATCCTTCCATGGATCATCAGGGGGGGCAAGCAGGTGCCGATGCACCATCAGGTCCTGCACCGCTGCCCAGTCGAGATTGGCGCAGCGCACTTGCTCCCGCAGCTTCGGGAACTGGTCCAGTGACTTGTACTCGTATGTCCAGTTGACGTATCGGATAGGCAGCATCGGGAAGGCCTTGTTGGCGATCCAGCGGTAGTAGTAGTTGATATCCTCAGTGCGACATGCGCCAACGTAGGTGGCGCTCTTGTAATAGTGTGGTGAGCCTACTGTGAAGTAGCCAGCCGTGCCGGCGTCCTGACCGGCCGGGCCGGCGACCTCAAGCTGGATGCTGCGGATGCCGGCCTTCTGAGTGTCCGCCACCTGTTGGAAGAGCTTGCGGATCTGGAAGTAGCGGGTGCCATCGTCACGAACCTGTACGGGGGTGGCTGCCGCGTTGAAGGAGTCAAACCAGATGCCGTCAATGCCGGTCGCCTCGTAGAGGGTCTGGTACTTTTCGAGGGCGTAGTCGTAGTAGCCGCTGTGCAGATCGGTTGAACCGGCCAGTGGCGGGCGCTGGCCCTCCGGTAAGTGCAACATCCAGTCCGGGTTCGCCTTGAGCACCTCCGACTCTATGCGCAACTGCCCGCCGGGGGCCCAGGTGTAGATCTTGAGCCCCTGGCGGTGGGCTGCGTCAACGAGCTTACGCAGGCCTGCCATGCCTCCCAGAAGCTCGGCGGGATCGAGCGAGTACACCCCGGCGTTGGCGCTCTTGCGGTTCTGAAGCTTGCTGGTGACCGATTCCAAGGTGGCCATCCATATCCCCTTGAAGCCGAGTTCCGCTATCTCGGGCAGCTCCGCGATACGCAGCTCGAAGGTCTCGTCCTGGGTCTGCGGCATTTTGCAGATCGGGATATACTCGGGGTCGGTGATGCCGAACTCGGCACGCGCCTCGCGCTCGAGATGGTCAAACACTTTCGTGTACTCATCCACGCGCTCAAGACCGGTAGCGCCCTGGTGATCGCAGAACATGATCTTCCGGAAGGGCGTTGAGCCTTCGTGCTTGAGTTCCTGCTGGACGATGTCGAAGGTGCGGAGCAGTGAGCTGCCGGCGCGTTTCTCCTCCCACGAGATTACGGGGCACACACTCTCGTACACATCGTAGAGCATGCCTTCCTCCCCGCCCTGGAAGCGGAACCACGGTGTAGCGACAAAGGCCCAGCGGCGGTAGCCGCAGAATGCCTCCGCCGTGGTTGCCAGTTTCCCCGGCTGGACGTACTTGCCGTCAATGTCGCCGCCGATTTCCCAGGTGGCGAGATCGAGAATCTCGTCGAGCTTCCGGGTAGCAGAGTCGAACTCGTAGCGGTAGGCAAACCCGACGTAGTCACGGTCGCGGACGGTCTCGCTGCGCGGCTCGAACACCCACGTGAAGCTGTCCTCACCTGCTCCCGTCTTCGGAATGAGCTTGCAGCGCAAGGTAATTGTGTTTCCATCCTGCGCAACGGACTCGAGGCGGCAGCCGGCATGTGCAGTGCCGTCGGCGAGCTTGAAGACCGGATGGGCTGCGAACTCCGGCGATCGCAGCCAGGCGTCGTTGACTTTGGCGTGGGTCAAGCCCGCAACCTCACCGTCCGGGGCCTTGACGGTCAGCTTGACGCCGTTATCGAGAGTGATGCGCACCGCGTTGTCATACTGCGTGAAGCTCCCCTCCGTCATTGCACCAGTCGCTGCAGTAAGCACAACTCCTGCTATCCATGCCAGTCGCATAATGGCTCTCATTTCGCTATCTCCTTCCGCCGCCTGGTGAAGAACGGATAGGGCCCTTCGTCGGTGACTACCATGTCATCACAGTACAGTTTCGCGGGTGCAGGCCACTCCCGTACCCAGAACTCGATGCGCCCCTTTTCCACAAATTCCGGCACCGCGATGACGCCTTCCCATAGCTCCCAGTCCCAGGTCCCGTCCTTGTGCATTACGTGCGCCGGGTCATGGAGCAGCGGGTGTGTCCAGCGAATCACGGGTTTCTCCTGCCCGGGATAGATATATGTAGCGATGAACTTGATGTGCAGGCGCATAATGTTCTCCGCCTTCACCCAGCAGCGGACGCGATAGAGGTGATATTCCTCAACGGGAAAGTCGTCGGTCTTGAAGGCGATGGCCCAGTGGCCTGCGGAGAACTGGGTAGCTTCCTCCCAGGCGGAGTAGTCCCATTCGCCGTCGGGAGAGATCGCCGGGAAGACGGGAGCTGCAACCGAATAGGCAATCGAGTGCTCGCCGGCCTTGGCGATATTGGAGATGCCGAACTGCGCTGCGCCTCCTCCTACATACCAATCGGCCGGATAGTCCGATGGCTTCGGCACACCCCAATGATCCGGGATATTGTCGCCATCAGCATCCACCTCGAGGCCGGGATTGGAGACCAGATTGGGCTTCTGCCCCAGCGTCGGCGTCAGCGCGCCGAGGCACAGGACGACGGCGAGTACGGCACTGGCAGAGCCTCGTTTCATCACGCTCACTTCCTTGTGCGGATTGTCTGACGGAAATGCGTTCCCTACTCCGCTGCTTGCCACGAATCGAGCCGGTAGCCGTCTCTCCGCAGCTTGAGGTTCAGCGCCAGGATCCCGTAGTAATGGATTCTGTCCTCGTGGTACTTGTCGGGACGCCGCGGCCCACCGGTCCAGTTGACGAGCTGCTGGTGCGCCGCTTCATCAAAGGCCCCAACACGTACCCACTGGGTGATCGTCGAGAAAGTCCAGCGGCCCTGGGGATCATCCGCGCCATTGACATAGTCGGCGAATTTCTCGTCCTCACCGCGCCATAGATTCTGGGTGAAGGTATTGGCCAGATGCCCCATATCCTCCTCAGTCACGACCAAACCCGCCCGGTGGGCTATTGCGGCAAAGCGAATCACCCGGATTGAGTGAGCGGTGTCCTGCAGGCCGTACTGCTTGCCCTCTAACTCGAATGATGCGTCCATGCAGTCCTTGGGAACCTTAACACCGCCATTACCGCACCAGGCGTAAGAGCCGTTGCTGTACAGAACCCAGCCGCCCTTGACCTTCTCGGCAAAGCCGGTAGCCAACTCCTTGATGTGCTCGTCACCGGTGGCCAGATAGGCGTCAACCATGAAGGAGCCGGCGTGGGAGTGCATGCCGCTGATGGTGAAATGGCCCAAGCTCAGCCATTGCTCAAGCTTCATGGCCTGGTCGCCTTTTTCCCATTTCTCGACTATCTGCTTCTCGACGAATTGCACTATCTGGTCAATATCGGCCTTGTGTTGCTCGTAATGGGGCCCAAGCCTGCCCACTCGCGCGCAACGGCCGATCGTGCGCATGGCATTCCAGTAGCAGTGCGCCCCGTAGTTGTAACCGGGTTCATAGTCCCACTTGCAGTAGCTCTCGCGATCTTTCATCCAATGGAAGTAATCAACATATCCGTCGCCGTTGTTATCTTTGCCTGCGGCCATCATCAGCTTGGTGTACTCTATCAGCCTCTCCAGGTAGTGCTCTCTCCCGCTAGCCTCATAGATGGCGGCGATGCCGTCGGTAATCTCGCCGAAGCTATAGTAGCCCGCGGAGCCATCAGGACACCTGATACCCGTATATCCGGATGCGGCTATCTCCTTGTAGTACTCGTCTCGTTGCTGCAGGTTCTCGTAAACCTGCTGGTCGTACCACTCAATGCTATCTTCCATCCCCTCTTTCGCCCACACAGGCCAGGCGAATCCCAGCAGCCCAATCGCCAGTAGCCAGGCTCTAGTCCTCGTCATTGCGCGCTTCCTTTCGCTGCAGATTGTCCGGACGTCGGAGCGCGGTCGCCCGAAGCGATGTTGCAAAAGTGAGTATTCGCACCCACCGGCAAGATACCTGCCAGAGCGGGCTGAGCTAGTTCTCCGTCTCGTCGCCCAGTTTGGCAAAAGCGACTGTTTCATCTACAATAGTGCGGTCGTCCCACATCCTCGGGATTTCAGCCTAGGCATGTGGCGGGATTCGGTTTACCGGAATCCGCGAACACGCAATAACCTCGTAGGAGGGCTACCAAGTGTCTCAGGAAACCAGACCCAACATCATCGTAGTGATGACCGACACTCTGCGCACCGCGTATCTGGGCTGCTATGGCAATGAGGCAATCCGCACGCCTAAGATTGACGCCTTTGCCGAGCAGTCGGTGAAATTCACCAGAGCTTACCCGGAGTCCTTGCCGACGATTCCGGTGCGGCGGGCGATCCACACCGGTCGCCGGGCCTTTCCGTTTCGCGACTACGCACCTGTGCCCTGGGACATAGTCTATCTGCCCGGCTGGCAGCCGCTGGGCCGTGGGGAAGATTGCCTGGCCGAGCGTCTGGCCGATGCCGGCTACCACACCGGCTTCGTCACTGACACGCTGCCGTGTTTCGCGCCGGGGTTCAACTTCCAACGCGGCTTTTGGCAGTGGGAATACATCCGGGGCATGCAGCAGGACCGCTGGCGCTCGGTCAACACCGTGATCGGTAAGCAGATGGCCGATTACCTTGAGTATATCAGCCCCGAAGGACGCGTTCCCCCTCCGCAGCTTTATGCGCACGTGCCTTACCACATCGCCAACACTGCCGACCGGCTGCATGAGCAGGACTTCTGCACCGCGCGGACCTTTCAGTGGGCGATGGATTTCCTGGAAGACAACCGCAACGCCGGGCCCTTCTACCTCTATGTGGATTCCTTCGCGCCGCACGAGCCGTGGGAGGCGCCGCCGATGTATTACGAAAGGTACGCCGATGGCACCTACGACGGCCCTACCGTGCTCCATGTTCGCTATACCACCCGCCAAGAACAGGGCCTCGATGAGGCGGCTACCGCAAACATCATCGCCCACTACAGTGGCCTGGTGAGCCTCACCGACGCCTGGTTCGGGATGCTGCTGGATAAGCTCGACCGCCTGGGATTGGCTGACAATACTATGGTCGTTTTCACATCGGATCATGGCACCAACTTCGGCGACAATCCCTTCGACATCATCGGCAAGCCGGCCCATTCGCTGTGGCCGGGTGTGATGCACCTGCCACTGCTAGTGCGGATGCCGGGGCAGCTTGGTGCCGGCAAGGTCGTTGACGAGCTGGTCTATAATCTCGACATCTCGGCCACCGTGTGCGATCTGGCGGGCATCGGCGCCGGCCAAGGCCTTGACGGTCAGAGTCTGCTGCCGCTGAGCGGCGGGGAGGGCGAATGGCAGCCGCGTCAATACGTGACCAGTCGCTACAACAACGCCCTCTGCTATATTGATGACGAGGTGTGGATTCGCACTGACACCGACCGGGAGCTTGGCGAGGCCTTCGCTGTCAAATCGGACCCGTTGTGCCAGAAGGACATCTCTGACGAGTTGGATGAGGCTGTCTTTGCGGCGGCGTGGGAACGGATACTAGCTGATGCGGGCGGCGAATTGCCTGTATATGACATGGAGAGGCTGACCGATGCCGTCGGCCAGTCCCCGGAACGGCGCAAGTGACGCTCCGGCTCCTGGGCCTGAGCTAGTGCGGATGATTCACAGGTACGGCGGGCCTATGCACAAAAGCATTGCGACAGAGGAGCATAGCGAGACCACTAATGATAGCGATTGGGGGCTACCAGATGACGGAGATGCAGCGCGCCTACGAGTCGCTGCCAGTAGCGGCGAGTGCAGAGGTCGTGGTCGTGGGTGCCGGCCCTGCCGGGCTGTGTGCGGCGGTCGCTGCCGCTGAAGAGGGTGCAGAGACGCTGCTTGTGGAGCGCTACGGGTTCATGGGAGGGATGGCTACCTCGGCGCTGGTAAACCCGTTCATGCGCTACATGTCCGGCGATGAGGTCGTTAACGCGGGTATATTTGCGCGCATCCTGGCGAAGCTGGACCAAAGGGGGGCGCGCGGAGGGACGGACGCTGAGCGACGGGCCTTCGACCCCCAGGTGCTGAAGATAGTCTGTGATGAGCTGGTTGCGGAGGCTGGTGTGCGGGTGCTTCTGCACACCTTCTTGGTGGACGCAGTAGCATCCCGCGGACGAGTGCGACGCGGGATAGTAAGCAGCAAGTCGGGGCTGCAGGCTGTCGTGGGCGAGCTGTTCGTGGACGCTTCCGGGGATGCGGATTTGGCGGCCAGAGCCGGAGCCGAGTTCGAGATGGGCAGGCCTGAGGATGGTCTCTGTCAGCCGATGACACTCTACTTCCGCATGGCAGGCGTTGATGAAGCCCGGCTGCCGTCGTATGAAGAGATTACGGAGATGTATCTGGAGGAGAAAGCGGCAGGACGAATTGACAATCCGCGCGATGACGTACATCGGATCATCCATACCACGCATCCTGGAGAGGTCACCTTCAATACCACGCGGGTACTGGGACACGATGCGACCAACGCGGCCTCGATGACCGAGGTGGAGATTATTGCGCGGCGCCAGGTCGAGCAACTGGTGCGCTTTCTGAGGCAACGGGTGGCTGGGTTTGAGGACGCGTATCTGTGCGCCATTGCAGCGCAGACCGGGGTGCGCGAGTCACGGCGGGTCCTGGGGGACTATGCGCTCAGCGGGGATGATGTCACCATCGCGCGCAAGTTCACTGATGGTGTTGCGCGAGGCTGTTTCAGCATAGACATCCACAATCCCACCGGGCACGGTATCTATGCCAAACCGGTGCCGGCGGGTGATGCCTATGACATACCCTACCGCTGCCTGACGCCACGGGGGTTTGAGAATCTGCTGGTAGCCGGGCGACCGATAAGCGCCGACCATTACGCCCACGGTTCGCTGCGGGTGATGCCCATAGCAGCATCCACGGGCGAGGCCGCCGGCGTGGCTGCGGCCATGTGTGTAGGCCAAGGCAAGACGACCCGCGAGGTTGACGTGTCGAGGTTGCGAGAGCGCCTGAAGCAGCGCGGAGCCAGCATCTATGAAGCCGAAGACGTGGCAGGGTGACGCTATGGTCGGGCGGATGGCAGCGATTGATGTCGGCAGCAACACCGTGCGGGTGATGGCCGCTGAGTTGCTGGCTGACGGGCGTTTGGTCAAATTCGCCGATGAGTTCCTGATGACGGCGCTGGGACGCGGCCTGGCTGACAGTGGCCAGATGCCGACAGAGGCTATCGCGACAACCGCAGAGTTCGTCAGGGCTTTTCTGGCGGAGTGTGGCCCGCTGGATGAAGTCTATTGCGTGGGAACTGCGGCCGCCCGTGATGCCAGCAACACCCGCCAACTGCAGGAAGCTCTGCAGGCTCAGGCCGGTGTCAAGCTGCGGGTGCTGTCCGGCGCGGAGGAGGCCCGGCTCACCTACGTGGGCGCCATCTCGGCCACCGGGGACCTTCAGGGACGTAGGCCGCTCGTCGCCGACATCGGTGGCCGCAGCACCGAAATGGCCCTTGAGGATGCGGGAGGCCTACATACCGCAAGCATCAATGTCGGGGCGCGATCCATCACCGAGGAGCACTTGCGCTCCGATCCGCCGACGCGCGCCGAGGTAATGGCGGCCAGACGGACGACCAAACTAGCTCTTGGCCAGGCGGCTAATTTGCTCGGTAAGGCTGACCTGTGCGTTGTCACCGGTGGCACGGCGTGCTCAGCGGCTTTACTGGCTGGGAATCTCTGGGACATGAGCTTGTGGCGGTTGCAGCGCCTCCGCCGCGAGCTGTGTGCTATGCCGCTGGCGATGAGACGCCAGGCTCTGGTCTTTGACCCGTCGCGGGCGGAGGTCATCTGCGGCGGCCTGCTGGTCCTGGAAGCGCTGGTGGCACACTCGGCGGTGCGGCGCATCCGGATCAGTACGGGAGGCCTCCGTGAAGGATTGCTACTGACCAACACCGGCGTGACAGAGATCGTCAGTCGGATGGCAAAGCCCCAGTGGCCTGGTACTTGACGCTGGCGGTGCGGTTAGTTACTGAGGTGCTGAGAGCGGCTTGAAACATCGGCGAACTCACCTTCGCACGCGGCCCCGCTGTGTTTGCAGTTTATGCTTGCAGCCACGGTGCGCGCTCCCTCAGTGACCGGCGTCATGCGCGCGATTCCCTGCAAGGCACATGGCCCTGGATAATGGATTGCCTCCATGGGGCGGAAGTGCTAAACTGGAACTGCACTAAAGGCAAAGACTCGGCTGCTCCTGGGCGCAGGTTACACTGCAAGTCTGAAGAGACCCTTTTACCGAGAAGTGGCAGAGCAGGCATGTTCACGGTCGGCATAGTAGGCGGGGAGACTCACATCGGCGAGGTCACCAAGCTGCAGGGGGACCAGCTTGAGATCGTTGCCGCCGCCGTCAGACCTGATCAGGAAGAGACGGCGCGGGAGCAGTTCGGCTGCCCGCTGGTGCCTGACTATCGGGAATTGTTAGATGCCTACCAGCCCGACATAGTGGCCGTCGCCAATGAGAACGACTTGCGGGCGGAGGTCATTCTGGCCGCACTCGCCGGCGGTGCCGATGTGATTTGCGACAAGCCCCTGGCGCTGACGATGGCGGAACAAGATGCGATCGAGGAGGCAGTGGCCGCAAATCCGCAACGGCGCGTGCTGAACCTCCTGACACTGCGCGGGCAGCCGGTATGGAGGGCGCTGCGGGAGGTCGTGGCCTCCGGTCGGCTCGGTACGCCCGCGTTTACACATGTGCGCATGGCGGTGCGGCTCAAGCGTGCCGAGCGCCCGCCGTGGTTCCTCGACGTGCGCCGCTCCGGCGGGCTCTTCCTCGATCTGCTGATTCACGGTCTCGACCAGGTAGAGTGGCTCATCGGCCGCCGCATCGTCGCGCTGACGGCTACTATGGGCAACCTGGGCAGTCCTGACGACGAGCATCTGCGCGACCATGCGGCGGTATTCTGTGAGCTGGACGATGGCGGCGCGGCCTTGTGTGAGGGCCAGCGCATGTTGCCTGACACCAAGGGATCCGATTACCGGGTCACTGTCGCCGGCAGTGCCGGCTATGCTGACCTTGGCATGGCCGACAACTGTCTCGTCGTGACCGACCCCGAGGGTGCCGACCAGCACATAGGCCAACTGCCCGAGCCGGTTTCAGTGGTAGCGGACTGGCTCGGCGGTGGCGATGTGGTTCCGCAGGAGGCCTCCCTCCGTGCCAACAGGCTGGCAGTGCTTGCCACGATGGCGGCACACAGGAACGAACGTATCGAGCTTTGAGCGGCATCGTTGGCGAAGTGACCTGGTCGTAGGCTGCAATGACACGAATGCTCTTGTCGCTTGGCTCGGCCAGAGCGTGGTGCTTCTTGCCACGCTCAGCTGAGAATACGCAAGCATTCTCAGCTTCCAGCCCGAGGCCTTTTCATAGTGACCAAATGAGGCGATCAACAATGGCAAAGGCACAAAGCACCCGAGCGAAATACGGGGCCGAGGCCTGGGCGCACATGCAGGGGGAATTGCCCAATCCCTTTCCGCGCATCATCGGCCCTAATGCGATGGAGTACCTGCAGGAGGTGGTTGACAGCGGTCTCACCAGCGACATTGTCAAGCGTTTCGAGCAGAGGTTTGCGGCCGAGTACGGTGTCAAGCACTGCATCGCCACTCCGGGCTGCACGCCGGCGCTGGCGGTGATGGCTGCGGCCTTTGACTTCGATCCCGGTGACGAGATCATTGTCAGCCCGATTACCGACTATGGCACCATCCAGGGCTTGCTCAAGGAGAACTACATCCCGGTATTCGCCGACACCGAGCCGGGCACGGTCAATGTCAATGCGGAGACTGTCGCGGCCTGCCTCAGCGACCGCACGCGCGCCATCTTGGTGGTGCACAAGACCGGCATCATTTGCGACATGGACCCGATCAACGAGCTGGCCGCCGAGCATGGTCTGATCGTCTATGAGGATGCGTGTCAGGCGGTGTTCGGTGAGTACAAGGGGCGCTTGGCCGGCAGCCTCTCCAAGGCCGGCGGCTTCTCCTTCGACGCGGAGAAGACGATGGGCGCTGATGTCGGCGGCTGTGTGATCACCGATGACGACGAGCTGGCCGAGCGGATTCGCTTCGTGGGCCAAAGCCGCGGCGCTCACAGCAAACCGGGCTATGGGCGGCAGCACCTGGTCAACGGCTATGCTTACCGGATGCCGCTGTGCACCGCAGCCATCTGCCTGGCACAGCTTGAGATCATCCGCGAGCAGGTGGCACATATAGACAAGATGGTGCGACTGCTGAGCGATCTGATCGCTGAGATTCCGGGAGTAACCCCGACGCCGATTCCGGATTACATGAACGTATATTCGGCGTGGATGTTCGGCATGAGCATTGACCCGCAGCAATTCACCTGCGATGCCTGGGACTTCGGGGAGCAGCTTGTCGAGGCGGGCATTCCGGGAGCCGGCAAGGCCGCGTACTACCTGATGCCTGAGGCATGTCCCTTCTTGGAGCAGAACGCCCGCGCCGGGGTTTATCCTTACTCGATTCCCCCGGCCTCACGGGAGCACCACTATGGAGCGGAGGCCACGCCGACCGCTGCGGCCTTCCTGGAGAATTGGATCCGCTGGTCAACTTTCTGCGAGAAGTACCAGCCGGAGCATTGCGAGCTGGCGGCGGCACTGGTCAGCCAGGTCGCCGAGCGCAATCGGCGCTGAGTTGCCCGCCCTGGTGAAAGGAGCAGAGGCAGCATGGGTGCAGTCCTGAGAATACCGGGCCGCTACTTCAGAACACTGCCGATAACCGCTACCGGCTACGCGACCGAGATGCTCGAACTCGACCCGGCCAGGACCGCCTTCATAGCCATGCACTGCTGGAATATCGGCTGTGAGGGCGGGCCGGAGATTGATCCGCAGTACTGTGTCGGCATGGGCTTCTATGAAAACTTCGCCGAGGGCGAGCGGATCATGGTCGAGTGCATCAGGCCGGCGATGGATGCCGCCCGCGCCGCCGGAATCCTGGTCTGCCATGTCGAGAGCCCAACCATAGCCGCGAAGCACCCGGAGGCCCAGCACGATACTGACCCACCCGCTGAGCCGGCCTCGCAGCCGAGCGAGGTCGTCCCCGGATGGCGCCAGAGCATACTCGAGCGCGCTCATGGCAAGGACTATGCCACCGCCTCGCCCTATGCGCGCATGGACCGGGCCAAAATCGTCGAGCCCTTGCCGGACGAACCCTTCGTGTATCAGACCGGCCAATTTGACCGACTGCTGCGGCGTCGGGGCATCGAGAATCTCATCTACAGCGGATTCGCCGCCGATATGTGTATCCTCAATGCTGGCGGCGGTATCGTCCCGATGGCGCCGTTTGGTTATCGGCTGTTTCTGATCCGCGATGCCACCCTCGGCGTCGAGCTTCCCGATACCTTCGATGAGCGTATCGCCACCCGCTGGGCGATACGTTACTTCGAGGCCCATTACGGTGACACCATCACCTTGGCCGATTTTGTCAGCGCATGTGAGGAGTTGCGATGACATCTCGTCAGCGGGTTCTAGCTGCCCTGCGCCATGAGATCCCGGACCGCGTCCCCTGGATGGAGGGGATTGTTGACGATACCCTTGCCAGCAAGCTATGCGGCGAGCAGATCAACGTCAACTGGGACATCGCCCCTGACGGCACGCCGCTAGCTTCCGGCGCATACCTGGCCGAGCAGCAGAAAAAGGTCTGTCGGGCGCTGGGCAAGGCCAACCTCAACTACAACGCCTTTGCCCCCGTCTATGCAGGCAAGACCAGCATGGAGGGCGTCGTTATCGTCGGTGAGGGCCTGATTCACACCCGCGACGACCTCAAGCTGATGCAGTTCCCGGACATGGACGCCCCGGGTTTCTTTGACAGCGCCGCCGAGTTCATCGCCCACAAGGAAGACTTCTGCGCGGTCGCCTGTATTCGGCTCGGCATCGGCGCGACCATCATGAGCATGGGCTTGCAGGCCTTCTCCTACGCGATGGTTGACGACCCCGATCTCATCATCGAGATCATGGAGATTTACGCCGACTGGACCATCCGGATAGCCCCGCGTCTGGCCGAGATCGGCTTCGACATTTTCTGGGCCTTCGATGATGTCGCCTTCAACTCCGGGCCGATGTTCTCCCCCGACTTCTATCGCGAGACGGTGCTGCCGATTCAGCGGAAGGCGGCCGGCGCTCTGGAGCTGCCGCTGATCGCCCACAGCGACGGCGACATGGGGCCGATACTTGACGACTGGCTGACGATGGGGCAGGTGGCGATCCATCCGCTCCAGCCCGATGTCATGGACATCAACCGGATCAAGAGCGACTATGGTGACCGCATCTGCCTGGTCGGCAATATATTCATGGACGACTTGGTGCACCAGACCCCGGCCGACATCACCGCCCAGGTGCGCGACCGCATTGAGAGAATCGGCGCAGGCGGCGGCTACATCATCTCCTCATCCAACAGCCTCACCGCCGACATGAAGGTCGAGAACGTCCGCGCCATGAGCGAGGCCATACAGGAATACGGCGTCTATTCCTAAACCGCAAGCTGACAGAAAGGACGACCGCAGCGATGACCATTCCCCCTCAGAGCGGCTTTATGGGCGTGCCTGTGGTGACGGACCTGGAGACGCTGGAGGCGGACATCGCCTTTCTCGGCGTGCCCTACGGTATTCCCTACGCGATGGATGAGCCGGCGACCCACGATGCGCCCCGCTATCTGCGCGAGAAGTCGTCGCGCTTTCGGCGTTCGCTGCTGGGTGGCTATAACTTCGATTTCGCGGGAGAGCTGCTCGCGGGCCGTCAGGTGCGCATCGTTGACTGCGGCGATGTGCCGGGCGACCCCACGGACCTCCGTGCGACCGTCAATCGGGCCACCGAGGCCGTGGGCAAGATCCTCTCCTGCGGCGCGGTTCCCATCGTCTTCGGCGGCACCGACGCGGTTCCGATTCCGGTGGTGCGGGCATACGAACCTCATGGGCCTATCGTCGTCGTCCAGGTTGACCAGCACCTCGATTTCAAGGACGAAGTCAACGGTGTGCGGGAGGGCTACAGCAGCCCGATGCGACGCATCTCCGAGATGGCGTGGGTGCAGCGCATCATTCAGATCGGCCAGGGCGGTGTCGGTAGTGCTCTGACCTCCGATTATGAGGCAGCGATTGCGGCAGGCAATATCGTGATACCCGATTGGGAAGTCCACGAGATCGGTATGGCGGCGGTGCTGAAGCGCATCCCGGACGGCGCGGATTACTTCATCACCATTGACTATGACGGTCTCGACCCGTCCATCGCGCCGGCGGTCAGTCATCCGGAACCGGGCGGGCTGACCTTTGCCGAGGCCGTGGCTTTGCTGCGGGGCCTGGCCGACAAAGGCCGGGTTATAGGGATGGACTGGGTGGAGTTCGTCCCCGAGCACGACCTCTATGCGCTGGGCGCGCACACCACCGGCCGGCTGATTCTCAACCTCATCAACGCGATGGTCCGCGCCGGCCAGTTCGACCGCACTTGAAGCGGCCGGCTTGGATTTGAGTAGTCTGAGTGAGGATAATCGCCATGAGCCAAAGCAGTTCGTCGGTACAAATCTGTACCTGGCCCCAGGATGCCCCCTTTGCCTACTCCATGACTTATGACGAGGGCACCGTGGACGCCCTGGCCAACGCCCTGCCGGTGCATCAGGAGTTCGACTTCCCCGGCCATGTTGATGTGGTTGTCGGCCAACTTGGGCAGCAGCGCCGCGCCTACGCCAGCTCGCTGAATGACTACATGCACATGAGCGTTGCCGAGCTGAAGTTCGTGATGGCTCGCGGCTGGGGTGTCGGCAATCATTCCTGGTCGCACTACGTCTATCCGACCCAGCCGGGGCTGGACCTGTGGCGCGAAGTGGTCTGGAGCAAGTACCGCCTGGAGGACCTGCTCGATTGGCCGGTGCGCATCTTCACGATCCCCAATGACAAGTACAACTACGAACCGGTGGTAGACCTGGTCAAGCAGCACTATCTGGCCTGTGCTTACATAGATGGCGCGCCCAACCGCGAAGACTTCGACCTCTACAAGATCGGCAACTTCATGGTCGCCTCCGGCCGCATATCCGATGGCTACGACTGGAAAGACGAGCTCCTGACTGACAATCTGGAGCTGGATTTCCTGCTCGGCTCGTGGCTATACGAGACCTCGCACCTGGTAATGTGGAACGTGCCGCAGGCGCACAAGTGCATTACGCCGGAGGACCTCACGCGGCGGTTCGCGAAGCTTCGTGACATCTCGGAGGGCAGGCTGTGGGCCGCCAAACCTGATGATGTGATAGACTACGTCCTGCTGCGACGGGCGCTGGCGGTCGAGATGATTGAGGCCGACCCGCAGCAGGTCCGGTTCGAGATTACCGGACAGTGGCCGACTGGTGTGATCAACAGCCGACTGAGTTTCCGCATCAGTGGTTTGGAGGTATCGGGGGAGCCTCGAACGGAGTTCGTAGCTACCGCCCTCCACGGCGGCCACTTGCGCAGCACCGTATATTCAATGGCCCGCGATGGCGCGGACTGGATTCTTAGCGCCGATGCGGTCCCCGGCGCTGTGATCCAGGTCAGCCACTAGAAGCTGTGTCAGAACCCGCGATGGGGGACTGTCCCTTTAGGGACTGTCCCCTGGGTTTCCCGCGTAGGTCGGGCTTCCAGCCCGACTCTCCTGTGGCCGAACCGCCCCTGCGCGCGTGGGTAAAACGGGTGGCCCGACGGGGGCACGATCCACATCGTCGGCACCCGTGGGGGGCAGCCGGTGGGAATCATTGCGGGCATGGAGCGGGACGCGGCGGGCAACCGGATACTGCGGGCGGTGGAGGAGTTTCCGGCGCTGGGCTTGAGCAACCTGCCAAGCGGGTTGCAACTTATGCGGATACAGAACGGGGTCTATCACCTGGTGCTGGACCGGTCGGGTGCTATCGAGTATTACCATTCGGCGGATGGGATGCGGTCATGGCAGTAGTGGCCAGTCAGAAATTGGTAGCGGTGTTCGGGCTGCGCAAGTCGTGGCACGGGGATCGTGAGCGACACAGCGAGGCGGCAAGGAAGGGGTGGATTTAGCGCTGCGTCTGAAAAAGCTGGAAGCCAAACTTGGTAGGAGACCCAGTAAGCGGGAGCGCGAGAAATTGCGAGTGTTTGCGCCGGAACGGGCGGCACGGATGCACTGGATAGGCATGGTCGTGCGCGACCCCGATAGGGTCTATGAGGCCATGGACCCCGAAGGCCGTGCCGGCTACCTGATGGAGGCGGATGCCGATCCGGAGGGCTATCCTTACGTGGTTTTCCTAGAGCAGAGCGAGGACGATCCCGACGAGTTGTTCTTTGTGACGGCTTACCCATACATGGACGAGGGGAATACCGTGGAGGATTTGCGCCTGGGGAAGCTGCTCTACAAACGTCCAGGGGAAAAAGTAACATCGCCGAGGCTTTCAAAGGCACTCGGCGACGGCGCATCCGCGCGGGTCCAGGTAATCCAGCGGCCCGTTCCGCCTGCCCGTCTGCGACACTACACGGGACACGTCGCATCTCCTGGCTGGGGCATAGCTATTATACCACGCCGGTAGGGGAAGTCAAACATAAAGGACTGAGGTGACGGTGATGGGAGAGAGCAGAGGCGCCTGTAATGCCGCAATGCCGGTCCCGGAGAGTAAGGGTGAACCGATAACCTTCCCAGCGGGAACGCGGGTGAGTATTGACGGGATGCCCTTCTGGTTGCCGTCGGCCACCGCGCTGCTGGGTAAGAAGGCCAACGTGGCGCTGATCAGGCCGGAGCCGATACAGTACGGCAGCGATGCCTCAGGGTAAGTCGCCATGGTTGTGACCTCCAGTGGCGAAGCGGCTTCGTATGCGGCCCTGGGTTCTTAGGACTATTAGCATCATTCGACGTTTGCGCAAGAGGCTCCTGTAGGGGAAGTCAAGCATAAAGGATTGGGGAGAAGAGAGAAATGGTGAGCTATGGGGATCATGTACTTCCGCAAGGGATTCATGCCCCGATGTTGTTTGAGACGCCCGAGGGCCTGAACCCTGCGGCGGTTCTTATGGGGGCGCTGAAGGGCGCTTTGGAAGCCGCGCAGGCACAGCCCCTAGCGCAGAGCGAAAAGGGACACAAAGAGAAGTGGGATGCGTTTGCGGAGCTGCAGGCGTTCGTGGCCGAGCGCTTAGCTGTTGCTTGCGGGGCGTCGAAGAGCTGGGGTCTCGGCGATGACCCGGAAGGAACACGAACCGCCCCTGCGCGCGTGGGTAAAACAAAAACGCCGAGACCATTGCCGGAAGGTGGGACGAACCGCCCCTGCGCGCGTGGGTAAAAATGCCGGAGGTACGGACTCGCCGGGGTTGCCCTTGGCGAACCGGCCCTTTTCATCACGCCCCGATTGCCGTCGGTGCAAACGGCCCATCAGGTACTCCTGTTTTCTGCCCTTTTTGCTACGGAGATTCCAAGGCTTCAGGCATTGGCGGCTCGGGCATCATCGCTGGCTCGGGGGGCGGCTCGGGCGCACTGTAGATCCCACCGGAAACGACCTGGCGGGCTTCCAAGTTTATCACGCTGCTGTGGTAGTAGTACGATAGGCCATCTTCTTCCTCGTGGAAGCTTGTCCATTCATCGCTTGGGCGTCCGGTTGCTACCAACGTTTCAGTTGGCTGCCATCGTCGTACCTTCGCCCGGTCTTCTGCGGCTATTTCCCAGATTCTGCCGTGCCAGGTGCAGAGATATTTGCCATTCTCCTCAATGCTTACTACCCAATCCTTGTTCCATTTGAAAATCTCCGTAGCAAAAGGGGGCAGCGGTTCGCGCATGGTTGGTTTAGTCCGCGTCACAAGTAGGCTGGCGGTGCCAGCTAGGGTGACGAGTAGAGCAAGCCCGAAAATCCAGCCGAGCAGTGCGATGCGCCGTTCGAGTCGTGCAACCCGGTTCTCGATGTCCATTTTGTTTCCCCAGTCTCGCAAGAGTTGTTCGTCAAGCCCATGACTATGGCAGCCACTGTCCGAATTCTAGCGCGCCGAACCGCCCCTGCGCGCGTGGGTAAAACGAGCGCACCAGCTTCGACCAGTATTCGGAGGACGAACCGCCCCTGCGCGCGTGGGTGAAACTTCAACGCAGCGCCGGAACAGGGCGCGAGTTGCCAACCGCTCCTGCGCGCGTGGGTGAAACTGCTGTCCCTCCAGCATGTCCGCCGGCAACAGCCAACCGCTCCTGCGCGCGTGGGTGAAACCGAGCGCCCCCCGGCCCGGCATCATAGCTGCACCAACCGCTCCTGCGCGCGTGGGTGAAACCAGTAGGGCAGGAACCCGCTGTCAGCGTAGAGCCAACCGCTCCTGCGCGCGTGGGTGAAACTCTTCATGCCAATTCGGGATTGGCGACTTTAGCCAACCGCTCCTGCGCGCGTGGGTGAAACGACGACGGGGTGCTGGTGAGCGAGAATCCCGACCAACCGCTCCTGCGCGCGTGGGTGAAACGTTTCCAGGTGCATTGCCAGGAGGCAGAGCGCCCCAACCGCTCCTGCGCGCGTGGGTGAAACGGCACCCGCGAAGTGCAGACCCCGCCGGGAAACCAACCGCTCCTGCGCGCGTGGGTGAAACGAACATGGTGTAGCCGCCGGTATCGCTTGCTACCAACCGCTCCTGCGCGCGTGGGTGAAACCTCTGCCGCCGGGTCCTGATAGTCATAATGGGCCAACCGCTCCTGCGCGCGTGGGTGAAACAATATCCGCGCCCACTGCCGAGAGTGGCACAGCCAACCGCTCCTGCGCGCGTGGGTGAAACGAAAGCATTATTATGCGCAAATGCACCCAATGCCAACCGCTCCTGCGCGCGTGGGTGAAACGTCGCATCTCTCCGTGTCTCGCCAAGTATGGTACCAACCGCTCCTGCGCGCGTGGGTGAAACGTTGCCGGGCCTGCTGCTCGCGGTCATACTGGGCCAACCGCTCCTGCGCGCGTGGGTGAAACAACGTCCGCACCGTCTGGGTTCTACAGTGCGAACCAACCGCTCCTGCGCGCGTGGGTGAAACTTCAACGCAGCGCCGGAACAGGGCGCGAGTTGCCAACCGCTCCTGCGCGCGTGGGTGAAACTTGCCCGTGCAGTGGTAGTAAACGTACTTGTCCCAACCGCTCCTGCGCGCGTGGGTGAAACGCCCCGCCAATCGCAGCGCAGCAGGGAGATGTGCCAACCGCTCCTGCGCGCGTGGGTGAAACACTGGCGGCCGCGTCGGCGATGACCCGTCACTCCAACCGCTCCTGCGCGCGTGGGTGAAACGGCATGGTGCGGGCCCGGCTGAGCGTCGTCCACCAACCGCTCCTGCGCGCGTGGGTGAAACGGCGAGTACATGGAAGGCACCCTGCGGCTGCCCCAACCGCTCCTGCGCGCGTGGGTGAAACGGTGTCCAGCGCTGCAAGTTGATCTGCCGTAGCCAACCGCTCCTGCGCGCGTGGGTGAAACTCCCTAGCAGGTCTAAGACAGCTTCTGCTTTACCAACCGCTCCTGCGCGCGTGGGTGAAACGTTCGTGCGTAGGCTCTGTAGCTGGGCTTGGCCCAACCGCTCCTGCGCGCGTGGGTGAAACTCTCCGCCACTCCCTCAGGTTGCTTTTCCTCGACCAACCGCTCCTGCGCGCGTGGGTGAAACGTAGGAGAAATGGCAACGCACGGGGATCATGTGCCAACCGCTCCTGCGCGCGTGGGTGAAACGCCGTCAAGGTCGGGGTCATAGCCAACAAGGACCAACCGCTCCTGCGCGCGTGGGTGAAACCCTAAACGCGCGTTCGACAACAGCAGTTGTCTAGGTGCAGGGACGGCTCCACGCATTTCTACGCGGAGACTGCAGATAATTTCTCTGCTTGACGCTTCACAGGCTTTCCAGTGCACTCACTAACGGCTTCGGTCTCGGCCTCCACGTCCGTTTTTCGTCCGCTGGTTTTCAACGTGACGTACTCCAAACCTGCTCGTCGCAGGTTTAATGCTGCACTTAAGTCTCTATCAATTTCTAGTCCACAGTTCTGGCATACAAACGTCCTGTCTGCCAAAGTTAGTTGTGTGTTCTTGCAACCACAACTGGAACATATCTTACTGCTAGCAAAGAACTTATCCACAACTAGAACTTCCGTACCCGACCACGCCGCTTTGTACTCCAGTTGTCTCCTGATCTCAGCAAAGGAAGCATCTGCAATCGCTTTACTAAGTTTGTTGTTTTGCAGCATGTTTCTAACCTGGAGGTCTTCAATGACTATCAGACACGGTGGCTCTCCTTCTGACTTGGCTCTCGCCAGAATTTCAGTCGTCATGTCGTGGATAGCATTTGATCTGATACAAGCAATTTGATAGTGTAGATTCGCGATTCTTCGTTTAGTTTGCTGCCATCGGTTACTTCCCTTCTTTCGTCTTGAAAGTTGTTTTCCCAAGTTCTGAAGCCTCTTTAGATAATAATCCAATGCCTTCGGGTTGCCCCAGGTGCGCCCATCAGACGCAGTGGCAAGCACTGTGATACCAATATCTATACCTACTATCGCATTACCACTGGCAGCATCTTCAATTTCTTCTTCTACTTGGACGCTAACAAACCATCGGCCCGCCTTCTCAGATATGGTCGCGCTCATTATTCTTACGTCTCTACCTGGTGTTGGAAGATAGCTTCGCTCTTTCAGCCGCACCCAGCCAATCCGTTGGAACCTTATTCTGTCTGGCTGTATCCATTCTCGTTTTATCGTCCAAAACTTAAATGCGTGAACTCCTTGTTTTCTACTCATGAATCGAGGGAAGCCCGCTGGCTTACCATCCCTACGAGGCTTCCTTAGTTTCGGTCTTGGTATTTCATCCTTGCGCATTTTGAAGAACCTGTCGTAGGCAGCATCAAGATTGCTCGCTGCTGTTTCTTCAAGTTTATTGGCAAATTGCCTAAACCAAGGAAACTGTGTGTCTTTGAGGGCACGGAATTCCTTCGTGAGATCGTAGCCACTTATCATCTTGCCTGTTTCTTTATAATATTCTTCTCTCCGCGCCAACATCCAATTATAGGCGAACCGCAAGGCGCCAGCATATTGATAGAATAGCCGCTTCTGTGTTTCGTTCGGATCAAGTTCGGTTTTATAAGCTCGCTGGATTAGCATAGTATCCACCAGTCATCGCCGCGTTTCTCAACCCTTGCTTGCCGCGTCCCGGTACGCGGTATGCCCAGATAGATAAAGGGGGCGTCACCTGCAAAAGAAACAGACGAGCGCTCGCCGCGCCGAACCGCCTTCCATTGAGCCTTAAAGCGGGCGTAGGCATCTGCCCGCGCATAGTTGTTGACCAAGTCGTTTGAGTACCCCGTTCCCTCGAAAACCTCACGGCCCTTTTGCTTACCGGCATTCTCACTGTATCGTTCCTCAGTCATGGCCAGCCTGAGCCATTCACACACCATCGCTCGCTGCGCTTCGCCCAGCTTCTTGAGAATGTCCAGGAACAACTGCTTTTCCTCAGCAGTCACTTCGCAGAGCCAGAGTGTTACCGTCTTTACTGCCATATTTTCACCCGGCATCCTCGAACTAGCCAACGGGACGAGATGCCATGCGTGCAACTCCGTGCGGCACTATTGTACCCTACGGTTTTTTTGGTGTCCAGTTACCTATCATCTGTCGGCTTCTCTCTCTAACTTCGTCATCCCACTCGACCTTCGTCGGCCTCAGTAGGCCTGGTACTGGCGCAGTTCGGCCTCAGTCGCGTTCTCCACACCGTAGGGCGTGAGCTTGTAGAGGGTCCGCTTGGTGTCACGGGCCCGTGCGAACACGATAAAGCCCCTGCCGCCCTCCAGTTGGCGGTATAGCTCGATGGCATCACCGTGGAAACTCGACAGGATTATCCGCACCTTGTCCGGCGGAATATCCAGCTCTTCGATCGTTCCGGGGTTGATATACTCGGGGTACTTCTGGCCCTCGATATTGAGGAAGATGCGCCGCAGTTGCTCTTGGGCCGCAGCCCGACGCGCGAAGTTGGCGCACCCCACATACGGAGAGGCCTTGCCGATACCCAGAATCGTCAGCGGTGCATCCAGCGTCTGAGTGATGGTCAGTTCCGCAGTCTTCAGCCAATGTGGTTCAGGCGTGTCTTTCCACAGCTCGGGTCGCCTGAAGTAGCCGGTCTGTTCGCTCGACATCCGCCGCGTCCGTCCCGTAGCTCTGCCTGCTGATACCGTGGCGGAGCTATTGGGGGTGAGAGCTTGGGGAGCCCCGGTCAGGCCTTGGGCCTGAACCGTCCCGTCGCTGCACATAATATCGCTTTTGCGCCCCTTGGGGTCTTGATAGACCGAAAACATGGTACCCCGGACGGCAGCCACGGACGAGGGCGTGTAGATCTTCATCTCCGATTCTTTGCCGAAGTGCGGCGAGACCTTGGCCCACACCTGCCCGCATTGCAGGAAGAGCGACCGGGCCCGCCAGGCTCCGCCGCGGTTGTACTCCAGCAGCTTCACCACCATTTGCGAGTCGGGGCCGACGCTGACGACGCTGCCGTCGGGGAAGTCCAGCACCGCCTGTGATTGCGCGCCGGTGCGGATCACGTTGCGGTCCTGCAGCTTGTCATCCACCCGCGCGGCCTTGCCCCCTGATTGAGCATCGGCGTGGATCTGAACCTGGCCGTAAACGTGGGTGATAGTGGCGTAAAACTCCTGGTTCTCGCGTCGCACGCCATCCGCTATGATCGCGATCACGATTATACCTAGGCCGATCAGGATGCGCCGGTCAACCCACGAGGGCAGCAGTTGCTTGCCCCTGCGCTTGCGCCGTTTGCCTCGCTTGTCCTGGTCGTCTTTGAGCTCGGCAAGCGCGTCGGCGACCGCGCTGCCTCGCGACTTCTTTTTCTTCTTCCCAAACAGGTTCAGCATCCCCTCACCTCATCTCAGATTTCAGGCTCACGATTTCTTGCCGATCACCTCGAAGACTCTAATGCCCTCGCTGCGTCCCCGCACCTCCACTTCGCCGATCTCGCGCAGTTCGACGACCTCCGCGACCAGGGCGGCGGTGGTTTCGCTGATTATGAAGGTGGTGCCGAGTTCCTTGTTCATTTGCTCGATGCGGGCGGCGATGTTGACCACGTCGCCAATGGCCGTGTACTGGCGTCGCTGGTCCGAGCCGGCGTCTCCCAGCATCGCCTTACCGGTGTGCAGGCCGATGCCGATGGCCAGCGGCGTTCGGTGCTCGACCTGCGCCCACGCCTGATTCAGCACTTCCAGCCGCTGTAGCATCGCCAGACCGGCATAGACGGCAAGTTGCGCGTGTTTGGCGTCAGTACCGAAGGCGTTCCAGATCGCCATGATCCCGTCGCCCATGAACTTGTCCAGATAGCCGTTGTAGTCGAAGATCGCCTCGGTCATCTCGCTCATATACTCATTAAGCTGAGCCAGCCATTCCTGCGGAATTGACTCTTCCGCCAGCGATGTTGAGCCCCGCACGTCGGCAAACAGCAGAGTAATCTCGCGCTGGGTGCCGCTGCGGATCAGCTCCGGGTCCCGGCTCAGCATCGCCAGCACGTCTCCTGAGACGTAGGAGGCGAACTGCCCGCGGATCATCCGCCGCTCAGCCCCCAGCCGCTCGTAGATCCCCAGCCCTACCGGCAGCGCCGTGGCCAAAGCGATTGCGCCATAGGGAATTACCTGACTCGCCAGGTAGAAGATCACGAAAAACGAAGGCAAGGCCACTGCGACCAGTATCAGGGCTCCGATGAGCGGGCCGGCTGTCCCTCCGCTGCTCCAGACCACCCAACCTGCCAGAGAGCCCAGTACGGCCGCGAAAAGCAGCCACGCCAGGGTGCGCGAGCTGTCGGTCAGCGGCGACATGTGCAGCAGGCTGTTGACGATGTTCGCGTTCGTCTCGACGCCCAGGAAGAAGCGGCTCTTCTGCCGATACGGCGCGTTGCGGATGTCATAGAGGCCGGGCGCGGTAGCACCTACGAGTACAATCTTACCCTTGAACTCATCCTCTGAAACCTGCCCGCTGACTACCTCCCAGAAGCTGTATCGCGGTATCGTGCCGGTCGGGCCGCAATAGTTGATCAGCATCTTCCCGTCGGCGTTGAGAGGGACTGCCCGCTGGCCGACCGTTATCTGTTTCTGCGGCACTTGCTCAACGATCTGCGCGGGGGTTGTGGCGGAGACCACGCGGGCTATCTCCGTGCCCAAATGCGGATAGATGCGGCGGTCGTAACCGGCTCGCAGGGGTGCTACCCGCCGATATACGCCATCGGCGTCAGGCTCAATGTCAACATACCCGATGGCGAGGGCCGCCTCGGCGAGCTGGGGTATAGGTGGGGTGAAGTTCTCCGCTCGCACCGGCCTCAGCGGGCCGCTTCCGCCTGCCGGCAGCGGGTATGAGGGCATGACCTGACTCTCTTCGCTGTCTTCATCACCCCTGGCCTCCGCCTTCAGGCGTTTGTATGCCGCCAGCACCACCCGCCCGTGCCGCGCTATTGCCGCGGCGAAACGGGCGTCGGCTTCCGGATTGTGCCGGTCAGGTTCAGCGAACAGCACATCGAAGGCCACAACTTTGGCCCCGGCCAGCTTCTCCAGCAGCTTCACATAGGTATCTCGTTGCCACGGGAACCTCCCCAGCCGGTCCTGCAACATGCTGTCGTCATCTATCGCCACGATCACGATGTCCGCCGGCGGCTGCGAGTCGCGCCATTCGAAGGCCAGGTCATAGGCGAAATTGTCAATCAGCGAGAAGACAAACAGATTGGAGGTACTAGGGATATAGCGCAGCGCTACCACGACCACGGCGATGATTACGCCGGTCCTAATGCCCTTGCCTCGCTGCTTCGCCAGTTCTCTGCTGGTCGCATCTTGCTGCATGGCGCCCTCACCGGTTGCGGTTCTGTTCGCTCTTTCTGACATTCACCATCAGCCGGCCATACTCCTTCCTGAGCCGGCGCGACGGGCGGCTTGCGGCCTGCTTCGCCCATTTCCCGAAAGGATTCGCGGAAAGCGGGGCGAATGTCTAGATACGAGGCGTTCATCACATTCCGTTTGGCTCATACAAGGGTCCCACCTGAGCCGGGCGTATGGCTACAGCACGGGGTGATGTTATGCTGCCATATCTAATGGCCGGAGCCTTAGTCATAGGGCCGTATTCGGGCGTTGATCTCAACACGCTGCTTGACAAGCCGATGCTGGTGCGGGAGATGGTCATCGAGCTTACCGCCACCGAGGTCGTGCAGCAAGCCACCGCGGCCAAGCTCGACACGCTGCACGGCCAGCCGGTTGCCCTTACCGAAGCGGGCTTTGAGCTCAACCTCGAGGTGCAGTTGCCGGTAGGCCGCACGATTTTCGAGGTCGAAGCGCAGGCCCCCGACGCCGGCACGGATTCCTACTGGCTGGCCTGCGACGGAGCGCGGATTGATAAGCCCTTCGTGATCCCCAGAGGCGCCCTCGGCAGCCGTTCGTTTGTCCTTGATATAACCCAGCCGGGTAAGCACAGCTTCAGCCTGACTTTGCGCGAGAGCCCGGGTAGTGTTATCAAGACTCTGAGTATCGCCGCGGCCAGCACCAAGATGCCGCAGCCGCCGATGCGTGCGGAGCTGACTAATGCTCATCCGCGCATCTTCTTCACCGCCGACGATATCCAGGCGATGCGCGCGCGGCTCGATAATCAACGCCTCCAGAGCTTCTATAGCTTACCCGGCCCGCTGACCAGAAAGCCGCCGGCCTTCGAGCCCGGCAAGCGCAATGGTGGGCCTTTCCGCGGCCTGGGGAACTATGCCCTGGGCTATCTGCTCGCGCCCGACGCAGAGCAGCTTGCCGCCATCATCGAGTGGCTGGAGATGGCGACTACCTATCAAACGGTCGGTGTTGACCTGGATGCCGAGTACTTCATGGAGGGCCTGGCCCTGAGCTATGACTGGCTCTATCAGGACCTGCCGGAGGACTTGCGCGAGCGCGTCCGGCAGACGATAGCGAGACAGTGCCAGTTGCTTTTCAATGCCTCATTGGCTGGCGCTACCGGCGGTGGGCTTGCCTTCCAGCAGAATCACTACTGGTATGCCCATCTGGCGCTGGCCCTCGGCGCAGCGGCGATCTACGGAGACGAGCCTGAGGCCGAGCGCTGGCTGGCCTGGGCCTGGGACCGTTACGAGCGCATCGCCTTGACCTTCAGCCCGGACGGCAGCTTCCACGAGGGCCCCAGCTATTGGGATTACTCGATGCCTACGCTCTACATGTACACCGACCTCTACGAATGGTGCAGCGGCCTCAAGATTCCGGCCGGCGATGAGGGCCTCTGCGGACAGGGCCAGTTCCGCTGTCAGTATCTGTATCCGGGCCTCGAGCTCACCGCCGCGATGGAGGACAGCTCGGTCAGGTTGGCCCGCCCGCCAACTAAACTGCTGCTGTGGGAGGCCAAACGGTTCCAGGACCCGGTCACTATGGGCCTTGCCGAACTACTCAACACCGGCCCGAGTTCCGACCGCTTCAACCTGCTGTGGCTGGACGAGAATCTGCCCGCCGCTGATGTCCAGGACAGCATCCCGCTAGCTCGCTACTACCCGGATGTCGAGACCGCCTTTGCCCGTACCGCTTGGGAGGACGATGCCACCTACCTGGCCTTTGTCAGTCGGCCCTTGGGCGGGCACAAATGGGCCGAGCTATGTGATCGCTACCACCTCGGTGGCACCGGCCACAACCACCCGGCGCAGAACCATTTCGTGCTCTTCAGCCGGGGCGCGGTGCTGGCCGGCGATCCCGGCTATACCTATGAAAAGGAGACGCGCAACCACAACACGGTGCTGGTGGATGGTCAGGGGCAGTACGGCGATGGGGAGATGTGGCCGGCACCGACCCCCGGTCGCGCCCACATTACTCAGTTCGTCACCGAGG
The DNA here is from genome assembly GCA_964390495.1 of uncultured Armatimonadia bacterium. Taxonomy (GTDB): domain Bacteria; phylum Armatimonadota; class Zipacnadia; order Zipacnadales; family UBA11051; genus UBA11051. The sequence goes on from CAYMIN010000002.1 coordinate 48,082, forward strand.
GCGATATTACCATCATCAGCGGAGACGCACACTCAGCCTATCCTGAAGACCTCGCCCTGACCCGCTTCGACCGCACCGTCGTGCTGGCAGGCCGTGATCTGGTAGTCGTGTATGACCGCTTGGCCGCCAAACAGCCGCGCACCTTCAGTTGGCTGCTGCACCACTGGGGCCACACCAGTGAGGGCGACCGTCGCTGGACCATCGTTCGCGATGCGGGCCAAGTCACCGTTGTGCCGCTGCTGCCCGAAGCACTGGTGGGGGAGACCCTAACCTACCGGCCGCAGTTCATCCACCCCCACCGTGACCTGACACCGCAAGAGCCTGAAATCAACGTGCTGGAGCTTAAGACCGGCGCGGTGGCGGAGGCTACCTTCCTGGTCCCGCTGCTCATCAACAATGCCGGCCAGGAGGCGCCCCCGCTACAGCAGCTATCTACCGATGACTGCGACGGCGTGCGAGTGGGGGACACGGTAGTGGCCTTCAACCGAGGTGAGGGGGAGATGGTCGCTCCGCTGCCCTCAGGTCAAACGATGACGACCGCGGCCCGCACCTTAGTGGCGCGCCTCCGCGATGGCAAGTTGCAGGTGGTCACCGCACCGGCCCAAGACTAGCTCGCACCGTTCATCGGAAAACGTGCAAACGCCATGAGCGGGCGTCATTACCTGTCGCCGTTGCCATTAGAGGGGCCATTGTAGGGGCGCATGGCATGCGCCCGCGCTGTTGTCGTTGACGCCTTCGGCTCGTCCGCCAGCCCCTCCGGCGACTTGTGCATTTCGCAGCGAGCTAGTTCTCGGCCACCCCTACAGCCCAACCCCAGCCGTACTCCCATCAAACAGCCCCAGCACCGCCGTTTTCGCCTCGGCGGCCACATCCAAGCTCACTATGTCCGTTCCAACCTCGGCGTGCGCCAGTATCTTGCCTTCGCCGTCCAGCACAACCAGCGTCCCGGCTAGGGTGCCCACCAGGATACGGTCCTGGCCCTCGATCTTGGCGGTCTGGAGAGCGGTCACGGGTGCCCCGACATTGGTGCGCCATAGCAGGTGCTCCTCCGCAGCATCGGAGAGCAGATAGACGTCCCCGCTGGCTCCGCCGATGAGAATCTCGTTGAGGCCATCGCCGTCGAAGTCGGTAATCAGCGGACCGTAGCTGGTCAGACCGGAAGAGTCGTAGGTCCACCAGGCAGTTCGCTCGCCCGCCGCCTGATTGACCCAGACGGTACCATTGGTATGCTCCAGGCGCACCAACGCCGACGGGCCCTCGGCACGCAGCCGGGCGAAGGCGGCGCGCTTCTCTCCATAGCCGGCTCCATACACCGCAAGCTGCTGGCCCTGCCAATCCACAATATAGACATGGCAGCCGTAGGTACCGCCGCCGGTGCCCATCGCGATCTCCAGCTTCCCGTCACCATCCAGGTCCGCGCAATCAATCGTGTCAACCGTGCCGCCGAAGTTGAACACGTGCCAGAGCTGCTTGCCCTCCAGCGACAGCACCCACAACGTTCCATAGACATGCCGGCTGCCGTGCATGAAGCACTTGGCACCTGCCAGTATCTCCTGAGTGCCGTCGCCGTCCAGGTCCACGATCTTGAGGCTGATGAACTCGCCTTCGCTGCTGACATAGCGGCCGGTGCCGAGTTGGCCGGCCATCTTATTGGTAATCTCCAGGCCCTCATTGTTGAAGACCCAGAGCTCCTGACCCTGTAGGTCGGTGGCGTAGAGGTTATAGTCGTCACAGGCCGACAGCACCTCCAGCTTGCCGTCGTCGTTCAGGTCAACGACCGCCACATCGTTGATGGCTTTTTCGACTTTGTGGCGGCAGACCTCCTTGCCCTCCGCCGACAATACCACCGTGGTGCCGTCGGTCAGGCCCGCGACGGTCTCGACTTGGCCGTCACCGTCCACATCGGCGGTCGTGACGGCCTTGGCTTCCGCCTGGATCGCCTCATCCTGCCACTGCCAGGCGACCGGCAGCTTTTCCCCGGCCAACTGCCCGGCTCCGCCACCTCCCGGAGGCGTGGCTTTGTCCCAGATCTGTTTGGCGCTGACGGCCAGCTCGCCGATCACCTGCGGGCGCATGGTTAGGGGGCTGCGTCCGGCGCTTAAGCGCACCTCCTGGCCCCTGACCTTGATAACGCTGTCGGCCTCCGCCTCGACCACGCCCTTGCCGGTAGTGGCATCGAACTCGATACTCACCGGCTTATCGCTGGCGAACAGCTCCTGGCCATCCCAGCGTAAGGCGGTAGCCCCGCTCAGGGCAAAGACGCGGGGGCTGAGGTTGAAGGTCTTAGCAGTAACCGATACCTTCTCGGCGGGCTGAAAGGTTCGCGCTTGGGCATCGCCGGCTACTCCCGCGATCCAGTAGTCCTGTCCATCGGTGACGATAGCGCAGCCGTCGGCCAGGCCCCGCAGCGAGTATTGTGCCTGCATCCGTTGCGTGTCTCCGGCCTCCTCGAACTCGCCATTGACCAGCAGGTTATTGTCCGGTTCGTCAACCTTTGCGAGTGTCAGATTATCGAACCAGGCGATGCCGCCTTCCGCCTTGTAGGTGGTGTGCGCGAGCCACAGCTCGGCGGTATGGCCTACCGGCGGACCCTCGAACTCAAACTCCAGCTTGGTCCACTCCTGTGCTTCGGTGCTGGCTCTAGCTACCATGACTTTCTCTGCCGCTTGATCCCGCAGCTCGATTGCGCCGCCGACCTGTCCGTTGGTGCGCACCCAGCCGGTCACGTGGTACTTGGCTCCGGCCTCGAGTCCGGGCAACGACTGGGTCAGACATTGCCAACTGACACCGGTGTTGACCAGACGCAGGGCCACACTGCCGGATTGCGGATTCTCGCTGTCGAAGTTGGCGGTTTCCGCGCTGGACTGCCAGCGGCGCCAGCCTTCCAGCCTAGCAGTGCCGCCCTTGACCCACAGTAGGTTGCAGAAGGAGGCCGTCTCGCCCGGTTGCATGGTTCCACTGCGGCCCTGGCGGTACATGTGCGAGCCGACCGTGCCGTGGGCGGACTTTTCCCCGCGCACCGTCAGCGCCGGGTCGCCGGCGGTCTCGATGATCAGGGCCGGGTCGCCCTGGCCGACAACGGCTCTAGCGGCCTCGATCTGGGGCCGTGGACCGACCCGCCACTGGCACAGGCAGGTGTAGTCGCCGGCCTCCTGCGCGCGCACGTCATCGAACACCAGCCAGTAGCGCTGCTTGTTCCATACCACGCTGCGCATCCAGTCGGCGGCATTGTAGTTGGGCATCTGCGATTGCATGAATCCGGTCTGCGGCAGGTCCACAGCCGTCTCGAGGCTGCATAAGTACGGTATCTTGGGGCTGGCTTGGCCGTTGTGGATCACCAGCATGGTATTGTAGTACTTCATCAGCGACATGCCCCAGCGCCCGTTGACCACCCAGTTCCTGCCCTTGTCGTGCAGGACACTGAAGGCATTGGCCGGCGCCCCGTAGTGGAAGCCAATATTGACGCCGGCGATGCGGGCGTACTGGTTGGAGGTGTTGAAGTCCACCCGCATCGCCACCTGGTTGAAGGCCTTCTCCTGCGGCACTTCCATCTCGCCCCGGGTTCTGACTAGCTCGTCGTACCAAGTCTTGCTCATGCGGAAGGCGCGCATGCCGGTGATGTCCAGCGGCACTACCGGCTCGATAGCCGGCCTGCCGTACCAGCGATTGCCGTTGAGCTTGCCCCCGCTGACTCTGGTGCTGTAGTCGCCGCTATGCCGCTGGAAGTTGCTCAGCCACAGCCAGCGCCCGTCATTGTAGTAACGGGCCGCCAGCAGGTGCGAAGGCGACCAGCCACCCATCGCCGAGCCGTTGTTGTCGGTCACCATCGTGTGGTATTCTTCCCAGCGCAGCGCGTTGCCGTTTTCGAACCAGCGGTAGTCACCGGTATGCTGTGTGTAATAGGTCAGCAGCCGAGGGTGCGTGCCCAGATAGCCGGTCTCGCTCATGAACCCGTCGGTCTGAAAGTAGCTGTCCATCGCTACGCTCACATCATCCCGGGCTTTCTGCAGCCGCTCCATCGGCGCCTCGGGGTAGTACTTGGTGAAGTAGTCGTAGCCGTGAACCACCGCCATTATCACGGTGTGGCCAGTCATCCGCATCGTCCCGGGCTCCCAGTCGTGTACCCGACCGGATTCGCCCATCAGAATGGCATAGTCATACAGCAGATTGCTCATATCCAGCCGCACTTCGTCGCTGATGCTGGGGCTTTCCTCCACCAGGTCCCAGGAGAGGAACATGTCCGGCATATCGTACTTGGGGGTGGTCAGTTGGCGGCTGCGCTCAAAGCGGTAGTACTCCTCCATCCAGCGCTTGATGACTTCATTGTAGAGCTTGGCATACTCCTCGACACCCGTGAGGTAGTAGTCATACGCCAGGCGGTGCACCGGCCTCTCGCAACCGTACCACAGTGATTTGGCGTCGAGGTATTTGGCCTTGTAGTAGTCCCACTCTTTCTGCAGGGCCTCTTCGGTGATCGTCTCCTTGCCGGTCAGTCCGATATCCATCAGCAGCGGCAACACCAGGTCCTTGCCCGGCTTGAGCAACGGGACAAAGGCGTCAACCGCTCGCTGGACGCCGCCGGGATTGCTGCCGCCGAGCAGAATGACATTCTTCCCGCTGCCCCACGGGTCGCAGACCGTGCGCACCACGTAGCCTTCAGGACCCGGATAGTCCAGGTCGCAGGCGATATAGCGCTGCCAGTAAAGCCGCTCGGCAAGTGAGTTGTTATCCATATTGCCCAGCAGAATGACGTGCTGGTCCATCTTACCCGCGCTGACCTCCGCAGCCGGCTTGACCGCCAGCGCGGCTCCGGTGGCCTCGCTGATGGCCTGCTTGACTTGCAGGGCCATGGCGCGGTAGTTGTCACCCTCCGGCACCACGATGACGGCATCGGCGGCACCGTCGCTGACCAGTACCGTTTCGCGGTAGAGCTTTTTCAGCTTGGTGACGACCTGCTCGGGCTTGCCGGCAGGCTCGGCAAGACAGCCGGACGCCACGGCAAGAGCCAACACCACTGCTAGACAAACTCGCGCTGTCATGGAACATCCTCCTACGGTAAGCTTCCGTCTGGCCTGCCTCTAGAGCCTCAATTCTTAGGGGATACCATACTCAATTCACCGCTCGCATCACTTGGACCTTCGCCCGATGGCTCAGGGTTAGGCATGGTGTCCCCAGAATCCTCCACAACCCCAACTACTCGCCAAAACGACAGGTATCCTTGCCTGTCGCGGAATGAGGACAGGCTGGGAAGCCTGTCCTCCAACGGCATAGAGGTCAACGGGATCTTCCAGGTCGAGGTTATCGAGCCGCCTGTAGAGCCCACCGCCCGGAAGCGCCGTTGTTGTGCCAGCCCTCGGCGAGGGGCGGCTGAGGCGCTAGGTCAGTCGCAAGCAGCGTGAGAACCCGTAGGGATGCGGCGGCAGCAGAGGGCCCTCTGCCGGAGCCTGATCGCGCACGACGACCTGGCGGGCAGGCGCTTCATAGCCGATCAGCCATGCCTCAAAGCTGACCTCACCGGCGTTCTCAGCGAGGACATCCACCGTCACCGAACAGTAGCCGCCATCCGGCACCCGAAAGACATAATCATCCCGATCGCGGGGGCCCAGCGGAGGTAGCGTTCGTACGGTGCCGTAGCCACGGGTCTCCTTGCGGAAAATCCGCTCGACCGGTGCCAAATGCCGTGCCTCGACCCCCTTGTAGCGAGAGTTGCCGCCTTTGACCGTGAGGCTATCCAGGGCTTCCTGCGGGCCGCGCGCCGTCACCAGCACCTCGGCTTTCTCGGTGCGGTGCGGCACGCCGATATACCACTGCAGTCGCCAGCCACCCGCAATCGCCTCATCGGCGGTGTTCTCAGCGACTAGTGCGGGAATCTGCATCTGCGGGTGGATAACCGGGGCGACCTCGTCGGTGAGCTTGGTATTCCCGGGGAAGCAGTATTCAAATCCCGCGTCGCAGGCGCTGGCCATAAAGGGCGCGTCGCGAATGGGGGAGACCTGAGGCTGCCGGTCCCTGAAAAGCTTCAGCAGCACCACCTCGTGGCCGAGCAGTTGCACTGCCGGCTGCTGGAGGTCCTGCCAGTAGGGATAAACCTGACGGATAGTGGCAGGAGCATAGCCCAGCCAGTCGGCCAGCGGCAACTCAACATTCTGCGGCTCGACCGAGGGATTGCGCAAAACCAGCCAGGCGCTGGTGGCGCTGGGGTGCAGGAAGCCGTAGATTTCGCCATAGGCGGGATGGCCCAGGACCATTTGGGTATGGCGGGTGCCGAGCTCATCGGCGTGATAGTGCAGCCAGTCGAGGGCCGCTTGGGTGTAATCGGCCTGCCACTGGCGCATCGCCTCCGGGCAAAAGGTCATGTGCAGATAGGTGGTGCCCCGGGTGAACTGCAGCACCATATTGTCCAGCCACGTGTGCGGATCGCCGTAGAAGGGGTTGTCCACGGCATCGGCGAAGCCGTGGTTGTCGTAGGCGTCGAAGGGCATCGGCGTCTCGGCCCGGCGCTAGATCTGGTAGTACATGGCGTCGCGGTGGGTATTGTCGCGGTCGCGCTGGGTGCGCGAGGGCCAGGCGGCATACTCTAGGTCCCCGGAGTTGACCAGCCAGACGTGATTGGCCGCCTGCAGCCACCAGGGGCTGGGCCACCAGCCGTTGCGGGTGACCAGGTCCGGGTTCTTAGCCCTCATGCGGCGGTCAATCCGGTTGAAGATCCTCAGCGAGGCCTCGCGCACGTGGTCGGTGGTGGGATAGACCTCGTCGAAATCCCGCATGGTCGCGCACTCGTTATCCCAGTCTATCTTGAGGTGATCGGTGCCGACCTCACCCACAAGCCGCTCGAAGCGCTGCGCCAGGGCCTCTTCGAAGCTGGGCTGCATCATTACAACGAAGTCCATACCATGATAGGTGCCCGGCCCATCGCCCAAGACCCAGCCCTGCTGCTTGATCCAGTCCATATCGAAGCCGGTGCGGCCGTTGTGGCTGACCCACAACGACAGCTTCATTCCGTTGTCCGCAAGGCGCTTTCTCAGTGCGATGAGCTTGCTGTCCTGGTCGTCGTCCTGCTTGCCGTGGAAGAGTGAGGCGCGCTCGAAGTACCCGGCGTCGAGGGCCATGGCATCAGGGTGCAAGCCGATGTCCAGCATGGCGTCCAGGAATGCGTCCATGGATTCCCAGGAGAAGAGATACTCGCCGCCCCCTAGTACGCGGGTTGACCAGCCCACGCTCAGGGTTATCACTGGCTCGGCCAGTCGCGGGATGCGGATGTCCCAGACATAATCCATGAACGCTTGCGGCACCGCCTGGTGGTCGGTGGCGACGCCGAAAACCGCCGGAAAGGTCTCGATGGTGCCGGCTTCGTCCCAGATCGGGTGATGATATATCTCCAGCCGCTCGCCGGGGACCGTGAAAGCGGAGGCGTGTTCGATGCCGCAGAACCAGTCGCCGGCATACACGGGGAAGCCGCAGCCGGGTTGGTCGGCGTAGGTATCGAGGCCGGTTTGCTGATCGGCGTCCGGTCCGCCGCGCAGACCATAGCCGACGCGGCGAAGCGGCATCGGCGGATCGGACTGGCGGTCCACCCAGACGCGGTCGAGAGTGGGCGTGCCCTGGGGAGCCGTCAGGGTCAAGTGCTTGCGGAACCAGGGCTTGTCGCCCTCCAGCCAGTAATGCACCTGCGCGGTGATGGCGCTGGGCTGGTGTCGGTAGGAGAAGGTGACCTGGTCCGGCCCGGCTTGCCAGTCGGTGAGCGTGAAGTCGTCGCCGGGTAACTCATCGCCGGCCAGTTTGATAGCGAAGGCCGGGAAGTCAAAAGGCCGACTGCGATTCGAGAGACGGTTGTCCACCAGCAGCAGGCCGTCTTCCCAGATCAACGCCAACGCCGGATTCTCCAGGGTGAGGTTGATTGCCGAGGGGTCTTGGCTCATGGCGCGCTCCTCCGGGCTGATTCTACGCAGCTAGACAGGGGCAAGGTTCACCACAGGGCAGACTAAGACCTGCGCCCCCTCCGTGTCTAGATGGGCGTGTGTCCACGCTTACGGCGATGATTAGAAAAGTGGCATAATGGAGGACGCGGCAGACTACCGGGGGACTTTGGGTGAGGGTTCGCGATGCGTCCGCTTCCCGTACTTTACGCGCAACAGCTCTACGCCCACGCCGATCAGCGCACCGAATAACATGACGCCAAAGCCGATCAGCCCCATGCGCACCAGATCACGAATGGACCTGGGTTCGTCGGCCGGCATGTTGTCGTTTGACTGCAGAATGGCAGTCAGGCTCAAATCGCCGGGGTCGGATAGAATACTGGTGTCGGGGACCTGCGGCCCCAGGGAGTTGAGGTCAAGTAGAGAAGCGTCCTGGAGGAGTTCGTAGGATTGGTCAACATCCACCGCCTCGATCTCGCCCCCCTCGCCGGAGCCGGTGGTCCAGGTTGTGGCTTGCGGCTTGTTGCCCGCCCTGTCGGCGCTTACCTCGCTGTCCTCGAGGAAAGGGTCATAGGAGGCTTCTTGTTCCGACTCTGCGGCGATAACGCCGCCCAGCGGGAACCACAAAGCCGCCACGCAAGCTACCACTAGCGTCAGTCGCGTGAGCACCGCAGATCATTTCCTGAAGGTATGTTATCTGTTGCAGTATGCGGTGAATGTAACGCTATATTGTATCCCAAATGACGGTTCCGAAACAAAAAAAGTTCTGTTTGCGCGCATCCCGTATGCGGAATGAGAAGCAGATTCGCCGGGCAGAAGGCGATGCGGCAAGACTTCGGCGGTGAACGCTACTCGTCAAAGGGGTTGGGTATTCTGCCGCGCCGGCTCTTGGGGGAGATGATAGCTGTGACCTTGCCCTTGATGTTCGCGAGCTTGACTGGACCGATATCCCGGCTGTCTTCGCTGTGGGCGCGGTTGTCGCCCATCACAAAATACGCGCCCTCTGGTACGGTGCCCTCGATGATGTACTCGCGGACCCTCTGGCGCTCTACATACGGCTCCTCGAGCAGATTGCCCGCGACGGCTACCTGCCCCGAACCCACTATCAGGTGTTCGCCGGGCAGCCCGATGACGCGCTTGACAAAATAGTCAGGCACCCCCTCGCGCACGAATAGCACTATGTCGCCGCGCTGCGGGGTGCGACCGTTCTTGTAGGCGTCCTTGCGCACCAGCAGCAGATCGTGCACCTGGAGCGTCGGCTCCATTGACTTGGAGGGGACCAGCGCCGTCTGCACGGCCTGAGCTGTCCACAGCACCCCTAGGGCTAAAGCGATGAGGACAACCAGCGAGACGATGCGCGAAAGTTTGGTACTCGATTTAGCGGCTTTGCGTGCGGTCATAGGTAATCTCCAGCGGGTGGCGTTCTAGTCTAGACAACCAGGCCGGGGTTGTCAACGGCTGCGGCGATTTTGAACGCTATGAGTGGCCTGATGCGGCGAATATGGGCGGGAGTCGGCAGGCGCTTAGGCTGGCTTGACAACTGCGATTCGGCTACTGTATAATGACGCGGCTTGAGCAAATCGAGCTCCCCGCGGCTTTCAGAGCCGCGGTCTGCATTATGAGACTCGCTCTGGAACCAAGCATAACCGAAGAAGGCGGCTGGGTCGAGGCTGAGATACGAGCGCCGGCGCCGGCCGGAAGTGCCCCAGGATTCAGAAACACAGTCACCGGCACCATCGTGCTAACCAATACCGGTGAGGGGTTGAGGGCCGAAGGGCGGCTGCACACTCAGGTGACCTTGCCGTGTGCCCGCTGTGCCAAAGAGCACACGGTAGCCCTGGAGATAGAAGTCAACGAGGAGTGCACACTCGAGGATCTAGACCAGCCGCGCGCTTACCAGGAGACGCAAGCGGAGGGCAACCCGATCCCGATACTCAACGGGAATGAGATTGACCTCAGCGAATTGGTGCGAGAGCTGCTGAATCTGCATCTGCCCCCGCGCTCATTGTGTAAGCCCGACTGCGCCGGACTGTGCCCAAAGTGCGGTCAGGACCTCAATGAAGGTAGCTGCGAGTGCAGCTCGGAAGCGGTAGATGCGCGACTGGCACCCCTGCAGGAACTCTGGCGGCAGTCGGAGGACTAGCGGCGGATGACTGCTGCACGGGGCAAGCCGGGGCGCTCCTAAGGAATGAGAGGACCGATCATGGCGTTACCGAAGCGGAGACACTCAAAAAGCAGACGGAACAAGCGGCGCACCCACCAGGGGTTGCCGACTACGATGCCTATCATGAAGTGTGCTAAGTGTGGGGCGGCGGTACTGCCGCACAACGCCTGCGGTGAATGTGGGTTCTACAAGGGCCGCAAGGTTGACCACACCGTGAAAGAGAAAGAAAAGACTAGCAAACGCTGAGAGGCTCGTATGCGGATTGCTGTGGACGCAATGGGTGGTGACTACGCCCCTGAGGAGATCGTGCCTGCAGCGCTGATGGCACGGGAGAGGCTGGATGTCGAGATTTGCCTGGTGGGTGACGAGGCCCGGCTCAAAGAGCTAGCGGGATACGGTCCTGAGGGCAGCGTGGGGGTAACGGTAAGGCACTGTAGCGGGCTAATCGGGATGGACGAAAGTCCCCGTGCAGCCCTGCAGCGAGGTCGCAACTCCTCGGTAGCCACCTGCATCGAGATGGTCAAACAGGGCGAGGCGCAGGCGGTGGTCTCGGCCGGTAACAGCGGAGCCTTCGTGGCCCTGGCAACCACGCGGCTGCGCAACATCGCTGACATCAGCCGTCCGGCCATCGCTGTCTTCATCCCCACGAGGATCGGCAAGGCGATCCTGCTGGACGCAGGGGCCAATGCGGATTGCCGGCCGGAACACCTGCTGCAGTTCGCCACCATGGGTAGCTGCTACGCCGAGCATGTCCTGGGATTGCAGGAGCCGCGAGTGGCGATCCTGAATATCGGTGAGGAAGCCGGCAAGGGCAATGTGCTGGTACAGACAACCTATCCTCTGCTGGCCCAAGCGCCGATCAACTTCGTGGGCCATATCGAGGGCAATGCTATCTTCGATGGGGATGTTGACGTGGTAGTGGCCGACGGGTTTGTGGGGAATGTGGTGCTGAAAGTGCTGGAGGGCACGTTTCAGTCGATGCTGGACATTTTCCACAGTCAGATCCGCCACAGTAAGCTGGTGCGGTTGGGCGCTTTGCTGATGAAGCCGGCTTTCCGTCACCTGCAGACGCGCTACAATTGGGCCGAGTATGGCGGGGCTTTGTTACTGGGAGTCAATGGGGTATGTGTGGTAAGCCACGGGCGCTCGGACCGTCACGCGATCTGCAAAGCCATCGAGGTGGCGGCCGAGGCTGTAGAACATGATATCATCGAGCAGATGCGTCGGTCGGTGCGTCAGCTAGGCGAAGTGCAAAGCCCGGCGCAGGCCTTGTCGGAAAGCCAGTAGCTGAGGCCGAATCCAGGCTCTGCACGGGGCCGGTGGCAACTGCGCAGAGCAAGAGAGTAGTCAAGCGGAACTATGAACCTACGTGGATGCAGTATCGCCGGTCTCGGCGCTTATGCGCCTGAGCGGATTCTGACCAACGCCGACCTCGAGAAGATCGTTGATACCACCGATGAGTGGATTGTGACGCACACCGGCATGAAGGAGCGGCACGTGATCGCCGATGATCAGAACTGCTCCGACCTTGCCGTAGAAGCCTCTAAAGTAGCCCTGGATGATGCGGAGATGGCGGCGCAGGACCTGGAACTGATCATAGTCAGCACCGTCACCTCGGATACCCTCTTCCCTTCCACCTCTGCGATCCTGGAACACAAGCTAGGGGCCAACCGCGCGGCCAGCTTCGACTTAGTCACCGGCTGCACCGGGTTTGTAGATGCGCTGGTGACCGGCGCGCAGTTCGTCCATACGGGCGGCTACGACAACGTACTGGTGGTGGCAGCCGAGGCCTTGACACGCATAACCAACTGGGAGGACCGTAGCACCTGCGTGCTGTTCGGCGACGGCGCCGGGGCGGTGGTACTACAGCCCGATGAGCTGGGCAAGGGGCTGCTGTCGTACGCGATGGACACCCAGGGCTTTGCCGGGGAATTCTTGTCCTTGCCCTCGAGTGGCTCGGCGTGGCCGCCGGATGAGAAAGCCCTAGCAGAAAACGCGACCAAGATATATATGAACGGGCACGAGATCTTCAAGATGGCGGTGCGCGGCGTTCCCGACATCGCCCGCCAGGCGATCAGAAAGGCCGACATCAACGCGGCAGAGATTGACTGGGTGGTGATGCACCAGGCCAATAAGCGGATCCTCGACGCCGCCGCCGACCGCTTAGGCATTGCCAGGGAAAAGGTGGTCTGCAATATCGAGAAGTATGGCAACACCTCGGCCGCCTCGATGGGGCTGGCGTTCGACGAGATTTATCGCGACGGTCGCCTGCAGACCGGCGACCTGGTGCTACTGGTCGGCTTCGGGGCCGGCTTCTGCCTGTCAGCGGCGGTGCTGCGCTGGGAGAGATAGAGTCGGTTGCAGCCCCAGACACCGGCTGTGGCTTCCAAAGAAGGAGACTGCCAATGGATTTTGCCTTTACGGAGGATCAGCAGGAGCTGTTCGAGTATGTGCAGGAGTTCTGTGATGAGAAGCTCAAGCCCTTCGCCGATGAGACCGATGCGGCTGGACAGTATCCCTGGGATAAGGTAAAGCTGCTGGCGGAGATGGACTTGATGGGGATACCGGTTGCCGAGGAGTACGGTGGGATGGGCCTGGGCTTTTTGGAGTGGGCGGTCGTCGGCGAGCTGCTGTCTGCGGCCTGCACCACCACTGGGGCTGTGTTTGGGGCGCACATGCTGGCTGAGTACCCGATCATGTTCTTCGGCACCGAAGAGCAGAAGGCCAAATACCTGCCGCCGTTGGCTACCGGCGAAAGTGTGGGAGCCTTCGGACTGACCGAACCAATGGCAGGCTCCGACGCTGGCGCAGTGCGAACCACCGCACTCAAGGACGGCGACGAGTACGTCCTCAATGGCACGAAGGTCTTTATCACCAACGGGGGCGACGCCGAAATCTATGTAATCATCGCCAACAGCCGCCCGGACCGGGGCGTGCGGGGCATGACCGCCTTCATCGTTGAGAAAGGCACGCCGGGGTTCGAGTTCGGCAAGAACGAGGAGAAGATGGCGTTCAAGTCGCTGTCAAATCGCGAGCTGATCTTCAGCGACTGCCGGGTGCCGGCTGAGAACGTGCTGCATAAGGAGGGCCGCGGCTTCCAGGTCACCATGGAGACGCTGCGGCTGGGTCGCATCGGGATGGCAATCGGGGCCGTCGGTCTGGCCCAGGCCGCCTATGACGCCGCGGTGACCTATGCCCTGCAGCGCGAGCAATTCGGAGAACGTATCGCCAACTTCCAGCTTATCCAGAACCATCTGGCGAATATGGCGACCGAGATCGCGGCCGGCCGCCTGCTGACCTACCGGGCCGCATGGCTCAAGGACCAGGGACTGGCCTTCGAAAAAGAGGCCGCGATGGCGAAAGTCAAGACCTCCGAGGTCTGCGGCGAAGTCACCTCCAAGGCGGTCCAGATCCATGGCGGGTACGGCTACTGCCGCGACTACCCCGTTGAACGCTACCTGCGCGAGGCGAAGCTGTTTGAGATCGTGGAGGGCACCTCCGAAATCCAGCGCCTGGTGATCGCCAACCAACTGCTGAAAGAGGCACAATCGCACAGCGCGCCGTAACCTGGGTGCCCGCAGGCCCCTTCCCTGCCAAAGCAGGCGGCCGGACGCGACGGCCAACCGATTCATTCCGGCCGCAGGTAGGCTCAGGAGATACACGCGCGCAGCGTCCACAGGAGAGCTTCCCGATGAGGATAATCGTCTGCATCAAGTACGTTCCCGACACCACCGAGGTCAAGATGGACCCCGAAAGCGGCACGCTGATTCGCGAGGGGGTTCCGCATATCATCAATCCCTTCGACGAAAACGCCATCGAGGCCGCGGTGCAGATCGTCGAAAAGCACGGCGGCGAGGTCATCGGGTTGTGTATGGGCCCGCCCCAAGCCGAGCAAGGCCTGCGCGAGGCTATCGCGATGGGGGTTAATCGGGCGGTGCTGCTGTGCGATCGGGCGCTGGCCGGCGGCGATACCCTGGCAACCTCCTACTCCCTGGCCCAGGGCATCCGTAAGCTCGGCGAGTTTGACCTGATCTTCTGCGGCAAGCAGGCCTTCGACGGCGATACCGGCCAGGTCGGCCCGGGCCTCGCCGAGCACCTCGGCATACCGCAGATCACCTACGCCATCGCCATCGAGGAAATCACGGATACTGAGATTCAGGTGCGCCGGCTGCTGGCTGACGGCTTCGAGGTAGTCCGCGCCAAGCTGCCCTGCCTGATCACCGCCGTCAAACACCTCAACGAGCCGCGCATGCCGGGCCTGAAGGCGCGCATGAAAGCCAAGAAGGCTGAAGTGGAAATCTGGACGCACGAGGACGTCTCGGCGCAGGATAGCCGCTGCGGCCTGGACGGATCGCCCACTAATGTCATCAAGATCTTCACGCCGACGCGCCAGGTGGAGGGCGAGATAATCGAGGGCGAAACCACCGAAGAGAAGGTCAAGACGCTGATTGACAAACTGCGCGAGGCGCAGGTGCTGTGAGGTCTCGGTAGTTGGGGAACAGGCCGAAGGTGTAGCACAGCAGAAGCTTAGTCGTCACGCAGTAGATTCTGCGACCCGCTAGCGAGGGTCGCTGAAGGAGCAGTCAATGCCGGTTTATGTAGTCGCAGATAAATGCAAAGGCTGCGGGTTGTGCCTGAAAGCGTGCCCCTATGGCGCTATCGAGATGGTGGAGGACAAAGCCACTTTCACCGCTGACTGCACCCAGTGCGGGGCCTGTGTGAGTAGCTGCAAGTTCGACGCCATCAGAATGGATCGCATCGAGGTTTGCGATATTGACATCTCCCAGTACCAGGGGGTCTGGGTGGTCGCTGAGATCGAAGCGGACGAGCTGGCTGACGTCACCCTGGAGCTGCTCGGCGAGGGGCGCAAACTGGCTGACGAACTCGGGGTCGAGCTCGGCCTGGTCCTGGTCGGCTATCAGGTCGCCGAGCTGGCCGAAGTCGTGGGCGCATACGGTGCCGACAAGGTCTATCTGGCTGAAGCGCCCGAGCTTGAGCGCTATCGCACCGGCCCCTACACTGATGTCATCACCGGCCTGATCAACAAGTACCAGCCGGAGATCGTGCTGATCGGCGCCACTGCTATGGGGCGCGACCTGGCCTCGCGGATCGCCGCTCGCATCAGTGCCGGGCTGACCGCCGATTGCACCGGTCTGGCGATTGGGGAGGAAGACGGGGTCAAGCTGTTGTACCAGACCCGCCCGGCCTTCGGCGGCAACATCATGGCGACCATCGTGTGCCGTCACGCGCGGCCACAGATGGCTACCGTGCGCCCGAGGGTGTTCGAGAAAGCCGAGCCGGATGCAAGCAGAAGCGCCGAGGTCATCAGGGTACCGGTCTCCATCAACGAAGACAGCGTGTTGACTAAGATAGTCGAGGTGATCCGGGAGAGCGCCGAGGAGGGCCCCAATCTGCAGGACGCCGACATCATCGTCTCCGGCGGGCGTGGTCTGCGGGCTCCGGAGAACTTCGCCCTGATCCGCGAGCTGGCTGATGCCATCGGTGGGGCGGTGGGAGCCTCGCGTGCGACCGTTGACGCCGGCTGGATTCCCGCCTACCACCAGGTCGGCCAGACGGGCAAGACCGTGCATCCGAAGCTGTACATCGCCTGTGGCATATCGGGTGCGGTACAGCATCTGGCCGGGATGTCGTCTTCTGATTGCATCATCGCGATCAATAATGATCCGGCGGCGCCGATTTTTGAGGTGGCGCATTTGGGGATCGTCGGCGACCTGTTTGAGGTGGTACCGGCTCTGGCTAAGGCCCTTCGCGAGGAGTTCGGAGGCTGACCGATGCTCGCTTTCATCTGTCCGGGCCAGGGTTCCCAGGGCGTCGGCATGGCTCAGGACATCTACGAGCAGTATCCGGCGGCCCGCGAGGTGCTGGACAGCCTCGAGGCCGCCGCCGACTTTCCGCTGCTGCAGACGATGTTCAAGGGCCCGGAGGAGGTCCTGACAGCCACCGACAACGCCCAGCCGGCGCTGGTGGCGCACTCACTGGCCGTCGCCGCGGTTCTGGAGGAAGCCGGGATCAGGCCGGATCTGGTCGCCGGCCACTCCCTGGGCGAGTACTCGGCTCTGGCCATTGCGGGCGCGATTGGGCCGACCGACGCGGCCAAGCTGGTACGGCTGCGGGGTCAGTTGATGGCCGAGGCCGGCGCGGAAACCAGCGGGGCGATGGCAGCTATTATCGGCCTGGATGAGGAGGGAGTGCTGCAGGCTATCCACTCGCTGCTCGGCGGCTTGTTCGGACTGGATTCGGACTCGGTGAGACCGGAGTACCTGGCGCGGTTTCTGCCGGTCGCCATCGCCAACTATAACTCGGCCGCGCAAATCGTCATCACGGGCGAGGTGGACTTGGTTGCAGCAGTCGGTGAGGTGGCGCTGGAGTTGGGGGCCAAGCGCGTCATTCCGCTGCAGGTAAGTGGTGCTTTCCACTCGCGGTTGATGCAGCCGGCCGCCGACAAGCTGGCCGCTGCGATCGGGACCTTCGAGTTCCACGATGCCGCCATTCCCGTCGTCACCAACGTTGACGCTACAGCGGAGACCGAGGCCGCCAAGCTCAAACAAGGTCTGGTGCGGCAGTTGACCGAACCGGTGCGCTGGCAGCAGTCAATTGACTGCATGGCCCAAGCGGGCGTGAAAACCTTTGTGGAGGTGGGCGCCGGCCAAGTCTTGACCAGGCTGCTGCAGCGCTCGGAGATGGATGCGGTTATCCTCAACACCGCGACGGCTACGGCGGTTGAAGAAACCATAGACCAGCTCGCTTGAGATAATGCAGTAGATAGGGAGGTGTCACCTTGGACCTGACGGACAAGGTCGCGATCATAACCGGCTGTGGCGGCGGGTTAGGACAGGCTCTGGCCGTGAAAATGGCCAGCCTGGGAGCCGACGTCGTTGTCAACGATGTTTTGCAGGCCGAAGCTGCGGCCAAGCAGGTGGCTGAGCTGGTCGAGCGGCAAGGCCGTAGTGCGCTAGTGGCGCTGGGCAGTGTCACCTCGGCAGATGAGGTGGAAGCTATGGTGGAGCAGGCCTTGGAGCAGCTCGGAAAGATTGACATCCTGGTCAACAATGCCGGCATCACCCGCGATTCGCTGATGGTGCGGATGTCGGAGGCCGCCTGGGACCTGGTGCTGGATGTCAATCTGAAGGGCGCTTTCCTGTGCACCAAAACGGTCGCTCGGCCGATGATGAAGGCGCGCTACGGGCGCATCGTGAATATCGCGTCGGTTGCCGGAGTGATGGGCAATGTTGGGCAGGCGAACTACTCCGCCTCCAAAGGTGGGCTGATTGCGCTGACGAAAACGACGGCCAAGGAGTTGGCAGGGCGGAGCATCACCTGCAATGCGGTGGCGCCCGGCTTCATCGAGACCAGGATGACGGAGGTACTGGAGGCGGAGGTGCGAGAGCAGTGGTTGAGGAATATACCACTGGGCCGGCCCGGCAGCGCTGAGGACGTGGCTGAGGTGGTTGCCTTTTTGGCCTCGGATGCAGCCGGCTATGTCACCGGCCAGGTGCTGAATATTGACGGCGGTTTGATAATGTAGCAAAATACGGTTCAGTCGTTGCGCCCAATCGTCGGTAAGGCCGCGTTGTAACATGAATTTCGAATAATGAAACCGGACTGCAAAGAAATGGGAGGTTGTCGCCGTGGCACTGTATGAAAAAGTCAAGGAAATCGTTGTGCGTGAGCTCTCCGTCGCGGAAAGCCAAGTAACTGAGAAGGCCACCTTCCAAGGCGATCTGAACGCGGATTCGCTTGACGTGGTCGAGCTCGTCATGGCTTTCGAGGACGAGTTCGATGTGGAAATCCCCGACGAGGATGCGGAGAAGATCACAACCGTCGGGGAGGCTGTCGCATACCTTGAGAAACAGATCGGCGACTAGTCGCACTCCTCAAGAGCCGCTTGAGGCGCTAGCTGTCGAGAGCCGGTATGGCAAGGTTTGCCATCGTGCTAGCTGATTGACCCACGGGAAGCAGCGCTCCGGCCCGCTCGTAACAGCACTGGCGGCGTTGTAGCGGATCCCGCAACGGAGAAGCAAGTATGGACAGGCCCAGTCAGCAAACTCCCCTTGGCAAGCTCGGGCCAAGTCAGGGCCGACGTGTCGTCATCACGGGCGTCGGGATGCTGTCGTGTTTCGGCATCGGCCGCCAGCGGCTGTGGGAGGCCCTGTGCAACGAAGAATGCGGGATTGATACCATAACGCACTTCGACCCCAGCGCCTACAAGTCCCAGATCGGCGCTGAGGTGAATGGGATTGATATCAACGAACGGGTGGACGTCAAGCTCAGCAAGCGGGCCGACCGCTTCATCCAGTACGCGCTCTACTGCACCGACATAGCACTGGAGGAGGCGGGGCTGGAGATCACAGAAGAGAATTGTGGGGCGGTGGGCGTTCTGATCGGCTCGGGCATCGGCGGGATGGAGACGTGGGAGGAGCAGTATAAGGTCCTGCTGGAAAAGGGCCCGCGACGGGTAAGTCCGTTCCTGGTGCCGATGCTGATCCCAGATATGGCCTCGGGGCTGGTCTCCGTGCAGGTGGGCGCCAAGGGACCTAACCTGGCGGTAGTCACCGCCTGTGCCAGCGGGACCCATGCGATCGGCGAGGCCGCAGCGATCATCGCCCGCGGACAGGCCGATGCCATGATTACGGGCGGCAGTGAGACTGCCGTCACCCAGACCGCCATCGGTGGCTTCTCCTCGGCCGGCGCGGTATCGTTCCGCAACGATGATCCCAAACACGCCTGCCGGCCCTTCGACCGGGACCGCGACGGCTTTGTGGTCGGCGAAGGTTGCTGTATCGTGATCCTGGAGGAATACGAGTTCGCTAACTCGCGTGGGGCCGATATCTTCGGCGAGATACTCGGCTTCGGGATGAGCGGAGACGCCTATCACATCACCGCCCCATGTCCGGACGGCGATGGCGCGGTCAGGGCCATGCAGGCGGCTCTCAACGACGCCCAACTCAACCCCGAAGATATTGACTATATCAACGCCCACGCGCCCGGTACTCCAGATGGCGATGCCATGGAGGGCCGGGCGATACTGAGAATGTACGGCGCAGAGTCGCCGCCGGTAAGCTCCACGAAGGCCAACCACGGTCACCAGCTCGGGGCCACCGGGGCCACCGAGATCATAATGGCCCTGACGATGTGCGAGCACGGTTACATACCGCCTACGCTGAACTGCGATAACCCGGATGAGTTCATGACCTTCGACATCGTGCACGGCGCGGGCCGGGAGACACCCATCAACACCGTCATGAGCAACTCATTCGGCTTCGGCGGCCACAACGCGGTGCTGATAGCCAGGCACGGTGACCTGTAAACTGAGCCTGGCAGCACCTAAGATTAATCTGCAGTATCGGCCCCAGTGCGTAGGTGTGGGGCCATGTCATTTCTACCAGCCGCCGGTGAGGAGTTGGGTGCATGGCAGAGCAGGATTGGGCCGCGGTCCGTCAGAAGCTCGGGCTGCCGGTGCAACAGGACCTCCAGTTGCTTAAGCAGGCCTTCTGTCACGGCTCCTACGTGCGCGAACAGGGCCTGCCACCACTTAGCTCCAATCAACGGCTTGAGTTCTTAGGCGATGCCGTGCTGGACCTGATTTTGGCTAGCCAGCTCTATGAGGATAACCCCGAGTTGACCGAGGGCGAATTGACCAAAGTGAAGGCGGCGTTGGTCAGGGCGGAGAGCCTGTGCACCGTCGCCAAACAGCTCGGCCTGGGACAGTACGTGCTTCTGGGCCATGGAGAACTAGAAAGCGGCGGCCAGGAGAAGGCCTCAATCCTGGCCGATTGCCTCGAAAGCCTGATCGCGGCCATATACCTCTCCTGCGGCCGAGAGGCGACAAGGGCCTTCATCACGCGCAATTTCACCCCGCTGCTGGAGGAAGTCGCAGCCGGCAGGATGCGGTTCGATCACAAGACCCGGCTGCAGGAAATCGTGCAAGCACACGGTGGTCGGCCACCGCAGTACCGGACCGTCGAGACCCTCGGCCCACCCCACGAGCGTACATTCACCGTCGAGGTCGGCCTCAACGGCCGCATCATCGGCAGCGGACGAGGTCCCAGCAAGCAGGAAGCTGAGCAGAACGCCGCCGGTGACGCCCTGGCTCATCAGGATGACTGGCTGCCGAGTACCGATAGCGGATAGCAGGGCCGAGTATGCCGGATGAGTGGGCTGCGTCGCCCGGCAGTACGCGTTCATTCGGTGGCGTGGTACAGCGGCCTTTCCCCTCGCCTCAGTCCCCAAACGAAGCAGGAGTAGTGCGGTGCGGCTGCGAAATGGATCGAGTCAGCATATCGAGCTCGTACCCCTAGGCAAGTGAGTTGGCCATGCAACCGCGCCCGCAACCGAGGACCTGGTACCCGCTGAAAGCATGCGTGGTATGCGGTAGCCTGCTGCTATGCCTGGCAGTGGCGGTCTTCGGTCACAGCGATAAGCCGGGCCCATTCACCTTCGTCTATGGGCTCGACCGGGGCGGCACGCTAGCAGCGCTGCAGACCTTCGGTGTCAACACCCTCTACATTGACCTGCGCCCCGAGGAGCTCGCCGATTTACAGCCGGTCCGTCAGCAGGTCCGCGAGGCCGCCGCCGCCGGCTACAAAGTAATTGTCGGCATCCCCACCACCAGCTTCCCGAACTACCGCATATCGCCCTATTCGGGACAGTACCGGGAAGCCGTGGCGAAGCTGATAGGCGCTACTGTCCAGGGGCTACGAGACGAGCGCGGTATCAGCGCCTGGGCTACCGGCCACTATCTGGAGAAGCACATCAGCTACTATGACGCGGACTTCCGCGAGTTTCTGGCTGGGCGCTATGGCAGTGTGGACGGCGTGAACGGCTACTGGGGAACCTCGTTTCCCACCTGGGCCGATGTCAAGCAGGATACGGCGCTGAAACTCGATTACCAGCAGCCGTTCGGGTTCGGCAGGCCGGCGGTGGATGTCGCAGATTACCGGCAGTACGCCTTCGGAGAACTGCTGCGGCAGTGGGCCGAGACCATCAAGTCGCTGGATAGCTCCAGGCCGCTGCTGACCGGTTGCATCACGCTCTATCGCAGCATCGCAGCGGTCCCCGATGCCTACGATGTCATCGTCGTGAACATGCCGCCGGACGTGATGCGCACCGATCACCTGCACTATGGCGACCATATTACTCACAACGTGCAGGCCGTGGACATGGCTCGGCGCGGGGGCCGCTTCGAGGTGATAGCGGTTCTGCGGCTGCCCTTGCCGGGTCAGCCGGGCTATGCCGGCGGCCTGCGGGATTGGATACTCGAGGCCGATATGCACGGTGCCTGCGGTGTCGGGCTGGAGAATTGGCAGCGCTACTGCGATTACCCGCAAATCGAGTACTGGACTATGCGGGCGCTGGAGCAGGCCTGGCCGCGGGCCGATTTCACCGGCGAGCCGCAGCCGACGACCGCGATCCTATACTCGCCCTATGCCGAAGGGTTTCAAGTGGCAGGCCAGCCGGTCTATGGTCACCTCAAGTGGTTCGGCGTCGGGGAACCCAGCAATCTCCTGGAAGCGCTGCGCACCGGCACGTGTTTCGGGCTGGTGGATTACCTGACGACGGCGGACCTGACAGAGGTTGACTTGGGGCGCTACGGCCTGATCATCGCCCCCGCCGCGCTCGGGGTGACGGAGGCGGACGCTCGCATCCTGGGTGAATACGTCAAAGCCGGCGGGGCGCTAGTGGCAGACCTGGGCCTGGGGCTGCATGGGACAGGCTCGTGGCTGCAACTGCCGTCATCTTTACAGAATGTGTTCGGGATAAGAGATCTGGTAGCGGGTGAGGCTAAGGCCGGCGATCTCGTGGTAAGCGCCCAAGTGCCGGAATTGCCGAGCGTACGGATGCGGATGAAAAGCTCGGGCACTTTTCGGGTCTCAGTATCCGGCAGCGGTTCGACCGAGGCCTACCAGGCTCGCGCCTATACCATCAGTTCTTACGCCGCCTACGCCAGCCTCGCCGAGCCCGCGGTCGCCCTGGGGGTACTGGATGCCAGGACTGTCGAGGAGGGCAAGCCGCTGTTTGCAGGTTTGATGTGCAATAGTTACGGTCGCGGTGTGGCGATGTTCGCGACGCATCTGCTGTATGGGTACTGGCCGCTGTCCGATCCGCTGAGCACCGCCCTGCACTACGATCTGATGAGCAGAAAAGCCACCTGCAAGCTTCTCGACAGTCCGTTTCTGCCCAACGCGGTGGAGGTCAGCCTGGAGGGCAATCGTTTCCGCGTTCTGAACAGGTCAGCGGTGGAAACGGCCCAGCGAATTGGACTCTATGGGCAAGGTGACAGGCTGGCAGAGGGCGTTCTGAACATCAACCAAGCCGAGTACACCGCCGGTGGCGAACGGCAGAGGGTGCAGCTTACCGTTCCGGCAAACTCGATCCAGTCGCTGTCGTTCAGCCAGATCACGGCTCAGCCGTATGCGGAGGAGGTGAGCGTGATTGTTCGGGAGCTAGCACCGGAACGCATCCACCTGGTTGCGGCCGGTCCCGGGGCTGAATTGGCACCCAGACGGAACAATCCATACTACTTCAAGCGGCCTGAGATAGCGGTGCGGGTGCGCTTCGGGGTCGCAGCGGGTGGAACCTATCCAATAGCGGACGGCTCGCGCCACCTCGTGACCATCCAGCCGGAACGGGGAGCGGCGCGGCGCTTGGAGCTAGTGGCCCGTGACGGCGCGCTCCATTTCACCGCAGAGGTCAATCGCGATCAGATCATCATCACGCCGGCGTTGTGAGTTGCCGGCCAGTTAGTTGCCGAGCTGCTTCTGCAGGTTCTCCCAGTCGGCGAGGAAAGCCTCAATGCCCCGGGCCTCCACCAGCCCATACTCCACTGCATCCCTGAGTGGTGTGATGTGCGTTAGCCTGTAGTGTCATCTACTTGGTACGGATAGTGGTCATCAAAGGTGGTGTAGGTTTGAGCTACTAAATAAGCCACGAACTCTTTAGGCTTGGTATTGACAACCCCGCAGAACAGGGGAGCCATCGTCTCCACGTCGTGAATGGAGAAAGAGTAATCAGAACCGTCTTGTTCTAGGGTCAGCAGCAGCTTGCCATTGTCGAACTTCACGTCCACTTCATCTCCCCAAAGGTTGACCAGGTTCTGCATTACCTCACCAACTCGGTCGTCGTAGGTCACGGACTTCTCCTTTCGTGCCGCCGGAACTTGCGGCAACAGCCTTCGCACTGGCCCCGCCTAGCAAGGTTCCTCGCCGGCTTCACCGCCCACCTCTCTGTACGGCTGGTCTTGGCCCAACCCTGACTTCCCTGCTTCCGTCACTCCCTCGACGAGGCCCTACCACCCCCTCATTCTCCAGTAGCTCCAAAATCCTGACCTCATCTATCCCCCAAAGGTTGAACTCCCTCTTCACATCTCCCTCATACACCCGCCTCCGCCTCCGAAGCCACTTCAGTAACTCCTCTTTGAACACCGGTTCTATCTCGTGCGTATCGATAATTCTCTCATCCCCTACCAGGCATTCCCCCGACTCGAACATTGTCGGGCCCCTTGGGGCCGGCTCTTGCTGCTCGTGAGGCGCCCCGCAGTTAGGACAGTGCCGCTCATCCGGTTTGACGATGCCGCCACAGTACACACACGTCGGTGCCTTGGGTGCTGGCAGCGGGACACAGCGTCGATATAATCGTCTCCTCCTCTTCATCCAGCGTTGGGCCCTCTGTCTCTCCCCCTCTTCCTTCAACGTTCTTTTCGCACTCCGAAGCATACTGCGACAGAACCGATTGTAGAGGAAGAGCCACCTGTTGAGAAAGTTGTCATCCGGCCACTTCTTCATTGTCCGCGTCCCGCTCCAGTTTTGTACTCCTGGGCGTGAGTGCTTGGAATTCTCCGTTGGGTCTGGGCCGTGGCACCTTCGTGCCGCGCGTGCAACTTGTACGCAGAGAACATGCAACGAACAAAACTGGTGCAGGTCTCTTGGCCTATCCGCATTCTGGCCACACATAGATGAACCTGGCCCGGCCGGTGGCCTCCAGCATACTCTCTGCTTTGGTGACGAGTTCTCTTGTCTCTTTGTCAAGTTCGTCCTGGTCCGGTGGTACGCGGATGTTCAGGACAGCGTTATGGCCCATCAGATCGCCTAGAGGCTCGCAGATGGGATGGTCCCAGTCTTCTGTGACCTTGACTTCAATAGCTATCCTGCTCTGCTCCGTCTCATCGCCATAAACCAGGTCCAGTTGATGCCCGGGGCCCCACCAGAAGGCCGGGAGACTCTTTTTCTTGAGTGCTTTGTAGCCGCATTTATCAAACACAGGTGCTAAGACATCTCCAACTTCATCTTCTGTTGCGGTCGAGTCCGTTCCAACGGGTATGGACCGCTGCCGGCGAGCCACGCACAGTGCATGCCTTGCGTCTTGTGCGATCTGGTCAAGGTTAGCTGGTGGATCGCCGATAGCCCAGTCTTTCGCCGGGCAGAACTCCCCCACAACGCCCTCGACAACGTCGAGGAAGGCGACCTGATACACGCTCCACATGAGGCCCTGCCATCGTCCACGCATGGCCTTGCCCGGGCGATACTTATCCGGGTTCGTTGTCCTACCCTTCACCACCAAGCCAAGCGCCACACCAGGCGAACGAAAGCGGAAACGCTGATAGACAGCCACATCTGGTAGATTGTAAGCGCATGATTCCAGCACGCGCCTCACGATAGGGAACGACTTGTTGCACCGTGGGCAGATCTCGACACTCAGCTCGACAACGCTACTGTCTCGGGGACCAAAGCCGTCGCGAACACCTTCCCATCTGCGGTGTTCGAGGTTGCCAATGTCTTGACCGGACAACTTTTGGACAAATGCCTTGACGCCCTGCTGGCACATGGCGGCACACCGTCCTTACCTTGGGCTTCACGTGTACGTCCTCAGGAGACCTTGGACAAGTGGCTGGGTGACATGAGCAGCATCTCCGTCCCTGCGTTGGCTAGCTCACCTGCGAGTGCTTTTCAGCAACAAGTTCTGTTCGGCTCTCTGCTGTCTAATTCGAGGTTCCGGTTGCTTCCTCCTGCTAGCCGCCTCCGTGGTGCGGTTCCCGCACCAGTGTGGATTCACCCCGGTCGCATCATGTTTTCTACTAGCTGTTGGCAGCTCAGCCTTTGCGCATTCTCCTGGGTGTGTCAAGTGTGCTATTGCCCAGGGATGCCTGTCCTCCAGGTTCTGCAAAGGCGGGGGCACGCCCTGCGCCCCTACAAACGGCCTTGGTGGACGACAGGCCTGCCTTGGTGGGAGTGACTAGAAGGGGACGTGGCTTGCTACTTGCCCAACTGCTTCTGTAGCTTCTCCCAGTCGGCGAGGAAGCTCTCAATGCCCCGGTCGGTCAGTGGATGGTTGAACAACTGGTCTAGGACCTTGAACGGGACTGTGGCGACATGCGCGCCCCAGCAGGCGCCCTGGATGACGTGCTCGGGGCGGCGGACGCTGGAAACGATCACCTGGGTGTCGAATCCGTAGGCGGAATAGATGTCCACCATCTGCTTGACAACGCTGATCGCCTCGGTCGCCATATCCTCAATCCGCCCCAGGAAGGGCGAGCAGTAGGTGCCGCCGGCCTTAGCCGCAATCAGGGCCTGTCCGGCCGTAAACACCAGGGTGACGTTGGTCTTGATGCTCTCCTGTGAGAGAACTTTGACGGCCTTCATGCCCTCCTTGATCATCGGGATCTTCACCACAACGTTGTCGGCCCAGGTGGCGAGGTTGCGGGCCTCGGCGATCATTCCCTCGGCGTCGAGGCTGATGACCTCCGCGCTGACGGGGCGGTCGCCCATCACCTCACATATCTCCTTTATGGTTGGCTCGAACTCGCGCCCCTCACGGGCGACCAGCGTGGGATTGGTGGTAACACCGTCAACAATACCCCAACTGTCCGCCTCTCTGATCTCGTCAATATTCGCCGTGTCAACGAAGAATTTCACGGTCTTGGCCTCCTTGGATTAGCAGTAACGATTGCGGTGAGACGGGTGTTTCACGGCAGGGGATCGGTCCACAGGCGCTGATACCTAGTGACTTGTCCGTTCTCTATGTGCAAGAAGTCGGCCTGCTCGTTCTTCCACGAGCCGGTGTTGTAATAGTCCTTCTGTTGGCCGTCTTCGTCCCAGCGCATATGGTCAAGCTTGTGGATGTGGCCGAGCACGATGGTTGAGACGAGATTGCCGAACTGGTTGTTGAACTGTCGGAGGCGGTAGCGGGCGGCGCGGCGCCAGGGGATCTTGGCATAGTAAACATTACCGATCGTGCGAAAGGCCTGGAGCGCGTGCTGGGGTATCTCCGCCGGCACGCATAGCTGCTCCGGCGTCAGGCCGAGCTCCTCCAGCCGAGACAGGGCGTTGTCTTTCTCGGCGAAGGCTTCGCCATCGGCGCGGACATCCTCGAAGTCATCGAACAGGTCCAGAGCCATCAGACTGAGTGCCAGGCGCATTTCGGCCTCCGTGAATTGCAGGGCGTTCGGCTCCCACTGCAGGCTGGAAAACAGCTCGTTGGCCATTGCATGTACCGGCGGCAGGTCAACTGCAGTCGAGTCGGGTTCCGGCTCAATGAACTGCCGCATGGCATCTTGCGGTGTTGGCTGGGTGGTACTGGACAGAAGGCCTAGGCGGTGCTCAACATAAGCCCACAGCCACGCGTCGAGCAGATGTCCGTGCTCGATCAGGAGGCGGGCATCACCCGATTTGAGCACCAGGTATGGGTAGTTTATGGTGAACGGAATTTCGCGGATGTCGGAGGAGAAGCCGAGGATGCCGGCGTCATGGTTGCCGATGACATAGCTTATGCCGATGCCGGCGCGGTAGAGATCTACAAGTGCGCGGAAAATGTCAAGAAATGGGGGCAAGAGCGGGCGATCGTCTTTCTGAGGGATATCCACCAGGTCCCCGTTGATAACCAAATGATGCGCGCCGCTGGCCTCTCCGACCCAACGAATGAACTCCAGGAACGCCTGGCGCTTGTCTTGGTGTTGCTCGGGGATTTCGCCCGGCCATTCATCCACGTGTACATCTGATACCACGATGACACTTTGGGCCTTGAGTAGGTCAGATGTTAGCGGCATATTCCTTGGCTTCCCAGTTCCGGCTCAGTCCACGGCTACAACACTTGCCACTTCGGCGACACGTTCCTTGATGACTCGCTCAATCAGGTTGGCGAGAGTAAGCTGGGCCATCGGGCAGCCCTTGCAGTGGCCTTGCAGCCGCACACTTACCTGACCGTCATCAGCGACCTCGACGAGCTCGACATCACCGCCGTCCCGCTGCAGAGCGGGGCGAATCTCTTCTAGGGCTTGCTGGACTTGCTCAGACAGGCTCATGTCAATGCCTCTATCCACGCTTGCTAATGAACGAACTTGGGGTCTGTATTGTACACCAAATGCCAAAGACTCGCCAAGGCCTAGCCGGCATCCCAATAGTCCGGCTCGCGCTGCTTGAGGAACTCAATAGTCTCCTGGTAAGCGCGGACCCCGGCCGTCGTACCCAGGCCGGTGGTGCACAGGGCGCCTACGGCGTTAGCGAATTTGGCGGCCCGCTCCAGGTCCCAACCCTCCAAATGGGCGCGCAAGAACCCGGCGACGTAGGCATCGCCGGCGCCCGTCCCATCTATGACCTGAACCTCATAGGCAGGGACCTGGAAGGCCTGATCGCCTCGGGCCACATAGGAGCCCTCGGGACCCATCTTCAGCGCCACTACCTCAATACCCAGGTCGAGCAGGGCCTCGGCAACCTCGGCGGGTGCTTTGCGGCCGGTCAGTTCCTGCGCCTCGGCCAGGGAGGGCAGGAACAGGTGCGTGTGCTCCAGGCATGGGGCCAAGGTGTCCATCCATAGGCCCCTAGGGTCCCAGGCGGTATCGAGAGAAGTGGTCGCGCCCTGAGCTGCGGCGGCCTCTAGCACCTGCGCCATCGGCTCGCCGTCGAAGCCGGGCATCAGCAGCGCGCCGCCGCAGTGAAAGATCTTGGCGCCTTCGGCAAGACTCATGTCAACGTCCTGCACCGTCACCTTGGCGTTGGCCCCATAGTGATGGAGAAAGGCCCGCTCGCCGGCGGAGTTGATCATTACCATCGTCGCCGAGGTACGCGCGTCGGAATCCACAACGACGGCTGTAGCGTCGGCGCCGCCGTCGGCTATCGCCTGGCGCACGAGTCGGCCGAAGCCATCATCACCGACCTTACCCATGACCGCGGTATCTACGCCCAGCTTGACCAAAGCCAGGCCGGTGTTGGCCGCACAGCCGCCCAAACCGATGCCCATCTCCTCAACAAAGCTTAAGCGGTCCCACTCCGGCCATTCGTCAATCGGTCGGCCATAAACGTCTGCCACCAGAATCCCGAGGCATACTACTTCGGCCACATTCATCACTCCCGGCCACGCATCCGGTGATTGTCTGAATAGGGTTGACACTGCCTCTAGCAATTCGCCGCTTCTGTAAGTTCACCTGCCAGAGATTGTGTAGCAAAGGCTTCAGGCAACAATCGTTTACCGCTTTACACGGCGCGCCAGTTATGTTACAATGTAGTTGTCGCGCTCCCCCAGCTTGACAATCCGCAACTCCGGCGGTTGTTCGGCTGCGGGCCAAGGGCATGCCGTAAATGCCAGTGCAACTACTTCAAGGCGCGACCAGCTCGCAGGACTGTTAGGTTGCCTGAGTGCTGAGAAAAGGGAAAGAGGGCGTCTAGATGCCTCTGGAAAAGACCAAGAAAGCCGCGATTATCAGGAAGTACGGGCGCAGTGAGAACGATACCGGTTCCCCTGAGGTGCAAGTAGCGCTGCTGACGGGGCGCATCGAGTACCTGACCGGGCACCTGCAAGAACATCACACCGACCATCATTCACGGCGCGGCTTGCTGAAGATGGTAGGGCAACGCCGCAGATTGTTGAACTACTTGCACAGTAAGGATGTTGAGCGCTACCGCTCCTTGATCGCCGATCTCGGCCTGAGACGCTAGCTGTCGAGCGGCTGAGACGGGATAGCAATTGAGGCAGCAGAGGTAAGCAAGGCGATACAGTATCGAAGTGTTGTCATCACTTGGATAACGTGGGTTGGGTGAAGCCGTGCGCTGGCACAGGTACGCCACCTGACACCGTTAGAATACAGTCGTATCTCAAAAACACGGACAATCCGCCGAAGCCAAGCTGTGAGTGGGATGATACTTCCCACTACCAAGACAGGGGACCAGAGAAAGCAGGGGAGAGAGGTACCGCGGCAGCCCCTATTTTCTCTGCTTCCCTTTCTTATCGCGGCTGGGCCTCTCGGCAGATTGCCGGAGAGGAAAACTGAATATGTTACATGAAGTTACCACAGATTTGGCGGGGCGGGCCCTGAAGTTGGAGAGCGGCCGCCTCGCCCCGCAGTCCGACGCCGCGGTCGCTGCCACGTACGGAGATACCGTAGTTCTCGCCGCGGTCAACGTCACCGACAAACCCACTGATATGCCGTTCATGCCCCTCAGAGTTGACTTTGAGGAGAGGATGTACTCCGTGGGGCGGATCCCGGGCGGATTTTTCAAACGCGAAGGCCGCCCCTCCGAGGAAGCTGTCCTCACCTGTCGCAAGATTGACCGACCGATCCGGCCTCTGATTCCCTCAGGACTGCGCAATGACATGCAGGTCATCGTGCTGCCGCTGTCAGTTGAGGCTGACAGCTCCGTTGACGTCAGTAGCATGATCGCCGCCTCTGCGGCCATGCACCTTTCCAGCATTCCCTTCAATGGGCCGTTTGGCGCCGTTCGCGTTGCCCAGATGGACGGCGAGCTGGTCATCAACCCGGCCTTCGAATCGCTCGAAGATGCCGACATGGACCTGCTGGTAGCCGGCACGCGCGAGGGCTTCGTCCAGATCGAGATGGAGGGCTATGCGGTTACCGAACAGGTAATCCGCGAGGGCCTGAAGCTCGGGTACGAGACCTGTCTGCCTGTGATTGAGGCCATCGAACAGCTCCGCGAGAAGGCCGGCAAGCCCAAAGCCGACTTCCCGATATGGGAGCCGCGTGAGGAAGTCGTTGAGTTCATCAACTCCGAACTCAAAGGCGGCATCATCGAGGCCCTGGCAATAGCCGAAAAGACCGAGCGTGACAGCGCCCTGGCGCAGTTGCAGGATGAAGCGGTCGCGGCGCTGACCGAGCAGGGCCAAGAGGCCCCCGAAACGGATGTGCACGAGGTATTCGAGGACATCATCAAGGCCCGTCTGCAGGACCTGGCGTTCGAGGAAAGCCGGCGCGTGGACGGCCGACAGCTCGACGAAATTCGGCCGATCAATTGCGAGGTGGGATTGCTGCCTCGCGTGCATGGTTCCGGGCTGTTTAACCGGGGCGAGACGCAGGTGCTTACCACCACCACCTTAGGGGCTTATCGGGACCAGAAACTGGTACGCACCCTGGAGGAGGAGGAGTACTCGCGCTTCATGCACCACTACAACTTCCCGCCTCTGTCAACCGGTGAGGTCAAGGCCTTACGGGGTGCCTCGCGGCGTGAGATCGGGCACGGCGGGATCGGCAAGAATGCCATCGAGCGCATACTGCCTCCTGAGGAGGAGTTCCCTTATACAATTCGTCTGGTGTCGGAGGTGCTGTCGGCCAATGCCTCCACCTCGATGGCCGCGACCTGTGGTTGCAGCCTAGCCCTGATGGACGCCGGCGTGCCGATTAAGACCGCGGTCGCCGGGGTCGCTATGGGCCTGATCCGTCGCGGCGACGAGTACCGGGTGCTCAGTGACATGCAAGGCGTCGAGGACTTCATGGGCTACATGGACTTCAAGATTGCCGGCACCGCCGAGGGCGTGAACTGCATGCAGATGGATACCAAGACCCACGGGCTGCCGATGGCGGTGCTGGAGGAAGCCCTGGACAAGGGCAGGGAGGGCCGTCTGGCCATCCTTGAGGAGATGAACGCAGTCATCTCGGAGCCGCGCTCCGAGCTTTCCATGTTCGCCCCGCGTATGGTGTGTATGTCAATTGATGTGAGCAAAATCGGCCTAGTGATCGGTCCGGGCGGCAAGAACATCCGTGGCCTGCAGACGGACCATGATGTCAGTATAGACGTTGAAGATGACGGAACTGTGCGGATCTTCGGCAAAGACGCTGAAAACGTCGCCAAAGTTTGCGATATTATCGCCGACATAACTCGCGACGTGGAAGTTGGCGAGGTCATCACGGGCAAGGTCGTTACGGTTACCGAGCATGCCGCCTACGTGGAGGTCATCCCCGGGCGCGACGGCAGGCTGCATATCGGCGATATGGCGTGGGAGCATGTCAACAAGGTCGAAGATGTCGTCAAAGTCGGCGATGAGATCGAGGTCAAAGTGGTTGAGGTTGATGAGGAAGGCAAGATCCGCGTGAGCCTCAAGGCGCTCTTGCCACGCCCGGAAGGCAGCTCCGGCTCCAGTCGGGGCCGTGAAAGCAGCGACCGGCGGGGCAGGAATGACCGGCGCGGCGGGAGCGACCGCTCGCGCGGCAGCTCCGACAGGTCGAGTCGTGGGAGCAGCGATAGCTCTTCGCCGGCGCGTGGGAAAGCTTACTTCCGCAAGAAACCAGAGGACCGCTAGACCGGCTGCTCTGGTCCGGCAATCAGTACACACACTGGCCGGCACAGTGCAGGTTGACAGGCCGGACACAAAAGGCCTATAATACAGATGCTTGATTGCACAGGGGGCCGACCGGCCAGGTCGGCCACCTTTATCTTGAACGGTTGAGCTTGAGAAGCCCTCAGAACAGCTCTCAGATGCATGTACGCCGTATTTGAGTATTTTACTATCGCGTAGGTCGGGCATCCTGCCCGACGTTGACGAGCGCTTGCAGAGAGGTTTTTAGGAATATGTACGCTATATTCGAAAGCGGCGGCCGGCAGTACCACGGCGAGCCGCAACAGGTCATCCGGGTGGACAGTCTCGGCCTCAAAACCGGCGACAAAGTCGAGTTCGACAGGGTCCTGGCCGTGCGTGACGATGATGACCTGCAGGTGGGACGGCCCTACGTGGAGGGAGCCAAAATCGCCGCTACGGTGGTGCAGCAAGGGCGCGGCAAGAAAATCCGCGTGTTCACCTACCGGCGCAAGAAGCACTCCAAGCGGCTGCGGGGGCACCGCCAAGATTTCACCGCCGTCAGAATTGACAAGATCTCGGTCTGAGGTCTTTGCGATCTCGGCTGATCCACGAGGAGTGAGATAAATGGCACACAAGATGGGCATGGGTAGTTCGCAGAACGGTCGCGATAGCATCTCGAAGCGGCTGGGCCTGAAGGCCGCCGACGGCCAGTTGGTCAGGACCGGTAACATTATCGTGCGGCAACGCGGCACCAAGTTCCGGCCGGGACGCAATGTCGGCAGGGGCGGCGATGATACGCTCTTCGCGCTGGCTGACGGTGTGGTTGAGTTCAAGTACGCCTCCGGCAACCGGCGTCTGGTGAATGTATTGGTCAGCTAAGAGGCATGCTCGGGATACCGCCGCCTGGCTCTGTTGCCGGCGGCACTAGGAAGTGCAGGCTATGTCGGCGCAACTTGCAGCGCCGGCATTTTCTGTATCGGGACCCGACCTGGCGTCAGTAACGGCGAATAGCTTGGGCTTGGCGCCTGATAGGGCGTGGAGGCGTTGGAGTTGATGGTTGACGAAGCGACTATAACCGTGGTATCGGGGCGCGGCGGCGACGGCTGTGTTAGCTTCCGTCGCGAGAAGTACGTGCCTCGCGGCGGCCCGAACGGGGGCGATGGCGGCGACGGCGGCAGCGTGTACCTCGTGGTGGACGCTCACATGCGGACGCTGCTGGACTTCGAGTACAAGAACAAGTTCGCAGCCGAGAACGGCCGCCACGGCCAGGGCGCTAACAAAACCGGGCGCAACGGGGCCGACCTGGACATTAGTGTACCGCCGGGGACCGCAATCTATGACGCCGACAGCGGCGAGCAGGTCGCCGATCTGATTGGCCCGGGCGACCGGTTGCTGGCCGCCCGTGGGGGACAGGGCGGCCGTGGCAACAGTAGGTTCGCTGGCCCTACTCGCCAGGCTCCCCGCTTTGCCGAAAAAGGCGAGCGCGGCCATACCCACAGACTACGCCTCGAGCTCAAGATCTTGGCCGATGTCGGCATCGTCGGCTTTCCCAATGTCGGCAAGTCCACTTTCATCGCGGCGGTATCGGCGGCTCGGCCCAAGATCGCCAGTTACCCCTTCACCACCCTCGAGCCTAACCTGGGTGTCGTGGAGCTGTCTGACCGTCGCCGTATGGTGATTGCTGATATGCCAGGCCTGATTGAAGGGGCCCACCACGGCGTCGGGCTGGGTCACAAGTTCTTGCGCCACGTCGAGCGCACTCATGCGATAATACACATGCTCGATATTGCGGCGGTGGAAGGCCGCGATCCGCTTGAGGACTTCGCCACCATCAACCGCGAGCTCCGCCTGCATGATGAGCGCCTCGGCGGACTTGCGCAGATAGTGGCCATGAACAAGATTGATCTGCCCGATGGCCGCGACTACGCGGACATGTATGCGGAGGCGTTGCGCAAGCAGGGCTATGAGGCAGTGGCGATCTCGGCAGCCACCGGGCAAGGCTGCAAGGAGTTGCTGGAGAAGGTCTGGGGCATGTTGGAGCAAGCCGGCGCCTTTCTCGCCCTGGACCAGGAACGCGAGCCTACTACGTTCACCATGCCGCAGGCGCCGGAGACGGAATTGCGGGTAAGCCGCGCTGCCGAGGGCGTCTTTGTTGTGCGCGGCAGTATTGTCGAGCGCATCGTCGCAAGAACCGACTATGATACGCCGGCCGGGGCCGAATGGCTTCATGAGCAGCTTTGCGCCGTCGGCGTCATTGACCGGCTCGAAGCAGCCGGCGCCCAGGAAGGTGACACGGTGTTTCTGGGCAAACTTGAGACCGAGTACCGCTTCGCTGTAGATCGGCCGTAATCGCGCACGGCGGCGTGGGATAGATTTGCCGTCTTGGGAGGGAAGCCCGATAGCCGGCCCGCCATCCCCATCAACCCAGCTCTCGATCCGGCGCACGCGTCTGGCGGTCGCTACCATTGGCCACGCCTTCAGCGACGGCTTCGTCAACCTGGTTCCGCCGCTTCTGTACGTAGTGCGAGACATGTTTCGGCTCAGCGACAGCGGCCTGGGCAATGTGATGATGGTGGCCTCGCTGACCACCAACTTCGGCCAGCCCGTCTTCGGCTACCTCACCGACCGGCTGCGCTGGCAGAATGTGGTCGGGCTGGGGGTCTTGATCAGTGCCGTGTTCATTTGTGCCATCGGGTTCATGCCGAACCTATGGTTGTTCGTGGCTGCTCTGGTTTTCAGCGGCATGGGTACTGCGCTTTTCCATCCGCAGGGCGGCGGACTTGCGGCGCACGCCTCCGGCCACCGGCGGGCCTTCGGCATGAGCATCTTCGGGATGGGCGGTGCGATCGGCTACGCCGGCGGGGCGCTGGCAAGTCCGGTGCTACACCAGCTCGGCCTGGCCGCCGGTATGGGGCCCTTACAGGGCTTCATCGTGGCGCTGCCTTTCGGGCTGATTGTGGCCTATCTGCTTTATGCCTATACCCGCGACCACAGCGTGCCTGCCCCCGCGGCCAGATTCCGCCTGCGCCAGCACCTGCTGCCGTACTGGCGGTCGCTGCTGCCGGTGTTACTGGTAATGGTGCTGCGCTCGATGACCGTCATCGCCTACGCGACCTTCTTCCAGGTAATAATCGGGGAGCGGGGCCTATCGGTATATCATCAGGGCGGTAGCCAATTCACCTTCGTCCTGGGGGGCGCTGTCGGTGGAATCGTCGGCGCCCACCTCAGCGACCTCTGGGGCCGGCGCTTCATCACCGTTCTCACCTTACTGATCAGCCCGCCATTGCTCTACTACAGCCTCTACACTCCCTACGCGGTGGCTCTGGCGCTGTTGTTCCTGTCAGGCCTGATCGTGCGCGCGGCGGAGCCGGTCAATATCGCCCAGGCGCAGGACCTGGTGCCCGGCGGCATCAGCGTGGCCTCGTCAATCGGGATGGGGTTCGCGTGGGGGATTGCTAGCATCGTGACGCCGCTGGTCGGTCGCGTCTCAGACATCACCGGCAAGCTGCCGTATGCGCTTTCCCTGAGCGCTTTTTTACCGGTAATCGCTGCTGTGGTCGCGCTAGGGTTGCCGACACGGCCGCCTGCAGCAGAGCCGGGTGAGGCATCGGCAAACTGACTTCCGACAGGCCGGTAGGGCTTGCCAGAGAAGGGATGGAGGACCCGCTCGGCGAATCTCATAGTACTGACGACCATGCTGCAGAGCTAGTGTGGTGAGCCTGTTGTCGCCGCTGAAGGAGAACCCGATAGTTGCGACTTTCCGCGCGATGTTTGGCCCGGCGGCGTTGGGTGTGGTGGCCGCCACTATCGCTGGTGCGTTCTGGGACTGGCGGCTGATCCCGGTGGGGATGGTGGCATGGGTTGTGGCGGTCTATCTGACCGGCCCGGGGCGGCTGCGAGGCAAGCTCCAGGCGCGGCGGCAGCGGCAGGCCTTGGTGCAGGCACTCCCCCCGCGTTTGCGTCCCTTGGCGGCGCAGATTGACGAGACTGCCGCCTGCATAGGCGACTTGATAAGCAGCGCCGACGACAGCGTTCGGGACGTGCTTGGCGGGCTGGCGGTGGAAGTCGAACAGGTCGGTGTGGGGGTGTATCGGCTGCTGGAATCGGCTCGTCGGCTTTACAGCTACCTGCAGACCAACAGCGTCGAGCAACTGAGCAATCAGGAGGCCTCTTTGCAGGCGCGCATCGCGGTGTGTGATGATGATTTCACCCGCTCGCAGTTGCGGGAGGCGGCAGCCGAGGTGGCCGGGCAGCGGGAAGCCTACCGTGAGCTTGAGCTGCTGCTGCAGCGCACCGAGGCCGCGCTGCAGAATATGGCGTCATCCTTGAACAGCGTGCATTCCCAGGTCGTCAAGCTGGTCAGCGGCGAGCTTGTCGCCACGGCGGATATGAGCCAGGAATCTTTCCAGCACCTCGCGGAGGTGCGAGGCACTGTTGCAGCTCTGCAAGAAGTGATTGACACCACAGTGATCGAGGGCTGAGCCGGATATGGCCGTTGGAGGCATTTCACAACTGTCGGACAGTATTGGTCCGAGGAGGCGGTAGTGATGTGGGAACGCATAAAGATGATATTCCGCTCGCTGTTTGGCTGGATGATCCGTAGTGCTGAGGACGCGGAACGGATCCTGCGGCAGTACATGGATGACATGCGGGCCAAGATACCGGAACTCAACCGCCAAGTCGTCGAGGTGGTCAAGCTCGAGAAGATGCTGCAGCAACAGGTCGAACGGCTCGAGCAGAAGGTCGCCCAACTGGAGCAGAGCGTGATCGCGACGGTGAAGCTCGGTGAGGAGCATAAGCAGCAAGCCAAGACCATGATCGCAGCCTCGGAGACCGCTAAGACAGATCTGGCCGAAACCCAGGCGCAACTCGAGCAGGCCAAGATCAATTCGGCGAACGCCAAGAAGATGCGTGAGGTCTATAAGAAGCGCATCAACGACCAGATTCAGGAGGCCATGCGTCAGATTGCGCGAGCCAAACGCGCCAAGCTCGAGGAGGAAGTGTCGTCCTTGATGATGTCCTTCGAGATGGGCGACGCCACCGAAGTCCTGGACCGTACCACCGCTCAGATTGACGAGCAGTTGGCTAGAGCTGAAGCGCGCACCGAGGTGGCAAGCGCCAACATCGAGACCGAGATGTTCGATGTCGAGGCCGCGACCATCGAGCAGCAGGCCGAAGAGAAATACCGCGAGTACCAGCGGCAGCTTGGTCTGATCGCCGACGAAGAGCCTGCCGACCGCACAATGGAGCCGGTGTCAGAGAGTGAAACCCAGCAGGAGCCGCCGGCCACCGCCACTGAAACCCAGGAGAACTGAACCGTGCCTGCGCGCAAGCAGCCGGAAAAGGGCGGGGCTCCGGAGCAGTCGCCCTGGCCGAATTGGGCCGAGGAGATCAGGCAAAGCTATCTTGCCTCAGCCTCCTCGATATTCGTACTTCACGGTGTGCGTGATGATGTCGCCTTCCGTGGCGGCTATCTGCCGCTCAATGCCTTCTTGCACCGGGCGTTCTGCGGCGAGAAAGTCACCGTCTATTATGACCTGGCGCGCGGCCTCACCTTTCCCTCACCCGACGACGAGAGACAGTTTGAGACCTTCCTCGACGTGTACCGCAACCGCGAGCGCATCCAGGTGGATCTGCGGGAAAGCTATCGCCCCGAGCTGACGATCCCGCTGCTGGAGAGCTTCCTGACCACCCGAGATGACGCAGCGGTGATCATTGACTATGTGGACAAGCTGGCGCCGCGTGAGGAAAAGCGCTTTATGAGCTTCCAACAGCGCCGGCTGGTGACTACGCTGCGGCGCTGGGCTGGAGAGCCGCGTCTGGTCGGTCGCAACAACTTCGTTTTCATGATAGCCGACTCATTGGCCGAGGTAAACGAGGAGTTGTACGGTCGCACCGGCGGCTCGAAGCTGATAGCGCTGCCCCTCCCCGACTATGAGGAGCGGCTAGCCTACATCAACTATCAGCTCGAGCGGCGCCAAGAGCAGGGCTGTGGGCCGCCGCTGGCGATATCGCCGAAAGCGTTCGCTACCAACACCGATGGTCTCAGCAAGGTGCAGATTGGTGGGCTGCTGCAGCTCGGCACCGAGGCCGACCCCGTCACCATCCGCGCCACCAGCGAGTACAAGCGCGAGGTCATCGCCTCCGAGATCGGGGACCTGGTTTCATTCCTGGAGCCGCGCTTCGGCCTCGACGCCGTCGCCGGTGTCGAAAGACAAAAGCAACTCCTGATCAATACCGCCGAAGCCTTGCAGGAAGGGCGAGTGGCAGTAGTGCCGCAGGGAATCTTGCTGGTAGGCCCGCCCGGCTGTGGCAAGACCTTCACCATGCAGTGCTTCGCCCACGATGCCGGCATCCCGTTTGTGGAGTTGCGTAACATCTTCAGCAAGTATGTCGGCTCGACCGAGGCCAACCTCGAGCGCGTCTTCCATTACCTGGAGGCGATGGCCCCGGTGTTCGTGTTCATTGACGAGTTCGACCAGTCCTATGGCCGGCGCGTCACCTCCGACAGCGACAGTGGCGTGTCGCGGCGCGTGTTCGGGATGTTCAATTCATTTCTCAGTGATGAGGCGCATCAGGGCCGGATTCTGTTCGGCGCGGCCACCAATCGGCCGGACTTGATTGACCCCTCCACCATGCGCGCCGGGCGCTTTGACATGAAGCTGCCGTTCCTGTTGCCGGAGGCCAAGGCTCGCGAGGCCATCCTGCAGGTCAGTCTGCACAGCCTGGGCATCGCCGCCGAGGCCCTCGACCTGACATCGCTAGCCGAGGAGACCGAGAACTACTCCGGAGCCGACCTCAAGGAAGTCTGCCAGGTGGCTCAGCGCACCGCCGCCTTCGCCGGTCGTGATGAGGTGAGTATGGACGACCTGGAGTTCGCGCTGGGCGACTATATCGCACCAACCGCGGCCCGCAAAGACGAGATCGAGTACATGGAGCTGTTGGCTGTGGCCGCCTGTACCTCGCGATCAATGCTGCCGGAGAAGTACCTTGATGAGATCGCCTCCGGGGCGCTGTACGAGCGCCTGGCGCAGTTGCACTATAGCGTGTACTGAGGCTCTCAGGACCCGCGATGTTACAGCCAAATTAGCCGAACTGAAACTTACAGGCCCCTGCGGGCTGTTTATGTTACAGGCGAGGGACCGCCGGTAGTTGTTTGCAGAAGAGGAGAGCCTGGGCCTAAGGTGACAGAGCTAAGCAACATCTGGCGATGGCGGGAGGCGGTGCTGCGCCTGGTAGCGCGCAACCTGAAGGTCAGGTACAAGAACTCCGCCCTGGGCTTCTTCTGGTCATTCCTCAACCCCCTGACGCAAGTCATCGTGATGACCGTTGCCTTCCGCTATATCATGGGTTCCCAGATAGAGAACTACTCGGTGCACCTGTTCACGGTGCTGCTGCCCTGGCAGTTCTTCGCCCAGGCGGTCAGCGACGGCTCGGTGTCGGTGGCTGAGAACATCCCGCTGATGAAGAAGTTCCCCTTTCCTCGCATTATTCTGCCGATGTCAACAATCGTCTCCAACTTCGTGCACCTGCTACTGGGCCTGACCGTGCTTGTCGCCATCTTCGTGGTACTGCGGGTGGCGGTGTTGCCTTCCTTTGCCTGGGTACCGGTCTTCATGCTGATTCAGCTCATGTTCATGCTGGGCGTGCTGATGATGGTCGCGGTGCTGCGGATGTATTACGATGACATCCGCTTTATCCTGGAGGCGCTGTTGCGCCTGTGGTTCTTCCTGACGCCGCTGGTTTACAACATTCAGATGGTCATGGAAAGCGAGCAGCTGACGGCTTTGCATAAGCAACTCTATCTTATACTCAACCCGCTGACACCGGTAATGATCGGGTATCGGTCGGCGCTGCTGGAGGGCGGGGTGTGGCCTTTGCCGGATTTCTGGTTCTATATTGGTGTGTCCGCGGCCATTTCGGCCCTAGTTTTGGTCATCGGCATGGTCGTTTGGCGCAGATACGAATGGCAGCTTCCGGAGTTGCTGTAGATGGGCGATAGCGAATACCTCGTGGAGGTAAACAATCTGCGCAAGCGCTTCAACGTCCGCCACGAGCGGCGGGCTACCCTCAAGCGGGTCGTCACACGCCTGTTCAGGCCGTATCCCCACGAGGCACTGTGGGCTCTGGATGGAATAAGCCTCAGCTTGAAGAGTGGCGAGATCCTCGGCCTGATCGGGGTAAACGGCTCCGGCAAGAGCACGTTGCTGCGCCTGATTGGCGGCATCTACGTGCCGACTGAGGGTGAGGTGATTGTGCAGGCTCATGTCGGTGCCCTGTTTGAGCTGGAGACCGGCTTCAGTCCGGAGCTGAGCGGGATGGACAACATCTTCTTGAGCGGAGCCTTGATGGGCTATTCCGGAGCGCAGATTAGGGAGGCGCTGCCCCGGGTCGCCGAGATGGTGGAGCTGGACGGGTTCCTGGAGGTGCCGGTGAAAGCCTACTCCTCGGGGATGAAGTTCCGCCTCGGGTTCGGCATTGCGATGGCGTTTCGACCGCAGGTGCTGCTGGTGGATGAGGTGATGGCGGCGGCGGACGAAGCCTTTCAGCGTAAGGCCTACCGCAAGCTGCGGGCGGCTCGGGACAGCGGCGCGGGGATCATGCTGGTGTCTCACGAGATGGACGCGATCCGCAGCCATTGCGACCGGGTTGTGTGGCTGGCTGATGGGCGCATCCGGGCTGAAGGCGCCACCGGGGAGGTCCTCGAGGCATATCTGGGCGAGATCGGGCCTGAGAACGCGAACAACAGCAATACCCAGACCGGCAAATGAGCGCAGACAGGCAGGGATCTGAACAGGCCGATGCCACCGCTGGTCCGCGGCCGCTGAGGCGCGGGCAGTGGGCTGTTGTCATGCTGACGCTGGGCGTGTGGCTGGTCTGCTCAGCTTTCCTCACCACAGCCATCCCGCCCGGGGATGCTCCTGACGAAGACGCCCATCTCGCCTTCATCCAGCACCTCGCCGAGACCTGGACGCTGGTGGATTTCCGCACTCAGGGCCGTGGGACCGAGATGCACCAGCCGCCGCTTTACTACGCCACGTGTGCGGTGCTGATGCAGACAGCCGGGGTCGGCAGGTACGGTCTGCGGCTGGTCTCCACGCTGTGCGGCGTGGGCCTGATTGCAGCGACCTTCGCCCTGGCCAGAGCTTGGTTCCCGCGACAAGCCTTCGCCTTCCACTGGGCTGCCGCCGTGGTGCTGGCGTTGCTCCCGATGAACCTCTATATCTGCTCGGCGATCAACAATGACCCGCTGGTGAATCTGCTGGTGGCGTTGGGGTTGCTGCAGATGTGGAGGTCGCGCGGCAGTAAGCACCCGGTGCTCAGTGCCGCCAGCACCGGTGCGCTGGCTGGGCTGGCGATGCTCACTAAGTCAACCGCGCTGGCCTTGGTCGCGGTGGGTCTGGTCTGGTACGGCGTGCCGTTGATCAAGAGCCGAGGTCGGGGAGTGGCGGCCCAGCGGCTCTGGGCATTCTTGGCCGCTCTTGCGCTTTTGTGGGGGCCCTGGGCCGTGCGGAACACTTTGGTGTACGGGGACCCACTAGCCGCCGGAGCCTTCGCCACCGTAGCGGCCGGCCCGCCGCCCACTCATGTCGGCTATCCGGCGATTACATACTGGCTGCGCTGGGTGGCCCGATGGGGCTGGTTCACCCTATGGGGCGCGTACGACCACCTGGTCCATGCCGACGATTTCATGCCTCTGGTGTGGTATCTGGCCCTGCTACTGCCGGTGGGGCTGGCGCTGATCGGCTTCACAATCCGCTGGCGGACCTCGGAGATTGAGGCCCGCCGGCGGTTGTTGCTGGTGAGCTTGGCCGCCGGAGCTGCGGTCTTGCTGGCCGGCTTCATCAGCTTCAATACCACGGTTTTTCAGGCTCAGGCGCGCTACTTTTTCTGCTATCTGCCGGTCTTTGCGATATTCCTATGCACGGGGCTGCAAGGTCTGGGTGAGTTCAAGGGCCGCGTGACTTTGGTGGCCCTGCTCAGTCTGCTGGCGATCGGCTGCTGGACCGGAGTAAGGTGGCAGATGTGGTACGCCGGGCAGTGACGCGGTATTGCTGAAGGATGGTGTGTTATTGGCTAGGCCGGCGCATGAGCTCAAATGGCTGTGGCTGGTGATCGGCGCATACGTGGTATCTGGGGCGGCGGCGGCGTGGCTAATGCCCTGGTCGCGTGAGGACAAGCGCCGGCCGCCCAGCATCATGGAGAAATACATCCCTCCGGACGAGGAAGCCCACATCGAGTATGTCGAGTATCTGCTCAACGAGCGTCGCCTGCCGATGTTCTCCGATCCTAATGTCAACTACGAGGCCCATCAGCCGCCGCTTTTCTACATGTCCTGCCTACCCGCGCTGGTGGCGGGCTCGGCTGCCGCCTACTTGCTGGGTCTGCCCGATTCCAGAGCGGCTGTTACGCTGGCCTTGCGAGCCTGGTGCATCCTGATAGGCGCGCTGGTGATTTGGGCCGTCTATGCCCTGGCGCTGCGTTTGTTCTCGGGGGATGGGAAGAAGGCGCTGCTGGCTGCGGGCTTCGCCGCCTTACTACCGATGCACTTCGTCAATCTGGCGGGCGTAACCAATGACGGCCTGGGCGAGCTGATGATCACATTATGCCTGCTCTGGGCGCTCAAAGTGGCTGCCAATCCCGATGACACTACCTCGGTTGTCTTGGGGCTGCTAATCGGTGCCGCGATGCTGGTGAAGTCAAACTCGCTGTTTGTGTTGGCTGTCGGAATCGTTGCCGTGGTTCTAGGGACACAGGCAAAGAACCAGCGGCCGCATCAGGTGCGAGCAATGGGGCAGAGCTTGGGGCTGATGCTGGGCGCAATGCTCTTGGTGTGCGGCTGGTGGCTGGTGCGCAATCAGGTCCTGTACGGCGACCCCCTGGCCCAGAAGGTATTCGTGGGCCTGTTCAGCCAGGATCGCGCGACGCCAGAGTGGTTTTTCGAGCGCGGCTTCGGGCCAGCCGTTTATCTGCAACTGGTCCTGTTCGGCACGATATTCAGCTTCTGGGGTGTGTTCGGTCAGGCCATCGTCTATATGCCGCTGTGGTTCTACCTGCTGGGCTTCGCGCTTGCCGTGGCGGTGTTGGTGGGCCTAGCAAAGGGTTGGTGGCGATGGCACAGGTCCGGAGAAGCCCGGGGGGTGAGTGCGGGTTGGGTGCTTTGCGGCATCGCTCTGGTGCTGGTGGGGCTCATGTTTGTGCGCTTCAACATGAGCTTCTATCAGGCCCAGG
This sequence comes from uncultured Armatimonadia bacterium, assembly GCA_964390495.1. Lineage (GTDB taxonomy): Bacteria > Armatimonadota > Zipacnadia > Zipacnadales > UBA11051 > UBA11051. The sequence goes on from CAYMIN010000002.1 coordinate 90,928, forward strand.
CACGCTATCTGTTTCCCGCGGTGGGGCCGCTGGCGGCGCTATTTGCCGCCGGTTGGTGGAGCCTATGGGCGTGGGGCGAAGGGGAAGATGGCGAGGTCTCCATCAGCAAAGCCGGTTGGGCGCTGTGGTGGTTGGCGCTGGGAGTACTGGCAATCGCGGCACTGTGGTATCTGCGGCCGGGCGCACCGCTGCTTGGCCCGCCCTTGTTGGGGATGTGAGGCGGGCGTACTGCTTGGCTGAACTGAGGTGACGAAAAAAAACCCGGCGGTCAGCCGGGTTTTTTCCGTGGCTAGGGAGTGTTCAACTTTACCAGGTCTGAGGCTCGTCGCTTTCAGGAGCCTGTTTGGTCACGACCACGTTGGCGGCACGCGGGCCCTTCGCGTCTTCCTCGATGTCGAACTCGACCTCTTCGCCTTCCTGGAGGGTGCGATAGCCCTCACCGGTGATTGCTGAATAGTGGACAAAGACGTCCTCTGCGCCGTCGCGCTCGATGAAGCCGTAACCCTTCGAGTCGTTGAACCATTTAACCTTGCCAGTCGCCATACAGATGCCCTCCGTAAGAATTGTGATTTTGGCTGCCCCACTGCACGTTTCCATCAAGCAGCCTATGGGGGTTGTCCATATGGCACTCACGGAACAGCAGTCAACAGCCGATCATGGTAGCAAAACGTTACTACCTATCTTAACAGTTTAACAGTAGATGTAGCACGAGTGCAAGAACTTTTTTTTGCCCAAAGGGCGACGGCCGTTTCTTGCATTGCCTATTCAGCCGCCGCGGCCCAGGTGTTTCCGCCGCCGCGAATCGTGCCCTCCGCCAGCCGTTCGGCCACATGACATCCGCCGGCCACTCCGGTCGGATAGTCAATGGAATGGCCCATCTCGAGGAGCGCACGGCGCGTCTCATCAGGCACGACCTTGGTCATCAGCGCCGGCTCGCTGATCTCGGTATGGGCGCGTCCGGCGGTCGCTGCCTCATAGCCGGTCGCCCCGTAGTCTATTAGTCGCATCGCGATGGTGGCCGCCGCCGAGATTATCTTCCTCCCCCCCGGCAGGCCGACGGCGATATCGCGGTCCGGTGCCTCGATCATCAGCGTTCCGGTGTTGTTGAGCACGCGCTTGCCCGGAGCTATCGAGTTGGCCCGTCCCGGCCGCGGGTCCAGCCGACACATTCCATGCCCCAAGATGATGCCCGTACCGGGTACCGTCACCAGCGAGCCGAAGCCCATGCCCTGGCTGATCGTGAACGAGACCAGGTTGCCCTCGGCATCAGCGGTGGACAGATGTAGGGTGCCGTGGCCGAACTCCTGGTTGGGTGTCGGCTTGAGCTGATCCACATGGTCAGGGAAGTTGCGAAGCGTCTCGGTGCGACCGCGCGCATAATCGGCTGACAGCAGCCGCGCGATCGGCACATCCGCGAAGTCGGGGTCGGCCAGGTGGGTAAGCCGGTCGCGCCAGGTCAGCTTGGAGATCTCCAGGAAGCGGTGCCAGAACTCCACCGAGTCCAGCTCCGGGATGTCAAACTGCTCCCACAACTTGAGGTTCTGCAGTACCGACAGGCCGCCGTTAGGCAGAATCGGCGTGTGTACGCGGGCGTCGCGGTAGGTGATGCTCAGCGGGTCGGTCACGCGCGCCTGGTAGTCAGCCAGGTCCCTCAGCGTCAGGGCGCCACCATTTTGCTGAATGTGGTCGGCGATCCGCCGGGCGATCTCGCCCTCGTAGAAATCGCGCCAGCCATGCTCGGCCAGCCGCTGTAGGGTCCATTCCATGTCAGGCCGATGCCAGATGTCCTCGGCGGTGGGCTCTTTGCCCTCAGGCATCAGGTGCTTCTCGGTATGTGGGAACCGCCGGATCTGCTCGCGCAAATGCTTGATAGCGCCGGCAGTGACCGCGTAAGGGAAGCCGTCTGCCAGCAGTTTCTGCGAGGGAGCCACGATGCCGGCCCATTGCAGCCGGCCCCAGCGCTCCCAGATCGTGCCCATCGCCGCCGCCATTCCCGGAACGGCAACGGCCTTAGCCCCGTACACGTTCGCATCGTCCTGCACCGAGCAGCGGTATTCCCTTTCATTCAGCCCGTTGGCCCCGGGGTCAGCCGGTCGCGGATTGAACATGTCCTCGGTCACACCCGCCGGGGCCTGGGCGTTGGCGTCCACGGAATAGACCTGTCCGGTTGCGCCCTCCTTCACCACCGCACAGCCGACGTAGCCGCCCACGCCGGTGCTACCCGGCTGCAGCATACAACATGCCATGGCCGTGGCTGCGGCCGCGTCAGCGGCATTGCCTCCTTGCTCCAGGATGCGCGCGCCGACCCGAGCCGCTTCGGCCGGCCCGGCGGCAACTCCGCCGCGCGTAGATACGACTTCGTTGCCTTCAATCATCATTCACACCTCAATGGTAATGGCAATATGGCTCGAACGCTGGAGCTTTGCCGTAGTCCCGGACTGTTGCCTTATGGGCCCAATTCTCCGCATGAGCCATATTCCCCTCCTCGACCTTGCGGTGGCTGGGGCTATAGGTTATCATCTACCAGCGTCTCACAGACGCGGCACGATTCGCAGCAGACAGGAAGAGATAGCGAATGGACTTATGTGACTGCCATTGTCATACCGAGCGCTCTGATTGCGCCGAGGACGTAACGCTGGAGTGGTATGTCGAGATCGCTGCTAATAGCTCGCGGGCGTTTGCCATCACCGACCACAGCGCCCACATCTGCTATCCGCAACATGCCAAGTGGGGCTTCTGGACTGATGAGGGCCGTGAGATATTCGAGCAACACAAGGATTATGCCAACGCCGAGATAGACAGCTATATTGCTCAGGTGCGTTCTGTACAGACCGGCGGGATGCTCCTGGGCATCGAGCTGGACATGTTTATTGATGGCACTCCGGTGTGCGATGAGACGCGGATGGGCGACTTTGACATATTGCTGGGCGCGGCCCATACCTTCCCGGCTCTGCACCATGAGGCCGAGCCGCAACAGGTCGAGGCGGAATTCAAGGTTATGTTTCAGCGCCTGGCAGGCTGGAAGATAGATGTCCTGGCCCATCCGTTCCGCCCGCTGCTGCTTAAGCACTACGCCATCAGCGATGACCTGGTCAAATGGGTGGTGGATTTCGCCGGGGAGCACGGCATTGCGCTGGAGATCAATTCACACCACATTTGCCGGGACGAGGACATACGCATGGCCCGGCTCGCCTACGAGCAGGGGGTGGCGCTGGCCGCCGGCACTGATAGCCACCGCAAAGCCGAGTTCGGCGATTTCTCATATCATTGCGAGATAGCTGAGACTGTCGGCGTCGCCGCTCCCAAGCTCTACTGGCATCCCCCACAAGCGGCGATGCAGGCGGCGAAGTAAGACGGCCGCGACAACGATGGCCGGAAAGCAGGGATTCGATTGGCTAAGCGAGCAGGCACCCGCAAGTCCCGCAAGCAGCATTCCACCTTGGCAGCCGCGATGAAGCTCAGGTCGAAGCTGGTCGAGTGGCGGCGGCATTTCCACCAGTACCCCGAGCCGAGTATGCAGGAGCATGAGACGGCGGCCTATGTGGTCGAGCAGTTGCGCGAGCTCGGCCTTGAGGAGATCAAGACCGGCGTCGGCGAGACCGGCGTCACATGTATGGTGCGTGGCGCCAAGAGTCGCAAGACCGTGGCCCTGCGCGCCGATATGGACGCTCTGGAGATAGTGGAGGAGAACGAGGTGGAATATGCTTCCCGCAAGCCGGGGCTGATGCACGCCTGCGGTCACGACGGGCATACCGCCTGCTTACTCGGCGTCGGCGCGATCCTGGCGAGCATGGGCAATCAGCTACCCGGCAATGTCAAGCTGATCTTCCAGCCGGGCGAAGAGGGGTCCGGCGGGGCGCTGAAGATGATACAGGACGGCTGCCTGCGCTCGCCCAAGGTCTCAGCCATCGCCGGCCTGCACGTGGACACCGATACCGACAGTGGCAGCATCGCGATTCCGCGCGGCTATGTGTGCGCCCAGACCGATGATATTGATATGACCGTGCACGGCCGGAGCGGACATGCCGCCGCTCCCGACAAAGGCGTGGACGCCATCGCCGTCGCCAGCCAGGCGCTGATTGCCGTGCAGCAGTTCATCGCCCGTCATACCAGCTCCACCGACCGCAAGCTGGTCACTTTTGGGACCATCGCGGGCGGCACCCGGCGCAACATCGTGGCCGACAGCGTGCACCTGCAGGGGACAATTCGCAGCCTCGAACCGAGGGGCCGCAAGGCTGTCCTCAAGTTCTTGCAACAGGACCTGCGCAAGTTGGTCGGGGCGATGGGCGGGCGTTTGACCGTGCGCATGATCGAAGGCTATCCGCCGCTGGTCAATGATGATGCAGTAACTGACATGGTCGAGATCGCTGCCGTCGCGATTGTGGGAAAAGATGCTGTGGTTCCGGGCAACGGACCGGGCCTGGGCGGCGAAGATTTCGCGTATTTCTCCACCGCAGGCAAGATCCCGGCGGCGATGGTGCATTTAGGCATCCGTGACGAGAAGAAAGGCTTCACCTCGCCCGGCCATAGCACCACCTTCGACTTCGAAGACACCAAGGTCTTGCCCATCGGCGCTGCCTTACTTGCCGAGGCTGCCGTCCGGATGTTGCGCGGCTAGTTGCGCTGGTAGCGGATACTGGCGGGTAGCAACACCGAATCTCCCGGGCCGTACTCCATGATGTAAGCGCGGATCGCCCCATCGCCGTCAGTATCCGCAAGTTGCGCCGCGCTGAAATCGCCCTCGGTGGTTAGGGCATGGTCGCTGAAGCTGAAGTTCAGCACCTTTGCCACCGGCTCGAAGGCCTCGTTGACCACATGCATCGTCGGCTGAACGAAGTAGAGTGTTGTAGGCGTGAGTAGCTGCCTCTGCTCGGCCTTGATCTCCTTAATAAAGGCCCGGCTGCAAATCGGCTCTTGGTCGCCGAACAGAAGCTTGCTATCTCCTTCGACCCCCTTGACCACAAACGAGCTGCCGTAGGCTCCGCAGTTGATAATCGCCGTGGAGCCGACCGCCTCGCGCTCGGCCAGTACCGGCTCGGCAAGCGTGACCGAGTTCTCCTGGTAGTCGCACGAGGCGATGGTGGTCCGGGCCGGCCCCTCACCCTCAAGCCGCCAGTCGCCTTTGCCCAGCAAGGTGGCGTTATGCAGGTAGGCCTTCTCGACCTCGCCCCGGGCGTCCAGAGCCAGGTAGCCCACCTGTCCGGCGAAACGGATGCCGTCAGCGACCTCGATTTCCTCAACCGGCTCAGTGGCATTGAAGTAGTAGTGGGTAGCGCCGGAATTGAGCTCTAGCTTCAGGGCGACGAGGTCGTCATTGCCGGTGCTCAGGGGAGTGACGCTGCGGATAATCTCGTCGTCGGCGCCCGGCTCAAAGACAGTGGTGAAGGTGCTGTTGAGGTTCTCGCCGGTTCTACGCCTGACCAGGAACTTCACGCTGTCTGGGGTGCCTTGCTGATTCTGCTGGGGCTTGCCGTCACAGACGAAGAGCTGCTCGTCTTCCCCGACCAAGAAGGCCTTCAGGTACGCCCCCTCATTGGCTTTCATAATGCCGGCCGCGCGGTCGCCGCTGGTGATGAAGTTCCAGCGCGCGCTTGCTCCGGGCTTCAGGGCCGCCTCCTGGACGTTGTAGAGGAACTGGAAGGAGCTGCCCCGATAGGAAAAGTAACTGGTGCTCCCGTAGGGCACATCGGCCAGTTGCTTGTCATCATAGAAGTAGCCGTACTCGACATCGGGTCCGGCCAGAGTACCCTCGCGCGGCTGGCTAAGGTCCAGAGTCGATTCCAGGTCTGCGTGGCTGCCGTGCACCAGCCAGTCGTGCTGCTGGCCGCCTTTCACGCGGAATATGTCAATGAAGTAGCTCTGGTCCGGCGAGACCTCGACCATCGCTACGCTGCGCCGGTACATTTCACATTGCTCATACACATTGTCATTCTGCGCCTCGACATACTGGCATACCGGGCCGGTATCGTAGGCGAGACAGCGACCCCGTTCGCCGGCCTGCGGCCGCTTGTCAACCAGCACCGTGTTGTGAGATATGGTGTGGGCGAAGAATCCGGCCCGGCGCGGATCGGTGGAGTTGGCAGTCTCTGGATACCCGAAATCCGGCATCACCGAGCAGTTCTCAGCGAATATGTCTAGGTGCATCTTGTCCCGATGTGAGTGGCCGACGAAGCGCCCGTAGAATAGCGACATCGCTATCGGGTGTTCATGATTCTCGTTTTGCAGTGTTGCCAGGCCGTAGCCGGGCAGGTGCCGATCTTCATAGCCGGGTTTAGTCTCAACCTGCGCTGCGGCCTGCTGCAGCTTTTCGGTAAGTGGGGCCGCGGTTATGTCGCGTCCGGCGTTGGCGTTGAGGTCTAGCACTATCTTGGCATAGAGCGGGTCCTGGTACACGTTATACGCGGACAGGAAGATGTTTTCGCGCCACATTCTCCCGCGATTGGACATGTTCCCCGAGTCGCCAAGGGCAGGCGTGAAATCGCCGGCACAGACCATATCTATGGTCCAGTCATACAGCTTTTTGAAGCGCGGCACCCGGGATAGGTCCACATCATTGACCCGCAGCAGGTCGGCGATAATGGTAAGGCTATTGACCCAGCCCAGGTTATAGCCCGGTGACTCAAAGGGTACGCCGTCGCGATAGACGAGGTTATAAAGGGCATCATAGATCGGCATCATCGTATATACGCGGTACTCCTCATTATTCAGCATCCAGTCTATCATCTCTTGGCTGCTGGGGCTGCCGGGCGTATCTTTGAGAACCGCCGCGATCTGCAGCAGTCCGACTTGGTGGCTCCCGTAATTGCCGGCTATGTACATGGTTTCATCCACAATCTCACGCGCCATCGAGCGCAGCAGTTGCTCCTCAATGAGGTGACGAATTTCCTCCATAGTCTGGCCGGTCAATTGCTCCAGCTCGACATCCCTCTCCAGCAGCGCCGGGAATATCGCATCATAGGCCCGGGAGCAGTTCCTCACGGTGCCGGTCTCCCAGGTGTGGTAGAGGAGACGCCCATTGTAGCCGTGATTGATTTCGGTGCCGATGCGTGATTGCTTGGCATAGTCGTAGTCCGGGTAGTACTTGGCAAGCTGCCACAGCAGGACCGCGGACTTGTGAGCGTATTTCGGGTCATCGGTGTACAGATACGCATCGGATAGGCTGTTGATTGCACGAGGGAGCAGGCGTGAGGTCATCCAGTGGTTGTACCAGGCGACGAACCAGTACTTGTGCTTCTCCCCATACTTGGGTGAGGCCCAGCCCCAGCCGTCATCCACAATCTCGCCCTTCAGCACCGACCGGTCCTTGAAGTCGGTAGCAATGAATGCCTGGTAATCGCTGTCCGGATAGACCTTACCGCAGTTGGGGCACTTGACCTTGTAGGGCAGATCCTGGCTGATAATCCAGGAGTAGTTGCCGGTCTTGCGCATCGCCAAGCCGCAGTTGGGACAGCCGGTCTCGTGGACGTAGATCGAGCGGGGTATGCGCGGGTCGGGCACATACTTGGCGAGCTCCTCATCCGGCATTTCGAGGTACTTGGCCGCACTGGCGACGGCACTGGAACGTATGGCCTTGGCCCAGTCGTACTGCTCCAGGTTGTCGCGGATATTCTCGATCTGTTCCGGGGTATATAAGGTTCGTTCGGTCTTGGCCTGCCCGGGCGAGCCAAGCAGCACCAGCAGCAGGCCGATCAACGCACAGATACTCAGAGCATCCATTCTCATCTACCTCAGCTCCTGTGCTTATGTGGAGATATGGTTTATACTAATTCGGATGTGTGGCCATGGACAATTTCTCCGGCAATCGGCGATTCCCTTTGCGGGTGAGGCTCAATGGTTCGCATAGACGGCTCCCAGGGCGAGGGCGGTGGGCAGATACTGCGCACTTCGCTGTCTCTGGCTGCTATCACGGGCCAGGAGCTTGAGATCTACAACGTCCGTGCCGGGCGCAAACAGCCCGGCCTCGCCGCCCAGCATGTCACGTGCTGTCTGGCCGTGGCGGAAGTCTGTGGCGGCCGAGTGGATGGTGCCGAGCTCGACTCCCAGGCAGTACGGCTAGCGCCCGGTAGCGTGGCGGGCGGGGAATATCGCTTCGATGTCGGGCGTGTGCGTCCCAGCGCCGGCTCGGCCTGCCTGGTATTGCAGAGCATACTGCCGGTGCTGGCGCTGGCACCGCGATCTTCGCGCGTTGTCATCAGAGGCGGCAGCGATGTCCCCTGGAGCCCGGTCTATGCCTACCTTGCCAATACCTTCGCGCCCGCGCTGAGCCGTTTCGGTATTAGGCTGGCTTTCCGCCGACCCGCTGCCGGCTTCTACCCGATTGGGAAGGGTTGCCTGGAGGCTGAGATCACTCCGGCCGGCCCGGTCGCGTCCATCAATCTCACCCAGCGGGGCGAGTTGCAGAGAGCTGTGGTCGCTAGCACGGTCGCTGATAAGCTGCCTAAGCATATCCTCAAGCGCCAGAACTTTGCGGCCCGTACGCTGCTGGCAGCAGCAGGCCTTGACGCCGACAGCGAAGAATACTATCTAGAATCAGCATCGCCCGGCACGTCCTGTGTCGTGAGCCTGTGGTACCAAAGCGGCCATGCCGGCTTCACGGCCCTGGGCAAGCGCGGCATGCCTGCTGAAGAGGTGGGCAGCCAAGCGGCCTCTGAAGCCGTTGAGTTCATAGATTCGGAGGCGGCCGTTGACCGGCATCTTGCCGACCAGTTGCTGCTATATATGGTGATGGCTCGGGGCCGATCGCAGTTGTGCACTACCGAGACTACCGAACACTTGCGTACCAATGCGGCGGTAGCGGGGCAACTCACAGGCGCTGAGATTGACATTAGGGAAGACGGTCGCGTGGTGGTGCGAGGCGTGGCACTTGCCGCATTCGAGACCGACTAGTCGGGAGGAAATGACGAATGTACGCTGACGACCAGGAAGATAAAGACGAAATGGAGTTTGAATACAAGAAGGTGGACAAGCGCGCCGAGGCCGAAGCGACGCCGCCGGAGCAAGCAGACGGCGAGGCCGAGGCTGAGGAAGAGACCGCTGAAGCAGCGACTGATGCCCAAGCCAGGGCGGAGCCGGGCGAAGATAGCGCTGCCGCAGAGCCGCAAGCTCAGGCTGAACAAGCGGCCGCTGAAGCCGAAGCTGCCGAAGGCCTGCATCTGGACATCTACCAGACGCTAAGGCTGTTTGTCGGCATGGTCAGCGAGCAGGCCTGGATCAACCTCGGACTGCAACTGGGTCCCGGCGAACAGGAAACCGAAGTCAAGCTGCCGGAGGCCAAGATCGCTATAGACACTCTCCGATTCATCCGCCAGCAGCTTGACGATGACCTAGAGGAAGCTGAGAAGCGGGAATTGGACAATCTTGTTTCCACGCTGCAGATGAACTACATACAACGCACCTGAGGAATCGAGGCAGATGATGAAGCTAGCGAAGATGGCAACAGTGACCAGGTCGGGCCTGGTGGAAAGTACGCACTACGGGGATGCGGTTGTGGCCGACGGCGATGGGCGGGTGCTGGGCTTTGCTGGCGACTCGGAACGCTGGGCATATATGCGCTCCTCCAGCAAGCCGCTGCAAGCGCTGCTGGTAGTGCAGACCGGGGCCGCGGACCGGTTCGCCTTCACCGAGAAGGAGCTGGCGATTTGCTGCGCCTCCCACTGCGGGTCGGCTGAGCACGTCGCCACTGTCCTGAATATCCTGGAGAAGCTGGGACTGGGCGAAGCCGACCTGGAGTGCGGCGTGCATCTACCCGGCGACAGCCAAGAGCGCCAGCGGCTCACATGCGAGGGCACAGAACCGGGGCCGGCGCACAATAACTGCTCCGGCAAGCATGCGGGGATGCTGGCCTCGGCGCTGGCGATGGGCGTCCCGACTGCAGGCTATTCCCAGCCCGAGCACCCGGTGCAGCAGGCAACTGTACGAAACATCGCCGCTATGTGCGATATGCCTGCGGAGGAAATACGCCTGGGTGTGGACGGTTGCGGGGTGCCGACCTTCGGTATGCCGCTGCGCAACATGGCAATCGGCTTCGCGCGCCTGGCTACGCCCCAGGACCTCAGCGTCGAACTCAAAGGCGCGGCCGAACGTATCTGCGAGGCCATGGCCGCCGCGCCGGTGATGATCTCGGGTCCGGGCAGCTTCAATACCACCTTGCTGGAGGTTGCGGGCGATACCGTCACCTGCAAAGGCGGAGCGGAGGGGCTGTTCATGCTGGGGGTGCGGGGCCGTAACATGGGCCTGGCCGTAAAGATCAGCGATGCGGGCGGCCGGGCCCAGGCTCCGGCGGTACTGGCCGCCTTGCGGCAACTTGACGTTCTCACCGACAAGCAGCACGAAAGTCTGGCCGATTTCGCCTACCCGCAAGTCAGCAACTGCCACGGCGAGATCGTCGGGCAGATAAACGCGGAGCTGGTGCTGGAAATCAATGAATGAGCAGGCGGACTTCCTGTATGGCAAGGCCAGTAGGACGCTAATCATCATTACGGTGGTGGTGATGCTTATCATCGTGGCCGGTATCGTGCTCTTGCCCTTCTACGCCGGCTTGCCGCCTGATGCCGAAGGCGAGGCGGAGACCGACGAGGGCCAGCCGGCCGGCCCGATTCCGCCGCCGACCGGACCGCCAGCCGACGTGCCATCACCGCCCTCGCCCCCATAATCTCCTCTGGGGCACAGGAGTGAGACCGATGGCTTTGACTGTGGGACAGATCGGCGCCGGAGTTGTGGCCTCCTGGCACCTGCAAGGCTATGTGGCGGCACCGGGAGTGGATGCCGTCGTGCTGGCGGAGCCCGACACAGCGGCGCGGCGTCGTCTGTACGACCAATACGGCATCATCAAGCAGGTGCATGAAGACTATCAGGCCCTGCTGGACGACCCGCAGGTGGGCATTATTGACATCTGCGCGCCCGTCGAGCAGCGCGCCGAGATCGCTATCGCCGCCCTCCAGGCCGGTAAGCATGTGATCTGCGAGCAGCCACCGGCGAGCACAATGGCCGAGTTCGAAGCCATGCAAGCCGCCGCTGCAGCCGGCCAAGGTCGCCTGTTCGTGGCAATTCCCGAATTGATGATCCCGGCCAATGAAAGAGCGCGCGAGCTCATTCACCAGGGCGAAGTCGGCGAGGTGCTATTGGTCGGCGCGCTGGTAGTGGACAATACCTTGGACAGCTCCAGCATCAGGCAAAGCATTTATGCGGCGATGGCGATGCTGCAGCGCTGGTTAGGCCCGGCGGCTGCCGTTAGCATGACCGCCAAGCGCGTTGCCGGTGAAGCTGCGGCTGGGCCCGAGGATACCGCTCTGATCAATATGGAGATGGCCGCCGGTGCCCTGGCGCAGATCGCCGTCACCTGCGCGGCTGCCGGTGATGAACCGACGACAGAGCGCCGCATCGTGGGCACCAAGGGCACGCTGTTGGTCCGCGACGACCCGGAGGACGAACTGCCGCTGGTAGGCTTCGAGGAGAAGATGTTCTTTTCGATACCGGTGCACAATCCGCCGCATATCCGCGAGTATGCGACCAGGCAATTGCTCTGTGATTTCGTGGACTGCATCATCGAAGGCAAGGCGCCGGCAGTCAGTCTCCAGGAAACCGAGGCCGCCCTGCGCACTTTGCTGGCTGCCTACGAAAGCGTAGAAAGCGGCCGCCGGGTCGCCATTGCCCGGTAAGCCGCGGCCTTCTCATCAGCTAGCCACTTGCGCGCGCACTGCATACGTCCGCCGAGCCGACAGTGGCTTTGGGCTTCATGGAGCCTCGAGAAGTTACCCAATTCTGACCGGCTCACCAGTGTCTGAAGACCTATAGACGGCCTCGAAAAGCTCTACGGTCTTGCGCCCCTCATGGCCATCACACTGCACCTGCTTGCCCTCATTGACGGCCGCGAGCATGTCTTCGATGATATTGGCCGGAAGGTCCTCAGGAGAATTGAAATCCTCGGCGCGAAGCTCCATTTCCTGGGGTGTCGGAGCATTCTCAGGCAGCACGTACTCAGGCCGGCCGCCGACACCGACATCGGCTGTCTTGGCGGCGATGAAGCGGCTGAGCTCTTGATTGTGCCACGTGAGCGTGCCGAGGCTGCCGGTTATCTCAATTGTCGAGCCGAGATCGGGGAAGCTGCAGGTTGTGGTCATAACCATCCCGGCGGCCCCGGAGGCGAACTGCAGGAGGCTGGCGGTGGCGTCCTCGGTCTCGATGTCATGGGCGAAGGTGCCGCGCCTGCCGAAGACGCTCTCGACTGGCCCCAGCCACCACTGCAGCAGGTCGAGATAATGGACAGCCTGATTGGCCAGGGAGCCGCCTTCGGTCGCCAGCCGGCTGCGCCAGCCTTCCGGATAGCCGATGTTGTAGTAGTCCTGAGTGCGGAACCACTTGATGCGCAGGTCCCCCAGGATGATCCTGCCGAGCGCGCCGGACTGCACTGCGTCACGGATGCGGTGATTGACTGCATTATACCGGCTTCCGAAATCCACAGCATAGACCAGCCCACTCTCCTCGGCGGCCTTGATGACCGCATCGCAGGCCGCCACGCTGATGTCCATCGGCTTGGTGCTGAAGCAGTGCTTGCCGGCTTGCAGGGCCATGAGTGAGAACTCCGCGTGCATCCCGCTGGGTGTGAAGACGCCGATGATGTCAATGTCGTCACGCGCCAGCATCTCGTCGTAATCACGGGTCCACTCACAGCCGAGCTCCTCCTGGGCCTTGCGACCCCGCTCTTCCCAGACATCACAGACGGCGACCAACTCGGCCCCCGGTGTTTCAGGGATCAGGTTGGCTCGGGCGCGCCCCATGCCCAGCCCGACAATCCCAAAACGCAGTACCTCTGCCATTGTCATCACCCATTCATCAGATTTGGCGTGGATTGGCGCAACACACTGAATTTGCGTCGCCTGGCTATCTGCTTGCTCCTAGCTTGCGGAAAACGGAGGTAAGTACGCCCAGGGTCGCCCCGGTCCTAATGGGGGACTGTTTCTTCAGGGACTGTCCCCTGCATACCAGTACAAACCTCTTACCACACCGCGAGTCTTGAGAGCGCTTCTAGTCTTGGGACTTAAGCAGCGGCCCATCGAGAGTCTCAGCGAACTTCTCTGAGAGTTCGGGCTGACCCAGGGCGGCGAAGACATTCCTCCAACGCCGGCGCTGGTTCCCGTGAACGAGTGTCGGCTCGAAGCCCAGCCGCAGGTAAGTCTTGACCGCCGGCAGGCGGAAGTCATCGGTGGACAGCATAGCGCTTTGCCTGCCCTCTCTGCGGAGTTGGTGCAGAGCCGCCAGGCTCACCCAGTAGCCCAGGTGCTTGCCGCGGTGCTGTGGTGCGGTTCCCACCATGTGTAACTGCCCGGTCTCGGGAGCGCGTCCGGGCGCGTCCCATGCCGAGGCCGTTGCCACCGGCGCACCGGCGCATACCATGAACAGAACGCGCTCGGGCCTGAACGCCTCGTGCTGCTTCATAGACTGCTCAAACTGGCCGGGCTGAACCTTCCGCTCAAAGGCCTCGGCGATTATCTGCTCCCAGGCCGCCTCATCACCCTCGCGATAGCATCGCACGGTATACCCCGGAGGCGGCTGCAGCTCCGGCAAGTCATCCAGATGCGCCCGTGTCATGACGAGCTGTGGTCGCAGTTGCTTGCGGGTCATCGGCAAAATTCGCTCCGTCTCAGTCATTGGTCTGGCGGCAGCCGACCCGCCAACCCACACCTAGTTCCGACAATTCCCGCTCCGCCCGACTATTTCCTGCATGGAATTGCGGGCGGTTGCCCCGGCATAACGACAGGGAAATGCAGAGGAACATGAGTGGGCTCCAGAGAAGGGGCAGTATATTCCCAATCCAGGAGGGGCAACCGATGCTGGACCTGCAAGCTCTGAGCCGGCCACCCACCAACTTCGATCCTGAAGCGATGAGGCTGCCTCCGCTGCACCTCGGCCCGACTCTCGACGACTGGCCTCAGCAGCGCCAGGAGCTCCGGCAACTCTGGTTAAAGTACCTCGGCCACGGCCCGGAGCAGGTGCCACTTGAACCGCAGATCCACGGGGAGGAGGACCTCGGGGAGATCACCCGCGTCCTGGTCAGTTATCAGGTCGAAGAGAGCTGCCGTGTGGAAGCCTATCTGATGGCACCCAAAGGCGATGGCCTGTTCCCCGGCATCGTGATATTTCATCCGACCACCACCATGACGATTGAGCAGCCGGTCGGATTCGGTACGAGGAAATCGCTGCAATTCGCCCTCAATCTGGCCCTGCGTGGTTATGTTACCCTTACGCCGCGCAACTTCATCTGGAATTATCGTGGGAAGTTGGCGGGCGAGTGGGCGGAGTACCTCGCGACCACTGAGCTGCTGCTGCGGACCTGGCCGGAATGGACGGGCATGGGCAAGATGGTCTGGGATGGCCTGCGCGCCGTGGACTATCTTCTCACCGTCCCGGCAGTTGACGAGACGCGACTGGGTTGTATTGGCCATTCTCTAGGGGCGAAGGAAGTCCTGTACGCAATGGCCTTCGACGAGCGCCTTCAGGCCGGCATCTCGTGCGAGGGCGGGGTAGGGCTGCCCTTCACCAACTGGGATGCGCCGTGGTATCTCGGCCAGCGCATCCACCAGCGGCCGGACCTGGAGCACCACCAGCTTCTGGCCCTGGCCGCACCGCGTGCGCTCCTCGTCATCGGCGGTGGAGCTGAGCCGAGCAATAGACCCGAGAAGACCGGCCCGGGCGCCGACCGGCTGGAGACGTGGAATTATCTGGAGGCGGCCCGGCCCGCCTATAAGCTGTACGACGCGGCACAGAAGCTGGGCTACCTGCTTCACGACCGGGGCCACGGCTTACCGGAGCAGCATGAGCAACTGGTCTATGAATGGTTCAGCCACTTCCTGTAACGCCCACAACGACCGGCGTTGTGCAGGCACCGGAGAGCTACTCAGTGCTGACCGCCACTTCCCAGGACTTGCCGACCTGTCTGTCGCCGTCCCAGGCAGTTACCACGTAGTACGCCTTCCCGCCGGCAGCGGGCGTGTCACGGTAGCCGTAGCTGGACGGCAGCTCGGCGATGGCATTATCCGGCAGCGGCTCGAAGCCTGCCTGCAAACCGCGATGCAGCCGGTAGGTATGCGTGTCGTCGCGCAGTTCGTCCCACTGCAACTCAACCACGCCGGCGCTGACCTCGGCTCTGATGCCGGTGGGGAACGGCACCTCGAAGAACGCGCCCTTTAGCTCGGTGTGGTCGGCCGAGTACCAGGCCAGGAACATCTCACCGGAGGCCAACTGCAGCAGGCATGGGTACGCGAAAGTGTCCACATAAGTCTGATAGCCCCAGGTCTGGCCGCAATCGTGGCTGAAGGCCAGGTATATCCCGCCGCGCTCTTGGTGATCCAGATACCGGTCGTGATAGGCCAAAATGGTCGTACCACCTGCCGGGCCTTGTGGTACCCAGCGCAGACACGGGCATAGTCCGTGCAATCGCGTGCGCGCATAGTCCCAGGTGAAGCCGTTATCGCTGGAGACTGAGCGGTAGAGCGGGTAGTCATCCTGATCATAATAGCTCCGGGCTACGGCCAGGAGCCGGCCATCGCCGAGCTGGGTGATGGAGGTTTCGTTCACTCCGCGGCAGCCTTCACGTTGCTCGGCCTCCTGCTCATAGATAACGTAGGCGAAAGCGCCCCAGGTCTCACCCTCGTCATGCGATCTGAACACTCCGGATGCGCCAAAGCCGCGGCCCAGGTCGGGTCTATCGCGGTTGGCCTCACCGTAGCATGACAGCAGCAGCTCCCCGCTGTGCAGCCGGATGATGCCCCCAAAGGCGGCGGTGCTGTGGAGCGGACTGGGGTCCAGGCGCGTCGGCTCAGTCCAGGTCGCGCCCCGGTCGCTGCTGCGGGTCAGCCAGAGCCGGGCCTGCCACGTCTCGGGGTCTTGTTCGTCGTGATCCGGAGAGCATTGGTAGAACGGCAGCAGCAGCCTGCCATCGCGCAGCAGTGGCGCGGAGGTGACATCGAGATAGTCGTATTTCTCCGGGTCCGCGAAGATCGGTCGCAGTGTCCCGGCGTCCCACGTCTCACACCCGTCGCAGGACTTGATGCACACGATCTCGTCATCGAGATTGGTCCAGGGATTCCCCGCTTCCATCCTGGGGTCGTCGTCCATGGTGCTGGTGCGCAAGGCGCACAGCACTTCCCCGTCGCCGATATCTACAAGGCTGGCGTAGAGCGCCGACTTGCCCGACGGGGCCCGATAGATGCTGACATTGCGGAAATTCCCGGCCAATTGGTGCATCCATTTGCCCCCGTGGCTAAGGGCTGACGTAGTCACTTCGCGAGCTCGACTACAGTGCGGCTGACCGGGCCGGGCACGCCAAAGGTGTTGACGGTTTTCGCCTCGATGACATTGCGGCCCGGCTGCAGCTTCCAGGTGAGGCCCGGCTTTCTCTCCTGCCACTTCCTCCGGTCAATGCGCACCATGAAGCGGTCGAAGTTCGGGGTCATGGTCTTGAGGTCCACGACCAGCGCGCCGCTATCTTGGCCTGCGGTCAGCTCGATGACAGTCTGATTCACCGGCCAGTAGTAGTCCGCGGGGCGATCGCTGGTAAGTCCATATTCCGGTGATTCGACGGGGAGCGCATGGTCCTCCCACCAGAGGTACACGTCACAGAAGTACTCGCCGTGGCCGTGGGTCAGCTCACCGGGGAAAGGCGTGAGCAGGTGATTGTTGCGCAGCGCGATGGAGAAGCGGCGATAGAGTTTGAGGTCGGCCCAGCCGTGCTGCTTGGGGTCTATCCGGTCCAGGGCGATGCTCTGGCGCTCGGCATAGACGACCTGGATTTCGGCGGTGCGCTCGGCCTGCCACAACTGACGTATCTCCAACGCGTTGAGCGGCACGCCATTACGCTCAAAGTGACAGTTGTAGCTGGGATCGTGGGAATTGCCGGTGTCCATCAGTATCCACTTGCGGAATTGGTTCGACCAGACCTCCGCCACGCAGTGGTGGTCCAGGATCACATGCCGCGCGGTGTAGCCCAAGGCTACGGCGGTCTGCACGAACAGTGTCGAGTAGTGAGTGCACATGCACAAGGCCAGCGGCGCTTTGTTTGTCTCCAGCAGGATCAGGGCATCCCAGGGCGGGCACCACTGCGTCCGCCCGCTGTCCCAGCCTTTGGGTGCGGTGTGGCGGCACCAGTTGCGCAAGGCGACGAGCCTGTCGAGTTCGGTCTTGTGCCCGGCGATCACCTTCCTTAGGTCGTGCTGCTTGCGCAGTAGCTCCAAGCGGTCGAACGGCTCCTGATAGGCGAAGCGATAGGAGCTGATAGCCGGATTGACCGGCGTCATATCGGCCACTTGTATCGTCTCCGTCCCGGCGGCGCGTGCCGGCCGCAGCTCGGCGCTGAGGGTGACGCCATGCAGTGTCGGTGTGGCCTCGCCCGACTTGCAGCCAAGTAATGCCCGCCACTGGAAATAGCGGGGGAGGCGAGGGCTGACGGTGACTTTGCTCATTGCCTGCCACGGGCTCCAGTCCTGCCCGTTTTTCGAGCTGCGCGCCTCAAACCGGGCCAGCGTACCCTTAGGCCTGTCCACTTCGGCCTTGAAGCCGACCTTGACGCTACTGACCCCAGGGAAGATGCGGTTCTCGGCCGCGAGCGCGGCGAAGTCAATTACCTCCGAGGTCAGCTTGGCCTGCGACGGATAGCGCTCCAGGCGCAGCCGTACCAGGTACTCCCCGTCATTCATGCCCTGGATGCCCAGCGCGTCATAGTCCCAGGTAGCGCCCCCGTCCACACTTTTCGCCGAGCGGTTGGGATGCAAGCTGTCCTCAACCACCAGCTTACCGCCGCCGGAGAATATGAAGCTGTTGAGCCCCGGCTTCAGGGCTTTTGGCGGCACGGTAACGACGCTCCAGCCGGTTGAGGGCAGGGTGCGTACCGGTTTCAGTCGGCGGCCGTTGAGGCTGACCCGTGGCGCTTTTATGTTAGCGTCGGACCGCTCTGCTCTGGTGTAGAAATAGAGCTTGCCGTCGGCGACATCACCGGCCTCTAAAAGAAAGTCCTTGCGCGCCTGGACGCGGTCACTGAGCACCTCGACATTGTTGATATGGGTTCGGCCGCGCTCGTCCTGAATCATCACCGACTGCGCCAGCCGTACACCTGCTCTGGTGTTATCAATCCCGACGTCGCGGGTACAGTGCTCGAAGTCAGCGCACGATTTCCAGGTCTTATGTATATGCTTGACTGTCCGCCTTGTAGCCATGAGATCACCCTTTGCTCACTACTACTCAGGCTTCTGCAGATACACCACGCCGGGCAGCTCGGCGAAATCCTCGTCGCTGGTCACCAGCGTTGCGTCGTGGTGGCGCGCTGTAGCATAGACTACTGCGTCCGCCATCGCCAGGCCGTGCTGCAGACTCAAGTCGGCGGCCTCTAGGGCCAGCTCTTCATCCAACGGAACTACGTGGCCGAGGCGCATTCTCCCCGCCACCGCAATAGCATCCTGTGCCGATACCTCACGTTGCATGAATTTGCAGACTTCATACAGCACCACCGTTGGTATCAGCAAGTCGGGCGCGGCGAGGTATTGCTCGTAGGCGTCCGCTTGCGGCCCTGCGGTGAGATGCTCGATCCAACCCGATGAATCAACCAGAATCATACGCGGTCAGTCTTCTCGCGGAGGTTAGAGGTGTCTGCACCCGCGGCAATACCGCGCAATTCGTCGAGATCCAGCACCGGCACCAGGTAGATTATTCCACCCTTGGTGATGACCGACAGCTTCTGGCCCGGCTCGAGGCGCATCCGTTCGCGGATTTCCTTGGGTATTACCACCTGGTACTTGCTTGAGACGGTTGTCTGCGCCATTTCAGTGCTCCGTAATACGATATGTCGTTCGATACTGATATTATCTTACCAACCACCCGGCCTGTCAAGCTCCTGTCCGCCAGGACCTCGTACCATGCTGGTCAGCAATCGGGAAGTAGGTCCGCAGATAGCGGTGGAAGTGCTCGACAACCTGCTC
Source organism: uncultured Armatimonadia bacterium (assembly GCA_964390495.1). GTDB lineage: Bacteria > Armatimonadota > Zipacnadia > Zipacnadales > UBA11051 > UBA11051. The sequence goes on from CAYMIN010000002.1 coordinate 109,893, forward strand.
GCCAAGCTGGATCGCATTTGAGGAATGCCTCACCCCCACCCCTCTCCGTGACCGGAGAGGGGGGTAAAGGCAGGGACAGCCTCAACTTCGGCGACGCTCCTGTAGCGCTCTGTGTATCGCCTTCAGGACCGCTAGCAGCTCAGCGAGTACCTCCGTATTAGCGAACCGTAAGGTCCGTATGCCCTGATTGGCAAGTTGCGCGTCGCGCCTGGTGTCATATTCAGCCTGCTGCTGATGGCTTTCACCGTCAAGCTCTATCGCCAGCCGGGCCTCCGGGGAGTAGAAATCGAGCACGAATTTGCCGATAGGGTGCTGCCGCCGGAACTTGACGCCCTGCCTGCGGCCTCGCAGCTTGCGCCACAGAACTCTCTCAGCCAGTGACGGTTGCTTGCGCTGCTCGCGGGCGAACCTGACTTTCTGCTTGTCGGCTACACCCATCACTGTCGGTTCGCGTGAGTCGTCGTGCTTTTTCGGGTCGTGGGACATTTGGCGTGCTTACCCCCCGGGTGTTTGTGTGAGGGCGCGAGTTTCTGGAAGGCCGGCCTCACCCCTAGCCCCTCTCCGTAACCGGAGAGGGGAACAAGATTGATACTCTGCTGTCTGCAGCCAAGTCCATCTTCGGTGTGCACGGGAGACATCTTTATGGCTCAGCGAATGACAAAGCCGTTCCCCCCTCGCCTGCAGCGTCAGCAAAGGAGAGGGGCCGGGGGTGAGGCCGGATCACCACCAACCCCTCGCCTCCCTCACCTCTCATGCAACCTCGGCTCTTTGAGTTCCTCCGGGCCGTGCCAGGTGGCGAAATCGGCGGCGGACTGGTCGTCGTGATAGCTCAATACTGAGTCCTCGGTGCGGCAGTGTACGTTGCCCGAGGCAACAATGTCTTCAGGGCACCACAGGCACTTGTGGCACCAGCCACCAACCATCACGGCAACTTGCCCAGCTCCTGCTTGCCACAGCCCCTCATCAGGTAACTGACCCGCACCTTGTCGCCCTGACGGTGCGATGCTCCTAAACTCACATTGACAACGCCGTTAGTCTGGACTTCCGAATACCACTTGAGCTCCTGGTCGGCTCCGAACGATAGCTTGACGGGCTGGTCGAACTTGATCAAACAGCCCTCGCCACTTGCCGCTCCCATCCATAGGCCGGTGCAATCGTCTTTGCTGCCTATAATCTGCAGCTCGAAGCCGGGCTTGTTCTTCAGTACCGGGATCTGCTCAAAGAGGCCTTCCACCGCGACATCCTCATCGAAAGTGACGGTCAATTCCTCCCTAACGGCTTCAGCCAAAAAGTTGTGCCGGCGCACCATGCTAATCGGCAAGTCGAACATCTTCGAGGTAACTGTCAGGGTGCCGGCCGCTCCGTCCCACTCGTGCGTCACGCTCCAATAATCGGGCCAGGAGACCTTGCCATCGCCCAGTTCGGCCAGCACCTGGTGATTCATGTAGGCGGTGTAGTTCATGGAGACGATGGCGCTGCCGTACTCCGGCGTCCAGAACAGCGACAGCCCGCCGCCGGAACGTGGCCAGTACTGCTTTGGCTCGAAGCTGATGCGTGACTTGACCCATTCGTAAGCGGTATGTCCGGTGTAGATCAGCGCATAATACGCGGGCCGGCGGATGGCGAAGAATTCGTCGTTGAAATTCCTGGTGAAGCTGTCCTCGCGTAAGACCGGCAGGACGCCGCTTTTGTCAACGCTCTGCGGATAACTGAGCCAGCGGAGGTAGGCACCGGTGTAGATTGCACCGGCGGCTCCCCCCATCAATCGTCCCGAATCGTACAAGTCCTGATCGAAACTCCGCTTCACCTGTGAGTCTATAGCGGCAACAGCCTGGGCGATATTCGCCTCATCGGTCGGATCGGCATCGTGACGCCACAAGCCGGCCTCGGGTAAGGCTCCTGCCATCATCGTCAGGCCGGCGCCGTACTGGGGATGCTGCCAGCCGTACTGGGTGCGGTGGGAGAAGTTGGTGGCACCCCAGACATAGCCGTCCGGCTCGGGCGCGACGGTGTGGTTGAAGAACTCGTAGATAGTCCGCAGGCCCTCTTTGGCCGCGTCATCCCCGCTCCAGGCATAGTACTGGGCAATCTCCGAGCAGGTCAGGCCTTGGTAGGTGGCATCCGGGCCATAGGCCTCCTCTTGATAGCCGGTTTTCATGAAGGGATTGAGTTCGGGATCGCACATCATTACACAGTAATCGTGTGCCAGCCTATCATAATCGGCCTTGGCGTCGCCGATAACGTGCAGGGCATAGTAGGCCAATAGCCAGTGGGCGGACTGGTTCTCGCACGTTACGCGGTAGAAGGGGTAGCGGTCCAGTGGCCGCCGGTAGCCCTCGGTCCACAGCGCCCGCAACTCGGGGGACACATCCTGGGCGCACAGACCGTAGGGGAAGGCGTAGTTCTGGTTCATCGGGAAGCCGGTCGAGCTGGCGTAGGGGGCCATGTCACCATCGCTGGCATTCTTCAGCGTGTCATCCTCGTGAATGCGCAAGAGGTCGGCAAATGCGGCCAACATGCAGCGGTTGCGCAGCTTCTCATCCCCGCCGTAGGGATTGATGCTGCTCGGTACGGCGTAGGCTGCAGCAAGATTATTGGGTAGGCCGGTATGGCTGAGGGTGTAGTCCGGGAATGATGACCACTGGTCCCAGCGGACGCCCTGCTTTGCGTACTGCTTCCACCTGTGCAGCGAGCCGAACCAGATGCTGTCACGGTCCAGGTTCTGGCTCTCCAGGCTGAACCGCACATGGCACAGCGCACCGTAGTTCTGGAACAGCCCGGCATTGCGCACCGGCTCCTTCAGCAGCTCATCGAGTACCGGTAAAAACGACCTAGCCGGCTCGCATTCGAGGTCGGTGGGGGATAGCCGGTGCATCTGCCTGAAGACTTCCTTCTGGAACTTGTGCCAGACCTGGATGCCGTCAGGAAGAAACTCGGCGCTGCCACGAATGTTGCGGGCGGTGGCCTCATCCGGGCAGAGAATGGTCGGCACTCCGCAGGAACGCAAGAAGGCGCTGCCACCCATGCGCAGGCTGACATGCCACAGAGACGGCGCCTTGCCGACGATGATCTCAGCCTTGCTCTCGGGAGGTTCAAGGTGCAGGAGTTGCTTGCCGTTCTCGGTGACGGTCAGGGCAATATCGGCATAGGCCGCCACCTGCCATTTCTCGGAATTGGGCGGGACGTAGAGGTATGCTTCGGAGAACTGCTCGGGGCTGGTGGCCCACAGCAGCGTGCGCATCGGCATGATGCCGAAGGAGACCTGCGGCTCGCTAGTCACATCGAAGGTGAAATCGCCGGCTAAAGCCAGGCGCAATTGATAGATACCGGGCTTGCCGTCGGCCACCGAGAACTGCCAGGATTTGTCTATGACGCCCTCGGCGGGGAACCACTGGTAGTCCCAGGCCAGGTAGTGCTCGTCTGCGTCCAGGAAACGCACCAGGGCCTTGCGCAGCTTACCGGTATCGGTCTCCGAGTTGAGTTGCAGCGTGACCTGCAGCGGCCCACCGTAGTGGACGAAGTACAGTGCGGCGGCCCCACACTTAAACGGCCCCTCAAAGCGTTTCGGCGGAGCCGGGGCGAGCCTGAAGGCATCCCACTCGGCGACATCAACCGCTGCGGTCGAAATGGCGGGTGTCAGGAAAGCCAGTACACAAAGGCAAAATACGGCTCTGCGCACATCACTCAGCCTCCTACGCAAGGGAAGCGCGTTATTGGCTAACCTTTGTTATGGCATCCTGGAGGCGCGGGAGGAAGCGGTCGGCACCCGGCGCGCGGAAGATGGTGGTGTAGTCGGTCAGTACGACCCGTGGCACGCCGGCCTCGTGGGCGCTGAGTAGATTCTCCACGGCCCGGTCCTGGGGGCGCGGCGAGGCGGCTATCCAGATGTGGCAGGGCTTACTGGTGGTCTTCTGACCGCGAAAGGCGAGGGTATGCAGCTCTTTGATTGCCTGCGCCGGTTCCGCCCCCCGTTCCTGCCACGGCACGTATAGCGCCAGGCCGTCCACGGCGGAGCATTCAACTAGCTGCCGCCAGTCGGCGGTGCCGGTGTTGTCCTGAGTGGTATCGAGGGTGGGGCTGGGCATAACCAGCGAATACAGCCGCGAATCAACGGCCTGGATTGCAGCGGCTGCTGCCAGCACGAACATGACTATGCTGAAGCGACGAAAGGCCCGCACCTGCTCGTTGAGCTCGCGCGGCATCTGGTAGTTCTCGGCGGCATAGAAGAGCCGCTGGCAGTACTCGCAGCGACAGGCCCAGGTGCCCCGTGAGTAGTAGAAACTGGGCTCGTCCCAGAGAAACCCGTGGGCATCAAGCATCCACGCCGTGGTGCGCATCTGCGAGGCGAACCACTCCAAGAACGCGGGGTTGTTGGGGCAGGCCTTGGGGCAGCGCCGGCCCCGGCTGTCAATCTGCAACTGCTCGCGGTGGGTGTCAACATAAAGGCTGTCAATCGCCGGATCCGGGTCAACGACCTTCCCATAACCCCACGGGACCATGCAGACCTCAAAACCGCTAGCGACGGCCGACCTGACAAAGGCCGCCACCTCCTCGGCGTGCCAGCGCATCTCGTTTTCGTAGCAGCCGACGAACAGCGAGCTTATCCCGATCTGGTAGAGCAGATCAATGTCCACGCGCTCGAGCTCTTCCACGCCGCCAGCGATACAGATGCCGACATCCATCAAGAACCGGTGCCCCCCGTGTTACGGGATTGTTGATACGTGCCTGGCTATTCGGGCTTGCGGCCCACAACCACAAAGGACGTGCCTATCGGCAAGTTGAAGTGGCGGATCAGCCACATCTCGATCCTTAGCAGCCCAATCAGAGCGCCATTGAGCAGGGCCGGCAGGATCCTCAAATCAGTCTTCGGCTCCTCCGGCTGTTTGGTACGCAGCCGCTGCAACATGCGGAAGGCGAATATGACTGGGAACACGAAGCTGACTGCAGAAGAGAACTTCTCTATCCGATAGCCGGCTTCCTGTAATTTGCCGGTAATCTCTTTGCGCGTATATCGGCGCAAGTGCGCCAGCGCCTCATCGTGTTCGCTCCATAGGTAGGGATGGGCCGGCACAGTCATTACCACGATTCCGCCCGGGCGCAGGATTCGGTAGATTTCGCGGAGCGCCGCTCCGTCATCAGCAACGTGCTCCAACACGTCGCAACTTGTGACCACATCCAGAGAGCCGTCCACATAGCTCAACTGCTCGACGCGGCTGCAGGCCAGATTGGTGAAGCTGCGTTTGCGGCAGTACTCAAGCGCGGCCCAGGCGGCATCGCAGCCATGTACCTCGCCCAGTTCGCCGACCGCCTTCATGGTCCCGCCGGTGCCACAGCCGGCGTCCAAGATGCGCAAACCGGGCCTGTTGTCGCGGGTCGGGGCATAGGTCTCTAGCAGTTGGCGGATGAGTCGTCGCCGGCCCACGAACCACCAGTAGGTGTCCTCCAGACGGTAAAGCTCATCGAACTCTCGGGGCTGCATCTGCCGAGCGGCGTCGTTGGTTGTGGTGTCCATTAGTCCAATTGAGACCTTTTTGTCGAACCTATGTTTGCAATTCTCTGCTTACTATGCTATAGTACAAGTGTTCGCTGCCGCCAGCTTCCGGATGGAGGGTGATAGCATGGTCCGAAAAGCGCTCACAGCCCGTCGCCAGCAGATCCTGGATTTCATAGTACAGCATATTCGCGACAACGGCTACCCACCGACGGTACGCGAGATCGGCCAGCATGTTGGCCTGTCTTCCAGCTCCTCGGTACATTTCCACCTCAAGGCCCTGGAAGCGGCCGGCTATCTGCAGCGCGACGGCTCGCTGACACGCGCGATCCGGCCCAGTACCACGACACGACAGGTACCGGAAGTGCGTCCGATGGGGCGCCACATCCCGCTGATCGGGCGGGTAGCTGCCGGTGAGCCGATACTCGCCACCGAAAACATCGAAGAGATGTTGCCCATGCCTGACAACCTCTTTACCGGCAAAGACCTCTTCATGCTTGAGGTCAAGGGCAACAGCATGATCAATGCCGGCATCCTGGACGGCGATTATGTAATCGTGCGTTGTCAGGACACCGCTGAGAACGGCGATATTGTGGTCGCCCTGCTCGAGGATGAAGCCACCGTAAAGCGATTCTACAAGCACTCCGACCACGTCGAACTGCGGCCGGAGAGCGATCAGATGCAGCCGATCCAGGTCTCCGATGTCCAGGTCGTCGGTCGCGTCTGCGGGGTCTTGCGGCGGCTGGGCTGATTGTCAATTAGCACTTGTCTCCGGGGCCTGCCGGCGGAGCACGATTAGCGTCGCGTCATCATTGTAATGAGCCACAGAGAAGGCCTCGTGGGCGGTGATGATGCTGTCGGCGATCATCGCGGCGCTTTCATCACTCACCGCTTCTACAGCCGCCAGAACTCCCGATGTGCCGAATTCCTCCTTATGCTTGTTCCGGACTTCTGAGATGCCGTCCGTATAGAAGACCATGATATCCCCAACGTCCAACTGCTCGGTTCTCATCTCGTAATCGGGATCCTCGATAGCCCCGATGAGAATGCCTCCGGAGCTCAGTTCCACGACCTCTCGAGAATCCCCCGGCCGGATCAGCAAAGGAGGAAGATGGCCACAGTTGACGAACTCAACCTTACCGGTAGCAATCTCGATGGTGGCGATGAACAGCGCCGCATAGCTGTCGGGGTGCAGAGCCGGGTAGATGCCGCGATTGATCCGCACCGCCATCTGCGCGGGGGAGAGGCCCTCGTGGACGGCAGCCACCAGGTGGGAATTAAGCGCTGACAGATGCACCAGCCCGTAAACGCTTTTGCCGGCCATGTCGGCTAACACTAGCAGCAAGCGGCCTTCGCCCAACATCCGGATGCTGTAGAAATCGCCGCCGACATAGCGCGCGGGCCGGAAGGTGAGAGAAATGTCCAATTCCGGCGTCTCGGGAATCTGGTCGGGCAGCATCGCCGACTGCAGCCGGCGAGCCAGCCGCAGCTCGTGGTCTATCTCGATATTCAGCGCGTGTTCCGCATCCCGCGCCCGCACCAGGTAGCCGGTGATGAAGGCCACCAGCAGTAGCAGGGGCACCCGCGTAACGGAAAACTCAGCCGCTAGCACCTGCCAGTCGTAGTCCGTGGTGGCGTGCTCAACCGCGAAGCCCAAGACGATGGCCAACAGCGCAGTAATGATAGCGCCGCTACGTCGGTACCAGACCGCTGCAGTAATCACGACCAGATAGTAGATCTGAAAAAGGTCGGGCCAGTCTTCCCAGAAGGTAGTTGTTATTGCCGTGACCAGCAGCAGGTCAATCAGCAGAGCCAGTGGCCGGTAGGGGTGCATGGTGTAGTTGCCGAAGAACAGAGCGGCCAGCAGGAAAGTAAACAGTATGCCGATTACTAGCATTGCCTGCATGAATGGCGGAGCATTGATCAGCCCTCGAGTATCGGGAGGGACCACGAGCAGTGCGATGATGACCGCCGCGCGGATCAGCGCCACGACGATATCGGTATCCTCGACGCGCTCGCGGGCCGCAAATATGCTCCGAAAATCTGTGGACAACCAGTTCACCTCCCGGGACCTCAGTTGGCCCAATGGGCCGCAGCTCTTCCTGAGCCATATTCGACGCAGGTCCTGCATACACCTGCCGCACCTCATCGCCTGCGCGGCGGTAATGGGGCAAGACCGTGAGGCATGACGAGAAGGCTGAAGCAGATAAGTATCTCAACCTGCGCCGCCGGATGGTGGAAGATCAGCTCATCCGCCGAGGCATCAAGGCCCCGAGGGTGCTGGCGGCGATGGTCGCGGTCCCTCGACATGAGTTCATGCCCCCTGACCAGCGCGCTGATGCCCATTATGACGGCGCCGTGCCGATAGGTGAAGGTCAGACCATCTCGCAGCCTTATATGGTGGCCTTGATGGTGGAGCTGTTAGAAGTGAAGCCGACGGCGCGGGTACTGGAGGTCGGGGCCGGCTCCGGCTACCAGGCAGCGGTTCTCGGCGAGCTGGCCGCTGAGGTCTATGGAGTCGAGCTGATACCAGCCTTGGCCAAGCGCGCCGCAGCGACGCTGCAGCGACTCGGCTACGCCAATGTGCACATAGTGGTAGGTGATGGCAGCAAAGGCTATGCCGAAGCAGCGCCCTACGATGGCATTATTGTGGCCGCCGCCGCTCCCGACATATCGCCGGCGTGGGTGGAGCAGCTCAAGCCCGGCGGGCGCATAGTAGCACCGATAGGCAGCCTGCACAGCCAGGTCTGTACCGTGGCGGAGAAGCGCGGCGATAGCCTGCACACTGTTCACAACATTGGCTGTGTCTTCGTCCCGCTGCGAGGCGAGTACGGCTGGGACACCCCGAGATGATGTGCCGGTGGACAAGGCCTTGATGGCTGTTGTGAAGAAAGGTAGAAGCCGGTTCTTTCAGGCGGCTAGAGCGGATAGACGATGAGCGCTTTCCCTTACGATGCACACATTCAGACAAATGTTTCCGAGGGGCGGGACAGCCTGGTCGAAATGATTCGTGCGGCCGAGGCTGCCGAACTCGAACTGGCGGTGGTCGCCGCGAGCTGCGAGCGGGCCGGCGACGATCTGCGCGACCACATCAGGGATATCGTGAGAGCTGATACTACCACCTCCGTGATGATTGTCCCGGGACTTGAGACAGCGATACTCGACGCCTCCGGCACCATCGCGCTGGATAGGGACACGGCAAGTCTGGCCCCGGTGGTCTATGCTCACTTCGGTGGCCGCACCGAGGGCATCGCTCACGACCCCCCGGCCAGCAAGTACCGCTATCTGGCCAATATCTTTGAGGCTCTGACGGGGGCCGTGAATAACCCGGCGACTACCGCTCTGGCGCGCCCCTTCAACATGGGTCAATTCCCGGCGCCGATGTCGCCTTCGCAACTGCCGGGCTCCGGGCTGGATGAGTTGGCCGCGGCGATGTCTGAATCGCAGGTCGCTTTCGAGATCACCAATCAGATGCACTGGTGGTTCCCGGAGCTGTCGGTAGATGAATTCACCGGTGAGTATGCCAGGGTCTTGGGCATCTTCTGCGCTCGCAACGTCAAGTTCCTGGTCAGTAGTGATGCCCGCTGTGCCGGTGCGGTCGGCAATCTCGACTACGTGGTGCGGCTGATGAAAGCGGCCGGTGTGGAGAGATCGCAGGTTGTTGACCTGCCGCAGCTCATTCGCCGCAGAATGGGGCAGAGCTAGCTCCTCCGCCGGATCATTCACCGACGCGTAGCTCGGGGTTCCACTGTAGCTATGCAGGTCTTGCTAACGGCTGGGCCGGATTCTCGGCGGAAGCCAGCTTTCGCCTCGTATGTGGCCCCTCCGCAAGGCAACAACTTGACCCTTGAGGGTCTCGCTCGGCGTCTTTGACCCGTTGTCGTTGGCCTTGAGGCGTTCGGAGGGGCCGAATGGGTGCCCTCAGCGAAGCGAGGGCCGGGCCCCATCCGGCCCAAGACCTATCACGGCGGCGCCGCCTATTACGAGCAAGGGTCCACCAACTGCCGGAAATTGCATAAGTACAGTTCCGGACCGAGGGCCTGGTCCTCAGGCAAATTGAGGCAAGAGGTCTTTCGACGCGGTCAGCAGTTCGTCCAGCATGGCTTCAGTTTGCGGGGGCAATATAGCCATCTCATCTAGCATCAGCGCCTGCAGGGCAAGTTGGCGGTCGCCCAGGACGGCGGCATCGGCGACCAGTTCCTGCCAGACAAAGCGCTTCTCCAGCATCCCCTTGAGCACCGGCGGAGCTTTCCCCATGTAAATGGGTCTTACGCCACAAGAATCGGTAACGGCTTCCACTTCCACTTCGGCGTTCATCGGCAGATTGGGTATAGCGCCCTGATTAGCGACATTCACGATGCACAGATGCCGGCGGCCGGCAGCTATGGCGCTGACCAGGGCGCCGACGCCTTCACCCAGTACCGAGCTGGCCTGCTCTTTGGGCAGCTCAACCTCGTCAAGCAGGCTCTGGTATTGCTCAAAGAACTGAGCGCGCACTTCAGGCACGGCAGGTTCCGCGCTGGGCATCGGCGTGGAGGCATCGTAGCCATGCGCTCGCGCCTTCTCCGCCAGGCCGTACGGCAGGCTGTTCTGGTCTGAGATCTGCGCCAGGAAGGGATAGAACTCGATAATGTGATCGTCGTAGGGATAGACAATGCGGTGGCCGTAGATCAGCGAAAGTTCAACGCTGAGAGCGGTGCCGGGCTGCGGTTCGCGCTCAGCGATCCGCTTCATCAGCTCCGGATACACATCTTTGCCCCGGTGCAGGAGCCTGGTAAACCAGTAGTAATGATTGGTGCCGATCCAGGTGCATTCCAGGTCTTCCGGCGCGACCTTTAGGATCCCGGCCGCCGACCTGATGCCGCCTTGGACTCCGTGGCAGATCCCGATGACGGTCAGGTTGGTGTACTTGTGCATGGCCTTGCACAACACCGCCATGGGGTTTGAGTGACTCAGCAAGATGACATCCGGACAGCGCCTCTCCATCTCGCGGCATATTTCCATATAAGCGGGAATGGACCGCAGGGCCATCATCATCGCAGCCGGTCCACAGGTATCACCGATTACCTGTTGGATGCCGTACTTGGCGGGAATCCGCACATCAGCGGCGTGGTAATATGACTGATACACATTGGGCGTAGTCTCCGCGCCACTGCCGCCGATGGAAGATAGGGCGAAATCCGCGTCCTCAACTGCTTCGGGCAGCTTGACCGTCTCCCGGACTGTGAACCCGGTGCCGGCAATCTCGGCAAGTCGCCGCGCCATCGCCCCCATCCGCTCGACTTTCTCCGCATCAATGTCGTAGAGCACAATCTCCGAGCCGGCCAGGTCGCCGGAGATCAGCAGGTCAGGTATCGCGCTGCGGAAATACAGACTCCCGCCTCCGAGGCACACTATTTTCCTAGAGACGGGCATTTTGTGACGCCTCCTGCCAAGTTGATATGGGGCCATGCACAGCAGCGCATGGGTTAGTCGTCTCCTGCAATCGGCCGGTAAGCTTGCGGCTTCGCAACACCGATGACATCGTCCTGCAGGAACTCCCGCCACGTGGCCTGAGTCCAGTAGGCGCTGGCCTCGGCCAGGGACCTGGCAGCCGCGGTGTACTCACCGGCGCGATACAACCTGACGCTGTTGTGGAACTCCTCTTGCGCCTTCGTCAGATGCTCCGCCGCCTCGGGGTCCTGGAACACGTCCTCCTGCAGCGCCGCCGCTATGATCGAGTTCTCGGCCAGCATCGTCCCGTCCGTCAGGTTGTCTATATAGGTCTCGCTCGGGGCCCAGTGGCCGTGCTCGGTGTAGTAGGCGAAGCACTCGGCATCATTCCAGGGCCGGCGGCCCTCTGTCTCATCCTCCAGAGCGGCATGTCCCAGTGCCTCCCCCAGGGCTTGGGCCTCCTGCAGCGCTCTGTCAAAGAAGGCCACATGGGCGGCGACGCCTCCGACATAGCGCGTGCGCAGGCCGAAGCACCACTTGCACAGTTCGGCTCTGGCCAGCCGGTGCATTCCCTGGTTACTCGCACAGGAGATGGAGCCGGCCGGCATCCCGTTGAGCTTGCCGCTCCACAGCAAGGGATAGCAGCGCTCGATCAGCAGCCGGGCCGAGGCGGTGGGGCTCCAGTTGTGTACAGGGTCGGCGATGATGAGGCCATTGGCGCGGCTCAGCCGCTGAAAGACTTCGCCTTCACCCTTGCGCCCCATATCATCTTCGAGCACGCAGACATGCTCATCACTGCGCACGCACGCAAAGCAGCTAGTACAGGGACCGTAGCTGAAATCGTGGGTATGGAGGAAATCCGCAGTGACGCCTGCAACGCTCTCTATTCCGCCGATAGCGCTCTCCAGTAGCCGTGCAGTAAAGCCGTGCTTGCGTCCACTGGTCAGAACAGCCAGCACTGTTGCCATCAAACCACCTAGCCCCAGAACTTGCGATCGAGGGAACGGTACTGCACGGCCTCGGCGATGTGGTGGACCTTGATGTCCTCGGCAGCTTCGAGGTCGGCGATGGTGCGGGCGACTTTGAGCACGCGGTCGTGGGCGCGCGCCGAAAGCTGGAACTGGTCAATCGCCGAGCGCAACAGGGATGCGACTTCCTCACTCAGAGGGCAGAACTGCCGCAGGGCCTTGGTGTTCATCGCCGCATTATTATGGAAGGGGGTGCCCTCAAAGCGGGCCTGCTGGACCTTGCGAGCGGCGATGACGCGCTGCTGGACGCTTGTCGAGGGCTCGCCCGGCTGTCGGGTCATGACCTCCTCGGCGGCCAGCCGTGGCACCTCCACTTGGATGTCAATGCGGTCCTGGAGCGGGCCGCTGATGCGCTTTAGATAGCGGGCGATGTGGCCGGCGCTGCAGGTGCACTGGCGCGCCGGATCGCCACGGAACCCGCAGGGGCAGGGGTTCATGGCTGCTACCAGTTGAAAATTGGCCGGGAAAGTCAAGGCCATTTGCGCCCGCGCGATGGTGACGGTGCCGTCCTCCAACGGCTGACGCAGCACCTCCAGGGCGGCATGGCCGAACTCCGGCAGCTCGTCGAGAAACAGCACGCCGTTGTGGGCGAGACTGACCTCACCGGGCTGGGGTATGCTGCCGCCTCCCACCAAACCCGCCGTGGAAACCGTGTGGTGAGGCGCGCGGAAGGGGCGCGTGCGGACCAGCGCGGTCTTTTCCGGCATCAGCCCGGCAACGCTATAGAGCTTGCTTACCTCCAGCGCCTCATCGAAGCTCATGGGCGGGAGGATACTGGGCATGCGGCGGGCCAGCATAGTCTTGCCGGCTCCGGGCGGGCCGATCATCAGCATATTGTGCCCACCGGCGGAGGCGACCTCAAGCGCCCGCTTGACATGCTCCTGGCCCTTCACGTCGCTGAGGTCAATGCCATAATCGGCGGTCTGGGGATCGAGTTCTTCCTCCGAAACTGTGACCGGCTCATGCAGGAAGCCCTCCTCCAGCATTCGGACGGTGTCATAGAGGTTGTCGGCCCCATAGACCTCAAAGTCGCTAACGACAGCGGCTTCGGGGCCATTGTGCTCCGGCACCACCAGACGCACTTTACCATCCTGCTTGGCCCCGAGGGCGATGGGCAAAGCTCCCGAAACCGGCCGCACCAGCCCGTCCAGCGCCAGCTCGCCGATTATGGCGGTCTCGTCAATGCCATCGGCGCTGATTTGACCGCTGGCCAGCAGTACCGCGATAGCAATCGGCAGGTCGAAGGAGGGGCCCTCTTTGCGGATATCAGCCGGGGCGAGGTTGACGGTGGTGCGGTCTCTGGGGTACTGAAATCCGGAGTTGCGGATCGCCGAGCGCACGCGCTCGCGGCTCTCGCGGACGGCTGCATCGGGCAGCCCTACAATGTTGAAGGCTTCCATGCCTCGGGTGATGTCCACCTCAATCTGGACGGGATGGGCGTCAACACCGATCAGCGTAGCGCTATGTACTCTCGCCAACATGAAACTGATGCCCCCTGTATTGGTGAGCGATGAGCCTCTCTAGATTAGACGACGGGCTGGCTGACACCTGCCCATGCTGCGGTCAAAAGCTCTGGTGACTTAGGGGAAGCGTGGTGAGGCCTGGAAAGGCAAAAAATAGCGGCGGAGAGCTGGCCTCCGCCTTCGAACAAAACAATTCGATGCCCGCCGGGAACTGATCTAGACCTGCGCAGCAGCCTCGAGCTCCTCATCGCGCCGCCGCAGCATCACGCTGGTCATCACTGCCGCACCGATCATGATCGCCACCGGCACCCCCAGCTCGGTCCATGCCGATAACACCGCACAGGTCGCCAGCATGGCCGCGATCCAGACCAGCGCCCCCAAAACCGCCAGCTTGTTGTCCTGCTTGGGCAAAAAGCCGATGGCGACACACACCACTCCGGCCCACAGCGCCAGAATCCCCAGGTGGGCGAAGAACGGATCGTTGACCCCCCAGAAGGCAATTCCTGCCGCCGCGCTGACCTGAATAATGATATTGCCGATAACCCCTTCCCGAGACTTTGTGGATTCCATCACTGTTCCTCCCTTTGGGACTTCACGCTGCTCACCATTCGCGCGCAATAGTATTATAGTTGCGCCAGAAATACAATGCAAGCGGGAATCATCGGGGAGGCCTGGTGGTGTCAGGGTCGCCTATTTCAGCGAAGGTTGCCGGAATCAACCTGGCGACGGTGAGAAAGCGGTACGCAGCCCTCAGAAGCCCAGTAGGCGGCCGCCCTGGTAAACAATGAAGCTGACCACCCACGCCAAGGCGCACGTGTAGGCGATGAGAAACAGCGGCCACTTCCACGAGTTGGTTTCTTTTTTCACTACCGCGATCACAGCCAGGCAGGGCACGTATATCAGCACAAAGACCATCAGCGTCAGGGCCACTAGCGAGTCGAAATGCGGGTCCGATTGCAGAGCTTGGCGCAGCCGCTGGCCTTGCTCGTCGCCTTGGCCGAGGCTATAGACGGTCCCCATCGTGGCGACGACGATCTCCTTGGCGGCAAAGCCGGCGATTAGGCTGGTGCCGATCTTCCAGTCGAAGCCCAGCGGCCGCACCAGTGGCTCCAGGGTCTGGCTGATACGGCCTGCGTAGCTATACGCTGCGGCTTGGGCCGCGGCTTGTTGCGGGGTGACACCGGCGCTGAGCTGGGGCGGGGGAGCGGGGTGGGTGAGGGCGAACCAGACGACTACCGAGGCAACCAAGATGACGGTCCCGGCCTTCTTCACATACAGCCAGGTACGCTCCCACATATGCACCAGCAGACCGCGCAGGGTCGGCATGCGATAGGGTGGCAGCTCCATGACGAACGGCGTGGTCTCCCCAGGGAACAGGTACTTGCGGAATACCAGTGCCATCAGGATCGCCAGCAGCACTCCCAGCAGATAGATCCCGAATATCACCTTACCGGCGACTTCGGGAGCGAAGAACGCCCCGGCCAGCAGCAGGTAAACCGGCAGTCGGGCGCTGCAGCTCATCAACGGCGCTACCAGCATGGTCGTCAGCCGATTCTTCTCATCATCTATGGTGCGAGTGGCCATCACCGCCGGCACCGTACAGCCGAAGCCGATCAGCATCGGGATGAAGCTCTTGCCGTGCAGGCCGATGTGGTGCATTACGCGATCAACCACAAAGGCCGCCCGCGCCATATAGCCGCTGTCCTCAATAAAGGCGATTGCCAGAAACAACAGCAGGATATTCGGCACGAATACCAGCACGCCCCCGACGCCGCCGATAATGCCGTCAACGATCAGCGACTGGAGTTCGCCGGCGGGAAGCCATGCCGCGGCCAGCGCGCCAAGCCACTCAAAGCCGGCCTCGATCCAGCCCATCGGCGGCGCGCCCAGGGTGAAGACCATCTCAAACATCAGCCACATTAGTAACAGGAATATGGGTATGCCCGCGATGCGGTTGGTGACGACGTCGTCAATCAGGTCGGTAACGTCAAGCTTGGGCCGCTTGACCGTCGCTATCGCCCGGCGGCAGGCCCCGGCGATGAAGCCGTAGCGACGGTCGCCAATGGCTATTTCGGGGTCTTCTCCGAGGACATCGGCGAGGTGGCGTCTTTCCCTGGCCACCTCTTCGAGCAGTTCTTCGGCCTCGGGCAGCCGTTCCCGCAGATGCTGCACCGCTTCCGCGTCATCCTCCAACAGCTTTATGGGTAGCCAGCGCCGTGAGGTGCCGGCGTGCGGGTCAATCTGAAGGGCTTCCAGCTTCTCGGCCAGTGCCGCGATATGCGGCTCCAACTCGGAGCCGAAGGAGATTGTCACCTGCGGCCTGGAGTAGTTGCTGGCGACCTCCACAATTGCCTCGAGAAGCTCCCGCTTGCCGAAGCCGGTCGTCGCCACCATCGGGATGACCGGTGCGCCGATCAACTGGCTCAGCAGGTCGGTGTCTATCCGCAACCCTTGCGCCTCAGCCATGTCAATCATGTTCAGCGCTATGATCACAGGGACTTCAAGCTCGATGAACTGGGTGGCCAGATAGAGGTTGCGCTCGAGATTGCTCGCATCCACGACGTCAACGATCACATCGGGGCGTTCGTGTATGACGTAGCGGCGAACGACGACCTCCTCCAGCGAGTAGGGGGTGAGGCTGTAGGTGCCGGGGAGGTCAACGATGTGCAGCTTGCGGCCCTCAAACTCCGCCCGGCCTTCCTTGCGTTCCACCGTCACCCCGGGGTAGTTGCCGACATGCTGCCGCGAGCCGGTCAGGCTGTTGAACACGGTAGTCTTGCCCGAGTTCGGGTTACCGGCCAGCGCAACAACGATGGGTTGGTGCTGTTCTGCAACGTTCATAGAATGCCCGATTTGCCTGTGGCCGATGGGTTCATAGTTCATCGCGGGGCATTGCCGTGGTATTACATCAAGGGCCGGACCATGATTCTTTGCGCCATTCCGCGACTCAGCATCAACCTGCAGTCGAGCACTGTCACGATCAGGCCGCCGCCGTGCCCGCCCGTGACGGTCACAACGGCACCGGGCACGAAACCCATATCGGTGAGGCGGCGGCACATGCCACGGCCGCCCACCAGCTCCACCACTTCATAGGGCTGGCCGGGCGTGGCTGCCACCAGCGGCAGCGCTCCCGGCAAAGGTGACAGGTCAGGTCGGCCGAACATGAATCTTGGCAGCCTCCTCATGGCGCAAGGAAAGATGATAGCCGCGAATCTTGAACTCCATCGGATCGCCGAGCGGGGCCAGCCGCTCCACCTCGAGGTCGCTGCCCGGCGTGAAGCCCATATCCATAATCCGCCGCCGGACAGCCCCGGAGCCGCCCAGCCGCACGATGACGCCGCGTTGCCCCGGCTCCAGCCGGTCAAGTGTGATAGTGTCGCCCTGGCCTTCCCCGGTGGCGAAGGGTGAGCCTTCCGGCGGCTGAATCGCGGCGATGCAGGCGGCGCAATCACCCGCGCACGCCTCGCCCTCCCAGCGCCCCTTCAGGTGCTCCAGCCAATCGGCCCCGCCCCGAGGACAGCGCTTGATGAAATCGAGCATCGCCAGCAGACGCTTCAAGGTCTCGGGGTTCAGCGCGTGCTCCATTTCACAGGCTTGCTCTTCGGCGGCCTTGGCCGGAAGCTGCAGAATATCAGCCAGGAACTCCCGCAACACCTGATGGCGACGGTAAATGTCGCGCGCGACCTTGCGTCCGGCAGCAGTGAAGTGCACGCCCCCATACTTCTCGTGCTCGATGACCCCCTGGCCCTGGAGGGTCTGGAGGGCAGATGTCACTGAGGGCATCTTAACATTGAGCAAGTTTGCGATGTCCTTGACGCGCACCTTCCCACGCTGCATCTCAACGCGGAAAATCGCTTCCAGATAGTCTTCCTGGGTGGCCGTGAGTTCAGTCACAGTCATACCTCACGCCGAAGTTAGACATACCTAATTCGGCTAACTGCAAATATAGCGCAGCTCGGCCGGCTTGTCAAGACAATATGTCAATATGATTACCCCTCCCCGCGAAACCGGAACCGGCCACCATTCGCTGCTGTTTGGTCGCAATACCGAGGCGCAAACCCGGGGCTATCCGCTTTTTGGGGTTAGTAATGATGATATAGGCTAGCCAGAGGCTTTCCACATCTCGCGAGCACTTCGGGCAAAGCCGAAGCTCGGCAGCTCGCCCACTCAGTCGAACATCCTGAACTGCTGCCTGTCATCGTCACGTTGCGCGGGCGGCGCTTGGTGTTTCGCCAGTGGCGAGAGGGGCAAAGCGGGGTGACGTAAAAGCTCGATTAGCTTAGCGAGGTCCTGATCATCGCCAAGCGCTATTGCCCCCTCGGCCAGCAACTGCTGATTTCCCAGGCGCTTCAGGTTGACATTAGCCCACTTAACCGCCGCCACCGGCTTGCCCTGATTGCGGCTGTGGTCAGCGGTGACGAGGCTCCCGCCCCGAGAGCCGGAGGCGACCACAACCGTGGCCTTGCTGAGCGCAGCAATCAGGCGGTTACGCGCCATCAGCGTCCCGACAGCCGCGCCCGCCTCGGGTGCCAACTCGGAGATCACAGCCCCGCAGGCGGCGATCTCCTCGGCCAAAGCCTCATTTTCCGGCGGATAGACCCGCTCGATCCCGCTGCCCAGTACGGCGATGGTGCGGCCACCGGCCTGCAGCGCCCCGCGATGGGCGGCGGTGTCCAGGCCCAAGGCTAGCCCCGAGACCACAGTAATCCCCGCGCCGGCGAAGGCTTCGGCAAGCCCAAAGGCCTTGTCAAAATCCTCGCGCGTCGGGCTACGGGTTCCCACCATCGCAGCCGCTGCTCGATCCTGCAGCAGTATCTCCCCGCGCGCGCACACCAGCGGCGGCGGATTGCGCAAGGTCCGGAGACCCTCCGGATAGCCCTCGTCCTGACTGCTGATGACCTGAACGCCATTGGCTTGGAGGTCACTGATGCGCTCGGCAAATTCGCCCAGACGCGACGCCAGCTCGCGGATGATGGCGGTCTGCTCAGGGCTCAAACGCGAGTCGGCAGCGGTAAGCTGAGCGGCATCGGCCTCCAGAACCGCCGCCGTCGAGCCGCAGTAGGTCACTAGCTTGCGGAAGCCGGCAGGGCCCACACCCGCGCCCCACACTAGCGCCGCACGTAGTGTCCTCTCGTTGTCATCTGCGGATTTGCCCGGCTTCCCTTCATTCATTGGCGCCGACACTGTCCGGCTACAGTCTGACAATCGCAACTACATGCCTATTCTGCATATCCTGTCAAACACCTGCCTGGGAATGTCGCCGGGCAACTTGCTTTTCTCATACTCCGTCACCCTATGTTATAATGGGCGCAGGTATGGACCAGCCGGCGCCGCGTGCGCCGTAGCCAGAGCGGTGAGACTGTGTCTGGACAGGACAACGAGTTCCGTCTGCCGCAAGGCTTCTTCGAGCAGCCGTTGACGGGACGCGAACTGGCCGATTTCGCCGACTGCCCGCACAAGTTCCTGCTGTCGCATTTCGTTGATCGCCAACAGACGCGGCGCTTCCTGGGCGGACCGGCGGCACTCCACCATGCCCTGCGCGGTGCGATCGTGCAGTTCTACCGCGAGGGTGCAACTGCTGATGAGGCGCAGAACAGGCTGCTGGAGGCCTTTGAGCAGCTCTGGGAGGGCGAGCTCTGCGCCGACACAATGGAGGAAGAGCGGCTGCACCAGCAGGGACGTCGTATCCTCACGGATTTCGCCGCCTCCTGGGTTGCCGACAACCCCGCCGCGCTGTACGCCGATCTATCACTGTTAGGAGAAATCGAGGGCAACAAGTTCACGGCGGTGGCGGACCTGGTCATGCCGGCGGAGGCTGAGGGCGGGCCGCTGCGGGTCATCCGGCTCAATTCCAGCCGCCGTCCGCCGACGGCGCCGGAGCTGGCCGGCGACATCTCCGCCGGCCTCTTACTGCTGCTGGCCGAACAGCATTTCTCACCCGAGCCAGTGTCTGTCAGTTACTACTGCGTGCGGCCAGGAAGCCTGCGCCGGGTCGAAATAGCTGCCGAGGCAAGGGACTACCTGCGCCGGGACCTGAGCTCGCGAGTTGCGCGCATGCGCCGGGAAAAGGACTTCGCGCCGCGCAAAGGCAAGTACTGCCGCTGGTGCCGAGCGCGCAGCCGGTGTGCGATATGGAATTGATCAGACGCACCTGGATTTGGGCCGGGCTGATGGTGTTAGTGGCTGCCGAGGTATTGGCGGGCCAGGCTCAACATGCCATGCAAACCCAGCACTTCCGCATCCTCTACCCCGAGGGCCAATACGAGAAGGCGCAGGTGGTCGCGGAGGCTGCCGAGGCTGCCGTCGAGCCGCTGTGCGCCTCCCTGGACATCCAGTTTGAGGACATGGTGGAGATCCGGCTCTTCGCCTCGCGCACCGAGATGTTCGCAACCTTCGGCGCCAAGCCGCGGCCTTATGTGATGGGTCTGGCCCTGCCGCAGCGCAATCAGATTCTGCTGGGCATCGTCGGCGATGATGCGCTGGCGCGGACGACCACCCACGAGCTAGCCCATATTATGCTATACCGCAAGTTCGGCTCGGAAACGCCTAGCGATCAGCCCCGCTGGCTGCACGAAGGGGTGGCGCAAATCGGCTCGGCGAAGCTCAGCATGGCCCAGCGCCAGGTACTCGGCCGCGCGGCGGTGGCCGACGAATTGATGGACATCGCGGCGATGGAGCAGGCTTTCGCCGGCACCTCCGAGCAGGTCGCGCTCGCTTACGCTCAGGCCTATACCCTGGTGCAGTATTTGCATTATCTGCGGCCCCAGGGCGGAATCGCCGCTCTGGTGGTGAACCTTAGCACTACCGGAGACCTCAACCGCGCCTTTATTCGCACCTATGGCAAGACCCAGACCCAGATCGAAACAGCGTGGCTGGCGCAGGCCCGGTCGCAGTATCTCAGCGCCGGAGTCCCGCTGTCGGGTGAGCTGTTGATCTTCGCCGCAATGGCGATACTCTTCATAGCTGTGATCGCAATTCAGATGCGCCGTCGTGCCGCCATCCGCCGACGGATGCAGGAGGCCGAGGAGCTTTACGAGCTCCTCGGCGAATAGTATGATAGGCTGTCTCTGGGTTGTTACAGGGACCGGGGCAACTCCGAATCTTTTCTGGCCGGAGTGAGCCCGGTCCACACCCGCAATAGCTAGGACAGCCCGGCAGAGAGGAGCGACGAAATTGCTAGAAGCAATCGCCGATTACATTCAGGGAGTCTGGCACTCGACACTACCAACCAGATTGGCCCACGCCATCTTGGTCGCGGTGGTCTTCGAGGTCTTGATACTACTCACCAAGCGGCGCATGCGTAATGCCTTCAAACGCGCTCTGGCCCAGGACCTCCACCGCGATGCGACCATGCGCGTCTTGCGCCGCCGCGTGGTACTCGGCCTGCCTCTGCTCATCAGCGAGACCGTTCTCATTATCGTCGCGCTGCTGATCATGCTGCGCTATCTGGGCTTCGCGGTTGGCGCTGAGATTCTGCCGATTGCCCTGGTCCTGGCGGTGGCCGCAATGGTTATCTTCCGCAGTACTCTGGCGGACATGGCAGCCGGCTACTTTATCCTCTACGACGATCTGTTCAGCGTCGGGGACCGCATCACCGTCGGCGATGTCACCGGCGAGGTGGTGCAGATGGGGCTGCGGCGGACGGTCCTGCTGACCAACGACCGCCGCCAGATATCCCTGGCCAACGGCCTGCTCAGACAGGTGACCAACCACACCCGCGCCGCCGAGACCGAAAAAGCCGCACAGCAGTAAGCCTGATGTCAGTTAGCGCGGGTTTCCAGCCTGGGGCATCATTAGGGAGCGACAACGATGGATTTGCCGCCGATAATCAACAACGTCGCATGTGTCATCTACGACTTCAGCACCGGGGCCGAGGTCGCGGTGGGGCGCTGCAGTGTCAAGTTCATCGAGCAGACCGACCGGCTGCGGGTGATGCGCAATCGCTTCGAAGGTCATTTCCGTGCCGCCAGCGAGGCGGATGTCGAGAATCTCAACAGCCACCTGGTCCGGCAGATGAGTCAGGGCACGCCCGCGCACACGCTGATGCTCGATTACGGGGACTACACCTACGCCTTCACGGTCAAGTTCGAGATGGGGGAGGGCAACCTCTTCGCCTTCTCCGGCCGGGCCGAGCCCAGGGTAGTGTGATTCTCGTCCGCCTCAGGGCACTGCTACCGTCGCCAGGCCATCGCCTACCGCCGCGTAGGGATGCATGTCCGGCAGGCGCACATCGGAGTGCTCGCGGTGGCAGCCGTAGCGCCACAGATAGCCGCTGGCCGGAGCCGCTATTTCCACGGTACTCAAGTCCTCGTCGCTGATAATATGTCCCAGCTTTTGCCCCTTTTCGACGTAATCAGATGTCTCCAGGCCGTTTTCTGCAAATAGCCCGCTGCAGGGGGCCTGGACGCTATGTCTCTGATCCTCGTTGTCCTCGGTGACACTGACCACCGGCCCCTCCAACAGCTCCGGCTCACCGTCCATCATACCGAATAACCGCGCCATGTTGCAGGCGGCTCGCAGGCCCTGGGCGACTTCCTTCTCGCGGATCACCCACTGGGGTGCCAGCTCTATGCAGATAGCGCCGCGGTCGCTGTCATTGAACAGCGTGGTGATGGTGGAGACCTTGGCCTCAGGGGACGAAGCGGCGTGGCTCCAGTGCACAAACCTGATCGCGCTGGCCATAGCCATTTCGGAGCTGATTTCGTGTCCATGGCGAGCGAGGGTAGCGGTGGCGGTGAAGCGCGACCAACTGTGCAGGTCCAGGCAGCGGGTGCAGTGCTGGACCACCGCCTCATGCAAAGACCAAGCGACGCGCTCAGTATCATTGCCTTCGGAGTCGCCGGGCCAGGTGCGGTTCATGTTATGGCCCTCGTGTTCGGCGTAGGGCTGCTCGGCTTTCAGGCTGATATGGGAGCGGCGGTGACGTAGAGCCGGGATATTGGCGAAGGGCACCAGATACACAGTGCCTTTCTTCAGTTCGCGCTCGCAGATTTGTCTGAAGCGGCGGATCACCTCGGCGCCCTGCACCTCATTTCCGTGCTGCACGGCGGTGATCAGGAAGCTCTCTCCGTCGGCCCCGCTGTTCAGCTTCCAGAAGGGGGTTTTGACCAGGCTGCCATCGCTCAGCTCTGCTACCGCGTAGTCCAACCGGCTTTCGACACTCATGTCTCTGCCTCCATGTTAGTCAGTTGGCCGCCAAAGTCCGCCGGGAAATTCGCCAAAGCTGGTGATTGCCCGCAGGGCCTCATAGCGGCGATAGATTTGCTGGGGTGTGGTCTCCAAGAGCGCCTCAGGGCCGAAGCTCTCGCAACAGCGCGAAGCGGTAACGGTGCCGAGAGCCAGAGCCACCCGCAGGTCCGGCTCCTCGTAGCGATTGACCCACGCCAGATACCCCATCAGTCCACCGGCGAAGGCATCACCCGCGCCGGTCGGGTCCTCGACAACGGGCAGCGGGCAGCAGGGCAGCGTAAACCGCGCCTGCCTTGAAACCAGGGCCGCCCCATACTCGCCCATCTTGATCGCGGCATATTGCGGGCCGATGTCGAGAATCTCCTGGGCGGCTCGGACGAGATTGGGGGTGCCGGCGAACTGGCGCACCTCGGCGTCGTTCATCAGCAGCAGGGTGGCCCGCTCCAGGACACTGACAAGATCATCGCGCGCGTTCTCAATCCAGAAATTCATCGTGTCACAGGCCACAAAGGCCTCGACCGCCATCTGCTCCAGTACGGCGAGCTGTGACGCAGGCGTGATGTTGGCTAGGAATACATAGGGACTGCGCCGGTAGCTGTCGGGCAGCACCGGGGCGAAATCGGCGAGCACGTTGAGCTGGGTATCCAGGGTCTCGCGAGTATTCATATCGGCTTCGTAGCGCCCGGCCCAGTGGAACGACTTTCCGCCCGCCACGGTCTCGACACCGGCCAAGTCAACACCGCGGTCGGCCAGTCTTGCCAGCGCCGGCTGCGGGAAATCCTCGCCCACGATGCTGACGAGATTGACCGGAGCGAACAAGCTCGCTGCGACGGCTGCATAGTATGCCGCGCCGCCGACGATATTGTCCTGCCTGCCGAACGGGGTTTCGACATTATCGAGAGCGAGTGTGCCGACGATCAGTAGCGGCTCGGCCATGAGGAATCACCTGTAGCCTGGTGTTGGCAGTTATGGTTCTTGCTTGGGTACGCGCGGGGCCTTGACCAACTCTCTGAAGGTGAGCAGCAGGATACGCGGCAGAGCGCCCAGCCGAGCAATCCGGCGCGGCTCCTTGAGCGAGCGGTATAGCCACTCCATCCCGCAGCGCTGCATCCACAGCGGCGCGCGCGGCTTCAGGCCCGAGATTACGTCGAAGCTGCCGCCGACCCCGATGCACACCGCAACACCGAGTTCGTGCATGTGCGCGACGATCCATTTCTCCTGGCGCGGGGCACCCAGGGCGACGAACAGAGCCGCCGGCCTGAGTTCGCGGATCTCGGCGATAATCTCCGGCTCCTGTTCAGGTGTGAAGTAGCCGTCGCGGATCCCGGCGATCTGCAGGCCCGGAACCTGCTCCTGGAGCTTTTGGGCGGCTTTGTCGGCCACACCCGGCGCTGCGCCCAGCAGATACACCGAACGCCCCATCTCAGCGGCCACCCGGCAGATCTCGACGACCATATCGCAGCCCGCTACCCGTGTGTCAATGCCGAGATTGAGCAATCTAGCTGCCAGCACCACCCCGGCGCCATCGGCGGTGACCAGGTCGGCCTGATTCATGATTTGGCGCATTTCCGGATCATCCTGAGCACGAATGATACCGGCCGCGTCGCTGGTGACGATCAGGTGGGGGGTGTCTGCTCTGATGAACTCGGCCACCCGCTCCATCGCTTCGGGCATGGTAACGCGGTGAATGCGCACTCCCAGCAGGTCGTATGTTTCCGCCGGCTGCGGAGGCCGAGCGGGCCTGGTCAAGCGCAGGGCCGCGTAGGGGATTACCAGCGCCACCGCCAGCCCGGCCACGAGAATGATCAGCTTAAGGATGAAGCTCACCTCGATCAGCCAGACCAGTATCAGCGCCACCACGCAGACGATCGCCGCACCCAGCAGCAGCACTGAGCTTGTCTGCGTCTGACTGTAGCCCTGCTGCAGCAGTATCTCGTGGACGTGCCGGTGCTTGCGGCTCCAGAAGCCCCGTCGCTCGCCGCGCATGTAGTCGGCGATCGAGGAGTAGGTGCTGGCGAACAATGGCACACTGATCACCAGCAGGGGCAGCAGCGCGACCAGGAAAGCGGTGTTCTTGAGCGCACCGGCGATGGCTATCGCCCCAAGTAACACCCCCAAGGTGTACGCACCGGCAGTTGCGCCGCCGTAGGTCAAGTAGGCGGTGAAGGGTAGTTGGGCCAGGCACACCAGAGCCAGACTCGCGGCGGCGACTGCTGCAAAGCCGGCGGCGTTCTGAGGTTGGAGTGCTGCTACGGCCAGGAAGGTGAGGCCGGTCAAGGCTCCGACCCCTATGGATACGCGCGGAATCGTGCCCGCCCGGGCGAAAACCGATCCGCAGACGGCAAGCCATACCATGCTGAGGACCAGACCCACGCCGCCCAGGTTGACGAACTCATGCGAGAAGGGCAATTTGACCGTGGTTATGGCTATGCCGTGACGATCCAGGCACCACCAGGCGACGCCCGCTGCCGCAAATGCGCGCAAGCCCCGCACCGGCTTGAGTTGATCCGTGACGGCGCCCACGAGGAACACTATCAGGCCGCTCGTCCATACCGAAAAGAGCTTGTCAATCTGCGCGGCCTCGGCACTGCGGGCCCAGATCAGCCAACCGGCGGCGGTTGCGACCAATAGCACGATCCCCGAGAAGTCGGCCGCTGTGTACGGCCCGCCCGGGCGCGCCAGTCGCCACCGCTCGAAGTAAAACACCGCCGCTGCCAGCGCGACGGCGGTTGCCAGAATCACTGATAAAGCCTGCAGCATCTCAGCCATCCGTCGGACCTAGGACAGGTCAGGTGCCCGCTTCCCAGCTACTCAGGTACTTTTCTTGTTCGGGCGTAAGTTGGTCTATGCCGATGCCCATAGCCGCCAGCTTCAGCCGCGCCACTTCCCTGTCAATCTCCGCAGGCACCGAGTGCACGGCTACCGCCATTCGCTCATTGTGGGCGACATAGCGGGCGCACAGCGCCTGATTGGCGAAACTCATGTCCATTACTGCGGCGGGATGGCCTTCGGCGGAGGCCAGGTTAACCAGCCGTCCCTGGCCCAGCACGAAGAGGCGCCGGCCGTCAGCCAGCTTGTACTCCTCCGTCGCGTGGCGCACTGGCCGCTTGCTGACGGCTAACTCGGCCAGGTCAGATAGCGAAATCTCCACATCGAAGTGGCCGGAGTTGCACAGGATCGCCCCGTCCTGCATCACCTCGAAGTGTTCGGCGCGGATCACTGAGGTATCGCCGCTGACGGTGACGAAGATATGCCCGAGTTGCGCCGCCTCCGCCAGCGGCATGACCCGGTAGCCATCCAGCGCCGCCTGCAGTGCCCGCAGCGGGTTGACCTCGCACACGATCACGGATGCGCCCATACCGCTAGCCCGTGTCGCCACGCCGCGTCCGCACTGCCCGTAGCCGCAGACGACGAAGTTGCGCCCAGCCAGCAGCATATTGGTCGCTCGCAGGATCCCGTCAATGGTGCTCTGGCCGGTGCCGTAATAATTGTCGAAAAGATGCTTGGTGTTGGCGTCATTGACCGCTATCAGCGGGTATTTGAGGGCACCGTCGGCCGCCATCGCCCGCAGCCGGATTACCCCCGTCGTCGTCTCTTCCATGCCGGTGATGATATTGGGGATGAGGTCCTGGCGCTCAGAGTGGAGGGTGGAGATCAAATCAGCGCCGTCGTCAATGGTAATGGTCGGCTCCAGGTCGAGCACGGCGTTGATATGCTGGTAATAGGTGTCGCGATCTTCGCCGTGGATGGCGAAGGTCCCGATACCCAGCTCCTGCACCAGCCATGCGGCCACATCGTCCTGGGTGCTGAGCGGGTTGGAGGCGCACAACCGCACTTCAGCGCCGCCGGTCACCAGTGTGTGCATCAAATTGGCTGTCTCCGAGGTTACGTGCAGGCAGGCGGCGACGCGCTGGCCCTGTAGGGGTTTATCCTGGGCGAACTGCTCGCGAATGTGACGCAGAACTGGCATCTGGGTCTCAGCCCACTCGACCCTCAAGGCGCCTTCTGCGGCTAGCTCAGGATTGGCTATATCGGCATTCATGAGGCATGGTCCTTCCTGATCGTTACTGCTTGGGCGAAGTTAGCAGTTGAGGCTCCCACACCTGCAGCCCGGTGTAGTCAAGATTGAAGGGCAGGATCTGGCCGCCCAGGTCCTGCACGGCTTCGCGGATTAGGTGCTCCCCGTCGGCCTCAGCCAAGAATATCAGACAGCCACCGCCGCCGGCGCCACAGGCCTTGCCGCCCAGCATCCCGCAGTCCTCCACCACCTTGAACAGCGCCTCGATCTTCGGCGTAGTCGTGGTCGGCGAAAGCCGTTTCTGGTTCGCCCAGTTGACCGACATCAGTTCCCCGATGCGGGGCAGGTCCTCGTCCAAAAAGGCTTGCCTCATCTCCAGACTGCATTGACGGATGTTGTGCAGAGCTTCGCTGATACCCGGGTCACCCTCTGCGTACGGTCCCATGACTTGCTCGATAATGTTGCCGGATAGGCGCGATTTGCCCGTGTACACCAGCGTCAGGTGCTTCTCCAGGTCCAGCAGGAAGTCACTGGACGGTGTCAGCGTCTCCACCGTCACGCTGTTGTCCCTGAACTCCATGAATGATATTCCGCCACACGCTGCGGCGTACTGGTCCTGCTTGCCGCCGGCGACCTCCAGCTCCTCGATCTCCAGGCGGTTGGCCAGGGCCGCTATGTCGTGGCGGCTCATCGCGCCGTCCTGCAGATTATTGAGCAGTCCCACCAGGGCAACGCCCATGGAGGCACTGGAGCCGGTGCCGGAGCCGGGCGGAGCCTCCGAACGGGTGATGATACGGATCCCACCTGCGAATCCCGTCCGACGGATCGCTGCCTTCAGCAAATCCAGATTACCGTCATATTCCATGTCCCGGATGCTGGCGGCCTCGATGAAAGTGCCATAGTCCGCCGACGCCAGAATCACCGTACCTGTCTCCGCGGGCAGGGCGGTGGCATAGGCGTAGCGATTGACGCAGGCGTTGACCACAAACCCACCGTTCTCCGTAGCAAACGGCGGCACATCGGTCCAACCTCCGGCAAAATCTACCCGCACCGGCGCACGCGCCCTAGCGATTTTCCCTGTCATTGGTTTGCCCTCTTACCTGCTGAAGTATCTGGCAACGTACTCCTGCACCGCTTGTGGCCACGGCCGCAGCCTCGGGTAGCCGGCCTGGAGCCACCGGCGGTTGTCCAGCACCACATGCAGCGGGCGCGCTGTAGGGCTTGGCCAGTCCGCGGCTTTGATCGGATCGATTTCGGTATGACCCAGCCCGGCGGCCTCGAGGGCCGCTTCAGCTAGCGCGAGTCTGCTGCAATGCCCGGAATTGGTGATATGCACGATCCCGCGTAGCTCGCTGGTCGCGGCTAACCACAGCGCCTGCGCCAGATCGCGGCTATAGGTCGGCGAGCCGAACTCATCCGCAGCCACCTTGAGCGACTCGCCTGCCTGCGCGCGGTTGAGTATCGCGCTGACGAAGTTGTTACCGCCCGGGCCATAGAGCCACTGGGTACGAACGATCAGGTAATCATCCAGCGCTTCAGCCACGGCGCGCTCGCCGGCCAGCTTGCTTTCGCCATAGGGGTTGAGCGGCTGCGGCTGGTCGTCAACGCCGTATGGCTCGGTCTTGGTGCCCGAGAACACGTAATCGGTACTGACAAAGATTAGCCTGGTGCGACGCTGGGCGCACTCTTGCGCAATCAGCGCGGTGGCGTCGGCATTATTGCGTCGGGCTCGCTGGGGGTCTTGCGTACAGCCGTCCACATCGGTGTAGGCCGCACAGTGTATCACCACATCCGGTGCATGGGCCGCCAGCAACGCTCTTACGGCCCGACCATCGGTCAGGTCGCCATCGGCCCGCCTCGCGCCGATGAAATCCTGGCCGGCAGGTGCAGTTGCGGTCACGGCGCTGCCCAAGATGCCGCCCGCGCCGGTTATCAGTACCACAATGACCGTCTCTTTCCCAATTCGGCGCTCCGCTGCGGCAGACTAGCTGCATCGCCATCATACAGGCGCATGGTACCACTGAGAAAAGTTGGGGCGAAGTCATACTACCAATTCGTGCTGCTCAGCGCAAGTCCGCCTGCCCACCGCAATCTGTCGCTAGTCGAGGCGGCTGAAGGCGTCAATCATGGCTTGGACCTTAGCAGCAACTTCTCCATCCCCAGCCGCGTTCTCTTCTCCCAGGTATTGCTCCAGGTGACGGGAGGCGATAGCGCCTGCGACGCGGCGCAGGGCCGCCAGCACCGCACTTATCTGCGTGAGCACCTCCGCGCCCTCGCGGCCGTCCTGCACCATCCTCTGAATCCCGCGTACTTGGCCCTCGATGCGCTGGAGGCGGTTGATTATACTTTGGACACTGTCATCTTGCGAGTGATTCTCCATAGCCCATCGCCTAAACGGTTAGTATTTCCGGCGCGCATGTCGCCTACCTGCGGCCGTGTAAGACGCCTTTGCAGCGCTGGTAGCGGTGGCGGCAGCCCCCTGCGCGGTTGCGTTGACAACCGCGCAGATGATACCATATAATGCAAACGGTTGGAAACAGTAGTGGATAGCTCGAAGGGAGAACTGCGGGATGGCCCAAGCGTACCGCCTCTTGGGAGCTGCTGTGCTGTGTGTTGCCGTAGGGCTTACCGCCTTGCCGACCCGGGTAAGCGCGCAGGCCGGCAGAGATTTCACTGACGGCGTCCAATTGCTCCAAGACGGGCAATACGAGCGCGCAATCAATATCCTGAAAGCCGTCGTCGAGGCTAAGCCGGAGCTGGAGTCAGCCTGGTACTACCTGGGTCGTGCCCACCTGAAGATGCCCACTCCCGACCTCAAGGCAGCCCTTGACGCCTTTCAGCATGCCGTCGAACTCAACCCCCAACGCCCCGGCATTCGCCTCTATGTAGGCGAGATCTACGAAAGCCAGGGCGCGTACCAGGAGGCCTTGGAGGTCTATCAGGAGGAGCTGCGACTGCGCCGTGGCCGCGATGTCGAGGACGTCAATATGGCGCTGGGCCGCCTCTATTACCTGAAAGGTGACCACAACAAGGCCATCGCGATCCTCAGTGACCTGAACCGGGCTGAACCGCTGTATGTAGAGTGCCTGTATTACTTGGGGCTTGCCGAGACGGCGGCTGGCGCCTACCAACAGGCCGCCGAGCATTTCGAAAAGGCCTCCCAGTTGTGCGAGGAGTACCAGTCACTCCATAACCGCTTGGAGAAGGGCGAGCTCAACGTCGTGGAGCAACGCCGCAAGGGCCTCACCGAGGAGTACCTGGCCCAGAAGTATGGCAATGCTCAGCGCTTCGTGTCGGATCTGCACCTGTGGCCCCAGCTTAACAAGGCATGGGGCGACGCCCACTTCAAGGCCGGCGAGTGGGCACGCGCCCGTAGCGCCTATCGCCGCTGCCTCGACCTCGAGCAGGGCGGCAACCCCGCGGACCCGGAGCCTTACACCCTCGTCGGCGTTGCCTACCTCAGTGACGCCGAAGAGCTCTTCTATCGCGACGGGATGCTCTTCCAGTGTATAGCCGTGGTGGATGCAGCGATCGAGAATGTTGGCGAGGCCCTTAAGAAGAACGAAAACTACTACCCCGCCCACAACGCGCAAGGCCAGATCTATAGTTTCCAGGCGCGTACCTACGTGACCATGCCGGAATTGAAGATCGAGTCCCACACCTACGAGGACGCGATTGAGGCCTTCGGCAAGGCTCTCGCACTGCGGGAGGATTACGTCCCCGCGATGCACAACCTGGGCAGCGTCCTCAACGAGGTCGGCCGGTTTGCCGAGGCCGCCACCGTGCTGGAGAAAGCGGTCGCCCTGCAGCCGAGCAATCCTGAGGTGCGCGCCAGCCTCGCCAAAGCCTATCTCGGCCAGGAGCAGGCGATGAAGGCCGTGGAGGCGGCCCAGACCGCCCTGTCGCTGGACCCCCACAACTACCAGGGCCTGTTGATGGCAGGACTGGCGGACTTCTATTACCGCGACCGCATGAGCTCGGCCATAGACTACTTCAGCCGCGCTATTGAGGCCCAGCCCACCCGGCCCGACGCTTATTTGGAGTTGGGTAATGCCTACTACCAAATGGAATCATGGTACCGCGCCCGCCACGAATATTTGAAAGCCCTTGAGCGCATACCCGACGCAATCATCGCCAATACTGCCGAGGACCGGGCCCGCGTCAATTTCCTTATCGCTTATACCTACCATCACAGCAACATGTACGACAAGGAAATTGATTACCTCAACGAGGCCTTGGCCTTACAGCCGGCCTACATTGATGCCTTGCGGCAGATTGCGCGGGCCTATGAGGCTAACAACCAGCATCGCGCGGCCGAGGTCGCCCTCCAGACGGCCCTGGAGGGTTCGCCCGATGAGACCGTGGACGGCCAGATCTATGTGCAGTTGGGCCAGATGTACGAGCGCAAGGGGCGGCCGCATGATGCAATCGCCGCCTATACAGCCGCACTGAACGCCGATGACACCAACTATGAGGCGCAAGAGGGCCTCAAGCGGCTCGGAGCCAGTGGCTGAGAGGCGGGGAAGATGCGTGTTGAGCACCACGCCGGTTGCCGGGGCCCCAGGCAAACTTGCTGTCGCGTTGGCAATCGGCCTGGCCGGCGTGCTGCTGGGGGTAGTAGCGGAGGCGCAGTCACTGCCGCAGACTCAGCGCCTGCGGTTGGACAACGGTTTGACCTTGCTTTTCCGGCAGAATCCGGCTGCGCAGACCGTGGCGATAGCAGCCTTTGTCCGCGTACCGGCCTCGTGTGAGACTGCGCAAACGGCCGGCCTGCGCAGCTTGGTCCAGAGCATGTTACTGCACCGTCCGCCGGGAGCGCGGGCAACCGGGCCGGTTGAGCAGCTTGCCCGCTACGGGGCGGCGATTGCCACCTCCGTAGAGGCTGACTGCGCCAAGGTGATGGTGGCCGGGCTGGCGGAGTATTTCGAAGAGTGCTTGCCGCCTCTGCGGGCGATCCTGTTCGGGCCGGAGTTCGACTGGGAGCAACTGGCGGCCGAACGCACCGCTAAGCTGCATCTGCTCAACGCCACCGAAGAAAGCGGGGTCGCCTACGCCAGTTATCTCGCTTATGCCCGTCTGTTTGCCGGTACGCCATGCGCCTGGTCGGTCGCGGGCACTCGGCAGTCGCTGAGACACTTGCGCGAGGCGGACCTTCGCAGGCTTTACGAGCGTTACTGGCGGCCCAACAACGTGGTACTGACCATCTGCGGTCCGATGCAGTTCGAGCAATGTCGGCGGCAGGTGGAAAGTGTTTTCGGCAACCTCTTGCCGGGTGTCGAGGTTCGTCAGGACGAGGTGCGCGTGGGCGACCGTGAGCCGATATACGTCCATCGGCCTTGGCCGACTGACAACGCTGTTGTGTTGATGATGTGCCAGGCGCCTAGGCCTGGAGAGCAGCAGTACCCGGCGGCACAGGTGCTGGCCGCAGTGCTTGGCGGCGGTCAGGGCTCGCTACTATGGCAGGCGCTGCGCGAAGACCAAGCCTTGGTCTATGGTGTCGAGGCCGACCTGACTACCTCAAACACCTGCAGTGCGCTGCAGATAGCCGCTAGCTGTGACGCGGTCCGCGCCGGTGAAGTCTATGGAATCATCCGCGACCAGATCAGCGCCTTGCAGGCCGCGCCGCCGACTCAAGAGCAGGTGGACAGAGCTGTCAGCTACCTGACGGGCAACTATCTGTTCAGCCAGCAGTCCAATCTCTATGCGGCCGACCTGATGGGGGTATATGAGATTATCGCTGCTGGCCACGGCCCGGAGCTGCAGGCAAGCATAATGGAGCAGATCCGGGGTGTCAGCCCGCTGCAGGTGCGCCAGGCCGCTGTCAGTTATACCCAGCCTGCTATTTGGGTGCAGGTGGGAGGCGCGCCACCTGGCTACTAGACGAGGTTTGGCGGCGTCTATTACAGGCTATAGTTATAACGGCACCATGCGACAACCCGACTTTCAGTAGCGATCTTCAATCGGCATCAGCAGGAGGACCGTCAATGTACTGCACGAAGCTGAGCTTACTGGCGATCGGTGTGGTGATGGCGGCTCTCGGGGCCACCCCGATACTCGCCCAGGAAATTCCGTACGCCTATATGGCCGGTTATGACCCGGGGCACAGCGGTGTCAGCCCCGACAGCCTGCAACTGCCGCTGGTGCTCAGTTGGCGACATTCGCCGGAAATCGAGGATGAGCTTAAGGCCGTCGGCTCAGCAGCCGTCGGGCCTGACAAGGTCTATTTTCCCGCTCACAACACCATGTATGCGGTGGACCGCCGTACTGGCGAGCTCAAGTGGGAGCTCTCCGTCGGCCATCGTATCTACTCCACCCCGCTGCTGCACGACGGGGTGCTCTATTTCGGCGCTGATGACAAAATGATATGGGCCGTCAACGCCGACAGCGGCAACCGCATGTGGCAGTTCCCCACCGGCGGAGCCGTCCGTTGTGGTCCGCTCTATGTATCCGGGGTGCTCTATTTCGGCTCCGAAGATGGCCGCATCTATGCTCTCGATGTCAACAGGCGCAGTCTCCTCTACGCGCCCTTCCAGACCGGCGGCAAGGTCCGCGCTACTCCCTGCTACTACCGCGATACCATCTTCGCCGTCTCCGAAGACCGCCATCTTTATGCCATCAGCACTCGCGACGGGGGCCAGATCTGGCGCGCCGAGATACCCTCCGAAGAGGCCTTTGCCGCTCCCGTTATGGAGCGCGGCAAGGTGATTGTCGCATCCGGTAACAAGCTGATTGCCTACGATGCGCGTCGCGGAGTGCATCGCTGGACCTTTACCGCCGGTGGTCTAATAGCCGGCACCCCGGCTGCCTGTGACCGCCGCGTGTATGTTGGCACAGGTGACGGGGTGGTGTACGCTCTCGACAGTAGCCAGGGCCGGCTTACCTGGCGCTTCCCCCTCGCAGGCGTACGCAACGCGGTCTCAAGCCCGCTGAACATCGCAGGCGACACCGTGTTTGTCCGTTTCGGGAAGACTAATCTGACTGGCTTGTCCCTCAGTGACGGCTCGTTGGTCTGGGAGTACAAACTGCCTGAACCGCAGCTCCGGGAGACGACTAAGAAAAGGGACGCCAGGCCCGGCCAACAGCACCCCGGCGAGGCCGTTGAGGAGCGAACCGGACAGCCAATGGCCGCCGGAATGCCCGATGATGTCGAGCCCGGCCAACCCGGCCGCCCGGGCCGATCCGGCAGGACCACGGAGGTTACCAAAAGGACCTTTGAGGACAGCGTCATTGCCGGTATCAGCCTGGCTGCCGATAGCGCCTATGTGGTTGCCGCCGATGGTGTCATCTACGGCTTTGCTGCCAATGCCGCCGATGCCGTCAAGCCGCAGATCACCGCCGGCCTTCTTGATGTTCCCGGCCGCGGTGGGGTGCTGGTGCGCTTCCCGCTGGTAGTGGACCGGGGCGACACCTTCCCCGGGCGCTATGCCGACCTCGTGGAGGTCCCTGGCGCTCCGCCGATTGCAGTTTCCGTCAGCCTGGTGGACGATGGCGCGGGCATCAACCCCGAAAGCCTCAGCATGGAGCTCGACGGCGAGTTGCTGGAGACCACTTACGACGCTCAACGCGGACTGCTGTGGTACCTGTACGATCCCCGGGGCGCAGCGGTCTCGATGGCCAACGGCGTTCGCAACTTCGTGGTGTCGGCGGCCGACTGGGCGGGCAATGAAACTAAGGCCCAGCTAGCCTTCACGGTGGACAATTCGCTTGAACCGCCCGGGCCACCCGAGAAACAGACACCGAGAGGCGAGGAAGGCCGCCCCGGAATGCCTGGGGAAGGGCCCGAACCCGGCATGCCGCCGATGCCCTAGACCCCCCGACATCAACCGCATCTGACAGGAGGACCATATGGCCAAGGTGATAATCACGGTGCTGCTGGTAGTCGTGCTGGCGCTCTATGGGGCAATGTTCATTACCTGGAACATGCAGAACATCACGGTCGTCGGCTTCGTCTCACCCTTGTCTCCGGACCAGGGGTACTCCGCCGTAATGCCGCAGGCTTTCCTGGCAATCGGCGGTCTAGTTGTTGGCGTCGTGATTATGGCCGTCGCCGCATGGTCAACCTGGACTGCCCAAAACAGCGCCAAACGCACCGCCCAGTCGCAGGTGGCGGTCGCCAAGCAGAAGCTGCAAGAGCGAACCGATATGGTGCGCGCGCTACGCCAAGAAGTCAAAAAGCTCAAAGATGAATTGGTCGCTCAACCGAGCCGGCCGCGTGCTGACAAGCCCGACAGCGACTGAGCTGATTGCACTACCGTTTGACACCGGCTGCGTTTGCAAATAGGATATTGTGCGGCAACCCAAGGGGCCTGCGGGCCTCTTGTGCTTTTCCCGACACCCAACGCTCCACTACTAGCGGCTCGGCGCTGGGCACGTTGCCGGACCGGTGCCGTAAGGGATCTGAGCGGAGCTGACATGGAAAGCCTCGAGGCATGGTTGGTGTTCAATGCCAGCGGTTTGACGCCGCTGCGTCAGCATGCTCTGCTACGCGCCTTTGAGACGCCGGAGCGCATACTTGCCGCCTCGGATGCCGAGCTTACGGCGGTTGACGGCATCACCGCCCAGCACATTAGCAAGCTGCGCGACGGCGAGCGCCAAGTCAACCTGCCTGCTATCAAACAGGCGATGCAGAAAACCGGGGTACATCTGGTGACCTGGGGTAGCGAGGCCTACCCGGCGCTGTTGTCGGAGATCGACGGCGCGCCACCGCTGCTGTTCGTGCAGGGGGGACTGCTCCAGGCCGATAACCAGGCGCTGGCCATAGTCGGGACGCGCAAATGCAGTCCTTATGGCCGCCAGATTGCGCGCCGCCTGGGCGGTGATCTGGCGCGCCGCGGCTTTACCATCGTCAGCGGGATGGCCGAGGGCATTGACGGCGAGGCCCATCAGGGAGCTTTGGAGGCCGGCGGGCACACCATTGCGGTAATGGCCTCCGGTCCCGACATCACCTATCCGCGTTCGCACCGACAACTGCGAGCTGACATCGCCGCTAGCGGAGCGGTAGTCACCGAGTACGCCTTCGGGACTGAGCCGCTGCGGGAGCGGTTTCCGGCTCGTAATCGGGTCATCAGCGGCTTGGCCCTGGGAGTGATAGTGGTGGAGGCACCGGTCAGAAGCGGCGCTCTGATTACCGCTCGTCATGCCGCCGAGCAGGGCCGCGATGTTTTCGCCGTCCCCGGCAATGTGGACAGCCCCACTAGCGGCGGCTGTCACGCCCTCATCAAGGACGGCGCGAAGCTGGTGGAAGTCGCTGAGGACATAGTCGAAGGCCTGGGTATTATGCTCGAGGCGGTGCCGGTCAGGAGCGTCTCGCCACAGCAGCAGGCCGACCATACCGCTGACGAGGCCGCGGTTCTCAAGACACTGTCCTTCGAGCCGCGTCAGGTGGATGCAATTGCCGCCGAAGCTCAGCTTCCGGTGGCGACCGTCAATGCCACGCTGATGTTGCTGGAGATGAAGGGCCTGGTCAGACGTTTCCCGGGCAATACGTATGTACGAATATCCTAGTGATTCGCGGTGGCACAATTGAGCAAGAAAGCAATCATAGTTGAATCCCCGACGAAAACCCGAACCCTGGGCCGCTTCCTGGGCGATGAGTTCAAGCTGCTGGCCTCGCGCGGGCATGTCCGCGACCTGCCCAAGGAGGGCATCGCGGTTGATATTGAGCACGACTTCGCGCCCGAATATATCACCATACCCTCACAGCGCAAGACGGTCAAAGAGCTGAAAAAGCAGCTCGAGGGCATTGACGAGGTCTATCTTGCCACCGATCCCGACCGCGAAGGCGAGGCCATCGCCTGGCATCTGGTCGAGGCTCTTGGGCTGGAAAACGCCAGGCGTATTGAGTTCAACGAGATCACTGCCGATGCGGTGCGCAGGGCCTTAGCCAACCCCGGCAGCATAGACATGGATCGCGTCAATGCCCAGCAGGCTCGTCGCATCCTCGACCGTCTGGTCGGTTACAAGCTCAGTCCGGTCTTGTGGAGCCGAATCGGCAGTCGCGGCAAAAAGGGCGCGCTCAGTGCCGGTCGTGTGCAATCGGCGGCCCTGCGGCTGATCTGCGAGCGCGAGCGCGAAATTGCCGCCTTCGTGCCCGAGGAGTACTGGAGCATAGATGTCGTGCTCTCCGCAGACGGCAAAGACAAGCGCTTCAAGGCCGAGCTGAAGGCCAAGGGTGACGAGAAACTGGCCCTCGAGACCGAAGCCGACGTGCTGCCGATTGTCGAGGAGCTCAAAGAGGCCGAATATACTGTCGCAGGCGTTACCAAGAAGCGAACGCGTCGCTCGCCCTATCCGCCGTTTCGCACCAGCACCTTG
Source organism: uncultured Armatimonadia bacterium (assembly GCA_964390495.1). Taxonomy (GTDB): domain Bacteria; phylum Armatimonadota; class Zipacnadia; order Zipacnadales; family UBA11051; genus UBA11051. Next base: position 146,829 of record CAYMIN010000002.1, read on the forward strand.
CAGCGGGCAGCGGCAGGCAAGCTGCGCTTCTCCGCCCGCAAGACCATGCGCATCGCCCAGGCGCTATATGAGGGCGTCGAGATTGATGAAGGCACCGCCGGCCTGATTACCTACATGCGCACCGACTCCACGCGAGTATCAGCCGAGGCCCAACAGCAGGCCCACCAGTACATAGCCGAGCAGTTCGGCGAGAACTACCTCGGCAAGGGCGCTAAGGGCAAGCGGCGCAAGGGTGTCCAGGATGCCCACGAGGCGATCCGGCCCACCGAGGTGGCCCGTACCCCGGAGCGCATGAAGCCATTTCTCAGTCCGGACGAGGCCAAGCTGTACGAGCTAATCTGGCGGCAGTTCATTGCCAGCCAGATGGCGCCGGCCGTATATGACGAAATCGGTGTAGATATCGCCGCCGACGATTATCGCCTCCGCGCCGGCGGAACCGTGCTGCATTTCCCCGGCTACCTTGCCGTTCAGCCCCAGGAGCGGGATGAAACCGAAGCCTTAATGCTGCGCGAGCTAGCTGAAGGCCAGAATCTGGAGCTGTTGGACGTAATGCCCGAGCAGCACTTCACCAAGCCGCCCGGCCGCTACACGGAGGCCTCGCTGGTGCGCGAGCTGGAGGAGAACGGCATCGGACGCCCCAGCACCTATGCCCCGACCATTGAGACACTCCGCCAGCGCAAATACGTGCGGATGCAGCAGCGGACGTTCATCCCCACCGTGCTGGGCCTGGTGGTCAACGACTATCTCGTCAGTAATTTCGGCGATGTCGTGGCTCTTGAGTTCACCGCCGGCGTCGAGGAACAACTGGACACCGTGCAGGCCGGCAAGCTGCGCTGGCAGAAGCTGCTGGCGCGGTTCTACGAGGCGTTTGAGGCCAAGGTAGAGGCCGCAGCCCAGGCCGAGCCGCGAGTGCTGGAGGGCGAGCAGTGTCCCGAGTGCGGCGGCAAGCTCCTGGAGCGCTATTCGCTCTACGGCAAGTTCGCCGGCTGCGAGAACTATCCCGACTGTGAATACACCCGCGATCTACTCGCCGACGTGGTGCCGGAGAAGGCGACCGAGGAGGTCGGCCGCGAATGTCCGGAGTGTGGCAAGCCGCTGGTCTATCGCTTCGGCCGCCGCGGGCGCAAGTTCATCGGCTGCAGCGGCTATCCGGAATGCGAACACACCGAGAACCTGGGACCCGATGGAGAGCCCGTCCCGCCGCCGCAGGAAACCGGCCTGAAGTGTGAGCGCTGTGGTGGCGACATGCTGATCCGCCACAGCCGCCGTGGGCCGTTCTTGGGCTGCAGCAACTTCCCCAAATGCCGCAATACCAAGCCGATCGCCGCGCTTGAGCAAGGCGAGAAAGCTGCGGAAGCCGCACCCGAGGCTGCCGAGCAACGCGATGACGCCGAGACCGAGCCCACCGGCGAGGGCCAGGAGTTGGAGCTCAAATGCGACAAATGCGGGGCGCCGATGGTAGTCAAGACCGGCCGCCGAGGGCCGTTTGTGGCCTGTTCCGCGTACCCGAAGTGCAAGAACACCAAGCCGATGTCGGCGGCGTACGAGGCCGGCTACCAGCGCCCGGAGGCCGAGGAATTGGACGAAGTTTGTCCCGAGTGCGGCAAGCCTCTGGTGGTGCGGAGCGGTCGGCGCGGCAAGTTCATCGGCTGTTCAGGCTTCCCTAAGTGCAGGTACACGCGCAATCTCGAAGACAAGCCCGAGCAATCCGAGTAACACCTCGGATCCCGTGCCGCAGACAGGGCCACCTATATGCCGGACATTAGTGTCCCTAGCCAGCGCGCCTCAGGCCCCTCCATCGCCGTGATGGTGGCAGTCTTCGTTACGGCCACCTCAGTGCTGGCCTTCGAAATCGCTCTCACCCGCGCCTTTTCGGTCTTGCTGCGCTATCACTTCGTCTTCCTGGCGATTTCGCTGGCGACCTGCGGCCTGGGTATCGGCGGCCTGATCGACTTCCTGCTTTACCGCCGTTTCCCGCATTGGCATGTGCCGACGCAGCTTGCGATTCGCGGGCTGATTACCGGCGCACTCTACCCGCTGAGCGTATTTTTGCTCTTCGCAACGCCTCTGGCGGCCCAGCTTACCTCAGTATGGGTGGTCAGTGCGGTTTGCATTTGCCCGTTTTTAGCGGCTGGGCTGCTGCTAAGTCGGGCTTTTGCCGAGTTCTCCGCCGCCAGTGGGCGCCTCTATTTTGCCGATTTGGCCGGTGCGGCAATTGGCAGCTTTGCCGTGATTGCTGTGCTTCAACTCGTCGGCGCGATCAATGCAGCTTTCGTCTGTGGCCTGCTGGTGACCGGCGGGGCGGCGGCAATCGGCTTCAGTCTGCACAGGCCGGCGCTCACGGCTGGCTCACTGCTGGTGGTTATCGGCCTGGCGGCGCTGCTGTTGGCCAACCTCAACGCCCGCTATCTCGATTTGCCGGTAATGCCCTTGCGCCAGGACCCCTTGGCTAAGCCGCTCTATCAGGAGCTAGCCGACCCGCAGGTCCATGCCAAGATCATCGCCAGCGAGTGGAACGCCTTTGCTCGCACCGATGTCGTCGCCTATGGTAATGATAAAAACGAATTCGACCCTGAGGCCGACCTCTACGTCTATACCGACGGTGAAGTGCCGACCAACATGATTGCTTTTGACGGCGATCTGACGGCGCTTGAGGGCCGTCTGCGTCATTTCATCGGGTTTGTGCCGTTCGAGCAGTTTCGCCCGCAGCGAGTGATGCTGATCGGCCCGGGCGGCGGCCTCGACATCCTCCTGGCCCTGGCGGTGGGCAGTAAAGAGATTGTTGGTGCTGAGCTTAATCCATCGATTCCGCGGCTGGTGCGCCGTTATGGCGATTTCACCGGCCATGTATATGATTACGAGAATGTGCACATCTACGTGGACGAGGCTCGCAGCTTTCTCAGCCGCTCCGACCGCAACTTCGACCTCATCTACATGGCCCTGGCTAAGACCGCTACTACCGCCTCCTCCAGCCTCGCTCTCGTCGAAAGCTATATCCACACCGAGGAAGCATTTGTTGACTGTCTCCGGCATTTGACGCCGGATGGTAAGATCGCCTTCGTGTGCCAGGAGCCGTTGATTTTGATGCGCACGCTGCTGACGGCCCGCGAGGCACTGGCGCAGGTTGGCGTCCCTTACGAGCAGTCCATGGCTCATTTCCTGGCGGCGAGCATGCCGGCCCAGGCCTACCTGCTGGGCCCATACCGGCATCTGCTGGTCATCTCTCGCAACGCCATTGCGCCGGAGGTTGCCGCGCACTTTGCCAAGCACACCATCGCCTTGCATCTCGATCCCGCTTACGCCCCGGGCGCGTATGTGCCGGCTCCATTCGCGCGGCTTGCTGAGGATCCGGCCATACCGCCTCGGCAGTTCGTCGATGGGTTCAACCGGCAGCGGGTAGCCTACGGCTACAGCACGGTTAACATTATGCCCTGCACCGATGACAACCCGTTCGTGATCGACTTGACCTTCGGCGTACCGGCGCAGTTCACGCGCTTTTTGACCGGAGCACTTAGTCTGGCGGTGCTGGTGTCAGTGGTGCTGCTGGTGCTAGCCGTCCGCGATCGCCGCTGCCAGGCCGGTGCCGGCCAGCTTGCCGCCGCGATCCTGTACTTCATGCTCCTGGGTATCGGCTTCATGCTGGTGGAGATTTCGCTGATCCAGAAGCTGGTACTGTATCTGGGCTATCCGGTGCTGAGTCTCTCGACGCTGCTATTCGCGGTGCTAATCAGCGGCGCTTTGGGCAGCCTATTTACCCAGCGCTGGCCCGCCGAGCGGCTTGCCAAAGTAGTCATGATGGCGGCGGCGGGCATAATTCTTTACGGCTTGTCCTCGCAGTACCTGTACCCCACGATTGTCGGCGCGACCCTGGCCTGCGATATCCGCTGGCGCTGTCTGATCACGATGGTGATGCTGTTTCCGCTGGGCTTCTGCCTGGGGATGCCGTTCCCGAGCGGGCTACGGGTTGTCGGTAGCTGGGGGCAGAACCTGGTGCCGTGGCTCTGGGGCATTAACGGTTTGACATCGGTAGTTGGTTCGGTAGCGGCGATGAGCCTCGCGAAGCTATGGGGCTTTTCCAACGTGCAAATGGTCGGTTGGGCGCTCTATGCCGGCGTCTTCCTGCTCGCCACTGCACACTATCTTGCCCGCAAGCCCTCCGCCGCGCCTCCAGGAGAAGTGCAATGATAGCTTTCTACTTTCCTACCAAAGTAGATTTGCTCATATTATGCAAAGACCTCGTGGTATGAGGGGCTCGCGGCTTCGGCCCCGCCTTACTCCCGGCAGCAAAAGTCCAGTTTGACCCCGTTAACAAGCGGTTGCTGAGGGGGTCAGACCCGTGTCAGCGAACGTGGTATTCCGCGCCCCGATATGGTTTCCTTGAGCACTCGCTCCGCGAAGTCCTAATCAACTCACTCCGCCTTCGTATATGAATTCGAGAAAAGTGCAAAGAAGGGGAGGTTTCAGTTGGACAGATGGCGAAATTAAGGACTGTTCCAGGGCGGACCATCAAGTTCGATCTTACAAGGATACGTTTCTCAGGGGGCGATAGGGCAATGCCATCGAGCAAAACGACCGGTGATACTGAATTGCTCGAACAGCTCTGTAGACAACATGGGATTAGCCCCGAGCTTGTGCGGCAGCTTCTCAGAATAGAGCGAGAGCACCAATTTCAAGAACGCCGGCACGGCATCAATGAAGAGCTGCGCCAATGCATTGAGGCCAGCTTGCGGTCGGAACAGACTAACACGTGAGCAGGCCGCCAGGGGCATTCAGGGAAGCGCAGTCTCATTGTTGCGATTGTTGGCAGGATCCGCCGCATCGGGCATTGTTGCACAGGAGCTAAGCGTACCAAAGGCTGCGTGGTGAGTGAATTATGGGATCTTTCAAAGAGCGAGCTATACGCATCATCGAGGAGTTGCGCGGGTTGGTGGACGAGATGGAGGCGGCTCAAAATGCTCCAGAGATACAGCAAAAGCAAGTGCAATTGAGGGAGGTGAACAAGGCAATAGCCAGTCTTGAGCGCGTTAGCGCAGCGGTGCCCGAAGAATTGCGCAACCTCCGGATAAAGCTGACCGCTGAGCTGGCCGAAATAGGCGGGCCGAACGGCGCTGATACCCTAGTGCGTCAGGGCGTGTCGGAGATCGCTGGTAAACTGGGGATTTCGCACGGTCGCGGGAAAGCGCGTAGAATGGCCGGTGTTGATAATGGACGAACTAGGCGCACTGGGATGGGCGTCGAGCTTCCGCCTACGGGCAAGAAGCCTTACTCAATAAAGCTCAATAGCGACTGGATTCGTGTTTCCTCATGGAAGGATGTCCTTGTAGTGACTGCGAACTGGCTGATTAGTCGTGGCCACCGCTTACCAGAGGACGGGATAGTTGGCAACAGCAAGTTCTTGATTAGCCCCAACATGAGCGATTTCAGGAGCCCTAAGCCGTTAGATGACGGTCGCTATATTAACACTCATTATAGTAGCCCGGACTTGGTGAGATCCGCGTATCAGTTGCTGATGTCCGTGGGGCTAGGGAAGGAAACGTTGGAGATTCAGTATTCATAGCCGCACTTCCGTTCGGCCCGGAAGGGCGCATTCGTTCCAGCGAGGGTGGTTAGGAAATGCGACTGCTGAAGCTTGTGATCGACAACTATAAGTGCTTTGCGGAGCGCACAGAATTTGACTTTACGGCGGGCAACGGCGGCCCGGGGCGAAATGTATTCTTGATCGGAGGGATGAACGGGGCCGGCAAGACCTCAGTAATGGAAGCGATCAATATCTGCCTCTATGGCGAGAAAGAGCAGGTAATCCTCGATTGCATCAACCCGGGACAACTAGGCCGGGGTAAGGCGGATTCCTGCTTCCAATTGCAGTTCCAAGAGCAAAACGGCAGTATTGCCACTCTCGAGCGTTCATGGCGTGCAACCGGCCCCACTTCTGATATTACCGGCGGCCGTCTCAAGCAAGATGTAGCATTGCACATTGACGAGCCGAACTACACTTCGACAGAGGAAGATTACTACCAGAGCTTCATGGCGAAAAACATCCCGGAAGGCATCACTCAGTTTTTCTTCTTTGATGGCGAGAAGATTCAGGACATGGCCGAAGATGAAAGCGCCGAATACAAACTCCGTGTTTCTATGGAGGCAGCTCTCGGCATAGAAAATGTCAGAAGACTGGCGGAGGACATAAAGACGCTGCGCAGGCAGCAGCGCCGCAACGAAGTATCGGACGCCGATGTTGATCTTCAGGAAAACAAATTGCGCGGGCTGCAGAGAAAACTGGAGGAGATTGACGCCGGTCTTGAAGAGGCTGACCAGGATCTCAAGGACTTTGAAGCTGAAAGCAACGGGGCAGAGGCCCGCTTCAAGAGCTCGTTTGGGTTCGAAGCGACCACCGTGGATGAATTTAAGCAGGCTGAAAGAAAACGCAGTCAATTGACGAGCCGCCTCAACGAGATAGAGAGCCAGATCGGGAACTACGTTACGGACAACCTGGCCGCAGCTCTTCTCGGGGAACACCTGGACGAACTTCAAAGGCAGGTCGAACGAGAAGAGAATGCCAGGCGTGCCACCATCTTCAAGGAGTTCGCGCCCGAGTTGGGAAATGCGATAGTTGGCGTGATCCTTCAGCGCGGAGCACGGTGGTGCCGACCGACCCTTACCGAGGCCGACACAAGGGATCTGCAGAATGCGGTGGAAGAGGTAATACGTGAGTTCCAATGTCGGACGGAAGAAGCTGTCGTCCCGGTATTGGGTTTCTCTGAAAATGATAAAGCAAGGGTGCTCTCGCGTGTCAGAGAGATACAGCAATCTCGGCCCGACCGTCTGAAGGCTTTGCTTGAGCAGAAGAATGCTATCGAAGACCAGCTTCAGAAAATCGAGAAGGACCTTCAGGCGTTTAGACCGTCAGAGGACCGCGACCAGTTGATGAACGAACTGATGAACGAGATAACCACATGGACGCAGCACATCGGACAGAAGCGCGAGGAGCAGCAGAGCCTCGAACGTGAGCGGGAAAAGATTAGTGAGCAGATAGACGCAGCGGAAAACGACCTGGAGGTGGTCTATCAGCAGCATGAGGTCTCGCGGACGGCAGAGGCATTCATCGAGCGGTGCAAAACTCTAGAGGACCTCCTTGAGGAGTATCGAGAGGCTCTGCGAGAATCTCGAATAGGCCAACTGCAGGCAAACACATTCGAGATGTACCAGGCACTCGCCACGAAGGGCGATCTCATCTCTGATATCACGGTTGATCGTGACACGTACCAAATCACAATAAGAAACCGCCAGGGACACGTCATTCAGAAGAAAAACCTCTCGGCTGGTGAGAAGGAAGTATTTGCCATTTCGCTGCTGTGGGGGCTCGCACAGACATCCGAGTTGCGTCTCCCAATCATAATTGACACACCGCTTTCGCGCTTGGACAGTTCGCATCGTAAGGCTATCGTCACTGAGTACTTTCCGCACGCGGGCGCGCAGGTGATCCTGCTTTCCACTGATACCGAAGTAGATCGTGAATACTACATGCAACTGCAGCCTTATCTGCAGCATTCTGTGCGCCTAGTGTTCAACCTGGAAACCGAAAGCACTACTATTGAAGAGGGATACTTCACCTGGAGGTAGCCGCAAATGCAGGTGCCCGCCGACAGGACATACACTTCGATCGCTGCCAACGATATTATAAGCAAGCTAGGCCGCGCCACGGGCCTCGAATACGCAGTATTGGCGCGAATTGCCATGATGTACTCGCTCAAACAAGGCGGGCGCGAAGTTCCGCGTTCAGAAGACAAACGGGGCAGAGAGATGCGTTGGGTTAGTGTCTGGGGCAAGGACCAGGCGCTCATACGCGGCCTCTTCTGTATGGTTTATGGAGAACACGTGCAGGAGGAAGAACTCTTTTCGATGATCTGCTTCGGGAAGGACCACATAGACCGTGGGTTGGAACTCCTGTGGGAGCTCTTCGAACATTCTGATGAGAACCCGACGCATTTCTTGCGAGCCCTCGCTGACGAAATAGAATTAACTGGCGATGCCAGAGGAGCCGCCCTGGCAATAGACATTGTCGTGGGCAAGGGCATGATCAGTCAAGATGAAGTAGTAATACAGCTCAACGATACCACAGTGCACCCTAACTCGCATATGGCAATGGCAGGTAAACCGGGTGTGGGCAAGACGCAGTTACTCCTGAAAATACTCACGGACCTCCGGGAGCACACAGACTACTCCACTAATTTCATACTCTTCGACTATAAGGGAGACATAGCGGCGAGTGACAGGTTTGTGGAATTATCCCGTGCGACGGTGTATAGTCTCCCGAATGATAGTGTTCCAGTAAATCCCTTTATCCTTGCCCAATACGATGAAGACAGCGCAAGAATGTCGGCGAGAGAAAAAGCGGAATCTTTCGCCTCAATTGACAGGCGATTCGGACCTGTGCAAAAAGGCAGTCTGACCAAGGCGATCCGTACTGCGTACGGGAACCGCCAGGGCGAAGAGCGCCCTTATCCGGACTTCCTCGAAGTTCTCCAGATCGTTCAAGCGGACTATGCCGCCGATGGCAAGAATGACGACTCACTGGTCGAAATACTGCGGGATCTAGCCGAGTTTAAGCTCTTCTGGGACCACGGTTGGCCTGGCGATCCCCTGTCAACGCTAGTGGGTCACACTGTGATAATAGATGTAAGTAAGTTGGCGGTACTAAAGGAACTCGTCGCGTACCTGGTCATCGAACGGCTCTACAAAGAGATGAGCGTGTTGCCGGACAGCACAGTCCAGAATGCACGCCGAGAAGTGCGGACGGTTCTGGCGATTGACGAGGCTCACAACTACCTTCCTCAGCGAAACATATTCCTGCAGAAGATAGTGCGCGAAGGGCGTTCCAAGGGCATTGCGGTGTTTTTCGCCTCCCAATCCCCCGCCGATTACCTGCAAAAAGATTTCGATTTCAGAGAATTGCTGGAGTTCTTCTTCATGTTCCAATGCGACGGTTTGTCGTCGTCGGATATTCAGCATCTCGTTGGATGCAGCAAGCAGGTTGCTCGACAACTGGAGGCGGAGGTGCCGCGACTGCAACCCTTTGACGTAATAGCAAAGCCAGTCAAAGGCGAGGAGCAAGTATTGCGATTCAAAGCCGACGCTTTCTACCACGCCTATGAGTAGGGAACGAAGCAGCAAGCGTGTGGTGTTAGGCGTCAGTAGCTTCGGATAGGTCTGGTCGTCCCAAGCAAATGGCTGAAATACCCCTCTAGCAAGCGGCTGCTGAGGGAGGCAATGGGGTCGCCTCAGGTCAGCGGAGGTGGGCGATGGTGGCGCCGGTGCCGCCCTCCGCAAGGGGGGCGGTCGCGAAGTCCGTAACGTGGGGATGCTTGCCCAGGAACTCGTGGATCGCTTCGCGCAGAGCTCCGGTGCCCTTGCCGTGGATGATGCGCACCTCGGAGAGGCCGGCCAAGGCCGCATCGTCCAGATACTTCTCCAGCTCCAGCAGCGCCTCGGCGACCGTCGCCCCAACCAGGTTTATCTCCGGTCTGACGCTTTGTGCCTTGCGGGCCTGCATGCGCTTGGCGATGGCCCGGGCCTCGGGGCTGGGTGGTTGCTTGGCTGGCGACAGATCGCCGGCGGCGGCCTCAACACGCACATTGCCGATATTGACCTCGTAGGTGTCGTCACCAATCCGGCGGCCGATGGTCCCGTCTTGGCCGATGGTATTGACATGAACCCACGCGCCGGCTGAGAGGTCGAGGCCAGGCATGGGTTCGTCCTCTACAGGCAGGGATTCAGCCTTCGCTTCGGCCTGGCGGCGGTCGTGTGCTTGAGCGGCTTCCAGGACATCCTCACGAAGCTGAGCGATCTCGTCGCGTAGCTGCTGGGTGACCTTGGACTGGCTGGGCTGGGCCTGCAGGCGCGCGATGATCTGGCGGGCACGGTCTTCGGCCTCGCTGACGATACGCACTGCTTCAGCAAAGCCCTGACTAAGGGCGTCGGCCTCGCGGGCCGCGAGGTCCTGCTGCTTATCTTGGTATTCGGCGCGCTGCTGGGCCAGGGCGTGGCTCTCGGCCTCGATCTGTCCACGCTGCTGCTCATAGCGCTGCTTACTCTCGCGCATCTGCGCGATCGCCTCCTGCACCGTGAGCTGCTCCTCGTCGAGCGTCTCACGGGCATCACCGACTAGCCGTCGCGGCAGGCCCAACCGCTGGGCGATTTCGAAGGCGTTGGAGGAGCCAGGGGAGCCAATCAGCAGGCGGTAAGTGGGCTGTAGGCTCTTGGCATCGAACTGCACGGCGGCGTTCTGCATGCCTTGTTCGGCATAAGCGAAGAGCTTGAGGCTATTGTAGTGGGTGGTGGCGACGGTGCGACAGCCGGCCTGGTGCAGGAAGCTGAGTATGGTCTTAGCCAGGGCTGCGCCCTCGGTGGGGTCGGTACCGGCACCGATTTCATCCAGCAGCACCAGTGCGCTGATGGGGCCAGCCTTGGCCTCACCCTCGCCGCGGTTACGGTGCGCATAGACGCGATTGACGATCTTGACGATCTGGGTCATGTGCGAGCTGAAGGTGGAAAGCGACTGCTCAATGCTCTGCTCGTCGCCGATGTCGGCCCAGAGGTTGTCGAATACCGCCACCTGGGAGCCGGCTTCGGCGGGGATGTGCAGCCCGGACATCGCCATCAGGCTGAGCAGGCCCAAGCTCTTGAGGCAGACGGTCTTGCCGCCGGTGTTAGGGCCGGTGATAACCAAGGTGGTGAACTCGTCGCCGATCCAGATGCTGGTGGGCACTACCTCCTGGTCGGGTATGAAGGGGTGCCGGGCCGAGCGCAGGCTGGTGGTGCCGTCATCTGTGATGAGAGGTGCGACGCTGTCGAGGTCCAGAGAGAGCCGGGCCTTGGCCGAGATGAAGTCAAGAATGCCGAGTGTGGTCTGGTCTGCCTGCATCGGCTCGGCGATAGCGCCCACCCGCTCGCTAAGCTGCTCCAGAACCGCTGCTTCTTCCTGACGGATCGCCAGTTCCGTCTCGCGTAACTGATTACCGCGCTCGACTATCTCCAGCGGCTCCATGAAGACGGTGGCCCCGGAGGCCGAGCGGTCGTGGACCAGGCCCTGGAAGCGCGACTGCACCGGCGCCTTGATCGGCAGGCAGAAGCGGCCCTCGCGGCTGACGATTGTGGCATCCTGCAGCAGGTCGCGGTCGGCCGCCTCCCGCATGATCGAGCTAAGGCGCTCGCGCATGGCTTCTTCCAGCGAGGCTGCCCGGCGGTGCAGGCGGACGAGTTCCGGTGAGGCATTCGGCCGCACGTTTCCCTCGTCATCCAGCGCCGTCTCGATGTCCTCGCGAAGCTGTTGGTCTTCGGTTAGCGTCTCGGCCAACTTCCACAGGCGCGGCATGGCTTCCGCGGCCTTTTCAACGTAGGCGCGTATAGCGGCCGCCGAGCGCAGGCAGTCGGCAACCCGTAACAGTCCTGAACCATCCACCAGAGCTCCGGCGCGCGCCTTCTTCAGAAGCCCCGATATATCGGAAATGCCCCCCAACGGGAAATATCCCCAGGCCTCGATCAGAGCGACGGCCTCCGAGGTCTCCTCCAGCCAGGCGCGGATGCGGTTGATATCGGTAGTCGGGCTGATAGCTGCAGCGCGCTCCTTGCCGAGGGCCGAAGCCGCCCGTTCCACCAACATCTCACATATTTTCGGGTACTCAAGCACCCGTAAGGTACGTTCATCCATGGTGGTGCACCGCTTGTGGGCGTCCGGTGTCGAGGGCAATTATAGCAGATAGGGCGGATTTAGTTGAGGGTAGCATGGCCTGCGTGGCTTTCACGGTGTCATGCGGGCCTTGTGGAACTCCAGGATCCGCTCGACGCGGTTGTCGAGGTCGCGCGCGCGTTGGCTATCCGCGTCGGGAGGCACCGGGTCGGAGTGCAGCGGCGGGCGGCCGAGCAAGGCTAGGGCCGAGTTCTCCACGCAAACCGCCAACGCCTCGAGCAGGTAGCCGCCCTCCAGCAGCAAGCACAGCCGGCCATCAGCGGCCGCCTCCGCCGCCTCTACCAGGTATTGGGTGATCGCGTGGTAGCACCCGGCGCTGAGGTCCCAGCCCGCCAGCGGGTCCGCATGGTAGCCGTCATAGCCGGCGGAGACCAGTACCAACTGGGGCTTATATATGTCCACCAGCGTGGGGAGGATCACTTCATCGAGGCCGCGCTGGATATGTCGGTCGCAGGTACCGGTAGGCAGTGGCAAGTTGATATTGTACCCATAGCCGGCATCAATCCCGACCTCCGCCAGCGAGCCGGTCCCCGGATACAGGGGATACTGGTGGAGCGATATGTAGAGCACATCGCGGCGATTAAAAAACACGTGCTGGGTACCATTGCCGTGATGCACATCGAAGTCCACGATGGCGACGCGCTCCAGGCCATGCTCTCTGATGGCGTAGTCGGCGGCAATGGCGATGGTATTGAAGATGCAGAAGCCCATGCCGCGATTGGGCATAGCGTGGTGTCCGGGCGGTCTGACCAGGCCGATAGCGTTGTGCAGCTTTCCTGCCAGCATAGCCTCGACAGCGCTTACAGCGCCGCCGATGGCGCGGGCCGCGGCCTCATAGGTGTCGGGGCTGACGATGGTTTCGTGATCCAGGGTTCCGCCGCCGGCTTCCGCAAGCCGCTGCACGTGCTCCACGTAGTCAGGCTCGTGGACGGTTGCTATCAGCTCGGGTGGAGCGGCAGGCGTGGGCACGGCAGCCAGCTCGTCCCACAGCCCGTCATTGCGCAGTAGCTCGCAGATGGCGGCGAGGCGCTCGGGCTTTTCAGGATGCCAGGGCGGCTCGTGCCTGAGGAAGATGTCGTCATATATGCGTCCGGTTGCCACGGAATACCTCGCTAAGCATTCGTGCTTGCCGCGCGCAGAGCTTTCCGCAAGGCGTTGATACCGATCTCACCCTGTTCCATAGCCGTGCGGTCGAAGTGGAACACCTCAATGGAGGCGAAGTACTGATAGTCAATGTCCACCAGCGCCTCCATCACCGGCACGAAGTCGGTGTCGCCGAGGCCGGGAGCATAACCGCTGTCATCATTGCAGTGGTAGTGGAACAGCGCGTCCTTACTGGCGCGGATCGCGGCGGGTAAGTCGTCTTCTTCCTTGAGGCCGCTGTAGGTGTCGAGAATGATCCCGACGTTCGGCATATCAATCTCTTCGGTCATCTTGAGCACTTCCTCGGCGCGGTGCAGGAAGTTATTCTTAGTCACCGCAGCCAGCGGCTCGATGCACACCTTGAAGTCGGCCTCGGCCCCGACCTCTCCACAGCGGGCCATCGTGGCCTTGAACCACTCCCATGCCTGTTCATAGCTGACGCCTTCGCGCAGGTCGCGCTGCTGCGGGGAGCCGACAACGATCATGCTTCCCCCAATATCAATGCCAAAGCGCACCAGCTCCTGCATGTACTGGGCCGTGGTTTCGCGCACCTGTGCATCAGGCGCGGTCACGTGTAGGCCCTCCGGTCCCACCAGCAGCCAGTGGAGGCCGGCCACTTCGACTCCGGATTCCTCCGAGGCCTTGATTATCTCTTGCTTCTGCTGGTCGGTGATCTCGGTGACGTGGTCGGCGAGAGTAAAGGGCGCTATCTCCAGGGCGTCGAAGCCCAGCTCGGCGGCGGCGGCGAACTGACTCGGTATCGTCCAGCGCTCCTGGTCTTCGGAATAGAAAATCTCATTACAGATCGCGAATCTCATTGGCTTCCACCTGTCTGATGTCCGGCTCGGCGTCTTGGTACGCATGGAGAAGGGTTTCTGGGTGCCGAAGTCCATTTCGCCTCAACTCCGCTAATATCCTCTGCACCTCGACGTAAAGATGTTACGCGGCGGGGGTTTTCGCTTAAGTTACATGCCTGCAAGCCGAAGTTTACACTACCAGTCTTAAGTTCCGGTTGTGACGGGAGCTCTACACCGAATACGGCGGCAGGAGGCGAAGCATAGTTGCGCATACCAAGACAGCGCCCATTGGCAGTCTGGCTGTTGTGCATAACCACGGCAGTTGCTTGCGGTAGCGGTGCGAAGGGAGCGGTAGTGATTTCGGCCGAGCGGGTGGGACGTGTCTTCTACCCGGGCGAGACCGTGAGGCTGTTCGTGACCGCAGACTGCGACAGGCAGCAAGCGACTTTCCAGGTGCACGACTATTTCGGCAGGCGCTGGTACAGCGGCAGGGCCACAATCGGCCAGGGCCGCTCAACTCAGATCCAGATACCCCGTCGCTTCCCGCTCGGCTGGTATCAGTTGCAGCTTCGGCTTGACGGGGAGACGGTATCCGATGCGTTCTGCGTGATACCTCGGTGCTACACGGACAGCCGTGGGGATCACGGGCTTTTCAACCTGCAGACCCACACCATAGACGAGCGCCAGTACGCTGCTGCGGCGCAACTGGGCGTGCGATGTTTCCGGACTGATGTTCCCTGGCCGGATTTTGAGAAAGAACCCGCAGAGTACGACCTGAGTTTTCTCAAAGAGCAGATCAGGCTATGCAAGAAGTACGGGATTCAATTGATGCTATGCGCGGGCTACACTCCCGCCTGGACAGCCGTGCGGCCGCTGAATGGGCCTGATGACTGGATCCGCCAATCACCTTTCGTCTGGCATCCCCGCGACCTGCCACGTTGGACCGCATTCGTCCAGAGGCTAGTCGCAGAAACGCGCAATCAGACGATTATATGGCCCTCGGCGGAGGTCCTGCCCCGGGGCAGTAGCTACCACCGACAGATGTTACCGGTGGCGCATAGCTGGGAGCTATGGAACGAGGCCGATCACTGCTTCTACGTGGGCAGTTGGGGCCGCTACCTCGACCTCTTGCGCGTCTTCTACTGCACGGTCAAGCCGGCCTTTCCGGACACCCCGGTAATCTACGGCGGCTCCACCGGCAACTGGTACTGCATGTGCCTGACCTGCGCCAATCAAGCACCGCTGTACTTCGACCAGATGGCTTGCCATCCGACTGGCGATGTTCCATCGGCGCTGAGCAGGTGGTATCAGGGCGCTTTCCAGTTGCCGTGGATTGACGGCTACCCGCGCGAGAACTCGCTTAACGAAGCCTATTGCCAGCACGTGGCCAGCGAGCAATCCTACGAAGAACACCGCGAGCAGCCCGGCGATCTCTACCGGATACGCACCCAGTTGATGTTCTGGAATCAGAAAAGCTATTTTCGCTCGAGTTGCGTGAATCAGTGGATCGCGCGGCCGGACGATCCCTACGCCCACAATGCGATGCTGCTGGAGAAAAACGGGGGCCTGGTGCCGACGCCGCTGTATGTGGCCTTCGCCGGAGCGCGGCTCTGGCTATCTGATGCCACCTACGTCGGGCCGGTGAACCTCGCGCAAGCAGGGGAGGCGCACGTGCTGCTCAAGCACGGCCGAACGCTGCTGGTGGCCTGGTCCGACAGTTCGACGCGGGTCCCGGTACGCGTACAGGGGCAAGCCCAGCAGATCAATGTGATGGGGCGGGCCGTCAACGCTGCTCGTGGCCCCACACTGCGTCGCCTGTTGCAGCGCTCGCCGATTATGATTCTGGGCGCGCATCCTAGCTATCTGCAGGAAGCGCTTCAGAGCCGCTACCAGCTTTTTGCTCATACGACCTTCGGCAACGATGCCGGTGATACCATCTGGTATGGTGCTGACGAACTGATGGATGATCTCAAGAACTGGACAAGCCGCGGCTTCGAGCAGCGCCTGGACAGTGCCATTCAACAGGCCGCGGTCCGCCTCGGGAGTAGGCCCCAACAGGCCCCGGCGGCGCTGGAGACAGCCATGATGGTCTGTCAGTGCGGTATGTTGGAAGCAGCCGGCAAGTGCCGTGCCGCTCGTAGCGTCCCACCACGGGCGGTAGCCACCATTTACCGACTGGCCCGGCTAGAGGAATGGCTCGGCGCTGTCGCCGATGACCAGGCTCTTTTAGGCGATACCTTCCGAGTGCAGCATCGGGAGATAACCCTCTACAAAAACCGCGTAAGGCTGAGGCAAGCCCAACTGACACGGGGTCAAGCGGCTGGCGAACCGGCCTTTGCTCGGCAGTTGCTGGAGCGGGCCCAACGGCAGTTGGAGCGGGCCGAGGAGCTGGGCCGCCAAGGCGCGCTACGGGCCGCCAAGAGC
This sequence comes from uncultured Armatimonadia bacterium, assembly GCA_964390495.1. Classification (GTDB taxonomy): domain Bacteria; phylum Armatimonadota; class Zipacnadia; order Zipacnadales; family UBA11051; genus UBA11051. Next base: position 162,936 of record CAYMIN010000002.1, read on the forward strand.
GAGCTATGGACCGCTGAGCGTATTTTGGACGTCCAGGAGCCTGTCGTTACGCGCGTGTTCATGGTGGCCGATTTCAAGACCGCCGTGCAGCTCCGCAAGGCCCATCTGCTCGAGGCCGACGCCGACCATAGCCTCACAGTGAATGTGTATAACTTCCTGGACCGGCGCGTCAGCGGGAAGCTGCGGCTCTCAATTCCGGACAGTTGGGGAGCCGCTGGGCCGCTGCAACGGACCTTTGCGGTTGACGCCCAGACGGTTTCCGCGCCGATCGTGCTCAGCTTTACCATCCCAGGCGGCCCCTCGCCTTGGCGGCAGGTCGCACCCACGTCGCCCGACAGCGAAATCCGGCTGCAGGTGCCTGCGGGCCTACAGCCGACAGCCGATATCATTCTTGAGGGACAGCTCGACCGTGGCGGCAAACTGTTGCGGGTCCTGTATCCCGTGTTCGTAGGGCGGCTGTGTCAGTCGCAGCCTGCTGCAGCCACCAGCACGGCTGGCAGGGGCCCGGAACCGGTTGTCGAGCGTATTCCGAGGTTGCCGGCATGCCTACAGGAGGCACCGAGATCAGCAGCTAGTGGCAGATAGGACCGCCGCGCGGCCTTTACAAAGATATCAGCCTGTGATACCATATGGTCTGTGACGCGCGGTGGAGCAGTCAGGTAGCTCGCAAGGCTCATAACCTTGAGGTCGCAGGTTCGAATCCTGCCCGCGCTACCAAATCTTTCCCGACATGGCCCCAGAGAGGTCTCTGGGGCCATTTTGCTGTCTATGAGCTATCTGGCCAGGGTTAGCTTTTTCCGCAAAAACAAGGTAATTGCAGAAGGAATGATTCCGTCAATGTGGAATACGGCACCCAGTGTCTGAACACACAGTGTAATCAATACCTTCTGGGCAGGTAGATGGAGTGAATCAACGCGTTTTCGTAATCGTATTGGTGCTGCTCGTGGGGCTGATCTGTCTGGGGATGTGGGGGTGTCACGGGAACAATATTGCGGGCGGAAACGGACAAGCCATAGGGTTGGGGACCAACCATATAATCGCCGGAGGCGAGGAGTGGAACTACAACGTGTCGGGCACGCTCCAGCCAGCCGCTGGGCCCGCGCAGAACTTCGGCCCGGTGCCGGCAAAGATCAGTATCGGCGACCAGGTCGTGCCCCTGCAGACACCGCCGAATGCCTGGGTTTACGCCGTAGAGGCTGACTTCACGGTCGGCGACCGGGAAGAGAGTTTCCGCCATGCCGTGGCGGTGAGGCAGGGTATTGGCGGCGTTATGTCGGTGGTTGGCTTCACGCCCCATCTGGAAGACGTTCCGGGCCGGTTGGATGACCCGATCGAGGAACTGCACCTGGTAGGCTTCCAGATGACGCCCAACTGGTCCGCGAGTTCGAACGTACAGGGCGGATGGGGCCAGTTCGAGGCCGACGCCAACTTCCAGGGGCTGGAAACCGTCAATACCGGAGCCGGCAACTTCCGCACAGTCAAGGTCGAGGGGGAGTACTCGCTGGCCGGCTTCCCGGTCACGCTCGTAACGTGGTTCAACCCACAAATCGGCTGTTTCGTGAAAATGACCGAGCACTGGGAAGAGTGGGATGGCGCCACGATGGACCTGACGTTCGAGCTGACTTCGACTAACGTGGAGTACGAGTAGAAATCGCTTGTGGACGTCGCGCCGCCGCAACACGGCTCCCGGGCCGTTGCTTGCTGGCTGACCGCTCCGGCATCACGATTTTGAGGTCGCAGGCTCGGCTTCTGCTCGTAGCAGCAAGGCAATTGCGCGAGGATACGGGAAAACTCCGTATCCGCCTTTTTTGCGCGTGTAGCAAGTCCTCATCCGCCGGCCCTTGGCGCTGGTGGCAGGTTGGCGGCTTGCCGATGACGAAGTGGCATGGAACCGTGCTCAGCAATCCGGGAGAAGTCGCCACGATGACTAGTACTGACACTCCGCAGACCATGACCGCAGTGGTTTTACACGCGCCCAATGATCTCAAGGTTGAGCAAGTGCCGGTGCCGCAGGTACGGCCTGGCGAAGTCTTGCTCAAAGTCGGCGCTTGCGGCATCTGCGGCAGCGATCTGCGCTATCTGGTGGGGGAGAACCCCTGGGCCAAACATACTCTCGGCTATCAGCATCCCAATCCGCCGGATATGATCCTGGGCCATGAGATCGGCGGCACGGTGATGACCGGTGGCAACGAGCGGCGGGTTGGGGTGCTCTCGTTCAGGACCTGCGGGGAGTGCCGGTACTGCCGGACGGGCCGGCCCAACTTGTGCCCGAATACGCAGCATCTCGGCCACGGTGCCGGCTGGGAGGGCCAGAATCCCGGCGGCATGGCCCAATACTGCCCGGTCTGGGAAGATCATCTCTTCGATCTGCCTGATGAAATCGGCCTGGACGAGGCGACTTTCCTGGATGGCTTAGGGGTAGCCGTACATGCGGTTGCGCAGACCGCGATTGTGGCCTCAAGCCCGGTGCTGATATTGGGGGCCGGGCCGATCGGCCTGACTATTGCCCAGGTTGCGGTCGCGCAGGGAGCCGGGCGCGTGGTCGTGACCGACGTCTATGACACGCCGCTGGAGTGCGCGCGGGAATTAGGGCTGGGGCCGTGTCTTAACGTTGCAGGCGCCGAGCCGGAAGCCGTCGGGGCGGAGCTGAGCAGCGCCGCTGGGGAGGATGGCTTCATCGCCGCCTTCGATACTACCGGCCAGGCGGCTGTACAGCAGCAGGCGCTGGCGGCGCTGGACCGTGGCGGTACGCTGGTAGCCATGGCCGGAATAGCCGAGGGGCTTACTCTCGGCCAGAGCAGCCTGGCGGGCGAACGCCGACTGATGACATGCAGCAACAATCTTGTGGAAGACTTTGAGGTTGGCCTCAGGTTACTGGTCAGCGGCAAAGTCCGGGTCAAGCCGATGATCACCCATACTTACGCCTTGCAGGAGGCCGAGCGGGCCTTCGCGACGGCGCTGAATAAGCACGAAACCGGGGCCATCAAGGTCATCCTGCTACCGTGAGGGCGGGGTTGCCTTGGCTTGCTCTGCGAGGGGAGAAGCGAGAAGCCCCACGCTGAGCGCAGGGCAGGTTTACTCTTGCCGCTTGATGGGCGAGAATCCAGCGTCAGACTAGCTGTCAGTGCCGGTGCTGGGCTTGGGGTCGGAGCTAGGCGCCGGCCGGTCCTTGGCGGCAGCCGCTGACTTCGGGCCGGTGCTGCTGTAGTCATTGACGTGGAAGCCGCTGCCCTTGAAGATGATCACCGGCGGCGAGAAGACTTTGTGAAGCTTGCCGCGGCAGCCCTTGCGCGGGCAGGTCTTGGGGGGCTCGTCGGCAAGCGACATCTGCACCTCAAGTCGCTGGCCGCACTTGTTGCACTCAAATTCGTATATTGGCATATCTATCTAAACCCCTGATAATCGAGCTTTCTGACGCCTTTCACCCAGCCACCAGGCTATTTTAGCGTGCGGGCGGCTATCCGTCAAGCGCTTAGGGGAATAATTGGCACTCTCTGGGCGGGAGTGCTAACCGCCGAGCGACGCCAATCCAGCCTCGCCGCGGGAAGGTAATGGTGTCAGGCATGGCGAATAGCTCTAGCTAGCAGCCGTCCGGACGGTGCGACGCCTCAGTACATCACTGGGGGACGAGGTGAGGATATGAAACAGCAGCTTGACCTCTTGTTCGAGCTGCAGCAGCTAGATACCACCATAGACGATGCCAGCGAGCGCCTGGCGGGGCTTGATGACGGCTCGGCCAAGCGCGAGAAACTGAAGCAGGAACGCGCCGCGTTGGCCGAGCTGGAAGGTGCGCTCAAGCAGACCAATGCGCATCAGTTGGACAAGGAGCTGGAGCTGGAGAGTACTGAAGAGGAGCGCGCGCAGAAATGGTCGCAGGCCTACGGCGGCAGCGTCTCCGACCCCAAGGAGCTTGCCTCTCTGGAGAAGAAGATCGAGGAGTTAGAGCGCCGCAAGGACAAGCTCGAAGACACCTTACTGGCCCTTTACGACGATTCCGAACAGCAAGTCGGAGCAATCGAGAAGCGGCGGGAGACCGTGGACCGCCTCGCGGAGGAGTTGGGGGCCACTGTAGAGAGCTTCGAGCGCGTCTCGGCCGAGCTTGAGGCCGCCATCGCAGAGGCTCGCCAGCAACGGGAGACCGTCGTTGAGAAGTTGGATGGCAAATTGCTCGCGGATTATGAGGACATCAGGGAGAAGAGCGGCGGACTGGCCGTAGTCCCGGTCAACGGGAGGCTCTGCACCGGCTGCCGGGTGAGCATCTCGGTGATGCTGCTGGAGGAGCTGCAGAAGGGCAATAAGCTAGTCAGATGCGAGAACTGCCGCCGGATTCTGTACTACGGCGAGTAACGCAGGGAAGCTGGCTAGCTGGGATGACTTAGTGGCCGAGGCCGTTCGCTGCCTAGCCGAACTGCACCATATACCCACCGAGGATATCCGGGCCGAAGGCTTTCATGGCGATCCAGGAAATGCCGCCGGCTAGCAGGTCCCCGAAGGCCAACCCCAGGAAGAATGGCATTAGCTGCCGGTAAAGCCGCGCTCCTCCGAGGCGGTGCACCACCACCTTGATGACCCACGTCACAAAGAACGACCACCACAGGCAGTAGCCGTAGCTGGCGCAGGTGATGTAGCCGATGGGATGCAACGGCACCCTCAGCCACGCCCAGCGCATGATCACCAGGGCGAAAGTGACCAGCGCGCCGAGGACCAAAGTCACGGCCTGAGGCGTCAGCGGGCCGCTGGGTAGCTCCACCGCACCCGAACTGCGGGTCCACTGGGTCACCGCACAGCGGACGTTGTAGCCGCCCATCGTGGTGCCGCCGTAGAGCACGGTCGCTCCGAAGCGATAGTAATCGCTGAGGATGAAGTAGAAGCTGACCAGGCAGGCCAGCACGAAGGTTATCATGATTACCGGCGGGATGATCCGGGGGTTGATTTCGGCTTCGTGAGCGAGTTTTTCATTCTCCGCATGGTAGCCGATTTGCGGGCCGAAATAGCCGCGCGCCATCCAGGCAAAGGTACTCAGGACCGCGAACTTGTCGAGATTGCGACCAAGTACCAGGGGCCGAGTACCGATGACGTACATTATCGAATCCAGCGGGCTGGGCGGCGTGCCCCACATCGTGGGAATACCTGCCTCGGCCCGAATCCGCGAATACACCAGCGGCACGCCCATCAGCAGGAAGAAGAAAGCGAACGAGTAGGCCACCGGCACGTGCAGGGCATAGGACCACAACAGCAGACCGGCAAAGCCGCCGACCGTCCCAAAGACTGCGAAGCGGTGGGCCAGAGGCGCATCGGCATCGTCGTTCGGTTCGCCTTGAGCTGTGCCCGGCCTCGCCAGCGCGTTGCGGACGATTCTGCCGATCTCATGCCGGCCGATCCAGAAGATGATGAAGACCATGGCGAAATACCCGCCGGTGACCTGTTCACTTCTAAAGGGGAAGCCGGGGGCGGCGGTGATGCCGAAGATGTTGGAGAATACGATCAGGGTGGGCTGCATCAAGTAGAAGAACCAGCCGGAGAAGAGGATGTCCAGGGGCACGAAGTAGGCCAGGCCGATCACCTGGGGCCGGTGGAAGAAGCCTAGATAACTACCGTAGGGAGCCCAGGGATACTCGGTGAAGACCTGGGAGGCCCAGTAGGAGCGGTCCATCATGGCCATTACTGCCGGGTTATAGGAGTGCGCCACATTCAGCGCGTGATGGATGAAAACCAGTATCATGGCGATCCACACCATGGGATTGCGGAAGAATGGCGCTCTGCTGCCCGGGGCTTGCTTCTCGACGATACTCAGGGGGATGAAAAGCAGGGGATAGCGCAGCCGTTCGTTCTCGATCCACTGCTTGCGGAACAGTGTGACCAGGCACATGCCGGTGAAGATGAACAGCGCCATGAACAGCGTCCACATCGCCAGCGGGTAGAGCCAAGGACGCCACGGCACCCGACCGTCGTCACTGCCCTCGTACATGGTGCGGATGACTTCGCTGTCATGGGGATAAAACCACTGTGGCATAGCCTCGGCCAAGGCGGTGTAGTTGTTATCGGGAGATGCGAAATAGACCGGCGCAGTCACCCACGGCACCAGCATCTCGAGGACGCCGAAGGTCACCGGCGGAATCGCGATCACGAGCACCATAAAGACAAACAGCAGCTCCTTCTTGGTGAAGGGGCCGCCCCGCAGACGCCTGGTCAGAGGCACTAGCGCCACCAGCAGCAGCAGACAGAAGATCGCCGGCACCGGCGGCACCGAGAGCAGATAGACCGGCGCATAGATGATACCCGGGGCTTGGACCAGGCTGGCCTGGTGCATCCAGAATATCGCGGCAACCGACAGCACGATGGCGATGATCACAGCTCGCAGCGTCAATACCAACACCTGCCCCTTAGCTTGCACGGAGGGGGTCACTCACAACGGCAAGATGGTTCGCTAGAGGGCGTCGGGTAACCTGCCTGAGATACGGTCCATTGCAGAGTTGGCTAAGCTGGCTGAGTTGCTGCAGCTAGCCGAACTGAACCATGTAACCGGCGAGAATATCCGGCCCGAAGATCCCCATCACAATCCACGAGATGCCGCCGGCCAGCAAATCGCCGAAGGCTAAGCCCAGAAAGAATGGCATGAGTTGCCGGTATAGACGCGCCCCGCCCAGCCGATGAACCACCAGCTTAATTCCCCAGGTCGCCATAAATGGGAACCACAGGCAATAGCCGTACCAGACGCAGCTAACGTAGCCGATTGGGTGGAAGGGCACCCGCAACCAGCGCCAGCGCGCGATCACCATAGCTATAACCAGCAGCGCGCCGCCAACTGCTGCCATCATCTTTTGCGGATGCGGGTCGCCCGGCATCTCAACGGCGCCGGAAGCTGAGCGCCAGGAGCGCACGGCCACGACGACGTTATAGCCGCCCATGGCCGTGCCGCCGTGAAGCACGGTTGCCCCGTATTTGTAGTAGGCACCCAGAACGAAATAGTAGGCGAGCACACATCCGAGCACAAAGCCGACCACCATGACCGCGGACATCACCCGCGGCTTGATGCCGGCTTGGTCGGCGAGTTGGAAGTTCTCCGCGTGGTAGGCCGACATTGCGCCGAGAAAGCCCCGCGAAACCCAGTCGAATACCCGCAGCACCGCCAGTCCGGCGACATTGCTTCCGGCAACAAGTGAGCGGCTGCCGGCGAACTCGAACACTGAGTCAAGGTACTGCGGCGCTGGGCCCCACATCGTCGGCACGCCTGCTTCGGCGCGAATCCGGGCGAACACAAAGGCGCATGCAACAAATATCACAAAGAAGGCGGTCGCATAGCCTAGCGGCACACCCATCGCTCGGCTCCAGGCAATCAGCGCCACCAATCCCCCGACAGCGCCCAACAGCGCCCAGCGGTAGGGCACAGGCTCATGGGAATCGTCAATCTCGGGGTCGGCGTAAAGGGCCTTGCGGGCGATCCGGGCCAACTGGTGACGACCGGTCCACAGCAGCACCAGCATCATCGCCACATAGCCGCCGGTGGACTGCGACATGTTGAAGGGAAAGCCCGGGGTGGCGCTCAGGCCGAAGAGATCGGACAAGAAACGCAGCCCTGACTGCATCACGAAGAAAAACCAGCCGGAAAAGAGAATGTCAACCGGTACGAAGTAGCCCAAACCGATTACCTGCGGGCGGTGAAAGACCGTGAGGCCGCGGAATGCCGTCCAGGGATACTCGGTGAAGATGGCCTGCCCGAGATTGTAGCGGTCGGTCAGCGCCATGACCGCCGGGTTGTAGGCGTGGGCAATATTGAGGATGTGATGCGCGGTCACGATCCCGATGCCCAGCCAGACCAGCGGATTGCGGAAGAACGCGACATGGCTGCCCGGCGCTTCCTTCTCGACGACGCTGAGGGGGATGAACAGCAACGGGTAGCGCAGCCGCTCGTGCTCCACCCACTGCTTGTGGAAAAGCGCCATCAGGCACAGCAAGCCGACGAAGGCCACACTCATCCACAGCGTCCACATCGCCAGCGGGTACAGCCACGGCCGCCAGGGCACTGAGCCGTCATCGCTGCCCTCGAACATCGTGCGGATGACCTCTTCATCATGTGGGTAGAACCACTGCGGCAAGGCCTCGGCCAATTGCCGGTTGTTGTTGTCCGGCGTCGCCAGGTAGGGACCGACAGTGGTCCACGGCAGCAGTAGCTCGACGATACCGAAGGTCACCGGGGGAACCACGATTACCAGGATCGCATAGACCAGCAGCAACTCTTTTCTGGACAAAGCGCTGCGCAACAGACGCGCGCTGAGCGGCATCAAGCCGACCAGCAGCATCAGCGAAAAAAGTGCCGGCACCGGCGGCACTGAGAGCAGATAGACGGGAGCATAGATAATACCGGGGGCTTGGACGAGGCTGGCCTGGTGCATCCAGAAGACCGACACTACTGAGAGAATCACGGCGATGATGATAACCCGCAGCGTCACACCGGATACCTGACCTTTGCTGATTATGGGCCGAAGCTGTTGCTGGACCGAAATCGTGCGGGCTAGGCGCCTCTCGTGATTGCTCTGAGGCTGTGGGAGCCGCCTGGGGTTAGCGGACTAGCTCTGCGTGACCCGCAGCCCCTCGCGGTCAATGGTATAGGGGATATGTTCGGCGCCCATTGTTTCCAGAGCCGAGATGACTGACTGCTGGGTGCCCGGGCTGCAAAAGACGCTGATGCAGCCACCGCCGCCGGCGCCACACACGCGCGCGGCCAAAGCGCCGTTGGCTCTGGCCGTGTCCATCAGTTCCTCGATGCAGTCAGTGCTGACCCCGTCGGCTAGGCGCTTGCGGTTCTCCCATTCCTCATTGAGCAGGTCGGCGAAGGCCTCCAGATCGGCACTGATGAAGGCCTCCCGCATCGCCAGGGCCGTGCGCTTGATCGCCTTCATGCTCTGCACAGCCGTTGCGTCTTGGTCTATGTACATCTTCAGCATGTCCCAGTTGGTCGCTCCCGAGAAGCGCGCCTCGCCGGTAAAGAACAGCAGCAGCCGCTGCTCCAGTTCGTCCAGCAGTTCGGTGTTGTGGGAGAGGTTCTCGACCCGGTCGCCGCCGACCTCGAACCAGATCGCGTTCAGCCCGCCGTAGATAGCCGAGTAGTAGTCCTGCTTGCCGGTGGGAATCCGGATCGTCTGCGCCTCCAAGTCAGCCCCGTAACGCACCAGGTCCATGTCCGAGACCTTGGCACCGGCACCATTGAGCGAACGCAGGCCGCCACTGAGCGCGATCAGAAGCGATGAGGAAGCTCCCAACCCCGAGCCGTGAGGAGCGTCATTGCGCGTATAGATGTCAAGGCCATACTGCGGCTTATAGAACTTGACGATTCGCGCCAGCAGATCGAGCTCGCGCCCCAGTGGCAGCTCCTCCACGCTCGCCGCCTCCACCGATTCACCGGTGCACTCCGAAATAATGCGCAACTGCTGGTCCTGGCGGGTGTGCAGACGCACGTGGCTTTGGACCGATATTGCCAGGTTAATGGTCAGGCCGCCCTCCTCGAACAGATACAGGGGGAAGATGTCGAGGGTGCCTCCGGCAAGGTCTATGCGCGACGGCGCTATCGCCTCAATTATCATGTTGCCTCCGCTCTCCGCAGCAACCAGGTTGTCTTGAATAGCTCAAACAAGCCAAAAAGCCGGCCTCCACGTCAGACTTCGGAGCCGAGCTGAAAGCCAGCCTAACCAGTCTTGGGATACCCGTCATCCGCCATTGCTACTGGCGGATTATAGCACGTTTTGCCCCTGATGGGGAAGGCCAAGCCGCGGCTTCACTTGTTCAACCGCTAGCGTCGCTCGTTGCTGTACGGAGACAATTCTGTTCCATTTTCCTACCGTCGGCAGACAGGGAAATGCTCCGGGGCTATGGAATACTTTCCCCGTAACCTAATTTAGCCTTATCGGGCCTGGGGAGTATCGCCAATGCGGGACGCGTTTGTGATGTGGCGCAACACCAGGATGGTGGTATTGGTCGCGCTCTCAGCGGCGGTCTATGCAGCCATCCTGATACCGTTCAAGATAATCCCGATTGTCCCCGGCTTCACCGAATTGCGACCGGGTAATGCCGTGCCGATTGTCTGCGGCCTGCTATTCGGGCCGGCGGCAGCCTGGGGCTGTGCGATCGGCAATCTGATTGCGGATTTCTTCGGTACCATCGGTCCCGGCAGCTTTTTTGGTATGATCGGCAACTTCCTGTTCGCCTACGTGCCCTACCGGATCTGGGTGATGTGTAAGGGATGTCGGCCGCCTACTGGCTCATGGAAACAAGTGCCGCTGCTGGTGCTGGGGATATTCATGGGCAGCGCCGCGTGCGCCGTAGTCATCGGCTCCGGCGTTGACCTGCTGGGTCTGGTGCCATACGTGATTCTGACCAGCATTATTACCATCAACAATACGATAGCCGGCATTGTGCTGGGGATACCGCTGCTGATCCTGATGTACCCGCGGGCGCGACGCTGGGACCTGACCTTCAGCCAGGTAATGCGCGAAGAGGACATCCGTAGCACGCGCCTGACGCCGATTGCCGCTCTGATGGTATTGATCGCTTGCCTTGTCGGGGTTTTCGCCGCTCTGGACAAGGGCGGACATTTGGCAAACTGGGGGATGCAGATCGGTCTGCTACACCTGGAAACCACCACCGGCGAAGATGGTAAGCCGTTGCCAGTGTCCCTGCTGATACCCGCTGAGATGTCCTTGCAGCAATTGGGCCTATGGTGCAGCCTGGCGATACTTGTCGGCAGCTTTCTGATGGCGAAGGTGGGTCTGCGAAGGCGACCGACGCCCGCCCATACTGAAGCCGCCACGGGGGAGCCAGCCGCCGCCGGTTTGATCGTGGACGACGTGGAGTTCGCCTACCCCGACAGCGCGGCTCCAGCTCTGCGGGGCGTATCCTTCACTCAGTCCGCCGGCCGGATGCGTTTCCTGATGGGCCGAACCGGCGCCGGCAAGTCCACGCTCTGCCTATGCCTCAACGGGGTCATTCCGCAGATGCAGTCGGGCGATTTCGCGGGCCGAGTGCAAGTTGCCGGACTCGATACCAGAGACTGGACGGTGGACCAGCTTTCGCCCACGGTCGGCTTGGTGTTCCAGGATTTCGAGACCCAGCTCTTCTGCAGCGATGTGGAGTTGGAGGTGGCCTTCGGCCTGGAGAATCGCGGCGTGCCCAGGGAGCAGATGCGGAAGCGGGTGGATTACTGGATTGACACGCTAGGATTGCGGCATGTGGTCGGTCGCGATCCTAGTACGCTTTCCGGCGGCGAGAAGCAGCGCCTGGCCTTGGCCGCGGTGATGGCTACCGATCCCCCTATAGTTGTGCTCGATGAGCCGACCACCGACCTCGATCCGGCGGGTCGAGCCGAAGTCATGGCGGCGGTGGCCCAACTGGCCGATCAGGGCTGCACCGTGGTGGTTGCCACCAATGAATCGGCAGAAGCTGCGGATGCCGATGCCTTGGTGGTGCTGCAAGGCGGAGTCGTTGCCTATGACGGATCGCCCGGCGAGCTGCTGCGGGACAGCCAAGCCGCTGCAGCCTTGGCACTACGGCCCGACCCCCTGGCCGAGCTGGCCGCGGCGGTAGGGCTAGCCCAGGTGCCCGAGAATATCCAGCAGGCCATCACAATGCTGCGGGAGCGCAATGCCCGCCTCGATACCGAGGCTTTGTCCGAGCGAGACGCTCATGAGCAAGCTTCCCGGCCCGCAGTTCCGGTCGTGACCATCGCGGATGTCTCATACAGCTACGGCGGTCTGCCTGCTCTACCTGAGCTATCCCTGGAGGTGGCCCGGGGCGAATTCGTGGCGATCCTGGGTCCCAACGGCTCCGGCAAGACCACTCTCTGCAAGCTGATCATGGGTTTGCTGGCGCCTGACAGCGGCACCGTCGCAGTCAATGGCCGCGAAGTAAGCGACATGCGGCCCAACGAGTTGGCCGCGCAAATCGGCTACCTCTACCAGAATCCTGACAGTCAGATATTCGCCGACACCGTCTCTGACGAGGTGGCCTTTGGGCCGCGCAATCTGGGACGGACGCCCGCTCGCATCCGCGAATTAGTCGCCGAAGCCCTGGCTATTACAGAGCTTACCGGCTACGAGGAGGCCGACCCCTTTTCCCTGACCCGAGGCGAACGCCAACGCGTCGCCCTGGCCGCGATTCTAGCCTGCGAGCCCGACATTATCGTCTTTGACGAGCCGACCACCGGCCTCGATGTGCCCCAGCAGGAGGCGATGATGCAACTGCTCAAGCGCCTCCAGGGGCAAGGCCGCACGGTCCTCGTGGTCACTCACCACACCGACATCGCCTTGCGCTATGCCCAACGCCTGGTGCTGCTGCGGCGGGGCCGAGTGCTGGCCGACGGCCCGACCCGCGAGGTGATAGCCGACGGCGAGACCTGCGCAGCCGCCGGGCAATGTCAATCGCCCCTGGTGGTGATTGCCCAAGAGCTGTTCGGTGTGCCGCTGCTCAGTGCCGAGGAGTTCGCGCGCTACGTGCACTTGGGCTGAAGATACACTACGGCCGCCAGCCGCCCGCAAGGATATTGGCGTAATGAGGGATTGCTGATGCAGACAGAGTTCCTGTTCATAGCCGCCAACACGGCCCTGCACCGTTTGCATCCGGTGGTGAAGGTCTTGGGGCTGGCGCTTCTCTTCGTGCCGGCTTTGGCCTTCAATCACCCAGCCTGGATGGCTGTCATCTTGGCGCTGAGTGTGCTGTTGCTGCTGGCGGCGGACGGGGGCCCGAACTTGCGGCGTCTGGCCTGGTTTTTGGCGATATTGTTCGTGCTGAGCGGGGTGATGTGGTCACTGTTTCTGATGGACTTGCAGGCCCCGCACGTGTTACTTGAGTTGGGCGCTGTCACAATCTCCAGAGAGTCAGTGCTCTACGGGCTGGCAATGGGGTGTCGAATCGCCTCTTTGCTGCTGTTCGGGCTGACCTTCATCACCACGACGCGGCCCGAGGAGTTTACGTTCGCCCTGCGCAAGCTGGGCTTGCCGGCCACGCTTTCGGTGGCTTTGTCGCTGGCATTTCGGCTGCTTCCCGGCTTTCTGGCGACGGTGCAGACGGTTAATGATGCTCAGCGCGCCCGTGGCCTGGACCTACAAAGCGGCGGCCTGCTGGTGCGGCTGCGGCGCTATCTGAGCTTGGCCGCGCCGGTATTCGGCTATGCTCTGCGCCAGGCGGATGATCTGTCGCGGGCTTTGGAGGCCCGAGGGCTGATGGCCGCAGGTAAGCGCGTTGAGCTGCGGGAGTTTCCCATTCGCTGGGCCGATGCGGTGGCCTTTGCGGTTGTCCTGGGGCTGGCGGTGGCGAGCGTCTCCCTGCGTTTGTACGGCTACGGGGAGATACTCCCACGTTTATGATTGTGTGCCGTAGTGATGCCGCTGACCAGCACGTAGATGATCACAACGCAGGCTAGGCCGGCAACGATCAGCAGCGTCACAAGCGCGAGGGTCTGCCGGTGCAGGAAGGTGTTGAACACCAGCGAGAGCGCCGCACCCAATGCGGCGATGGCGAACAGGCCACGGATGAATATGCCTGAGACCTGGCGCGTGGCAAGCGACCCCACTAAAGCGCCGCAGGCCGAGCCGAACAGCAGGAAGAAGGCCATCAGTAGGTCAACATTACCCTTCAGCGCGTGGGAGAGCGTGCCGTAGCCTGCAGAGATCACGATAGTCACAATAATCGTCCCGACCGCTACATGGGTCGGGCAGCCGATAATATAGACCAGCAGCGGCAGCCCGATCAAGCCGCCGCCGATACCTAGCAGCCCGGTAAATAGCCCCATTACAATCGCCACCAGCAGGACGGCCCATAGCGAGATCGAGGCAATCCCGCAGACAGGGCAGGATATGCAAGGGGGCAACTTGAGGGTTTGCACACGCCTGGGGAGTGGGCGCAAGGGCGTGGTATGGTATTCGTGGACTGAATGGCCGGGATGACGGGCCGCTTTCCGCTTGGCCTTAAGGTAGTCGCCCCTGGCATCGAAGAAGGTGAAGATAGATACGACGAGAAGCACCACGACATAGATAGCACCGATGGTGACATCCATGCGCGCTCTGCCCATTGACTTGAAGAGCTCGACCAGGCTAGCGCCGATTTCTACGCCGATGATGCTGCCGGGAATCATGATGGCGACGAGGCGCAGGGCCACATTCCCGAACTGCCAGTGGCGCATCGTCGAAACGATTGAGGAGCCGAGCATCTGAGCCAAGGAGGTGCCGACAGCGATATTGAGGGGAGTGCTGAGGGCGCTGAGGGCCGGAATCAATAGCCAGCCGCCTCCCATCCCCATGAACCCGCCGCACGCGCCGACCACGAAGCCAATCGTGAAAAGGTACCAGAGGCTGATACTGACTTCGGCTATCGGGAAGTGCACGGGCTAATGCACCTCATCCCGATCTTCGCCCAGCCAAGCCGCTACCTGTGGCAGCAGCGTCACCCAACGGGCGATGAAACCGAACAACAGGCCCAGGGCGGCCATTGAAACCACCGCGACCAGCGCATATAGCTCTCGCTGCTGATCGTGTAACATTTCCAACGCGTCCATGACGGCTTTCACTCAGGCGCACCTCTTGGTAGGCTACGGCGTGGGATAGGGCATCAAATGGCGGCGGGAACAAAGACGCAAAACCCGCTAGCAACCGCGTACGGCACAGATAATAGCACGGCTGGCGAACATACTCAAGCGCGGTCGGGTCCGACCTGCTCTGATCGTTCCGGGCGACACCAGACCAGACTGGGAAAGAGCAACCGCAAATGGGAAAAGACGAGATGACCTCGAGAGAGCGTTGGCTGGCGGTCTTGCAGGGCACCAAGCCCGACCGCCTCCCTACCGACTATTGGGCGACGCCGGAAGCCTCGCAGAAGCTGATGGACTATCTCGGCTGTGAAAGCCTGGAGCAGATCTATGAGCGCCTGTATATTGATCGGCCTTACGCTGTCGGTGGCCGCTATGTCGGACCACAGGTGCCTGCCGGCGAGAACATCTTCGGCTGTCGGCACCGCCAGGTGGACTACGGCACCGGCGTTTATAGCGAGCTGGTCTATAGCCCGCTGGCCGACTACGAGACCGTCGTCGAGATTGAGGCTAACTATCGCTGGCCCGATCCCGACTGGTGGGATTACTCGCACATACCTGAGCAGGTCGCCGACTATCCCGACCGGCCGATCCAGGGCGGCGGCTCCGAACCGGTCCTGCTCTACAAGCACTTGCGCGGTGAGGCCCAGGCCTTCATGGACCTGATACTTCACCCCGACATCGTCCATCACTGTCTCGACAAGCTTTTCGACCTCGCCTATAAGAATACCGAGCGCATCTACGACCAGATTCCCGGCCAGGTCATGATTAGCTATGTAGCCGAGGACCTCGGCTCGCAAGAGACGCTTATGTACTCGCCAGAGCATATCCGCGAGTATATGGTCCCGCGAATGAAACGGATGATGGACCTGGTGCACGACGCCGGAGCCTACGTCTTCCACCACAGCGACGGGGCTGTGCGCGACATACTGCCGGATATGATCGAGATCGGCATTGACGTGCTCAACCCGATTCAGTGGCGCTGCAAGGGCATGGACCGCGAAGGCCTCAAGCGTGATTTCGGCGACCGGCTGGTATTTCATGGCGCGATGGACAATCAGTACACCTTGCCCTTCGGCAGTGTTGAGGAAGTGCGCCAGGAGGTGCTCGATAACATCGCGATTCTGGGCCGCGGCGGCGGCTACATACTGGCCCCATGCCATAATATTCAAGCCATCGGCCCGCCGGAGAATGTGGTCGCAATGTACCAGACCGCCTACGAAGCTACGGGCAGCTAGGGACAGGTTCTTGTTGCGAACCAGGCCCGACAAGTGGTAGTATTGCTATCGCGCCGCACCTCAACCGACGCCCAGTGGGCATAACAGAATCAGGGAAGGGGTCTCATCATAGACTGGACACGCCGGCACTCAATCAACTGCAGCATTTTGCTACTAGCCACAGCTATCATTCTCCTGGCGGGTTGCGGCATCCCCGAGCCGGAGACAGCTCCCGACGCGACCGTTGCGGCTGATGACGCGCAGGTGCCGGTTGCCGTCAACACCGAACCCGCTGAGGAGCCCAAAGCCGCGCCGGAAGCCGAATCAACAACTACAGAGGTCACAGCCCCGGAGGCGGTGATTGAAAAAGGGCCAATTGAGATCAGCGCCGGCGATTTCCAGGCTAAGGTTATTGATGCCGGCAAACCGGCCTTGGTTGATTTCTGGGCCCCGTGGTGTGGCCCGTGTCGGATGCTGGAGCCGGTGCTGGATAACCTCGGGGAGCAATTCGCGGGCCAGGCTGTCATCGCCCGCCTCAACATTGACCACAGCGAAAACCAGGAATTGGCGCAGAAGTACCAGGTGCGGGCGATTCCCTATGTCGCGATCTTTGAGAATGGCGAGATTGTGAAGGATTGGGTAGGCTTCGGGCCCGACATCGAGCAAGAAATAGCTGCCGCTCTCAAAAAGGCCATCGCAGACTGAGTCTTTCTCTAACCGCAGGTATTGCTGCGGACCTCGGTCGAACCCACTTACATGCCGCACAATAGCCAAGGAGGACATCGTGATGCCGATTGACGTGACGAATGAGGATTTTGAAGTTGAGGTACTCCAGGCGAACGTTCCCGTCCTGGTGGATTTTTGGGCGCCGTGGTGTGGGCCGTGTCTGATGATGGACCCCGCTCTGAAGAGTCTTTCCGAGAAATATGATGGTCAAGCCAAAATCGCTCGTGTCAATCTGGAAGAAGGCGACAACCGGCAGTTGGCAATGCGCTACCAAATCCGCGCGATACCCTATATGGCGATATTCAAGGATGGCGAGATGCTCGAGGAGATCGTGGGCGTGCGTCCTGAGGAAGAACTCGCCTCCGCTCTCGACCAGGCGATTGGCAACTGACATAGTAGCCACTGCCCGACACCCCTAAGCAACACGAGGTCAATACCTGCGGGCCGGAGGCACTAGATGTCACAAGCGCGACAAGTTGCCGCACAAGAGCCCCGAACCGAGCTTAGCCGCGATCTGGGGCTTTTTGACATCACCATGGTCGGCGTCGCCGGCATGATCGGCGCCGGCATTTTCGTGCTTACCGGCATGGCTGCAGGTGAGGCCGGCCCGGCCCTGCTGCTGGCCTTCGGCCTCAATGGTGTGGTCACGCTGCTGACGGGCATGGTCTATGCCGAGTTGGGCTCGGCGATTCCCGAGGCCGGCGGCGGCTATCTCTGGGTCAAAGAGGGTCTGCCCGGGGCCAATGCCTTCCTGGCCGGCTGGATGAGCTGGTTCGCCCACGCTGTCGTCGGCAGTGTCTATGCTTTGGGCTTCGCCGCCTATCTGGAGATCTTCCTCGACTATGCCGGTATCTCTCTGCCCGGCCTGCACGGCGTTGGTTTCCAGAAGGCTTTTGCAGTGGCAATCGCTTTGCTGTTCATCTACATCAACTATCGCGGCGCTTCGGAGACCAGCAAGGCCGGCATTATCGTCACCGTCGGTAAACTCCTGATTATCTGGTTCTTCGTTCTCTGCGGCCTGTGGGCGATACTCCAGCGACCGAGCCTGATGAGCAACTTCTCGAATATGGATGTGGTCGGCCTTGAGGACCGCTTCCGCGGCTTCGCGCCGATGGGCCTCTCGGGAATACTCATGGCAATGGGCCTGACCTTCATTGCCTTTGAGGGCTACGAGATCATCGCTCAGGCCGGCGAAGAGGTCAAGCAACCCCGCGCCAACATTCCCAAAGCCACATTCCTATCTATGGCCATAGTCATCCCTACCTACATCGCAGTGGCTTTCGTAGCGCTGGGAGCGGTCGAGGTACCGGCCGACTCCGGCGCGCTGACTACCTGGCAGTGGCTCGGCGGTGAGCATGCCGAAGTTGCCTTGGCGCGTGCCGCCGAGAGCTTTATGGGCGGAGGCGCCATCTTGCTGCTGTTTGGCGCTCTACTTTCGACGATGAGCGCGCTTAATGCAACTACCTACTCATCCACCCGCGTGTCCTTCGCGATGGGGCGAGACCGCAACTTGCCTGATGCCATAGCCGCGGTCCACCCCAAAACTCGCATCCCCCACATCGCCTTGCTGGTCAGTGGCGGTCTCATCATCTTCATGGCGGTAGTCATACCGCTCAGAGACGTTGCCGCAGCCGCCGACATCATGTTCCTGCTGCTGTTCTTGCAGGTGAACGTCGCCGGGATTACCATCCGCAAGCGCTATGGTGACAAGCTCAGGTATGGCTACATGGCTCCCTTCTTTCCTTACGTACATATTGCTGGGCTAGTTTCGAAGGCTGCGCTGATCGTGTTCATGTGCATCTTCTCCTGGGTCGGCGCCGGCTTCGCTGCCGTGTGGGTTGGCGGCGGGCTGCTGATACATTGCTTCTACGCCTCCAAGCGGGTCCGCCAAAGGGAGATCACTCCGGTGCTGGCTGTCCAGACCCCGCAGATTGATCGCCGCCACTTCTCGGTGGTGGTTCCCATAGCCAATCCCGAGACTGCGGGGACGCTCTTGACCGTCGCCGACCGGCTCCTGCGGCTCAAGCCGGGCAATCTGATGCTGCTGCATGTGATAACGGTTCCCGACCAACTGCCGGTCAGCGTTGGCCGCGATTTCATAGACGACACCCGCCCGCTGCTGGATGAAGTCTCGGCCAGGGCCGAAGACCTTGGCATGGTCCCTAACAGTGTCGTGCGCGTCGGCCATCGCGCCGCCGATGCCATCGTGGATACGGTAGAGGACAGCAGTGCCGACTTCGTTGTGATGGGCTGGGCCGGCCATACCCGCGACCCTCGCACCATCATCGGCAGCACGATTGACAGAATCGTGAAAGACGCCAACACCAATGTCGTCGTGGTTCGTGGTGATGTCAAGATTCCCGCCCGCCGCATCCTGGTTCCCGTCGAGCATCCCCAGCACGGCAATTTGGTGGCCCAGTTCGCCGCCGTGATGGCCGAGGAACAGGACAGTTATGTCAGGCTGCTGCATGTAGTTGACCGGCACGTGTCCAGCCTCGAGCGGGCTCAGCGTGCCGCCGACCTGCGCGAAGCAGTCACCCAGTACACCGAGGACGCCGCAGGCGGTCTCACAGCCGAGCAGGTCGAGCGGCGCTTCCACATCCGCATCGAGGCCGGTGATATTGTCGACACCATCATCAGCCACTCCGCCGATTTCGATCTGGTCATCGTCGGGGCCTCCCGCGAAAGCTGGCTACGCCGCAAGGTCTGGGGCGACAAGACCGCACGCATTGCCAGACGCATCAAGGCACCGCTGATGCTGGTCAACATGCGCAGCGGGCGGATGAAGTTCAGTGTCTCGCAGTTCTTCCAGTTCTTCTGGGATATTGAGGACACAGAGGAGTAAGGAGCCGGGCTTTGTCACTCAAAGACCTCGAAAAAGCCGGTCTGATTCGCCCCCAGGAGGAGTGGGGACAGGGGGACCTTCACAGCCACGTCAATCGCCCCAGCCTGATGGCCGCGTGGGTGGTGGCAGGCATCTCGGCTGTGCTGATGTACGTCGGCAACGGCGGATCGGCAACCTGGGTCGGCCTGGGCGGGATGCTGCTGTTTATCGTCTGGTTTACGTGTTTGTCCATGCACGCCGTGGAGGTGCGCAGGCGCGCCCAAGCGGAACGGGAGCAGTCCGAGACGCCGGCACCTGCCGCCGGCACCGGCGAATCCCCTGCAGACCATTAGCCGCACCCTCGGCCCACTAACCCGCGACGCCCGATCCCGAAAGGACACTCACATGGCCCGCAAGCCGATCAACCCGAAGTCAGTTTTCCATCTTCAGTCCACGCCGGACCAGGTTGCCCCGACCTTCTCCCAGGCCGCCATCGCCGAGGGCAAGCGCCTGGTTTTCATCTCGGGGCAGGTTGGCATGACCGCAAGCGGCGACAGCGCCGGCGATGACATCACCAGCCAGACCCGCCAGGCCTTTGAGAACCTGCGTCTGATTCTCGAATCATTGGGCGCCAGCCTGGATGACATTGTCGCGACCGATGTGTTCATGGTCAACATCGAGCGCGACCTGGAGGGCTATTTGGAGGTGCGGCGCGAGTATTTCCCGGAGAACCCTCCCGCCAGTACCCTCGTGCAGATACAGCGGCTGGTGGCCCCGGAGTACCTCGTCGAGATCAAGGCTATTGCCGAACTCCCTACCTGAGGCATGGCCTTTGGGCCTGCTCGGTATGTCAGCAAAGGGCAATCCCTGCAGTTGTCGGCGCGCGCTTGTACCGCACCGCGCGGTTCCCTTTCCTCAATAACCTGAAGGACAGGTGACCCATGCTGCGCACGGGTGCCCCTGCCTGTCCATGGCGTTGCCACAAGGCGCAACAGGCAAAAACACCTGTCGTCCCGGAAGCCGTTGTGTTGCAGCAGCGTAATTGATTGCGCCCGCTCTCGGCAGCTACGGCAGGGCGTGAAGAATCACCTCTCTACGGACAGCGGGCCATTGTAGGGGCGCATGGCATGCGCCCGTGCCGTTGTTCCCCCCTTGGGAGAAGGCTAAAGCGAGAGCCGCGTTGTGCCGAAAACGCATCACTAAGCCCCCATTCGCCTGCTGGCTTGGGACTGCAATATCGTATCTCCCTGATTGACGCCGATGGCCTGGGCGATGACCGGGCATTTGGCTATGAGCAGGAAGAAGATCGGGCCCTGTGCCTGACTGAACACCTCATAGTTGCCTTGCCCCTTAGCGATGATGATGTCCGCTTCAGCCCACACCTGGTCGAAGCCGTTGCCGCTGGTGGCGCCGGGGCGAATGGTCAGCAGTTCGGCTACCTGGTCCAGCCCGACCGCCAGCGCATCGGCGAGAGTGGCATCATTGATGAAGGGTTCGCTTTTCAGCGCCACAGTCACTTCGACGTCGTGCATTTGCTCGATGAAGACGCGGTCGAAGAGCACTTCACCGGCGTTGTCGGCGAGGTAGAGCAGATGTTGCGCACCGGCCAGCCGCTGCCTCAAGTCGTCGAAATCGCCGATAGCGAAATCGCTGCCGAGGGCGGTCGCGACGGTGGCTGCGGTATCGAAGCTGGCGAGGGCCCCGAAGTCCATGATATTGCCGGCGATGGCGATTTTGGCGGCGGCCAGCAGCGGGTCGGCGGCCTCGGCGACGGCCTCGGTGAGCTGGTCATACATCGCCAGGGCATCTCGGTTAGATTCCCGTTTGATCTGGGCGTAGGGATCGGCGCAGCCCGTGACGCGGGCGATGGTGGAGTGGACGGCGTAACCGAGTTCCATCGGTGTGGAATCCAGGTCCTCACGGCTGAGCACCCCCAGAGCCGCGCTCAGTGCGGCGCGCTGCGAGGCCGGATCGTCGGTAGCATGCGCAGCCGCCTCGACAGCCTGGCGCACTATGCATGGCAGGCAGTTGATTGTTGCTTTCATTCAGCTCATCTTTCGTTGGCGTGTTGACTACTTGGGTTGGGCAGAGGGCTGCGGTGAGGCTCCCAGCCCCGCACCTTAGCACAAGCCGCAATTCATGCGCAAGCGGGAGATGCCCATCAGGTCAGGCCTCCGGTGAGTGCCGGCCTTAGGTCGCCAATGAAGGAGAAGCGGTAGCTAATGAGCAACTATGCGCTGAACGGTGATGCGACATGGGTCTAACCGTACCTGCTACGGAACTTATATCCGCAAGTGGGCCCAAGACGGCGACACTCAGGGCGTCCTGGGTCACCAAGTATCTCCGCCACTAAGGAGGCGGCATCGTGAACACACTAAGGTTCGGCTGCATCGGCTGCGGCAACATGGGGAAGCTGCATCTACTCAACTCCGGCTACGTTCCCGGCATGGAGGTGGTGGCATACGCGGACGTGGACCAGGAGAAAGCAGAGCAGTTCTTGAGCGATTTCGGCGGGGAGTACGCGACCGCCGAGGCCGCCGATCTATTCGCCGACGCTAGTCTCGATGGCGTGCTCATCCAGACCGGCGAGCGCCACCATCCGGCTCTCGGCATTGCCGCCGCTGGGGCCGGCAAGCATATCTTCATGGAAAAACCGATAGCGGTGACAGTTGAGGAGGCGCTGGAGCTGGAGGCAGCGGTCAGAGCCGCCGGCGTCAAGTATATCATCGGCCTGTGCAATCGCTTGGCCCCGGGCGTCGCACGCGCTAAGCAACTGCTGCCACATCCCTGGATCACCTTCGGGCAGTGCACCGACACGGTTTCGGGCCAGGCCTGCCACAATCTTGACCTGATCGTGCACAAGTTCCACGAAGCTCCCCTGACCAACGTTTACGCAACCGGCGGCCACTATTATGGCCTTGACGAGCATCAGCCGGCGGACAGCTTCATTGCCACGCTGCGTTTTGCCGACGGCTCGCAGGCCTGCTACATCCAGCACGGGAGGGCCTACAACGCGCTGATGCGCAAGTACTCGTTTCAGCTTTTCGGCAAGGACCGGTGCGTTTTCCTGGCCAAGCGCTTCAAGGAGTGTTACCTGAGTACTTCGTTGGCGGCCCCCGATTTTGGCTATGTATTTGAGGGGCCGGACTTCACGCCCTTGGACCCGGAAAACCCCGCCGGGCATTTCACCGACGCGCGCGGGCCCCACGGTTATATGGGCCACTATGATGAATTGGTTGCGCTATGCCAGGCGATCCGGGACGATACTGACCCGCCGATGACGGTGGAACATGGCCGCCACGTGTTGCAGGTGGAGAAGGCGATATTCGCCTCGATCACGAGTGGGGAGGTCGTGGATTACACGGAGTTTTTGCGCCAGTGGGGAGCCGAGCAACCGATTTGATTCCCGTTTGCCTGCCAGGAAAGGGTCTAGGGTCTTAGGCAGGCCGTTGGCGTGGGAGGGCCCTTCGATGGTTGCAATAATCGGCGATCTCAGCTATAATGTGTTCGGTAAGATCATGACTAATTCGACCACGCCGGCAGAAACCTTCTTGACGTACCTACGGTCGTGGCTGCGGAAGGGGCGATGCGGCCCCATCCCTAGGCACGCCGTGGCGCCCCATGCCCCTAGCTCTTAGGGCCACGGCGATACCCCAGGCTTCTCGATTCCCTGACGTATCTTCCGCGCAACTGCAAGTTGACCATAGCGCCGGACATTCCCGCGTATCGGCGCAACGGGGTGATATTTGACATGCCGAAGATTGAGTTCATTGACGTGACCAATCGCGACGGAGAGCAGACGGCGCGCATATCGCTCTCCAAGCTTCAGAAAACGGTGATAAACTGGCTGTTGGACGAAATGGGCGTCTATCAGAGCGAGATGGGCTTCCCTCTGACCCCACACGAGGCCAACTATATAAACGCCAACGTGGCTCTCACCAAGGCCACTTACGGGGGCAATGGACCGCTGCTCAACCGCATCCAGCTTTCCGGCTGGTCCCGCGCCTTGGCCTCAGACGTCAAGATCGCCCAGGAGCGCACCAATGTGGAGCACTTCAACCTCTCGATTTCCACTTCCGAGCAGATGCTGCAGTGGAAGTTCCAGGGCAAGTTCACCAATGAGGACATCATCCGCATGATGGTTGATTCAGTGGTAGCCGCCAAGCAGGGCGGGGCGCTGAGTGCCGGCGTCAACGCCGAGGACGCCTCCCGCACCGATCTCGACTTCCTCATCGAGTTCGCCCTAGCCGGCAAGGAAGCCGGTGCCGACCGCTTCCGCTACTGCGACACTTTGGGCTATGACGATCCCGAGTCCACAGCCGAACGCATCGGGACTTTGGCCGAGGAGGTGCAGATGCCGATCGAGATGCACTGCCACAACGACCTGGGCCTGGCTGTAGCCAACTCCTGCGCCGGCGCTGTGGCCTGCTGTCGGGCCGGCCAGGACGCCTACATCAACACCACAGTTAATGCCGTGGGGGAGAGGGCCGGCAACGCCGATTTGGTCTCATGCATCCTGGCTCTCAAGTACTCGGCCAAGTGGAGCACGGAGAACTGGGTCACCAACGCGATTGATCTCAGCCAGGCCTGGAAGCTCGCGTATTACGTCTCCAACGCCTTCGGTGTGCCGATCCCCATCAACCAACCCGGCGTTGGGGACAATGCTTTCGCTCATGAAAGCGGCATCCATGCCGACGGGGCCTTGAAGGACCGCCACAACTACGAGCTATACGATTTTGAGGCGCTCGGTCGCGGCGAGATCATGCACACCCACACCGGCCGGGTGATCACCGCCGGCGCCCACAGCGGCGCCTCCGGCCTCGAGTACGTCTATAATCAGCTTGATCTGGGCTTCCGTGACGAGGAGCACAAGCGCGAGATCCTCAAGCTCGCCCAGCTTGCCAACCTGCACAATCAGGCCCCCTTGACCAAGGAAGAGCTGTGGTTCATCTACCACTGTCCCGAGATCGCCGCCCAACTGATGACGGTGAAGTTGTAGCGCGAGGGAATTCCGGGAGAACTTTCTGCGGCAATTCTGACCGGCCGATTGCAGAGAAAAGCGGTTGGGCAACGGCTGTCGGGCTGGGAAGCCCGACCCACGCGATGACGTTTGGGTAGCTAGCCGTCAGAGGTGAGTTGCCTCAGTGAGCTAAACAGAGAGGAGCTGGCGCTGTTTCAGGCCGCTGGTTTCTCCAAACGGAGCAGGCGCGCGGCGTTGTCCCAGAAGACCATGCGCTCGTGCTCGGCGCTCAAGTGCGCTCCCTCGAACATGCCCCTGGTGAAGCCCGGCTCCAGCAGGTCGCTGTCAGAGCCGAATACGATCTTCT
This sequence comes from uncultured Armatimonadia bacterium, assembly GCA_964390495.1. GTDB lineage: Bacteria > Armatimonadota > Zipacnadia > Zipacnadales > UBA11051 > UBA11051. The sequence goes on from CAYMIN010000002.1 coordinate 187,602, forward strand.
CAGGGCCGCATATCTCCAGCGCCCGCTCGATCTTGCCGGCTCCCGGCCACTCGCAACAGAAGTCCAGATAGATGTTGGGGTGCTCTCTGGCCACAGCCGCCGCGGCGTTCGAGTCGGTGTGCCCCGAATGCCCCAAGATGATGTTCAACTCCGGGTATTGCTCGGCGTAGCGGCCCATCTGGCGGGAGGCGTTCTGGTCCACGGTGTGCATCAACAACAGCGATGAGCGGGCCGCCACCTCGCCCATCAGCTCCGCCATCTGCGGGGCGTTCTCAGCCGTGGCGCTCAGCCGAGGGTGGATCTTGACCCCGACGAAGTAGTCCAATGCCAGGTAGCGCTCCATTTCCGCCACCGACTCGGGCAGGAAGTTGGGGTTCACATAGACATAGCCCAGAAGCTGTTGGTGGTCGGCGAAAGCCTCGGCCATTTCGGCATTGCCCGCCTGCATGTCATACAGTAGCGCCAGGGCCGAGGAGCAGACCATATACGCAATCTCCTCGCGCTCGCACAGCCGCAGCAGCCGCTCGGTCGGATCGGCCAGCGGAATGCTATAAGACCACACGCCGTGGTGAGCGTGCATGTCAATCTTCCTCATTGGTGGCCTCCCAACTGCAGACAGCGCAATGCATTCCCACCGAAGATGTCGTGTTTCTCCTGGTCGCTGACCCGCGCGACCTCGACCAGGTTGTATGCTGACTTGAAATACGATTCGGGCGAATTCGAGCCGAACATCAACTTATCCGCCCCGGCGGCTTGGGCGAAGCCCTCAATGCTCTCGACGGTATGGATCGCGCTGGTCTCGCAGAAGAAATTGTCGTAGGCCGCGGCCACCGCAAGGCTTTCGGCGACGACTGTAAAGGTCGCGGCGAGTGTGATTACCGGAACTCCCAGCGGGCAGAGCAACTCGGCGATGCGACTCTGCTGACCCCAGCCGCCGGCCGGCAGCATTATCGCCAGGCCATACTCCGCCACCGCCTCGCAGATGCGCAGAAACGGCAGGCTGTCTATAGCCCAGCCCTGCTCGTCCGGGAAGAAGCGAAAGACGCGGAAGCCGCGATCGGCACAGTGTTCCACTTCCTCGAGGCAGCCGAAATGCCGGCAGGGGTCTAGGGTGGCGACCGGCACAAGCTGTGGATGTGTCTGGACAGCCTCCCAGGTCTCGTGATTGCCGGTGACGAAGTCGTACAACTTCCCGCGTAGGCTGTAGGTCAGGGCCAAATCAACCTGATGTTCGTCAATTACGCGCAGCAGGTTATCCAGCGACCAGTCCACCTCCTGCATGGTCGGCACCACCTGCCCCGGCTCATCGAACATGCGAGCGGCGGTGACGGTGTCGGCATAGCGCACCCGCTTTTTCGGCGAAGTCCCGAAGCACGTGTTGATGTCAACCAGCATACCTTCTCCGATCGTGAGTACGCGCTTAAGGTTCTTTTCATTCCCCCTTCCCTGCCAGGGAAGGGGGGTAGGGGGTTAGGCGAAGGCACCTATTGTGTCAACCACTGTACCAGGCCGGCGGCGATCTCAGCATCGCCGCCTTTTTCTTGCAGCGGGTCGAAGGCGCAGTAGCGAACCGCATCTTCGCGGGCCGAGACCAGCACCGGCCACCAGCTAGCATCGCGGGCTTGGCCCAGAGCTTTGACTTCGGCCTCGGCGAAGCAGTCAACCCGCGTGATATCGGCATACAGCGGTCTCGGTTGGCCGGCTGCCTGCGTGATGCGGATGATGTGCTCCTGCCGCGGGCGGAACGTCTCTGGGTGGTTCAGGTACCAGGAATTGCCAGGCCCGTGCCCGTACTCCGGCCCATAGGCGTTGAGACCATAGAGCACCGCCGATTGCGGCTCGATGCCCGATACGTCGTAGTTCTTCGGCTCCCATGCCAGCAGCGGCGTCCCCGGTCGCGCGCGGTTGATAGCCCGACGATACTTCTCAAACACGTATTCATTCATCAACCGTACTCGGAATCTATAAAAATCCTCGGTCAGGGACTGGCGCTGGTCGGGGCCGTGATCAACGATGACTCTCTCGGGCGCCAACTCATAGCCGTACTCATTGTGGAAAGCCACTTTGCATTTCTCGCAGAAGCAGCCCCAGCTTTTCCACCCCGAGCAGTGCATCCACGGCTCATCGAGAGTGATGCAACTGATGTAGGGAAACTTGGCCAGCACTTCCTCGATGATCTGCGCTATCGTGTCAAAGTGCGCGGCACCACTCAGCGGGCACGCGCGGCCGTAGAGAGTGCCATCATCCTTGACTTGCTTCTGGTTATCTGTAGGCGCCTCCGGACCGTCTTCACAGATATTGGCCCAGAAGGCGATGTGGCGCTGCTTGCATGCCTCGATCAAGCGCGGGAGATAGTCCGGGCTGTTGGCAACCTCCACTTCCTTGCCCTCGCGTTCGACCTTCTCAACCAGGAAGCGCGAAGCGTAGATACGGTGGGTGCGGAATCTATCTACCGCCAGACAGATGACATTGCAGCCCAGGTGCTCGGCCCACTCCGCCGCACCCTCCGGGCTAACTCGCTTCACATCATTGATATGCATGAACATCAGCTTGGGCACCTGAGGCATTCCGGCTAGAGGCGGACGTGGCGTTTGCGGAGCATTCATCCATCCTTCGAAGGAATGGAAGCATTTGATTATGGTCTCCGTCATCGCCAGCCGCTGCTCGGCAGTTGCGCGCCTGTGCGCATCAGGAACCGTGAAGACGTAGCAGAAGACGCCGATGCCGTGGGCGCCATTCTCTGCACACCATTGCGCGGTCGCCTCGTATCTGTCCGCCTGCCAGTCCACGCCGTAGGGATAGAGAAGAGGAACGTAGTAGTAGTTCTTCCCCACATGCAGGCTTGCGGAAGCCGTGGGGCCGCCGTCAGTGAAAACGCTCTTGCCCAGGGCCAGGATTCGCGAAGTCTGCTGAAGCTCCGCCAGGGCCGTCATTTCCTCATCAGACAGAGTCCGGTCCGGCAGCACGACCGTAGCCTCTGCGGGGATTTGGGAAAGATCACTGACGACTGTACATTCGGCCCGCGTGGCAAGGGCCTGTTGCCACTGCTCAGCGCCGGGCCCCTCAAGTACGGCAACCTCACGCGCAGCACTCCCCATCTCCACCACAACCAGCAGCACGACAATCGTGATACTGAGGCGGAGAGAGCCTCGCATATTCATCACTGCTCCTCCAATGGTTTACGGGATGATGTTCTTTTGCAGGATTGTGTAGCTGAGCGTCACTTCCTGCCCTCGCGGCAAAGACAGGCTGAACTCGACCGTCTCAGCGTCAAGGCGTTGGTGGTTGTGGGAGCTTTTCTGCACCTGCCAGTCGCCTGCATAATGGGCGCGGAAGACCAGCTCCAGATCGCGTCCACCGCGATTGAAGCAGGCGTATTCATACGCCTCGCGCAGGTTATACAGCGCCAACTTCTTATAGACATCCACCTTGACCGATTGCTGTTCGCCGTCGGTCAGGCCGCCGCTGACGCTGATGTCGGGGAGCGGATAAGCGGCCAGTTCTATTCTCTTGTGGAGCGGGCTGTAGGGCACGGTAGCGGCCCCGATCATCTTGCCGAGGCCGGCCTCAGCGCTGTAGAAGGCGATAGGGCCGGCCAGCAACGAACGCCCGTTGGGGGGCATCGCGAACTCAATCACATACATCGCCCGCTTGCCATAGCTCTTCTCATCATACACATAGCCGCCCGTATAGCTCAGATCACGGGTCGCGAACAGGTCCTGGCCCACCGCCGTGTTCGGAATTAGCGTGGTCACAAAGCGATCGCCGGAAGGCAAGCTCACCGAGACCTCCTTCATCTCAGTCTCGCCGGTGTATTTCGTTGTCACCCGTCCCTGCAAGTCCATCCGGCTCCTGTCGGGATGCAGTTGCGCTTCGTAGGATACACTGATGCTGAGGTTCTGGGGGCAGTAGCGCAACTGCAGAACCGTCGTCTGCTTCTCAGCAGAGCGTATTCTCCAAAAGAGCTTGCCGGCGGCGTCCAGTCGGCGGTACTGCTCGGTAATGGTAACACCACCGGTCGGTTCGAGTACCCGTAGCCGCAGAGTTTGCTCATCCGCACCGGCGACATCGAGGGCGAGTTCGGTCTCACCGGCGGGCAGCTCCAGCTCGGCCTTCTGATAGAGGTAGATCTTGCCCGAAGGCATCACCACCAGCTCCGCTGAGGACAACGGCGGCACTGAGCAGATTTCTAGCCCGACGGCAGTGGTCACGCCTAGCAGCAACAAGCATAGCGCCAAACCGACTGTGTTCGGCTTCACCATTCTCAACCTTTCCGGACACCCCGGGATTGTCGGTGCTACTTTCTCCTATGCGGGCGCACCTACCTGCCTGGCATGGGGCATTTGTAATTCTGCCGCTGGCGAAGTATAATCTGCGCGGGAAAAACAACCGGATGCAGAGCGGCGTACCAGCCGCCTGCTTGACGGCTACTGCTGGTGCCTATTGCATAAGGAGCTGGTATCGTGATCGCGACAACGCCGAAGGATTTTGAGGAATTGCTCAAGCGACTATCCGAGGCCGATAGCATCTATATCGTCGGGTGCGGAGACTGTGCGACCGTCCTGCAGACCGGCGGCGAGTACGAAGTGGCGGAGATGAAGCAGAAGCTGGAAGAGGCCGGTAAGACCGTCACCGGCACCGTAGTCCCCGATGTCACCTGTCAGGTGCTGGATGTCAAGCGGCTGCTGCGGGCCGATAAAGAGGCGATTGAGGCCGCTGACGCCGTGTTGGTGATGGCCTGCGGCTCCGGTGTCCAGGCAGTGGCCGAGATATTGCAAGATAAACCGGTATTTGCCGCGCTGGACACCACCTTCATCGCCGACAAGTTCCGCGCCGGCGAGTTCTATGAATGGTGCTCGCTATGCGGGGAGTGCGTGGTTGACCAGTATGGCGGAATCTGCCCGGTCACGCGCTGTCCGAAGGGCCAGCTTAACGGCCCCTGTGGCGGCGCGGACCAGGGTAAATGTGAGGTGGATCCGGACAAAGACTGCGTCTGGACGCTCATATATGAGCGGCTCGACAAGCTCGGTGGTAAGCAGGAGTTGGAGGAGCGCATGGCCGAGCCTAAAGACCACGAGAAGTCCACGAAGCCTCACGAGCACGTCTTCGAGGCCCGCCGCGGCTAGCGGAGCAGAAACTAGTGAGGATGTCGCCAGCCTGAACCAGTGGTTGAGTCGTCGGCCTTGCTTATCTGTGTAGGAACGCATCGGGTACCTGCGCCGAAGGCGTGGGTGCGCCCGCAGCCGTAGTAAGCGCCGATGGCTTGTGGTTACTGCTCTCGGTGCGGCAGGCCGGCCGGTTTTGGGAACACCGGCAGGAGCTTGTCCCAGAGGTTCCCGACCACGCCCTGAACATAATCGGGATACATGCAGGTATAGCGGAAAAACACTATCCCCTCGACCGGCCCTTCGGCTTCGTACTCGTCGGCGCCGGGCAGGCTGGTATCCCGTCCGGCCCGCATCAGCCGCACTGCCTCAATTATCTCCTCGTCGCTGATGATCGCGTTCAGCATCTTCGCATAGGTGTCTGCGCTAATCAGACCTCGACGATAGAGCCAGGAGGCCGAGTGCAGCATCTGCGGGCCGGTTTGGTAGGTCAAGAGTTGATTGTCGTCAACCTGCTCGGCGGTGAGCTTCTGGGCCTTGGCGGCCTCTCTGACCGTCTGGGAGATCCAGGTGCGGCAGCGCGAGTGAGAATAGGTCGCCACTCCGGCATAGACGCGGCAGTTGGGGTTGGCGGCCTGAGCCTCGATGGCGATCTGCCGGCAGCGGCGTATTGACCAGGCGGCGTCTTTGCCGTAGCGGTTATAGTAGGCCATTGGGACGAAGAAATCCAGATGGGGAGCCAGCAGCCCGTAATCCACTCCGTAATACAGCCCGCTGCCCCAGTCGGTCATGCAGGCATTTGACATGCTCAGGCGCGGGTCGGTCGCCTTGACTGCCCGGGCCACGGCCCCGAACAAGTCAGCTATAACCTGACAGCGCCAGCGGGCCCACGCCGTCAGGTGCCGCCCGGCCCACTCACGCGACTTGCCGACATTATCAGGGCGCAGGCTGTCCACCTTGATGATGTCGTTGCGGATGTCCTCAATCTCGGTGCCGGTATCTTCGGCGAAGCGGGCGATGGCCTCCGGGCTGAGATTGGTCCAGGGAACACCATAGCGCACCCCATCCAGATGCAGGCCGTCACACGGAATCGCCGTGACTATCTCGACAGCCCCGGCAGCCGCCAGTTGGCTGTAGCCCTCCATGAAGAAGGCCGGCCGCAGCGCGGTGAAATCCCCATCCTTGGTGCTGTAGGCATGGAGCTGCAACTCCTCGGGACATTCGGGGACCAGGCTGCTGGGGACCACCCAGATATGCACCTCGATGCCGGCTTGGTGGCAGGCCTCAGCGAACTCCTTCAGCGGCTGGTCCGGTTGGTACAGCACCAGGACCAGGTTCAGATTATGCTGCTGTAACTGGCTGACGATCTCGGACAGGCTCTGATTGCTGAGGGCCAAAGACAAAGTCAGCCAGACACCGCGAGCTTCATACTCAACCTCCGGCCCGAGCTCTTGAGCCGGTGCCAGATCACATAAACATGCGCTCAGAATCACAACAGCCGCCACAAATGCGCCGCATATTCGGTACATGTCAATCATCCCTTTCGACGGTTCCTGGGATATAGTTAGCGGCCTTTACGCAATTTCCTCCCAGCAGGAGGATTAGCGTTTCGGCTAAGGAACCCTATATCGTCTTATTCTGACCTCGTCCTCACCCACTGCTGGCATTCAGACTGGAGAACATGAACATATGCTTCCAACAGTCAATTTCTGCGGCATTGAGCTATCCAGACTGATAATAGGCGGTAATCCCTTCAGCGGCTTCGGTCACCAGGGCCCTGAACGCGACGAGGAGATGGTCAACTACTATACGGCCGCCCGTATCAAGGAGACACTGCAGCGCGCCGAAGCAGCGGGCATCAACGCCTGCGTGCTGCGCTCCGACCGCCACATCGAGCGGCTCCTGCGGGAGTACTACAACGAGGGCGGGGCGATCCAGTGGATCGTGCAGCTCGGTGTCAGGCCGGAGGAGTTCGCCGGGGCCGTCGGGCGTGCAGTCAGCCTCGGAGCCAAGGCCGCCTATATCCACGGTGGCATCGGCGATCGCGCCTACCGGGAGCAAAACTTGAGCCTAGTGGCTGGGTTGCTCGACACCATTCGGGACCAGGGCATCCCGGCCGGCATCGGCGGCCATGCCCCGCAAGCCCACCGCTGGTTTTATGAATCCGCATTGCCGGCTGATTTCCATGTCGTCAGCTTCTACAACTGCGGCAGCTTGCACGACGGCCAGGGCGAGAAGTTTCGGCCTCAGGACCCGCCGCCGGCCTGTGAGGTCATCCGTCAGATCGAGAAGCCCTGTATTGGCTACAAGATCATGGGCGCCGGCCGCGTAGAGGCCCGCGCGGCCTTTGAGTTCGCCTTCGCCAACATCAAGCCCGGCGATTGCGTCAACGTGGGGATGTACCGGGGCGACAACGACAATATGGTCGAGGACAACGCCGCTATCGTTGCCGCGGTTCTGGGGGTGGGTTAGGGGAGGCAGCTCAGGAAAAAAGCCACGTTCAGAACAGCCGCGCCGCTGCGGCAATGCACTCAATACCAATGGTCATGCAACGCTAGATAACCGTTATAGGTGACAGTGAGAATGGGCGATGTACGCGGCAGAGATATTCTACAGCGTGCCCTCACAGGCCAGTCGCCGGCGACCGTCGCCTCTGCGCCGCTCTATATGGGGCTGTTCTGCGAGCCGCTCCGCCGCCGCAAGCTGGCGGAAGTCTATCGCGCAATGGCCGCCGGCAAGGCCGAGATTCGCCTAAGCTTCGATGACGAAATGGCGGCGCGGCTCGAAGCCTGGGACCGGACCTATGGACTCTTCCGCAGCCCGCCGGACTGGATGCCCTGCCGCTGGGGGCCGTCGCGCTCACAGGCCGACGGCTGCCACGTGACGATCACCCCGAACTCCTGTATGTGGCACAGCGCCGACGGCAGAACCAGCGTGGACTATGACGGCGCCTACAACGCCACGGCCACCTCTTCGGTAGATGTCTGGGACAAGCAAGTCACGATCAGCGACGACAGCGATATCGAGGCCCTGGTGCCGCTGCAGGGGTGGGAAAGCTGGCTCGCGGACGGGCAGGGCCTGATGGTGCAGCGAGCCCAGCAGCGATGGGGAGACCGGTTCCTGCTCCACGGCAGCACTGGCACACCATTCTGGGGCGGTTACAGCGTGCTGGGCTTCGCCGGCCTCATGCGGATGGTTCACGAACAGCCAGAGGTGCTGGAGAAGCTGTTTGCGCGACTGCTGGAGAACCGGATCGCGGCAATACGGGCAATGCGCGAGGTCGGTTTGCGCTGCCTGTTTGTCGAGGAGTGCCTCACGAGCGCGGATATGATTTCGGAAAGCGATTTCGCGCGGCTGGTGTGGCCGTTTCTGCGCGATATGCTGGCCGCTGCAGCCGATATGGGAATGCTGACGGTATTCTATTTCTGCGGCGAGATCGCCGGGCGGCTGCCGTACTTGGCGCAGTGCCCTGCCCATGCGCTGGCCTTCGAGGAGAACAAGAAGAATATCGTCATTGACCTGGCCGCGATACGCAAAGAGGTCGGGCCGCACAAGGTGCTATTCGGCAACCTCGATGTGGTGGTGCTGCGCGATGTCCCCAGGCAGGCCATATTCGCGGAGGTGGCCGCCGAAGCGCAGGCCGCCGGGCAGCCGTTCGTGGCCAGCATCGGCAGCCCGGTGACCCTGGACACGGCCCCGGAGCGCGTCTCGTGGCTTACCGAAGCGGCCAGAGCCGTGGGAATGCGCCTAACCCCCTAGCCCCCTTCCGGGTACCCGCTGCGCAGCAGTGGGTGCGGCAAGGGGGAATCGAAGGGGGATAGGTACAGGCAGGCTGCCGTTAGCGCTCGCTAGTCCAACTCCTCAAAGCGGGCGAGGGCTTCATGGTAAGGCGAGCGGGCGACCCCTCTATCGGTGATTATGGCACTCACCAGTGCATGGGGCGTGACGTCGAAGGCCGGGTTGAAGACCGCAACTCTCACCGGGACCACGGGCAGATCGCTGTGGCCGCCCAGGTGAGTGATCTCCTGCGGTACGCGCTGCTCGATGGGTATCTCGTCGCCCGAGGCAAGCTCGTAGTCCACCGTTGAGACCGGTGCCGCCACATAGAACGGGATGTCGTGATAGTCGGCGAGGACCGCCAGGCCGTAGGTGCCGATCTTGTTCGCGACATCGCCGTTAGCGGTGATCCGGTCGGCGCCGACGACCACTGCATCTACCAGACCTTGCGCCATCACGGAGGCGGCCATACTGTCGGTGATGACCGTGCAGTCTATGTCTTCCTGCGCCAGCTCCCAGGCCGTCAGACGCGCCCCCTGCAGCAGCGGGCGCGTCTCATCCACCCACACCATATCCAGCAAGCCGGCTTCGTTGGCGGCGCGGATTACCCCTAAGGCGGTGCCGTAGCCGGCGGTGGCCAGGGCGCCGGCATTGCAGTGGGTCAGGATTCGCGAACTCGGTTCGAGCAGTCGCGCCCCGTACTTACCGATGGCATGACAGCGTGCCAGGTCGTCGGCGATGATCTTGCCGGCCTCGAGAGTAAGAGCCTCGACGAGTTGCTGGCGAGAGGGGAGAGGCCGCCGGGCGATTATCTTGTTCATCCGCTCCAGGGCCCAGAACAGGTTAACCGCAGTCGGGCGGGTGGCAGCAAGCTCATTCATCGCGCTTTCGAGCTGGGCTACAAGCAGCTCTGCAGTCGCAGCGCCGGAGCGGCTCGCAACCAGCGCGACACCGGCGGCGGCGGCACAGCCAATCGCCGGCGCTCCGCGAATCCGCAGTGACTTTATCGCCTCGCAGACCTCCGCGACGGTGCGCAGCTCCAGGATGCTGGTGTCGTTGGGCAGCAGCGTCTGGTCAATAATCTTCACGACCAATCCCGCATCGTCACTGTCAATCGCGATCGTCGCAGGCAACCTCGAGACAGGCATGTTCCACCTCGGCAAATAGCGTTTGGTTCGGCTGGATGAGTCGTTGTATTCTTCTATCCTGCAGCGCGGTCAACCTGCAGTTGCGGCGGCGGCTTTGGGGCCACTGGAAGCAGGACTTGGCATGGCCTGTGTCCAATTCGCTAGCAGGAGGGAACGATGAACAGCCTGCAGAGAACGCTGAATCTGGTTGAGGGGAACGCGATAGACAGCCTGCCGGCAATGCCGATATTCATGCTGTGGGCGGCCAAACACTATGGTGTCAGTTACGCGGACTACGTACAGGACTATCGTGTCTTGGCCGAGTGCCAGTTGCGGCTGGTGGAGGATTTCGACCTCGACATCCTGCAACTGATTTCCGACCCGGTGCGCGAGACGGCTGACTGTGGGGCGGAGATGATCTACTATGACGACACCCCGCCGAGAGCCGCGCAGTGCTTGCTGGCGGACAAGTCGGCCTTCAAGACGATGCAACGCCCCGATCCCGCCGTCGGCAGGATGGGTGACCGGGTGGCCGGCGCGGCATACCTCGCTGAACAGGGTGGGAATGACTACCCGGTCATGGGCTGGGTCGAGGGCCCGATTGCCGAGGCCGTGTGCCTGCGCGGGATGAGTGACTTCATGGTTGATCTGCTGGAGGACCTCGGCTTTGCCCGCGATTTGATGGCCTGGATTGTGGAGTTGGAGATTGACTTCGCTCGCGCCCAGATCGCGGCCGGCTGCCACATCATCGGCATGGGTGACGCGGCGGCCTCGCTGATTTCGGCGGAGCTATACGAGGCCGAGGTGCTGCCCGGCGAGCAGCAGATCGTGGCGGCCATTCATGAGGCCGGCGCTCTGGCCCGGCTCCACATCTGCGGGAACACCAATCACATCCTGCGGCAGATGGCCGAGACCGGCTGCGACATCATTGACCTCGACCACCTGGTGAAGATGGAAAACGCGCGACCTGAGATGGGCCCGGAGACGGTACTTTTGGGCAATTTTGATCCGGTAAGCGTGTTGTGCGACGGTACACCGCAACAAGTGTACGAGGCCTGCCGGCAGTGCCACGAATGGGGCAGGCCGCGGTATATTGTAGGCTCCGGCTGCGAGACGCCGCCCGATACGCCGGAAGCTAACATCCGCGCGATGACCCGTTACGCGCGTGCGGCAGCAGTATGACATAGCGAGATGCGGATACGGCGAAGCAGACAGGTGTGCGCCGGCAGCCCTCAGCGCGGCCATGACATGAGCTTGGTCTGGCAGGCCTTCAGGCACGGCTCCAGGATGCAGGTGAAATGCTTCTGGATAGGGTCCTTCTGCTGATAGGCGGCGCTTAGCACCTCGGGCGTAATCTCGGCTTCAGGCGGCCTCAGGTTGGTCGTCTGGCCGCCCCAGCGCGGGCCTGCCTCGCCGACCAGGGCATAGCGCTTGGCCCATTCGCAGCGCAGCCGGTCCCATTCCGCCAGCTCCGCACAGTAGCCATCACTGCGGACCTCGATTGTCTCCTGCGCCAACGCCTGCACCGGACATGCCGCCAGACATGGCCGGTCGCAGTAGCTGCAGGGACTATCCATCAGCAGCGGGGCGTCCGCGGGCAGCTCGGCATCGGTCGCGATAGTGATGAAGCGTTGCGCAATTCCGAACTCGGGCGTGATCACTGCACCGTGCAGACCGAGGTGGCCCAGGCCGGCGGCGACGGCGGCGAAACGGTTGGCGAGGGCATCCGGCTGCGGGCCGCGCGGATTGGCGACGACCGTCCCGCTCCCGCACAGGTCCTGGCTGACTACGGCTTGATAGCCGAGCCGCTGGAGGACTCTGGCCAGCGAAACGCCGATATGTCGCAGCCAGCGATTGGTTTGATAGACGGCGTAGCTATACGGCCCGACGGCCTCGGCAGGCGGCTCGGCGGCCCGCAGGATATTGTTGAAGGGAAAGTGGTAGCCGATAACGATAACCGCCCGCGCCTCGGCCAGCACCTCCTCGACCTCGCGGATATGGCGCTGCTCGTCGCGCTCGACTGTCGGGATCACCGGGCCGTGATAGCCGGCGGTATCGCGGACCGCCCACTTCATGTCCGCCTCGTCAATTTCCCGCCGATAACTGCGAGCCAGCTCCGATACCACCTCCGGTTCTGCCACGCCGAAGAGGTCGCCGCCCCAGCTCGCGGCTTGGGCTTCCAACAGCGAGCGCAGTTCATCCGCATACAGGTCGTCTCGCGGCGGTACAATCGGGTAGGTGCGAGTATGTTCTTGCAGTGGCGCGCTGGTAAGCAGGCAGCCGAAAACCACGCGGGAGCCGAAGTCCGACGTGACGGGCCTCCCTGCATCATTGAGGCCACTGCTCAGACCGGAGGCCGCCGCTACCTTGTCAATCGGCAGATGCAGCCCCGGTAACGCCGAATAGCCTAGCCTCTCCAGGTACTGGCACAACTCCAATTGCGCGAATCCGGACCAGTCGTTCAAGGTAGCACCGACTACCGGCAGCGGCTGGGGATTTCGGTCATCAGTGGCCGAATCCTGCAGCGTCTCGCCATACTGCAGGCCGAAGACGATCAGCGTCTCGGCATCGGGCAGCTCGGCGCGGAGGTCGAAGCCGCGTTCCGCACACGTGTGGCGATCAACGATCGCGACCATATCGGCTTCGCGCTCCCACAACCGTGAGAGCACATTGAGCGTGGCCGGCCGGTCGGCGATCCTGGGTCTGTTGTCCTGGAGTTGCTCCCTGAGCGGGCGTTCGTCCATGAACCGCCGACGGCGGCGATAGGTGGTGGAGTAATCGGGATCGCGCAAGCGTAAATGCGGCGGCAGGCAATACCTGAGGCATGAGCCCATCGCCCCGGCGCGTCGGCCCATTGTCTCCAGGGCGTCGAGGATTACTTGCTCATCAACGACATCCGGCAGCTCACCATCCAGGTCGAGGCCGAAATGCTCGGCCCAGGCGCAGCGCCACTTGTTCTTATGACAGTATGTGAAGGTCTTGTCGCCGATTTTGACTACATTCTCCTCGGATACTTCCTTATTGAACACATCCATGGGACAATGCTCCACGCATTGTCCGCACATATCGCACAAAGCTGGCCCGTGATAGAGCGGGTCCGGGGTCAAGGGCGCATCGGTGACCAGGCAGCAGAAGCGCTGGCGGGGACCGTACTCCGGCGTCAGCAGCAGGCCGCTGTAGCCGATTTCGCCGAGGCCGGCGGCTGCGGCCGCGTGAATATCTGACAAATCGGGCGCAAAACTCTCGGGGATGTTCTTGTAAGGCCGGAAGCGCCAGACATTGGTCGCCGGAATTGCGACGACATTGTGCCCGAGGTCTTCCAGCCGTCGGGCCAATTGGAATGAGATGCATTCCAGCTTGGTGTTCATCGCGCCCTGAATGCCGTACGGCCCCATCTTCTGAGGGTGCTCGTTGCCGCCGATCTCGATTGCCGCATCGGGATGGTGAATCGCTATCACAACAACACAAGTGGCGCCGGGCAGATGGCCTTGCGGCGACATCTCAATCGGCGCCTCGGCATAGCGCTCCGCTGGTGCAATCCCGACCAAGTCCGCGCCCAGGTCCAGCGCCAGCGTCTTGATCTCGTCGGTCAGGGAATCTTCGTACATGGTTGGTGAGCCTTTCCGCGCCCGGGAAATCCAGGGCTGATCTGCTGCAGCGTATCGCCATGGCATGGTATTCCCCGTGGCGAGTTTTTCCACCTGCGGATTTGCTTGCAGGTTGCTGGGCGCCCGGTTGCGAAATACTGGACTTGTCGTGAGGCGAGCACAGATTAGAGATTGGCGAAAGAGAGAGCCCGTACATGCTGCCGAAAGAGCGGGTAGCAGCAGCCTTCAGACACCAGCCGACTGACAAGATGCCGATCTACCAGGCCGGCTTCAGCTCCTACGTCGGCTCCTATGTACTGGGCCGCGAGGCGTATGTTGGCGGCGGGATTCAGCAGTATCGTGAAGCCGTCGCCTTGTGGGAGGGAGGAGAAGCCGCCCAGCAGGAGTTCATCGAGCGGTCCTTCGCGGACGCTTGCGAAATCTGCGAAAAGCTCACCCTCGACATGGTGCGCACCATCTACTGGCGCAAGCCGCAGAGGCCCAGCCGGCGGATTGACGAAAATACCTTCATGTACGGCGACGCCGATGAAGACGAATACTGGGAGGTTTGGCACTTCGACCCGCCGACGGAGACGTACGGGAAGATTGACGCGAAACCGGAGCCTGAGCCCACCGTTGAGCAACTCGCCGACCAGGCCGAGCGCGCCGCCCAAGCCGCCGAAGACTACGACCCGACACCCGCAAGCCTGGCGCCCGAGGTGCATTGGTCTCTGGCGCGCTTCGGTGATACCCACGCCATGTACGGAGGCGGGGTCGGCTCCGTAGGTATATGCATACCCCGCGAGCGGGTGTGGCTGGAGGCGACGGTGCTATATCCGGAAATCGTCGGCAGATACCTCGACGCCGCCGCAATTCGTGGCCCGAAAAACGCCCAACTGGCCGCGCAACTGGGCATCCCTTACTGCTTCGGCGGCGGCGACTTCGCCGGCACCAGAGGGCCGCTGTACTCGCCCAAGGTGTTTCACGAGTTGATGCTGCCGCGCCTGAAGACCATCACCGAGGGCTGCGAGCAAGCCGGCACCTACCATCTGTTTGCCAGTGACGGGGACCTGTGGCCGATTGCCGACGATCTTTTCGGCGAGGCCCGCACGCATGGCTTCTACGAGGTGGACCGGATGTTCATGGACATGCGCGAACTCCGGGAGAGGTTCCCGCACCTACGGATGCTGGGCGGCATCAGAAGCGAGGTCCTGCATGTGGGGACGGTGGCGGAGGTCGTTGAGGAGACGCGGAGTGCCGTGGAGGCGGCCCATGAAATCGGCGGCTGCATCATCGGCTGCAGCAACCAGATCGTCGCCGCCACCCCACCGGAGAACTTCTGGGCGATGATGGAGACGCTGGAGAAGTACAGGTAGCCAGCCGCCTGCGAACTCGGCCGGGAATCGTGCCAAGGTAGCCGGTCTGCGTGCAGTCGGGATCGGTGCGATGACATTGTTGACAAGGACTTCGCGGCATTTGTGGCGAATATGGGACTGCGAGCAATCTTACTCGACAGGGAGAGAAGAGCATGGCACACGGTATCAAACTAGTAGCTCCGGCGGTGGTGCCACCACTGGATCAGGGCTTTCGGCCCGCGGTGTTGGCGGACCGGGCATTTCTCGACGAGGTTGGGAAATCGGGCCAAAGCGTACCTCTAGGCATCGCTCTGGAGCGCAATGACGCAGCACTCAGCGTGTACCAAACCAAGGTATTCGCACCAGATGCGCCAGGAGTCGAAGCCAACTTGCAGTATGTCGAGCGGCTGGTAAAGTTTTTGCTGTGGCAGCGCGGTGGATGGAACATCACCATCGCCGGTGATGCGCGGACGGCCGAGCACATCAAACAGGCCTATGCCGCCGACGGTATCCGAGCCTTCGACGCCGATCTGATGGCCGGCGTCTATGAGCAGCCTTTCACGGTGGAGAATGTGCCTTACGAGGAGTTGCCGGAGGCCTCCGAGGGTACGGTGGCCCTCGGCGGGCATCTGGAGGGCTGTCGTATCGGCTTTGACCTGGGTGCCAGCGACCGCAAGACCAGTGCCGTGCTGGACGGGGAAGCGGTTTTTTCCGAGGAAGTCGTCTGGGACCCGAAGAGTCAAGCCGACCCGCAGTACCACTACGAGGGTGTGGTGGACTGCATCAAGCGGGCCGCCGAGCACCTCCCGCACGTAGATGCCATTGGCGGTAGCGCAGCCGGCATTTATATCAACAATCGCGCTCTGGTCGCCTCGCTTTTCCGGAGCATCCCTAAGGACCAGTTCGACGCCAAGATTAAGCAGATGTTCGTCCGGATCGGCAAGGAGTTCGGAGTGCCGCTGGTAGTGGTGAATGACGGCGAGGTCACGGCGCTGGCCGGGGCCATGAGCCTGGAGGACGGCGGAGTGTTGGGCATCGCGATGGGCTCCAGCGAGGCCGGCGGGTATGTGACGCTGGACAGAAATATCACCGGCTGGCTTAACGAGCTCGCCTTTTGCCCGGTTGACTACAATCCCGACGGTCCGGTGGATGAATGGTCGGGGGATTACGGGGTCGGCTCGCAGTACTTCTCCCAGCAGTGCGTGGCACGGCTGGTGCCGGTGGCCGGAATCGAGTTGGACCCCGAAATGGGTCAGCCGGAGCAGTTGGAGGCCGTCCAGGAGCTGATGGCTGAAGGTGATGAGCGGGCGCGGCGGATCATGGAGACGATCGGCTGTTACCTCGGCTATGCCATTGCTCACTATGCGGATTTTTACGATCTGAAGCATGTACTGGTGCTGGGGCGAGTGACCTCGGGCGAGGGCGGCCGCGTTATTATCGAGGGCGCTAAGGGCATCCTGACGCAGGAATTTCCTGAGCTGGCCGAGCAGGTAAGCGTGCAGATACCGGATGAGACCAGCCGCCGCGTCGGTCAGGCAATTGCGGCCGCTAGTCTGCCAGAGCTCTAAAGGAGCGCCCAGTTCTCCAGGCCTTACTTGAGAGGAAGCGATGAGATGGATTTCACACAGCAAGGTGCAGAGCTTTTTATTCCTGATGGCACTCCGGAGTCGCAGGCTTTCGCGCGCACCACCCACATGGCTGTCGGTGCCCACCAGGACGACCTGGAGATCATGGCCTATGACGGCATCCTGAAGTGCTTCGGGGAGCCCCAGCAGTGGTTCTGCGGCATCACCGTGACCAATGGTGGTGGCAGCCCGCGCGACGCCTTGTACGCCGACTATACCGACGAGCAGATGCAGGTTGTGCGCCGTCAGGAGCAGAAGAAGGCCGCCTATACCGGCGAGTATGGGGCACAGGTGCTGCTTGACTTCGCCAGCAGCCAGGTCAAGGAGACCGACAAGGAGGCGGTCCGCGCGGACCTGAAGGGGGTCATCGAGGCGGCTCGGCCTGATGTCATCTACACCCACAATTTCGCCGACAAGCACGATACTCACGTGGCCGTTGCACTGCGGGTAGTCGAGGTGCTCAGGGCATTGCCGGCCGAGGCCCGACCCGCCAAGCTCTACGGCTGCGAGGTGTGGCGCGATCTCGACTGGATGATAGACGATGACAAGGTCGCGTTTGATGTGGCCGGTCATGAGAATTTGGAGATGGCGCTGTTGGGTGTGTTTGATTCCCAGGACTGCGGCGGCAAGCGCTACGATTTGGCGAGTATGGGCCGGCGGGTGGCCAACGCCACCTACCATGCGAGCCATGAGGTTGATGTCACCCAGTCCATGATCTTCGGCATGGACCTGACGCCGCTGCTTGAGGATGAAACTCTAGGCATTGACACTTTAGTAGCGCAGCACATCAGCCGTTTCGCTGCCGATGTCAGTGACCGGATCGGCAGAATGACCTGAGGCGGCTGGGGTAGGGCAAAGCATAAGCGGAGGCCTATGGTAGGCCTCCGCTTTGTCGTGGGTCGCAGGTCAGTCAATTCCAGACTTTTCGCCGGTGCGGCTAGCTACAGCCTCAAAATGCGCTCGGCATTCTCGTGCGTGATTTTGTCATAGACTTGTTGCGAAATCTTGTCTGCGGCCAGGCCCTCATTCATGAAATTGAGCAGGTTCACCAGCACGTTTTCGCGATTGGACGGGGCGCAGACATCGGTGCCGAAGCAAAGCTGATCCTGCAGCTCGTGCATGAACCAGTAGCCGAACTCCGGATCACGGCTGACGGCATTATAGCCGCTTCCCGCCGACAGATCGCCGATTACATTAGGATATTTCTGCATCAATTCAACAACCCGTCCGCCCTCGACCACCGGCTCGTTGGGGTAACCGGCCCAGTTGTCCTCATTAACGTCGCCGCTGATATGCGACCACCACGGCTGTGAGTGGCATAGCCATACCAGGTCCGGATGCTTCTGGATCTGCTGCTCGAAGCGCGGCAATCCCAGCTCGTCTATCAGGCCATACATGCCACCATCGCGAGTCGCTACGTGAAAGGTCAGCGGAATGCCGACCTTCTCGACGTGATCGAAGAGGTTCTCGACACGCGGGTCGTCGAAGTAGAGATTGCAGCACACCTCGCCGATGCCCCGGCAGCCGATGTCCTTGTAGTATGACAGCATGTAGCCCAGATCGGCCTCCGGCGTATTGTAGCACTGGCGCGGATCAATGTTGCAGAAGGGGATGAAGCGGTCGGGATACCGCTCCCAGACCCCGAATATCTCCTCATTGGACTGTATCACCGGTACGTTATCAGGATTGGTGCAGGGCAGCAGCACGCCTTTGTCAATGCCGGCATGGTCGTACATCTCGATAAGCTCCCAGGGCGTGGCGAAGCAGTCTTCGCGGCCCGGCCAGGGCATTGTCCGCTTCGGCGTTGTGTGGACATGAATATCAATAACCATCATTGGCACCTCGGTCGGTTTGGTGATTTGCTCTACTGGTCAAGTATGTATGGCTTAGAGTCTCAGCACGTGCTGGGCGTTTCCGAAGGCAATCTTGTCAAACACTTCCTGTGTGATGTTGCCTTTCGCGAGTGCGTCCTTCAGGAAGTTGGCGAGATTAATCAGAACATTGTCACGGTTGCTAGGAGCGCAGACATCGGTACCGAAACACAGTTGGTTCTGGAACTCCTCAAAAAACCAGTAGCCGAACTGCGGGTCGCGGCTGACGGCGTTGTAGCCGCTGCCGGCGGAAAGATCGCCGATTACGTTGGGGTACTTGTGCATCAGTTCGACCACGCGCCCGCCTTCGGTAACCGGGCCTTTCGGGTAGCTACCCCAATTGTCTTCATTGACATCGCCGCTGATATGGGACCACCACGGCTGCGAGTGGCAGAGCCAAATGAGGTCCGGGAACTTCTGAATCGCCTTCTCGAAGCGGGGCAGACCCGGCTCATCTATCAGTCCGTAGGTATTGCCATCGCGGGTGGCGATATGGAAGCACAGCGGCATCTGGCACTTCTCGGCATGATGGAACAGGTTCTCGACGCGCGGATCATCGTAGGAGAGATTGCAGCAGACCTCGCCGATGCCGCGACAGCCGTGGTCCTTGTACCAACCGATATAGTAGGAGAGGTCCTCCTCCGGATTGTTAACCCACAGGCGCGGGTCAATATTGCAGAAGGGGATAAAGCGGTGCGGGTACTGCTCGACGATCGCCAGAATTTCCTCATTCGACTGAATACAGTGGATGCCCTCGGGGTTGGCATTGGGCAGCAGTACGCCTTGCGCTATGCCCACGCTATCGTACATCTCAATAAGCTGTTCGGGGGTAGCTAAGGTCTCATCGCGACCGCGCCAGGGAATGCTCGGCATCGCGGTGGTATGGACGTGGATGTCTATAAACATCTTGGCCCTCGCTCTTTGCGTCTCTGCTCTGGCGGACTGCTAGAGCTGCAGCAGCCGCTCGGCATTCTGGTGCGAGACCTTGTCGAAGACCTCCTGGCTGATCTTGCCCTCGGCCAGACCTGCCTCCATGAAGTTTTTCAGGTTAATGAGAACGTTGTCACGGTTGCTGGGCGCGCAGACATCGGTACCGAAGCAGAGTTTGTCCTGAAACTCGGTGAGAAAGGCATAGCCGAACTCCGGGTCCCGGCTCACGGAGTTGTAACCGCTGCCGGCGGAGAGATCGCCATAGACATTGGGATAGCGCAGTAGCTCAGGCACCTTGCCGCCCTCAGTTACCGGGCCTTTGGGGTAGCCGCCACGGGTCTCGTCGGTGACGTCGCCGCTGATTTCCGACCAGAAGGCCTGCGAGTGGCACAGGAACCTGAGTTCCGGGAAGGTCTCGACAGTCTTCTGGAAGCGGGGCAGGTGCAGGTCGTCAACGATGCCATAGATGCCGCCCTGATGCGTAGCCACATGGAAGGTCAGCAGCATGCCGGTCTTCTCGGCGTGGCCGAACAGATTCTGCATCAGCGGATCGTCGAAATACAGGTTGGCGCAGACTTCGCCGATCCCCGGACAGCCCTGGTCTCGGTAGTACTCCATCAGATAGCTGAGGTCGGCATCGGGCGAATTGGCTATCATTCTTGGATCAATGTTGCAGAAGGGAATGAAGCGCCCCGGGTAGCTCTCCGCGATCTCGATGGCGCTTTCGTTGGACTGCACGACATGGGCGCACTCCGGGTTCACCCCCGGTAGGATCACCGCCTTGGCGATGCCGACCTCATCGTACATCTCGATGAGTTCATCCGGCGTCGCATAGGTCTGATCAGTGCCATAGCGGTTGGGACCGCGCTGGTCTCTCGTATGCACGTGAATATCTATGAACATGTTCTGCCTCTCCTCTTTTAGAACTAGGCCAAGGTTTTTGCTGAAAAGGTGCGGGGAACTCACTATTTTGAAACAAAGCCGGTGCCCCGCACGCCGTTCCCTGAATAATCGAGGTTAGAGCTTCAGAACTCGTTGTGCATTCTGGTGCGAGATCTTATCGAACACCTGCTGGCTGATTTTGCCCTGGGCCAGGCCATCTTCGAGGAAGTGTTTCAGGTTGATCAGAACGTTGTTGCGATTGCTCGGCTGGCAGACATCGGTGGCGAAACAAAGCTGGTCCTGAAACTCGTTCATGAACCAGTAGCCGAACTCCGGATCACGGCTGACGGCATTGTAGCCGCTGCCGGCGGAGAGATCGCCATAGATGTTCGGATACTTCCGCATCAGTTCGACCACGCGGCCGCCCTCGACTACCGGGCCCTTGGGATAGCCGCCCCATTCATCCTCCTTGACATCCCCGCTCATGTAAGCCCACCACGACTGCGAGTGTGCCAGCCAGGTGATGCCGGGGAACTGCTGGACCGTTTTCTCGAAGCGGGGGAGACCGAAATCATCTATCACCCCATAGATATTTCCCTCGCGGGTGGCAATATGAAAGGTACAAGGCATATCGCATTTCTCGGCATGATGAAACAGATTCCAGACGCGTGGATCATCCCAGTAAAGATTAAACGTCATCTCACCGATACCCCGACAGCCTTTATCCTTATAGTGGTTGATAACGAAGGACAGGTCCACATCAGGCGAGTTGCGCAGCAGGCGCGGGTCAATGTTACAGAAGGGGATGAAGCGGTCGGGGTATTTTTCGGCGATCATCAGGATGTCTTCATTGCTCTGGGTCAGGTAATTGCACTCGGGGATGACCAGCGGGAGCATGACACCTTTGTCAATGCCGACTTCGTCGTACATTTCGATGTACTGCTCGGGCGAGGGCGGGCCTTGGCTGTCCGGACCCCACGCCAGATCAGAAATCATCGCTATATGGATGTGCATGTCAATAAACATATCGAGCCTCCAATACGCTTTCGCCCACAATGGGCGTAATTGAGACGGCTTGGCTTATCAATTCACAGGCCGAGCACCCGCTCGGCATTGCGGTGCGTGACCTTGTCGAATACCTCCTGAGAGAGCTTGCCGCTAGCCAGGCCCTCCTCCAGGAAGGTCTTCAGGTAGATGAGCAGGTTGTCTTTCTGGTCCAGCTTGTAGCAGTCGGTGCCGAACAGCAGCCGGTCCTGGAACTCGGTCAGAAACCCATAGCCGAAGTCGGGATCGCGGCTGACGGCGTTGTAGCCGCTGCCGGCGGAGAGGTCGCCGTGCAGGCTTGGGTAGCGCCTCAGCAGCTCCGGAACGCGCCCGCCCTCAACTACCGGTCCCTCCGGATATCCGCCCCAGTTATCCGCATTGACGTCGGCGCTGATATGCGACCAGAACGGCTGCGAGTGGGCCAGGAATACCAGGTCCGGAAACTCCTGCAGGGTCTTCTCCAGGCGCGGAAGTCCCAACTCATCTATAAACCCGTAAATCCCGCCCTCGCGCGTGGCGACATGGAAAGTCAGCGGCATCTGGCAGGCCTCAGCGTGATGGAACAGGTTCCAGCAGCGCGGATCGTCGAAGTAGAGATTGGCCGTAATCTCGCCGATACCTCTGCAGCCTTTTTCTTTGTAGTGGTTGATAGCGAACGACAGGTCCACCTCGGGCGAGTTCATGGACAGCCTCGGGTCAATGCCGCAGAAGGGGATCAGGCGATCTGGGTAGCGTGCGGCGGCCAGTAGAATGTCCTCATTGGACTGGACTGCGGCTCTAGGTTCCGGTTGCGTCGCCGGCAAGATCACGCCTTTGGCGATCCCGACTTCATCATACATCTGCACCAGCTCTTCGGGGTTGCCGATGCCTTTATCCGCCAGCGGCCGCATTTCGCGGGGATAGATGGTGGTATGGGCGTGAATGTCTATGAACATCTTGCTGTCTCCGTTCGCGCGACGGTCTGGTACCGCTCTACCACGGCACCATTCGCTTCTGCACCGCGGAGTCCTTCAAATCGGGCCGAAGCGGTTGCTTCTGCGGCGGCTCAAACAATCAAAAGGCCCGCTCTGCTGGTGCAAAGCGGGCCTGGCCGGGCTGATGCTCTGCCGGTCTAGTAGACGTGATCGGCCTTGCCGAACATCGTGGGTAGGTTCCAGTCCTCGCCGTCGTTGGCAACCCAGTTGGCCGCAGCCGCGATCATCTCATCCACCCCGTCGCGGTATGGGCCGAACTGCTCGACGCAGAAGCTGTCATTAGCGATCAGGGCGGTGTCGGCTCGCTCACCGACGAACTTGGGCTCTTTGCCGATAACCTCACTGAGCTTGCCGCAGATCACCTCAACATCGGTGACCGGGCCGGCCACATTGAGGATAGTCGGCGGGTTGGCGGCGATGTCGAAGCCGCGCAGGGCCCGGTCAATCGCGTCTCGCTGCGAAATCAAGTTCACGTAGGGCATTTCGAGCGAGATATTCTCTCCGCTAGCGATCATGCGGGCCAGGTCAACCAGCACGCCGTAGCATAGATGCTGGGAGTACATCAGCCGATAGTGGGTCACGGCTTGATGCTTGTGTCCGTGAGCGCTGGTGTTGAAGGCGGTTTCGCGGGCCAGAATCGAGTAGCCGTAGATGCCCTGCGGATTCAGCGTGGTCGCTTCGGTGGCTCCGCCCAGCGCCGGATCGGTATGCGGATAGGGATTGCCGGACGAGAAGTTGAGGATCTTGGACTTGCTATACTTGACCCCTACATTGGCCGGCAGAATGGCGTTGAGCAGGATCGCCTTGCCGGGGTCGCCGGCTGAACCGAACTTGAAGCCGAGCATGAAGACCAGATTCTCGGCGTCGGGTAGCTCGGCCAGCTCGTCTGGGTTGCTGAGGTCGCCGGCGAAGCACTCACAGCCCCAGCTCTCGAAGCGCTCGCGCGACTGCTTGGCGTAGTCGGTGATGAACAGGCCCGCGACCATCATCTTGCGGTCGCTGACACCGGCTTCCCGGTCCGCTCGCACCAGCGTCTCCACCAGCTCGGGACCGACCTTGCCGTCGCCGCCGATCACCATCATATCGCCCTGGAGGTTGGCCATCATTTCGACCAGCCCGGCAGTCGGCTCGGTCATGAAGTCGCGCAACTGCTCAGTATTCTCGATGTCGGAAATGCTAGTCATCATTGAACCCTTCCATGCTGGCACTGCCTTGCGGTCCACAGGCCATCGTGCTGTGTAGAATTGAAAATAGAGTATAGCGCGTGCGGGCAGATATGGCAAGGTTCTGGAGCCGTGATGCCACAACCTCACTCCGGCGGCTTGCACACGCGGCAGGGACGGTAGCCGGCCGCGCGCGCCTCTGCAGCACTCGCAAACCATACCGCATTGTCCGCCTTGATCTTCATCGCCCATTTGCAGCCCGGATAGTGGTAAATATGCGAATTCTTGCTGCCCAGATACTTGCCCCCTGAGCCTGCCGTGGTGTCATCGGCCGGATATGACCTGCTCCACAGGCCCTTGCCGGCTTCCCGCGCCTGCTTCTGCAGGTAGAGGAAAAGCTGCTGATAGCGGACATTCGGCGGATAGGTAGCGGTCTGCGCATACCCCTCGGCCGCCAGCTCAGCATTGACAAAGATGTCGCCCACGTACACGTAGGCCAGCAGGCGCCGGTATCTATCCCGTCGCCCTGCATCATATTCGAGGGTGACGCGCTTGCCCACGACCAAGTTGCGATTGAACTGACTGGCCTCGCGCCCGAAGAACTGCACCGGCTTGTAGGGATGTTTGGTCTCGGGCGTATCAACCCCGATATAGCGGACCTTCTCCCCGTCGGCCAGCTCGATAGTGTCACCGTCAACCGCGCTGAGACACCGCGCTGTGGTGGTCTGCGGGTGAAAGCCGGTAAGCCCGACAATGGCGGCGTCGCGCCAGAACGCCAGGTGGGGGAGGGCATGCAGCGCGACCTCGCGGCCTTGCCAGTGAAAATCTATGGTCCGCGTCTGCGAGTTCCAGGTCAGTTGCGCACCGTTAGACACGGCCAGATGGCGAACCGGCACCAGCTTGAGGCCCTCGATCTCGATGGCCGGCGTCTGCTCGGTGACTGTGGCTTGCAGTGCCCAAGGCAGCAAAGTCACCGGCGCGAAGGAAATACCACTGACCAGCAGGCAGGGCGTCATTTCCGCCGTCGCGGACACACCCAGCCCCACTATCAAAGCCACGCAGACTAGCAGCCTTAATCCAGCTAGCATTGTGAGTACAGATCTGTATTGCGGCATCTTCATCCCAGGTCATGGTAGCACATTTCCCCGGACAGCGACAACCCCGGCAGGAACCTGCGGGCGCGACGACTAACCTACCGAACAAAGAGGTGATACTGTTGGAAATCGGCTATGGAGAAATTGACATAACGCCCGAACTTGGCATTCCCTGTGCGCTGGGAGTTGATGACGAGTGCGAGGAGATATTCGACCCGATCTCGGTTATCGCCATCGCCCTCGGCTTCAGGGACGAGACAGTGATCCTGACCGCGGCGGACTTGATAGGTCTGGGCCGGCCTGAAACCCTCGAGTTGCGAGGCCTTGTGTCCGCGGCGACCGGTGTCCCTGCCGACCATGTAGTCATCCACTGCACCCACACCCACGAAGCGCCCTCCACGCGCATCAAGTACGGTGAATACTTACTCGAAAAGGGACTGACCGCCTACGATCCGGCCTACTGGGAGCGGCTCAAGCAAGCCTGGGTGGAGGCCACCCAGGCCGCAATCGCCGATACGGCCGCGGCAACCGCAGCCTGGGGTATGGCGAAGGTGGACAGAGTCGCCTCCAACCGCCGCGTGACCGAGCCTGACGGCCACATTACGCTGCGCTCCAGCCGCGCCGCTGAAACTGCCGGGCGTTATCCTGAGGGTAACATAGACCCCTTCGTGCGGGTTTTGCGGTTCGATAGGGAAGAGGCGGCACCGGTCGCCCTCATCACTTATTGCTGTCACCCCTCCGTTGCCGGCGGGGATGAGGGTCCGTACATCACTGCTGACATTTGCGGAGTAGCCCGGGCCGTACTGCGTGAGACGAACGGCTGTTCGAGTATCTATATGACAGGTGCTTGCGGCAATACCAATCCCGGCAAGTACGCCGGCCTCAAGACCCGCAAGCAGGATGTTATGGCCTTGGGCTACCGTCTGGGGACCGCTGCTCAGGATGCCTACGAGACCGCCGAGCCGATTGACAGCAACCAGATATCCTGGGGCTACCAGGCGGTGCAACTGGAGTTGCGGGAGGATTTCGAGACCGCAGAGGAGCTTCGAGCCGAAGTGGATCGCCTGGTCGCTGAGCATAAAGAGTTGAATGCTCGCGGCGAGAAGGTTCCAGGCGGCAAGTTCCGCCGACCGCTCAATCGTTACCTGGCGGCTACTTATGCCGACGACGGTAAGCTGACGACCGAAGTCTGTGCGTTGCGGCTCGGCGACAAGGGCCTGGTTTTCTATCCGGCCGAGTGCTTTCTGGAGCTGGCGTACTGTCTGTACGCGCAGTACGGCCAGGAAAACATTGCGACCGTCGAGAATTGCGATAACACGCCGGCGTACCTACTGCCACCGGAGGCGTATGCAGGCGGCTACGAGGCTTCGGCGTGCCGCACCGCGCCCACGGCGTTCGGGACGTTGGTAGGCGCTGCGCTGGATCTGCTGGCCGAGGCAGGGCTGTAGTAAGGGCAGGGGTGCAGGGGTGGCTTCGGGGCGTTTTGTCGGCTCAAGGCCTGGGCATGGCATATGTTATCATAACGGCAGTTATGTCAACTTCCCTTATACCGACCATCCGCACCTGAGATCTCATACCCACCCGCGTCAAGTGTGCGCAGCCCCTCAGCCCCATCCTCTAGAACCTGGACGACAGGCATCCTTGCCTGTCGGCCCAAGTTCTCATGTTTGTCGCTGAAGCAATACCGCGATCTCAGTATTGCCCTCAGACTGCGCCAACTTCAGCGCCGTCATACCGTGGCGGTTTTCCATATCTGGTTGCGCGCCGTGCTTCACCAGCAATGCAGCGATCTTTCTGTTGCCGGTGGCGGCGGCGAGGTGAAGCGGGGTGTCGCCCCGCTGGTTTACCATGTTCACTGTTGCGCCTCTTTCGAGCAGCAGTTTCGCAATTTCGATCTTGCCTCTGGCGGCGGCGAGGTGAAGCGGGGTGTCGCCCCGCTGGTTTACCATGTTCACTGT
>CAYMIN010000002.1:214193-299802 GCA_964390495.1 uncultured Armatimonadia bacterium
TGCGCCTCTTTCGAGCAGCAGTTTCGCAATTTCGATCTTGCCTCTGGCGGCAGCTAGGTGGAGCGGCGTCAAGCCATTCTTGTCAGTTGCGTCAACGCTAGTCCCCGATTCCAATAGGCAAGCAGCCTTCTTGATGTCGCCTTCTCGGACCGCCTGGTGCAGTTCGTCGCGATGCTGTTGGTCCACGTCAGCGGCTTTGAGTACACTGCGGATCTGCTTGACCGGATCCCTGGAATGTCTTATAGGGGGCCAATCACCGGCAAAATCCTTCTTTTCACGGTCGTCCACACGCTTCCACCCAAACTTGTCCCGGTCCTCCATACGCTTGCCTCCAGATTGCCCATAGCACCCGCATGTCGTCGCATCTGCGCCATCGACCCCAACTAGCCGCTATCCTTGAATCTTTCGGAGGGGCGGCATGCGAAACCTGAGCTTGTCGAAGGCCGAGAATCCGGCCCAGCCGTTGGGTTTGCAGGATAAAGCGCACCAGGCCGGCCCAGCCGTTCTCCTTACATCCCTCGCCGGCCCTCAAACCCCAGCGTCTCCCGCAAGTAGTTGAGATTGTGCCGGGAGCTTTCCCGAGGGTCAAGCGAGGTGTAATCCAGGTCCACCACGATCCAGCCCGCGAAGTCCGCCTGCTTCAGCATCTCCGCCAGCGGCGGGAAATCAACTACCCCGCGCCCCAGCTCAATGAACCGCCGGTTGTCATCGAGGTCCTTGAAGTGGACGTAGTGCATGCGGTCGAGGTACTTGTCCAAGGTTGCCGGAATATCGAAATCACCCAGCGCCAACTGCGCGGTATCCGGCGTGCATTTGACCAGATCGGGCTGGGTAGCGGCCATCAGGGCGTCAAACTCAGCGGTATATTCAAAGATCGTGCCCCAGTGCTGGTGCCAGGTGCAAATGAGACCGGCTTCCACGACCCTCTGCCCCACCTCATTAGCCAGGCGCGCGATTTTATGAATGGTGTGACCGTCTCGCGGTAAGTCGGTGCTGCCGCCGTCCAACATAATGTACTTTGTGCCGATGAGCCCTGCAAATTCAATCGTCCGGTCTATCGTCTCCTGCCACGCGGCTATCGTCGCCTCATCGAGGAAGCTGCACGAGCAGTAGATGCCGGAAATCTCCAGGTCGAGCCCCTCTAGGTACTGGCGGTACTCCTCGGGGTGGGCGTAGGCCTCCGCAAGCGTCCGCGGCGACCACTCAAAGCCATCCCAGCCGGTTGCCGAGATGTCCTGCAGGGCCTCCCCTACCGCGATGCCCTGACGCACGTAAGTGGCGGGGTGGTATCCGAGTTTAATCATTCTAGATTTCCATCTCCTGGCCGGGCTTGAGCACCACGCACTCAATCCCGATTTCGTCGAGGCGGCGCGCGAACTCCTCGGGGTCCTGGACAATGACATCGAAGGCGCTGTAGTGCATCGGCACGATCACATTGGCGTCCAGCATATCGGCGGCGATCACCGCATCATCCGGCCCCATGGTGAAGTTGTCGCCGATCGGCAGAATCGCGGCAGCCAGATCATTGGTTTCGCCGATTAGTTCCATATCGGAGAACAGGCCGGTATCGGCGGCATAGTAAAGCGTGGCCCCGTCCATCGTGACCAGGAACCCGCAGGCCGGGCCGGTGTACTCGATGAGCTCGTCGGTGATAACCGCCGAGCCGTGGAAGGCCTGGGTCAGTTTGACATGGCCGAAGTCGAACTCGGCGCCACCGCCGATGTGCATGGGGGCGGTCTGACAGCCGAAGCGATCGCAGTACATCGCCAGCTCATACGGGGCGATGATCGGCACTTCCAGCCGTTTGGCGATGGCGATAGCGTCGCCGAGGTGGTCGGAGTGGCCATGGCTGACCAGAATCGCGTCAACCGTCACTTCCTCTGGCGCAACGACGGCTTCCGGGTTCTCGGCCAGCCACGGGTCGAAAATTACGCTGTGGTCATCGCTTGACAGGGTGAAACAGGCGTGTCCCAGGGCTCTGAGTCTCGGCATGTGTGTCACATCCTCTTCCGATGGTGTCGGGCTGGGAAGCCCGACCTACGCGAACTGATGATAGGCTACTCGCTTTCGGGATTGAACAGACTGCTATATTCGGCGCGCAGGGCGCTTTGCTTGTCAAGATACTCATCCCAGCCGTCGCGGGCCTGCAACAGATTCAATTCCGCGAGCGAGACCCAGCCTTCCGGTGGTGCGACATCGGAGCGGGTCGAGTAAGAGCCCAGCAGCTCCGCTAGCGCTGTCTGGCCCTCGTGGGAGAGCATGTATTCGACAAACAGCTTGGCGGCATTGGGGTGTGGGCTGCTGCGCAGTATCGCCACCGGCCCCAGGCATACGGGCACACCGTCCTCCGGCCATACCGCCTCAATCGGCTCCTGCCTAAGCTGGGCGTGCTGATACACCTTGTAGCCCAGCACTCCACCGGCGATCTGCACATCCCCTCGCACCAGCGCCTCAAGCATCGTGTCACCCGACTTGTAGATACTCGGGCGCAGAGCCGCCAGTTGCTCCCAATACGAAACTCCGTATTTTTCTCTCAGGAAATAGTACTGCGCATATGCCGAGCCGCCGCTGTGCGCATCCTTGAGGGCGATTCTGTTGGCCCACTTCTTGTCCAGTAACTCCGGCCAGGTCTTAGGAGCCTGGCCCTCGGACACGGTCTTGGGGCTATAAGCCAGACAGACGGTTACCAGGCGCGCGCCGGTCCAGTAGCCCGGCTCCTTGTACTCCGGGGCGATCGCCTTGCTCTCAGCCGGCTCATAGCGGTACAGTTGGCCGCGTTTGCGCAACGAGATGAAGATCCCGGGGTCGAGCACGTGGATCACATCGGCCCGCGTCTTGGCGGACTTAAGTTCTTCCTCGACCCGCCTGACGATGTCGAAGGTGCTTTCGCGGGTGATACGGACTTTGAGGAAGTCATATTGCTTCTCGAACATTCCGGCGAATTGCTTCGCCTGCGTCTGCGGCACCGATGTGTACCAGTTCAGCTCGGCTTCGCTACGGGCCGCCTCCCTGATTTGCTCGGGCGTCTTGGCGCGCGGGCCCTCCGGGCCGTTTTCGTTGGTGATGGTGATGACTATTTCCTCGTTCTTATCGGAGGGCGGGCACCCGCAAAGCAGCGCCATTGACAGGGACACAACGCACAGCACAATCGCTCGATTGTGATCCGACTTCGCATCCATAGCAATCCAACTCAACAGCGATTATTCATCAGTAGATTCTGCAATCTGCCGGATCGTGTCATCCCCGCGCAGACCAATTACCTCGTAGAAGCCGGCGACCTCGCTAGGTTTCGCTTTAATGTGCGGCTCAACCTCCATGTAGGCGCGATTGGTGACATAGAGCGCACAAGCAGGACTTGTTTCGGCTAGCTGCTCGCCTAGCTCGGCGGCGGGGTGATCACTGAGAGCCGGCGGCAGATAGTCAACCAGCAGCCAGGCTGACGCCGCCTCGGCCTGCTCGATTTCCGGACAGGCCACTGTCGCGACTTCAATGCCGGCCAGGACCGCTCGCAGCACGTCATCCTGCTCGAGGGCCGTACTGCCCCAGCCCACGATAATTCGCCCCTGCCCATAGTCGTAGATTTCACCCTCATGCTGGAAGACAGTGACGACAAAACTGTTGAGTAGCTGCTCCACACCCGCGTGAGCTTCGTCCGGGCCTTGAACGGCGGAGCGCACATCCAGTACCAGAACTACCGGGGGCAGCGGCAGTTCGGGGCGGGTGGTCCGCCTCGTCTCATCGGTAGTCGCCCGCAGCACACCACGCCGCAGCATCGTGGCCATTTGCAGGTCGCCCAGGATCCTCGCCATCGAGTCGCTGAGGCTATGGACTTCGTCCTGACCGTGCATCAGGAGTGGGGCGCTGAGATCACCGTCGGCAATGCGGCCGGCGGCTGCGGTGAGGCGCTCCAGCGGCCGCGTCAGGTGCCCGACCAGGTATGTGGTTGCGAGGATCCCGACGATCACCAGCAGCAGCGCCAGCGTGAAGTAGCGCACGGTGATTTCCGCCGCCGTGCGCCGCGCAATGCTCTTGCGACAGCCCATTTTCAGCAGTTGCGGATAGCCCTCCAGCTCGGCGGTCAGGGGGATGATATCCTGGCTGGACTTGAAATCGCGGTCGCCAATCAGCTCCAGTAGCTGCACGCCGAGGATGTCATAGTCGGGGCTCTGGCGCTTGCCCTCGGCGGTCAGGGCTCGGATGGCCGGATCGGCGGCATGGGCGATCATTGCGCCATCGCCGCCAAGCAGCGCTACATAGACGATGTCCACCGAATAGGCCCGTCCCTGGATCTTGTGGTGCACCAGCTTGCCCAGCAACTGCTGGTAGTTGTCACGCTGCGGCGGCTCGCCCAGCGTCTGGTACTGCAGAATCATATGCGCCGTCTCCCCCATCGCCAGGCGCACCTGCTCGTTGATCACGCTGGTGGTGTGGCGTATCGCCAGATAGGTCCCCGACATGACCGTGATGATGATAGCTGCTGCGACCAGTAAGGCCAGCTTGTTCTTGAGGCTGGCGGCCCAGGGTCGCACGGGCGGAGGCGGCGGCTCCTTCAGCACGCCTTCGGTGACATCAGCGGCCTGCTGGCGGGCGGTGCGCATAACGATCAGATACGCCCCGAATACCAGCACCCCGATGCCGGAAATGTGGTAGGCGTTGAGCGCCTCCTTAAGCACGATCCAGGACACTACCGCGGTCACAATCGCCCCGACCAGCTTGAGCGTGACTGCAACATGGGCTGGGATCTCGGCCAGGCCCCGATAGTACAAGAACATGGATAGACTGGTGCTAACGGCGGCCAAAACCAGCAACAGCGCCCAGCCGTGAACATCGAGTTGCATCAGGCCGACATACTCTCCGCCCCCCAGCGAAATGACCCCGGTAATCAAAAAGCCCACACCGAAGCGCCACAGCGCCACCGTCGAGGGCATGAACTTACGCAGTGCGCTCTTGCCGAGGATCTCCGCCGCAGCTCGCAAGACGCCGGCTGCCAGGGCCAGAGCGTCACCCAAGAGATGCTGGCGGGCCGTTGCCATGCCGAAGGAAAGCTCGCCGACACCGATCAGCACCGCAGCGGCGACCATCATCACTACCAGGGAGAAGCGCGCCCACGTGATCTGCTCGCGCAGGGTGAAATAAGCAAAGAAGGCCACGAAAATCGGCGCGGTCTTCGAAATGGCGTTGGCGATACCGGCGTGGGAGTAGTCAATCGCCGCGGTGAACAGCAAGGCCGCGAAGCCTGAGCCCAGCGCCCCGACCAAGAATAGGGCTACCCAATCGCGGCGGGTGGGCTTGCCGGTCTGCGAGGCCCGCACCTGGTGACGGAAGCCGAAGGGAAACAAGAAACCGACCGCAAGCAAGTAGCGCGCGGCTACCACCGTGGCGTGTGACAGGTCAGCCAGCAGCAGCTTGGTGAACACCGGCGACAGGCCCTGCAGCAGTACGCCGGCTACCAGGAAGTAATACGGGGTGAGATGGCTGCGCCTGCTCACCTTAGGCCCCCGCCTTCACTAGTCGTGATATGGAGATATGAACTCCAGATTCTGCTTCTCCAGCCAACCGCGACCGCCGGCCGCGGTGCGAATCTCGTGGTATTGGCCCGGGGTCTGCAGGACGCACACCTCTGCTCCTGGCCTCAGCCTTGCCAGTACTTCAAAGCTGTCGCCCGGACCGCTCATCATCGCGGCGTCGGCGACCACGATGGCGCGGCCGCCGGCATAGTCCCGGTGCCATTTCCCGTAAGTCAATGCGCTGGAGAGCATCAGCACAATCACCAGCGCCCACAGCGCGATTGTCACCCTGCGCCTGGAGCTGTAGATCCGCCCGATGCCGACAGCGAACGCCAGCCAGTACAGCAGCGCACTGACGCCGACCAGCTCGTTAATGCTCAACCTTGACAGCAGCCACCTGAGCACCAAGTGCCCCCATGTCTCCACCACCGGAGACGCCTGGTAGGCCAGTTGGCTCTCGGCATAGCGCAGGTTGTAGGCGGTGTCGCCATGTCGCGGCGCAATCAGCAGCGCCCGGCGGTAATAGAGCACCGCCCGGCCCGGCTCCTCCATCTGCAGGTAGGCATTACCCAGATTGTAGCAGACCGCCAGGCCGTGATAGCCTTGCTCCAGCAGCCGCCGATACACCGTCGCCGCAGCCTGGTACTCGCCCGCGGCATAGTGCTGATTGGCCTGGGCAAACAGCCGGGCGGCGGCCTCAGCATCTTGCGGGGGCTGCTGCTCGCACCCAGGGCTGAGCGCCATCACCACGCCGCACACCACCGCCATGGCCGCCACATGCCTGGTCATATCAGTGGCCCCCCAGCTTCTGCGCGCTCAGTTCGGCCAATAATCTCCTGCTCGTCTGGAGCATCTCATCATACTCGGCCCGGCCGGCTGCGGCGAAGCGCCCATAGTCGCAGCGTCGCAGCAAGCCCTCGACGCGACCAACCAGTTCTGCATCAATGCCGGCTTCACGCAGGGCGACGATTGCCTCGGTCGTGGAGATGTCGGCGGCCTCCAGGCCGGTACGGTGGGCGATGAAGTCGGTCAGGGCGTGCGACACCGCCGTGCAGAAGCGGGCGGAATCATCGGAGGCCAGAGCCTGGCGAGCCTCGTGCAGGTGCGCGCGGGCCAGTTTCGGTGCCTGCAGCGCCCTAGCCAGCTCCGGATTAGCCAGCAAGGTGCGGCTGCGGTGCGCCAGGTAGCCGAAGGTCACCAGGGCCAGCAGCGGCAGCGCCTGCACAGCCCAGAACCACGGCTGCAGCACCAGCGGGCCGGCGGGCGGCTTACCCGGCCCCTTAGCCATGATGTAGCGCATCTGGCCGGTCTCCTCGCTGGGAGCCTCTGCTACGACGGCTCCCGGCGCAACCTGCACTGAGACGCCCTGAGTGCGGCTGGTCTCGTAGCGGCCTGTGGCCGGATTGAAATATACCAACTCAATCTGCGGGACTTTGACTGTCCCCGGGCGCTTGGCTAGGGCTAGGAACTCAAAGCGCGCCTCACCGCCGATGCTATCCGCGTCGCCGCCGTAGCCCGGGGCCGAGGTGCGATCCTCGCGCGACCTGTAGATCTTCACCCACTCAGGCACTTCGGGAGCCGGCGCGCCCAGGCTATGCAAATTACCGGCGCCGCGCACGATCAGCCTCAGGGTAAAGGTCTCTCCCGCCTTGACCGAGGTGCGGTCAACACTCAACTCGGCGGTGAACTTGCCGACAGCGCCTTCGAACTGCTTGCCTGCCGGCGGCGGCAACGGTCTGACGTTAAGCTCCACCGTATTGGTATAGCGATCCTCCGCCGGCATCATCGGGTGGGTTGCCGCTGTCACCTTGACCGGCTCGATAGTTGCGAGGCCGGGCGTGGTTGGGAAGGCGGCCCAGCGCCGCTGCTGCACCAGATACTCTCTGTCCCCTAGGACTCGCGTCACATTTTCCGGCTCCGCCAGCTCCTTGGTCACGAAGTTCTCGGCCTTCGGCGGCTCGTAATGAGTATCGCTATACAGGCTCTCAGACTGATAAAAGGTGAAGGTGAGGATCACCTGTTGCCCGACATACGGGTTCTGCGGCTGGGCTGTAAGGCGCAAGTCAATAGCGCTTGTGGGGATATATTGGTCCGGCTTGGCGGCCGGCGCAGACACCTGCGAGCCGGCTGGAGGCGGCGGCAGTGAGGCTGCCTGACCCGTACTTGACCCCGAGGTGACATTGACCTGGACTCGACCCGTCTTATAGGTCCGTCCCGCCAGCTCGACCGAGGCCGGCTCCAGAGTGAAGCTGCCCGGCTCTCGCGCCCGCAGCAGGTAAGTATAGGTCCGCGTGGAGGCCATCCCTCCGCTGCCCATAGTCATACTCTGGCGCGTGCCTGTACTGACGATATCGAAGCTATCCAGCTCCGGCAGCGCCGGCTGTGGCTGCATTCCCAGGGCACCCGGACCGCTTATCGTCACCGAGATTTCATACGTTAGCGTCTCGCCGACAGCCACGCTCTGGGGTTGCGCCGAGGCCGCCACCTCCACTTCCGCTCTAACCTCGGATGTCAGCGCCAGAGCGCACGCTGTCCAGACAGCAACAAGCAATGAGCAGCCGAGCACGCCTGCTCTACTAGGACGTCGCGTCGCTCGGGCTTCCAGCCCGAGTCCGCCGGCTATTGCAGGAAGCTGTCCGGGCAACTTCACCAGTCCTTGCCGTGCGGCGCTGCGGTTATCGGCGTTTTCGGTTTGCGCATCTCTTTCTGGAGTTCCTTATCCTCTTCCGCCAGCGCCCTCAGCAGCCGTTCCGCTTCTTTCTGAGAAAGCTCGCGAGGCTGCTGGGGTGCCTGCTGCGGCTGTTTGCGGGCCTGTTCCTGCTGCTGCTGTTGCTGTTTGTCCTGTTGCTCTTGCTGTTGACGGTCCTGCTTCTGCTGCTGTTGCTGTTGTTGCTGCTGGCGCTGGGCCAGCTCCAGGTTCCATTTCGCATTGACATCGTCAGGCTTTAGATAGAGCGCGCGCTTGTAGTGCTCAATCGCCTTGTCTCGATCGCCCTTACCCAGGTAGCCGTTGCCGCTATTGTACTCGCATTTCTCCTGGAGGTCGGAGCCGGCCTCTTTAGCCAGGCCCTGAAACACCTTGATACCACCGTCGTAGTCTTGAGCCATGTGCAGGGCCGCGCCCCGATTGAAGACCAGCTCCCGCCGCTGCGGATACCGCTCCGCCGCCTCCGCATAGGCCTGGGCCGCCTCCGCGTATTTACTCTCCTTGAAGAGCTTATCCGCCCGGGTCCAGGGGTTGGTGCTGCTGCAGCCGCTGAGGGCCAGCAGCAGGACCGCAGCCACGCCCCAGACGCTACTCTTGCAATTGCGCAACTTCTCTCCGCCTCCCGGCAGCGAGTCTTTGCTCGGCGATAAGGGCCTCGATCGCGAAAAGCAGCGCCGCCAGAGCCAGCGGCCACTGGAAGCGCTGGCCGTAATCGGTATATACATAAGTGCCTACCTGCACGCCTTCGAGGCTTTCCAACCGCGCCGAGACCTGGGCCACCGCGCCCGGCTCCGACAGCCGCTTGTAGATACCGTTGCCGGCCTTAGCCAGCTTCTTCAACTCAGCCTCATGCAGCTTACTGATTATGACCTCACCGCCCTGATCCCGCTTCAGGTCCCGCACCGTGCCGTCCTGCGCCAGCGTCGGTATCGGGTCGCCTTCCGGAGTTCCCACTCCCAGCACCATGATCGCCGCGCCGGTCTCGCGATTGACGGCATTGGCCGCCTCCAGCGCTCCCGACTCGTGGTCCTCGCCATCGCTCAGCAGTACCAGCGCTCGGTGCTTGCCTTCGGCCGCGCCCAGAATATCGCCGCAGATACTAATGGCTTTGGCGATCGCCGTTCCCGGCTGTGGCGTCGAGTCCAGGCCTACCGAGTCCAGAAACATCAACGCGGCATCGTGGTCTATAGTCAGCGGACAATACTTGTAGGCATCACCGGCAAAAAGCACCAGGCCAATCCGGTCATTGGTCAAGCGGCTGATGATAGTAGTGGCCGCATCCTTGGCCGCCTGCAGGCGGTTGGGCTTGACATCACTTACCGCCATGCTCAGGCTGGTATCCATGGCGATGACGATCTCCGCTCCTTGACGCCGCGCCTTCTGCTTTTTCAGTCCTACCATCGGCTGCGCCAGGGCGACTAGAATGAAGGCCATAGCCGTGACCAGGAGCAGGAACTTGAAGTTGCGCCGCCGCAGTATCGAGAGCAGCCCCGTGCGCTGCGCCGTGAAATCCGGACAGAAGCTCTCCAGAGCCTGTCGCCGGCGGTGCATCGCCCACAAATGTAGCAGCACCAGCACCGGCAGCAGCCACAGGTAGCTGAGAGCTTGCGGATTGGCCCACCTGAAGAAATCCACCATTGTTGCTAGGGTGCCTTTCGCAGCCAGGTACAGCCGAGAATGAATTGCAGCAGCAGAATTACAAAGGCCGGCCATACAAACTGGCCATAAAGCTGTTTGTATTCAATTTGCCTTTGACCGAGATACTCCGACTTCTCCATCTTCTCAATCTGGGCATAGATCTGGCGTAAGGTGTCGGCGTCGGTGGCGCGGAAGTACTGCCCGGCCTCGCCGGCCACCTTTCTCAGCGTCTCCTCGTCCAGTTGGGTGCCGGCCGGTTTGCCCACACCAAAAGGGAACCCTGGCTGAGAGGCCACGCCCTTCCCGCCCACGCCGATGGCATAAATCTTCAGTCCCAGCGCCGCCGCCGTGCGGGCCGCGGTCACCGGATCAATCTCACCCGCGTTATTGGCCCCATCGGTCAGCAGAATGATGACCTTGCTCTTGGCTTCCGAGTTGCGCAGGCGACTGGCCGAGGTCGCGATCGCCATGCCGATGGCCGTACCATCCGGCAGCATCCCGACCTCGACTTCATCGAGCAGCGCCCTGACCATCTTATGGTCCGCCGTCAGCGGGGCCTGTGTGAATGCCTGCCTGGCGAAGACCACCAGCCCCAGCCGATTCTGGCCGGCTCTGTCAATGAAATCGCTGAGCACCTCCTTGGCCACATGGAAGCGACTCTGCGGCCCCAGGTCTTTGATTTCCATGCTGCCGGAGATGTCCAACGTGAGGATAATGTCTATGCCCGCGCCGGCGGTGCGCTTGACCCCTACCGGCACCTCCGGACGCGCCAGGCCGACGACTAGCAGTCCCAGAGCGATCATCCGCAACGGCGGCAGCAGGCTGCTCATCTTCGCGCGGGCCGTCCCGCTGGCTGTCTCTAGCAACCGCAGGTCCGAGTATCGTACCCGTCCGCTGCCCGACTTGCCCGGACGCACCTGGCGCAGCGCCAGGTAGGCGACACCTAGCAAGCCGATCAAGGCCCAGGGACAGGCGAAGATCACGCCGCCGCCCCCTTTCGCTCTTCGGCCTGCTTGTGAGACTCCTCCGGCTCCCTGATAGCTTCCCGTTCCACAAGCTCGAACGCCGCCTCCAGGTCCGCATAGGCGATGCTGTCTTCAGGCACCCACTTGGCGAACTTGACCAGGTCGCCCCGGCTCAACAAGGCGATAAAGTCCTCCTGCCAATCATCCGGCAATGCACTTCTTCGCAGATCGTAACGGATTATCACCGTGGTAGCTTCCATGGCCCGGATGCCGGCGCGGTGCTCCAGCCAACGCCGCAGGATATCACCAAGCTCGGAATAAAACGCCTTGAACTTGCCGGCTGGGATCAGTTTACCGTCCCGCAGGGCCATAAGCGCGGCATAGGCCTGTTGTTGAGGCGTCAATTCCGGCTCCGGCTTGCCTGCGGTTCTGCCGGCGCGCCTTTGCCACAGCCACACTCCCAGCAGCAGCAATAGCAGGGCCGCGAGCGCGATGATCGTCGGCCACACCCAAGAATACCACCACGGTGCCAGAAACAGCGGACCGTAGATCGGCTTGGGCCTCAGCTCACCGCCCTGAGCCGGCAGCACACTCCGGATCATGACTGTCACCGGCGGCGCCAGATACTTGTCCACATGCTCCTTGCCATTTTCGGTGCGTTTGGCTTGCACCTCGAAGTCGGCGATCTGCCTCTCCCCCACCTTGAAGCCGACCAGTTGATAGCGCAGGATTATCTGCTGTTTGGCGTCGGCAAGCTGAGTAGTCTGCTGGTCATAGTCGCGGATTTCAAAGCCGGCGAACTCCACCTCATTACCCGGCAATTCGGGCCGGCTGTCGGCAGGCAGGATCAGCTTCACCGTGTACCAGAACGGGTCGCCGACAGTCAAGCCCTGCGCCGCTACGGAGGCGTCTATGCTTCCTGCGGTATCGCCACCGGCAGCCGCGACGAAACCAAGTGCGGCCGCCAACAGCACCAAGATTGTCGCAGAACGCTTGGTCATCTTCGTTTCCGTGAGCGCCAGTCGAAGAACTCCATAAGAGGCTTAATCGGCGAGGTGCCGGCGCAGATGGCGATATAGTCGGCGCCGGCGGCGTTGATTTGCAGGCGCCGCTGCTCGGCCGCGGCCGTCTGTCGGGCTGCAAATTGCTCGCAGTACCGGGCGCTGCCGAGGTCCACCAGACTGCGCCGACCGGTCTCGGCGTCCTCGATCTCAAACAAGCCACTGGCCGGCAGCGCCCGCTCTCTGGTGTCATAGACCTCGATAGCTACCACATCGTGCTTGCGCGCGACGGTTCCCATCGGCCCGAGGTAGTCACTATCCTGGAAGTCGGATATCACAAAGACGATAGCGCGACGGTTGAGGGTGCGGGCGGTGAACTCCAGCGCCTGGGCAATATTCGTTGAACCGGCCCGAGGCTGAAAGTACAGAATGTCACGAATCAGCCGCAGAACCTGGCGACGCCCCTTCTTCGGCGGCAGGTACAGCTCGGTCTCGTTGGTGAACAGCACCGCCCCGACTTTGTCGTTATTGCGGATTGCCGAGAAGGCCAGGGTAGCCGCCGTTTCCGCCATCGTTTCCGCCTTGGTCTGGACACCGGTGCCGAAGTCCACGCTGGCGGAGGCGTCCACTATTACCATCACCGTCAGCTCGCGCTCCTCGACGTACTTCCTGACGTGCAACCGTCCGGCCCGCGCCGATACCCGCCAGTCAATACTGCGGATATCATCGCCCTGATAGTACTCGCGCACCTCCGCGAACTCTACGCCTTGCCCCCGGAACGCGCTCTCGTACTGCCCGGCGAACATATCGTCAGCCAGGTGGTCCGTATAGATCTCGATCTGGCGAATTCTCTTGAGCAATTGCTTGGTCGTCAGCAAGGTTCAGACCTCAATGTGTATATGCGCTCAAGCCCCAAGCGCCTCAGAGCTTGCGGCTAGGGGATCTCGATGCTGCGGAAGATTTTCTCGACAATATCATCGCTGGTGGTTTCCTGCGCTTCGGCCTCATAGGAGACGATGATGCGGTGACGGAGCACGTCCATGCCGATAGCCAGCACGTCATCCGGGGTCACATAGCCTCGATGCTGGGTGAAGGCGTGGGCCTTAGCGCCGATCGCCAAGTAGATACTGGCCCGTGGCGAAGCGCCGTACTCGATCAGCGGTCCTAGAGCGTCCAGGCCGTAGTCTTGCGGCTGGCGCGTGGCGAAGACCAGGTCCACGATATAGCGCTGGACCTTCTCGTCCACGTAGATGGCATTGACCAGGCCGCGCGCCTGGAGGATGCGCTCCGGGCTGCACACGGGTTCTGCGATGATCTCTTCGCCGGTCGTCCAGCGCTGCAGAATGTTGAGTTCTTCGGCCTTCCCCGGGTAGGTGATCTTGACCTTGAGCATGAAGCGGTCCACTTGGGCCTCGGGCAGCGGGTAGGTGCCTTCCTGCTCTATCGGGTTCTGAGTTGCCAGGACCAGAAAGGGCTTGGGCAGCGGGAAGGTCTGTTCCGCGATGGTTACCTGGCGTTCCTGCATCGCTTCCAGCAGGGCGCTTTGGACCTTAGCCGGAGCGCGGTTGATTTCGTCGGCGAGAATGAAGTTGGCGAAAATCGGGCCGCGCTTGGCGAAGAATTCGTGTTCCTTTTCGTTGTAGATCATCGTCCCGACAATATCGCCCGGCAGCAGGTCCGGGGTAAACTGAATCCGCTGGAAGCTACCGCTGATCGCTTGCGTCAGGGTTCGCGCGGTCATCGTCTTGGCCAGCCCCGGTACGCCCTCCAGAAGCACGTGCCCATCAGCCAGCAGCGCGACCAGCAAGTGATCAATCAGCTCGTGCTGGCCGACAATCAGCTTCCCGATCTCCCGCTTGATATCCTCGAGGAATGAGGCCTCCTGCTCTATCTGCTTAGTCAGTCGCGCAATCTGTTGCTCCAATGGTATCACCCATCAAGTATGGATTTAGGCTCCCACGGTCTCCTGCTTGAGCGGCTTGGTCGCCATATACACGCCCAGCAGCACCAGCAGCCCGCCGATTACGAACGTCGGCCCGAGCGGCTCTTGCAGCAGTACCCAGCCCAGCACCACGCTGACTAGCGGCGCGATGTACTGGGAGGGCCCCAGCACCGAGCTTTCCACGTGCTCCAGGGCCTTGTACCACAGACACATCGCGATCGCCGTCGGGGCTAGCGCCATATAGGTTATAGCCAGCAGCTCGAGACCTGTCAAGGGACGTACCGCACCGCGCGCCACCGCTACCGCCGCCAGCATCACACCGCCACAGACGATGGTCCAGGCCGAGGTCACCAGTCCGCCCAGCTTGCGCACAACACTCTTGCCGAACGCCGTATAGGCGGCCCAGCATAGGGCCGCACCGAATGCCGCCAAGCCTCCCAGCGCGTTATTGCTCGGCGGCAGCGGCTGCGGCGGTGCCGATCCCAGCATCACGATACTGCACCCCGCGACCCCCACAAACAGACCCGCAAAGCGCAGCCACGGGACCCGCTCCCCGATCATCACCGCAAACACAGCTATGAATATGGCGTTGGAATTAACAATCAGGGAGCTGTTGATGGAGGTGGTGTATTGCGCCGACACAAATACCAGCGCGCCAAGCCCGAACGTCCCTGCCGCCGACAGAGCCAGTATCTGCCAGGTGAATTCGCCGGCTGCCAGCACCTGCTTGCGACCGGCAGTTGCCAGCACGTACCCGAGAGCGAAGACGCCGCCAAGCGAGAATCGCACTGCGGCGGTGTAATAAGGATCGAGGCCGCGCACCTCGATCAGATAGCGCGCGACCACATAAATCGTGCCCCACAGGGCACTGGCGCTAAGCCCGTAAGCAAGCCCTCGGAAATGCGCTGACATCGTGCCCGCCGAAGTCTCAATCGTGGTTTGGATGTTACTGCGGCCTCAGGGAGGCGACGGTATCGGCATCAAGTTTGCGGACCAAAGCCACGGTCAACTCCACTGTCTGGCGGTAGTCATTTAGCTCGATGATGCCGGTGTGGGCGTGAATATGTCGCGCCGGCACCCCCAGGACCACGCTAGGTACGCCGCTGGCGTGTACATGGATCCTGCCGGCGTCGGTGCCACCCCGTTCGAGGGCCGAGACCTGGCACTCGAAGCCCAGCTCCTTGCATGTCTCCATCGCCATATCGCGGAGCCGCAGATTCGGGATCGCGCTGCCCTCGAATATATAGACGGTCGGTCCGCCGCCGAGTTTGACATCGGCCTCGGAATCCTTGGTGCCGGGCACGTCGCCACAGATCGCGACCTCCAGCACCAGCGCCACCTGCGGCGCGATGGTCTGTACCGAGGTCTGGGCACCGCGCAGACCCACCTCCTCCTGCGCCGTACCGACGCCGAAGACCGTGTTAGGGTGCTGCTTGTCCGCCAGGGCCTGCAGCGTCTCAATCATCACCGCCACCCCGGCGCGGTCGTCCCAGGCCTTGCCCATCAGCATATCGGGGTCGGCCATGCGGTGAAATCTAGTCGCCGGTACTACGGCATCGCCGGGCAGCACTCCGAGTTTCTCCATGGCCTGCTGCTTGTCGCGAGCGCCGATGTCCAGGAACATATCCTGGCGCTTGACCACCTTATTCCGCTCTTCCTCGGTGAGCAGATGCGGCGCCTTGGAGGCGATTACGCCGGGGATCGGGCCTTTGGAGGTCAGCACCGTCATCGCCTGCGCCAGCAGCACCTGGTCCCACCAGCCGCCCAGTGCCGAGAGTACCAGGTAGCCCTCCTCGGTGACGTGCTTAACCATGAAGCCGATCTCGTCAATATGCGCCGCCAGCATTACTCTGGGGCTGTCGGCGCTGCCCGCAACCTCACAGATGACGCTGCCGAGGTTGTCATAGGCAACCGCACCGGTGTCGCTCAAGTGCGCGGCAACATATCTGGCGACCTCGGCTTCGTACCCGGACGGCCCGTCGAGATTGCTCAGCTCCGCGAGTAAGTCAACTGATGATTGCTTCATTCTTCCCTATCCTCCGACTCCGAAGGCAGATTAGGCGGTGCGCCAGCAGCCTTCTTGTAGTCCCGCACCAGCAACTTGGCTTCATTCCACAGGTCCCGGTGGTAGTTGGCATAGATCATTCCAGGGCCGTAGAGACAGACGAAGAACCCCAAACAGGCCATCGCCCATAACACATCAGCTTCGCTGGGGATCATCAATCCGCCAGCCAGGTAGGCGGCCATCCGCAGCGAGGCAATCGCCCACACCGTCGGCAGGTAGCAGGCAGCCAATTCGCCGGCCAGCCGCCAGCCCCGGTGATATTTCGGTAGCACTACCACCAGGCTAAGCAGTGAGGCCACGGCATAGGCTGCTGCGGCGGTGTAAGCGATGTCCACAATCGGCGCCTGCCGCTGCACTAGCCAGTAGGTAGCCCCGCCAAGCGTCAGTCCTGAGCACGCGCGGATTACCGTTACCGTTAGCTCCTGGCCGCTTGCCACCAGCAGGCTGTTTGTCGCCAGCGGTAGCGCCAGGAAGATGCCGCCCCAGGTCAGAATCCGTGCCGGCTGCGTCGAGGCGGCGAATTCCGGAACCAGCAGCACTATCAGCACCGGCAGCAGAATGTGGGCGGACCCGGCCAGCAGCGGCATCACCCACGCCGCCGCCGTGGTCGGTACCTCGATATGCCGCCGCAACTTCTCCGTATCGCCTGAGGCCCCCCACGCCTCGATGATCTTCGGCCAGATCACGAAGCCCGCCGCTTCCGGCAGCGTGAACATATAGGCCGCCATCTGCATCCCCACGCTATACAGACCGAAACGATACGCGTCGTAGTAACGGATTATCACCGCACCGTCAATAGTCCGCAACAAAGTGTCGGAAAAGGTGATGAGCAGGATGAGCAGCCCAGTCTTGAGCAATTGAAAGGCTACGCTTGTTTGCCACTGGACGCGAATCCGGATGTCGGACCGGAAATGGATTACCAGCAGGTCAATCAGCCACGCCGCTAGCGTTCCGAGCATCGCGCCGATAAAGCCCCAGCGATAACCACCGTACACCGCCAGGGCGAAGGCCGCCAGCGCATCAATGAGCGTGACGTATGCGAGTAGCTCGAAATTGCCCCACGACCGCAACACACAGCGGTACAGCATATGGGTCTGGTAGGCCAGCAGCCAGCCGCCGCCGATGACTATCGCCATGCCGGTTGCGCGCTTGGCGGTAGGCTCGGATAGCCCCCAGAGGCACATGCCCAGGGCGGCGATGGCCGTCAGCGCCACTACCCACGTCATCCCGACGCTCTCAACCAGCTCAGCCTGCTCTTCGTCGTTGGCGCCGATGCTCAGCGGCAATTGCTTGCTCAGGCCGTGGAGAATCCCCAGGTGGGCGT
This sequence comes from uncultured Armatimonadia bacterium, assembly GCA_964390495.1. Lineage (GTDB taxonomy): Bacteria > Armatimonadota > Zipacnadia > Zipacnadales > UBA11051 > UBA11051. The sequence continues at coordinate 231,343 of CAYMIN010000002.1, forward strand.
TGGCGGTGTAACGATTGATCACATAAACTGACTGCATCAGCCCGCGGCCGACAACCCCGACCAACCGCATCACCAGTATGCCTCGAACCACACCCAGTAGCAGCGCGACATAGCTACTGCCGGCTATAGCAAATACGGCGGCCGAGGCGCGCATACCGCTTCGCCGCCGTCTGTGTAGGCCACGATCGTTTGCTGCCACTACTGCTTCACACCGCCTCATTCATCGGCGCTTAGGTTCCGCTCAACTGCTTGTACTGGTCACTTGCGGCCCACCATTTCAGCATTAGAATTCGGTACGCAGCATAAGCCCCGCTGCGTAGCGGGCACTCCTTCGGCTCGATAGCGGCCAGTTGCCCCGCCTCCTGGCCGCGATATTGCGCGATAAAGTCTTCCAGGACCATTTCGGCCGCCTTGTCGGAATCGCGGGCGGTGCCCTGAGCGATCGCCAGCGCGGCCGCCTCCAGATCCTGACATGCCAGCAGCCCGCCGCGGTCCACCGATAGCTCCGCCCGTTGCTGCCAGGCGTGAGCGATCTTCCTGGTAAGCTGCAATTCCTCCCTTGACACACCTACGTCCCACCCACCAGCGGTGCGCACCAGCAAATCGGTCAGGGCTTCCTCGCAGTCAGTTGCACTCATCAGCGAGCGCTGCAGAACCGCGATGGTGATATGCTGGTAAATAACGGTCTGCAGCGCGAGATGGGCCATCAACCGGCCGATGGCAAAGCGCAGCCCGGCCTCGCTCAGGGCGCTCAACATGCCGGTAGTTATTGCCACCATGGGGCCCTCGCCACCCAGCATCACAGGCGTCATCCGTCGCTCTGCTGCGATGAACATCTCCGGTGGCTCGACCCCGAAGAATCCGGCTAACTCATTAACCAGCTCGTCCGCCCCCGCGTGCCGCTCTCTATCCAAATGCGCACATCCCACCAGGGCCGTTTCCCAAGCATCATAGTCGTCGGCCATGTCGCCAAAGCTCTCCGCCATCTCCGCGATGCCGGGCCGCCCCATCAGCCGCTGGCGGAACTCGTAGTCCTGGTCGAAGGCCCATGCAATCTGCTGGGTCGGCGGCGCCGTTTGTGGCTCCGGCTCTTCAGCTTCGGCCTCAGGCTCCTCTACCTCCGCGACGGCACCGGCCTCCTCTTCTTCGTATTCTTCCTCTTCTTCCTCATCCTCGCCGATGGCGCCGAAGATGTCGTCGGCCGCCGCCTGCTCTCGTCGGGCCACGAAGGGGTCGGGAGCAACGTCGTGTAGTCGCTCCAACCGCTCGGCTCCCGCCGGATCAACGCGCCGCAAGCCTTCCCAGGCCTCCTCGTCATCCGCATTGACGTGTATCAGCTCCTGATACTCGCGGGAGGCGCGCACCGGCTCATCCATTTTCTCATAGAGTTCCGCCAGCCAGCGGCGCACCCCCAGATGGGTTGGGTCCTCGCGCAGGGCCTCGCGGGCGTGCTCGATGGCGACATCCCGATGGCCCCTCCCGAGCTCCTCCTTGGCCTTCCTCAGCGACATCTCAGCGGCCTTGCGCTCGACCGACATTTCCTGGTCCATACCATTGTCTTCTGCCATCCTGCACGCCTCCCGCCGATTGGTCAAAGGTCACCGGCAGCCACGGCAACCTGCTGCGGTTGTCTCAGTATAGATTAGATTCGTGATTTGGGCGATAGTTCCTTTATCTGTCGGCACTTTGTTGCAGCTTTTCTCGCCCCCGCCAGAAATCGCCAAATAGTCTGCGCAAAGCCCTTGCAATCATCCTGCCTACGGTGTATAATCGCCGTTGTAGTGCCATCTCAGTCGCCATACGCTGGGAGTGGGTGAGATTTTCCCCACTCCCTATTGTTTGAATGTTGCTTGTCAAGCCGGCGGCCGGGACACGGTTGTGGACAGCAAAGAACCATGAAGCGGCTGGAAGACAAACATCCGGTAGTGCGCAAGATCCAAGCGGAAATCGAGCGTACCTTGGCAGACTACGGCTATGAATTGGTGCAAATCACCTACGGCGGCCACGGCCGCAACCGGATCCTGGCCATCTACATGGACAAGCCCGGAGGTGTCACGGCAGCCGACTGCCAGGACATGGCCGGCCAGCTTTCGGTGCTGCTGGATGTGCTAGATCCCATTCCTGCCAGCTACAACTTGGTGGTCTCATCGCCCGGGGTCGAGCGGCCCCTGATACACGCAAGTGATTTCCAGCGTTTTGCGGCCAAGCCAGCGGCCATCACATTCTATTCCGCAGGCGTCAAACGCACCGCAACAGGCGTCTTACTCGGCCTCGACGACGGCCGCGTTCTGCTCGAGACCGACCAGCAAGTACTACAGATTGAACTTGATACGATCGAGAGCGCGCACCTCCTTTACGACTTCGAGGGTGATTACTAGAGCTGCTGATATATGACCTTCCAGGAGTTGACACGGCGATGAATGGCGAGTTCATAGACGCGCTGCAGCAGTTACAAAAAGAGAAAGACATCCCGATGGAGGCGCTCATCACCACCGTCGAGGCGGCGATGGCGTCCGCTTACCGCAAGCATTTCGGTGTGGAAGAGGACATCCGCGTCGAGATTGACACCGTGGGCCGCACTGTACGCATGTTTGCCCGCCGCCCGATCCTGCCTGAAACCGACGAGGAGGAGGAGCCGGTCTCCCTCGAAGAGCTGAAGGCCAGCGGCACCGTCGAGTATGAGGAACACGAAGTGGACACCGAGGACTTCGGCCGTATCGCCGCGCAGACCGCCAAGCAGGTGGTGATGCAGCGCATCCGCGAAGCCGAGCGCGAAATCGTCTATACCGAATTCAGCCATCGCGTCGGTGAAGTTGTCACCGGTGAAGTTCAGCGCCGCGACGCCCGGAGCGTCTTTATCATGCTGGGCAAGACCGAAACCCTGCTACCTTCTTACGAACAGATCCCCGGCGAGCCGTACCGCTTTGGCGACCGGCTCAAGCTCTACATACTCGATGTTCGCAAGACCACCAAGAACCCACAGATTATCGTGTCGCGCACTCACCCGGCGCTGGTCACCAAGCTGTTCGAGCTTGAGGTCCCGGAGGTATATGACGGCATTGTCGAGATCAAGGCAGTTGCCCGCGAGCCCGGAGCGCGCTCCAAGGTGGCCGTCCTCTCTCACGACCCCCAGGTGGACCCCGTCGGCGCTTGTGTCGGCCATCGCGGCACTCGCGTGCAGGCCATCGTTGACGAGCTGCGCGGCGAGAAGATTGACATCGTCCGTTACAGCGATGAGACAGCCGAATATCTCAAGAGCGGCCTCTCGCCGGCGCGGGTCAGCAGCGTCGTCTTGGACGAAGACAATATGGCCGCTATGGTTATCGCTCCTGACGATCAGCTCTCTTTGGCAATCGGTCGGCGGGGCCAAAACGTCCGCCTAGCCGCCCAACTCACCGGCTGGCGCGTTGACATCCGCAGTGAGACCGAGTGGGCTGAGACCAGCGGCGTCGCCGCTCCTGAGGCGGCAGCGGCTGAAGAGGACAAGCAGCGTCGCATCAGAATCTACGAACTGGCTAAGAAGCTCAAGGTCGAGAACAAGGACCTCATCGAGATCCTTCAGGAGGAAGGCGTTGAGGTCACCAGTCACGCCAGCACCATCTCCGGCGAAGAGGCCGACATGGTTGAGGAGATGCTTACTGGCGGCGAAGGCACCCTTGACGAGCTTGAGGAGGGCAGCCTCGAACTGGATGCTAGTGACCTCGAGGACCTCGAGGGCCTCGACCTCGAATAGATCGGCGCTTGAAGCGGCACCGGCCACACAGCCGGCTTGCTGCATTCGAACAAAACCGGGCAAGCGGGCCTGACAGCGCCCGCGGAGGTGTTTGGATTTGGCCAAGGTCAGGGTCTTCTCTCTGGCAAAGCAACTAGGCTTGAAAAGCAGCGCGTTAATCAAGGCGCTGGGGCATATGGGGGTGTCTAATCTCACCCCGGCCTCGGCAATTGACGAGGATACCGCGGCGACGGTGCGGGAACTGCTCGCCGAGCAGCTCACCAAGGCGCGCGACCGGGCTAAGGAAGCCGAGGCAGCCGCTCGTGAGGAGGCCGAGGCTGCCCCGGAAGTCCCCGCCGATGAAACAAAGGCAGTTACCGACACTGATGACGAGGCCGAGCTGGAGCAAGAGATCAAGCAGCGCGAAGAGGAACTCAAGGTACTTGAGAGACAGATCGCCAGCCACGGCTTCGGCCCGACCCACCCCGGTGCCTACACCAGCATCGAAGAGATCGAGAGGCGCATGGCCGAAGTCGAGGCCACCGCCGAGCCCCAGGAACAACCCGATGCCGTCATGCCTCTACCCGAACGCGCCAAGCGGCCGACCGGAACGCCTCCGGATAGCGCCGTCCCAGTCCCCCCGGTCGTCACCGTACTCGGCCATGTTGACCACGGCAAGACCAGCCTACTCGACCAACTCCGCTCAACCGACGTAGTTGCCGGCGAAAGCGGCGGTATCACCCAGCATATCGGCGCCTCCGAGCTGGAGGTTCGCGATAAGCGCATCGTATTCATAGACACTCCCGGCCACGAGGCCTTCACAGCCATCCGTGCTCGCGGCGCTCAGGTCAATGACATCGCCGTCCTGGTCATCGCCGCTGATGACGGCATCATGCCTCAGACCGTTGAGGCCATCAACCACGCCAAGGCTGCGGAGGTCCCCATCATCGTCGCCGTCAACAAGTGCGACCTGCCCACCGCCGATCCCGAACGTGTCAAGCAGCAACTCCTGGAACACGAACTGGTACCCGAAGCATGGGGCGGTGACACTATCGTCGTCGAGATCTCAGCCCTGACCGGCGACGGCCTTGCTGAGCTGGTGGATATGCTGCTACTGGTCGCCGAGGTCCAGGAGCTATGGGCCGACCCCGAGGCTGATTTCGTCGGCGTGGTCATCGAGGCCGGCCTCACTACCAGCGAGGGTGCTGTCGCCACTATCCTAACCCGCAACGGTACGCTGCGGGTGGGCGATTCAATCGTCGCCGGGGCTAATCACGGTCGCGTGCGGCGTTTGCGCGACTGGCGCGGCAGGTCAGTTAAGGAAATGGGCCCGGGCCGGCCGGTCGAGATCGTCGGTTTCTCCGGCACGCCCGAGGCTGGTGAGATTGCTGTCCGCGCCGAGGACCCGAAGGCCGCTCGCGAAACCGCCGCCGCCCACGAAGAACAGGTCTGGGAGCGCGACATGGAAACCTCCCGCGCTGCCGCCTTACGCGAGCTCTTCGCCGGCATGCGTAGCGGCGAGGCCGAGGAGCTCAGTGTCATCGTCAAGGCCGACGTTTACGGCTCGGCCCAGGCCGTCGAGGCCAAGCTTCTCGAGCTGGACGACCGGCTCGAGGAGGTCATCATCGAGGTAATTCATACCGGTGTCGGCCCCATCAATGAGTCCGATGTGATGCTGGCGCGCGCCTCCGAAGCTATTATCATCGGCTTCCGCGCCGAAGCGCCCGACAGCGTGGCCCAGACAGCCGAGGCCGAAGGCGTTGAGATCCGCCTCTATGATGTTATCTATGAGGTGATTGATGACATCATCGCGGCTGCTTCCGGCCTGCTCAAGCCGGTTGTCGAACAGCGGCCTATCGGCAAGGCCGAGGTGCTCCAGACCTTCCGCAGTTCGCGGGCCGGGGTCGTGGCCGGCTGCCGCGTCACCGAGGGCAGGCTGCAGCCTCGGGCCAAGATCGCCGTAATCCGCGACGGCGAAGTCATCTATTCCGGCACCCTCGATTCGCTGCGCCATTTCGACCGTGACGTCTCCGAGATTGAGGCGCCTGGCGAGTGTGGTGTAGCCATCGCGCAATTCCGCCAGTGGCAGGTCGGCGACATCATCGAGGCCAGCGTGGAAGTGGAGGTCGAGCGCCGTCTGTCAATCAGCGCGAATGGAAGCCGGGCAAACGACTAAGGGTACTGGCCATGCCTGCCATAATCGGCCTACTAACTCTCGACCTCTACATCCCGGACGCCGCCACCCTCAAGGACAAAAGGCGTGTTGTCAAGAGCCTGATTGAGCGTCTGTGCAACCGCTACAATGTCTCAGTAGCCGAGATTGAGCAGCTTGACAACCGCTGTCGCGCCACCTTGGCTATCGCCTATGTCGCCAACGAGCGTACTCATGTGGAGCGCGTGCTCAGCCATCTTGAGGCGGCCGTCTCGCGCGAGCGCCAGACAGTTGTCGAGGCCAGCTTTACCGAGTTCTGGTAATCACGGTCTCAGGCTCCCACGGGGTGAAGTCCTATCAAACAGCAAACCCAAAGACAGCGCCGCGCGGCCAAGCTGATCCAGCAGATCGTCGCCGACGTTATCCGCGAGGAAGTTGACGACCCCGCCATCGGTTTCCTGACCATCACCGATGTCGAGGTCTCGGTGGACATGCGCAACGCTACCGTGTATTACTCGGTGCTGGGGCCGCCCGAGCAGATTGAGGCAACTACCAAGGCGCTGTTGCGGGCCCGCAAGTTCATCAACTTTCAGCTCGGCGAGCAACTGGCAATGCGCTACACGCCCCAGTTGCGCTTTGTCTTCGACGAGACTGCTGAGCGCGCCCAGCGGATTGAAAGGCTCCTGCGCGATATTGATGGGCAACCAGAACAAGGCCCCAATGCCGAAGAGCCTGGCAGCTAAGTCCGGTAACGGCAACGCGCCTGCCGGACCTCATACGGCCGTGCCTGCTGCTCTGCTGGCCCTCCTCCAGACCCACGCCAGTTTCCTGTTGCTGGGACACAAGAATCCAGACGGCGATGCGGTCGGCAGTGCTTTAGCACTTGCCCACGTGCTCCGGGATATGGGCAAAGATGTCGCTGTTGCCTTCCCCAGTGCACCCCCGGATTGGTGGACCGCTATGCCCGGAGCGGAGATGATCGTTCAGCAAACGCCGCGCGCAGCCGAGGTAGCCATTTGCCTGGATTGCGAGGACATAGGCCGGCTCGATTACTTGACCGAGCTTTACTCGCAGGCGCCCCATTCGGCCCATATTGATCATCACACCAGCACTAGCTGTTCGGCTCAAGTTTGCTACCTTGACCCTCAAGCCAGCGCCGTCGGGGTGATGATTCACCGCATCCTGACGGCGTTGCAGCGGCCCCTGACACCGCAGGTTGCCACCTGCATATACTGGGCGATCGCCACTGACACCGGCTTTTTCCGCTTCGCCAATACCAATGCCGAAGCCTTGCGGCTCTGCGCCGAATGCGTTGCCGCCGGCGCCGATGCCCATGCCATAGCCCAGGCTGCGGTGGCCCGCCGGCCTCTGCCCCATCTGGTACTCAAAGGCCGTGCCTTGGCCGATCTCAAGCAATACCTCGACGGTCGGGTACTTCTCAGTGTTGTTACAGCCGAAGATTTTGCGGCCGCCGGTGCCAATCGCACGCATACCGAGGAGATTATTGACGATATTCGCCTGGCGCCGGACGTGGATGTATATGTCCTGCTGAAGGCCGTCGGCGACAACGATGCCTGGGAGGCAAGCCTGCGCTCTGGAGCTATTGACTGCGCCGAGGTGGCGCGGCGCTTTGGCGGCGGAGGTCACGCCGAGGCTGCCGGTTTTTCCTTTAGCGGTTCGCTCGAAGAGGCCCGCCGGCATTTGCTCGACGCTCTGGCCGAGGCCCTTTCCCAACCGACCAATGGATGACGGGTTCCTGAATGTAGTCAAGCCGCCGGCGCTGACCTCGCACGATCTAGTGCAGCAGGTCCGCAGCCTGGCTGCTGCCAAGGTCGGTCACACCGGTACGCTCGATCCTGCTGCCGCCGGTGTGATGGTGCTTACCGTCGGCGCTGCTACCAAGCTCTCTCAATATGTGTTGGACCTGCACAAATCCTACCGGGCCGAGGTCACCCTGGGTATCACCACGGATTCCCATGATGCCGAGGGCACTGTCACCCATAGCGCGCCGGCCTCGGGGCTTACCGTCCAAGCTATCCAGGAGGCTTTGGCCGAACTGACTGGCGAGATCGCGATGGTTCCGCCCGCTTACTCGGCGGCTCATATCGGCGGCAAGCGCGCCTACGAGCTGGCTCGCGAGGGCAAGGCTGTTGCCCTGCAGCCGCGCCCGGTCGCGGTCTATCAGCTCCGCCTTGTCGAGTTCCGCGATGGCGATTTCCCGCAGGTTATGGTTGACATAGACTGCTCCAAGGGCACTTACGTCCGCTCCTTAGCCGCGATGCTGGGCCAGCGGCTCCGCTGTGGGGCCTATCTGTCGGCTCTGGTGCGCACCGCTGTCGGCCAGCACCGGCTCGATGACGCCGTGACTCTGCCCCAACTGGCTGACGACGGCCTCGCGGCCTATCTCATCAGTGCGGTCGAGGGCCTGACGCATTTGCCGGCTGTTACCCTTGGTCAGCAGCAAGTGGCGGCAGCACGGCATGGCAACCGCATATCCGGCCTTGCTTGTGACGTAGCTGAGGCTCATAGCCCGGGAGCCTTCGTGCGTTTATTGGTCGCCTCCGGGGAACTGATTGCCGTTGCCGAGGCCGTGCGCGATGACCGCGGCGCCCACCTGCAGCCGCGCACCGTATTGCCTGACCGAGGCGAGTGAAATATCATGCTTGTGACCACGGGAGTCGACAAGAAGCTGCCGCCGGCGGAGCGCGCCGTTGTTGTCGGAGCCTTCGATGGTCTGCACATCGGCCACCAGTATCTGATCCATCGCACCTGTGCCGAGGCGGCGGCTGGTGGCCTCGAAGCTACCGTCTTGACCTTTGAGCCGATACCGGAGGAGGTGCTGGCGCCCGCCGCGAGTGCCGGGATGCGCCTAACCGTCGCCGACGAGCGTCTCGACATCCTCAAAGACCTTTGCGTCGACCGCGTGGTTGTGATCGAGTTCGACGAGCGCTTCAGCGCTCTTAGTGCGGAGGCGTTTGCTCGCGACGTGCTGGACGGCCATCTCAATACTAAGGTGCTGCTGGCCGCCGAGAATCATGCCTTCGGCTCCGGTGCCGAAGCCGACATCAATGTCATCGCCCGCTTGGCCCGGCAGTACGGCTTCCAGCTCATCACCGTACCGCTGTTGAAGCTCGACGGTATGCGTGTCAGCAGTACGGAGGTGCGTAAGTATCTCCGCGAGGCGCATGCCGAGGAAGCCGCCGCGCTACTGGCCCGCCATTACAGCCTGCGCGGTACGGTGGTTGCCGGCACCGGCAGAGGCCGGCGGCTTGGCCTGCCGACGGTGAATCTGGGGGTTCCACCGAACAAGTTGATACCTGGTTCTGCAGTCTATGCGGGTCTGGCCGACGGTCCTGCTCTGCGCCGCCAAATCGGCGCCGAGGCTGTGCCCTGCCCTGCTGCCATCCATATCGGACCGCAGCCGACCTTTGACGGCGGCCACAACACCATCGAGGCCCATATCATCACTGATCACGACCTCGAGCTACTCGGCTCCCAGCTTGATCTCAGCTTCGTCCGCCGCTTGCGGTTTGTCCGCAAGTTCGCCGGTGCCGAGGCCCTGAAGGCGCAGATCGCCCGTGATGTGGAGAGCACGCGCCGCTTCGTCGGGCACGGCGACAGCCAATAAGCACCAGACCGCTGCCACACAACGTCATTCTAATCGCCGCTGTATGCCTGCTGCTAGGCCCTACCATTTGTTGACAACAGGCCATCTTGCTACTATACTGTCTGAACTACGAAGTACCCGAAGAATCCATGGCCACAAGCGGGGCCGGCGGTATTCCGGCTCTAACTTTTTCTGCCAGGCTATTGGCATTTCCTGAGGTGTGCAACGCCCGATGTTCGAGGCCCTTACAGAAAAGCTCCAGAAGGTCTTCAAGCGCATGAGCGGCAGCGGTAAGCTGCGGCCCAAGGACGTGCGCGAAGGCCTCAAGGAAGTGCGGCTGGCTCTGCTGGAAGCCGATGTCAACTACCAGGTGGTCAAGGATTTCGTCCAGGAGATCCAGCAGGAGGCCCTGGGTGAGGAGATCCTCTCCGGCCTCAATCCCACTCAGCAGATCGTTGACATCGTCCACAGCAAGCTGATTGAGCTGCTCGGCCGGGAGGCGGCTCCCTTGCGGCTCCAGGGCCCCGGGCCCCATACCATCTTGCTCGCCGGCCTGCAGGGCAGCGGTAAGACCACAACCGCCGGCAAGCTCGCCGTGCGGCTGCGCCGCGAGGGCTATCAGCCGATGCTATGTGCTGCTGATGTCTATCGCCCGGCCGCCATCCAGCAGTTGCAGCAGATCGGCCAGCAGGCCGGCGTTGAGGTCTATGCTGAAGACAGCACCGATCCGGTGGCGATTGTGTCCCAGGCTCTGGCTCATGCCCGCACCCGCGCCCATGATGTGGTGATCGTGGATACCGCCGGCCGCCTGCAGATTGACCAGCAGATGATGGACGAAATCGCGGCCATGGAGCGCCAGCTTGAGCACCCGGTCACGCTCTTGGTCATAGACGCCATGACCGGTCAGGAGGCTGTCAATGTCGCCAAGGAGTTCGGGGACCGTCTGCAGCTTCACGGGCTGATTCTCACCAAGCTTGATGGTGACGCGCGGGGCGGCGCGGCTCTTTCCGCCCGCGCCGTTACCGGCAAGCCGATAATGTTCGCCGGTACCGGCGAGAAGATCGAGGCGCTCGACGTTTTTCATCCTGATCGCATGGCCCAGCGCATCCTCGGCATGGGCGATGTCCTGACTTTGGTTGAGAAGGCACGTGAGGCGGTTGACGAAGAGAAGGCCAGACAGATGCAGAAACGCCTGCTCTCCTCGCAGTTCGACATGAACGACTTCCTGGAGCAGTTGCGTAGCGTCCGCAACATGGGCCCGCTGGAGCACATTCTGAAGATGATTCCGGGCGCTGATCGGCTCGGCCCCATCGCGCCGGACGAGTTGGATGACAAGGAACTCGACCGCCTCGAGGCCATCATCTTCTCCATGACCAAAGCGGAGCGGGCCGACCCTTCGATACTCAACGGTGGCCGCCGTCGCCGCATCGCTGCCGGCAGCGGCACGACCGTCCAGGATGTCAACATCGTTATCAAGCAGTATAATCAGCTTTCTAAGATGATGAAGACCATTGCCAAAGGTGGGCCGCTGAACATCGGCGGCCTGCGGCTCGGATAGGCCGGCCACAGCCGCCTCCGCAGCCATATTCAGGTCCGAAGGGAGCAAATAGATTGTCAACCAAGATCCGACTGAAACGAACCGGTGCCCGGGGCAACCCACATTATCGGCTTGTGGTCATGGACTCCAGGAAGCCCCGCAACAGCCATACGCTGGAAGAGCTGGGGTACTATTGTCCGACCACCAACCCACCAACTATCAGTGTGGACGTTAACCGCGCGCTGCACTGGCTTCATGTCGGCGCTCAGCCCACCGACACGGTGCGCTCGTTGCTGGCCAAGCAAGGCGTCATGGCGGCCTTTCGTAAGGGTGTCAAGCCGGGCGAAATGGAGCAGCAAGCGCCGATTGTCGCCGAAGCTGAAGCCGTCTCCGCAGCCGAGACCGAGGAGCCGTCAGTCCCAGCCCAGAGCCCGGACCAGTAGCCTAGCGCCGGTTGTCCGTCACGCACCCAACCTGAAATACCTGTCTGCACTGCGACGGCCACTTCACAGACTCAGACACATACTGGAGGCCCACGATGCTGGAACTCGTCGAGTACATGGTACGAGCCCTCGTTGACGACCCCGACCAGGTACAGATAAACGAAATCGAAGGCGAAACCGTAGTTGTCTATGAGGTATCCGTGGCCGAAGAAGACCTCGGCAAGGTCATCGGCAAGGGTGGTCGCATCGCCAATGCCTTGCGCACCATCGTCAAATCCGCGGCTATGAAGCGCGACAAGAAGGCCACGGTCGAGATACTCTCATAGCTGTGCTCTGATCTCATGGCCAGAGCGCCCACTACCACCCACGCCGATGCTGTCGGCTGCTGTAGGAGGCTCAGTCCTTATGACCGTTACTGTAAAACGCGAAGTCATCTTACGCTCGATTGTCACCGACCAGCTCAAGGAGGAGCTCGCCGAGGAGTTGCAGCACGCCGCCGACGAACTCGAGCAGCGCATCGAGCAGCTCGATTTCAGCGCCCGGGGCTACATCACCGAGTTACAGCGCGCCGATTTGCAGCAGGCGGTCAACCTGCGCAAGCGCGTCGAGGCCGAAAAGAAGCGCCAGCAGGAGCTCCGCGACGGTATCCTCGAGCGCAAGCAACAGGTCCAGGTGCTGGACAATGGCACCGAAATCATCCGCGGCAGCCTCGAGAGCTTCGTGGAGCTCAGTGAGGGCGATGATCTGCGGGTCCTGCTGACCGGCACCGAGATCGTCACCAAAGATGGCATCGTGATTGAGATACGCGAGCGGGTGCCCTTGGCGGAAGACGAAACTCCCGTTGTGGCTATCGAGACCGACCTCGGCACAGACAGCGACAATGCCTGAACTGCCTGATTACTCAGTACACGTCGCCCGGGTTCAGGCCGCTCACGGTGTCAAAGGCGAAGTCAAGGCGCTCTGCTACAGCGATCTGCCCGGACGTATGCAGCTACTGGGCCAGGTCTGTGTCCGGCCCAAGCAGGCACCGGCGTTTCTCGCCCGGCTTCTGCAAGCCCGTCAGGTCCCGCACAAGCGCATCTACATCGTGCAGCTTGAGGGGATCGCCGACCGCGACCAGGCTGAGGCTATCGTCGGAGCCGAGATCACTATCCAGGCCTCTGAATCGCCGCAATTGCCGCCGGGCACCTACTACATTGACGATATCATCGGCCTGCGGGTGCTGACTGATGACGGCCAGGCCTTGGGGCTGATTGTTGAGGTACTCAAGACCGGTGCTAATGATGTGTACGTACTCGACAGCGGATTGCTGGTGCCGGCGACTGCCGAAGTCGTTACCAAGATAGACCTCGCCGGCGGCGTCGTGGTCGTAAGGCTGCTGCCGGGGATGATCGAATAGTTACAGGGCTCCCAGGCGGGGCGGGTACTGATGCACATTGACGTTGTGACGATATTCCCTGATCTGATTGCCGATGCGCTCGGCTACGGCATCCTGGGCCGTGCCGCCGCCGGCGACCTTGTCAATATTGCTGTTTACGATCTGCGCGATTACTGTCACGACCGCCACAGCCAGGTTGACGATACGCCCTACGGCGGCGGACCCGGCATGGTTATGAAGCCGGAGCCGTTCTTCGATGCGGTGAGCAGTTTACAGGCCGAAGCCGACCAGCCCGGCCACGTCATCCTGCTCAGCCCGCAGGGCCGGCTCTTCAATCAGCAAATCGCGCGTCAGTTGACCCAGCAGGGCCGGCTGATTCTGTTGTGCTCGCGCTATGAGGGTATAGACGAACGGGTGCGCGAGGCGCTTGCTGATCAGGAGCTCTCGATCGGCGATTACGTCCTCAGCGGCGCCGAATTCGCCGCCCTGGTAGTCATGGACGCGGTCGTCAGGCTGGTGGACGGTGTCCTTGGTAACGAGGCCTCGACGCTCCAGGAGTCTCATGCCGAGGGCCTGCTGGAGTATCCGCAGTACACGCGCCCTGCCGTCTACCAGGGCATGGCCGTTCCGGAGTTGCTGGTGCGCGGCCATCATGAAGAGATCCGCCGGTGGCGCCGCCGCCAGGCGCTCAAACGCACACTCGAGCGCCGCCCTGACCTGCTTAGTAGCGCCGACCTTACCGACGAAGACTGGCAAATACTCGGAGAACTCTGAGCCGATACCCAACAGGAGCAAATCAAGATGAAGTCACCGCTCATTCAGCAGTTTGAGGCCAAGCACATGAAGCCCGACCTTCCCGACTTCCGGCCCGGGGACACCATCAGGGTCTATGTCAAGATCACCGAAAAGTCCCGGGACGAAGAGCGTACCCGGGTACAGCCGTTTGAGGGCGTTGTCATCAGGCGCTCCGGTGGCGGGCTTAACGAGACCGTCACGGTCCGGCGCGTCACCTACGGTGTCGGCGTCGAGCGCACCTTTCCGCTCCACGCCCCCGTCGTTGACCGCATTGAGGTGGTCCGTCGCGGCCAGGTAAACCGTGCCCGTCTTTACTATCTACGCGGTCGCAGCGGTCGCGCCAGTCGCATCCGCGAGTTGCGCGAGACCGTCCCACGGCCTGCGGCACCAGCAGACAGCGATCAGCCGGCTGTTGAAACCGCAGCCGGGGTGCCTGACCAAGCCCAGCCTGAGCCCCAGCAGCCCGAAGCTGTCGCCGAGTCGGCGACCGCCAGCGAGCCGGAGGCGCAGCCCACCGAGGACGACTAAGCAGCCATGAACGATGTAGGGGCCACAACGGTTCTGGCGTTTGACAACCCCTGGCACGTTGCCGGTCTGATTGCTCTGGCGGTGATTGTGCGCCTGTGGGCCGCCCATACGCGCCTGTTTGCCCTGGCGGCGCTGCTCCATAGCTCCCGTGCCGCGGTGCTTGAGTTCATCGATTCCGCTTTGATAGCGCTGCTCTTGGTCTTCTGTATTCTCCGCCCCTTTGTGGTCCAGGCTTTCTACATCCCCTCCGGCTCGATGGAGCCGACCCTACAGGTCGGCGATCGCATCCTCGTCAACAAGTTCATCTACCACTTTCTCGAGCCGCAGGCTGGCGACATCGTTGTGTTCAAAGCGCCGCCGGTAGCTGACCATCTCGACCGCGATTTCATCAAGCGCGTTGTCGGAACCCCCGGCGACCGCCTGGCCGTGGTCGGCTATCACGGCCTTTACACCAACGGCGAGCTGGTCAATGAGCCGTATATCAAAGAGACACCAACTTACGACTGGCCTGATTTCCACGGCGGTGAGGTACTCGTACCTGAGGCGAAACTGGTGGTATTCGGCGACAACCGCAACTGCTCCAATGACAGTCACCGCTGGCAGACGCTGACCAGTGATAACCGCTGGCAGGCGCGGCCCTTCCTGCCTGAGGAGAATGTCCTGGGCAAGGCGATGGTGATATTCTGGCCGATTGGCCGCATGCGCATGGTGCGCTGACTACCCAAAGCCACCTTTAACGGGTGGCTTTTTTGTGGTTGACGCCTAATGCTGCTGTTGTAGGAGCGCATCGGGCACCTGTGCCGAAGGTGTGGGTGCGCCCGCACAGCAATGCTCGCGTGCGGCGGGCTTTCCAGCCCGACAGCCGCTGCTGTTGTTCCCTCTCCCCTTGGGAGAGGGCTAGGGTGAGGGCCGCCGTTTTAGGGGCCCATCGGGCACCTGCGCCGAAGGCGTGGGTGCGCCCGCACAGCAATGCTCGCGTGCGGCGGGCGTCCGCTCCGACGCGAGTGCCGTTCGCTTGCTTGTATCTGCATATTCCGCCCATGAAACCGCAATCCCGCCGCTCGAGAAAGCTCCCGCGCGCCGCCTCGCGCGCCCGCGAGCACCAACTGGCTGAGGACGGCTATGAGCTGGTCGCCGGCGTTGACGAGGCCGGCTGTGGCGCCCTGGCCGGGCCGGTGGTTGCGGCTGCGGTGATCCTCCGGCCATCTCTACGGATCGCCCATCTCACCGACTCCAAGCAGCTCTTGGCGACGGACCGCGAGGCTCTCTGCCAGGCGGTGCAGGAGCAGGCCACTGCTTGGGCGATGGCCCTTTCCTCTCCCCAACTCATTGACAGCATCAACATTCGCCGCGCCCGACTGCGGGCCATGAAACTTGCCGTCGAGGCTTTATCGCCGGCGGCTGATTTCGCCCTGATTGACGGCAATGCCGCGCCGCAACTGCAGATCCCCTGCCAGGCCATCATTAGCGGCGACAGCCGCTGTCGGATCATCGCCGCCGCCTCGATTCTCGCCAAGGTGATGCGCGATGCCATGATGGTGGAACTGGATGCCGTTTATCCCGAATACGGCTTTGCCGGACACAAGGGCTATGGGACCCCGCAGCATTTAGCGGCGATTGCGCGGCACGGTCCTTGCTCTGCCCATCGCACGACCTTCGCACCGATTCTCGCCTCCCTGCAGCAGACTCTTGATTTAGCGGACGAATAGTGGGTATATATTGATAAACGGTAACTGCTCAGCTTGGGGTGTTACAAGAGTGGACAGGCAAGGCAGCAGGTGGCGACTCGCCCCGCAAATCTACCCCGGAGGACAGGCATCCCTGCCTGTCCAGGCCATTGCCGTTCGGACAGACCTCGACAGGCTAGGAAACCTGTCGTCCAGGAAGGCTAGCAAGAAGGGCCGTGCCACTCCAGGAAACCTCAAAGACAGGCGTCCTCGCCTCTGCATTTCCTTTGCAGGCCACAAGGTGAGTAATTAGATGAACTTTTCTCCAAAGCAGCCTTGCCGTCGCGCCGCCTTCACGCTTATCGAGCTGCTGGTAGTCATCGCCATCATTGCGCTACTGGCGGCGATGTTATTTCCGGTGTTCGCGCGCGCCCGCGCCAAGGCCCGCTCGACCCGCTGTGTCGCCAATCTCAAGCAAATCGGCAACGCCCTCATAATGTACGTTGACGACTATGACGGCTTTCTCCCCTGGGCGGTTGATTGCGCCGATCGGTATGCTCCGGAGATCTGGGCCGGCTTCCCGGAGTACCAGGCCTGGATCCCCTACATGCCCCGTCACAAGGATGTCCTCGATCCCTATATTAAGAACCGCGAAATCTGGCACTGCCCGGCCGATATCGGCTATGATGTCCTGGAAGATTCCGGCGTACCCCTGGATGGTCGGCCTACGGCCTTTGAGGCCTTCGGCAGCAGCTACATGTACCAGACGATAATCACCTTCCGCCAGGGCCTGCTCTCACAGCTCAAGGACCCCGTCAACACCAATGTATTCTTTGATGGCCATGGCAGTTGGCACGGTGGCAAGGGCTTCAATGCCAAGCGCTGGAATGTTTTGTACGGTGATGGCCATGTCAAGTCGGTGGGCCGCGAGCAGTACAACGCCGGCTGGACCAATGAGCCGTTCTGACAACTTTTTCACATTTTTTCTGCAGGCAAGCAGGGAACCGGGGCAGCCCGAAAGAATCTCTTAATAGTGGACGTTGGGAAGCATCATTGACGGGGACATCGAGCGGTGCTATACTAAGTTGGAAACTATGGTTATCGCCAACGTGCTAAGCACTAGGAAGGAGCAAATCACAATGAGAGGTTCTCGTAGAAGTGGCTTCACTCTGATCGAGTTGCTAGTGGTCATTGCCATCATCGCGATCCTGGCAGCTATTCTGTTTCCGGTATTCGCCAGGGCCCGCGAGAAGGCCCGCCAGGCGAGCTGCCTCAGTAACGTCAAAGAGATAGCGCTTGCGGCCCTGATGTACCTGGAGGACTACGACGGCATCATGCCGCCCACAGTGGGCTCGCACGACCACTATTACAGCAACGGCGGCAAATGGTGGTATGACCGCGTCATGCCCTACATCAAGAACAACCAGGTGCTGCTCTGCCCCAGCGAAACGGGTCGCGGCTGGACCATGACCGGCTGGTACGCCTGCCACTATGCGATAAACTACTGGGCGGCAAATCAGCTACTGATTGATGTCAAGTACCCGGCCGGCATGGTGATGCTGCTGGACACTCAGAGCGCCAGGAATTACTTCAAGGGCACGGTCCAGCCCACCGACTGGGCGGCCTGGCCCGGCAAGACCGCCGCCCGCCACAACGGTGGCCTCAACATCGGGTTCATGGACGGTCACGGTAAGTGGTATAAGTATCCCCTGCCGAAAACCGCCACCCCCGAGTTGTGCTGGCGGTATAACGGAACCTGACCCGTATCACGCATGAGGCCGAGCTTCGGCCTCATGTTCGCCTTGCCTGGACCTGAAGCCGAGCGCTTGGGGCTTATACAGGGCGCAAATGTCCGGCTCACGGTAGCCGGTGTGTCGTGATATCCTAGGTCGCAACTAGGCGCAATAGTAATGGCAATCGTCCTATGTGGTAGGAAGGAGAGAGTCACAATGAGACAGCCTGGCAGAGGTGGATTTACTCTCATCGAATTGCTGGTGGTGATAGCAATAATTGCTATCCTGGCGGCGATTCTCTTCCCGGTCTTCGCGCGCGCTCGCGAGAAGGCGGTGTCACAATCATGCCTCTCCAACGTAAAACAGTTGGCCCTCGGTTGTATCATGTACGCGGGAGATTGGGACGGCACGTTCCCGAAAAAGACCACCGGTTCTCCCGCCATTGCTTGTCCCTTTTCCGATGACGGAGCTACTGAATACTCTTACATCTTCTGGATGGACATGATTTTCCCTTACGTGAAAAATGAGGGACTCTTCGTCTGTCCGGCACGTCCTAAAGGGACCGGCTATAGGTGCGGCTATGGCATCAACCGCGAGTTCGACCTCGCCGACAGCGGTCAAGGGCTCCAAGAGTCCGAGATCCAACATCCGGCACAATTCGTGCTTTTGGCCGACCGCAATTCCCATTGGGGCTTCACCACCCGCGTTTACTGGTGGTATCCCTGGGCGGTGCCTGGCAAGTACTACTGGATCTGGCACGGCACAGCCGGTGGCGGGCCCAAGCACATGGAAGGCATCAATGTCGCCTTTGTGGATGGCCATGCCAAGTGGGTCTCTTGGGATGGCGGCAACTTTATGTCCAAGACCTATGGCGGCCCTTGGTACTGGACCCTTGTTGAGGAGGCAAGTTACTGAGGCGCTACTGACAGGCTCTGTAACCAGTAACGCCCGAGCACCTTAGCTTGAGAAAAGGTGGTGGTAGGAATGTTGAAGAGAGCAGGCTTCACCTTGATAGAGTTACTCGTGGTGATTGCCATCATCGCGATCCTGGCAGCGATCTTGTTTCCGGTCTTCGCCAGGGCTCGCGAGAAGGCCCGGCAGGCCAGTTGCCTGAGCAATTGCAGGCAGATAGCCGAAGCTGGCCTTATGTACATGGAGGACTATGACGGCATCATGTGCCGGCAGGTCGGCTCCTATGACCATTACAGCTACCCTCATCGGGTCTGGTGGTACATGTATCTGGAACCGTATATGAAGAATGCCCAGATACTGCTCTGTCCCAGCCAGCGCCAAGGCTGGG
Organism: uncultured Armatimonadia bacterium; assembly: GCA_964390495.1. GTDB lineage: Bacteria > Armatimonadota > Zipacnadia > Zipacnadales > UBA11051 > UBA11051. Next base: position 250,195 of record CAYMIN010000002.1, read on the forward strand.
GGCTCGGAGGCAATTCCTACAACTGCAATTACGCAGTCAACTACTCGACCTCCCAGGTGCTGTTGATTGACATCAAATACCCGGCCGGCATGCCGATGTTCACCGAGACCAGTTTCCGCAATTATCATCAGGGCACTCGCGCGCCCACCAGGTATGACGCCTGGCCCAGCAAGAGCGCTTTCAGGCACAATGAAGGTATGAATATCGGCTTCATGGACGGTCATGCCAAGTGGTATAAGTACCCACTGCCCACCACCGGCTCACCCGAACTAACCTGGAGAGGCAGCGGAGCCTAGCGCGTAGGGCGTGGTTTTGCTGTCCTTTTGCGCGCCAAGATCCAGAGGCCGCAAACCAACATCACGCACAATTGGCAAAGGGCGGGGGTATAGGTGATCTCCCGCCTTTCTATTTCGACCCGGGCCTAACTGCCCGGCCAACCCATGGCTTCGACAATACCTGTTCTCCGCTGTAGGGGTGCAGGCAGCGCGCTCTAGGTACCGTCGCATGGGGCGGGCTTCCCAGCGCGCTCTCGTTGGCTGTTGCGGTTTGGAGGGGCCGCATACGAGGCGGAAGCGCTAGCTTCCGCCGAGAATCCGGCCCAGCCGTTGTCTGTTGATGCCGTTGCAGAGCCGATGCACAGACCAAAGGAGACCGCTAGTGTGCCGAACGTGACTTCGCTACTGATGATGCTGACGGTGGCGCTCAGCATTTGTGTGGGCGTACCGCACGTGACGGCGCAAACGCCCGCAGCTCAGCACCCCGTCGTTCGACATCGCATCGAGGAGCGTAACCCCGATAAGCTGACCGAGCAATTGGCAACAATCATGGCGATGAGCGAAGAACAGCTTCTGGCCCTGGTGCCGGTTCAAACGCCCACCTTTTTTTGCGGGTGTCCCAACTGCAAGACCGGCCGCTACGATGGCGAGTTCGATATGGAATGGACGCCCGACAAGCCCGATCAGATGCGCTGCAAGCTTTGCGGCCACGTCTATCCCGACGAAGAGAATTACCCGATGGACCGCACCCAGACCGCGACCAACCCGCTGGGCGAAGAGGTCACGGTACGCTATCACGTCAGCGGCGGCCGCGACTACTTCCTCCAGTCCAGAATCTGCCATTTTCACAAGCAGTGGCTGTCCAGTCAGGCCTATGAGCTCGCCAAGGCCTATCACGTCACCAAGCAGCCGGAGTATGCCCGCCGGGGCGCGCTGATTATTGACCGCTTTGCCCAGGTCTTTCCCGGCTGGTGTGTGATCATACAGTACAGTGGCGGCGACCGTAAGTACACGTCGCTTCCTTACCGCTATCTACCACCTGAAGAGTGCCAGGCCAAGTACGATCTTCCCAGCTATCCCACCAACACTGGCGGCAAGTGGCACGACCATTGGATGCACGAAATCCCCAATACTCTGGCGCTGGCTTACGACTTGATATACGACAGCCCGCAGCTTGACCAGCTCTCCCAGGAACTGGGGGTTGATGTCCGCAAGCGCATCGAAAATGACATTCTCCGTCTCACGGTTGATTTCAACCAGTCATTACCAGATCGCTACTATGGCGATAACAGACCGTGGTGGGTGGCGCACACAGTCAACGTCGGACGCATCATCGGCGAGCCCGAATACGTCCACTTCGGCTACCACTGGCTGAAGGATATGTTCCAGGGCACGTACTGTGGAATCTACCCGGATGGCATGTCTTTCCAGCCATTTTCGTACCACTATCAGACATTTAGTAACTGCAGATTCCACGTTCTGGCATTGCGAGGTTATTCCGATCCTCCGGGCTATGTGGGCAAGCAAGATGGTCTGCATCTCGAAGCGCTCGACATGACCAAGGAGATTCCCAACTACGCTAAGGTAACGAACGCGCCGGCGGTTGTGAACTATCCTGGCCGCAATACCGTTCCCCTCGGCGATGCCTTCCCGAGGTTTCGACCTATCAGCCCGGACGAGGAATCCCCCTGCGCGATCTTGGCCGCCTTTGGTCACGCCCGCCTGGGCACAGGCAAAGGTGAGAAGCAGGTGCAGGCCCACCTGCGTTTCACCGGCGGTGGTGGACACATGCACCCGGACAGTCTGAGCGTGGCGCTATACGCCTTCGGTCGTGAGATGCTCTGCGACATCGGCTACCACAAGAATTCAGGCTATCGCTTCTGGGGCTTCTGCACCATGGGGCACAATACCGTGGCAATCAACCGCCAGTGGCAGGCCTATCCGGGACCTGACTGCTGCGATCTGCAGATGTACGTTCCGAACCTGCCGGGTTTTGCTGCTGTCCAGGCGTCTGCCGAGCGTGCCTACCCGGACCTGGCCCAGGTGTACAAGCGCCTGCTTCTACTCGTCACGACTGACGAGGAGCATCCCTACGTTGTGGACATTTTCCAGGTCAGAGGCGGCTCGATGCACGACTGGTTCATGCACGGCTCCGCGGACCACGACCAGACCGCGACCAGCAGCCTTGCGCTTGCCACCTTGCCGGGTGAGCGGCCCATGCTGACACCAGACGAAGAGTGGTGCAAAACCAGCGATGAACAGATATGGAACTCCCCGACAAGCTGGCGATCAGCGCTCAAGCCCTATGGCGTGCTGAGGAATGTGCAAACCGCCGAATCGGCAGACGATTGGACGGTTACGTTTAGCTACGATAATGAGCCGAAGCTCGGGACGCGAATCCATCTCCTCGGCGGCCAGGACAAAGGGCTGTTCCTCTGTGAGTCGCCCTCTCTGCGCCGCTTCGAGGGGCCGACCAGTCAGGCCGCGAATATGCCCTACATGCCGCAGATCGTCGCCCGCCGCAGCGGCCAGGGCCCCCTGGAGAGCGTCTTCATCGCTGTGAGCGAGCCATTCTGCGACGGTCCGCATATCAGCGCGGTGGACTGCCTCCAAACAGTCCCTGCCGATGACAACAGGGTCGCCCTGCAGATAAAGGCAGCCAACCGCACCGACACGGTCTTAATCGCCCTCGACGGCGCGTCCGGCGTGCGCACCGCCGATCCGGAGGGCGCAGTCCTCGATGGCTGTATCGCGCTAGTCTCGGAGCTAGAAGGTGACATCGCCGCGGCCTATCTGGTGGGCGGCAAGCAGCTTACCAAGGGCGATTTCAGCCTCAGTTCAGAGACCGCGGTATATGAGGGCACAATCGAGGCTGCCACCCGCCTAGCCGACGGCGCGGAGACAGATGCCTTCATCACCTCGGCCCGACGGCCACCTAGGATCAAGCTGCGGGGCGAGTGGATGATCGTCACCCATCCCAACGGCTGCACCCACGGCTATCAGATTGCGCGCGTCGAGCACCGGGATGGCAAGACCTGGCTGCATCTGGAGGCTGACCACGGACTGCGCATCACTGGCGATACGACGCAGGAGGTCTATCACCCGCGTCGAACCTTTACAGGCCCGAACCGCTTCCGCATCTACGCCACGGCGATGCTCAGGCCGAGTTGAGCAACCGCAGCCGCAGAGACGTAGTGCCGTGGGGAGTGGCCAGAGGTTACTGCTGTTGTCGTACGCGCTATGCCCACGTCCAGGGCTGCAGTAAGGCATTTGGAAGACCGGATGGCACCAAAGCAGGCAGATTGCCTGAAAGGGCTGAAGGGGTGTTCTGACAGTGTATCACGCGTCCTCCCAGTGGGCACTGACCTGTGTTATCGCCTTCGCCGGCGCGCTTGTGGTGCCGGCTCACGCCGCTCCCCTGCTGGAGCAGTTCTTCCGCCCTGCTCTGCCCTCCGGTGAAGACTTACCAACAGATCGCATCTACCCCGAGGGGCGACTGTTTCCCTTCAGCCTCTACTCAGTCGGAGGCGGGGGACCTAATAAGAGCGGCGATCTGTTGCCTGGAGACCAGGTGCAGGCTGCCCTGTCCCGGGTCAGGGCCGCCGGGTTTACCATGATCGGCCCCCAGTACGAGCTCAACGGCCGGGTCCTGACAGACGCGGCACGACATGGCCTGCAGGCCATCTACCGGGTCGGGCTGCCCAAGGACCAGCTCAACCTGCCACAGGCGCAGATTGAGAAGGCCATTCGCGATCAGGTCCTGGCGGTGGTGGACGACCCGAACTTGGCTTGGTGGTATGTGACCCCCGAGGAGTTGCGGTCCTGGCGCCAGGAAGAGATTGGCTTTCTGGACATCGCATGTCGCACTATTGCCCAAAACGATCCTCTGAAACGGCCGGTGTGGATGTACGACCCCGGCCACCGCCATGCCCAGGGCCTAGTGCCCACCGCCCGCCACCTGAGCGTACTGGGCAAGGGCATGTACACCAACTACAGCAAGCGCCGCGATGCCCGAGTATGGGTGCGCTGGACCATAGACCAGGAACTGCAGGCGATTGCTCAGGCGGGCTCCAAGGCCATACCGATTGCAGTGCCGGAGATGTTCCAGCAGCCGCAGCCGCAGTACCTACACTTGATTCCCGCCTGGGTGCGGCACGACGTCTATGCGGCCCTGATCGCCGGAGCCCAAGGGGTAGTGGTGTTCTCCATGCGTGTGCGACCCACGTTCGAGGCCCATGAGGCCTATCTGCAGGCTTATGAGCAGGTGGCGCGGGAGGTGTGTGTGGACCCGGGCCTGGGCCAGGTTCTGCTGTTCGGTCAGCGGCGACAGGACCTCAAGATCGAGGTGCTAGACGGCCCACCGCTTCTCAACCTCGAATATCGCGGCAATCACGCCCAGTATCCGGCCATCGCGCACCTGGACATCGCTTATGGTACTCACCGCTACCTGCTTGCCGTCAACTCGTCCAATGATGTCGTGCGGGTGGTCTGCAGCGGGCTGCCCAACGAGAAGCTGGTGGCAGTTGATTTGTTTGGCCAGCAGTCTCCCCCAGTGGAAAGCGAAGACGGCGCACTGAAACTTTGCTTCGCGGCGCTGGAAGTCAAGGCTTTCCGCCTGATTGCGGCCGCTCAATAGCGCCACGGGCAAAGCTCGGCACTCGGGCTTCGACAAGCTATGAGGCCTGGCCCTCCCCGAGCGCCCTTTCGACAGGACGAAAGCATGAACATCGGCTCCAGGGACGGTTACGGCAAGTGGCACAACTGCCGACCAGCCATAACGGTGTGGTTGGCGTTGTGTCCGACGGTGGCGGGAATTTGACGGCAGCGGCCCGGCGACAGATCCTCTCGGTGGAGGCTTGATGATGCACCGCCCGTGTTTACAGTGTTCTTTTGCGACTGCGATCCTAGTCCTGACCGTGCTTGGCGCCTCTGCCGCCGAGCGTGCCATTCCTGTTACCGAAGGCACCTTATACGCGGCTTACTATGTGCCCGACCCCATTGACTACGCCGGCAACGTATTCCTTTATATCAGGAACCTCACCAGCGCTCCCTTGACCGTCACTGACATCACAATGGACGGGCGGAGCATCGGCAAGGTCTGGCTGACGGACGAAAGCTTCCTCGGCCCCGACGTCAGGGATGAGTACATCAAGGTATCCAACGACAATTTCGCCTGGTATCGTGTCTATCCGAACCCCGTACCGGCAGGCGGCATTGCCGAAGTGATCCTCCGCATGATGCCGGTTGCTTGGGAGCAGCCCCAACACGAGCTGGCAGTGACTCTGGCAGGTTACCAGCCCCTCAGCATCAACCTAGCGCTGCAAGAACCTGCCTTCACTTTGGAGTATGTCGGCATCAGCGCCGCCCTCGATGAGTTGCACGTTTACGCCCAGGCTCAAGCCGGCGCCCGGCCCGAGCTATCCCGCCTGGAGCTGGACGGCCAGCCGGTCGCCGCTCAGTTGCACCGCCTCTTCTCCGGCTATACCTATGCCAAGGTCAAGCTGGAGACTCCGTGGCAGCAGGGATCGTTCCATGCAGTGGCGATCGGGACGGCGGATGATCTGCGGGCCGTTTTGATTCGCGCGCTGCCCTCTCCCCCGCCGATTGGCATTATGGGCCATGGACACGCAAGCTGGCTCAATCAATACGCCAACCATCTATTTGAGGCTCATATCGCCCATGTCGGCGGCCCGGTCGCAAACTACGACCGCAACTGGAAATATGGCCTGGTATCCGCCTATCCCTACGGGCGTTATCTCAAGCCGGAAGAGCCGAAAAAGAAGGAGCCGGTCTATTTCGACCACGCTCAGATCGAGGTACTTACTCCCATAAAGGACCATCCGGCACTGTGGGGGTACTTCCTGGGCGATGAACCCGATGGTCGTTATGTGCGTACGGTCTTGCCGCGCCTGTCAATCTCCCGTGATGTCGAGCGCGCGAATCAGTTCTGCCGCATCTTCGACCCCAAGCACATGACTTATTCGACCATCAATCATTCCGGCTACCCGCGCAACGTGTACCGCTACGGCCACATTCCCGACTATGTCGCCCTACACACTTTCGGCGTCGGCAGGCCTACGGTTGTAACCGCCGCACAGGACCACGTCATGCACACTCGCCTGGCTACTCGGCCCCGACCTTTCCTCTTCTGCTGTACCGGCTACAGCCTCAATGATACCAGAAAGTACGACCCTCAGGAGATGCAACTGGAAGTCTATACGGCCCTCGCCGAGGGAGCCAAATCGCTGCAATGGTATCCGGCCCATGGCGAGCGCGGCCTCTTCAAAAATCCCAAGATGTGGAACGCCATTGGCGCAATGAATGGCGTACTCCACCAGGTTCTGCCGCTGCTCTCTATCGGCACACCGGTGGATAAGCCGCTGATAACGGGCGGCGATCTACTGGGCAGTTGCATCCTCTGCGGCGACCGGGCCCTGGCGGTGATCCTCGTCAACCAGGATTTCACCGCTGACGCCGAGAACTTCGAGGTGCGGTCTCTCAACGTTGTCGTTCGCGTGCGCCTGCCGCGCTTTCTCTCGGCTGCCGGTGTCGTAGAGGTGCGCTTCTCGGAGTTGACCCAACCGATTGTCGCCGACATCGGGCCCTCCAGTGTGGAGTTCGCTACCGAGGTTCAGGCCGGCAAGATCATAGTTATCTATGCCGACGAAGCGGTCGCGGACCGGATGCGTCACAGGCACGCTCAGTGTCTGCGGCGCTTTGCTCCTGTCCCTGAAAACCAGGAGCTTGGCCCGCGCAAATATCTGCCGTCTCTGGTCGAGTAGATGCACTCTCAGCCATGCCATGGAGTTACGGTATTCTCTCAGGAGGGAAGTTTCATGTCATCTCAGTACTGCCTGGTCTCACTAGCCGTCGTTGTGCTCGTTGGTGTGCTGTTTTGCAGCTCGTGCGCAGCCGTGCCTGCCCCGGACGGCGCCTTGTACGCCGCCCACTATCTGCCTGACACCGTTGACTACGCCGGCAGCATTTTCATCTACCTGAAGAACCCCAGCGCCCAGCCGCTGACGGTGGCCGACATCCGCCTCGACGGCGCTTCTATCGGCAAGATCTGGCCGACCGATGAGACCTTCCTCGATCCCGAGGTCAGGGATGAGTACATCCGCATCGAAAATGATCAGTTAGACTGGTATCGCGTCTATCCTAATCCAATCCCCGCCGGCGCTATTGCCGAGGTCATACTCCGTCTTACACCGCCTGCTTGCGAGGTTGCCGAGCACCGTATTTCCGTCTCTTTGGCCGACTACGAGCCGCTCTTGACTACGATTGATATGGCCGCGCCGCCCTTTACGCTGGAGTATGTCGGCATCGGGCCTAATCTGGATGAACTACACATCTACACTCGTGCGCAGGCCGGAGCTGGTGTCGAGATCTCCCGCGTCGAGGTGGATGGCGCTGCGGCGGCCTCTGAGATTCATCCCGTCTATTCCGGCCATACCTATGCCCAGGTCAAGCTGCCCGCGTCGTGGGAGTATGGCAGCTTCCACGCCGTTGCTGCGGGCACCGCCGGCGACCTGCACGCCGTCCTCATCCGGGCTCTCCCCTCGCCTGCACCTTTAGGCATCATGGGCAACAACAGCGAGAGCGAAATCGAGCAGTACGCCAATCACCTGTTCGACGCCAACATCGCCTTTACCCCAGTGCCCGCGGAGCGTTACGAACCACTTGCCAAGTACGGCCTGGGAGGTTCTTACATCTACTATCGGCGCGGCAAGCCGGACGAAAAGAAGAACGAGCCGATCTTCTATGACCAGGTCGAGCAGGTGGTGCCCATCAAGGAGCAGGAGGCGCTGTGGGCATACTTCCTCGAAGATGAACCGGATGGCCGCTATCACCGCACGGTGCTGCCGCGTGGCTCGATCTCACGCGATGTCGAGCGCGCCAATCAGTTCTGCCGCATCTTCGACCCCGCGACTCCCACCTATCTGCAGATGGATCACGGCGGCTATCCCCGCAACATGTACATTTATGGGCAAATACCCGATTATATTTGCACTCACGCCTACCCCTTCGGCCGCGACATCATCGGGGCCACTCAGGATCACGTGCTCAATACTCAGGCCGCCTCGCGTCCGCGACCTTTCTTCTATCTCAACGACGGCTACTGCGAGAACGACCACCGCGAGTTCGAGCCCGATGAGATGCGCATGGAGGTCTATACGGCCCTGGCTTGTGGTGCCAAATCGCTGCAGTGGTATCCGGCCCATGGCGCTCGCGGGCTGCTCAAGCATCCCCAGATGTGGAATGCCGTCGGCGAGCTCAACGGCATCCTCCAGCAGGTCCTGCCGTTCATTTCCATCGGCATTCCGGTTGGCCAGCCCCTAGTGGACGAAGGTAACTACCTCAGCAGTTGCATCCTCTGCGGGGATCAGGCCATGATCGTTATCCTGGTGAACAAGGACTACGTATCTACTCCGGAGGAGTTCATCCGCGTTCAGACGCCCGCCAGTCCGGTGCGGGTGCGGCTACCCTCCTACATGCGGGCGGCCGGGGTGGTGCGGATGCGTTTCCCCGGCGGTCTTCCTGACATACCGGCTGAGATCAGCGGCTCCAGCGTCAAATTCAACGCCGGCGCCAATCCGGTCGAGATGCTGCTGATCTACTCAAACGAGTCCGTCTTCGAAGCCCTGCGCCAGAAGCACCATGAATGTCTGCAGCGCTATGTTCCCATGCCCGAGCCGGAAGCAGCCGGCTAGCTGCATCGCTGGCCTTGCACAGTAGCCATAGAAAACTTGTCAAAGGCAGGTGTTTCACATGTCACGGAGCTATAGCTCCACTGCAGTAGCTGCGCTGGTGCTGACCACTTTGCTGTTCGGTGCCTCGTGTAGCGCAGCGCCGTCCGCCGGCCCCATCTCCGCCGCGTATTATGTTCCTGATGCTGTCGAGTATGCCGGCAACCTTTTCCTGTATCTTCGCAACCCCACCGCCAGCCCGGCGACCGTGACTGACATAATGCTGGATGGCAGCAGCATCGGCAAGGTCTGGCTCACTGCCGAGACCTTCCTCGGTCCCGAGGTCAGAGACGAGTACATCGAGATCCAAAACGACCGCCTGGCCTGGTATCGCGTCTATCCCAACCCGATACCCGCGGGCGGTGTCAGCGAAGTCATCCTGCGCCTGGCCGCGGCCCCTGAAGCCGAGCAGGCCGAACTCGCCGTCACTTTAGCCGGCCAGGAGCCGGTGACCGTCACCGTGCCTTTGCAGCAGCCGGCCTTCACCCTGGACTACGTCGGCATTCCGGCGGCCCTTGACCAGCTCCATATCTACACCCGTGCCGAAGCTGGGGCCAGACCGGAGCTCTCCCGCGTCGAGATTGACGGCCGCCCCGTCGAGGCCGAGGTCCACGAGGTTTTCTCCGGCTACAGTTACGCCAATGTCAAGCTGCCCGACGCCTGGCAGTACGGCTCCTACCACGCGGTCGCCATCGGCACCGCCGACGACTTGCGAGCGGTGCTGATTAGAGCCTTGCCCACCCCGGCGCCTCTGGCGATTATGGGTAACACCCATGCTTCGGAGTTGGAGCAGTACGCCAACCACCTCTTTGACATCAATATCGCCTTCGGCTGCGGCCCTCAGATAAGCACCTTTGAGCGGCTGGCGGAGTACGGGCTGGGCGGCGCCTACCCCTATTGCCATGCCCTCAAGCCGGGCGAGAAGAAGCGCGAGCCGGTTTATTACTCCTATGAGGAACTTGAGCGTTTGCAAGTCGTTAAGGAGCACCCGGCCCTGTGGGGCTATTTTCTGGAGGACGAGCCGGACGGCCGCTACCATCGTACCGTGTTGCCACGCGGCTCGATCTCCCGCGATGTCGAACGTGCCAATCAGTTCTGCCGCATCTTCGACCCCACCAGGCCCACTTACCTGCAAATGGACCATGGCGGCTACCCGCGCAACATGTACATCTACAGCCAGATTCCCGACTACGTCTGCACTCACGCCTATGCTCTCGGCGCTCAGACCGTGGTCAGCGGCACTCAGGACCATGTTGCCCACACCCGCAATGCCAGTAAGCCGCGCCCCTTCTATTACCTCAACTGCGGCTACTGCCAGCGCGGCGAAAGCCGCGAGTTCGAGCCGGAAGAGATGCACCTGGAGGTTTACACCGCCCTGGCTGAGGGCGTCAAATCGCTGCAGTGGTATCCCGCCCACGGTGCCTCCGGCTTGCTCAAGCACCCCCGCATGTGGAATGCGGTTGGCCGCATCAACGGCGTTTTGCATCAGGTGTTGCCGCTGCTTGCCATCGGCACTCCGGTCGGTGAGCCGCGCGTCGAGGGCGGCAACTTCCTGAGCAGTTGCATTCTTTGCGGCGACCGGGCGATGGCCGTGGTCCTGGTCAATCTCGACTTCACTGCCGAGCGGGAGGGCACTTTCGAGCTCAATCCGGCTACCGCCACGGTTCGCGTGCGCCTGCCGCGTTTCTTCTGGGCTGCCGGTGTTGTTGAGCCGCGTTTCCCCGAGCCCTCCGCGGCTGTGGACGCCGAAATCGGGCCTTCTACCGTGGAGTTCACCACCGAGGTCGAGGCCGGCAAGGTGCTGATCATCTATGCCGACGCGGCGATCCCAGACCAAATGCGCCGCACGCACGATGAATGTCTGCGGCGCTTCGTCCCCAAGCCGGAGCCGGAGCCGACCGGCTAGCGCCAATAGCGGACAGAACGCGTGGCTCGGGCTTCGATCCCGAGCTCATTGCTGCCCTTTGACATCAGGCCTGTTTCCCGCTACAATTAGGCTACCAGAGGGCGGATAGCTCAGTTGGGAGAGCGCATCCCTCGCACGGATGAGGCCGAGGGTTCGAATCCCTTTCCGTCCACCAGAATTGACTAGGGCCGCGGCGAACCGCGGCCCTTTTTCTTCTAACAAAGCCACGCACAAGACACTCATATTGATGTACAATACCCTCGCCGATGACCCAGACAGCCTCGCCAACTGCTCAAGCGTCCCCCGCCTGGCCGGTAGCGACTAACATCTTCGCTATCGGCATCTGCTGCGGCATTGTCCAGGTGGTGCTGATCCGCCAGTTGTTGGCGGTCTGTTCCGGCAGCGAGTTGACGGTCGGCATCATTCTGGGGGTCTGGCTCTTCAGCGGCGCGTTAGGCTGCTGGTGGGCCGGCCGCCAGGCGCAAGCCGACGCCGACATCACTCGCACTGCTGCCCGCGTCGCCCTGCTGGCCGCCATGGGGCTAGTGGCAGGCCTGGCGGCGATTGCTCTGATCCGCGTCAGTCCCGAGCTGTTCCTGCGTTTGCCGGGAGTTCTGGCAGCCCAGCGCGGCGAAATGTTCGGCCTGCTCCAGATACTCTTTCTCACCCTCCTGGCAACCTTCCCGGCCGCTTTCATCGTCGAGGCCCAATTCGGGGCCGCCATTTCGCTATATGCATCTCTTCGCCGCCACAGCTCTGCCATCGCCCGCTCCTATGCCGTTGATGCAGCCGGTCATCTGGTCGGCGGCTCAGCGGCCGCCTATTTCCTCACCACCCGTCTCGACCCATACACTGCCGTAGCCGCCGCCGGGCTGTTGGCGTTGTTTTCCGCTTTGCTGCTATGGACGCTGCTGTTACCGGCCCGGCGCGCGGCTCTGGCTCGGCTCTGCACGATCGCCCTCATCTTACTTGTCGCGCCTACAGTAATGGCTGCCGGTGCCCTTCACGATTACACTCTCAGCGTCCGTTGGCGCGGCTACGAGCTGCTGGCGAATATCGAGACCCTGCAGAGCAACATCGCGGTGGCCCGCCACGGCCAGGCCGGCAAGGTCTTCTTCATCAACGGCCAGCCGGCCGCCTATACCGAGACCATGCCCGACATTGAGTTGCTCGTTCACTTCACTATGCTCCAGCATCCCGATCCCCGCCATGTTATGCTGGTTGGCGGCTTGGGCGTCGGAGCCATCCGCGAAATCACCAAGTACGACATCGAGCGGCTTGACTATTTCGAGCTGGACCCGGGACTATTGCCCGTCTATGCCGAGTATCGTGGCCCTCTGCCGGCGGGCAAGGTGCATATCTGGCCTCAGGACCTCCGCACCTATCTTCGCAGTCTCCGCCGCGACAATGCCGCTCCGGGCTGGGACGTAGCCATCATCGCTCTGCCGCCGCCTCTGACCGCGCTGGTCAATCGCTACTACACCCGCGAGTGCTTCGAGGAGATTGTCGCCGGCTCGGCGGATACGGTCATCGGCCTGCAGCTTCCCGGAACCCAGACCTATTACAGTGCCGATCTCTTGCGCCTCAATACCACGCTGTTGCAGGCTCCTCCGCCGATTGGTCCCGGCCGCCGTGTGGTCCTGATGCCCGGCTACAGCCTCTTCGCCGTCATCGGTCCGGATAGCGATTACATGAGCGAGCAGCCGGCCGAGATACTGCGCCGCTTGAGCCGCCGTCAGGTCAGCGCGCCGTTCTGGCAATCGGTGATATACGACCGCCTGGAGCCGATGAACCTCGCGTTCGTGCGCGGCCAGCTCGAAGCGTTCCCGCAACCTCCACTCAATACCGACCTGCGCCCCATCGCCTATTTCTACAAGCAGATCTACGCCATGCGCCAGTTCCATCCCTTCGGCGCCAAGCTCCTGCAGGCGGCCGCGGGCGTTTCCTGGCCTTTGCTCTTGCACCTGACCATCGTCGCCGGTCTGCTGCTACTCGCTCTGTTGTGGGCCTTCCGGTCGCTGCGGCGTTTTGCGGTACCGCTTGCCATCGCCGGCACCGGTTTCATCGGCATGGTCCTGCAGTTGGCGGTGCTTTACGGCTTCCAGGTTTATGTCGGCCACATTTACAGCCTCATTGGCGTCCTCAGCGGTGCTTTCATGGTCGGTCTTGCCGCTGGCGGGTTACTGGCCGGCCGCTTGCTGGCTCGCGATCCCACTACGCGGGCCGCCTTGCGCAGTCTCTGTGTGGCCCTGGGCATCCTGGCTGCCACCGGTTTTGCCTTCACTCTCATCATCCGCCTCATCACCGCCGTTTCCCCTGCCAGTTCGACTTGGTTCCTTTCCGCCGGTTTCTTTGCTGTATCGCTGTTTCTGGGCGGACTGGTGGGAGTGCAATTCCCGCTGGCTACCGAGGCCGCAGGTCAGGCTCGGGAGCGCGGACCGGTAGCTACAGCGATGTACGCGGCAGACCTGCTCGGAGCCAGCTCAGGCGCTGTGATTGCCGGTGCCCTGCTGGTGCCGCTTTTCGGCATCATCGGCGTCTCAGTCCTCTGCGGTATCTTGGCCTGTGGCTTACTGGCCGTCTGCCTGGTCCGGATGTTCGCCGTACCCTGAGATGAACACAACCAGAGCAGGTATCACGACCCCCGTTAGCGAAATATCGCATACCAGCTACTGCCGCGAGCTTGCGGCAGGCGCGGGGCAAATCGAAGGAGGCCATCCTCATGCGAATCGCGACCACCATTGCCGTGGCTCTGCTTATCATGACTGCCTTGGCGGCCGGCCCTTGCACAGCCGCAGACTTCACCCTCCAGGCCTTCAAAATCACCGCCAATGCGCCGGTCGAGATCACCCTCCCGCCCGACCAGCAAGTCAAGCAGCCCACCTATGTCACTGCCGCCGGCGAGTGGAAGCAGCTTGCGGTTGACAAGTCCGCCGCCGGCCTCTCTTTCTCCCTGCCGGCTGATGCCATCGGCTCCACCTTGGTTCTGCTCGACAAACCCGACTGGCTCACTTTGCCGGATACCGATGCCCCGGTCCTGGAGGCCGCCAGTGTCGCCGGCGTCGCTGTGACGCCTATCGAGGAGAACATGAACCTCGGCCATCTGGCTGACACTCCTGCTAATGTCATGTTCACTGTTGCCGACGCCACCAATCCCATCAGCCTAGGGCATGTCAAGATCCTGCTCAACGGGCAGCCGCCGGAGGCCTCGGGCGGTTCACTCATGCTCGACCAAAGCGCCGACGGCAAGCACGCCGACCTCATCATCACCCCTGGCCAGTTGCCTGAGGACAAACACACCATCATGGTTATCGTTCCCGACGCCTCACCCGCCCGCAACAGTCTGATTGCCCAGTTGACCTTCAGCACCGCCCCGCTGCTGCGCAATGGGGGCTTCGAGGAGCTTGAGGACAACGGCCGGCCCCAGCACTGGTCATTCGGCTCCTGGCATTCGGGCGAGGCGACCGACTATGAGATCTCCATCGCCAAGGGCGAGGGCCGCAGCGGTAATGCTCTCAAGTTCGTCGGTATCAGCGGTCGCCTCAACATGGTCGTCGGCCAGACCGTGGATTTCGTCCCCGGCAGAACCTACATCCTTTCCGGCTATTCCAAGGGCGACTGCCGGGGCGGCTATGCCTCACTCATCGGCAAGGCCATAGGTGATGCCAAGGCCCAGTATGACAACACCTCGCCGTGTCAGCAAGCCGACGACTGGACGCCATTTGCCTGGGAGATTACTCCTGCCGAGAACAACAAGAACTTCATTATTTACCTGCGCAGCACCTCAAAGGGCACCGTCTATATGGATGACATCAAGCTAACGCCCAAAAACTAGAGGCTGTTTCAAACCCCGAATGGGGACTGTCCCTTTAGGGGCTGTCCTTTGAGGGCCAGAAACACCGGCTGCACCTCTAGCGACCGTTGTCGCGACCCACAGGAATCGAGGGGTGAACACTCATGAATAAGCCACTTTCGCTGCTCACATGTCTCATTCTGGCCGGTATCATCCTCGCGGCTATCGCCCTGGCGGCTGACGAGTATGCGCTGCAGCCGATTAGGGTCACCTCCAATGTTCCCGTCAAGATCACTATTACCAGCGGGCCGACAGTCAATCAGCCGATTTACCAGACCACCGCGGGCGAGTGGAAGGGCCTGGAGGTACAGCAGACCGGTGAGGCGGTATCTTTCTCGCCGCCCGCGGATGCCCTGGCCTCCACGGTGATCCTGCTGGACAAGCCCACTTGGCTGACCTTACCTGATGATGATGCGCCGGTGCTGGAGGCCCTCAGTGTCGGCGGCAGTGGCGTCGAGATTGCGGAGACTGTCAAGCTCGGCCATCTCTCCGAGACGCCCCAGAGCATCATGCTGACGCTCGGCGATTCCACCAACCCGATCGCCATTTCGCGGATCGCCGTATCAATTGACGGGCGCGCCCCTGCGGCTTTCGGCGGCCGCGTTGATTTCAATCAGAGCAAGGATGGCAAGCACGTTGATGTCACGATTGCTCCGGGCGAGCTGGCCGAGGCGGTTCACACCGTCTTCGTTGCGGTGCCCGATGCCGCCCCGGGACTCAACACCTGCACCACGCAGATTAGCTTCACCACCGCCCCGCTATTGGCCAATGGTGATTTTGAGCAGGCTGATCCCCAGGGCCGGCCGCTGCATTGGAGCACCAGCACCTGGAGCCAGAATGCGGAGACCAAGGCTGAGTTCAAGGTCGTGGACGGTGGCCGCTCCGGCAAGTGCCTGATGATTTACGGCATTGCCGGCAGCCTCAATCTGGTTTGCGGGCAGCCGGTTGACATCATTCCCGGCGCGACTTATGTTTTGTCCGGCTACTATCGAAACGACGCGAAGCTCGGCAGTGCTTCGCTCATTGCCGAGAACCAGGCAACCGGTAAGCAGGACCAGTATGACAGCATGCCGGCTCTGCAACAAGCCGATGACTGGACGGCCTTTTCATGGGAGTTCACTGCCCGGGAGGACAATACCAGTTTTGACCTCTATTTGCGCAGCGGCGGCGCGGGCAAGGTTTATTTTGACGACATCAAGCTCGAACGCAAGCAGTAAGCGCCCGCGCCACGCTCATCTCTTGACACGGATACACAAAGAACGCGAATCACACGGAGGCCCAAAATGCGTGACAAGTCGCTGGAGTTCTTCAAAGTCCTAATCAGTGCGCCGTCTCCGTCCGGCTACGAGCAGCCTGCCCAGGAGCTGGTGCGCGCGTATGCCGGCGACTTCGCCGACGAGGTGCGCACCGACGTGCATGGTAACGTCATCGCCGTGCGCAATGCCGAGGCGCCGGTGCGGGTGATGCTGGCCGGCCATGTTGATCAGGTCGGCCTGATGGTGCAGCACATTGACGATGCCGGGATGCTCAACATCGCCGGCATCGGCGGGGTTGACGCCAAGGTCCTGATCGCCCAGCGGGTCATCGTCCACGCCGCCAAGCAGCCGATTGCCGGGGTCATCGGTCGCAAGCCGATCCATCTGCTGCCGGCGGAGGAGCGCGCCAAGGAGAAGGTGGAGGTGGCGGACTTGTGGGTGGACATCGGGGCCAAGAACAAGGCCGCCGCCGAGAAGCTGGTGGCCGTCGGCGACCCCATCACCTACGACCTACATTACACTCCCCTGCTGCAGGACCTGATCGCCGCTCCCGGCTGCGATGATAAGGTCGGTGTCTTCGTTGTTATGGAGGCCCTGCGCCTGGTGCCCAAGAGCCGACTCAAGTGCGCGGTGCACGCGGTTTCGACGGTGCAGGAGGAACTCGGCTTGCGGGGCGCGCGCACCAGTGCTTTCGGCATTGATCCTCACGCCGGCATTGCCGTAGATGTAACCCATGCCACCGACTATCCCGGTGTCGAGGCGAAGCGCACCGGAAAAGTGGACATCCGCAAGGGCCCTTCGCTGGCTCGTGGTGCTAACATCAACCCGGTGCTACGGGACATCCTGGTCAAGGCAGCCGAGGCGCGCAAGGTCCCGTATCAGAACGATCCCGCTCCTGGCGGCACGGGCACTGACGCCAACGCGATTCAGATCAACCGCGCGGGCGTGGCGGCGGCTTTGGTGAGCATTCCCAACCGCTACATGCACACGCCGGTGGAGGTAATCTCGCTGCTGGATCTGGAGAACGCGGCCAAGCTGATTGCCGAGGCCCTGACGCGGATAGACGAGGCTACGGACTTCACACCCAGATAGGCGCCGCCGCGGCCATTGCCGTTGTAGGGGCGCATCGGGTACCCACGTCGAAGGCGTGGGTGCGCCCGCCGCGCGGGTTAACCCGAGTGGTGCGGAAGACGCGTGGGTCGGGCATCACAACAACGATCCCGTGGGTCGGGCATCCTGCCCGACTCCGTCCTTGCTCACGGCGTTAGGTGCCTACTGATTGTAGGGTTGCAATTTCATCAGCTCGTATGTTGTACACAAACAACACCTATGCTCCCGTCATTCAACAGCAAACTCGGCGTCCTGGTGCTCTGTGGCGTATTCGGTCTCGCTGCTGTGAGCTTCCCCGCCGCATCTGCAAACAGCGACGCGGCCTCAACCGGCCCGCTGCTGGCCTTATCACATCTCGGGCCGCATCTACATGCCGCCGGCCTCTCCCAGCTTGCCGCCCACGTCCACAGTCAGCCGCCTGCTGAGCTTACCACATCGCTGACCGATGGCAATCTCTGCATCATCAAGGGCTACGCGCCGGAGTGGGAAGGCCGGCTGGCACGGCAGTTGCTGGGCCTGGACTTGCGCCACCAAATCCTGCGGATCGCGGCCGGCTCGTACCAACATCAGGTGATGGGCCTGGTCAAGCTGGAGGCCGGCGACCGCTCACACCGACGCTTTGATGCCAGAGTGCTGCAGGACGATGCGGTCAGCGCTCTAGCCGCCGGCTTTGCTCTCGATCCGCAGGTGCAGTCCCTGGACCTGTGGGCCGTGATCCCTGCCAATGGCACCCATGACTATGATCATGTACCGGTGTTTTCGGTCTCGGCCGAGCGCGAGCAGTTTTACCGCGCTCTAGCCGAGCCGCGGACGGCTCCCAATCTGCTGGCGATGCTGGGGCTGGTGCGACTGGCCCCGACCTATCTGCGGTACGCGGGCATTAAGGCTGCGGATAATGCCTCTGCCCCGCTGCCGGCAACCAGCTATGACGCCGAGACGATGCTTGAGCGCTGGGAGCAGCGAGTAGCTGCGGCACAAGCGCGCCTGGGGCAAGGCGACCGCGCGCAGGTAAGCATCCTCAGCGGCATCAACGGCCCCCAGGCCAGGGCGGCCCTGACTATTGACGACGGCCCGCACCCACTGACTACGCCGCTGATGCTGGCGGTGCTACGCGACTACGGCATCCATGCCACCTTCTTTCTGGTCGCCGAAAAGGCCGAGGAATATCCTGAACTGGTGCGCCGGATCGCGCGTGACGGTCACGAGATCGCCAATCACTCTTACTCGCACCCGCGCGCGCACCAGGTGAGCGGCGCCCAGATGCTGAGCGAGATCACCGCCTGTCAGGAGGTGATTGGCCGATTGACGGGCACGACCACGGCCCATTTCCGCCCGCCCGGCGGCCGCATCGGCGAGCCCGGCCTGCAGGCCCTAGCCGTCTCCGGACACACCCTGGTGATGTGGAGCAATAACGCCAATGACTGGATCAAGCCCGCGCCCGAAATCATCGCCGCCAACGCCCTGGACGGCCTGCAGTCCGGCGGCATCATCCTAATGCACCAGGGCAGCATGGAAAGCTTCAAGGCCCTGCCGCTCATCCTCCAAGGGGCGACAGCCCGTGGGCTGCAGTTGGGCACGGTGTCTGAGCTGCTGAGCGCCGGCGCCGCCCGCCTTACACGCATGACCCCACAGGCGGCCAGCCAGCACTTGCGCCGCCTCGGCTACGAACGCGAGTAACCTAACCTCCCCGCCGGCTCCTGCCGGCAGGTGGTTTATACATCTTTCAGTAAGCAGCTTAGCTCAAGGGGGGAAATACTGACCTGCCTAGAAGGAGAAACTCGAGGGTAGAAAATGCTTCGTGTATTGTCGGGAAGCAAAACGGTCAGTCATGCCGGCAAGGTAGTCGCAAACCAGCCGTGCGCGCTCCTTTGCATCCCCAGGCACCTCCCCGCACGCCTCCCGAAGCGCACTATCATTCGACATATAGACTTCGAACAGCCCGCCAATGATGCCACGAACCTTCTCGCCTTCCTCACGTAGCTTCGGACGCCAATAGACGGTCTCGAACATCTGACGCTTGAGCTCGTCCGTGGCCTGCAGCACCGCCGCCGTCATCCGCAGCGAGGGCGCGTCGAGGCTGTGCTCGATGACATCCTCCACCATCGTGCCGACACGGGCACTGTGGGTGCGGCCCAGTACCTCCAGCAGCTCAGCCGGCAGGTCGTCCGTTGTTATCAGCCCCGCGTGGAGACAGTCATCAAGATCGTGATTGAGATAGGCGATGCGGTCGGATACGCAGACCACCAGAGCCTCCAGCGTTCCCTGCCACTCGGCGGCCAGCACCCCCGCGAGGTCGGCGTCCCCCTTGCTGTGCAGGACGATCCCCTCGCGTGTCTCAGCAGTAAGATTAAGCCCGGCTCCGTCGCGCTCCAGCTCGTCCACCACCCTGAGACTGTGCTCGTGGTGACGGAAAGAGGCCTCGGCATCGTAACGCCGGTAAGCCTCATCCAGCGCCGCCTCCCCGGAGTGCCCATACGGCGTATGGCCGACATCGTGGGCCAGAGCAATCGCCTCGGTGAGGTCCTCGTTGAGGCGCAAGGCCTTGGCGATGGTGCGGGCGATCTGTGAGACCTCCAAGGTGTGGGAAAGCCGCGTACGCAAGTGGTCCTCGCGCGGCGAGATAAAAACCTGGGTCTTATGGGCCAGACGGCGGAAGGCGCGACATAAGTGAATAATGCGGTCCCGGTCGCGCTGGTAACAGGTACGCACCGGGCAAGGCTCCTCCGGCCTGCGGCGGCCCGCAGACTCGGCGCTGAGGGCTGCATAAGACGACAAATTATCGCGCTCAAACTGCTCCAGGCCTCGGCGTATGTGCATATCAGATAGTCTCCTGCCGGATGCTGCTGGTAAAGCCTGCGGCCTGTTGCGAGAACCAGAGCCGTCACCGGGCCCGACGAGCCGCGAACGGCGTGCCCCCAAAGACCACGCTAACGGCTATCGGGCTGGAAAGCCCGACCCACGCGAGGACAGTTGGGAAGCGCCGGCCACGGCATAGTGCTAGAGCCAAATGCTGGGCCGGTTTCGCTGCCCTTCGACATTGCTCAGGGCGGTGAGCTTGTCGAACCGCGCTCAGCCGGCCCCTCCGCAAGACACAAAACAATGACAACGACTAAGGCGCGGGTAGCCGATGCGCCCTTGCAGCGGCCATAGCTCAAGGGGTCTGCGTCACTGCACGATCTGCGTGAAGTCGGCAAGCCGTAAGTACAAACGGTCAAGCCGCCTCATCACCGCCAGCCGATTAGTGCGCAAGGCCTGGTCCTCCACATTTACCATCACCTGCACGAAATAATCGTCTATCGGCTGCTGCAGACTCCTCAGCGCCTCCCACGCCGCTAAGTAATCGCCTTTCTCGGTCAGCGCCTCTCTGACCCGCTCGGCACAGGCCTGATAGGCGTCCCAGAGCTGCTGCTCGATCGGCTCCGCAAACAACTCCGTGCCTACCTCCACATCTGCAGGTAAATCACTAGGCCGAACAATATTCGCCGGTCGGGTGGCAGTATCTACAGCCAAGCCGAAATCGCTATCCTCGGCGCGGATTGTGGTCAAGGCCTCGGCCCTGGCAATCGTTTCCACCATGTCATGCCAGGAGGTAGCCAGCACCGCCCGGATCGTGTCATACCGGACCCCCGCGGCCTGGAGGTAGTTCTCAATGCGCCCCGCCATGAAATCGCGCAAGCGGGCCGTGGCCTTGGCGATGTCAGGTGCCTCCTCCTCCGGCAGTTCGGGCAGCAGCCCCATGTCCAGGCTGATAATATCATCGAGGGAGAAGTGCAGACCGCGGTCCCTGGCGATGGCGATGATGCCGGAAGCCTGTCGCCGCAGGCCGGTCGGGTCTTTAGTGCCGCTAGGGTCAGCGCCGATTAGGAACGAGGCAGCGAGGTTGTCAAGCTTGTCGGCCACCGCCAAGAGCGCACCGGGCATGGTAGCGGGCAAGGGACTGTCAGGGCCCAGTGGCATGTATTGCTCGGCAATGGCGCGGCTGACGCTGCGGTCCTCGCCGGCGACAAGGGCATAGTAAGCCCCGACGGTGCCCTGGAGGCCGGCGAGCTTGGTGTCACCGATCATCTGGCTAATCTGGTCGGTCTTGCTCAGCAAGGCGGCGCGCTGAGTGGTCGCGATCTCGGCTTCGTCAGCCCCGACCCGCTCGCAAAGCCATGTGGCGAGAATCTGCAGGCGCATGGTCTTGTCATGCAGAGTGCCGAGGTTCTCCAAAAAGGTGACGCGGCGGAGCTTCTCCAGGGATTGCTCCGGCGTGGCCTTGGTGTCGGCCTGAATATAGAACTCGGCATCGGCCAGGCGTGGGCCGATCACCTTCTCATTGCCGGCGCGTACCGTATCAGCCGCCTCCGCGCCGACATTGGCCACAACAATAAAGCGGGCCATCAGCGCCCCGCTCTCGGCTACCACCGGGAAGTAAGACTGATGCTTCTCCATAACGGTGGCGATGACTTCATCCGGCAGCTCCAAGTAACGTTGGTCGAAGCTGCCGAGGATGCACAAGGGCCATTCCACCAGGAAACTGTTCTCATCAACGGTGTCGTCGTGCAAGACCGGCGTGCCGTTGACCTCGGCGGCAATGGCCTCGGCCTGCTCCAGCATACGCTGACGGCGGACTCGGTGATCGGCGGTAACATGAGCCCGCTCAAGGCTAGCCAGATACTCGGAAGCGTCGGCTAGCTCGACCGCCTCGGGACTGAGCACGCGATGCCCCCAAGTGACGCGCCCACTCGTAAGACCAGCCACCTCCAGCGGAATGACCTCAGAGCCGAGCAGAGCCACCAGCCAACGGATCGGCCGAATGAACCGTACATCGAGGTTGCCCCAGCGCATGGTCTTAGGGAAGTCGAGCGCGCCGATGACCCCGGCCAGCATCTCCGGCAGCACCTCGACAGCCGCCCGGCCTTCCTCCTTGACCGTTACAGCTACGAATACCCCATTGTCGGTTTCCTTCACCGAAAGTGCCTTGACGTCAACACCCCGGGCCTTGGCAAAGCCAAAAGCGGCATCAGTGGGGTCGCCATCTTCAGTAAAGGCGCGCTCGGCCGGTGGTCCCTTGTACTCCACCTCACGGTCGGGCTGGCGTTGGGCGGTATCGCTCACTAGCACCGCCAGGCGTCGAGGTGTAGCGTACGTCGCGATTTCGCCGTGAGACAGGCGCAGTTCGTCCAGCCCCTCCCCCACTATGCGGGCGATCTGGTCAAGTGCCGGTAGCACCACGCCGGCCGGCATCTCCTCCGTACCTATCTCGAATAGCAAATCAGACATACACGATGCTCCGTTTCGCGGTATTTGGCCTCGGCGCGTGCGTACGACAACAGCACCCCTCACCCCTTCTCTTCCCCTCTCCCGCAGGGAGAGGCGAAACGACAACTACAAACCTCGGCCGCCCGGAAACAACCACTAACGGCCAAGGAATCAAGATCGCAGCAGTGGGAAGCCCAGCTCCTCGCGATGACGCACATAGGCCTTACCCACCTCACGAGCCAGGTTGCGTACCCGCTCGATCATCCCAGGGCGCTCGGTAATCGAGATCGCGCCGCGCGCCTCAAGAAGATTGAAAGTGTGCGAGCAGTAAAGAACATAATCATACGCCGGTAGCGGTAAAGCCGCCTTGATCAGTCGCAGAGCCTCGGTCTCGTAAAGGTCGAAAAGCTGCCAGAGCATCTCAACATCGGCAACCTCGAAATTGTAGATGGAAAACTGGCGCTCTTCCTCGTACTTGATCTCTCCGCAGGTGATGGTGTCGCTGTAGTGGATCTCGCGATAGTCATCAACTCCCTGCAGGTGCATCGCCAGGCGGCCAAGACCATAGGTAAGCTCGGCCGAGACGGGCTTGCAGGGCTGACTGCAGGCCTGCTGAAAATAGGTGAACTGCGTGATCTCCATGCCGTCAAGACGGACCTCCCAGCCGAGACCGGCCGCGCCCAATGTCGGCGCCTCCCAGTCGTCCTCCACGAACTTGATGTCATGGATATTGAGATCGAGGCCGATGGCCTGGAGGCTGGCCAAGTAGAGATCCTGCACGTCGGGTGGCGAGGGCTTGAGCAGGACCTGGAACTGCAGGTGCTTCTGGAAGCGGTTGGGATTCTCGCCATAGCGGCCGTCACTAGGCCGGCGGGAGGGCTGGACATAGGCGACCTGGGTCGGCTCGGGGCCGAGTGCCCACAAGATCGTCGCGGGGCACATGGTCCCCGCGCCGACCGGGCAATCATAGGGCTGCATAATCACACAGCCGGCCTCGGCCCAGAACTGGTCGAGGCTGGCTATCAACTGCTGGTAATTCATCAAACACCTCCACACGACTGGGCCAGCGTGAACAAGCGATATGGAGCCGGCAACAGCCCAAGGCCTCAGGCTGCGGGCAGCTTACAGGTTAACAGGTCAAGGCGGTGGTTGGCAAGAGTGCAGCAGCCGTGCGGCGCGATGACGCCAACAACAGATGCGGGCGACCTAGGGATGGTGGGAACTGTCCCCTGGAAAGTGAGACGGCGCCCGCATTGAGCGCCGTTTTATGGTATGGTGGCATGCGGCAACAGGCGGGGCCTTACTGCTCACCACTGCGGAGCCTGGCGGCCTGCTCCGGAGCGACCTTGGGCAGCTTGCGCCTGATTCGCGACAGAGCATTGTCTATGGACTTGATTTTGCAATTGAGTACGCTGGCCATCTCCTTGTAGGACTTGCCGGTCTGGTACTCGGACAAGACCTGCCATTCGAAGGGAGATAGCTCGTCACGTAAGGTGGCCTTGAGGACGCGCTCGCCTTCTTTGCCAAGCACCACGGTCTGGGGATCGGTATGGGTTTCGGTGTCGAGTATCTCCACAAGCTCGCGGTCGCCGGGATCGCTGCTGGGCGAAGCCTCGAGCGAGACCGAGGAATTGAGGGGCGTCTGCTTTTGGCGGGTAGCGGCCTTAATGGCCGAGATCATCTGGCGCTGGATACAGACTTTGGCGAAACAGGCGAATGAGGTATGGCGGTCAGCGCGGAAGTCGGTGATGGCTTCCCAGAGGCCGATGAGACCGATCTGGAGCAGATCGTCGCGCTCGGCTCCTTGCAGGAAATAGGATTTGACTTTGGACCTGACCAGGTTGCGGTACTTGTAGAGCAGATACTCGCAGGCTTCCTGGTCTTGGTCGTCTTGGGCTCGTCTGACCAGTTCTTCGTCGGAAAGCGGCTGATAGGCAAGGGTGCGTCGGCGGTGCGCAGCTTCACGGAAGAACTCAGCAGGATTGACCATACTTCGGCTCCTCAATCGTGTGAACGGTCCAGGTGCGGATGCTCAGTCGACGCTTCCGGCTCTGCGACCGGAGCGTACAGCAGCTCAACAGAAGAGTGCGAAACAAGCTCGCCGACTAGTACCACCGCCGCTGCAGTGATGCCGGCGAGAGCTGTTGGGAACTGGCAGATGGCTTTGTCTAGGAGCTTGATACGGATATCTGCGACTTGCTGTCCGGCCATCACCTCGCTTATCTTTTCGGTAACGCGCTCGCCGAGGGCCTGGAAATCGTCATCAGCGTCCTCAGCGCGATGTTCGAGCCAAACCAAAGCATCTACCACGTCGCCGTCGGTGGCCTCGAGAGCCTCGCGGGCTTGTCCATAGCCGACCTGCATGCGCTCGCGGAGCAGGTCCACCGCCGCCAGATCATATTGTTTTGCGGAGAGGTCGCGCTTCATGCGCCCAAGCCGTTCTAGTCGGCTACGTCAGTGCTGCCGATGCGGTGCATAAACCTGAGAAAGCCCTTGAGGGCACGTAGTTCATAAACCTGGCCGCGAAATACCGAGCTCGCAAAGGCCGGATAGGTCTCCCCGAAATGCAGATGGATGAAGCCGAAAGCGATATGCGAAAAGAAAAGCCCAATCAGCAAGCCGAGAGCGCAAGCGATGGCGGAGTCGAAGGGCCCGAGATCGGATTTGAGCTGCCTCTGTAACAGGGTCGAGGTGGTGGCGGTGACAGCCACGATTACCAGGAAAATGGTGAGATAAGCAGCCGCGTAGGAGAACTGAGGGGAAGCAATCGCTTGGTACGAGAAGGTAGCGATCTTTAGCGCGATCCAAACACCGACGGTGTCAATGATCGCACAAACTGCGCCGCGTTTGACCTCTATGACCATGATGAGCACACACAAGGCTATGGTCAAGAAGTCAAGCCAGGTCATGCCGTCCCCTCCCCGGTCGAGCAAATCAGTTGCCCCGGGAGCGCAAGATGATGAAGATTTCGACGCACGACACTCGCGCCCAAATTATTGGGAAGCGAAACTATCATAGTCGAATCCAGCAACATGGGGTTTTTGCGGCAGCAGTTGCAGCGATGCAGTGGTATAACTAGGGGCATTATAGACGACAATCTTAGCGCCGTCAAGCATAATTAGAATCGCGGCGAGTAATGGCCGGCGCGGCTAGCGATTGACCACCATCGAGACATAGCCGACCACGCCGGGGCTGGGCATGACCTCTCCGGAATGGCCATAGTGAAGCGTCTCGGCACGGCTGGCGCCGAGCTGGGAGGCAGCCGTGAGCATCGCCGCCACCGGCCCACGCCCGCACATGCTGATGTCGGGACGAGTGCGCAAGAGGCCGTCGGCATCCAGGCTCTCCATCAGCGGTATCAGGACCTGGTCCTGGGCAATGGCGACCTTGGCCGGGCGGTGATGGGTCATGTCGGTACTGGCGATGATCACGGCGTCGGCTGTGCCCGCAGCGGCAACGATGGCGGCGGCCACCTGGCGGACCTCGGCGGCGTCCTGGCGCACCATCATGATCGGGACCAGTTGGCAGGCATCGCCGTAGAGGTGCTGGAGAAACGGCAGCTCGACCTCAAGGCTATGTTCGCCGATGAAGGCCTGAGGTCCGTCGCGGAAGTCCGGCAGCCTAGCGGCGATGTCGGAGGCCAATTGCTCGTGGATGGGCAGGTCCCCCAGCGGTGTGCGCCAACTGCCACGGCTCTGTATCGCCGGCATGGGATTGCCGTGGCTGGGGCTGATGACGATGGCAGCTTCAGGGATGCCGTCAGTGGCGAGGCGCGCGAAACCATGCGCAGCAATCGCTCCCGAGAACATGTAGCCGGCATGAGGGCTGACCAAGCCGAGGATCTCTCGCGGGCCGTCGGCATTGACCTGCGGCAGTTGCCCCGGGCCGCGCGCGTCCAGATAGCAGCCTTCTAGCTGCTCGCGCAGGCCCTCGGGGTCGCCTTGATAGAACTGGCCGGCTACCGCCGGCTGGCGAATCGGCTCTGCACTCATAGTACGCCCCTCCTCAGATACGGTACTGGCTTACAACTCGTCCAAGGCTGCGATGATGCCATCGGCAGCCTGGGCGTCGGAGACGTTGAGCTGCTGCCCGTCGCAGCGGCGTTGTAACTCGATCTGACCCGATTCCTTGGTGCGCTTGCCGAGAACCACGCGCAAGGGATAGCCGATGAGCTCGGCATCATTGAACTTGACACCCGCCCGCTCGTCGCGGTCATCCAGCAGCACGCGAATGCCACGGGCCTCAAGTTGATCGTGCAGGTCCTCAGCGGCGGCGGCCAGCTCGGCATCAGCGCTGTCCAGCAGCAGTATCACGATCTCGAAAGGGGCCACCAGCCTCGGCCAGATAATGCCTTTGTCGTCATGAGACTGCTCGACAAGGGCGGCGATCATGCGGCTGACCCCGATGCCGTAGCAGCCCATCACCATCGGTCGCTGGTGCCCGCTTTCGTCCTGGACCAGTGCCCCCAGCGCCTCGGAGTACTTGGTGCCGAGCTTGAAAATATGAGCCAGCTCGATGGCGCGGTGGCCCTGCAGGCGTCCGCTTTCACAGCGGGGGCAGGAATCGCCGGCGACGACGTAGCGCAGGTCGGTGTAATCGGCGGGTGTGAAGTTGACGCCGGCCCTGGCGCCGACAAGGTGAGCATCAGTCTGATTGGCCCCGACCACACAGTCCGGCATGGCGGCGATTTCGTGGTCGGCTACGATGGTCACGGCCTCAGGCAGACCGATGGGACCGGCATAGCCGACCTCCGCACCGGTCAGCCGCTCGACTTCCCCATCATTCGCCATACGCAGTTCCTCAGTCTGCAGATAGGCGGCCAGCTTGCCCTCATTAAGGTCGCGGTCGCCGCGAACCAGGGCTGCGACAAAGCGATCGCCCGCGCGGTAGAGCAGGGTCTTGACGAGGCGGTCGGCGGTGGTGTCGAGCATCTTGGTGACCGCCTCGATGGTCTTAGCGCCGGGAGTATCAACCAGCTTGGGCGTCTCGGTGGTGTCGGCCGGCGGCAACGGCTGAAACGGACGGGAGCAGGCACATTCGGCATTGCTGGCATAATCACAGGCGTCGCACTTGAAGACGGTGTCCTCGCCATTTTCGGACAGCAGCATGAACTCCCGGGTATCGAAGCCGCCCATGGAACCGGCCTCGGCGAGAACGACCTCGACGTCCAGGCCGCAGCGGTCGAAGATGCGGACATAGGCGTGGTACATCTTCTCATAGGAGAGGTCGAGGCCGGCGCGGTCGAGGTCGAAGCTATAGGCGTCCTTCATCGTGAACTCTTTGACGCGGATGAGGCCGCCCCGGGGCCGCAGCTCATCGCGGAACTTGGTCTGAATCTGATACAGGGTCACGGGCAGTTGCTTGTAGGAGGTGATGTCATCGGCGACTAGGGCGGTGATGATTTCCTCGTGGGTCGGTCCCATGCAGAACTCGCGACCGGTGCGGTCCTTGAAGCGCAGTGGCTGCGGCTCGAAGGTGTCCCAGCGCCCGCTTCTCTCCCATAGCTCGCGCGGCTGCATCACCGGCATGAATAGCTCGATAGCGCCGGCGGCGTTCATCTCCTCACGGATGATCTGCTCGAGGCGCCGCAGGACGATATAGCCGAGCGGCAGGTAATCAAAGACGCCGGCAGCTACGGGGCGAATGAAGCCGCCGCGACGCAGGAACTTGTCGCTGGGAATCTGGGCGTCGGAGGGGGCCTGGCGCAGGGTATGGAGGTAGAACTCGGTGGCGCGCACTCAGTCACGACCTTTCATCTTGCAGTACCTGGGCAATCAGCTCACGAAGCTCGTCCACGGCCTGAGAGACTTTGACAGTCTTTACGACCTCGCCGCGGCGGAACAGGGCTACGCGGTCCCGGCCCGCGGCCAGCCCGACGTCGGCCTCTCTAGCCTCGCCGGGACCATTGACCTCACAGCCCATCACCGCAACCAGCAGCGGCTGCTTCACCTCGACCAGAAGCTGCTCGACCTGGTGCGCCAGAGCCGGCAGATCAATTTGACAGCGCCCGCAAGTCGGGCAAGATACCAGCCTCGGACCGCTAATCAGGCCCAAAGACAAAAGGATGTCGCGGCCAACCAGGACCTCCTCCGCAACTCCGCCGGTGAGCGACACGCGGATGGTATCCCCGATGCCTTCCGCCAGCAGCAGGCCGAGACCCACTGCGGAATGGACAATTGCCGAGCGGCCAATTCCCGCCTCGGTGATGCCGAGATGCAGCGGCAAGTCGGATTCGGCGGCAAAAGCGCGATTGGCAGCCACCGTGGTCGCTACATCCGAGGCCTTGATCGAGACCACCAACTCGTGGAAGTCCATACTATCGAGACGCTCGACGTTGCGCCGGGCGCTTTCAGCCAGAGCCTGCGGAGTAGGATGGCCGTGCTTTTCCAGCAGGTCCCGCTCCAGCGAGCCGGCGTTGATCCCGACGCGGATCGGAATGTCACGCTCGCCCGCTGCCTCAGCTACCGCCCTAAGGCGCTCATCGTCGCCGATATTGCCGGGGTTGATGCGAAGCTTGTGAGCCCCCGCCTCCGCCGCTGCGATCGCCAAGCGATAGTCGAAATGGATGTCGGCCACGATCGGGACACCGGCGTTGGGGACGATGTCGCGCAGTGCGGCGGCGGCATCCTGATTAGGCACCGCCACGCGGACAATGTCAGCGCCGCTAGCCACCGCCGACCTGATCTGGCCCAGCGTGGCCGCGACATCGCAGGTGTCGCTGTTGGTCATGGTCTGGACCGAGACCGGCGCATCTCCGCCGATGAGTACGTCCCCGACCTGAATCTGCCTGGTTTTACGGCGACTGTAGTCCTGGAGCACGGGTGGCTATGGATTCACCTTGGAAGCCGGAGTGTTGATGTAACGACCCTCAAAAGGCCGAGGGCAAAGGCAACGGCTGTCGGGATGGAAAGCCCGACCCACGCGGTCACTATTGTAGTGCCTCACCGACGGGATTCTTGCTGTGATGCCCCGCTCACGCGGTCACATTTGGCAAGCTGGGCTGCCGCCTGCTATGCGGCCTCGCCGGTCAAGCATCCCCACCCCAGGCCCATATGCTACGGAGTGCCGTAGCGGATCAGATTGAGTATGTCTCTGGAGGTGAGGATCAAGAGAAAAATGACTATGACGATCACGCCGGCTAAGGTAAGCGCAAGGTCTTTCTCGGCGTCAATGCGTCGCCTGATAATGGCCTCGAGGCCCAATAAGGTGACGCGGAATCCATCAAACGGCGGTGCCGGGATTATGTTGATGACGGCAAGGTTGGCGCTGATGATGCCGACCCAGCGAAGAACTGCATCCCAGCCGACGCGGGCCTGCTCGGCGCTCATCGCCATGATGGCGACCGGCCCGCCGGTAGCGCCCTGAACCTGCTTCGTAGCGATCAGCCAGAGACTGACACCAACCATGCGCACCGCACCATAGGAGCCGAGCACACCCACTTCCAAAGCAGGGAAGGCGACGTCAACATATGGGAACTTGTCGCGCCTCTGCAGTTCGATGAAGTTGACGGGCTTTCTGGCCGCTTCCAGCACCACGCCGATGCGGCCGGTTTGCGTGTGTGGAGTGCTGATAGCGCCGGAGCGGTCGCGTACCGCCTGGCGGGCCCAGGCCGGCGTCGGGACTACGGTGACGCCGGTCTCAGCGCCATCACGCAGTACGGTAACACTGACGGGCCTTTCCGGCCGCAGTCCGATGGTGCCCACGATGGTGTTGGTGTCGAGATCGCTGAAGCTCACACCCCAAGCCTTCTCCAGAATCCGCATTGACCGCTTGCAGTCAGCCTCAGGGGGCAGATCAGGGCGCGGCAGTCGCACAATCTTCTGCTGCTCAGCAAGGCTCGGAGCTTGATAGTCGAGTGCGGCAATCTCGACCTGCTGGTCGCTGCTGCCAAGCAGATGTCGGTAGAGGGCAATCGGGAGATGGACGGGAGTATCGCCGAACTTGCTGATGACCATTCCGGGCCGGAGCCCGGCCCGGGCCGCAGCACCGCTCGGGGAGACCGCCTGTAAGGTCAGCGAAAGACGGCACTGCTCGATGGCGACGATCTTGTCACCGGTCATCAGGCCAGCGCGCTGGGCCGGGGAATCGGGCATCACTTTGCCGACGATGATACTGTCATCGGAGGGATCGGGGACGCCGCTCCATAGCGCAACAATCGTGAACATGATGATGGCCAGGACGACGTTCATAGTAACGCCGGCGCAGAGGATAATCGCCGACTGATAGCGCGGGATTGAATGGAAGCCGCCCTCGACCGCCTCAGAGCCCGGCTCCATGCCGGCGATGCGGACGTAGCCGCCAAAGGGGATGATGTTGACGCGATAGGTCGTCTCGCCGCGCTTTCTGGCGATCAACGAGGGGCCGAAGCCGAAGGCGAAGTCGTGTACCTTGCAGCCGAAGGCCTTGGCCGCAAGAAAATGGCCCGCCTCGTGAAAATAAAGGCAAAGGCCGAGTACGACAACAATCGCGGCA
This sequence comes from uncultured Armatimonadia bacterium, assembly GCA_964390495.1. Lineage (GTDB taxonomy): Bacteria > Armatimonadota > Zipacnadia > Zipacnadales > UBA11051 > UBA11051. Next base: position 281,058 of record CAYMIN010000002.1, read on the forward strand.
ATTCCGTTGAGGGTGGAGAGCACCCCAGTCAATTCCATAAGCCAACACTCCGCACGGGGGGCAGGGATAAGAAAGTCGGCCACGATGGCCTCAGCAAGCATCTGGAACAGCTGCAAGCAAGCAGGGCCGGCGACGAATCAGGCTTGGTCCTGAATTGCACAGACATGCTTATACGCCCAGTCATTGAGGTCTTGGATGGCCGACAGATCGTCTGCAAGCGCGCCGTCATAGGCCTCCAGCGCGCTCTCGATAGATGCCGGGATGTCAGGGAACCGGATGCGCCCGGCCAGGAACAACTCCACGGCGGCCTGGTCCGCACCCGTCAGCACTACCGGGTAGCCGCCGCCCGCCTCGCCGGCCTGCCTGACCAACCGCAGACACGGGAACTTGTCCAGGTCGGGCTCGGCAAAGGTAAGCGGGCCGGCTGCCACTAAATCGAGCGGCGTAAGAGGCGCAGGCAGCCGCTGGGGGTAGCTGAGGGCATACTGTATCGGTACACGCATGTCCGGCCGGCCCAACTGAGCAATGACCGAGGTATCGCAGAACTCCACCAGAGAATGGATCACGCTCTGGTGATGGACAACCACCTGGACCTGGTCAAATGATACACCAAATAACCACCGCACCTCAAATATTTCGAAGCCCTTGTTGACCAGGGTTGCGGAATCGATGGTGACCTTCGGTCCCATCTTCCAGTTGGGATGCGTCAGGGCCTGCTCGGGAGTAACCCCCGCCAGCTCGTCCGCCGCCAGGCCGGCAAAGGGTCCGCCCGAGGCGGTCAGTAAGATCCGGGTAACGGCCGCTCGGCTCTCGCCCTGCAAGCACTGCAAAATGGCCGAAAGCTCGCTGTCTATCGGGATGACCTCAGCCCCGCTGCGGTGCGCGGTGTCCATGACCAGGCCTCCGGCAGCCACCAGCGGCTCCTTGTTGGCCAAAGCGACGTTGACGCCGGCCTCGAGAGCGGCCAGGATACCGGGCAGGCCGGCAAAGCCGGAGATCGCGCCCACTACCAGGTCCGGCGCGACCGCACCGACCATCTCAACCAGACCTTCAGGGCCAGCGAAAACCGTGGCATCAGGAAGCCGGTTGCGCAATTGGCCGGCGGCATCGGGACTAGCCAGGCCAAGGTATCCAGCACCGGTGGCGGCAGCTTGCTCGGCCAGGGCCTGGAAGTCTGAGCCGGCAGCAAGCCCCGCGACCTCAAAAACCTGCGGATGGCGAAATATGACCTCCAGAGTCTGAGTGCCGATCGAGCCGGTTGAGCCGAACAGTAAGATGCGCCTTTTTTCCATAGTCCGATCCCGTTCGCGGGCTTAGAAACAGGCCTCAAACATAGCAAGGCGGCGGGGAGTTGTCAAGTGGCAGGTAATACGTTTCAGGTCATGCGAGCGCAAAGGAGGTGCCTACGCGGACGGCGGCTAATAAGACAGGCCGAAGCGGTTAGGATAGGAGATTCGCCGATGGACAATAATGGCCCCGAGGCGGCGAAGGTTGCCAATGACGGTCGCCTGGGGCTAATCATCTTGATTCTGGCGGCCGCGATCCTCGCCGCCTACTGCGGCACCACCCTGCCGGTGTTAGCGGACCGGCTGCGCAGCTACTTCAGCCTCGAATACGGCGGTCTGGGAATGCTGCTAAGCGCCGGCGCCGTCGGCGGGCTGGTCGCGGTCGTGCTGGTCGGGCTGATAGCGCAACTATGGGACGTCAGGCAACTGCTGATGGGGATTCTGTCAGGTATCGGCCTCAGCTATCTGCTGCTGGGCCTGGGGCGCAACCTGGCTGCCTTCTCGACCGGTTTGGTGCTACTGGGGCTGTTTATGGCGGCGCTGAGCATCAGCGTCCCGGCTTTCCTCATCAAGTCCTATCCGGCGCTGAAACGGCGGATGCTGACCGTAAGCATGATATCGAGCGCGGTTCCGGGAGCGCTCTTTCCGCTGCTGGCCCAGTACCTGCTGGGCAGCGTCGGCGCTGATGGGACCAACGCCAGCTTCGCTAGGCTGCTGCATATCCCGCTGCTCATTTGCGGAATCGGCGTGCTGGTCTCGCCCGTCGTGCTGGCGGCCCTGGGCGGGAACCCCACCATGAACCGGCAGAACGAGAGGGCAGCACGGCGCATCAGATGGCGTGATTTGACGCGGGTCTCAACCCTCGGCATCTTCGTGCTGATGGGATTGCACGCTTCGGCGGATGAGGGTGTTGCCAAGTGGTTCCCGATGCTGCTGGAGAGCCAGGGGAGGGCTCTGCCGCTGGCACCGGGGCTGGTGTTGTCATTGTACTCGGTGGCCTATTTCGTGTCGCGGCTGGTCCTGGCGGCCCTGCCTGAAGGCTACCTGCAGCGGCTATTGCTGGTGTTGCCGGGGCCGGTCGGCGGCCTCCTGCTGATTTTGGGCGTATGGTCAGGGAACCTGCTGCTGATGTGCCTGGCGCTGCCGCTGGGCGGGCTGTTTTGGTCGCTGGAGTATCCGGTAGTGCTGACCGAAGTGGCACATCGAGCGGGTGACGAGTTCCCCTCCTGGTACGCCGCCGCGATGCTGGTGTTTCAGGCGATGGGGGTGGTGTGCGTCAATCTCGTCGGCCAGCTCGGCCAGGCCACGGGTGACTTGCGTATCGGCATCAGCGCGGCGGCCGCCGGCTTCATCCTGTTTGGGATCGGCAGCTACTTCTCCAGCCTGGGGCGCGATGGTCCACCACTTGCGCCGCTCGAAGACAAGACTAGCGCACCAATCAGAGACTAAAACGGCACCCCCCAGAGAAGGGGTGCCGTTTCGCCATGAGTAAGGTTGGGTCGTGGCCTGGTGGTAGCTGGCTCAGGCTATCTCTGCTCGATAAGCCGTGCGGCCCGGGCCAGCGTGGCATAGGCTTCGGCGCGGGTGATGGCATCGGCGGGCCGGTAGTTGTGGTCCACGGCCTGGTCCCACAAGGCATAATCGAGCATCATCTGGATGCCGCCGATGCTGCCCCACATCGGCTTGAGGCCGGCAAGCTTGAGCAGGTTGGCGATGACCTCGGCGAACTGGCGGCGGGTCAGCGGCTCGGCTCCCGCGAAGGTGCCGTCAGCGCGTCCTGACATCAGGTTAGTGGCCGCCATGTTGATGACCGCTTGCCATGCCCAATGGCGCTGCGGTACGTCGGAGAAGGGCATCTCTGTGGCCGTCGGCTTAGCTATTTGGTAGGCCGAGAGAGCGCGGTCGAGAATGGCCGCCAACTCATAGCGGGTAATCGGCTCTTCAAGGGCAAGGGGTTGGCTACTGCTCGCCAGCAGGTTGCGACCCTGGAGGTACTTGACGGGGTCGCTGATGGGCTCGCGCGTGACCACTTGCTCCTCAGCGGGGATACTGGCTGCATCGGCGAGCGACGCTATGGGCCTTGTCTGGAATACCTGGCCCCGTGCCCCAGCCGGGCCGGCCGGGCCGGCCATGGCCAGGGGACCCATTGCTCTGCGGACCTCGCCCTTCGCCGAGCCGAACACCCCCTCGTAGCTGACATGCTCAGGCATCGGCACCGGCACCTGTACGGTCTTGGGCTGCCCGCCCTCGGTGACTACCTTCTCTTCAACGGCGACGAATGAGGTATAGGCGGTCATGAGCCGGAACTCCAGGCCGATACGGGTGACTTCCTCGACCAGCTCGGGGACTTCGCCACGATACATCCGGGCCATCAGATCGGCAATTCTGGCCCGAGCCCACAAAGAGGCCAGCGCGGCGTTGGCTGCTTCCGCCTCAGGCAGTTCCACCGGCAGCTTCTGGCTGTAGGGCTTGCCGGCAACTGTGCCGCTGAGAGTGATGGCGGCTGAGCCGGGCTGCTGGTAGCGGCCATGAATAATGATCGGCTGGGCGCTGAACAGGTCCGGGATGCGGCGGGGATAGATGTCAGCAACCTGCAAGTCCGCCCAGTCTATCGCAATGTCGAGCAGAAAGGGCTTGTCAATGCGCTCGTAGAAGCGCATGACCGCTGCAGTGGTGTCTTCATCAGGCCTGACATACTGCACGGTCCCGCGCCCGGTCTCGGCCATGCGGTCTAACAGATAGCCGTTGACCGAGCTGCCGACACCGAAGGAAAACAGCCGAGCCTCGCCTAAGAGCTGCTCAATCGCGGCCAGAATCTCCGTCTCATTGCCGATGTAGCCGTCAGTCATGAAGCAGACGATGCGCAGACGCTCGGGATCGGGCGGAAAACTCAGCGAGGCCTTGATGCCCTCGATCATCTTGGTGCCGCCCATCCCCGCCATGTCGTCAACGTACTTGAGACCCTTGCTTACGTTCTCCGGAGTGTTGGGCAGCGGCTTGTCGGCCAGCGCCGAGGCCGTCTCCGAAAAGCGGATCACCTGGAAGGAGTCATTGGGATTGAGGTGCTTGAGGCAGCGGCGCATCGCCTCTTTGCACTTCTCTATCGGCGCGCCGCTCATCGAGCCCGAATTGTCAACAACAAAGATCATCTCCTTGGCGGCGATTTCGTCAGCGGCGAACTCGGCCTGCGGCTGGATCATCAGAGTGAAATAGCCGCTGTCGGCGCTGCGGTGGGTCAGCAAGGCCATCTGCGGGCTCTCCCCCGCAACATCGTACTCCAGTACGAAGTCCTTGTTCGGTATGCGGTCCTTAGGCAGCAAGATAACGCGGGCGGCGCTGTCACCTTCGCTGCGGATGTCCACCTCGTGCGACTTGGAGCGCAGGCCCTGGATGGGAACGCCGGCATCAAGCCGGACGCTTACGCGGATGTCATGCCCGGAGCGCTCGTCAGGCTTGAGCACAGGCGGTGTGATGCGCGAGGCGTCCGGGACCTGGTCGGTATCGGGGGCCCAGCCGCCGGCCTGTCTACCCGTGGGCTGACCTGGAATGTAACGCGGGCCGACCACCATCGGGAAAACGAATTTGTAGCTGCCGTGATCGTATGCCAGATCCTCCACGTAGCGAATAGTGACCAGTATCTTGTTGCCAGGCTCGATATTGGCTACCGACTGAGTGAAGATGTTGGGGCGCTCCTGCTCCAGCAAGGCGGCCATGTGGCCGGCGGCCTTCGCATCCTCGTAGATCTGTTTCGCCTCCTCGCGCTGCTTGATCTGGCCACGAATGGTCCTGTCCCCCACCTTCATCAGCATGTCATTGACCGCGGCGTTCTCGGGAAGCGGGAATACATAAACCGCCTCGATCTTCTGCTCGTAAGGGTTTGTGAAATGCTGAACGACCTCGACAACGGCCACCAGCCCGGAGATGCTGGCGCGCACATCGGTATGCTCCAGGGGGAACTCCAGATGCTGCTCCGTACCTTCCTGGCGAATCACGGCGCTGAGACTGCCCTGACCGGGAATACCCTCGTCAGCAGCGCAGTAGCCTAACACAGCGACGGCGATCCCTGCAGCCATCAGTAAAGCGCTTGATCTCAGTCCTGCGGATTTCGACATAGTCCATCACCTGCTTGCCTGGGTCGGGTATGTGTTTGGTAGTAAGATTGATTCGGGAGGGGTTTTGTTCCAGAAGGAGGTGGAAAGGCTGGCGTGGGCGAGGGAAGCCGACGGCCGCCCTCACCCTAGCCCTCTCCCAATGGGAGAGGGGACAACGCCACGGGCGCACCCACGCCTTCGGCGCAGGTACCCGATGCGCCCCTACAACGGCCCACAAGGCGACCCCGGCGGCAAGGGCTGGGCCGGATTCTCGGCCTTCGACAAGCTCAGGCCTCGTATGCGGCCCCTCCAAACGACTCAACGACAAAGCCAAACCCCAAAACCTTGAGGTGGAAGCTGAGAACTGAGGACGCTTGGCCTCATCAGTTCTCACCTGAGCTTTGGGAACAGCCCAAAGCTCAGGCCGAGCCACGCGTCGGAGGTTAGTTGGCTGAAAACGCTACGCAGATATCAGGCGCAGGTCAGGCCGAGCCAGGAGTTTGATGAGCCCTCTGGATTATGTGAAGTTGTCGGGGCGACGCCACACTAGCGCTGCTTGGGCAAGGCGTCGAACGTGATCTTGACCTGCTTCGACATCTCTGGGTCCGGCTGCTGAATGGTGCCCTCGGTCAGCGGGGCCTGGCGCTGGATGTAGTCCTGAGCCAGCTCGGCTAACTCCCGCGCCACATCCGGATGGTCCTCGATTACATTATTCAACTCCTCAGCGTCGGCCTGGACATCATACAGCTCGCGTACCGGCTGCTGGTCGCCCAAGAACTGCTCCCAGATCGGTATGATGAGATTCCACTCCGCAGTGCGCACGCTGCAGTAGCGGCTCCAGCCGATGAAAATACTGTCGCGTTGGGGCTGCTGCTGTCCGGTCGCCATCGGCCAGAAGTCCTTGCCCGAGGCGCGCTCGGGAACCTCCACGCCCATAATCCCCAGCGCCGTGGGCAGGATGTCGTGGTGCTGGACGAAGCCCTCGATCTCTTCGCCGGCCAGAACGCCCTCGGGATGTCTGACCAGTAGCGGCACCCGCGTGCACTGGTTGCGCAGGCGGGTTTCGCCCTTGTGAAGCTCGCCCCGTTCGCCCATCATGGTGCCGTGGTCGGCGGTGAAAACGATAAGCGTATCTTCCATCAGGTCGTTGTCGGCCAGGGTCGCCAGCAGATGGCCGACCCAGGCGTCAACCAGGGTGACTTCGCCGGCGTAAGCGGCTTTGATGCACTCGAACTGCTCATCAGTCACGTTGGCGACGAGGCCGGGCGGTGCCAGGCCGGCGAGGCCTTGGTAGTCGGCGTAGTACATTTCGGCGTACTCCGCCGGCGGGTCCCACGGTTCGTGCGGATCGAAGCAGTCAGCGTAGAGGAAAAACGGCTTGTCGAGACTGTAGTTGTCCACCCAGTCGGCCGCCGCGCTCATCACCTGCGCCACTGAGGTGTCGGCATCGCTCTGCCAGTCCTTGCGCAGCATCAAATGCTGGATTACCCAGTGGTCCTCTGCGGTAGTCTCCGGGTCTAGGGTGCTCTGGGCGAGCAAGTCCATGACCTGCTGCCTGTCGCGGAGGGCGTACATGTCGCCTTCCTGGCCGCGGATCCATTCCCAATGGTCGAAGCCGCGATGGTAATTCTTGCCCGGCTTCATCATGTGATAGACATCAGTGACGAAGCTGCTGTAATAGCCCTGCTCCTTGAGCCACTCGGCCGCGGTGACATCCTGATCGAAAAAGGGATGCCAGCCATAGTTGGCCACGGCGTCGCTGGGCTGATAGATGTAGCGGGCCGGTGAAACTACTCGGCCGGTGAGGATCGAGCGCCGCGCCGGCAGAGTCGGAAGACCCTCGGCATAGGCATCTACAAAGATGGCGCTCTCAGAGGCAAGACTGTCGAGATTGGGAGTCTCAATCCAGTCATTGCCATAGCATCCCAGATAGTCCCACCTCAAGGTGTCGCTGACGATTAGTACCAGGTTCATGGGTAATGGCTCCTTTTGGTTTATGACGGCGGTGTTGTCGAGCTCTGGTGCGTCGGCCTAACGCGGGTCATTTCCGTAGCGATTCGAAAAGGCCTCGGGCTGGAAGCTGAGAATTGACCCACGCCTGCGGCGCGGGTACCCCCATTCTCACCTGACCTGCGCTAGGCGCAGGTCAGGCCGAGCCACGCGTCAGTAAGGCACGTGGGCTAAGGCATGAGCGCATAGATATGGACGTCGGTCGGCGGACCGGCCTTGGTTCGGTACTGGAGCGGTAAAGTAGCCTCCAACGAGAAGCCAAGCCCCTGCAGAACTTCGGCGCGGTCTTTGGCGGCTCCGTCGCAGTAGGCCTGGAGCTTGGTCTCACGCGGCAGGTCTATAGCACCGACCAGCTCTGCCGTGTGCTTCAAGAACAGCGGATGCACGAAGAGCTCGAGTACGTGGGGGCCATGCGGCCACTTCTCATCGCGGGCAATGAAGGCATGTCCGACGACAGCGCCGGTCTCCAGGCACTCCAGCACCGTCACCTGCTGGGCTGTGTCTGCCTCCATCCATTCGCGCAAGCGGCAGTAGGTGCCTTCGTAGGAGCTATGGCCGAATTGCCCGAGCAGATAGCCGCGCAGGTCCCAGCCGCTTTGCACCTGGTACAGCGCAGTCAGCAGCGGCCAGTCGCGCCATTGGGCAAACCGCACCCTGACCGGCCCGGGCACAAAAAAATCGTCTGGATAATTAGGGTCATGGACCCACACCATGCTGCCGGTTTGGCCGATGGGCTTGAAGCCGAACGACTCGTAGATGCGGAAGGCGACGCTCTGGTAGCCAGTGCCCAGGTACATGGCCCGTCCCTGCTCGGCGCCGAAATCCTGCATCACCAGGCTCATCAAATGGTCGCAGATGCCCTTACGGCGATGATCGGGATCGGTGAAAACATGCTGCAACATCGCCACCGGCGGCTCCAGGGACTGAGCTGTGGTGATATTGCCGACGGCGCGGTCGTCCAGGCGCATCTGGTAGAAGCGCATCGTCAGGTCGGGCAGGCCCTCGCGCAAAGCCTGTGACATCACCCGCGTCCAGAGCTCGCCTTTGTGCTCCAATCGCGATACCAGGCGTTGCTCCCATTCGGGTTCCGGAGCCGTGATTAGGTAGATACGGGCCTCTTCGCCGGATTTCAGCGCGACCGATGGTAGTTGCTTGACCATGCCAGTGTTCCCCGTTCAGCAGACGCTATTATTGCTGCGGCTGGGGGCCGATGGGCAACAGCACGCGCCGCTCGACCGTAATACTGAGCGGATGGCCGACGTCTGAAGTATCCTGCAGCCATGCCGCGAGGTCGGGCAACGGCTTGGCGCGGAAGCTCTGCAGCCATTCGGTGGCCGGCTCGGTGCTGACGCCGATGCGGACATGGGCACCGCTGTCCTCAAGGTGCGGCGGGTCCTCGCTGCCCGTCATCCGCAAGACCACACCGGCCTGGCTACCGACGCTCGCGGCTTCGGCGACGATCTTGTCGGTGCCGCGCAGCACGCGGGTAACGACAAAAAGCGCTTTGAGCGTGGGCCAGTCCGGCTCAACGACAGCGCCGGTTCCGTCCAACTGAAAGCGTTTAGCGACCCATAGGCGGCAACCGGCGGCGACTTGGGAGCCAACCTCGAACTCGAAGCGCCCGGTCACGTGCTCGGTGCCCAGCAGCGCGTACCATAGCCGTCCGCTGGCCCCGGCCTTGCCCCAGACGCAGATATTGGAAGTCGCCGGCGACCAACTGCATCCCCTGAGAGCAAACGCGGCAGGGGTGTTGCGGAGACAACGCGGCGTGACTTCTTCGACTGATACGGCCATGAGCTTGTGCGGCTTGGTGTAAATCGCCGCCCGCTGGTCCGGTGAGACGCAGAAGCTAGTCACGCCGCGATCAACAATCACACCCTCGGTCGCGGATTGGTTGAATATCAGTTGACCTTCGGCGTCCAGGTCGAAAGATAGCGGCTCGGCAGCGGCGAGCGGTTGAAGTGGCGTGATCTGCACCTGGCCCGAGGACATCAGCCAGATGTGATGGCGTAACAAGCCACCGGCAGTCAAGAACTCGGCGATAACGCTACGGCCTGGCATCTGCTTGAGAGCCTGCCATGTCCCGCCTTCCCGGCGCAGCACCTCAACCGGCGCGCCGCCACGTAGATCGCCGACAAACAGCGCGCCGCTGCTGGTCTCGTCGCGCTGGAAGCTGAAGAGAATTTGCTGGTCCGAGAGCCAGGCCAGATGCATGGCTGGATTGATACTGCGGGGCGCGCCGAGGGTGGATATGACCGGGCCGGCCAAGTCCAGGACGCTCAATTCCGCCGCCGCCCCCTGCTCCATCGTCACCTTCCGCCAGTAAGCGATCCGGGGACCGTGCGGAGCCACCGCGAAGTGCGGTGAGGCTGCCTCCGGACATAGGCGAGCTGCGGCATCCCCACTCCCGTAGATTACCACCGCGCACTGGTTCGGCCACTGCTGCCAGCCGCCGGCCACCACCGTCGTCCCATCCTCCAGCCACTGAGCCTGATTGACCAGAAGGTCCACAGCGGGCTGCCACTGCAGCAGCACCATCGATGCCACGTCCGCCGCAGTCAGGCCCCACGAGCAAGTGCACGCGCTTGTGATAAGCAGTACGGCCCACACAGCGGCACAAGTACGCCGTCCGGTCACCTGAAGTCACACCCCCCGGGCTGCCGGGCAAGGTTCAGCGGCGATCGCGTCGCTAACTGCGACCCGGTACAGGCCCGCATCGCACGACAACGGCACCCTCATTCTAGCCATCTCCCAATGGGAGAGGAAACAGCGACAACGGCCACGTCAAGGCCAGTGGCAACGGCTATCGAGTCGGGCAGGATGCCCGACCCACGCGATTAGTGTTGTGATACCCGACCCACGGAATGGGTATTGGGATGTTGCCGAAATCTCCATAACTACAGTGGAAGCCCGAGCCAGGTGTTGATGAATAATGCGTGCTGACTCAGCGACCAAGCAAAACACCGGTATTAGTTTTCGCCGTGGCGTGGCGGGGTCCTGCCCCGGCTTAGAGCTCGAGGTAGTGGCTGATGGCTTCGGCCACGCCCTCGCGCGCCGAGGTCGCCACATAATCAGCTCCGGCGCGGACCTGCTCACACGCATCCGGCATCGCCACCCCAATAGCCGCCTGCTGAATCATCGGCAAATCGTTGAGCTGATCTCCCAGCGCCATCGTGTGCTCCAGACCGACACCCAGATGGTCGGCAAGCCAGGCCAGCGCAGCGCCCTTGGTAGCGCCCAGGTTGAGGTACTCGATGTACTCCGGCAGTGAATGGGTCACATACACCTGGCCAGACCAGCGCTGCTGTTCCTCTGGTAGCGTTCTGGCGATGGTCTCAGCCTCATCAGCGATCAACAGCTTGGTGGGCGCCTCGCCGTCGAACTTGCGCAGGTCACCAACCGGCAGCGGCACGTCGCCGGTCCGCCGCAGATAGAGCCGGCCCCAACGGCTCACGTGAGTGACATAGAGCGTGTCATTGAGGAAGTAATGGAGGTAGCGACGCCCGGCGATGCTGTGGCGGACAATGGCAATGGCCTGCGGCGGCGGCAAAGGCACGTGGTAAAGCGGCGCCTCGTCATCGCAGCCGCGTACCATCGCACCGTTGTAGGAAATGATGAGGCTGTCCTCAATGCCGAGGCGACGAGCGAACTGCGCGGCGGAACGATGGCTGCGGCCAGTGGCTATGCAGACCGTGATGCCCCTGTCCAGAGCCGCCTGCAAAGCGGCCACGTTGACCTCGGAGACCTCCGTGGAATCGTGCACCAGGGTGCCGTCGAGGTCGGTTGCGATCAGCTTGATGTCAACAGCCATGCAGGGTCCTCCAGACGATAAGGCGGCAATCACACCGCACATCCGGCCGCTAGGATGGCCGGATGCACTAGGATGGGACTGGTGATGGATCGGGGCTGGCTGGTCAGTACTTGAGGCCGGCCAGTATTTCTTTGATCTTCTCGAAGCAGATACGGCTGGCGGGCTCGCCGGTTGCGGAGAAAGCCGCTCCGCCGGGCTGGTCGAGCAGGTCGCGGTCCAGCTCTTCGCTCGGTCGCCAGTGGGTCTCCAGCGAGCAAGCGCCCTCGTAGCCCATGTCAATCAAGGCCTGGAACTGGCCCGGATAGTCAATGTAGCCGCCATCGCCGACCGGCACGCAGCGGCCCTTCTCGGGCGTCTCGGTCTTGACCGCGTCCTTGATGTGGACGTGGATAAGGAAGGGCTTCATGCGCTCGAAGGCCGTGGGATAGGGCAACTCGCCACCTTCGGCAAAGACCTCGTTAGCCGGGTCCCAGATCGCGCGGACGCGAGGGCTGGCCATCGCCTTGTAAAGCGCCTCAGCCTCCGCCGCCGAGCCGATGTGGGTCGAGGCCTCATTCTCAATGCCGATATAGACGTCTTCCTGCTCGCAGATCTTGATCGGCTCCTCGTAGGCGTCCAGAAGCTGCTGCCAGACATCCTGCGGCGGGCCGGTGCGCCAGAAAGTGAAGCCGCGAATGATCTTGCAATTGAAGGCGTGAGCCAGCTCGATGCAGCGGTGCAAGATGCCGAGGTGCTCCTGGTACTGCTGTTCGTCGCCCAAATCGCACTTGAGAAATGGAGAGGCAATGGAGCAGACGCTCATGTTGTACTCATCCAACAGCTTCTTCATCTTGGCCACGTCGGCATCGGGGATGTCCTGAGGGGGATTGTCCCACACCGACCGCGGCTCCACCTGCGGCACGTCATACTCCTGAGCCACCTGCAGCACCCGCTCGAAGTCCTGAGATATTTCATCGCTGATAACGCTAAGCTTGAACATGCTCTTCACCCCATGTGTGTGATTTCGGATACTGTCATCTTCCCCGTCGCCTGCCCCGGCACCTCCGTGCTGTTGTTCACCGGAGCGCGTAGCTGCTGCGCGTAGGACTAGGCCCGGGTACGGAACAGATCGGTGGAAAGGTAGCGCTCGCCGGTGTCGGGTAAGACGGTGACGATGGTGCGCGTTTGGTCGCCAACGGAAACGGCCGGGGCTTCCGGCTCCTCCCCGCCGTCGCCAAGACTTGCGCCTTGAGCCTGCGGCCTCGGCCGGCCGGCCCGCGGGAAGTCCGGCCCCGATGCCAGTAGCTCCGGGCTGGCGGCGATCTGCGCGGCGACGTGAACCGCCGCCCCCGACGAGATGCCGCACAATATGCCCTCCTCTGAAGCTAAGCGGCGGGTCATGGCGGCGGCAGCCTCGTCCGTCACCGTAATAACCCGGTCAATCAGGCCAAGGTCCAACACCGGCGGGCAGAAGCCGGCGCCGATGCCGGCGATCGCATGGCTACCCGGCTCCCCGCCCGAGAGTACCGGACTAGCAGCCGGCTCGACGGCGACGATTCGCACAGCCGGGTTCTGCCGCTGCAAGTAGCGCCCCACACCGGTAAGCGTTCCCCCAGTGCCGACGCCGGCAACAAAGATGTCAACCTGGCCGCCGGTGTCGCGCCAGATTTCCGGGCCCGTATTGGCCTCATGGGCCGCGGGATTGGCGGCATTCTCAAACTGATTTGGCATGTAGGCGTTAGGGATCCGCTCAACCAGTTCCTGGGCTCGGCGGATGGCGCCGTTCATGCCCTCAGCGGCGTCGGTAAGCTCCAGCTCAGCCCCGTAGGCGACCAGCAAGCGACGGCGTTCCTCGCTCATCGTCTCGGGCATCGTCAGGATGATGCGATTCCCGGCAACCGCAGCCGCCATGGCCAGAGCAATGCCGGTATTGCCGCTGGTCGGCTCAATGATGACGCTCTTGCCCCACGTGAAGGTGCCGGTCTCAGCGGCGGCGCACAGCATGGCAAGGCCGATGCGGCTCTTGACACTGCCGCCGGCGTTCTGGGCTTCGAGCTTGGCATAGACGGTCGCGCCCCTGGGCCTAACCACCCTGTTGAGTCGCACCAGCGGCGTATCGCCAATGCAATCAAGTATATTGTCACGAAGGTCGGACATTAGACGACACCTCCCCGCATGGCTGGCGGTGAATTGCGGCAAGCTGAGCCGTTGAGGGCTAGCGGTTAAGTGGGATCATGACACGGCTGGACTGGCCGTCCTCGGCATGGGCGCACAGGATACACAGATAGCGGCCTAAGGGAACCCGGGTGCCACGATAGCTGCGGCCATTCCACAGCAGCGTCATCATACGGTCGGGAAGGGCCTGCTGGTCAAGCTGCGCAATCGGCCGGCCGGCAATGTTGGAGATGACAATCCGCACGTCACTGGCGGCGGAGACCCGATAGTTGATCTGCACCGCACCGCCGGCAAGTGACTCCGCCGAGGCACAAGTGACCGTCAGGGCCGGATTGACAGGCCCACTGGAAGCCTCGACACCGCCCAGGCCGTAGCTGCGCAACTGGCCGAGCAGCAGACTGCCTACGGCCGGATTGTCGTTGCGATCATAAGTACCGGCCAGAACCGCCGCCGGGGCGGTGGTGTCCCACCAGTTGTTCTGAATATAGATGTCATTGGCGGTAGCGTTGTAAACCTGGTAAGAGCCGTTATCATGGATATGGTTCAGGCCATCGTCGGAGGTATCGGCATTGTCGGTGTTACCGAGATTGGGCTGGGCGCTGTCGCCGATGTAGATACCGAAGTGACCGTTGTTGACTACCCAAGTCTGGTAAATGACCGGTGCGGCATTGCCGGTAAAGCGCAATCCGTCATATTGACTGGCGGTGATATAGCACTGCTCAAGGCGCGGAGCTGCTGAGACTACCTGAATGCCGTGGGTGGCGTTGCATATATCAGCGCCTTTGAGGGTGCCGGTAGCGCCGCTCTTGAAGCTGATGCCCTCCCAGTCGCCGGGCTGAGGACTTGCCCCCGGGCCATCGAAATAGGCCGGAGTGGCGAGAACAGCCTGGACATTGAGCTGACCGTTGACAGTAATGCCGCCGCCGAGGACCTTGACGCCGGCGGGAATATTGAGGGTTGCGGAACTGCCGATGTCGAGCATGATTCCGTCCGGCCTGGCCGTCAGATCGAGAGGTACGCCCTGGGGCAACCAGTTGTGGACGCCCTGGACTAGGTCGGGGCTATTGTGGCACGCAACCGCGATCTTCTGCTCGGCGTTGCCCTGATAGACATTGTTCGCCCCCAAAAGCCGCACCGCGCCGGCGCAAGCATAGACCGGATAGCGCCCGCTGTTGCAAAAGCGGCAGTTGGTCACCCCCGGGCTGGCAGCATCCCAGCCCTCAATGCGCAAGGCGTCGCGCTGGTTGAGATCGAAGGTAGTATCGCGGATGTCGAGGCAGGTATCTCCGAGGCAGCGGACACCGTCGTAAAGCTGCTGTGATATCGAGCTGGCAGCCAGGCTGAGAGTTGCGCCGTCGGCGATGATGGCGTTTTCAGCATAGCGGACAATCAAATGGCTGAAGTCAGCGCGGGCTCCGGCGCGCAAGTTGAGGCCGCTCCAGTCGCCCGGGGCCTGGCTAGCGCCGAGAGCAGTGATGGTAATCGGCTGCTCAGAGCTGCCGGCAGCCTCCAGACAGCCGGTCACGTCAATATCGGCGCCGCCAATAGTCACGCCCGGCTCGATACGCAAAGTGCCGCTGATCGCAAGCTCGCTGGAGCCGGCGCCGGCACTGAGGTCGTAAGCCAGGCCGTCCTGGTCGTACCAGGTGTCCGTGTCGGTGATGTCCTCGAGGGCGCTGCAGCTTACGCCGACCCGCTGAATGGCGTTGGCAGCGTAGCGGTTACCGCGCTTGAGCATCTCGGCGCACGTGGCCTTGGTATAGACCGGGTACTCGCCATTGCCGAGGAAATAGCTGCGCCAGATACTGCCGCCAGGATCGGTTGATTCGATATACAGGCCGCGGCGGCCATTGTCGAGGAAGTAGCAGCCCACGATGCGGATATAGGCATCGCCAAAAACGAACAGGCCGTCATTCTGAGCCCGCTCGGAGTAGGAATTCTCCATCCTGAGATAGCCGCCGGCAGCAGTAAGATTGGTCTTGGCCCCGCGGACGATAGCGTGTTCAAGCTCGCCACGACCGCTGTCGGTGAAGAACAGCCCCTGCCAGGCCCCCATCGCCTCGTTGTCAAGGGGCCGAAAAACCACTAAGGCGGCCTCGGAACCGGCAGCCAGCAGCGTCCCCTCCACCCGCAACTGGTAGTCGCCATCGGCAATCACTGTCACTCCCGCCTCGACGGTGACAGTGGCATCTGCAGCGACCGTGGTATTAGCGGTGATGTGGTACGGTGCTGCGGCAGCGGTGAGGGTCGTGTCGGAAGCGATGTAAGTGGGCAAATCGGTAGCCAAGGCCGCTGCCGGCACAATCAGCAGACATACCGATACGACTGCTTGGCAAGACAGCTTGGGGCACCGCATGCAGTTTCCCCCGGCTGAGCGCAGCCCTGGGAGGGCGTAGTTTACAGCAGCCCACGCATCAGTCCAGCGCCATCGCCGCGACAAGGTTCGGCCCCAGCACCAGTCCGGGTCGGCCCCTGAAGCCCTATTCGGGGTCCTCGCCGACCACCATGACTTCGGGCTGCAGCCAGATGTCGAAGCGGTCGTGTACGCGCTGGCGAGCCAGCTCAATCAACTCGAGTATCTCCGCGGCAGTGGCACCGTTGGAATTGACGATGAAGTTGGCATGCTTCTCGGAGATCTTAGCCTTACCGACCTGCAAGCCTTTGGCCCCGGCCTCCTCGAGGAGCCGACCAGCATAGTCGCCCTGGGGCCGCATGAAGATCGAGCCGGCACTGCGCTGGGTAATCGGCTGCTTGCAGCAGCGGTCCTCGACGACCGTGTAGGTGCGATTGCGGACTACCTTGGGATCCTCGGGGCGTAGTGACAAGCCGGCTTCGGCAACGATCATGTCATTGTGCTGGAAGCTGCTGTGGCGGTACTCCATATCCAGCTCGTCGCGGGAAAGCCGGCGCTGGTGACCCTCGCGGTCAATCGCCAGGACCCAGTCCACAATCTGGCCCATTTCGCCGTCATAGGCCCCGGCGTTCATAACCAGGGCGCCGCCTAGCGAGCCCGGAATGCCGGCAGCGAACTCCAGTCCGGAGACACCCCACTCGCAGCACTTACGGCATAGCATGGCCAGACGCACCCCGGCCTGGGCGGTGACCAGACCGCCCTCGCGCGATATGGCTGCCAGGTTGCGCCCGAGTTTGATGGCCATGCCGCGAATGCCACCATCGCGGACAATAACATTGGTGCCCTCGCCCAGGACGAAGAAAGGGACCCGGGCGTCAACCGCATAATTGACCACTGCGCTAAGGGCGATTGTGGAATCCGGGACTACGAAGAGGTCAGCCGGCCCGCCAACGCCCAAGGAGGTGTGTCTGGACAACGGTTCATTGAGCAAAACTTTAGCGCCCTCAAGGGCCTGGGCGGACCTTATCAATTCAGCATCCATCAACCAAGTTCTTCTCCTAGCCCGGCCGGTGCCAGCGGCTATTTGTCGCCCGTATTATCGGCCTTTTTCTTCGTGGACTTCTTCGGTTTGCTGGTGCTTTTCTTGGCTTTCTGCTTGGGCGCTTTCTGCTTCGCCTTGGGCTCTTCAGTGGCCTCGGGTTTGGCTGGCTCTGCTGCGGCCTGCTTTTCTGTCGGTTCTGCCGGCGGCTTGCCTGCCTCTGCTTCGCGCGCCTGGGTGGAGCGCTGCTTGGCCTGCTCGACGGCGCTCTTGAGACCCTTGGCGGAACGTTGGTAAAGGTCGCCGGCTTTTTCCGAAGCCTCCTCGTAATCTCGCTTCAAAGTGCGAGAGAGTTGGGCCCAAGCACCCCTGAGGCCGCCAGCCTGCTTCTCCAGCTCGGCGATGGCCGCATCGGGCACCACGACAATGTCCGGGCCATGAACGATGCCCGGCATCACCGGAAAACTAAGCGGGCCATCAGTGAGGTCGCGTACCGGGCCGCCGGAGACCTCGTAACGCACGACAGTGTGCTCAGCGGGCTCAATATGCACTTCGGCAAGGGTGCCCAGCTTAGTGCCGGAGGCGCTCACCACCGTCACGGTTTTCTCGGGCGAGGCGGGACGTTTTTCGGCCAGAGCAGGCACGTCGGCCAGCTTCTGGGCCTTCGAGGAGTCAGGGATCATCACGGCATCAGGGCCGATAACGCTGATGTCCTCGGCCAAGACGCCCTTCTCATCAGCACCGGAGCCGATGACCATGCCGACAACCACGCCGGCGGCCAGGTCAATGACAACTTCGCTGACGTGGCCGAGATCAACGCCCTCCCCGACGGATATCACGGAAAGCCCCACGATGCTGCTAGTCTTTCGCATTGGCCCAATACCCCCTGCTAAAGTAACGGCTGTGGGAATACCAATCTATTATAGCCGAATTGGTGCCCAAACGGAAAGTGGAAAGCGCCAAATTCCGCCTGGCTGAACTCCAAGCGCAGGAAAATGGGCCGACACAGAGCGCGCTGACTAGCTGGGCCCCGCATCGCCAGGATCAAGAATGGGGCCGGCCAGCTCCACCACGGCTTGGTAGTAGGTCTGCAGATCGCCGACGTCAAGGCGCTTCTCGCCCTCGCAGAGCGGACAGGCATACACCGCGCCGCCCGACCGTGCCAGGCTCGCAAGAGCATCAGTGATCTGGATCTCACCACCAATACCCGGAGCCTGCCTGGTCAGATAGTCAAAAATGACGGGCTTGAGCAGATAGCGGCCACAAATAGCCAGATTACTGGGGGCGGCGTCGGGCTCAGGCTTCTCCACCAGGTCCAGCAGCTCGACCCCGTCGCCAATAGCCTGGCCGGGTGCAACGATGCCATACTTGACTGTGGCGGCAGGCGCGATTTGGTGGACGGCAACCACGGCGTCGGCGTCGTTGCGCTCGAAAACCGTCTGCATCCGGCGCAGCAGCTCGCCACCACCGGCACCAACTATCACCGCATCGCCCAGCGCAACTACAAAGGTCCGCCCGGCCACTGCAGCTTCGGCGGTGTGCACGGCATGGCCCAGACCCCGCTGCTCGGCCTGCATGACATAGGTGAAGGTCGCGTCCAGTTCGCCCCGCTCGGCCAAAGCAGCGAAATGCTGCCGAATGGCATCCTTGTTTTCGGCGGTGACGATGATGATGTCGCTGATGCCGGCGGCGACTATCTCGGCCACTACGTGCTGAATCGTCGGGTATTGGCCGAGCGGCAGCAGCTCCTTGGGCACGGCGTAGGTCAGCGGATACAGGCGCGTGCCCTTGCCGGCGGCCGGGATAACCGCGCAGATAGGTTGCATGAACTCGCTCCCGCCTCAGGGAATTGAGCGGACGATTGGTGGTAACCGGGGAATACCTTCGCCGCAGACAGCAGAAAACCTGTCCGGATAGACAGGTTCTGGCGACTGTGAATGAGTTGGTGGAGCCGACGGGCGGAATCGAACCGCCGACCTGGTCATTACGAGTGACCCGCTC
>CAYMIN010000003.1:0-64431 GCA_964390495.1 uncultured Armatimonadia bacterium
ACGACAACGGCACAACCACTGCTCAACTGTAACCCATGTATGGTACTAGCTCACTGTTCGACCGCCCTACATTTGACCTTTGTGGCGCTTCCAGCCTACCGCCGGCGCTAGCCGAGCGCCGTCTGCTTCCACGACACACAAGAGGACCTGCGCTTCTTACCAATCCGCCCCCCACCGCGGGCTGCTAATCGCCGCAGGGCTGGGCGCACGGGTGGATCGGCCGCGATCAGGCCAACCTGTTCGTCCCCGGCAGCTACCGCGCCGTGGTCAAGTCCGTACCTGACGGGGAACCACTGGCTAGCGCCACCTTCCTGGTCAAGGCGGCGCGCTAGGCTGCGCCCCGAGCCGGGACGGGTGGTGTGAGCGAGCAATTATGTCCAGACTATTGCCAAGTTGGGCCGGTTTTGGGTACAATTCGAGCATCACACGTAAGCGAAAACGGCCACGACTGAAAGGCGGCGTTAGGTATGGCGGAAAACACCTCGGGCACTGGCGGGCCGGTCCCCGAAGAGATCAAGGGCTGGAACTGGGGAGCGTTCTGGCTGACCTGGATCTGGGGCATCGGCAACAATGTCTGGATCTCTTTCCTGGCCCTGGTTCTGGGCATCATCTGGAGCATTGTCCTGGGTGTCAAGGGCAGTGAATGGGCCTGGCAGCATCGCAAGTTCGAGAGCGTGCAGCAGTTCAAAGAGACCCAGGCCGCCTGGTCCAAGTGGGGCTGGATCATATTCATCATCAGCGTCGTCCTGGGCATACTCATGGCCTTGCTCGGGGGGCTGGCGTTCGTGGGTATAGCTGCCAGCCAATCGGGGAACCTGTCGCCGTAGTCGCCGCTGGCTCTAGCGGAGCCGCGCTAAGCTCTTGAGGGCGGCGGGTTGAGTTCTTGGCCGGGCGGTCGAGGGCCCGTCTGGCTACTCGGCTGGGTCGCTACTCGACAACCACCACCGCATAGATGTCCAACCGGGGCACGGTGAAGCTGACTAGCCGTGTCTCGGCCTGTTGCCCGATCTGGTACTTCAGGGACACTGCCTCCGCCATCTCCGGCGCTAGCAGACGGACCTGGCTGACCTCGAAGTCCTCCGCCACTCGCAGCTTCACCTGCAAGTCTGTCTCCGGATGTACCTGTGGGTCCCACTCGGCGCGCAGGCTTTCGGCCCGGGAGTTAGGTTGCCCGCCCCAGGTGCCCTCCTCCAGCAGTGTCAGGAAGCCCTCGCTGAGGCCGCTCTGCTCGGCCTTTTGCGGGTCGCGCCACCACTTGCTGCCCTGCTGCTTGAGCGGTATATTGAAATTGACCAACTGCACCACGTACTGTCCGCCGGCGCTCTTCATCACCGTCAGCTCGGTGGTGAGCGGCTTATCCTCAATCTCGCAGGTCAGCGGCCGGTCCATGATTTGCTGCAAAGCCGCCGGGATGCGGCGCAGGTAGGTGGTCTTGTCATACTCCGCCCTGGGGATTCCGGTTTTCATCCAGCGGGTAGCGCCGTCGTAGAAGCCCACCGGGCATTCGCCGCGCGGGAGATAGGCTACCGTGCCCTGGCCCACTTGCAGAACACAGGGCGTGTCACCGCTACCGGTGCCGACGAACAGCGGGACCTGGTCGCGCTTGCGGCCCCACTCATCATAGGTGCCGACCTCGCCGAATAGTACCAGCTTGCCGCCCGCCTTGACGAACTCGGAGAGCGCCTGGTACTGCGCCGCGCTGATTACCGGCACGTGCGCCAGCACCAGGGCATCGAGGTCGGCCAGGCCCTCGCGGGTGAGGTCGCGGTCGAGCACGGCGCGGAACAGGAGCCCCGCCTCCCAGAGCAGTTGCGAAGCCGGGAAGCACATGGTGGGTTGGTTGAGGTAGGCCTGCTGGGTGGAGGTCCAGACCCCGACATTCGCCTGCATCTCGGCCCGCACGAACAGCTCGGCGTGGTCGCGCCAGAAGTTGTTGTAGAGCGCCACCGCGTCCTGCTGCCGCGGACTGAGTACGTTGAGGTAGGTATAGGTGGCGTCCGGCACCAGGCCGTTGGCGTGAGTGTTGGCGATCCAGGCCTTGGTGATGTTTTCGTGGCCCGGGGACTTGGGGGTATGCCACCAGCCCAGGGCCAGCAGCATCACTATCGCCTTGTCTCCACCGACCGCTTTGAGGTAGCGGTACTGGTAGGCGTGCGAGGTGATATAGCGTCCTCCGCCATAGTCCTTGTACTCCGTGCTGCCCGCCTCGCGGAGGTTCACCAGAGGTTTGCGGGGGTGCTCGACCAGGCCGAAGCTCTGCGCCTGATTGATGGCGTCATACTGCAGCGCCGGCCCGTAGCTGCCGTGGAAGCTCTGTAGCAGGTCCTTCCATGACATGCAGTAGTTGCAGGAGATGGCGAAGTCGGGGTCGCGCTTGCGGGCATGGGCCTCCAGCATCCTCAGCAGGTCCGGGCTGGCCTGAGCGCGGAACTCCTGCCATTTGAGCCACAGCGCGCGGTTGTTCTCGGTAAGCTCCCGGGGTGGCTCCAGATGCGCCAGGTCCGCGATGCCTAAGACCTCGGCGAGTTCGGTATCGCTGCACGTCTCCGCCAGGTAGTGCCGGAAGCCCTCTTTGCAGTGGTCGCAATAGCACGCCCCCTTGGCGTTCCATACCCCGGTGGAGTCGAGATAGCAGCCGTCATAGCCGACATCAATCATCATGTCAATGATGCCTCGGGCATAGGTCTGGAACTCGGGACTGTTAGCGCAGAAGTAGTATCCGGCCGGGCCGTGGTAGCTGTAGGGGATCGGCTCACCGTCGGCGGTCACCTGCAGGTAGGTCATGGGGTCGCTGGCCGGGCGCTTGCCGAAGTAGTCCGAGTACTGCTGCTCCCAGCGGGCCTCGAAGAAGTCGAACCATTTCTTGAGCGGGCCGCTCTCACCCTTGGGGCGGGTCGCCGGTGCATCCTCATACCCGTAGAGGAAGGTGCCGGGGTGGTAGCCGAAGGCGCGGATGCCGTGCTGGTGCAGAAAGGCGATGTCGGCTTTGGTGATACCCGCCAGGCGGTCATACTCCTTGCGCTCCGGAGGGTTGGTGTAAGGCATGGCCGCGATCAGCACGTGGGTCATGGCCGCCCGCAGCGGGAACTGGTGGTGTGGTTCCTGCGGCACCATCCCGTAGGCGTGCATCCAGCACCAGCGCATATTGCCATAGAGGCACGATTCGATAGTCGAGTCGCCTGCCGCTTGCGCCTGAGCAGGGGGCAACTGACAGGCCATCAGAATGGCCGCCGCCATCGCACAGAATAACACCGCTCGAGAGTGCTTCATTGGTCTCGCCATCCCTTCATGCTGGGGCGGGTCTGAGTGGGCGATCGCACCCACTTTTTGATGGACAAACTGTGGAAAACGCTAGCTGGGTGGGCGCCCCAGAATGGATTTTCGCCTCTTTAATTTCGCCTGTACGCAGTTTTCCACAAGGGAGCCGCTTGGTGGAAAAATGTGGAAAAGTCTGTGGTAAACCGCTTCTAGAGGCCGTTTTCTGTGGATAAACTGGCGAAATTGTGCCCCTACACACTATTCTCGTGCACAGCGCCATCCTGGTTTTCCCCAGGAATTTGCCCGCAAAGCGCGATTGCCGGCGGCGTGCGGCCTAAATACACAGATTTGTGAACGTCCGTTCGCATGGATTGCCGATAGTGAAGCTGATCTGGCCGATTTCAGGTGCCATAATCACCGCCGCCAGCGAGGCCGTTTCACTCGGGTTATCGGTGTGGCGGCAGATAGGGTGCTTGCCCGCGTGGTCCGACAGAATCGCCAGCATGCGGCTGGGGTCCAACTTGCCGTAGTCCTGGTACAAGAGCTGCTGGGCGCGGCCCTGACGGTCAAGGCTGTTGACGGTCGCAGCGCCGGGCGCCTCGTAGCGGCGTATCTGCGGGGAGATGCAATGATTGGCATGGGCGTACACGCCGCAGCCATCAGGACCAAGTTGCGCCGCCGCCGTGGCCGAGGTCTCCAGGCCGACCATCTGTCCCTGCGGCCCGCCGACATAGAAGTGATGGCCGGAGGCGCGCGGCGCTTTGCTGATCGCGGCCACCGCCTCGGCGAAGCCGGTCTGGGCCAGGGCGTTGTTGATGGTAGCCAGGTAGATTACGCCGGGCCTGGCGTCAGTGCTGACCAGGTTGTTGTTGCCGATCGCGATGCCGGCCTCATTGATGGCGATGAGCGACAGACAGCCTGCGGTGGTGAGGCCGAGGGTGGCCGGGCCGTGCTGCGGCTTGCGCCTAATGCACATCACATGCTCAGCCGCCGCGAAGCCCATATCCCACGTCTGGCCGAGATAGAGCCTGCTGTCAGCGGTCGCGGGTGGGCCGGCGGCGATATGGGTACATTCACAGGTGCCGGCAAGCCCCGCCGTCACCACATCAACAAAATCGGTGTAGCCGTTGCCGATGAGCAGCCGCTGGGGCTCGATGCCGGCACCCTCGGAGATGCCCAGGAACTCCTCGTAGGTGTCCGGACAATAGCGCTCATGATGGACCAGGTGCCGGCCGGCCAGCTCCAGCAGATCGGCCACCTGGTAGTCGGCACGGTACTGCCGGGCCCGCTGCAGGGCAAGCTCGATGCGGATTTGGCACATCTGCACAGCGCCCTCGCGCAAAGCTTCGCCATGCTGCCGGCCCATTTCCCGATACGAGCCTGATACCTCAAGACAGTGAGTGCCCAAGCCAGCCACCTCTGCCGGTCAATTCCCCGCCGGCCGGGTTGTCTCCTTCCGCAGGTCCGGGCCCTGCCGATGCGGAACTGAATCTGGTGCTGCCACCTGCGACCGCTTATAATGAGGCGCGCAAGGCCCGGAATAAGGAGAAGCGATCATGAGCAAGCCGAGGGTATGGTATATCCAGACCGCCAGCCACACCGAGCGGGTATTCGACCCCGCCGACTACCAGCGAATGTTGGACAGCTTCGAGGTCACCGTCAACGAGACCGACAGGCGCTATAGCTCCGAGGACCTCGCCGCCGAAATCGCTGGCTTCGACGGCCTCGTCACCGGCTGGAGCAACGCGCCGCCGATCACCAGCGAGGTCATGGAGAATGCCGACAAGCTCAAGATCATCGCCCATTCCGCAGGCTCGATCAAACACGTGGTATCCAGGGAGATCATTGACAAGTACCTGATCCCGCGCGATGTCGTTCTGTTCTCGGCCAACCACGCCATCGCTTACAATGTGGCCGAGAGCGCCGTGGGCATGTTGCTGATGGCCTGCCACTGCTGGGCGCAGTTCGCCCAGAGTTTCCGGGAGACCGGCGTCTGGCGGCCTCCGGCTGTCCGCTCCAACGCACGCTTTCTGCAGGGCTCGACCGTCGGCGTCATCAGCGCCTCGAAGGTCGGCCGCGAGGTCATCAAGCTGCTGAGTGGGTGGCCGCTGCAGCTAGTGCTCTATGATCCCTATGTGACCGAGGAACAGGCGCAAGAGCTGGGCGTGGAGAAGGTCGAGCTCAATGAGCTGTTCGAGCGCTCCGACCATGTGACGATTCACGCGCCCAGGCTGCCGGCCACCGATAACCTGATCGGCGCGGAGCAGTTGAAGCTGCTGCGGGATGGCGCGACCTTGGTCAACACCGCGCGGGGCAACTGCCTGGACCACGCGGCGCTGCTGGCGGCGGCGGCTGCCGGCCGCATATATGTGGTGCTGGATGTCACCGAGCCCGAGCCGCTCCCCGCCGACAGCCCGTTCCGTACGCTGCAGAATGTGGCGATTACCCCCCATGTTTCCGGGGCCGGCTTCTACGGGTACCACAAGATCGGGGAGATCACAGTGGACGCACTGGCGGCGGCTTTTGCCGGCAAGCCGGTGGCCGGAGCGGTGGACTACTCCAAATATGACATCCTGGCGTAGCGGTGATTGCGGGCAGGAGGTTACGGATGCCGGGCCAGCAAGCCCAGCCTTACTTATCCATCGTCATTCCCGCGTACAATGAACAGCGCCGGCTGGCGCCTAGTTTGCAGGCGATCCTGCAGTACCTGGAGGGCAAGAGCTTCGACTGGGAGATCGTGGTGGTGGATGACGGTAGCGAGGATGCTACCTCCCAGATAGCCGCAGAGGCCCTGGCCGACAGCGATCACCAACTGCTGCGCAATGAGCCCAACCTCGGCAAGGCACTGTCGGTGAAGCGCGGTCTGGCCGCCAGCCGTGGTCGGATTGCGCTGTTCACCGACGCCGACCTTTCCACTCCCATCGCGGAAGCCGACCGGCTGCTGGAGGCGCTCGAGCAGGGCGCTGATATTGCCATCGGCTCGCGGCAGATTCGGGGCTCGCGGATCGAGCAGCATCAGCCGTGGTATCGCGAGCTGGCCGGCCGCAGCTTCGGCCTGGTGAACCGCCTGGTGCTGCAGCACGGGATTCCCGACACCCAATGCGGCTTCAAGGCTTTCACTCGTCAGGCCATCGAGCGCCTCTTGCCACACCAGCGGCTGAGCGGGTGGGCGTTTGATGCCGAGCTGCTGTTCATCGCCCGGCGGCTGGGCCTGAGCATCGCGCAGATTCCGGTGCGCTGGGAAAACGACCCGGATACCAAGGTCAACATGTTCACTGACGGCCCTAAGATGGTCTGCGATCTGTTCCGCATCCGGCGGCTGCACGGTCGGCTGCGCGCAGACAGCAGCCCCGAGGGTAAGGTCTAGAGATGCAACGCAATCCGGCCCGCAAATTTCTCGACGCCTTCTTTGGCTTGCTGGTGATGGGGGCGCTGGCGGTGTACGGTGGTGTGCGGCGACTGTCCTCGCACCGGCACCGTCGGCCGCTTGCCGAGCTGAAGGTCGAAAACCTCCTGGTGATCAAGCTGTGCTGCCTGGGCGATGGGGTGCTGGCCGGCCCGGCAGTGCGGGCGCTGAAACAGGCGTACCCGCAGGCGCGTGTCACCCTCATCTGCACTCCCCGCAATGTGGACGCCTTCCTCGGCCAGGACTTTGTTGATGAGCTGGTGACCCTGCAGCTTACCGGGCTGGGTGGGCTGAGGGAGCTCTTGCGGGCCGGGCCTCGGGCGCTGCGGCAGGCACTGACGGCGATGCGGCGCTGTCGCCCCGACCTCGCCGTGGACCTGGACCTGTATTACAAGATAACCCCGATACTTGCCTTCCTGAGCGGGGCCCCGGTCCGCGCCGGCTTCGACACCGCCGGCAAGCATCGGGGCTACCTCTACACCCATAGGGCTCCCCGCGACCCCGACAAGCACGAACTGCTGTGCTTTCTGGACATTGTCAAGGCACTCGGGATCGAGAGCAATGACCTCTCGCTGTCGCTATGGCGGGACGCGGAGGCTGCTGATCGCGTGGCCGGCCTGCTGGCTGAGGCGGGCCTGGAGCCGACCGCTAGGTACGCCGTCTTGGCCCCCGGCAGCAGCAAGAACTGGCCGGTCAAACGCTGGGCGGCTGACAACTTCGCTGCTGTCGGCAAGTACCTGGCCGAGCGCCATGATTTGCCGGTGATGATAACTGGTGCGGCGTTCGAGGCGCAGTTGGGCCAGCAGGTGGCCGAGGCCGCCGGGCCACGGGCGGTGAATCTGGCGGGCAAGACCAGCATCCGCGAGACCATCGAGCTGCTGCGAGAGGCCGCGGTAGTAATCAGCAATGACAGCGGGCCGATGCACCTGGCGGCGGCCGTGGCGACGCCGGTAGTGGGCATCTTCGGCCCGACCAACCCCAACAAGTGGCGTCCCTGGAGCGAGCAGGGGCGGGCCGTTACCTCCGACGGGTGCCCCAAGGCCCCGTGTTACTACCTGTCGGCGATGCCGCGCTGCGATGCGGGCGATTGTCTGGGCAGGATCAGCGTCTCGCAAGTCACCGCCGCCGTGGATGAGCTTCTGCCCTAGCTGGAGGCAGCGTGCTCCCTCTGGCATTCCACTGCTCGAAGCTGGTATCATATAGCGCGCAGCTTACCAACCAGCCCTATGCCGGAACCATGGCCCAACCGCAGATTCCCGAAAAGCAAGCCGCCTCCCCGCGCATCCTGCTTGTCAAGCGCAGCTCGCTTGGCGACATCGTGCACGCCTTGCCGGTTGCCAATGCTCTGCGCGACACCTATCCGGATTCGTACATCGCTTGGTTAGTGGAAAGTCGCTTCGCCGACATGCTGGACCAGCATCCGGCTCTGGACGAGGTAATTGCCGTCAAGCGCTATGCCGTTCATCAGACGGTTAGGCTGGTGCGGGACACTCTGCGGGTGCGGCGGGAGCTGCTTAAGCGAAGCTTCGACTGGGCTCTCGACCTGCAGGGGCTGCTGAAGAGCGCCTATTTGCTGTCTTGTACCGGGGCGAAGCGGCGCATCGGTTTGCGTCACGAACGCCGCGAATTGAGCCATTGCTGGTGCAACGAACTGGCGCCCGCTTCCCAGCAAGCACATGCTGTCTTGCGCTGCCTGCAGATGGCGCGCTATCTGGAGTGCGATACCGGCAACCCGCGCTTCGATCTGCAGGTGGACGCCGAGGCGGCAGCGTCGGCGGAGCAGATGCTGGCTGAGGCGGGCTTTGACGGCTCGCGGCCGCTGGTCGGTATCAATCCCGGGGCCTCGAGTCCTCACAAGCAGTGGCCTCCGGAGCGCTTTGTGGCTGTGGCCGATACAGCAGCCGGCAATGACTGGGTGGTTCTGGGCGGGCGTGGTGAGGAAGACCTGGCCCAGCAGATCGCCGGCCAGATACAGGCCCGGCCGCTGGTGAGTGCCGGCCGCACCAGCCTCAAGCAGCTCGTCGCCCTGATCAGCCGCTTGGATGTCTTGGTCACCGGCGACACCGGCCCCATGCACATCGCTGCGGCCCTGGGGGTGCCGACGGTTGCGCTCTTCGGCCCCACCGATCCTGCCAAGACCGGCCCCTTCGGCGACATCCATAAGGTCATCTGGCACCGGCAGGAGGCCAGGTCTCGCAAGCGCGGTCGGTCCCGTCGCAACTCTCCCTCGATGCTGGCGATCACACCGGCGGAAGTCGCCGAGGCGCTGGCCGAAATCCTGCAGCGGCCCTAATGCGGGCAATCGGCGGCCTCACCAGGCATTACGCCTTGTCCGATTTCGCCGAATAGTTCCAGACCTGAGTCTGCACCTGGGCCTCGGGCGGCTCGGGAACCTGCCCCGGTGTAAGTGAATTGGCCAACTCTACGGATGTGTCCTCGATCATCTGGCCCGCCTCCGGTACCAGCTTGCTGCTCATCGCCATGCGCACCTCGTAGCCGCCGCCGTTAGGCCCGAAGGCATCCGGCGTCGGGACGTAGCCGATGCAGCCGTTGGCCAGCTCCACCACGTAGGTGAAGGGGAACTGCGAGCGCTGCTTGATATTGAGGCCGAACTGGCAGAAGTACTCGGCCGGATTCGACACAAACACCGCCGGCCCGATCTGGATGGCCTGGACCTCGCAAGTCACCTCCGGCTCGATCTTGTTGGCCTCGTGCAGCAGCACCGCCTCGCGGGCAAAGAGCCAGTTGTGGTCATCAGGCGTGCCCGACTTGACCAGCGCCAACTGCTCCTGAAAGCGCTCTTCGCTGACCTCACGTGTCTTGATTTTGATGATCTGCTGCAGCGCGCGGACCGGCAGTGATTCCGCCGGCTCGACCAGGGACAGCACCTTGAGCGCCTCGGCACCGACCTTCTGCCCGACGTGCCGCGACCATTTCCGGCCATGCTCGGGCTCGCGCAGTGATAGGTTGTCAACCTGGGTGACGTCGCCACAGGCCCCGTTGAGGAACACTACCTCGCCACCACCCATTGCGCCCGTCACCGCCTCGCGCATCCAGTAGATCCAGTCGGCGGAGGCGCCGGGATTGCCGGTGGTGCCGTGGCAGGTGAAATTGACGATGGCGCCGAGGAAATCGCCGTTGGGCCGCCAGCAGCCGACCACCCCGACTTCGGGGTCGGTCGGGCCGGCCGGCTCGATAATGTCAGGATTGCCCCTGCCCGGATGCGTCATGGTGGTGCCGTCTTTCATCCTGAAGCGGCGGTTGAAGGCGACCGTCGGCTCATGACCGCGGCCAATCGAGAGCAGGGCTGCCTCTTTGCCGGCATCGGCCATGATCACCGCGGTGGCGATCTGTTTGGCTACATGCTCCAGGTAGCACAGATCGGGGGCGGTGGACTCCTGCTGCGCTAGGCGCTCGCACAGCTCCGGGTCAACGGCATGGGCATAGTCGCCAGGCTTGGCTCCCATCACCGGGCCTCCGGCATGGGTATGCGAGGCGCCGACCATCACGTGGCCGGCCGGTATCCCGGTCTGGTCCTCGATCATTACGCGGGCGGCCTCAACCACCGACCGCTTGATTGAGAGCGTGTCCAGCCCGACCAGCGCGACGGTCTCGCCATTGTCCGCGATGACTGCGGCCTTGGCGCAGCAGGGGTCATGGATAGCCTGGTGGAAGCTTTTTCTGAACCCGCCCGGTTTCTCCATCCCGATCGCGGGCGTGATGTCGGCAGATGCGAATCCCACTTGCATGATGCGGCCTCCTCAGATCACTTACCGAATGATAATCGTTTCCCTAGGCCCGGGTTATTCGCGAAGACCATCGTACAGAAAGCGAAACTGCCGGCAAAGGCTATTTCGATTCGCACAGCGCGCTTTTCCAAGATACCTCCGAAATGACACAGTCCAATTCTACGTAGGCCAGGCTTTCTAGCCTGGCTGCTGGCGCTGGCCCGTAACGGCGTCGGGCTGGAAAGCCCGACCTACGCGTTAATGAATAATCAGGGCTGGACGTTGAGAACAATACTTCGCTCTAATCATTCACAGGCCACTTTCGCCCACGGCAGCGAAACGACCTGCGTGACAAGCCTGCAACGTTGTCGCCATGCCGCAGGCTCGGTTCTAATGTTGATAAAGCCGCCATTCGGCTGCAAGTCAGCTCTGGTGGCAGGCGATGCCCTGCCCTGACGATGCGTTTGTGGAAAAGTCTGGGGAAAAAAGCGTGCAGGAATTGTGGAAAAAAGTGCCGCCGCACCGCTGAAAACTCCGCAGCCCCGCAGCCAGCGGGCCTCAGCGACTTATACCTTGTGTGGAGAATGTGCAAAGTCGGTGTGAATGTTTCTGCGGATACTGTGGAAAACGGCTTCGCGCGGGCTTGCTCAAGCTCCTAGCGGCGGTAGTTGCTGGGGGATGTGGGAAACCGTGTGGATTTCTTGATAACTAGGCCGGCAGATTCAGCAGTCTGCGCGCATTCTGAGTGCTCTGTGCGGCGATCTCTGCGGTAGTGACACCTCGCACCTGAGCGACCTTTGCCGCAGTTTCGACCATCAGCGCCGGCTCATTGCGCTTGCCCCGATGGCTCTGGGGCGGCAGGCCCGGGCAGTCGGTCTCCAGCACGATTCTGTCCGCCGGAGCGGCCTCCACCGCTTCCCGCAGCTCCTGGTTGCCCGGGTACGTGACATTGCCGGCGATGCTGATATAGCATCCCTGGGCCAGATAGTCATTGAGCAGTTGGCGGTCCTCGGTGAAGCAATGGCGCACCACCCGCTGCTGGGGCGACTTGGTTTGCTTCAGCAGCTCCAGCACCTCGGTGTTGGTTGCGCCGGGGCGGCTGTGAATGATGAAAGCTTTGTCGAGGTCGGCGGCCATCTTGATGAACTCCTCGAACACGGCGCGCTGCACCTGGCGGGAGGGTCCGTCGCAGACGAAATCGAGGCCGCTTTCGCCGATGGCCAGCACTCGCGGGTGCTGGGCCAGCGCAGCAATCTGTTGAAGGGCCTCGGCTGTTGCATCTTGGGCATCGCAGGGGTGGATGCCGACTGCGGCCCACAGGCCATCATATTCCTCGGCCATCTCCAGCGCCAGCCGGCTGGAGCCGAGATCGCAGCCGACCACCAGCATGTCGCTGACACCGGCGTCCGTGGCGCGCCGCACGGCCTCCGGGTAATCGGCGGCAAAGGCCGGGAGGTTGAAATGGCAGTGGGTGTCTATCACTTGCATCCGGTCCGCCTCCGATCGTTCAGGCTAGTGGGCAGCAAAAAGGCGAAGGTCACTGGCGACACTTGCCTGGTGGCTGACCTTCGCCCGGTTATTCATCTGCCGTGGTGGTTGCACTCAAGCGCGCCGACTTGCCTCGATTAGCGCGTCCGAGCGCCGGCGCTAGCGATAGCGCCGCGTCACGCGTTTGTAGTTGCGGTCATTTTCAACATCAGTCCATACCATCGTCCACAGTTCGCGGTCGCGATTGAAGCCGACGCGCTGGCCGTCGGGCGACCAGATCGGGTAGCCGTCGCTGCGGGAAGTGTGGGTAACGGCGCGAACATCGGTGCCGTCAATAGCCATGGCCCACAGGTCGTATTTGGGCCCATTGCGGTTGGAGTGGAACAGGATGGTGGTGCCGTCGGGAGACACCGCCGGTGCCCCGTCATCGAAGTTCGAGTTGGTGAGGTTCTGCGGATTGCCGCCGTCGGCGTCACACATCCAGATATCCGACCGGTCTTCATCTTTGTCCCGCTGCTCATAGACAATGCTGGCCCCGTCGGGGGTATATACGGGCCACATCAGATCAGCATCGGGCTCCTGGAGCAGGGAGACGCGGCCATCGGTGGTCTGCAACAGCGCCGCGCGCCCGCTGCCATCAGCCGCCACCGTCGCCAGGTCCATCGTGCCGGTGTATTGCGTGGTCACGAACACCAAGGCGCTGGCATCGGGCTTCCATGAGGGCATACTGTCGGCGCCGTCCCCGGGCGGCTGGGTAATCAGCACGGCAGCCTGCGACCGGTCGCCGTCGTCAGCATCAATCAGGTAGATGCCGTCCTTGGCGCCGCGACGCGCGGCGATGGCAATAGCTTCCGAATCATCGGGACGGTATGCCGGATGTCTGCCGCCCTCGTCGTCCCAGTCGTCGTCATTGTCCGACCACGTCAGCAGCTTCGGGCCGCCGCCGTTTTCGGGAACGGAATATATGTACTGGATCTCGTTGGCGCCCCATGAAGTCAAGGCGACGCGCCCTTCTCCGCCCCACGAGGCGCGCTCTGATACATTCAAATATACCGAGCTATCGTCGTCGCCCCCACAGCCCATCATCACCGTCAGGGCGCTGAATACTATCGCGACCAACAGGTACATACCGTGTCTTATGCCAAATCTCATTGCCTTGGCTCCCCTGTGTGGATCATCGTGCTCTCCGGCACGCGCTGGCGGCGCAATCACCGCTCCGATACACTCTGTCAGACAACCTGGATACTGTTTGGTTGCTTTGCGCTCGGCTTGCCGGCATTATAGGGCTTGACTCGCAGACAGGTCAAGGCTACCCGCCGGTGGCTGGGTCAACCGCGCGGCGCGGCCGGCGTCGGCACTGCATAGCGCTTCTCCCCACCATTGAGCGCAAAGCTCACTATGCTGACAGTTCCCTGCGGCTCCAAAGATACCTCCCCCACCTGCGCCTCTTCCCCGGCATACGGCACCAGCACCGTCACCAGCCACTGCTCGCCGGCGCCCCGGCAGTCCCATCGCACCACATACACGGGAAAGCTCTGCGGCTTGCGGGGATCGGAAGCATATGAGAACTCCGCCGCGGCCACTTCCCCGGCGCTCCACTGGCTGGCACCGGTTCTGGTCACGATGCCCTTGCCATCGCGGGCGGTGAGGTAGCAATCGCCCTCCGGGGCCGTCTCTCCTAAGAGATAGAGCCTCGAGGTATAGCTGTGCTCGGCCTCATCATTCGGCACCATGCGGTCCACCACCACGAACGGCCCGCCGCGCTCGTGATACAGGGAGCGGTAATGCCGGACGGCAGGGTAGAGATCGTGATAGATCGCCACCGCATCGTGGGCCGCATCGGTCTCCCATTTCAGCAGCGTGCCTCGGCCCTGCTGCTGATTCTCCCCGTCAACCACGATAGTGTTATGGTCCTCGGTCTTTCTCCAGCCATAGCGCGAGTCCACCACCCAGGCCTCGCCCTCGGCATAGAGCACGAAGTTGCCCTTGTCGCAATGCCCGTGCCCGCCGCCGTGGGGACCGAAATCGAGCGCCGCGTAGTAGGCCTCTTCCTCCCAACTGTCGCGCATCACCGCTATCCCGCTATCCGGCAGCAGCACACTGGTAAAATCCGGCTCTTTCGGCTCGTAGCCCGGATAGTCGGGACATAGCAGCGGCGTGCGGGTATTCCTGGTGGCAAAGGCGTACTCGCGCTTGCCCAGCCATTGCGCCAGTTGGTGGAGGTCGTAGTACTGAACACCGGGGTCGGACTGCCCGCCGTCATTGAAGCGAGGCATCCCGCCATTGGGTGTGACCACCTTGGCCATCCAGTCCAGCATGTCGCCGAGGCGCCTGCCGGCCAACTCCTCGGCCAGGTAATCTTCGCCCTGCAGCTTGTCCGCCGCCATGTAGTACAGCACCATCGGCCAGGCCGCGAACATGTGATACGCGGTGGTCTGCTCCAGCCAGCCGCCGTCGCTGAGAATGCCGGCGTGGATATACGGGCGGAAGCGGTTAGCCAGCTCGCGCCAGTATCCGGCTTCCGGCATCATCGGGTAGAAGTGCCCGGCCAGCCCCACCGCCCCGCAGTAGCGGCAGTGGGCATTGTGCTGGGTACCGCCGGCAGGCAAATACGCCAGCGCCACCGTCAGCTCGCGAACCATCTCGCGGATCTGCCAGAACAGCCGCCGCTTGTCCTCGCGTGACATCAGCGGCTGCAGGCAGTCGAAGGTGCCGACGCTGCCGAGGGTGCGGTACTGCTGATCCCAGGGGACCACCGAAGAGTAGTAGCAGCGGTAGGCGGCATGGACCTCCCACTGGCGCACCGAGCCATCTATCCACACCTCAGCCGCCTTGGGGCCGTACTTGGCAATGCCGGTGGTTATGTAAGCCCTCCAGATGCTGTTGAAGGCCCCGGCCTGCTTGTACTCCGGCACCTCATAGACCTCGGCGCGATGAGCCAGGTCCGCAGCCGGCTGCCACGTCGGCGGGCTCTGGTCCATCAGAGCCTCCGCCGCCTCCAGCAGCTTTTTATAGTGGTCATACCTGGTGAGGTAATAATCATCGGTGGTATTGCGCTGCCACATCTGGGCCAGCCGCTCGTCATCATAGAACACCCCGGGGCGGAAATCGCCCAGCATCTGCTCCATGAAGCCGGCGTCCTCCTCCGCCCGCAGGCGCACGAACCGCAGCAAGGCCGCCTGGCAGCGCAGCGAACCGTCCGCCGCCGCCAGGTTCGCCGCTATTATCTCGTCCAGGGGCATACTCTCCCCCATCTCCGACAGCGCCAGCACCTTGTCCCAGGCCGTTGCGGCATCGTCCTTGGGCAGCTCGCGGCCCAGGTAGTACGGCTGGGTGACGGCGGTGAAGGCCAGCTCGCGGAACCGTGTCCGCTCCGACAGCTCCGGCATATCCTCGAAAACCCCGGCCAGCAGGCGCTGGGTCTGCCAGTACCAGAAGGCATCGTCGGTGAAGTAGTGGTGCCACTGATGGGTGGTGACCGTGGCCGCGTAGGCCGCCAGCAGCAACTCCGCGACCCTCTCGTGGCCTTGCTCCTGATCCAGGGCTCCGCGCAGGATCAGGTACGCCGCCGCCAGCGCCGGAGCCGCCTTCTCGGCTACCGCCCGCGCGCTGGCGGTATAGGCCAGATAATCCACCCAGATCGGCGGGTTCTCGCGCATCGTGAGCAGGACCTCATGCTCCCGCGCCGTCTCGTCCGCAATCGTGAAGCTGCCGGTATTGGTGAACTCGCCGATCTTGAAGGCAACGCTCTGCTCGTCCCCGCCGTCCACCTGCACAAAAAGTGAGTCGGCCGAAGTGCCGGAGCCTTTGACCCGCAGATAGAACTGGCTCTGGCCCGCCGGCAGCTTGAGCCGGAACCGAATCTGCGCCGACTTATCCCTGATCTCCAGAGCCTGCCCGCCGCTGGCCTGCTCATCATCCACCACTGCCGCGTCGGAGAACTCCGCCTGCTCCGCCTGGACGGTCTCGGCCCCGAAGGCCGCCGCTGCCTCCAGCTCCCCTATGATCTCGCGCGCCTGCTGCAAGATCTGTTCACACTCGGCTGGGACCTTGCTGCCGGGTGCGCCGCTCTTGTCATCGCGTGGCTCGGGCTTCCAGCCCGAGTCCATCACCCCTCGCTGCACCTGGAGCATATTCGCCAATATCAGCGACTTGCGCCCGGAGTCAGCGCTGGTCGCGACCAACTCGAAGCCTTCCGCCATCAGTCCGGCCAGGCGGCTCTCTATCGCGTCGGTGTTTTCGCCGCGCAGCTTCGTCAGCCGCAGCCGGTCGGCGGCGATACTCAGCCGGTAGCACCAGTCCATCAAGGGGTCGGCTTCCGGGCCGGTCACCGTGGCCAGCTTCGCCTCGGCCTGCGCAGGCAGCCCTTCTATATCACAGGGCGCATGTCCCGCCGCCCGCACCATAGTCGTCGCCATCAGCAATCCCATAGCCGCAATCACAAGCCGCATCACCAACGCCTCCCAACGCAGCTTTGCCATACCAGATACGCCTTCGCCACCGCCAGTGAAGAACCTTCCGGAAGGTTATTAGTCGGCGTCGGCGAAAATACCAAATGCAGCTCACAAGCCGGAGGTGTCCTGACTATGCGCAAGGTCTTGGTAGGCGTGTTGCTACTGGGTCTCGTAGGGCTGGCTCAGGGGAAGCCGGTTATCTATACCGTTAGCGCCAATGTGCGCGCCAGCCTCACCTTCCCCGCCTCCGCAGGCATCGAGAAGCTCGAGTATCTGGCCCCCGACAACAAGCTGATGGTGGTGCCGCTGCAGACGGAGGCCGCCACCGTCACCTTCGTCATCACCCCCGATATGATGACGGAGGGCAAGGCGGTGCTGGTTGTCAACCGGCCGCCCAACCGCGATCTTTTCGACCGCGAGCCGCCGGCCTTTGACCGCGTCCTGCTGGATGGGGTGGAGATCGCGGTGCGCGAGATCGTTCTGATACCGTATCAGCCGCGCGCGGTGCATCTGGAGGTTTCCGACCCCAGCCGGATCAGGCCCAGTGCCCTGCGGGTGATGATCAATGGCAAGCGCGCCGGCGCCGCCCAGGTGCAGTTGGAGCGCCAGGGCATGGGCCGCTGCTGGCTGGTCAGCTTCCGTCGGCCCGATGACCTCAGCCTGGAGAGCCTACGCGTGACCGCCACCGACAGCTCGCTCTTGGGCAACAGCTCCGCCTTTGTGCTGCAGATCGAGCAGGGCCTGTCGGTCGTGGAGGGCGCGCAGTACAGCGGCGGGGAAGCGGTGGCTTTCGTCACCCAGTCGGCTTTCGTGGCCGCGCGAGTGAAGCTGGCCGCGGGCAAGTACCAGGTGGAGGCTGTCGCCCAGGGCACCTCCAGCGGCAGCGACTCCTTCTGGATCGAGCTTGACGGCATCCAGCAGCCGGACCCGGTGCACATCTCGATTGACGAGCCCGGCATCGGCAGCAGCCTGGTGGAGAAGGACCCCGAGCATCTACCCGGGCTGACCGTGGCGGCGGACGGGGAGCATGTCCTGGCCCTGGTATTGCGCGAGGGGCCCGGGCCGGTGCTGGACCGCCTGCGGATACTGCAGGAGGGCAAGGAGATTGCGGTGTTCGAGGGCGAGGCGATGCTGCCGGCCTTCCCCAAGCCGTAGCCCGCATCTTTCATAGTCGCGTGGCTCGGCCTGAGCTGTGCGTCGCGCACAGCTCAGGTGAGAATGCGCCAGCATTCTCAGCTTCCAGCCCGAGGTCGTCAAATGGGTAGGAGGCACTTTGAGCATCCGCCAACATAAAGAGCCACCCCTCCGGGTGGCTCGTTTGGTGGTGGCTAGTTGGTTCGCGCTGCTTCAGGCGGTGTTGCTGTGCAGGGCGGCGAATTGGGTATCGGTGACATTGGCAAGTCCGCGGGCGAACTGAAGGATCTCGCCGGGGTCTATGGGGCCCAACCGTTTCAGATCGGTGACCTCATCGCTGTCCGGCTCCGGCTCTTTGATCATCGCGTTCCATCTATCGTAATCGAGCAACTCCAGGCCTTCGTAGCCACATTCGGCGCAGCGGTATTTGATGTACACGTGGACCGGCTCGTCTCCCACCATCACAAAGCCGTGGGCCAGCAGCTCATTGAGACCGATGCGATGGCCACAAACGCACTGCACGACTGTATCCATGTTCATGTAGCTGTGTCCCTCCCGGCGGCGACTCCTCTTGTACCAGAAAATCGGCCGGAATGCAAGTGGCTTGCCGAGAATTGCTGCACCTTTTCCGGTTGGCGCACAGGGTCTCCATGGATCACAGCCCGAAGCCGAACCGCTACCTGTCCGAGATCGTTGCCGGAGGGCGCTGTCCCAATGGAACCGGCCACATAGCAACTGCCCGACCTTTTCCGCCAGCGACATAGACTCCAGAATGTTGCTGTTCACCTCGCTCTAGTCACGACCTCGGGCTGCAAGAGTAGTTATGCAGATTTTGCTAACGGCTGGGCCGGATTCTCGGCGGAAGCCAGCTTCCGCCTCGTATGCGGCCCCTCCGAAAGGCAACATCTAAAGCCTTGAACGGCTGGTTCGGGGTCTACACAATACATCCCCGTGGGTCGGGCTTCAGAGATTTATTGAGTTGTTGGGAAGGAATTGTATTTGGGGCACTGAGGCAACGACCGACGCCAACACTGCACTTGGTGGAATGCGGCGCCTCTTGCTCCCCTCCCCAAAAAAGCCAGGAGGACAGGGGACCCATGCTGCGCACGGGTGCCCTGCCTGTCCATGCCGTTGCCACAAGTCGCGACAGGCAAGGATGCCTGTCGTCCTGGAATGTGCTGTGTATAGGGGCCTGATACGAGTCCATCGCCGGCTACGTTTCCTTCCTACTTAGCAGAGAAATGTCTCCAGCCCGACTCCGTCGTAGCCGTCGGAGGGGCCGAATGGGTGGCCTGAGCGAAGCGCAGGCCGGGCCCCATCCGGCCCAAGGCCTAGTACGCCGGCACCGCTCATCACCAACCACAGCTCATCGCCTGAGACAAAATTACACAACTACTGCGGAAGCCCCAGCTACGCAGCGGAGGGTAGCTGTTGCAGATGATGGTGGAGTCGGGCAGGATGCCCGACCCACGGGACGATGAGAGAATAGCCGGACCACCGCCGCTTACCGCGCATAATAGGTGCTGGTCGGGATCCGATACGCATCGCCGGGCCCCACGTTGCTGATCCAGAAGAGCCGCCGCCCGTCGCCATCCGCGTCCGTGAATACCTCCTCCAGGCTCCCCTCAACTCCCTGCAGTACATACTGCTTGCCTGCGAGGCGTTCGATCCTGAAGCCCTGCGATTTGTCCTCATTGTACAGCCAGCGGCCGGCATGCGTGCCGCCGCTAATACGTCCGGGAGCTCGGTCCGAGGTCACTGCTCCGGCCTCGTCATCGGTTGCCACCACAGCTCCCATACCGACTATCAAGAGCACATCGCCGAAGCCCAGAGTAGTTTGCGCGCCCCTGACCTCAGTCTCCTCGATCGTGTAGCTGGTCTTCTGCAGATCGTTGCTCAAGATGACTACCTTATCCCGACAGGCTTCCGGTATCGCCAGCGGCTGGTCTATGGTGATCGCATTGCTCGCGAAATCCACAGCCAGCACCTTGCCCTCGGGCGCCGGCTCCAGATGCAGGGCGAAGTCACCATACTGCAGCAGCGTCCCGTTCACCACAATCGCCCGCTTGAGGCCACCGTGATCCAGCGTCAGCAGCGCGAACTCGGCGGCGACCTCCAGGGGCTGCTCGGCACCGCGCCACTGACAGCGTTCGGTCGAGTCCGGGGAGCTGTGCACCAGGTCGCTGGCCCCCTCGCGCCGGATTACCAGACCGACCGTCTCCGGGCTGGCCGATGCGCATTGCAGATAGTCCACCTGCTCAACCTTCGCACTGCCGCGATGCGCCTCGATAACAGCCACATACTTGGAGAGCAGTTCCTCTCCGGCCTCGATCTTCTCCTCCGGTAGCAGATTCCGCCCCAGCACGTACTGAATCTCCTCCGGATTGCCGACCTGAAGCTCCGGCGAGGCGTCGGCTACGATTACCTCTTCCGCACAACCCTCAGGCATTGTCATGGTCAGTGACAGGTCTTCGTCCGCCTTGTGCCACACCGCCGACCAGTCGCTCTCCGGTCGCATGCGCCGCACGTTGTACAGCCCGTGATATCCGCTGGTGACACCTCCCATCGCCGCCGGGGCCTCGAGCTTTAGGTCCCGCGTAACCACCAGACTGTCAATCTGGATATAGGTCTGCCCGACTTGCTCACCACTGACTACGACCTCCGTAACCGGCTCGGTCAGCTCAAACACCTCCGACGAGACCCACTCCCAGCCTACCTTTCCCGAAGGCTCGCAGAGGAGCTGCTGGGTTACCCCGCCCAGGCTGATATTGACGAGGTTACTGCCCTCGTTGTAGTCATAGAAGTGCATCAACACCTTCACTTTGCCGGGGGCGATCTCGGCGGTCTGCATCTTCAGCTCAGTGTCGGGCCTGCGCGTGAGCACCGAATCATTGCAGATAGCCCAGGCCTCTTTGGATAGCTCGCGGTACTCGCTGCCCTTCCGCAGCCCCTCTCCCTGCATCAGATTGAGGGCGATGCCGTTTCGCGGGCGCGGCGGCGGCTTGGTCCCATACGGCACATTCACGCCCGCCAGGGTGCCCTGCTCCTGCACCGGGCCGAACTGCCCGCCTGCCACCGCAAGCTCGAAGAAAGCCGGCCCGTGGAAGCACCAGTCGTGCTGGCGGCCGCCCCGTACTCGGAAGATATCCAGCAGATAGGCTGCCTCCTCGGATATATCTATCAGCGCCGTGCACCGCCGGTACAGAGAAACCATGCCTGCATAGGCCACCTCCGCGGACGCGTCCATGTACTGCAACTCCGGTGTGCTGGCCAGAGTGTGCAGGTCACCGGCGTGCTTGTTCAACTGGGTGGTCTCATCAACCACCACGCAATAGTGCTTGACGGTATCGGTACTGCGCCAGTTCCAGAAATCACGCCGGGTGAAAGGCGTCGGATAGCCGTCATCCGGCATCATCGGGCGCCCGAAATCCCACATCTCGATAGTCAGCCGGTCGTGGTGACCGTGGCCGCCGCCCGCATAGCCGTAGTACATACTTACCGCCCGCCGCTGCACTTCACTGCCGCTTTCCAGAATCGCCAGCCCGTAGCCGCCCAGGTTCCGCGTCGCCCACTCAATATCGCTGCCCTGCTCCGCTACCACTCTCGCGACCTCTTGCTCATCGAAGTAGTCCTCGAACAGGTCCCTGGACTGGGCATTCATGCGCACCAGCGCCTTGGCGTGTCGCGGGTCGCCGTAGTGAGTGAAGGCGGGGCCCTGCAGCGCGGCCGACATCGCGATCGGGCCGGAGCCCTTAAGCCCTCCGCTGTCCCCGATATCCGGCGTGAACTTGCCGGCGCAGGTCATATCAATCCCGATATCCGCCATCTTTTTCAGCTTGGGATTATCCCAGATGTTCACTCCCAGCCGGGGCAGCAGCTCGGCGATGGTGTAGAAGTTCCGGCACCAGCTCGAGGCGTAGCCGGGGGAGCTCTCGCCACCCAGACCCTCGCGCCAGAACTCGTTCCACAGCAGGTCCTCGACCCGGCCCGGCCCGCTCATCAGCCAATCCCGCATCGCCTCGGTAGTCGGCCCCTTCGCCGCATCGTCATTATCGAGCACAATTGCCAGAATGCACAGCGTTCTCTGGTGCATGCCCATGTTGCCGACCACTCTGCCAGC
This sequence comes from uncultured Armatimonadia bacterium, assembly GCA_964390495.1. Taxonomy (GTDB): domain Bacteria; phylum Armatimonadota; class Zipacnadia; order Zipacnadales; family UBA11051; genus UBA11051. The sequence goes on from CAYMIN010000003.1 coordinate 21,589, forward strand.
CATGACATCTTCGGCCATGACTCTAATCATCTTCTGCTCAATCAGCTCCCGGGGTGCCTCGATGCCCTGCTTTTGCAGAAACGCCAGCAGCTCTTCATCTGCATCAAATATGGGATAGAGCGCATCATAGGCGCGTGCCAGGTTGCCATCATCGCCGCATGACCAGATGCGGTCCGATATGCGTCCGGGCACATTGAAGCGGTGCTCGTGATAGGCCTGTACCCGGTAGTCGAAACGCTCGTACTCACTGGCCAGCTTGGCCATCAGCACCGCGCACTTGTGCCCATACACCGGCTTGCCCGTCAGCAGGTAGGCATGCGCCAGTCGCGAGATCCCACCCATAATATCCCGCTTCCAGCGCTGCCAGTAGATGTAATATGGCACGAAGTAGTAGCGCCTGTCGTCCGGTCCCACCCAGCCGAGCCCCTTGTCAATTATCCTCTCGCCATGCTCCGGCTCGCCCTCGAGGCCCTTGGTGTTCCACGGCTCGAAGTCGTTCTCCGGGAACGTCCGGCCGCATACCGGACAAGTTACCTTGAACGGCTTGTCACGATCCATGATCCACGGGTAATGCCCCGCTTTGCGGTTGATTTCGTCACCGCAGAAGGGGCAGTCGTGGCCCGTGCACACGTTGATGGCTCGCAACTGCTCCGGAGGCGGCACCAGGTCCCACAGCTCCTGGTCGGACATGCCCACGTACCATTCCGTGCCGGCTTCCGAGTTGGCCACCTGGCCCTTGCCCCACTCGTACCTCTCGATCTTCTCCTGCACCCGCGCCATCGTTGCCTCGTCGTAGTACGTCCGCCCCTGCTTGCCGTGCGCCATCCCGCCCAGCAGCATCAGACAAATGACCAAACAGGCGACTCTCATTGCGTTTCACTCCTCTAGCGTAGGGCGTCATCAGTGCGTTTCCCTGAGGGCTTCGCGTCTGGAGAAACGTCCGCCTAGATTGATGCACAGTTTCGTGTTCGGACGTTGAATCTCCTGTTGGGGGGAGCAATTACTTCAGTGCAAGGGGAGACAGCTTGCCGGCCGAGTTGCACAAATGCTCGGGCAGCCTAGAGGTCATGGGCATGTCTCGGCGAGAAGGGAATAGGCCGGCAGGCGGCGAAAAAAGACCATCACACCCAATACCGACAAGAAGGGCACCCCAATGACCAGCATAGACTACGGCGTAGTGGCGGTTTACCTGCTGCTGGTCGCCGCCACCGGCTTTGTCGTCCGCGCCCGCATCAAAGGCCTCGCCGACTACTTCGCCGGCGGCCATAACGTGCCCTGGTGGCTGGCAGCAGTGTCCCACCACATCTCCGGCTACAGCGCCTTCGCCTTCGTTGCCTACGCCGGCCTGGCCTATACTGTCGGCTTCAACGTCTGGACCCTGTTCGCCATCCCGACGTTTCTGGCGATGATGGTGGGCGCCTACGTCTGGGCACCGCGCTGGAGCCGCCTCAACGTCATCACGCCCGTGGAATACCTGGAGCGGCGCTTCAACCGCACCGTCCACCAGCTCATCGCCTGGAGCGGGATCGCCGTCAAGTTCCTGGACGAGGGCATGAAGCTGTACTCGCTGGGCCTGATCATCTATGTCTGCACCGGCTGGCCGCTGGATGTGACTATCATCGGCTGCGGTGTGGTGGCGGTGCTCTACATCCTGCTGGGCGGGCTGTGGGCCGAGATCATCACCGATTTCGCTCAATTCTTTGTCCAGCTCATCGTCACGTTAGTGCTGGCGGCGGCGGTGCTGAAAGCCGTCGGCGGCTGGGCCGGCATGTGGGAGCAGTTGCCGCTCGAGCACTGCAGCTTCTTCAGCGAGAAGTACAATCTGGCCTATATCCTGGTATTCATCATTCCGATAATCCTCAGCTACAATGGCGGCACCTGGGGCCTGGCGCAACGGTTCTACTCCATCGGCAAGCCCTCCGCTGCCAGGAAAGCAGCCCTGCTATCCGGGGCGTTGTATCTGGTATATCCGCTGTTTCTCTATATTCCGGCCTGGGCCGCGCCGCTGGTGCTAGGCGAGATCGGCAACCCCGAGGAAGTCTATCCGCTGATGGCGCAGAAGTTCTTCCCGACCTTGCTGCCCGGGCTGCTGGGACTGTTCGTGGCCGCTATGTTCGCCGCGACTATGTCCATGGTCGATTCCGACCTCAACGCCCTGGCGGCGGTGTTTACCAAGGACATCTATCAGAAGACCTTCAACCCCAGCGCGTCCGAGAACACGCTGCTGAAGGTTGCTCTGCTGGCCACGGCGATCCTGGGCACCATTACCATTATCGGGGGATTGCTCACGCCCGCGCTCGGCGGGGCCTTCGAGGTTATGATGCAGTGGTATGCGGCGATCCTGGCACCGGTGTCGGTGCCGCTGCTGTTCGGGATGGTGCTGCGCCGCACCACCTGGCGCGGGGCCGTGGCAGCGTGGATCGGCGGGTTCGCGGCGTTCGTGCTGCTCAAGTACGGCCTGCAGGCCTCCTGGACGATCTACACCGGCGGGGAGCTGCTAGTGATCTTCATCATCTACTTCGGCGAGGGCTTTCTGAGCAAACAGACACCGGCTGAGCAGGCGCGGGTGGACGAGCTGTTCGCGCAGATCGAAGCCCCGGAAGAAGCTACCGACCAAAACTAAAGCGACAGGCGTCAGTCTTGCTCGCAACTTTGCGCTGAGAAATCTGTCCTAGTATCTTGACTATAGGGGCTAGTACGTGCTAGACTCTGTAGCAGACAGCGTGGCGTGCGATACGCTGGCTGTCTAATCGGCAGTCCCGTGTACTGATACCGGCCCAGAAGGGAGGGACCTCCAGGCCAAGTCCACGGAGTGCGGCTGTCGCAACCGGAGTGAAGCAAAGCCGAAGCACTGCCCCGCAGAGGAAACACAGGAAACTCTGCAGCAGGGGCTTCTTCATAGTAAAGTGCTCGCTCCGGGGAAGTGGTGTGTAGCCAAATCTCTAGGTTACGGCCGCTTCCAATTGCACAAACACTAAGGAGGACACATCTAATGAAGAAGCTGTTAGTAGTATTGGCACTAGCTGCGCTGGCAGTGCCGTGCTTTGCACAGGCGAATCCGGCGCAGACCGTCCCGTTCGACCACTGGGCCTATGATGCAGTCCAGGAGCTGGTTGATCAGGGCGTGATCATCGGCTATCCCGATGGCACCTTCAAGGGCGATCGGGCGATGACACGGTACGAGTTCGCAATTGCCGTCTCGCGGCTGCTGGACGTAATCGGTCCCGGTGCGCAAGGTCCGGCTGGTAAGGACGGCGCGGCCGGCCCGGCAGGAGCAGCAGGAGCCGCTGGCCCGGCCGGCCCGGCAGGACCCGCAGGTCCGGCAGGCCCGGCTGGTAAAGACGCCACGGTTGATGAGGCTCAGATAGCCACCATCGTCAACAAACTCATTGACGAGTTCAAAGACGAGTTGGCCGACCTGCGCCAGGATGTTGACTACCTGCAGGACGATGTCTATGACCTCGGCGACCGCGTCACCTACCTCGAGAAGGCCATGGAAGGCCCCGATATATTCGGCTGGTTGGACTACCGCATCGGTATGGCCAACAAGATTGACTTCGATTACGACTACGACAACCTGACCGCCGTCGTAGGTATCGAAGGCCAGATCACCGACGAACTCGCCGGCACCATCGCGCTGAAAGTGCACGACGCTTCGGCGCCGAATGCCGGCACCGCCGCGGCGTCAGTAGCGGAGAGCGTGTATCTGGACGAAGCCTACATCACCTTCACCCGTGACGGCTTCCCCCGAGGCACCCACACTATCGGTCGGCAGTATGTGGCCATGGGCCCGGGTCTGTTGATTGACACCCAGCGTCAGAGCGTGCAAGGCTGGCGCTGTCAGACCAACGACGTGTTCGGGACCAGACTCGACTTCGACCTGTTCGCCGGCGCCGCCAACTATACCTGGGCCCACACTCCTGGCGCTATTCCGCCTGGGGACGTAGCCGCCGATGGCTATTTGGCCACGCGACTGGCTTATGACAGCAGCCGCGGCGCGTTCGGCCTCAACTACCTGGGCTCGGGCGCCGACCTCGAGAAAGGCTACAGCCTGGACTACACCGGCTCAATCTGGGGAAGGGCAGTTGCTATCGAGCACGCCCGCCAGACCCAACAGTGGAACGACCCGAGCCCGGCACCAAGTGACGCGAAAGCCACGATGGTGAGCGCTCAACTGATTGGTAGCGGGAGCTGGGGCTTGACCGGCTTCTGGTCGGATTGTGATGCCGGGTATGGTCCCGCCTACTCGCTGATCAATCCGTACTATGAGGTGCTGGTTCCGGGTAATCCGGGCTTGCCCTGGGAGCGCGTGCTGCGCAACGTGCCAGTTCTCGCCGACCCAGCCGCGGCCGCGGACGTCGAAGTACTCGGCGGGGAGCTGGCCTTCGGCCTCGCTTCCACACCTTTCACCTTCTGCTACTACGACATCAGTGCGAAGACACCCGCAGGAGTGAAAGTGACTCCGGCCTACGACGCGCTGTGGGCTCTGAGCACCAGCAAGGAGCTGGCAGACGGTGTCACCGTTACCTTGACCTATGCCAACCAGTTGGCTACTGGCAATCGCAAGGACCTCGAACTGCTCCAGGGCGGCGTAATCGTCGGCTTCTAGGAGCAGGTTTCACCGACTACGTATGAGAAGAAGGGCCCCGCTCGGGGCCCTTCTTTTTTTCCGGGCTCCCAGGGGTACGCGTTTGCCGCGTGCAGATTCGGCGCGAATCGGGCAACAGCGGCGGCCTCGGGCCCGCGTCACCACCGGCAACCTACATGCTGGAGACATACTTAGAGCCGGAGCGCCAGGGCGCCCGATGTACGCGAGGACCTAGGAGAGCTTGACTGCACCACGAATCTCAGGTATATTCCTCTCTAGGAGTTGTGGGAGTGCATCGAGTTGGCGGCGATGCGATGTCCGAAAACCCTAATCAGCCGTTGCTTCATAGGAGCTAGGGATGAGACGAGCTAGCGTGGCGATAGCAGTGGGCGCAATCGCGGTGCTAACTGCCGGCCCTGGGTCGTGGGGCCAGGGTGGCCCGGTCGAGACGCTGCCCTTTGACCACTGGGCATATGACGCGGTGGAGCAGTTGTGTGAGATCGGCGTAATTATCGGCTACCCCGACGCCAGCTTCCGTGGTGACCGGGTGCTGACGCGCCACGAATTCGCCATGGCAGTCTCGCGCATCGTGGACCTGTACTCGCGGGCGCGGCTGATCGGGCCTGAAGGCGCGCCCGGGCCGGCCGGTCCCGCCGGGCCCCCAGGTCCTGCCGGTCCGGCCGGTCCGGCCGGTCCGCCCGGGCCTCCGGGGCCCGATGGGAAACCCCAGATTGATGAGGGGATGCTGTGGCGGCTGATCGGCAAATTGACCGAGGAATTCTCGCGCGAAATGCAGACGCTGGGCGGGAGTATCGCAGAGTTGCAGGGCCAGATCGGCGCATTGGACCAGCGTGTCACAGTCCTGGAGACTCCGCGAGAAGTGGACGTATTCGGCTACATTGACTACCGCATCGGCACGGCTGGGAAGATTAACTTCGACCATGACTTTGACAACCTGACGGCCAAAGTGATAGTGGAGGGCAATATCAGTGATGAGGCCTTTGGGCGGATTGCCCTGAAGTACGCGGATGCCTATGTGCCGCTCAGCGTAATAGACATCGAGCAGCGCGAGGGGCCGGGATTTGTCAACCCGCCCGGGAATCGGCCCTATGGATACGGTCAGGAGGACCTGTGGCTGGATGAGGCTTTCGTGCAGTTCCCGACCCGAGGCAGACTGGCGGCGGACTGGACGGTGGGCCGGCAGTTCTTCTGCTACGGGCTGGGCCTGGTGGCGAATGATGAGCGGCGCGCCTTGACCGGGATCCGCTGCCAGAAGGATGACCTGTTCAGCACCGGTATTGACCTGGACTTCGTGGTGGCGGGCGCGACCCACGACTGGCTGCCGGCGCGGCCCTTCCCGGGTCACAGTGACGGCTATGTAGCGGTGCGCTTCTCCCACGAGCGGCCGAAGTGGTCATGGGGGCTCAACTTCCTGCCCGACGGCACCGGCAACGAGATCGCCTACAGCGCCGATATGCGGCTGCGGCTGGGCGGCGATCGCTATCTGACTGTGGAATACGCCGAGCAGAACCGGCACTCCAACCGCGCGCCCTACCGGCTCAAGAACCCGGATGACGCGGCGATGGTTCATCTGGACCTAATTGACACCGAGGACCTGTCGGTGAGTTGGTTCTACTCGAATGTGGACCCGGAGTACGACATCGTCTATTCGAGCATTCATCCCTACTACGAAGTCACCCAGTCGCAGCGTCCCGGCAACATGTTCGCCTGGGACCGGTGGCTGCGCCGCCCCTTCGCGATCACCAACTTCAAGTGCGACGGCTGGTATATTGACACCCACCTGGGCGACACCCCAATCAGTCTGGTGTACTTGCGTCCGCGCGGCCTCAGCGACTGGTGGATGCTGAGCCAGGTTGGCCATAATGATTATGACAAGCTGTGGGCCATCAGTCTGAGGCGGCCGCTGGCCGAGGGCCTGGACATGCGGCTGACCTACGCTCACCAGGGCACCTCGTCGCAGGCTACCCCCGGCGCTCGCGACCAGAAGCTGCTGCGGGGCGAATGGACGGTCAACTTCTAGCCGGACCTCTCCCGATGATGGCAACTCTCCAATCCGTATGAAAATCGTGTCCGTAAAGGCAGTTTGTGCTGAAGGCGGGTGGTATGTTGACGACAAGCCCGCCTTCATTGCTGGGGCCGAGGTGGACCACTACCTGGTGACCGGCCGGCCGGTCACCGCCGGCTTCAGGCGTGTTCGCGAGCCGGGCGAAGTGGTCGCGGTCCTGATGCGGCTTGATGACGGGACCACCGTGGTCGGCGAGGGCGGCAGCGTGACCTACGCCGGGATCGCGGGCCGCGACCCGGTCTTGCGCGCCGAGGCGGCGGTAGCGACGGTAGCAGAGCATATCGCCGGGGCCTTGACGGGCCGGGCCGCCGAGGATTTCCGAGCCCTCGAGGCCACCCTCAAGCAGCTAAGCGCGGATTGCGGACCCTTCCATAGCGGAGTGCTGTACGCCACCAGCCAGGCGCTGCTGCAGGCGGTGGCCGCCGCGGCCCACAGACCGCCGGCGGTGGTAATAGCCGAGGAATACGGCCTGAGCATCGCCGCCGCGGACCCCAAGTTGGGCATCCAGACCGGCGATGAGCGCTACAGCGGCGTGGACAAGGCCATCTACCGCCGGGTTGACGTCCTGCCCCACGGGCTGATCAAAAAGGTTGGGACGGACTTCGGGGCAGGTGGAGAGAAGCTGCTGGCCTACGCCGCATGGATAAAAGGCCGGCTGGCCCAGCACCAGACGCCGCCGGATTACCTGCCCACGATTCACTTCGACTGCTACGGCACTATCGGACGCGCCTTCGCCAATGACCCGGCCGCGATCAGGGATTACCTCGGGCGGCTGGCCGGTGTCGTTGCGCCGCTGCAGTTACAGGTGGAGGCCCCGGTTGAGGCAGCCGGCCAGGGCGAGCAGATCGAGCTGATGGCGCAACTGCGTGCGGCTCTGCAGGAATTGCCCGCGCCGGTGCCGGCGATCATCGCGGACGAATGGTGCAACAGCCTGGCCGATGTCGAGCTGTTCGCCAAGTCGGGCGCGGCGGATCTAATCCAGATAAAGATGCCGGACCTGGGCTGCCTCGGCGACAGCATTGCGGCGGTCCTGACCTGCCACGAATACGGCGTGGGCGCGTACCTGGGCGGGAGCTGCAATGAGACCGATATCAGCGCGCGGACGGCAGTGCATGTGGCGGTGGCCACCGGTGCCGAGCAGATCCTGGCGCGGCCCGGGATGGGGATAGATGAGGCGGTAAGTATCATGCGCAACGAACTGGCCCGCCTGCGCGCTGTGTTGTGATGAAGGTCCCCCTAGTCGCCAAGATGAAATAGCCCCAAGCATCCATGTAAGTTGGAGTGCCGCGCGCCGGCGCCAGCGCCTAGCTGCAAAGGAGAATTGTGATGCAATTTGCCATGTTTTCGAAGCATCTCGACATGTTGGGACTTTCGCTGCAAGAGGTCGGCGAGACGATGAAGGATATCGGCTTCGACGGGGTTGATCTGACCGTGCGGCCGAAGGGGCGGATCGAGCCGGCCGAGGTCGAGAATAAGCTGCCGGAGGCCGTAGCCCAACTGGGCCAAATCGGGCTGTCCGTGCCGCTGATCACCACCGCCATCGAGAGCACTAAGTCTCCGTATGCCGAGGAGATCTTCGCCACCGCCGCCGAATGTGAGATTCCGGCCCTGAAGCTGGGCTACTGGGTGCTGCGCGAGCCGAAGGAGTTCTGGACACGCTTCGAGTGGGCGAAGGTGCAACTGGCCGGACTGCAAAGCCTGGCGCTGGAATACGGCGTGAGCGCGAATATCCACATCCACTCCGGGCCCTACCTCAGCGCCGAGGCGGCGGTGGTCTATATGCTGCTGGAGGGCATGGACCCCAATGCCGTCGGCGCCTACATTGACACCGGCCACATGCTCATCGAGGGCGGCTATGACGGCTGGCGGCAGGGGATGATCATGCTGGCGCCCTACACCAATCTGGTGGCGCTGAAGGGCTATTCGTGGGCTGCGGTGACCGACCAAAACGGCGCAGTCAGCGTCCAGCGCAAGATGCTGGGCTTCGCGGCGGCGATGCAGGACTGGCGGCAGATATTCAGCCTGCTGAAAGACTTCGGTTACGACGGGACGGTGTCGCTGCACAGCGAATACGGGGAGATGGACTACGAGGAGTTGGTGGCCCAGACCCGCAAAGACCTCGAGCTGATCAAGGGCGTTGTGGCCGAGCTTGACCAGCAGTAGCAGGCAGCCGAGCTAGCGCCCGAACAGGTCGGCCCCGTCCAGCGGCACCCCGGATTCCTGGTAGCGGAACTGCTGGTCGTACATCCGCGCGTACAGGCCGTTTTGCTCCATCAGGGTGGTGTGATCGGCCTGTTCGACGATTGCCCCCTCGTCTATCACCACGATCTTGTCGGCATTGCGCACCGTCGAGAGGCGGTGGGCGATGACGAAGGTGGTTCGCCCCCTCATCAGGTTTTCCAGCGCCTTCTGGATAATCTGCTCGGCCTCGGTGTCCACCAGCGAGGTGGCCTCATCGAGAATGAGTATGCGGGGGTCGGCCAGTAGCGCGCGGGCGATGGCCAAGCGCTGCTTCTGACCGCCGGAGAGCTTGACACCGCGCTCGCCGATTTGAGTTTCGTACTTCTCGGGCAGATGTTGAATGAACTCGTCGGCATAGGCCGCCTGGCAAGCTGCCAGGATTTCCTCGTCACTCGCCTCCAGCTTGCCGTAGCGAACATTCTCCCTGACGCTTCCGTTGAAGAGGAAAGTCTCCTGCAAGACCATGCCGATGTTGCGGCGCAGCGACTCCTGAGTAACGGTGCGCACATCTATTCCATCTACACGCACCGCGCCGGCGACCGGGTCATAGAAGCGCGGTATCAGGTTGATCAGGCTGGTCTTGCCGGCGCCGCTGCGGCCGACCAGAGCGACGGTCTCGCCCGGCTCGGCGACCACCGACACATCCTCCAGCACCATCTCCCCCGTGGCATAGCGGAACGAGACATTGTCAACCTCGACGCGGCCCTCGACTTGGCCGATGTCGGTGGCGTCCTCGGCATCGCGCACGTCCGGTTTCTCATCCAGCAGCTCGAAGATTCTGGCTACCGACGACAAGGCGCGGTTATACAGGTTATAGACTTGTATCAGACTGCCGAAGCGCCAGTAGAAGCCCTGCAGGTAGCCGATGAAGGTGACAATTACGCCGGCGATGGCCGGGTCCTGGAGGTCAGCGGCTATCACCGAACCGCGCCAGACCACTAGCAGAACGCCACACGATATGATGAAGCTGACGGCAGGGAAAAAGCTGGACCACAGCCAGATGGTGCGAACGCGGGCCCGGTAATAGTTGCTACTTGCCTCCTCGAAGACGCCGAATTCGTAGTCTTCGCGGGCGAAGGCTTTGATGACCTGGATGCCGGTGAGGCGTTCCTGCAGCCGCGCGTTGATCTCGCCCAGCTCATCCCGAATCCTGCGAAACACCGGCCGGATCACCCGCGAAAAGATGATCATGGCCACCGTGAATATCGGCACCGGCAACAGCGCCCACAGCGCCAGTTCCGGCTTGACATAGAACAGCATCCCGATCATCAGCACAATCCGCAGCCCATCGCTGATCACCGTGTCGGTGCCATGCACCACCATGTCCTCGACGGCGTCCACGTCGTTGGAGATCTTGGACATCACGTCGCCGGTCTTGTGCCGCTCGAAAAAGCTCAGGGAAAGCTGCTGGGTGTGGCGATACAGGTTCGTGCGCAGCTCATAGACGAAGCGCTGCCCCAGAACGTGCATAACGTTCATGCGGATAGCGCTGAAGATGCTCTCACCGAAATACGCCGCCAGCATGATCGCCAGGTACTGATTCAGCAACCCCGGCTCCTGCTCGATGACCACCCGGTTGATGATGCCCATCCCCAGAATATACGGTGGCGCCAGCGAAGCCACGCTGCTTACAATCATTGCCAGCGTCCCCACCAGCACCTTGGGCCAGTGGGGCAACAGATACCCGGCAAACCATTTCAGCATCCGGGTATCGGTAATCTTCAGGGGTGGGGTTCCATCCTCGTGCGTCTCGCCGCTGCGATGGTGGCGGCGTCCGCCTGAACCGTGAAACATGATTCTCGTCACCGCGCAGATTATAGCATATTTGCCACGTCAATGCTGCCCCTTGCCCGCATAATTCACAAGCCGCGCGGCTCGGCCTGAGCGTGGTGGTTGGCTTACGACGCTCAGGTGACAATGCGTAGACATTTCTCTGCTAAGTAGGAGAAAAATGCAGGCGGCGATGGACTCCTATCAGGCCCCTATACATAACACCTTCCTGGACGACAGGCATCCCTGCCTGTCGCGACTTGTGGCAACGACATGGACAGGCATGGACAGGCACGGATGCCTGTCGTCCAGGAAGAGGTTGTTTGTAGCAGCGTGATGAGACATTGCTTGGATTGCTGGGAAGCATCTGCCCGTCGCGGTTGGCCTTGCCGTAGTCGTGCGGAGGGGCCGGCTGAGCGCAGCGAAACCGGCCCAGCCGTTGCCTGCTCATCCAAACACCATCGCGTAGCTCGGGCTTCCACCCCGAGGTCGTTGCGCAGGCGGTGTTTGCGGGTCGTGCGCCATTGCGCTATAATCGCTGGCGGTAACGCGCTTGATCGGATAGGTCGGCCCAGGGATAAGAACTGACGGGAGGCCAAAGTCGTGTACAGTGTAGAGAATACCTGGAAAGAGATCCGCGATGCCGGAGTAGAGATTGCCGTCATCGCTATTGGCTCCATCGAGCAGCATGGGCACCATCTGCCGCTGGGCACCGACTGGTTCCAGGCCGACTATTTCGGCCGCGCCCTGGCCGAACAGCTTGATGCCTTTTACGTGCCGGCGATGCCCTTCGGCAACGCCTGGGAGCATGGTCGCTTCCCCGGCACCATCTCGCTGCGGCCGGGAACGCTGGCGGCGGTGCTCAGAGACATCGTGATGTGCCTGCGCGAGCACGGCATCACCAAGATCGTCGTCCACAACGGCCACGGGGCCAACTGGATACTCAAACCCACGGTGCGCCAGCTCAACTATGACTACCCGGATATCAGCATCGTGTGGTCGGGCGGCGTCAATCCCGAAGACGGTGACCAGCCGCCTGAGGAGATTCATTCAGGGCTGAGCGAAACCTCGCGGATGATGTATCTGCACCCGGAGCTGGTTAAAGACCAGGGCCTGGTCGCCAGCCCCGGGATTGTGGGCCAGGAGTTCCTCGACTATGTCGGCTTCGAGAAAGTCACCAAGACCGGGGCCTGGGGAATGCCCCAGGGCGCTTCGGCTGAAGAAGGGGCCGAGATCTTCGCGGGCAGAGTCGAGAAATCGGCCCGCTACGTCAAATGGGCCTTCGCCAAGGTCGCAGAGCTTAAAGCCAGCCCTGGAATCGTCGAGCAAGACGAGGTCACAGACTGAACCCAGCGATTGTGAGGTGTTGCACGTGAAGCCACAGATGCTTGCCATGATGTCACTGCTGCTGGCCGGGTATTTGTCTTCATCGGTCTGGGCGTTCACCGATCTGTCGGACCCGGCAGAGCCGTGGAAGCAAGCGCAAGTCGGCGTCGGCAGCCAGGTGCCCTATCCGTTCGAGCCGCTTACCGTGCACAAGACGAAGGCGCAGACCGAGGTAGGGTGCTGGGGCCGCACCTATACGCTGGCCGCGCCGCTGCCGATGCAGATCGCCAGCCAGGGCGAGAAGCTACTGGCCGCACCCATGCGGCTGGTGGTGAAAGCCGGCGGCAAGGTCACAGAGCTTGAGGGGCAGGCCCTGGCTATCACCTCGGCGGCGCAGGACCGGATTGAGTTCGCGGCAACGATGCAGGCCGGGCCGGTCACCATCAGCATCCCCGGCGCCATCGAGTATGACGGTCTGATTGACATTGACCTGACCGTCGCCGCCGCGCAGCCGTCCGAGATCGAGCAGCTCAGCGTCCAGATACCGATCTCGGCTGCGGTCGCCAAGTACTATCACCTCTCGACCCAGTGGGGCAAGTACGAATACGGCAGGATTGACGAGCTCCCCGAGGGCGGTATTGACAATGCCTGGCAGGCCTACTGGTGGCTCGGCGACGACCACCGGGGCTTGAGCTTTGTCACCAACACGTGGGGCGGCTGGACCGGGCCGGCCGAGCAGGCGTTCAAGCTGGCACGGGCCGAGGGCGAGGTCCTGCTGACGGCCAATATCATCAATGAGTCGACGCGGATTGAAGGCGAACGCAAGTACCGCCTGGGCCTGCAAGCGACGCCGGGTAAGCCGCTGCCTGCAACCTGGCACGGTCGCCACCTGGGCCGTGGCAGCATCACGATCATACCGGAGCAGGCCCGCGCTCTGCTCAATGAAGAGGGCACCAATGTCGCCCTGATGTGGAATGACTCCGCCAAGTTCTTCAGCTATCCGGAGCCTAAGGACCCCGAGGCCTTCAAGCAGGCCGTGCAGACTTACCATGAGGCCGGCCTGCGCTGCGTCTATTACCTCACTCTCTCAGGCACCGGGATGGAATCGGGGGTCTTCCAGCGTAACTACCAGGACTGGCTGATGACCCGCCCGGACGGCAATTCGCTGTTCGGCAACAAGTCCCACGACGTGGACCTGGCTACCACCCAGGCCGGCGACTGGGCCAGCGTCTGTCCGGCTAGCAGCTTCAGCGATTGGCTGGTGTGGGCGGTGGACCGGATCATGGAGGATTACGACCTCGACGGCATTTACATTGACAATCCCGGGCCGTACTACTGCTCGAACCAGGAGCACGGTTGCGGTACGCGCGGTGCCCGCACCCACCCGTATTTCGCCGTCCGCGATCTGCACAAGCGCCTCTACAGCGTCGTGCATGGGCGCAAGCCGCAGACCGGCATCATCTGGGAGCACAACTCCCGCACCTCCAACAGCCTCAACCTGACCTTCTGCGACTTTTACTCGGATGGCGAGCACTTCCGCATCAAGTCCAAGGGCAGGCCCGAGCAGATCACCCGCACGCTACTTGACATTACCGCGACCGGGCGACAGTGGGGGGCGCAGGCGTGTTTCCTGGCCTCGGCGCTGAACCTACGCGAGGAGTACACCTCGTGGCTGCTGGCGCGCCTGCTGCCCTTCGGCAACGTCATGTTCTCGGTGCCGAAATATATGGACTTCTCGATATACAGTCCGGTGCTGCGGGCGCGGCTGGATTTCGGCCTGGGCCAAGAACCCGTAACCTGGTTCACACCCGAAGCGGTGCCGGATTGGTTCCAGTTCGCCCCGGAGCAGTTGGTGATCGGCGGCTACTTGACGGAGGATAACAGGGCGCTCATCACCATCAGCAATCTCACCGAGGAGAAGACAGCGCTGCGTGCGCCGCTGGGGCCGATTGCGGCGGACTTCGGCGGCCCGGTGGTAGTGCATGACGCTACCACCGGCGCGCAATGCCCACCGGTGGGCAAGAATCTGCTGGTAGTGGTGCCCGCCAATAGCTTCCGTCTGATCCGCATCGAGCGCGAGTAGAACAGGCAGGCTGCCGAGATGCCTGTAGCGCTGAGTTGACCGCAAGCAAGGAGAACCCGATGTTGATTAGTCACTGTCATGTTCAGGCTGAGGGCTTCGGTCTGGAAGTGGAGACCAATCCCGCCGCCGGCACACTCCCCGAACTGCGCCGCATCATGCAGGATGTCGGAATCGCGCAGGCCGTCGCCTTCGCACCCTTCGTCCCTCAGACCGATGCCGAGATCGAGCCCAACGAGTGGCTGCTGGCGGAACTGCCCAACTACCCGGAGCTGATCGGCTTCGCTGCGGTTGATCCGAAACGAGAGGATGCTGCCGAAGTACTGCAGGAGCTCATCGGTAGAGGTCTGCGTGGCGCCAAGGTGCATCCGCCTGTATTCCAGACCGCGCTGGACGATCCGGCGACCGAGGCGTTTTGGGCGGCATGTGCACAGATGCGTCTGCCGGTCCACGTTCACACGGGCGTTCACGGCTGGTTCCAGCGCCGGTATATGCCGCTACTTCTCGATGATATCTGCACCCGTCACCCGGATGTGCGCATCATTCTGGACCACATGGGGGGCATCGCGTTCTTCGACCAGGCGCTGGCGGTTCTGCACGACAAGCCCAACGCCTTCGTGGGGCTGACCCAGCTTTCCGGGCGGGTGGCGGTGTACGCTCTTTCACCGGAGCGCCGCCAGCTTATCCTCGAGACCATCGGCCCGGACCGCATCATCTACGGCTATGATTACCCGTGGAATGCCAATAACCTGAGTGCTCTGCGCCACGACCTGGAATGGGTACGCACCTGGGGCCTGCGCGAGGACGACGTAGCCAAGGTCCTCGGCGGCAATATGGAGAGACTGCTGTCGGAGGTTGAGCCGGCGTAGCTTGCGCGCGCGGCTGCCTCCTCCACCGGCAGCGCCTTCAACCGCTCACTGCAGGTCTCCACGCCCACGGGGAATATTCAACGATTCAAGGAGGCTATACCCAGGCGGGACCAAGAGAGCCTAACGTTGGTCGCGAGTTGGTTGACTCACTCGGTTCGTGAACAGCAAGTGTGCAAGAGATACGGAGGAACTGGTATGGGAACACTATGTCCAGTGCGTCAAACCGTTGCGCGACACGGAGCCGTAGTGCGGGGTGTCAGCGTGGCGGCGATCGTGCTGATCCTTGGGGTGTGCCTTTGCGGGCTGGCGGGGGCACAGACCGTCAAGTTCCAGGCGCTCACGATTGAGCAGGCTGAGAACGGTTTTGTTGTCAAGGGTACGGTGCGATCTTCGGGCCTCAATGATGTCGGTATCGTGGAGAGAGACCGGATGGAAGTGGCCGTGGACATCATGGGAAGCGCTGGCGCCAAGTACGGGCTTCTGCCCCAAAGCATGTACATACGCGACCCGGCGGGGGCTGAGACGTGCTACACCAAGGGCAGTGGTCCTGGCGGGACGATGACTAAGGCGGAGTACTATGGCACGGATGTCAAGTCATTCAGGGTCGCCGCCTTCGCATTGCGTAAGGAACCGGTGTGGCGGGCCTACGGTGGCTTGAAGGATTGGTCCAAGAACGCGCCGGATACTGTCACCAGCGAGTTCACTGGCACAATCCCGCTCGAACACGCCGGCAAGACGGTTCGCATCCGTGCAAGCCTCACCCACGAGTGGGGAGGTCCGTATGCCAACTGGCCGGCGTTCAGCTTCCACCATGACATTGGCTATGAGGGCGTGCTTAAGGCCACCGGCGTCAATGTTGACCAGCCGCACGAGATAAAGATTACCTGGGGGCCTCAAAGCTCTGCAAACCCAGCCTTCCCCGGGCAGCAGGTGCAGTGCATCGTTGCTGCTGAAGACAGCCTGGGGCACGATCTGAAGTACAAGTGGACTGCGCTCGGAGCTGCTCTGGGGTTCAACGATCCGACCCTGAAGAGCCCGACATGGACAGTACAGCCCAACAACACCAACGCTGTAGTGTATTGGACTATTGCCGTCGAGGTGTCCTGCGACCACGGTGCATCGGCCAAGGGGCACTATGTTCAGAAAATCCAGCCGAGCGGGGAGGAGGATAAGGCCAAGGCGCTGATAATGGAGCGCTTCAAGAAGCTCCCGAGCGGGTACTTCAAGGGCCACAGTTTGTTCGGCGTCATCCCTCCGGGGGCAGCCAATAACCTGGCGCAGGCGTTCTTTGACTGGGGCAAGTACGCCCCGATCTTCTGGCCGAGCTTCGACGCAATGGAGGCCCAGGCCAGCAAGTTCGAGCAGTTCACCTGTGGGAGTTGTCAGACCAAGGTACTTGCCATGCTCGACCAGATGCGCCTGCATGGCACGGCAGCGGAGAAGGAGGTCTTCAAGTATTGGGACTATGGCCCGATCATGTCGCTGGGCACATGGCACCAGGTTGTGGTCATCTACCCGAAGGGCAGTAGTTGGCGCTTAGAAGGCACTGTGCTGGACCCGTGGCCCACTCAGAAGCCTGAGGCGATGACGCTGGGCGAGTGGATGAAGAGCTCCTCCCTGTATGTAGCTCCGATACCCTCCTTCTTCTGGAATGGGCAGTACCCGCTGACGGGCGGGAAGAGCTACCCGACCGAGCCCCCGCCAAAGCCAACTCCGAAGCAGAGGCGCACGGCGCGGCTGCTCAACTCGGCGCAGAAGCAGCACTATCAGTCACTGCAGGGCAATGCGGCGAGACTGAACTATCTCAACCAGGTCGGCGCGCAGATGGAGAAGGCGAATCCCAACATCTTTAAGAGCGTCGCGACGGGCACCAAGTCCCCGGTACACATGCTCATCACCGACAGCGCGGGCCGCAGATCCGGATGGGTTGACGCGAACACCTTCGTCAATGAGATTCCTGCGGCAGAGATTACCGACTACGACGAGCCGGACAACACCAAGGGCATGATGGCACTACTGCCGCTGGCTACTTACCAGGTCAAGGTCACCGCCCGCCAGGCAGGCACATTCTCCCTGCTTCGCGCAATGCCCGAGCAATTCACTACTGCTGCATTGGCCCACACTGCTGAGCTCAACATCGCCCCCGGCGACACCTTCACCTATACCCTCTCACCCGATGAGCCTATGACTAAGCTGATCAAGCCGGGCGCTGCGGTCATTCCGTTCACTGACATGGTGCCCGGGACGGGCGTTGGCACCGGGTTGCAGCGCCTGCACCCGGTGGCCGATGCGTATGTTTACGAGTACGGATACCGGAACTGGAACCGGGCGAACTTCGGCAAGCTCTCAACGATGACCGCCGGCTACCACCCGCAGGGCGGGGAGAAGCGGGTCCATATGCGCTTTGAGTTGCCGGCGCTGGGCAGTGTCAAGCGTGCCACCCTCAAGCTCTACCAGTACCACTTCGCCGGCCAGCACGTCCACCGTCTTTGCGTCCATCGTGTCACAGGGCCCTGGCTTGAGGGTAACGGCGTGGAGCACCCCGGCCAATCCGAACCCACCGCCCCCCCGGGCGAGATAAGCTGGGCCGACCAGCCCGGCTTCGATGCGGCTCCGGCCGTCACCTTCATGCCGCCTGACAACCCCAACGAGTGGGTCGAAGTTGACATCACCGCCCTCGTCAACTCCTGGCTTGCAGGTGCGGCCAACTACGGCTTGATGCTCAAGGTCGCCGCCTTGCCGACGCGCAACATGCCCAACACCTGGTATGGCTTCCGCAGCCGCGAATACGAAGATCAAGCCAAACATGCCGTGCTCGAGCTGACGCTCAACGGCACGACGACGGGTGGGACAGTCGCTCCACCGGTGGGGACAAATCCGCCGCCGAATGACGATGACGATACTGACGACTTGCCGCCGCAACTGTCCGATCCCGTGATTCGGCGCGCCGCTGTCTGCGAGGGTGTGGACGAGAAGCACCAGCCAATCCTGCGCAGCAGCTTCCCGGCCGACACCCAGCGTATCGGCATCTACCTGGAGTGGGCCAACGCTGCGCCCAACACTCAGATCCGCATCCAGTGGTACCGCGACGGCAAAGCGCTCTGGGACTCGCGCATGGTCGCCGAGGGCACCCGCAGGGCTGTCTCATACCTGCGCTCTGGTGAATCCGGTACCCCTCTGAAGTCCGGCCGCTACCAGGCGCAGATATTCCGCGGGAGCACGCCCGTGGTCGCCCTGACCTTCACCATCGGCCTCACTCGCTGACCGCATCACTGGCAGGCTGAGGCCCTGGCGGTAGTGCACGACAAGCAGAACGCGTTCGTGGGGTTGACCCAGCTCTCCGGGCGCGTAGCTCGGCCTGACCTGCGGGTCCGCGGTTGCCTTGCGGAGGGGCCTGCCGAAGGCGTGTTTGGCGCAGCCGAACATGGCTGAGACTGGCCCGCTGGCAGCCGGCAAACCATGCGCGGCACTTGAGGGTAGCAGGCCCTACAGTTGTGCCAGCACTTCCTCCCCGGCGGCCCTGGCGCGGGCCGCGGCCTCCGCCACCGGTAGCGCCTTCAGCTCCTCATTGAAGGTCTCCACGCCCATGAAATCCGTATAGCCGGTGGCTTTCAGCGCGCCCAAAAAGCCCGGCAGGTCAATGATGCCCTCGCCCGGCAGCAGCCGCTGGTTGTCTATCTGCTGCTCTACAGGCTTGTCGGGGGCGTCGTTGATATGCACGTGCACGATCTTCTCGACCGGCAGCGCCGCCAGCTCCTCGGCGCTATGGCCGGCGGTGTACCAGTGGAAGCTATCCACCAGCAGGCCGAGGCTGTCCACCCCGATCTCCGCCTCCATCTCCAGCACCTGGTCCATGCGATAGATGAACTCATTCCCCGATTCCCGCAGCGTGGGAGTGCCGACCCATTCCAGCCCCAGCCGCACACCGTACTCCTCAGCCACCTGTCCGACCTTGCGCCAGCGCGCCACGGCCATCTGGTAGAACTCCCGGGCCTCGGTGTCGACCGTTGGTGGCAGCCAGGTGCAGGCTCGGGGGCACCCGATCTCCGCCGCGAAGCCGGCAAAGCGCGGGAAATCGGCCAGGGTCGCCTCAAACTCCTGCTCGCTGCCCCGCCAGTTCACTGGTATGCCCCAGACCGCGGGCTGCACCTCGTATTCATCAAAAAGCGCCTTGACCACCTCAATACCGCGGTCGTCGGCTACGGCCATCGCGCCCTCGATGCTGAAATCAGCACCGGCAAAGCCGGCCTCCGAGGCCACAATCAGATACCCCTCAAAGTCGAGCCGCTGTCCCAGGATCACGCCGTTGAGGGAAAGTTGCATCGCCATCACTCCTGTCTCTATTCCCCGTGCATGGTACAGGTGAGCGGCATGTGTCTCGGCTGCATCTCGACGCCGAGCCGATGCGCGGGTTCACTGAGCGATTCCGGTAGGCCGGGCCTCTAGCCGCGCTCGTACATCTCCATCAGCCTCGCGAAACGGCTCTTGGCCTCTCGCAGCATCCACTTCGGCTCCTGCGTGGCCCGCACCTCCAGCATGAAGACACCCTGATAGCCGGTCGCTCGCAGGCCGGTCATGAAAGCCGCCCAGTCAATAGTGCCCTCAAAAGGCAAGGTATGCTGGTCGGATTGGCCGTCATTGTCGCTGATGTGCAGCGTCATCAACCGGTCCGCCACCAGGTCCAGCGCTGCCGCCGCGTCCTCGCCGATGTTGGCGTGGCTGGTGTCCAGACAATAGCCCAGATTGTCAGCGCCGATGCCTGCCACGAACTTGACTACCTCGGCCACAGTATCGCCGACGCGCAGCTTCGTCGGCAGCGAGTTCTCCACCGCGACCGGCAGGCCGATATCGCGGCAGAAGGCGGCCAGCTCTGCGACGCTCTCCTGTCCGGCCGCGAATTGCGCTGGCCGCTCCGCCTCATCCGCAAGTACGCCGCCGGCATGAGTCACCAGCACCTTCCCGCCGACCTTGGTCAAGGCCAGTGCGATCTGCTTGACCTCGGCAACGGCGGCCTTGCGCACCTCTTCATCCAGCCCCGACATCGCCATTATCAGCTTATCCGGCACATGCAGCGACCATACCGCCACCCCGCACTCCTGCAACGTCATTGATAGCCGCGTTATCGAGTCTTTATCCGCGTAATCGAGATGCTCCGGCAGGCGGCGCAACTCAATCTGAAACACGCCCTCAGCAGCCAGCAGCGGCAGGTGCACCGGCAAGTCATCTTCGTCATACCACAGCAAGGTCGAGACGCCCAGCTCCATTCGCGCCATCAGATGCTCAGCACCATCCCATCATACGCCACCTCGACACCGTGCTGGGCGAAGCGCTCCGTAAGCTGCTGGTGTGATAGGTCGTCCCCCTTGTGCATGTGCACGAGGTGCTGGGCGATGAAGCGCCCGCCGCTTTTCAGCAGCCCCTCTTTCTCAAAGCGTTGCTTGATCTCCAAAAACGGCTCGCTGCTGAGGTGCCCGCGGCGGCATTCCTGCAGTTCGTGGCAGGTGCAATCGAGCACCACGACATCGTACTGGCGCTTCTCGATCTCGGCCCAGGTGCGGTCGGGAAACCACCCCGTGTCACAGGCGTAGAGTATGGTCTTGCCGCCACGCGCGAAGCTGTAGATCAGCGGCTCTTCGCCACCGCTAGTATCGTGGTCCGCCGCCAGTGCCGTCAGGCTAAACTCATCTTCTGCGCCACCGACACTATCCAGCGGCTCCAGTACATTGATATGGAGGTTAAGTCTCTCGGGGTCGAAGAAGCGGTTGAACTGCTGATAGACCGGCAGCAACTCGGCTACGCGCCGGTTGCAGTATATGTGCAGCGGCGGCCCGTCCACCCGGCCGGTAGCCGCCAGTACACCTGGGTCGAGGTGGTCCTGATGCGAATGGGTGATGAACAGGTGGCCGACCTCAGCCAGGCTGATACCGAGGTGAATGGCAGCCAGATTCACATTCGGCGGGATGTCGAAGAGGTACTTGCCGTCCACCAGGATGCAGGAGCCGATTCTGCCGCGCTTGCCCTGCTGGGCGATGGCTGCCTGGCAGGCTTCACAGTTGCAGAACACCGAGGGCCACAGTTCGCCGGCCCCACTGCCCAGAAACACTATCTCCACAGCTATCGTCGCCTCCGGTCCGCTTATTGGTCAACCTGGAGCTTGAGTACTCAGCCGACGCCTCGTGCCGTCGCGTCGTTTGGAGGGGCCGCATACGAGGCCTGAGCCTGCCCTTCGACGTTGCTCAGGGCCGTGAGCTTGTCGAACGGTCCAGGGGTCGAAGGCCGAGAATCCGGCCCAGCCGTTGCACGCCGTTGTCGTTATTCCCTCTCCCGCTTGCGGGAGAGGGCTAGGGTGAGGCCAGCCGTTGCTCGCCCTTGCCCCTAGAGCTTCACCTGCTGTGGCCGGCCGCATTTCGCCGACTTCTCCGCCGCCTCCATCACCGCAATCGTTAGCGCCGACTGCTCCGGCTTGCAGACCAACTCCTCGCCCTTGCGCAGGTGGTTGGCGATATTCTGGTAATACTTCTCCCGCGCGGCGGGCAGGTTCGCCACCTCCATCTTGGTTTCCAGGCCGCCGCTGTCGGTCGCCACGGTGATCGCCTCTCCGCTCCATTGTGCCTCGATGGCCCCGCGGTCGCCGACGATGCGCCACTTCGACCTGCCGATCCGGGCGATGCTGGAGATGGTAACATCAGCCTGCACGTTATCCTCAAAGCGGATGATCGCCCGCACCTGGTCCTCGTTGGTCTTCCGGTGCCAGACGCGCTTCTGGAAAAACCCGGTCACATCAACTATCGGCTTGTCCACCAGTTGCAGCACCCAGTCGAGCATGTGCGCGCCCCAGTCGAAGAAGGCGCCGCCGGAAATCTGCTTATCCTCCCGCCACCAGTCCCGGGGCGGGTTCCAGCCGCCCATGTAGCAGTCAACCTCGAAGATCTCCCCGATTAGCCCTTGCCTGACCACTTCGCGTATCGTCAGATAATCCGCGTCCCAGCGGCGGTTGTGGAAAACCGACAGCATCACCTTATTCTCCCGGGCCGCCTGCAGCATCGCCGCCGCTTCCCTGGCGCTGACACACATCGGCTTCTCGACAACCACGTGCTTGCCCGCGTTGAGGCACTGGATCGCCAGCTTGGCGTGGGTATTGTGCGGCGTGATGATCACCGCCAGATCGCAGTCGCAATCCCTGAGCAGGTCCCCCAGCTTCTGGTAAGTCGCCACCCCGGGCAGCTCTGCTTCCGCCGCGGCCAGTCGCTCCGGCACCGTATCACAGACCGCCACCGCTTTCATGCCGGGGGTGGTGTTGATGAAGTCGGCGTGGTACTTGCCCATATTGAACAGCGGCCCGTAGCCGACGATCGCGCACTTTATCTGCCGCAGCTTCTTTGCCATCTTTGGCTCCCTCTCTGACCCGAATAGTCCATAAGACGCGTAGCTCGGCCTCCACTGTGGTTATGCAGATTCTTGGTCTGTGCCCCGCACTCGTTCGTCGTCGGAGGGGCCTGCTGAGCCGGGTACCGACTGTGCAGCAGTGGGTGCAAACCGGCCCGCCTGCCGTTGCCGTGTTGGCGTTGTCCCCTCTCCCCTTGGGAGAGGGCCAGGGTGAGGGCAGCCGTTGCCTTCCGGAGGGGCCGCATACGCGGCCTGAGCTTGTCGAAGGCCGAGAATCCGGCCCAGCCGTCAGCAAAATCTGCATAACTACAGTTCCACCCCAGGCCGTTGCTAGTTTGACCCTGCCCGCACTCGATTCCTCCCATGCAACAAAACAGGCCCCGCTGATTGCAGGGCCCGTGTCAGTTGTTAGGCCAGGCAATTATCAATCGTCTGGCGGCGCCGGCGCACCCAGGGGTTCCACTTCAATGCCCAGTTTGCGCAGGCCCTCGTTGACCAGCTCCTCGGCTTCCAGATAGCTGCCGGCATAGAGCGCCTCGCGGGCCGAGGCGAAGAGCCGCTCCAACTCCGCGATTAGTTCCACATTTTCGCCGGCGGCGCGTAGCTCGGCGTAAGGCTCCTGAGCGGCCTGCAGCTTGTCGCGGATGCGCTGCTCGGCCGCAGCTTTCTCCATCTCGGTCTCATAGCCCTTGATCACCGCAGCGGCATCAGCCTCAGCTTGAGTTTCCTCAGGCTGCTGCGGTCTGCGGCCACCGGCAATCACCATGACTAGCTGCTCGGCTATTACCTGCTTGCGCTGCTCGAACTGCTCATCGCTGAGCTCGCGGGCCCGTTGCAGGGCCTCAACTATACTTGCGGTAAGGGCCTCGCGCGCCTGCTGCATGCGTCCGGGGGCCATAGCTCTGCGGCCGGCGGGAGCTTCTTCGCCCCGGGGTTCGCCACGGCGGGCCGGTCTTTCCATGTCTTCGCGCCTGCCGGCCATCAGCTCATTCATCACCGCCGAGAACTCCTGGCGGCGCTTGCCGATTGCCGAAAAGCGCTCCAGGGCCTCGTCGAGTATCTGCTTGATCTGCTCGGCGTTTTTCTCCCTGACCGCGACCTTGGCATTGTCAATCTCGAGGTAGGCATGCGTCAGGTCGGCTTCCTCGGCTGCCATCATCCCCAACAGGCCCTGCAGCAAGAAGGACGCCAGTCCGGCCTCGCCGCCCGGAGCGCGCGCGGGCCTGCGTTCCTGCGGCGCTCTCAGTCTCATCGGTCGCCTAGCCAACCCGGCACGCTGTTGCCGCTTCTCGGCGTTCCGGGCCGCTTTGATGGCTTTCTCGATTACCGCCTTGGCTTGCTCGACCTGGCCCTGGGCAGCCAGGGCCTCGGCGCGCTGGATTAGTTCCATAGCCGGTCGCACGTCGCGGCCCTGCCGGTCGGCCTCCTGGGCCACATCGCGGAACCTCTCCAGCCCCTCGCGCAATTCCTCGGGCAGGCCCGGCTCGGGTCCGCCGCCCTTACCACGCACCATCTTCTGCATCTTGGCCAGCAGCGTCCTGACTTTCTCGTCCTGGCCCAGGCGGGCGGCCTCCAATAGCGAATCGCGTACCGCCCGCAGGTCGTCAACATCCACGCCGGCGTCGCGTAGTTGCCGCGAGTAGTTGCACTCCTCCAGAAAGGCGCGCAGCAGGTCCTCGTGCTGCCGGAAGTACTCCACCGCGCCTTCGGGCAAGTCGCCGTAGGCTTCCGGCGGCAACTTGTCACCAGGGCCGGGCAACTGCGGCGCATCCGGCAAGATGCGGGGCTCCTCGGTCGGCCCGCTGGGGGCCTCCAGGCGCGCCATCAGGTCGCGGACCTCGTCGTAGCGGCCGGCCTGGAGCGCGCTTGCGGCGGCAGCCAACTGCTGTCGGCTTGCTCCCTGGGCGCCGCCAAGCTCCAGCAGATGCAAGCCGTTGGCCATCGCGGCGGCGATCTGCTGCTTGTCATGATGCAGCTTCAGCCCGGCGACCACCGCCGCCACAATCCCCAGGATCAGCACCCCCAGCAGCACCGGCACCAGGATGCCGGGCTTATGCGCGCGGTCCCCTGATGAGGCGGTTGGAGCGAATTGCTGCGCCTCTTCGTCCTCGGCGCCGGCGGTCTCCTCAGGCTCATATTGGGGATGCTGTTCGTGCCCGCTATCATCTACCATAGCAACTTAATCCTCTCGGGCTTCAGTAGAGCTATTTGCCATTAAAGTTAGACTGTATTGCACATGCGTTGATAAATACCGCGCTATGTGGGACTGGAGCCCGGCCCAGCCGTTGATGAACGGTCAGGGCTAGTCGGCGCTAGACTGCTCCAGAAACGCTTCCGCCTGTTGCTCGAGGTCCATGATGAAGCGCAACTGCCTGGCCGCGCGTTGCCAGCCCTCAGCATCGCCGGTCTCAGCCGCCTCGGCCTGTTCGCCGGCGCGCTGGATGGCTCCGGCCAGGGTCGCCAGTTCCTGCTCGATACTTTCATAGACGCCGGCGGCGTGCAGCAGATTCTCACTTTGCCGTCCGCGCAGGATACTAGCCTGCTGGCGCAGGAACACGCCGGCGGCTTTGCGGCATCGGCCCAGCTCCGGCAGTTGCTGCTCTGCCCATGACAGCAGCTTGGGCGCGCCGTCCGAGGGCTGGGCGGCCAGGTCGCGTTCCAGCGTCCGGTAGGCCTCCATCCCCGAGGGCACGCCGCCAACCTTGCGCCCCTCCATCGCTGACACGGCGGTGCGCAGTGCCTCGCGAACGATCTCCGCCGGCTGCGGAGTATGCTCGCGCCCGACGATTGAGAACTGATAGTAAGCGCCGAAGCCCTGTGCCTTTGATGACGACCACGTTCTCAGGAAGTTCGCCTTAGTGGTGACCGAAGTGCTGTCGCGGTCCGGCGGCATGTAGTAAATCCGGTCTTGAGCGGGCTGGTAGCCGGTGACAATGACCCAGCGGCGTTGCGGTGCGGACTGCTGAATCAGCGCCGGCCGGCCGTTGCGGATCGCCTGCCCCAGGGCACTGAAGCTGCTTTCCGCCTCAGGAGCCGACCATTCGTTGGTGGTGAAGCCGAGGGTCTCGGCCACCAGGACATAGGGGTTGCGGATGAAGCGGCGACCGCCTACCGAGGGGTCCTCCGACTTGTAGAAGAAGTCGAAAGCCGCGCCCGACAGCGCCAGCACCGTCTGCTCATCGAGGTTAACCTTATGGAAGCTCAGCAGACTTCTCAGGGCCGCTAGCTGCTGGCGGCGCTCGCTGCCGCTGCCGGCAAAGCGGGGCACTCCGTGGATAACGCGCGCTGCGGCCCGCAAGGCCTGCTCGGCTTTCTCCTGGTCCTCGGCCACGACGCCGTAGTAAATCCGACCGATGGCGCGTTTCGCCTCATCGGCGCTGTAGCTGCCGGGGTATTTCTCCACTATCTTCTCATAATGCTCCAGCGCCTGTTTAGGTTCGCCCAGATGCTTCTCGGCCGCCTTGGCATGAATCAGCGCCGCGGCCGCGGCCTGCCGCTCCTGGCTTGGGAACTGCTTCTCCAGAAGCTGTGCCTCCGCCATCGCTTGCTCGTACTTGCCCGCAGCATACAGCGCCTGCACCAACTGCACCCAACAGCGCGCCACCTGCTGCTGGCGCTTGGGGAAGCGGCTGCGCACTACCTCGCAGGTCGCCCGCACCGCCTCCGGGTTCTCCAGGTCGCGGCGCTGGATGTAGGCGATCCATAGCAGCGCATCGTCGGCGTAAGGCGAATCGGGATAGCTATCAGCCAGCAGCCGGTAGGTGGCGATGGCTGAGGTGGGGTCGGCGAAATCCTCCCGGAACAGATACGCGAGCTTGTACAGGGCATCGTCGGCCAGCACCGACCTGGGCTGTTCAGCCGCCAGCCGCCGGTATTCCTTGGCTGCCAGCGCGCTGTCGCCCTGAGCCAGGAACGCCTCCGCCCTCTGATAGAGCCGCTGGGCGCGACTGTAACAGCCGCTGAGCAAGACAACTCCCAGTGCGGTAACTGCAAGCACGACCCCGGCAGTCCGGCGCGCTCTCACCAGTTTTCCACCTCCTCGAGAATCAGGGCGGCGTTCATCAGCTCGCTACGGACCGGCCCCGGGAAGCAGTCGGCGACACCCTGCAGGCCTTCGGCGAGATGCTCGGCCCGGCTGCGCTCGGCCAGGTAGCGCATCATCAGCGGCGAGGCCGCTTTTTGAGCATTGGCGATCTCCTCAAGGATCAACCCGGCCCGCTGCAGGACTGTCGAGCTTTGCTGACTCTCCGCCTCAGCGAAGACGAATTCGCTCATCGCGTCGGCAATCGTGCCGGATAGGTCCTGGGCAATCACTCGCTGCTGCACACAGCCCCAGGCTACCTGCGTCATACTGACCTGATTGGCCACGACAGCGGCCCATACCGCGATCACGGCGGCGACGATAGTGATGGTGACCAGGCCAACCTCGGCGATCCTCAACGCCCGCCGCCGCGCCTGGTAGGCTCGGCCGATCCGGTCGCTGGCCGCATCAGCAACGGCCAGGAGTTGCTCGGTCAGCGCTGGTGGCATGGAGATTAGCTCTTGGGGTGCCATCTGAGCGGCGCTTTGTAGTGCGTTTTCGGCTTGCCCGTAACTGCTCTGGGCGGTCAGGGCATTCAGCAGCGTCTTGCGCGCCCGCTGCTCTAGTCTACCGGCAAAGCGCCAGCCGCCCAGCTTGTTCAGCAGCCGCTCCCACATCTCCGCCACTGCCTCGGCGGCCGTTTCCTCATCTCTGCAGACCATCAGCGCGGCGCTGTACCAGTAGTCGCCGCCGCGGTACAGTAGCGACCGCAGGGCATCCGGCACACCCCGCCGGCAGCGCCAGTCCAGCGCCGTTTGGGCGCGTCGCGAATCCTTGCCGGTCTGTCCTGTATCACTCTTGCTCAAAGCTCTCGTCCTTCAGGCCCAAGTTCAGCTCGATCTTCGAGAAGTGCAGCGTCACTTCGCCCTGCTTGCGGCCCGGCAAACGACCGCTGGAGGCGCTGAAGACTATCCACTTCGGCATCCAGTACTTGCCCGCAATCTGCTGATACACCCACCGCACCTGGAAGAGCTGCTGCTGGCCGCGGAAGACCTGCAGCTTTTGCACCGTCCAGTTGTCGCCCCAGATCCACACCAGCACCCGCTCGTCCTCCCCCGACTGCTCCGGCGGCAGTATCTTGACGAAGTAGAGCTGCCGGCCCTCCACCTGCTTCTCCCCGGCCAGCACGCATCTGCTGTTCTTGGTGATGAACGTGCCCAGCGAGTGTAGGTTCAGCGCCGCCTTCGGTACGAAAACGACGCCCTGCGAATCCACCCGCAGCTTGTCCGGCCGCTTGTAATAGACGGTGATATGGCGTACCGGAATATCAACGTCCTCGATATCGGTGGTCACCGCCACCTCGGCCCGGTAGTCGTTGATCTGCTTGTTGAGGTCCAAAGCCTTGCGGACGATCGCTTCACCCGCAAGACCCCAGGAGGCTGAGGCCGCCCCGCCCAGCATCATCACCGCGGCCCCCAGCAGAGCCATCAATCGCGCGCCCCAAGCCTGCCTCAGCATGTGATATCCTTGTAGCGGAAAATGATGATCCCCAGCGCAAACGGCGCGACCACATAAACGCCCAGGCACCCCAGCGGCCACCGCAGCGGCGCGAAATCCACCTGCGAGTGAAATACCTGGGAAAAGGCCTCCAGGTGGCTGCTGAGCAGGTACGGCTTGAGCCACTCGAAGTACGGTATCGCCGCCACCACCGCGCCCACTAGCAAAAACGCCAGCGTCAGCGCCGTCGCCGTCAGCGGGTTCTGTACAAGCTGCGAACAAAGCAGCGCCACCGAGGCCACCGCGCACATCCCCACCGCAGCAATCGCATAGGCCTGCCCCAGCCGCGTCAGGGCCACCGGCTCGGCCAGGATCGTGAAACCATGGGTGAATGAGACGAGTTCGCCGCGGCCGAATACGGCCAGCCCCAGCCCCAGGGCGAAGAGGCCGAGAAAGGCGGTCAGACTGGTCGCGTGAAGCCAGCCGGCCAGGTACTTGCTGGTGGCCACCGCCCAGCGCCGCACCGGCCGGCATAGCAGCGTCCGCATCGTGCCGCGTTGCATCTCACCCGCAAACAATCCGCCCGCTACCGCCGCCACCAGCAGCGGCACTAGCACCAACAGCGCCGGCTCCATGATGAAGCGAGCCACCGCAACGCCGGTAACCAGCTTGCCGCCGACGATGAAATCGCGGTTGGCGGTCATGCTCTTCTCAAAGGGCGGCCCGTAACGCCACATCCCCCACACTACCAAGGACACCATCACCACCAGCACACCGTAGCCGACATAGGTGCCCTTCTGGCCGAATATCTTTGCCAGCTCACCAGCCAGCAGGCGGCCCAATTTCACAGCGCCTCGCCCCCTGTGCCGCCCGCATCTGTCTCGGCCGCGAGCCGCAGATAGACCTCCTCCAGCTCCGTCCGCTTCCGCCTAAGTCCCTTGACACCGACGCCCGCTTCCACTAGCGCCGCATTGAGTCGCTGCGGCGTATCTTCATGCAGCCACACGGTGAAGCTGTCCTCTGCGCTTTGGCTGAATCTGCGCACCAGGGCTATGCGGGCGAGTGCGCTGGCCGCGGCTTGCGCATCGGCCACCGTAATCTCGTAACCCTCGTCGCCGGCCAATAGTTCCGCGACCGTCCCGCTGGCGATTAGCTCCCCCTTGGCGATGACGGCTACATGGCTGCAGACCTGCTCGACCTCGTGCAGCAGATGACTGGACAGCAGGACGGTAGTTCCCTGGGCCGCCAGCGCCTTGAGTAACTGTCGCACTTCCGCCAGCCCCTGGGGATCGAGGCCCTGGGCCGGTTCATCGAGCACCAGCAGACGGGGCCGTGGCACCAGCGCCTGGGCCAGGGCCAGCCGCTGCCGCATCCCGTGGGAGTAGCTGGCGACCTTATCACGGTGCCGGCCCCATAACCTCACCTGCCGCAGGGCCCATTCCAGCTCCTCCGCCGACACCGGCTGGGAAAGCCCGCCCAGCATCGCCAGGTTGCGATAGCCGGAGAAATACCCATAAAACGCCGGGCCTTCCACCAGCGCGCCAATCGCCCCATCGTCGGCCACGCCGTTGACACCGATCTTGCGCCCCCAGATCAAGACCTCGCCGGAAGTCGGCCTGATCAGTCCCATCAGCATGCGGATGGTGGTGCTTTTGCCGGCGCCATTGGGGCCTAGCAGGCCGTAGATCTGCCCCGGCTCTACGACCAGATCGAGGCCGCGCACCGCCCACTTACGGCCATAGCGTTTGCTCAACTGGCGCAGGGCCACGGCGGCACTCATCAGCTCACCCAGATCGGGCTGCTCCAGGCCATCTCCCCGTCGGCCTGCAGCACCCGCACATAGTAGTAGTTGGCATCCCCCGCTTCCGGCTCGTCCATCAGGTCAAGCCGGCAGCTCGCGCCATAGGAGCTATGAGCATATATCAGCTCGCGGCCGCGCATGACCTCGACCGCAGTCAGCCGCGCAGTACCGTGCACCGTCACCTCAATACGGTGGGCTTCAGCGAACGGCGTGTTCTTGATGATGCTTCCCATCGGCTGGCCGTCGAGAAAGAACTCCAGGATGATCCGCGCGCCACTGGTGCCATAGCAACGGCGATTGAACAGAGAATCCCAGATCGCCTCGCGGGTCAGCTCGGGTGCCCACACCGCCGCCAGGCCACCGGGGTATGCCCGCCGCACCCGCAGCCAGTCGGTGCGCCCGGGCCGCCCGGCATGATCGTCGGAGGCCGCCATGAAACCCAGCGTCCAGCCTCGCTCCAGGCAATCAGCGGCCAGCACCCCGGCATAGTCACGCTCCAGCGCGGGCAACAACGGTCGCGCACCCTCCGCCGTCTCCGAATCTCCCCAGATCGAGTACACCTCCGCCAGCCGCACCAGCTCCGGGTCGTAGTAGGTCTCACTGCCGCGGGCGTGCTGGTGCAGAATCATCATCGCTCCGGCCGCCTTCCACTCCTCGGTATAGTCATTCAGTTCCGCATACTCGCTGCGGTTGATGTCGGTGGCCCGCAGCAGCGGCCCGCTGTCACCCGGGTAATACACACACTTGTCGCCGTGGCGCGGCTTCGGCGCATTCAGCGACACCTCGTAGCCCAGCAAGGTCACGTAGCGGCCCGGCTCGTTGAACTGCCTAGTCGCCTCCTGGATATGCTCCCAGTCCTCGTCGGACATGTATTGCGAGTGGTCGGCGGTGGCGCAGAAATCCAGACAGGCCTGCTCGCGTCCGAAGCTGTAGTACTCCTCCGGGCTGCCCAGGCCGTCGGAAAGCCGGGTATGGCCGTGGATGTCGCCCCAAAACAGCCTCTGTTCGGGCGGCTCCGGCGTCACCACCGCCGGGTTGGAGCGGCCGGTGATAGCCGTGTCCAGGTCCAGGGCCGTAACGATCTTCTCCCCGGGCATATCGAAGCGCAGACGGGCGGTGTTGTGCCATTGACCGCTGCCGATGGCCGCTCCCAGAAACGGCCCATCCGTCGAATCAATGATGTAGTCCTCGGACGGCTCTTCCGCAGCATTGCGCTCCTCGTCTTCGGCGACGATCCGGGCCGTGAACTCCTCCCCCATCTGCACGTAGGAGGGCAGATAGACCTGCAGGTTAGTCGGCTCATCCGCCACCACTGGCAGCTTCGGCTGCTCGGCGATCAGGGTGTAGCCGGAGAAGTTGGCACTGCGCGTCCCGTCCCCATCTGTGGCAACGGTGAATTCCACCTCGGCGGCAAAGTGCTGGGCATATGCGCCCGGCTCCATTGCCCGCCGCCAGCCATATACGAACTCGATCTGCTCGCCCTCCGCCAGCCTCTCCCCCAGCACCTGCACATAGACCATCCGCCCCCAGCGCGTGACATAGTAGAACGGCTCCGGCTCCAGCTTAACCGGCGGCTCATACGACAGCGCCAGCTCCACCCCGGCTTGTGTGCAGCTTACCTCGCAGTAGCCCGGGTCAGGCGCCCACAGGAACTGCGGCATGGTGAAGCCGTAGGGGATTTCGAAGCGCACGCTGCCGCCCGGTGCGATGCCTTGCGGCCCGGCGGTGTAGAGAATCGTCCAGATCCCCGGCCCTCCGGCGATCACCTCGTCATCGGGCTGGATTATTGCCGTACCGTTCTCGGTTCCGATCTCTTCATTGCGCACTGGCTCACCCTCCAATTGTCGTTTCTGATATCTTCGATACCGATGCCGCCGGCACCTTTGCCGCAGTTTGGCAGGTTCTCCGTCCCATCTAGGGGAATTGGCTGACTACTTACCTAGCCCGGATGATTCACAAGACGTGCAGGCACCAACGCCAAGAGTGTGGGTCAGCTTGATCTGTCTGTC
Source organism: uncultured Armatimonadia bacterium (assembly GCA_964390495.1). Taxonomy (GTDB): domain Bacteria; phylum Armatimonadota; class Zipacnadia; order Zipacnadales; family UBA11051; genus UBA11051. The sequence goes on from CAYMIN010000003.1 coordinate 53,263, forward strand.
CGTCGTTTGCCGTTGCCGTTCTCCCCTCTCCCCTCCTTGGGAGAGGGCTAGGGTGAGGGCCGCCGTTGTCGGGCCGGTTGCACCCACTACTTCGCAGTGGGTACCCGGCTCAGCTAGCCCCTCCTCACGGCCTAGAACCTGGACGACATCCTTGTCTGTCGCAACCGCGCCCAACAGCATGGACAGGCTAGGAAGCCTGTCCTCCAGGAAGAAGATGTATTCCAGCGGCGCAGCGGCTACCCGTGCCGCCGATGCGCATGCGCCCGTGGCGGAAGAACCTGGAGGACAGCCATCCTTGGCTGTCCAAAGCCGCGACAGGCATCCCTATTTGTCCGCAAGGCCGCATGACAGCCGTCTCGCCTGTCGCCGTTTGCCTTCCTCAACTTCAGCCGGTACGACAGGCGTCGTCTCGCCTGTCGGGGCCTGTTGCCTGTCGCTATCTGCGTTGTTCAGTGGCACCGGCGAACAGAAGGAGCGTTATCCCATGACCCGACCCCAGTTGCGCTGGGAAAACCGCACTGTTATCGCCAGCCTCGAGGGCCGCGATGTCGGCCACATCACCGTGCCTGACATCCCCTTCCATTTCAGCCGGGGCGTGCACGTCAAGCTGGCCGGCATCGGCGCCGTCGGCACCGATGAGAGCGTCCGGCGCCAGGGCATCGCCGGCGAGATGATGCGCGCGGCCAACCGGTTCGCTAGCGAACGCGGCTACGCATCTTCAGCGGTCTCCACCGGCCTGAGCAATACTGCCCGCCGCCTCTACGCCCGGGCCGGCAACGTGCACCTGTTTAGCCAGAGCACTTACGCCGCCCGCATCGCCGATTTCACCGCCCCGCCGCCGGCCTGTGATGCCACCCTCCGCCCCTATCAGCAGAGCGATGAGGCCACCGTCATGGCCCTGATTGAGCGCTCCGAACTGCCCTTCTTCGGCACCCGCACCAAAACGCCCGAGCGCTTCCACAATCTCCAGGAAGGCTGGAATGATGAAGCTCCCGAGCCGCTCGCCTTCGTCGCCGAGCGCGCCGGCCGGCTAGTCGGCTACTGCGGCCGCTTCCAGTACTGGTCCGGCCTCGAAGCGGAGATGTTCGTCCTGGACGATGAGCCGGCGGTCTGCGCGGCCTTGCTGCAGGCTCTAGCTGCCGGCGTCTCCGCGGCCGGCGAGGCCGAGCTGCGCTTCTCGGTCTCCGAATGTCGCCGCGAGATGCTGCATGTCCTCTGGGCTCACGGCTTCCGCCCCCAGAGCACCTATGTGTTTATGTTCAATATCCTCGACTTGCAGCAACTTCTGCACCAGCTCCGGCCGCTATTCGCGCAGCGCCTCGCCGATCTTGACGCCGCGACGCTGCCTGCGACGGTTATCCTGCAAGGGCCTGAGCAGTCCGGCATCATAGAACTGGGCGGCTCCGGGCCGCAGGTAACCCTCCGAGCCGACCGCGACATCCTCACCCTGGTGCTCTGTGGCACCATCTCCGCGTGGGAGGCCTATCTCCGGGGCTCTTTAGCCATTGAGCCTCGCCCCACGCCGGCGACGGCTGAGGCCCTGCAGCTTCTGCTGCCGGCGGTGCCCTATCAGCATCCTGCCGTTGACCGCTGGTAGCAATGACGCAGGAATCGGCCGCCCCGCCGCGAAGTAACTAGTAACTGGCACTCACTTGAACAACTACGTAGTGATTCCCTGGAGGGCAGGCATCCTTGCCTGCCCGGGCCGACGGGACGCTTTTACGGGCTTGCGCAAGTTGGCACTAGAAGGCATTTCAAAACCTGCTTTCTCAGGCCTCGCAAGCTGCTAAGACGCTGCTTTTGGCATTCAGGGGACTGTCCCCATTGCGGGATGTTGAAACAGCTTGTAATGGGGGGGGACTATCCCTTTAGGCCGAACAATTCACAAGCCGCGCAGCTCGGCCTGAGCGTGGTACGTCTTTTTGCAGGCAGAGCTGAGAGCTTATCCCTGGCGCAGGGGGATGCGCGCGGGCCTTCGCAGTTGTAATTGCCTTTGTCTTGCGGAGCGGCCGGCTGAGCGCAGCCAAACCGGCCCAGCCGTTGCCGTGCGCAGCTCGGGCTTCCAGCCTGACAGTCGTTGCTGTTATCCCCTCTCCCCCTGGGAGAGGGCTAGGGTGAGGGTATTTCAGTCGCGTAGCTCGGGCTTCCAGCCCGAGGTTGTTGCGGGGGACTGTCCCTTCAGGGACTGTCCCCCGGGCAACACAAGCAGCGTCTTACCGGCGCACCTGTCCTGAAAAACTAGGTTTTGAGACCGCTTCTAGTAACTGGCAGTCACTTGAGCAACTACCTAATGATTCCCTGGAGGGCAGGCATCCTTGCCTGCCCGGGCCGACGGGACGCTTTTACGGGCTTGCGCAAGTTGGCACTAATGAAGGGGGACTATCCCTTTAGGCCGAACAATTCACAAGCCGCTTGGCTCGGCCGGACCTGCGCCTCGCGCAGGTCAGGTGGGAATGAAAAAGCATTCCCAGCTTCCAGCCCGAGGTCGTTGCGCAACCAGCCCCCAGCGGCCCCGAGGTGGCTATTGTGCCTCCCGACAGCGACCGGGACGATGACATAATCGAGATCAGCTTCGATGACGATGAGGAGGACGAGGCCTCCTCATCGGACGACGAGATCGAGATCATCTTCCACGATGAGCAGGAAGATGCGACCTCGGCTGAAACGCCTCTGGCGGCTCCCGAACCTCTGGCGGAGCCTGGCCCTGCCACCGAAACGGAGGAGCCGTCGCCGGAGCCGGCTCCCCCACCCCCGCCGCCCGCTGAAGAGGCGCCACCCGAGCCCGGCCAGAAGTACTGTCCTCGCTGCGGCTTCGCCCTGCCGCCGCTGGCTACCGAGTGCCCCCGCTGCGCCCGACTTGGCACCCAGCCGCGCCCCGATGAGCAGCCGGCGGAGTTGCCACCGGTTGCCGCGCCCGGGACCTATCCCGCTACCGCCCGGCCCCGCTCCCGCGTCGGCCTGATCGTTGCTGCCCTAGTCATGATAGCCATTGCAGTCGCTGTACCGATTGTCATCCTCAACAGCCCCGGCTACAAGGCCCGCGCGGCCTATAACCAGGCGGTCAAGGCGCAACTGGCCGGCGATCTGGAGGCCGCCAAGGCCAAGTACCGCGAGGCCCTTGAATACGATCCCGACATGGGGCTGGCTGCCTTCGGCCTGGGCACCTGCTACCTGGGCATCTCGGTGGGTGGCCGCACCGACGCGCGTGTCCAGCAACTGCTCGACGCCGCGACCCGTGGCATCACCACCGAACTCGACGAGGCCGACCGCTGGCTGGATCACGCGATTATCTTAGCCAACAAGATGCAGCCCAACCGCGCCTTGCCTGACCCCAACATCAGCACTCCCCGCAAGCTGGCCTCCTATGCTCATGCCATGAAGGCGATGAGTGCTTTCATCCGCTACTACGCGGCGCTTCTGGCCGGAGATGAGGTCATCGCCCAGCAGTGGTCACAAGCCGCTGCCCGCGAGCTCAATCAGGCCTTGACGCTGGATCCGACTAACCCGGACGCTCACAATTTGAGCGACCGCCTACCCCGTTAATCCCCGCGCCTTCTCTTTAGGGGCACGTCACTGGAAGCTGTTTGAGAATCCTCGAATAGGGGACTGTCCCCCGGGTACCCCAAGTAGCGTTTTACCACCCCGCGAGTCCTGAAGAACTAGATTTTGAGACCGCTGCGTGGCGGTCCCGTATAGCTTCCCGTGGGTCGGGGATCACAATAATAATCGCGTGGGTCGGGCTTTCCCGTTCGGCCGTTCGACCGTTCGACAAGCTCACGGTGCTGAGCAACGTCGCAGGGCAGCCCGACCGCCGTTGCCGTTTTGCTGTTGTCCCCTCTCCCGCGTGCGGGAGAGGGCTAGGGTGAGGCCTGTCGTTGCCGTTGTCCTTGTCTTGCGGAGGCACCAGCCGAGCAGCGCACGGTCGTCTGGTGCGGTGGGAGACCGGCCCACCTGAGTTTGCCGTGATTTTGCATGGTGTTGTAGGAGCGCAATTCATTGCGCCCGTGTGGTCGCGGTTTTGCCCTCCCGCAAACACCCTTGCGTAGCTCGGGCTTCCAATCCGAGATCGTTGTGGGAAGTAGATGGATGAATCATGATAACGGGAAGTAGCTATTGGGTAAACCAAGAGACAATCTCTCGCCTGGTAAATGCCCAGAGACACCCTATCCCCCACCAAACCAGCTATGCAATCTGGATTGACAAGCCCGGCCTAATCACCTATGCTTTGCCCAGCATGGCGGATACGGTAAGCTTTGCCGACAGCTATGACGTGATTGTGGTCGGTGCCGGGCATGCCGGCTGTGAAGGAGCTCTGGCGGCGGCGCGGATTGGTGCCCGTGTGCTGCTACTTACCATCAGCCTCGACACCGTCGCGCAGATGCCGTGCAATTGCAGCATCGGCGGGCCGGGCAAGTCGCAACTGGTCTCGGAAATTGACGCCCTCGGCGGAGAGATCGGCCGCAACTGCGATCGCACCTATACCCACGCCCGCATCCTCAATGCCTCCAAGGGCCCGGCCGTCCAGTCCCTCCGCGCCCAGGCCGACAAGGCACTCTATCGCTCCACGATGAAAGCAGCTCTGGAGCGGCATCCCAACCTCCGTCTCTATCAGGACCTCGCCACCGACGTCATTGTTGACCGGGGCCACGTGGCCGGGGTCCTGACTCACACCGGCTTGGCCTTGAGCGCGCGGAGCGTTGTAGTATGTGCCGGCACTTTCCTCAACGGCGTGGTCCACATCGGTGAGCATACCTTGGCTGCCGGTCGAGCCGGTGAGGCGCCGGCCCGCAAGCTCACCGCCAGCCTCTCAGAGCTTGGTCTCACCTTCCGGCGCTTCAAGACCGGCACGGTTCCCCGGCTGCTCAAATCGTCGCTGGACCTCGAGGCCATGCGCATCCAGCCGAGCGATGCCCGCCCCTTGCGCTTCTCCATAGATACTGTCCAGCGGCCGCAGAAGCCGCTACTGCCCTGCTACGTGACCCACACCACTGCCGAAACCCACGCGCTGCTGCGGGAGAACCTGCAGCGTTCGGCCCTCTACGCCGGCAATATCCAAGGGGCTGGGCCGCGCTACTGCCCGTCAATTGAGACCAAGTTAGTTCGCTTCCCCGACAAGCAGACGCACCTGCTGTTTATGGAGCAGGAAGGCTGGGAGACCGAGGAGGTTTACGCCCAAGGTCTCTACAACTCCATGCCCTACGATGTGCAGCTCGCCATGATCCGGACCGTCCCCGGGCTGGCAAACGCTCACATGATGCGCCCGGGCTACGCTATTGAGTATGACTGCTGTGACCCGCGGGCGCTGGGTCCCGATCTGTCGTTTTCCAAGGTAGCGGGTCTTTATTTGGCGGGCCAGATCAACGGCACCTCCGGCTACGAAGAGGCGGCCGCTCAGGGCCTGGTTGCCGGCACTAACGCCGCGCATTATGCCCTGGGACACGATCTCACGCTCAGCTTGAGCCGCTCCGCAGCCTACATCGGGGTTCTAATTGACGATCTGCTGACCAAGGGCGCGGAGGAGCCTTACCGGATGCTGACCTCACGTGCCGAGTACCGCATACTGCTAGGCCAGCACACGGCCTATGAACGTCTTACCGAGCTCGCGCGCGCGCATGGACTGGTTGACCAAGAGCGGTACGCGGTTGTTGAAAGCATTAAACAGGCGGTTGCAGCCGAGCATCAGCGGCTCCGAGCCATAATCGTGCCGCCAGAGCACCAAATCTGGCGGGAGTTGAGTTCAGTGCGGTTGCGGAATACCGATGGTTTCACCGCTGCGAGCCTGCTGCAACAACCCCAGGTCGCTTATGACGCGATCCTGCGCTACTGGCCGCCCCCGCGGCCGCTGCCGAGCTTCGGGGCGCGACTGCTGGACGCGGAGATCAAATGCGCGGCTTACGCCGGGCGCGAGCTGAAGCGGACCGGGGAGACACAGAAACTGGCGCACGTGCGGATTCCGGGCGATATTGACTATGAGGCTTTGCCGATTCGGGCGGAGGCGCGGGAGCGGTTGGCTGCAGCCAGGCCGCGAGATTTGCAGCAGGCTTCACAGCTATATGGGGTCACGCCCGCTGATATTGCCACAATTGCCGCTGCGCTGCGCCATTCCGCGGCTGTTCGACGCGGAACCTAAGCAATTTCCCCCGGTTTTCTGCCGGATTCTCCCCTCAATCGCGGTGTCTGGCTCTCTGTGCGCACTAATTGCTGGCGGTGGGGCCAGTACACGTCCGCTGTTGGCCCTATAATGTTGTATAATGGGCGGAATGTTTCACGTGAAACATTTTACAGTCGCCTAGACTGGTTACACGTCTAAGTCGGGCGGCGGGTAATGGCAAAAGCTGGTATGCATTGCCGCCGCCGGCAGTCTTAGAGCCGCGATTGGTGTCGCGGGCTATTTCGCACCATTGTGACCTATGAGCGCTGGAATGTTTCACGTGAAACATTCCAGCAGTTACATACCCCATTTATTGCTCCATCTGCCCCTTTTTACGCAGGTCAAAGACCGCACCAGCATCAGCCTACGTGGGCCGGCTGGCCTCGAAATCGAGGCGCTGCCCCGCTGATATCATCGTAATCGTGCCATACGTATTGCGGTAGCGGCGCCTGGAATTGGCGTAGAACCTTTTGGGAACCGCGTAGCGGTGCCGCCTTCGTAAGCGGAATAGCCGCGAACTAGTAGGGGTTTCATGACTTAGTTTTCAGGTTTCGCGAACTGGTAAGGCGCTGCTCCTGGTACGCCGGAGACAGTCGTGAAGGGCTGGAACAATCTGGGCATGGATCTCCGCTGCTTCTCGTAGCCCGGGGGACGGTCTTTGAAAAGACAGCTTCTGATTGCGGGGCCTTCAAGTAGCTTCTGATAGCGTGTCCCTGAAATACCTTTAGGCGTTAGAAAACTTCGCTACCGCGCCACAGCAACTCGCAGATGCTCAGGTGGGAAGTTCGCCTCGAATGACCTCGGGCTGGAGCCTGGGAATTGATTCACAGTGCCCCCGCTTTTTCCGAGTGGGTATTTCTGGGTACCCCGCATTTCCACCTAACCTGCGCCAGGCGCAGGTCAGGCCGAGCCACGGTTTGGTGAGCTGTCTGGTTATGTGCAGTTGTCTTTGGGACACCACAGTAGGCGCTTTGGCAGAGCTATCACGATTGAGATCGCGGACAAGCAGGCCGTAGCGGATTGGTAGGCGGTGTGAGGGAAGAGGATGCGGGCCGGTTTGGGTGCAGTCGGGGGCGAGTTTTTTTCCGCAGCTATTGCCATTTTTTGCGTAGTGCGCTATAGTTCTCATAGTGTCTTAAGTGAAACATCGCGCCAGAGAGATAATCGGTCGGCTGCTCGCTGAGATCGGGGTATCTGTGGAGCCACGTCAGGTTGAGGCTTGCGCGGCACTCGCCGAGTGGCTGGCGCCGGCGGCGGCGAAACTGGGCCTGACACAATTCGATACTGCCGAGGCGCTGGCGGAGAACTTGATCGGGCCGGGTTTGTACTTGCTGCCACATATCGGTGAGGCGTCGTGTTGGCTGGGGGAGGTGGGAGCTGGCAGCGGGGCGCTGGGGCTGAGTATCGCGCTGCTACGCCCTGACGTGCGGGTGGACGTGCTCGATCGGCGGCAGCGTGCATGGAGATTTATTGGTTTAACCAATAAACGGTTTCGGATCGGGAACTGCCGGTCGATGTGTGTTGATATGCGAGAGGTGCCCGAAGGGGAGCCGAAGTACGATCTGATAGTGGCTCGGGCAGTGGCACCGGAGGAGGAGCTTTTCCAGTATCTCCCCGAGTGGATAGTCGCCGAGGGGCGGATAGCGCTGTTGCAGACCGCGAGGCGGGCCGCGGGGAATCGGCAGTTCTGCCGGTTAGTTCATCAGATGACGAATCTGGCGGGGCTTTGGCTGGACATTTATGGGAAAAGCAATGGCGATGGCATAGCTAGCCCGGAGTACTCCTGAGCAGTGGCCCCCCGCCACGCTGGCCTGCAAGGGAAACGGAGGTGACGGGATGCGTGTCATCCGGCCTTTATATCGAGAGCCAGGGAGGCCCGCCAGGGAATGGTGGATACGCACAGGGTGGGCCGGATGGGGCCCCAAACGTCCCTCACCCACTGCTACGCAGTGGTACCCGGGCCCCTTCTGACGGCAAGGCCAAGACAGTGGGCGCACGCCGTGCGCCCCTACAACGGCGGGCCTCACCCTAGCCCTCTCCCGAAGCGGGAGAGGGGACAACGGCAAAACGGCAACGGCTGTCGGGCTGGAAAGCCCGACCTACGCGCTAGAAGATAGAGGCGTTGTCTTTAGGCTCGTCCGCCGGAGACGTTGCCTTTCGGAGGGGCGAAACGGCAACGGCTGTCGGGCTGGAAATCCCGACCTACGCGCTAGAAGATAGAGGCGTTGTCTTTAGGCTCGTCCGCCGGAGACGTTGCCTTTCGGAGGGGCAAAACGGCAACGGCTGTCGGGCTGGAAAGCCCGATCCACGGGAAGGTTGGGTGCGCAAAGGGGATAGTCCGTAAAGGAACAGCCCCTAAAGGAACAGTGGCTAAAAGAAGAGCCCCTGAAAAAGCAGTGCCTAAAGGAGCAGTCCGTAAAGGGATAGTGCCTAAAGGGACAGTCGCTAAAGCGACAGTCCCCATGCGGGGTTTTGAAACAGCTTCTAGTGTCGTGTCGCAGAAGTATGTTTATCCCTTAGAGAGCTTCGATACCGGGCCACAGCAACTCGGAATCGCTCGGTTGGGCAGCTCGACTCGCACGACCTCGGGCTGGAAGCTGAGAATGCTCTCGCATTCTCACCTGACCTGCGCCAGGCGCAGGTCAGGCCGAGCCACGCGTTTGGCAAGGTATGCAGATTATGTGAAGTTATCTCCGGGATATGACACTAGATGAGTCGGCGCAGTGGGTGCCGTGGAGTTGTTGCTGGTTCCAAGGGAGGTGTTGATTGGTGGCTCCAGTGTACGCGATGATCAATCAGAAGGGCGGAGTAGGGAAGACCACAACGGCTATCAACTTGGCCTGCTGGGCGGCTCTGGATGGCAAGGGAGTATTGGTGGTTGATGCGGATCCGCAAGGCAATGCCACCAGTGGGCTGGGAGTTGATAGGGCAGAGCTGGATGCGTGCATATACGATCTGTTGACAAGCGACGGGGGGCCGGGAGCGATGACGGTTGATGACATTGTCATGGCTACCCCAATAGATAACCTGCATTTGATTCCTGCGACGATTGAGTTGGCCGGAGCGGATATGGCTCTGTCGGCCACGATCGCGCGGGAGCGGCGGCTGCAGCAGGTCCTGGCGCCGCTGCGCGAGGACTATGACATTATCGTTATTGATACCCCGCCGTCGCTGGGGATCTTGTCGGTCAATAGTCTGGTGGCGGCCGACAAGGTGGTGATCCCGATTCAGTGCGAGTACTATGCGCTGGAGGGTCTCTCGCAGCTTCTGAATGTGATCCACCTGGTTCAGAGTCAGCTCAATCCGGACCTGCAAGTAGCCGGGGTAGTACTGACAATGTACGACATTCGGACCAAGCTATCGGCCGAGGTGGCGGAGGAAGTGCGGACGCATTTTCATGGCCGGGTATATTCGACGGTGATACCCCGCAACGTGAAGCTGGCCGAAGCGCCGAGCTACGGGTTGCCGGCAGCGATCTATGCACCCTCGTCGCGCGGGGCCAAGCGATACTATGCTTTGTACAAGGAGGTATTTAGTGATGCGTAAGCGGAGCCTGGGTCGAGGATTGTCACAACTGCTGTCGGGGGATACGCCGGCGCTGAGTCGGACGGTGGTGGAGGTGGCGCTTGATGATCTGGAGCCGAACCCGCGACAGCCGCGGCGCGGCGCAGGCGAGCCGTCGCTAGAGGAGCTGGCGGTGTCAATCGAGGCGCACGGGGTCCTACAGCCGGTGATAGTGCGGCGGCGCGGTGATGGCTACGAGCTGGTGGCGGGGGAACGGCGCTGGCGAGCCGCGCGGATGGCTGGGCTGGAGACGATTCCCTGCTTAGTCCAAGACCTTGATGATCCAACGGCGCTGCAGATTGCTCTGATTGAGAACGTGCAGCGGGAGGACCTGAATGAGATTGAACTGGCCGAGGGGTACCAGTGCCTGGTGGAAGATTTCGGCCTGACCCAGGAGGAGCTAGCCCAGCGGATAGGCAAGAGCCGGTCGGCGGTGACCAATACGCTGCGGTTGCTTGAGTTGCCGGCGGAGGTCCAGGACCTGGTGCGAATGGGGAAGCTGTCAGCGGGGCATGGACGGGCGCTGTTGGGTCTGGGGCGCGAGGACTATATCTGCGAGTTGGCCAAGTATGTGGTGGATAAGGGGCTGTCAGTGCGGGATACGGAGGCGGCGGTTGGGGATTTTCTGGAGCTTGCCTCCGGGGCGGAGCAAGTGGAGCCAGTGGAGGCGGCCAAAGAAACTAGTACCAAGCCGGCGAGGGACCCGTACCTGGTCGAGGCCGAGGAGCGCGTACAGTTGGCCCTGGCGGTGAAAGTGCTGATCAAGCCCTTGGCTAAGCGGGGCGGAGTAATCGAGATTCATTACTACGATGACGAGGACTTGAGCCGCATCGTGGACGAGATTGAGGGGGCAACAGGCCGGTTTCCGTAGGCGCAATTGGGGCGAATGCGAGGATAGGCCGTGCAGTCTTCGGCTCTAGAAGCCATTCGACGAGCCACCTTCTTGACACTTGCGGGCTTTCAGAGCGCTGCTTGTGGTACGCGGGGGACAGTTCCCCATTTCGGGGTTGGGGAGCGGTTTCTGGGCACCCCCACAACGGCGAAAAGCACGGCAACGCCCCCTAACCCCCTAGCCCCCTTCCCTACCAGGGAAGGGGGAAGCAAAAGGGGGATAGGTCGGTCAAGAAAAGCCCGAAGCACGCGCTCGTGTTTTCGAGGGGCGGGCCCACAACAACAGCCGCCCTCACCCTAGCCCTCTCCCAGGGGGAGAGGTGATAACGGCAAAACGGCAACGGTACGGGGCCACCCACGGGTTGGGCGGGGGGGCGGGGATGTGTCCGTACAACGGTGGCCCTCACCATAGAAACGGTTTCGAGACCTAGCTTTCCAGGACTTGCAGACCGCTAAGATACTGGCTCTAGTACCCCGGGGGGGGGCAGTCCCTAAAGGGACAGTCCCTCATTTCGGGGTTGGGGAGCGGTTTCTGGGCACCCCCACAACGGCGAAAAGCACGG
>CAYMIN010000003.1:64531-92030 GCA_964390495.1 uncultured Armatimonadia bacterium
CCCCTAACCCCCTAGCCCCCTTCCCTACCAGGGAAGGGGGAAGCAAAAGGGGGATGGATACAGGCGCATTTAGGCCTTCAGCGCGGGTACCCGCGTAGGGGGAAGCAAAAGGGGGATAGGTCGGTCAAGAAAAGCCCGAATCACGCGCGCGTGTTTTCGAGGGGCGGGGCCACAACAACAGCCGCCCTCACCCTAGCCCTCTCCCAGGGGGAGAGGGGATAACGGCAAAACGGCAACGGTACGGGGCCATCCACGGTTGGGCGGGGGGCGGGGATGTGTCCGTACAACGGTGCCCCTCACCATAGAAACGGTTTCGAGACCTAGCTTTCCAGGACTTGCAGACCGCTAAGATACTGGCTCTAGTACCCCGGGGGGGGGCAGTCCCTAAAGGGACAGTCCCTCATTTCGGGGTTGGGGAGCGGTTTCTGGGCACCCCCACAACGGCGAAAAGCACGGCAACGCCCCCTAACCCCCTAGCCCCCTTCCCTACCAGGGAAGGGGGAACCAAAAGAGGAATAGGTCGGTCAAAAAAAGCCCGAATCACGCGCTCGTGTTTTCGAAGCGCCGGTCAGTGGCCCTCGTCTTCCAGCTCCAGTCTTTGCACCCACGCCCAAGAACTATCGCCGAGGCGCTTGATAGCCCACCATACCAGGCCGATGAGGATGCCGATCCAGAGGCCGTGGACGACGCGCACCAGCGATACCACCAGCGGCGTGTGCATGTGACAGAAGGTATTGAACAGCGAGACCTGAGAGATTGCACCGACGGCCAGCAGCGGCCAGGCAAGCTTGGGGCGGTGGCGGAGAAGCAGCATGAGGCCGACGAAGAGGGCCGGATAGCCGAGGAGTATCTCCTTGGTGCGCGGGCGCACGACCAGCAAGCGATCGAGGGCAGCGCGCAACTGGATTTCGAGGCCGCTGGCTCCGAGACTCGGCTCATTGCCCGAGCGCATTAGCATGTAGCCCACGGTGGCTGCGGCCAGCAGGATCAACGCCACGTGCCAGTACTTGACGACCTCGGCAGCGATTTCGCCAAGGCCGGCTTTGAGGGCCTGCCAGCGCGGTCGGGCTTCAGCGGTCCTGCGGTAGCTGTCAGTGGCGCGCGCGGCCAGGATAAGTAGCAGCGCCGCCAGGGGCAGGAGTTGGGCAAGCTTGACGCCACGGAACTGCTCGATTTTGACTAGGTAGATGGTGTCGGTCAGGGCCGCGGCGCAAAGCAGTCCGCCGCCGGCTGTGAGCAGGGCCGTGCGAGCAGTGAGGCCGGCAGCCCGTAGGAGCTTGAGGCCGCGCTGGGTCTGGCCCATGTCCGGAAAGCTGGGAGGGATGAGGGATATCGCCAGGATCGGGAAGATCAGGGCCGCGGCCAGCGCCACCAGCGGCCGGGCTAGCCCCGGAGCCAGAAGGGGGACAGCCACCGCCAGCAGCAGGCCGATACCCGCCAGCGGCCAGAAGAGGCGCGCGGGCAGTTGCTTCAAGGTCTGTTGCAGCCATAAGAAGCCACCCAGCACGGCGAGTGCTAGGAGAATCAGAGCCGCCGGCGGAGCCGCGACATCGGGGAATGCCTGAGGCTTACCCAGGGCGTAACCCCGCTGCTGGAGAGCTTCGGCGATGCCGCTGAGGTATTCGGCATTGGCGGCGGCCAGGTCCTCGGCGCCGGTGAAGAGGAGGCGCACGTAACAGAGGCGGACCTTGCGCTCGGTGACGGCCAGGAGGAAGCGGTCAAAGGCGCGCTGGGGGGAGAGCTTCTCCATTTCTTCAGCCGAAACGCTATGGCAGCGGACCAGGTGGCCGTCGAGGGCGCGGGCCAGGGCGTGTTCGCCCTCCTGCGGAACCAGCTCGACCATCCCGAAGTCCAGTCCGGACTCGGTGAGCCGCTCGGCGGTGTATTCAAGCAACTCGCGGCTGCCCAGGACCTTGACGCCGTTGAAGATGACCAGTTGGGCGCCGGTGTCGGCTGCCGTTTTGAGCGAATAGTCAACGGCCTGGCGGGAGAAGCAGTAATCAGGAACCGGCCGGGCCACAAACTGCAGGCCGCTTTGCTTGATCATGTGGCAGGCAATCGGATCATAGCCGACACCGATGGCCCTGAAGGCAGTTACGTCGCCGTCGAAAGTATCGCCGGTGAGAGCGGCAGCATAGCTAGCTGCAGCAGGGGCGGAGGCAGCCGAGGCCTCGGCGGCTACCAGGCCCGGCAGCTTGGTCTGGAGAGCGCGCATGTAGCCGGTGCGGCCAAGGCCGAATAGGCGTGTCTGGCCGAAGCTGTGGGTCACGTTGATGCGGTCGGAAAGCAGCAGGTCGCCGAGCGTGGTCTCGGTGAGGGCGATATGCGTCGCCCCGGCCTGCTGTAGCTGAGTAAGCTGGTCTGTCAGCGTGCGGCCGGTGAGGGCGGCGAGCCGCTCGGCCTCCTGATAGTCCAGGCACAAGGCCACCCGGGGGTTGGCGCTCTCGCTGGCGATGCGCAGATAGGCCAGCCATACCGCAGCAGCCAGGCCAATTAGCAGAATGGCGGTGATGAAGTCGCGCTCGGTTTTTTTCATTGCGGTCTCCCGAAGTGTGTGGATAGGCAGGGCATCGCGGGGTCATTATACTCGATTCGCTGGTTTTGTGGGGGCCCAGGGGACAGTCCCTGAAGGGACAGTCCCCCATTCCAACGACCTCGGGCTGGAAGCCCGAGCTACGCGAGCAAAGGGCGGGCCGGATGGGGCCCGGCCCTTGCTTCGCTCAGGCCTCGTATGCGGTCCCTCCTGACGGCAAGACCAAGACAGGGGCGCACGCCGTGCGCGCCTACAACGGAGGGCCTCACCCTAGCCCTCTCCCGCAAGCGGGAGAGGGGACAACGGCGAAACGGCAACGGCTGTCGGGCTCCTGACGGCAAGACCAAGACAGGGGCGCACGCCGTGCGCGCCTACAACGGAGGGCCTCACCCTAGCCCTCTCCCGCAAGCGGGAGAGGGGACAACGGCGAAACGGCAACGGCTGTCGGGCTGAAAGCCCGCCCCACGGTGCAGTGTTTGGGAAAGCCGAGCTACGCGGCAATGGTTGGGCAAGGCTAAGCCCGGGACTTCGTAAGCGCTGCGGATTATGTGCAGTTATCTCTCGACATGACACTAGAGTCTAGAGCTGCTGGGTGGCGGCGGCCAGGTCGGCTTCGCTCAGGGTGCCAGCCAAGCCTTCGGCATCGGTGACCAGCAGGTAATCCTTCTGCTCGCGCATCATCAGTTGCAGAGCCTCGACAGCGTCGGTATCGGCACTAATGAGGTCGGCTTCTGGGTCCAGAGGCTCCATGATCTGGTGCACCGGCAAATGCGGCCAGTTGCCCGGATCAACACTGCGGACGCTATCCAAGTGCAGGATGCCGACGACCTGGCGACCATGAACCACCGGCAGGGAGGTGAGGCGATAGGGCGCGAAATAGTTGTCAACAACATACTGCACCGGCCAGGTGGGGTCCACAAGCGCGCGGGCAGGCCTCATCAAGTGCCCGGCCGTCACTCCCTGGAGCATGACCTGGAGGCGGACGCTTTGGAAGGCATTGGTTGCGACGACGGTGAGCAGCCAGCCGAGGCCGAGAGTATATAGGCCGAAGATGTTGTGGGTGAATAGGAGTGTGAACAAGCCCAGGCCCATCAGCAGATAGCCGAAGGCCTTGCCGAAAATCGTGGCGATGCGGGTGCTATTGAGCAGATCGTCGGTCAGATACCAGATACAAGCGCGCAGCACCCGGCCGCCGTCGAGTGGGAAGGCCGGGACCATGTTGAAGCCGGCCAGCCAGAGGTTGAGCATGCCATTGAACTGAAATACTCCGGCCGAGATCTGAGCCGCCGCAGCCTGCTCCGTAAGCCAGCCGAGGCCGTATGAAATGCCGCTGACCCCGACGCTAGTCAAGGGCCCGATGATGGCGACCCAGAGCTCGGAAAGCGCAGTCTTCGGCTCGCCCTCGCTCTGAGCTACGCCGCCGAAGATGAATAGGGTTATGCGGGAAACTCCCAGGCCGTAAGTCCGCGCCACCAGCGAGTGGGAAATCTCATGGATCAGCACCGAGAAGAAGAGCAGTAGGGTGGCGGCAAGCGCGGCGGCCCAATGCTGCCAGGCAGGCGCCTGCGGGAAGTGTTGCGGGAAATGGCCGCTGCCCAGGCTTGCCAGGAAGATGCCGAAGATGATCAGCCACGAAGAGTTTATCTCGATAGCAATGCCGGCAAGGCTACCGATGCGCCAGCCGCGTAACATGCGCTGTTCCTTTGCCTACTCAAATAGTGTCGAGTTGGGCGCCGAGGCGCCACAGCCGCTATGACGACGATGCGAAGGCCGATCTATGCGCCAATAGTGGATTTCACAGTATGCTTCGACGCAATATGCCAACAAGCCTGCCTGTCTTGTTCTGCGGATGCGGCTGTGCTATACTCCCGGCGATGGCGACAGCGGCAAGGCTAGCATCGGGTCGTGAGTACGTGATACCAATAGTCGCGCTGGTAATGAGCCTGGTGTGTGCCGGTGGCTGCGGGCCGCGCTACCGGGCCGGCAGCATCGAGGACCTGTTCGTCAGCAAGCAGCGCTACAATATTGATAAGGATAAGGGCGTCGTGCGCGTCTTCGCGCAGGTGGAGAACACCGGTGAAGGCCTGATTAGAGAAGTGAAGATGGAGGCGGTTCTGCTCAGCGCCGATGGCGACAAGCGCGGCACCAATAATGTTGTGGTGGAAAACATCAAGCCGGGTGAGAAGCGCAATTTTTCGATTGCTGTAACCAGTCACAGTCGGAGCCATAAGGTGGAGATTATAGCCAAGGAAGTCGAGAAGTAGCAAGGCATCATCCCCCGGCCATGAGCAATTAGTCCCAGACCAAGAGGTTAGCCCCAGTCTATGGAGAATATACCTGTCGGTGAGTGTCGCCGGCGGGTCTTTTGTCGCCGCCGCGTGCCCATGAGCGTGGCCCGGGCAAATGTCGAGGGATAGGCGATGGCTGAGAGATTGACGGCGGTCGTGATCGGAGCTTCCGGCATCGGCAAGCATCACGCCAAGTGGCTGAATCACCTGGGCTGCGAGGTGGCAGGCTTCGTCGGCACCACGCCGGCTTCAGTCAAGGCGACCGGCGCGATGCTGGCGGCGGACCTGGACCTTGCGGCCAGGGGCTACACTGATGTGGAGGCGATGCTGGCGGAGGTGGAGCCGCAGGTCGTCAATATCTGCAGCCCGCCGGCATTCCACTATCGCCATTTCATGAGTGCGGCCGCGCGCGGCTGTCATATCATGTGCGAGAAGCCGCTGACCTGGGACGAAGATAAGAGTCTCGAGCAGTTGCTGGGCGAGGCTGGGGAGATGGCCGGCGCTGGCAGCCAAGACACGGTTGGCGCGGTCAATACTCAGTATGCCGCAGCCCCGGCGGCCTACTTTGCGCTGTGCGAGGAAATCGGTATAGAGGCCGGCCCCCCTGAGACGTTCTTCATGCAGATGGATTCGCGCAATACCAATAAGACCTACGAGCGCGTCTGGGTGGACCTGGCCAGCCATCCGTTGAGCATCCTGAGGGGGTTTTGCGGTCCCGGTGAGATAGTAGTGGGCAGCGAGAAGGTCGCGATCAAGGAAAAAGAGGTGCTGGCGCAGTTCACGTATCAGCCGGCTGAGGGGGCCGTCTGCGAGGCCGAGATACTGGTGCGGGCGTGGTGTACCGAGAAGCTGGTGCGGAGGTTCGGCATCAATGGTCTAATCGCGGATTACGCAGGTCGCAATGACGAGAAGGGCGTATTCCGCACCTATCTGACTCTCAACGGGCATGAGGGCGAGAGCGATGACTTCATGTATGTGTCGCTAAGCCGGTTTGTGGCGGCGGTACGGGGCCAGGCTCCGGGTCCGCTGGCGGATCTTGCCGAGGGGTACGGGAATCAAGCGATGCAATTAGCCTTGCTGAACTCAGGGCGGAGAGAATAGCTGAGTCTGTTTGTGCAAATCTTTGGAGGTGCAGTGTGATGGCTGAGTCGGTGTCGTACAATCCCAGAGAAGTAGCCGTGCAGCAGTTGGTGGAGACCGCGAAGCGTATTGAGGTATCTGAGTCAATCGTGGAGAAGCTGAAGCACCCCAAGCGGATTCTGGAAGTGAGCATCCCCACGAGAATGGATGATGGCAGCTTCCGCGTATTTACAGGCTATCGGGTGCAGCATAACATGGAGCGCGGTCCGGCTAAGGGCGGGATCCGCTACCATCCGCAGGTGACGATGGACGAGGTCGTGGCGCTGGCAATGTGGATGACGTGGAAGTGCGCAGTGGTCAATATCCCTTATGGGGGTGCCAAGGGTGGGGTGGTGTGCAATCCCAAGGAGATGTCGCTGGGGGAGCTGGAGCGGATGACGCGGCGCTTCACCTCGGAATTGATAGGCTTTATCGGTCCGGAGATTGATATTCCCGCGCCCGATGTTTATACCAATCCGCAAGTGATGGCATGGATCGTTGATACCTACAGCATGAATAAGGGCTATTTGGTGCCGGCGGTAGTGACGGGCAAGCCGGTGGAACTGGGCGGGTCGCTGGGGCGCAATGAGGCGACCGGTCGCGGCTGCGCCTTCGTGGCCCGGGAGGCCCTCAAGACCCAGGGCATGGATATCAATGGGGCTACGGTGGCGGTACAAGGCTTCGGCAACGCCGGCTCAGTGGCTGCCCGCGTGCTGAATGAGATGGGTGCCAAGATCATTGCGGTTTCGGATTCGCGCGGAGGCATCTACTGTGAGGCCGGTTTCGATGCGGTGGCTGCAATCAAGCACAAGGCCGACACCGGCGCTGTATCAGGTTTTGAGGGAAGCGACGAGATCAGCAACGAGGAGCTGCTGGGAGTGGAATGTGATGTGCTGATCCCGGCCGCTCTGGAGAACACCATCACCGCTGACAACGCCGCCGCCGTTGGGGCCAAGATCATCGCCGAGGCGGCTAACGGTCCGACCACGCCGGAAGCCCAAGCGATACTCGACGACAAAGGCGTGTTTGTGGTTCCGGATATTTTGGCCAACGCCGGCGGCGTGACGGTGTCCTACTTCGAGTGGGTACAGGGCAGCCAGATGTTGTTCTGGACGGAAGAGGAGGTCAATAGCCGTCTGGAAGGGATCATGGTCCGCTCCTACAACGAAGTAGTCGCCGAGGCGGAGAGAGATAGCTGCAACATGCGCGATGCTGCCTTCAATGTGGCAGTCGGGCGCGTGGCGAAGGCCGTTGAGCTACGCGGCATCTATCCCTAGGGGGCCGATGCGGTAATGTGAAATCCCGCCCATTCGCGCGTGTGATGAACGGGTGGGTGCATGTAGCCATATAGCTGCAACTCGAGGGGAGGGAGAGTTGCTGCGACCGGCGAGGGGCTTCACGCTAGTTGAGATGTTGGTGGTGGTCGCCATCATCATCGTGCTGGCGGCGATATTGCTGCCGGTATATGAGGTGGCGGCCAAGCGAGCTGAATCCGCCTCGTGCCTGAGCAACATGCGCAACCTGGGGGTGGCGGCGAGGATCTACGCCGATGATAATGATGAGGGGATAATACCCGCGCGGGTGAGCGGCGGCCCGGCGGGTTATTATGGTATCGGCTGGGGGTTGCTGCTGCAGCCGTATCTGCGCAACGAGGCGGTGCTTATATGCATGTCGGACCCCGAGCCGACCGTGGCAGCCGGGACCTATGGGGCGAAACGCAGCTACGGCATCAACTACGAGGTTGCCATGGTGGGGGGCTACAACAACTCGGCGCTGTGCCTGGCAGATATTGGCGATGCGACGGAGGTCATACTCTTTTTCGAGATCGCCAGCAGCCTGCGGCGGCTAGGCACATCGTACCAGGACAGCGGGCTGTCGGCGGTGGCGGCCAGGCACCGCGACGGGAGCAACTATACGTTCGTGGACGGCCACGCCAAGTGGCTGCGGAGTGAGCAGACCGTCAGCCCCAAGAACCTGTGGTCACCGGAATAGTGGCAGTAGATTTCGCCCCTCGGCCTCTGCCTCAGCGCGTCCTCCCCGGATAGTACTCACTGCCCGGCGACTTTGTGGATGATGTCGGCCATGTCCTGCACGTCTTTTTCGGTGAAGTGTTGGTTTACCCCCAGGCACACCATCTCATCGAGGGCCTTTTCAGCTTCCGGGCAATAGCCGGTTTCGTAGGGGAGCTCGTGGCCGCTGCCGTACTCCTGGGAGTCGAAGGGGAAGTGCGTGTCGCCATAGATGCGCTTGCGGCGCAGAGCCTCGTACATGAAGATGGGGTAGCCGATATAGCCGGCGCTGCAGGGGGCGCCCTCGGCGGTGACGGCCTCCGCGAAACGTTGGTTGTTCATCCCCAACTGGTCTTCGTCGATTCGCAGGGGGAAATGCCAGTAGGTATGCAGGCCACCGGGCTGGGTGATCGGTGGCGTCAGGCCGGGGAGGCCCTGGAGCTTTTCGGTGAGCAGGTCGCCGGCCCAGTTGTAGGCGGCGGTGATGCGGTCGAGCTTGCGCAACTGGGCCAGGCCAACGGCTGCCGTCAGCTCGGTCATGCGGTAGCAGAAGCCGAACACGGGGTAGTCGCGGGCACCCTTGGCAGAATAGTCGGGCCAGCCCTTGTTGGCGAAGAGGTGAATCCGCTGGCCAAGCTCATCATCATCGGTTATCGTCAGCCCGCCATCACCGGTGGTGATATGCTTGCTCTGCTGGAGCGAGAAAGCGCCGATGTGACCGATGGTGCCGCAGCGCCGGCCCCGGTACATGGTCCCGTAGGCCTGGGAGGTATCCTCGATAACGTAGAGGTCATGGCGCTTGGCAATGTCCATGATGGCGTCCATGTCACAGGGGTTACCGAAGAGGTGCACCGGAAGGATGCCGACGGTGCGGTCAGTGATGCGCTGCTCAATGGAGGCGGGGGAGAGGTTGTAAGTGTCGGGGTCAATGTCGGCGAATACCGGGATGCAATTCTGGGCCAGGATCGCGATTACGGTGCCCATGTCGGTAATCGGCGCGGTGATGAACTCATCGCCCGGATTGGGATTGAGGCCCCCCACCGCGACGTGCAGGGCCGAGGTCCCCGAGGTGCTGGCCGTGCAGTGCTTGACCCCATAGTGATGAGCGAACTGGGCCTCAAACTGCGGCACCTTCTCGCCGCCATAGAGGCAGAGCTGGCGGGAGGCGATGACCTCGGTGACCAGGGCAAGCTCCTCTTCACCAATGTCTTTGCCGGTGGGGAAGGGCTCGGTACGCAAGGGGGTGCCGCCATCAATCGCCAGCTTCATGCCGAGACCTCCCGGTCCGTAGTGGGCATGGGGCCATCCGGCCCGCTGCTACGGCCCCAAAGATAAACGAGCCGTTCGCCTCGGTCGCGATCCGGCCCGAGAATGTCAGCCTGATTTGCCGCCGGCGTCACTCGGTCGGCTCACTGGTTGCCTGCAGAATGCGGTCAATTATCATCAGCAGCTCGTCGAAGTGGAAGGGCTTGGAGTGATACCAGGTAGCGCCGAGCTGCCAGCCCCGGGCCTTCTCGGCGTCGCGGCTGTGGGCGGTGAGTACCAAGACCGGGATATTGGCCTTCTCCGGGTCCTGCTGCAGCATCCGCAGTACATCCCAGCCGTTGAGCCGGGGCATAGTAATATCGAGGATGATCAGATCGGGTTGCAGTTCCTCAAGCTTCTCCAGAGCCTCAACGCCATCGTAGGCGGCATGGAACTCGTAGCCGGATTCTGTGAGGTAGATCTGGGCGGATCGGACGAGGTCCTTCTCGTCATCTACGAAAAGAATGGAGTGTGCCATAGCCGCTCACCTTGGCGCTTCCCCGGGGCTGGGTTGTGGGCATGCCGATCACGCTTCCATGCCCACACCATAGCCGCAGCAGAGCTATTTCGTATCAGCAGACGTTCATGATACCGTTACTATATTTACCGCGCAGTCGCGGATTCCTTCTTTTCTTGTGCCGGGCGGGGTTTTTCTTGGATTACGTCACCCAGTGGTGCCGCCGGCGATCGGGCACGAAGTTGCTGCCGCTCATGGTCTTGGCATAGGCCTTCAACTCCGCTAGAACGGCGGCAATATGGCCGGGGTGGGTGATGTCTTCGGCTTCGTTGGTCACCATGATAGCAGTGAGGCTGGTCAGGTCGAAGGTATCGGCAGCGCCGGCGCGGTTGAGAGCTCGGAACTGGCCGGCACGAAGATGCTCTTCGGCGAAGAAGCGATGCTTGCCCTGCTCGAAGCTTTCAACCACCTCCTGGCCCAAGACGGCAGCCGGCGGGATAGCAGTGGTCAGGAAAAAGTCGTCGCCGCCGAGATGAGCCAGGAACCAGTGCTGGGGCTGCCGGCGCGCCACCGCCTGCTCGATTAGCTGCTTCAGCCACAGGATCATTTCGTCGCCCTGCTGATAGCCGTAGATATCGTTGTAAGGCTTGAAATTGTCCAGGTCGAAGTGGATTACGGCCAGGGTCCCGCGCTGGGGCAGGCGAGCGGCGATCTCGCGCTGCAGCGCCGGACTACCCGGCAGGCCGGTCAAGGGGTTGACCGCCGCGTAGGCATGGACGGTATCGAGCACCATCCGCGCCGCCGCCAGGACCTTGTGGGGATCGTCCCCCGGGATATAGGCCTGGGCCGGACCAGCCGCCGCAGCCTGGTAAGCCGCCGGCTCGTCCGGCCCGCCGGCAACCACCACCGGCGTGTGCAGTAGGCCGCTTGCGGCGATGAAGGTGTCCAGCGCCTCGGCAATGTCGTTTGCGGCATCAACGCGCAGTACCACTACGTCAGCCGGCGGCGCCTCGGCCACGCACCAGCCCTGCCGCGCGCAGATTGGCGCAAAGCGCGCTTGCCAGTCGGGGTCGAAGTTGTGCAGATACACGCGCCGGTCGGGCATCAGAGGTTACTCCGGTTGACAGGATGCGGGTGGCGGCGGTAAGATAGGCCAACTGTCGGAGGCAGTTTTGCGATGCAGTTCTTAGTTCCCTTTATCGGCGTTCTGGGCCTGGGCGGCGTGCTCGGCTACGGCGCGGCAACGTTTCTCAAGACCGTCACCAAGCTGGTTGGCTGCATCATCGGGATCGTGTTTATCTTGATGCAACTGCTGGCCTACTACGGCTTCGCCGAATGGCACTGGGAGGCTTTGGGCCATGCCACCGGTCCGGCTTCGGAGGCGGCCAAGTCAGGCTTCTCAGTGCTGTGGAGGGTCCTAACGTATAACCTACCCTTTACCGGCGGCTTCGGCGCCGGCTTCTGGTACGGCTGGAAGCATTGAGCCGGCTGTTAGATGTCGCAGTGATAGCCCCATCGAGTCGGGCAGGATGCCCGACCTACGGGACTATTGGGGTGGCTCCGACGCCGGCACCTACTCCGCTAACCGCCTTCGCTGGTTCAGACCCTCACCTCTTTGCCGCGTTGGGATGACTTGTAGATGCCGTCGAGGATGCGCTGGGTGATTAGCGCCTGCTCGCCCGGTACCGGTGAGGGCTTGCCCTGGCGGACCGCCTCGGCGAACTGCCGGATCTCCTCATGGTGAGAAGAAATTCCCCGGTCCGGGTTCACCTGGACGATGGTATCGGTGAGCATCCCGGCTTCCTCGCGCACCAGCGTCGGGGGATTGTTCTGGATTCCGCCCTTGGTGCCGGCCAGGAGGATACCATTGTTGGGCTGAGTCGCGTTGATCGCCCAGGAGGTCTCCAGCGACAAGGAAGCGCCGTTGGCGAAGCGGATGAAGCCGACCGCCAGCTCGTCAGGGACGGTGAACTTTTTGGGATCGTGCTTCATCAGCGAGGGCTTGTTGGAGATTTCCAGGTAGATGTTGGCCGAGACGCTGACCGGCTCGGGATGGCCCATCAGCCAGATGCAGAGGTCGAGGATGTGAACCGCTAGGTCGTAGGCCGGGCCGCCGGCGGAAAGCTCCTTGGAGGTGAAGCTGCCCCACGCCGGCACGCCGCGAGGACGTAGATAGGAGGCGCGGCCCCAGTAGATGTCGCCGACCAGGCCCTCGTCAACCCAGCGCTTCATCGCCAGGGCATCTTCGCCGAAGCGCATACACTGGGCCACCATCAGGAGCTTGCCGGCCTGCTTGCCCGCAGCGATCATCTGCTTGGCGTTGGCTACGGAAGTCGTGATCGGCTTCTCAACGAGGACGTGGCAACCCTTCTTGAAGGCCGCGATAGTCGGGGCCTTGTGCAGGCAGTTGGGAGTGCAGACATCCACGATGTCAGCATCAACTTCTGCCAGCATCTTGTTGTAGTCGGTGTAGCGTCGCTGCTTGGGGATGCCGGCCAGCTCGCCGCCGGTGGCCAGGGCCTGCTTGCTGACGTCAGCGACGGCCACGATCTCGGCATCTTCGACTTTCTGCCAGCCGGGGATGTGGCAGCCCTGGGCGATGCCACCGACACCTACTAGCGCGACTCTGAGTTTCTTAGCCATTAGTAAAGCCTCCCTGAATTGGTCTGTCGCGACGCGATCAGCAATGTATTTTGTAAAGTTGGGGTGGGACTGTAGTTAGGGCAATGGTTTTGACGGCTGGGCCGGATTCTCGGCCTTCGGCAAGCTCAGGCCTCGGATGCGGCCCCTCCGAACGACTCAACAGCAACCACGTCGGGCTGCACCTTCGACAACCTCAGGCCCTGCGGGATGCTGGGCCCGCGCGACGCATCAGGCAATTGCCTGGACCCCTAGCTCCCGACTACGATTTCGTCATCGGGATCGAAGGCCGGATTGACCACGATCAGTGCCTTGAAATCGCCCCAGCCGCGATGGGTGACGCCGGCCGGGATGTAGATGGCCAAGCCGGGCCGGACCGGATAAGTCCGGCCGTCAAGCTCCAGGTAGCCTTCGCCCTCGATGATGTAGTACATCTCGTCGGTAATCTCGTGAAAATGCGCCGCCCCCTGGGTGATATGGGTAACGTGGGCACTCATCGCGGCTCCGTCGTCGGCGGTGATGATGCGAGTGCTCCAGCCGCAGGGGCAGGGCACGGGTTCAACCTCATCGCGATGCCGCACTACCGGTTGGCGTTTGGGGGTGCTCACAGCTTGCTCCTCAGCGCCTGCATATTCTGTCCCTAAGTGGTTCGCTGGGGGAGTAGGAATACCTGCAGGGGCAGCGATTTTTCCCGGTCGGCTCAGTAGCGGTGATGCCGCGAGCGCTTCACCCGCCACGGCTCGTGGAAGTCCCAGAGCTTGCGGTGCAGCTCGGCGGCCAGCTCCGGCTGCTCGGCGATAAGATTACTCTGCTCCGACGGATCGTGAGGCAGGCAGTAGAGTTCATTGGCGCGCTCGCCCCGGTTGCTGATGAACTTGTAGCCGTCGGCTGTCACTACGCCGGCACGGTAGTTGTAAGCGCCCAGGAAGAGGTGTTGAGCCGGCTCCACCGCTTGGCCCCTGGCAGCCGGCAGGAGGCTGAGGCCTTGGGTCTGCTCCGGGACCTCCAGGCCCGCCGCCTCCAGGAGCGTTTCCGGCAGGTCCACATTGCTGACCAAATCGTTGTATCTGCTGCCGGCAGGTATCTCTCCCGGCCAGCGCATCATCAAGACCACGTGGGCCAGCTCCTCATAGATGGGATAGCCGAACTTGCGGATGGTGCCGTGCTCACCTAGCGGCATCCCGTGGTCCGAGACAATCACCACCAGCGTGTTGTCAGTCAGGCCCAGCTCGTCGAGTTGGTCCAGCAGCTTGCCGAACCAGTGGTCGGTCTCGGTGATGGCGGCATTGTAAAGGGCGTGGACATGCTCGAGGTCGCCGGGGCGCGTCCAGCTCATGTCCGGCCCCATCGGCATGGGAATATAGCGGCCTTCAGAGCCACGGTGCGGTTGGTACATGCCGGCGAAGGGCTCGGGGGTATCCCAGGGCTCATGGGGGTTGAAGCTGTCCACCCACAAGAAGAAGTCCCTAGCGCAGTGCTGAGTGAGCCATTCAGCAACCTCCTCGACCATCATCTGCGGCAGGTACTTGCCATACTTCTGCTTAGAGAGCACGCGATTGGTCTTGGTCTTGGGATAGAAGAGGTATTCGTTTTGAGGGAAGCCGGGCGGGAAGAAGGCCTCCGAGGCGTCCATCAACGGCTGGTCGTCCAGCGGCGGGAGGCACTTGCCCATCGGATAGTGGACAAAATGGTCGAAGCCGCGCTGCATGTTGGCCCCGGCATTGAAAGGCGTGTCGGAGAAAGCAGCGGTCAGATACCCGGCAGCGGCGAAAAGCTCGGCGATGTGCAGATCATCCGGCTCCAGCGCCTGCCAGGGGCGGTTGGTGAAGGTGTAGATGCCGGCAACCATCGCCGTGCGCGCGGGAATGGTATTGGGACACTCGGCATAGGCGCGGGTGAACAGGCAGCCCTGCTCGGCGAAACGGTCGAAATTGGGGGTCTGCACAACCGTAGGGCCGTAGGCGCCGACCTTATCGGGCCGGACGGTGTCGAGGCAGATGACCAGGACGTTCATTGTGATATGGTGACCTTTCGAACAAGTAAGCCGCAGTAGTTACCTGCGGTGCAAGGGTTCCGGCAGGGCGTTAGCAGGACACGTCGCTGACTTGATGTATGATATACCCGTTTGGCGGATTAGTTCAAATCAGAATTGGCTTGGTTGGTCGCGAAGGTCTGTTGCTCGGATTGCTGTGACCGCCATGCAGGAAAGCCAGCCGGGCGCGGTGAAATGGGCATTTACAGGTGTACAGTGCGGATGCGCAGCAAGGGAAGTGACTGCAAATGGGCAGTGGGTCGGATAAGGTGACTATCAAGATTCCCCGGCCGCTTTATCAGAAGCTGGGCCAGATCATCGAGGGTGCCGGCTATAATTCGGTCACCGATTTTGTGGTCTATGTGCTGCGCGACATCGCCTCGACCCATGCGCTCTCGGAGACCGAGCCGTATAGTGAAGAGGAGCTAATCCAGGTCAAGGAGCGGCTGCGCAGTCTGGGGTATCTGTAAGCAACGACCTCGGGCTGGAAAGCCCGACCCACGCGGGACGACAGTCGGGCCGGATGGGGACCCCAAACGTCCCTGCCACGCGATGTTTGAGGCAGCCCGAGCTACGCGGACACCTGTGAGCTTCATGTCGCCGGGCCGAACAGCATCAGACGCCGGCCTACCTGCACGCCCAGCAGATCGGGACTATCCGGTGAACGGGAGACCACATGCGTGGCGACGTCCCAGAATAAGACCCCCTCGGCCCAAAGCTGCCGGATGCTATCAAGCGGCAGAACCAACCGGCCCTCGCCATCGTAAAGCCCCTGGCCGTCGCGGGAGGTGTTAACCCAGATGTGTTGCGGGCCTTGCGGGTCCCACTGCACCGGCATGGTGCCCTCGATTACGTAATCGGGCTGAATTGACCACAAGCGGTCACCGATGCCGGAGAACAGCGTTAGGATGCCGAAGTTGTTCCAGCGCGTGCCCACCATGACCTGCCGGCCCGGCATATCGTCGCGGACCTTGCAGGGCTTGCCCCACTGGGCATGACCGACACAATGGACGGCGCGGGTGCGGCCATTGAAGGGGTTGACCACATAGACGCCCGCACTGCCGGCTACCAGGAAGAGCACCGGGTCGCGCTCGGGATCGTCGGCTAGATTGCCGGCGACGACGGCATCATAGTGGCCGGCTCCCCAGATTCGCGCCATCTCGTCAGTCATATCGTGCACCGAGAGGATGTCGCCATCGGCGGCGACGATGGTGCCGCCGGCGACTACCTCCGAGCGCCCGGAGCCGTCGAGGTCCACCAGATGGACAGCGCCGCCATGACCGTAGGGCGGGCTGACGGTCTGATGCCACAGCAGGTTGAGATCGCCGTCGAAGGCCCACAGGTCCTTGCCGCCGCCTTCCATGTCCTGGCGGCAGTGGCGAAGCACAAAATCCACATCGTGGTCGCTGGTGAGCCGCCCGGTCTCGATTGAGAAGAGGTAAGGCTGGACCTGGTCCACATGGGGATCGTCCGGCAGCTTCGTGCGCCCGATGGTCTTGCCGGTGGTTGCATCTATTGAGATGATCTCGTCGGCCACCGCAGCGAGGTACTCGCGGCCACGGACGGTGGTCACCTGGTCGGCGCGTTGCTCGCCGACGAGCGCATAGATACGCCGCGAGCCGTCCGCCGTAGGGCCGGTCACTCTGAGATCCTTGACCGTGTCAGCGAGGTGCCACAGCTCCTGGCCGTCGAAGCTGGTCGCCAGCAGTCCCTCGGGGCCGCGCAGCAGCAGATCATTGCGGCCCGGCCGGTAGAAGTCGCAGGCCTGGACCAGCTTGTAGCCCTCGGGCAGCTCGATTTCGGCCACTTGCTCTTCCGGGGCCACCGTTGCGCTGAGACGTTGCCTGCGGCGGTGCAAGCGGTCGGCCAGCCGCTGGTTGACGCGCTCCTGCGATGCGGTCATCGAGATGGTGAGATCGAAAAGCCGGCAGGCGCCGAGCGCCCGGAATCCGACCTTGCCACTACGGATGGTGGCATCGGTGACCCGGAAGGCGACGTCAAGCTCCGGGCACATGGCTCGAATGCCGTCGCCATCCAGCTCCACCCGCAAAGTTACAATGCGCCCGGGCTGGTTGTAGTCGAAGAGCGCCAGGTAATCCACGTCGCGGGCCGCCAGTTCGAACCACTCGTCGTCAATGCGGCGATACAGCACCAGGCGGCGCTGGGCTTCCAGGCAGAAGTAGTAATGGCGGCGGATGGTCTCGGCCCGGAAGATGATGCCGGCGCGGGCCACGTCAATGAACCAGCCGTCATTGGTGGGGCCGGCATGGGTCTCGAGGGCCTGGAGCCGACACTCCACCGTGTACTCGCGCCAGGTCGGCTCGCCGGTGGTCAAGGCGCGTTCAGCGCCGAGAACCGGAGGGCGCTCGGTGGCGTTGTCGGGCATCCACTCGATGGCCGGTACGCCGTCATAGTCTATCCGCGTCTTGCCCGAGGGCAGCCTGCATCCGCCGCGAGGTGCCAAGGGGTCATCCCAGCCGGCCAGCAGCGGCCAGGATTCGTGGTCCAATTCCAGCGGTGGCGCGACCTCCCCCAGAGGCAACTGCTCAATCGGCAGACGGGTTCGGGCACTTTCGTCAGCGTGCTCGTTCATGGGATACTCTCCTGGTAATAGCTGGCCAGCTCGCTGCGGCAGTCATCAGGGCGCGAATTCCCTGAGAGCCTCGAACATCGCCACTAGGTTCTCGACCGGCGTGTTGGGCTGGATGTTGTGAATGGTGTTGAAGACGAAGCCGCCGCCGGGGGCGAAAATCTCCAGACGCTCCAGGACCTCTTCGCGCACCTCTTCCGGCGTGCCGAAGGGCAGCGTCTTTTGCGTATCCACACCGCCGCCCCAGAAGGTGAGACGGTCACCGTACTCGCGCTTCAGATGCTGCGGGGCCATCCCCTCCGCCGAACATTGCACCGGATTGAGGATGTCGAAGCCGGCCTCGATGAAGTCCTCGATCAGCGGCTCGACCCCGCCGCAGGTGTGGATGAAGGTCTGCCACGTTGTGTTGCGGTGCACCCACTCGTTGACTGCTTGGTGAAACGGCTTGAAAAGGTCTCGGTAGGTCTCAGCGGATATGAAGGGCCCGCGCTGGGTGCCGAAGTCCGTCCCCGTTATCATCAGCACGGCAACGCGCGCGCCAAGCGCCGGCGCGACGGTCTCCAGGTTCTGCAGGGCGATCTCGCACTGGCCCTGAAATACCTCGTAGATATAGTCGCGGCGGGTGAGGGTGGATATATACCACTCTTCAACATCGCGGATGCCCTTGGGGTATTTCAGAGACGGCCCGGGGACCAGAGCTATGTCGCCGAAGCTGGTATCTCCGAGGTTGGCGACCAGGGCATAGTCACTCTCCGCGTAGAGCCTGTCGGTTTCCCCGACTATCCAATTCACTTCCGCCTGCTCGATGAGCGAGAATTCTTCCATATTGTCGCGCGGGTCCAGCTTGTCTTCCTCGATCGGCGGCTGGCGGATGACAGTGTCGAAATAGTAGCCGCCTGCCGGCATCCGGCCACTGGGCGGCGCCGACTTGTCTCCCTGCGGATACATCAGGATGTCCCCGTTGGCCTCGGGGTCGGTGTTGAAGGCCTCCGGCACCAGTACGGGCGTGCCGTCGAACAGCTCCCATTCCCTCCAATCGCGGTTCTCGAAGCCGAAGAGGGTCTTACTGCCGCCGAGGCCGACGGTGTCAATGCCGAGGGCTTCACGCAGGTCGTCCGTGACCTCGCCGAGCACCTGGTATGGTTCATTCACCTTCACGCGGTCACCGGGCTTGTCCAGTCCCAGGGCTATCCGCAGCTTCGACAAGGTGCTGGCTGCGATCCCGGTGACGGGGGTCGAGCCCAGGTCCAGCGGCACTCGGTCCGCTTCCTGGTGCTCAAGCGCCTTCTGGATTCGCTGTCGGGGATTCATGGTTGGTCCACGCCCTCAATCTGCACGCCGGCACACGAAGTATCCTCATGCGGTGTCGGGCATTGCCGTTGCTAGCGGCCCGCTAGCGTGTCCAGGAGTTCGCCTCGGTGTTCCAGTAATCGGGGCTGGTGCCGAGCTTGTCCAAGAGCGGCTGACTCAGCTCATCAAGCTGCTGCATCAGCCCTGAGGGCAGCTCTAGCTGTGCGGCTGCAATCGTGTCCTGCAGTTGCTGGAGGTTGCGCGCGCCAACCAAAGTGCAGGTCACGCCGGGCCTTGCCATCACCCATGCCATTGCCAGATGCGCCATCGGAATATCGTGCTCGGCGGATAGCTCGCGGAGCTTGTCGAGGCAGGCGAAGGTCTCCTCTTCAGCGCCGGGGCCGCCGTGGGTGGCCGGCGGGACATCGCCGCGGAAATGACGGGTGCGCCGCCGGTTCGGCGGAATCTCCGCGACATTGGCGTATTTGCCGGCCAGCAGCCCCTGCATCAGCGGCATGTAGGCGACGATACCGACCTGATGCCGGCGGCACAGCGGCAGGATCTCGACCTCAAGACCGCGGGAGATGAGGTTGTAGCAAAGTTGATTGAGATCAATCTGCGCGCCCGTATCCAGCGCCTCACTGAGCTGCTGGACGCCGAAGTTGCTGACAGATACCGAGCGGATTTTGCCCTCGGATTTCAGCGCCATGAGTGTGGCGAAGGCGTCGGGGACTGACTGGTCGGTAATCGGCCAATGGACGTAATAGATGTCAAGATAGTCGGTGCCCAGCCGCCGCAGACTGTCCTCACAGTGCCGGCGCAAAACGGTCGGCTCGGTATTGCCGGGCCAGATTTTGCTGGCAATCACCGCCCGCTCGCGGCGGCCCTTCAGGGCCACGCCCAGGGCCTCTTCGCTGCGGCCCTCGTTATAGACCTCGGCGGTATCGAAGTGGTTGATGCCGGCGTCAAGGGCGGCATGCACAACCTCGTTGACAGCCTGCTGGTCCTGAGCGCCCCAGTAGTCATCAGGGCCGCCACCATATGACCAGCAGCCGACACCCACTACCGATATCTCGATATTCGACTTGCCACATTTACGCTTCTCAATCATCACTCAGTCCCCTTTCGTCTGGCGCTGCCATCACCATTCGCGGGGGTCGGGCACTGCCACCGGCTCGCTGCCGGCTTCGGCGGACATGTGGGCGCAGATGCCCGGCAGCGTCATGTCCAGGCCCGCATAGACATCAATCGGCGGATCGGTGTCATTGGTAATGGACTGGACGAAGTCATCCACCATGAAGTACTCGCTGCTGCCGTGTCCGCCGGTCAGCGCCTCGGGCGGCGCGCCGGGGTGGTTGGTGTCGCAGTCGAAGATCATCGGCCCGCCGAGCTTGTCATACTTCTCGCGGTAGAGCCGATGCGGGCTGGCAGTGGTGACGGTGCCGAAGCGCGAGGACTCGATTTGGCCCTCGGTGCCGTAGATGGTGAACCAGTGGTGAGGCGGCTGCTTGGCGACCGAGAAGCTGCACAAGAGCTTGAGTGTGACATCGTTGGCGGTCTTGAACAGGCCGACTTCCATGTCTATGCAGCCGATGTCCGGGCGGCGGCGGTTGCCGGTGTGCATGCCGACGGCGGTGACGCAGCGGTCGTGGCACATCTGGATGATCGGCCCTAGGTCGTGAGTGCAGTAGTAGATCGGGGGCATACTCGCCCGCCACGCCAGCTCGCCTTTTTTGCCGCCGGCACCGTCGGCCTGCCGCACCATGCCCTCCTCGTAGGGGTGGACGTACTCGGCCTCGGCGTAGATGATTTCGCCCAGTTCGCCGGCCTCGACGATCTGACGGTAGGTCTGCACCCAGGGGAAGTAGCTCATGTTCTCGGCGAAGCTGTACTTGGCCGGGCTGGCTTTGACCGCCGCCACCAAGGCCTGGGCCTCCTCGATGTTATACACCGCCGGCACCTCGCCCAGTACATGCTTGCCGGCCTCCAGACAGGCTATGGACTGCTCGGCATGCAGCGGCAGCGGTGTGGCGATGTAGATTGCCTCGCAGTCGCTATCCAGCAACTCCTCGAAGCTGCTATAGGCATTGGGCACATCGAACTCCTGCGCGGCCGCCTGGGCTTTGTCAAGATTGTGGTCGGCCACGGCGTAGAGCTCGCAATCCTGGTGGTGGGCGAAAACGCTGGCCGGCCCCAGCCCTCGGAACAGGCCGATTACACCGATTTTCAGTGGCATAATCTTACGCCTCCCTTATCTCAGTCGTGGGACAGGTTCTCAGCCTGCCATCATTCGCGCAATCTACCATTGCCTCGGGTCCGGTACTTCTATAGGCTTGCCGCCGTCTTCGGCCGAGAGGTGCGCGCAGATGCCCGGCAGCGTCCAATCCAGTGCCTCATAGACATCAATCGGCGGCTTGGTATCATGCAGGATGCACTGGACGAACTCGTCCACCATGAAGTACTCGCTGGTGCCGTGGCCGCCGACGGTCGCCTCCGGCGGCGCGGAGGGGTCGTTGTTGGGCACATGGAAGGTCATCGGCCCGCCGAGCTTGTCGTACTTCTCCCGATACAGTCGGTGCGTGCTAGAGCCCGGCTGCACTACGAAGCGGCTCTGCTCGAGCTGCCCCTCGGTGCCATAGACGCAGAACCAATGATGAGCCGGATCCTTCGCCATCACAAAGCCGCAAAGCTGCTTGATGGTGACATTCTTGGCGGTCTTGAACAGGCCCACTTCCATGTCAAGGACGCCCAGGTCGGCGCGCCGCCGGGAGCCGGTGTGCATGCCGACGGCGGTGACGCAGCGGTCCTTCAGCCACTGCAACAGCGGCCCCAGATCGTGGGTGCAGTAGCGGATCGGTGGCAGACTCGCGCGCCAGGTCGGCTTGCCCTCAACTCCGCCGCCCATCCCATCGGGGCGGTCGTGCATCAGGCTTTCGCAGTTATGGATGTATTCGCCCTCGGCATAGATGATCTCGCCCAGCTCGCCGGCGCGCACCAGGTCCTCATACATGCGGCAGTACGGGAAATAGCACATATTCTCGGCGAAGCTGTACTTCAGGCCGGTCTCTCTGACGGCCTTCACCAGCTCCTGCCCGCCCTCGATGCTTGGCACTGCCGGCACCTCGCATTGCACGTGCTTACCGGCCCTTAGTGCCGCAATCGAATGCTCGGCGTGAAGCGGTGCGGGAGTAGCCACAAACACCGCGTCAATGTCGGCCTCAAGCATCTCGTCCAGCTCGGCATAGCGCTGTGGCACCTCCAGCCTGTCGCAGAGAGCGTTGAGGCGTTCGGGGCTCCGATCGGCGACGGCGACGAGTTCACAATCCTGGTGGTCCTTGAAGACGCTGGCCGGCCCGCGCCCTCTGCCGGCACCGACGACGCCGATGCGTAAAGACATGGTAAGCTCTCCTCCGGGTAACATACTAGGCGCGCCCACCTTGGGCGCTATGAGCGACGGCGAGGCACTATTCGCCGTCAGGGGGCGGCTAGCCTGCGGTGTTGGGGTCGTCCACCACCGGCAGCAGGATACACGAGGGACGCGACTTGCTGTGGTGCAGGGTGTTTTGCGCCACCCGCTTGCGCCGGTCAACGCCCAGTACGCCGCCGGTGTTGGGATTCACCTCGAAGCGCGGGTAGTTGCTGGAGGAGATGTCCACGCGAATCTGGTGGCCCTTGACGAAGCGGTTGCCGGTCGGGTACATCTCGATCTCCAGCTCATACACCTCGCCCGGCTCGGCGAGCTCCTCGTGCTCGAAGCCGTTGCGGAAGCGCAGCCGCCGGATGCTGTCGGTGAGGTTCAGGGCGCAGCCGTTGGGGTAGTGCGGACCCGGCGGGTAGATGTCCAAGAGCTTCACCGTGAAGTCGGTATCAAGCCCGTCGGTGGACACGTGCAGCTTCGCTACCAGCGGGCCGGTCACCACCAGGTCCGCCTCCAGCGGCTGGGTGATGAAGCAGAGCACATCGGCCCGCGCCGCCAGCGGCAGGGAGCCCGAGGCGGTTGGGAAGCGCTTGTCGTTGCGCTGGTCATAGCCGCCGGCGGGCATCGGGATCGCCGACAAGTTTCCGCCGATGGTCGGCACCGGATCGTCCGGGTCGAAGCTGTAGGTGGTGCTGGATTGGTCTTGCTGCGGCGCCTCGCTGCTCAGGCTGCCGTCAGCGTGGAAGTAAAACGGTGTCGGCTTGCAGCCGGGCGGCGGCCAGGTGTCGCAAGTAGCCCACTTGCCGCCATGCTCGACCGTCGCGCTGGCTTCGACCAACCCCTCACCGCCGCCCATGATGAAGTAGCGCACCGGCTTGGCCTTGTCCAGTCCCGTCGGCAGGCCCTTCAGCCAGTGGTCAAACCAGCGCAGGTACAGCGCGTTGTTGTCCGACAGCGCTGCATCGGGCTTGAACGATACATCGCCGGTGCCGGAGGTGCCCATGCCGCCGTGGTGCCAGGGGCCCATCAGCATGTGCACCGGCGCCTCGCCGCGCTTGCTCAGCTCGACGAAGTTCTCCACCGTCGCCCGCGTGTAGGTGTCATACCAGCCGCCCACGTACAGGGTCGGCACATCGGCGTGCTGGTCGTAGTAGGGCCGCGGGCCGTAGCCGGGCTGCTGCCAGTAGTCGTCATAGCTCGCGTGCATCGAGATGTCCATGCACCACTGCTCATACGAGGGCACCAGCCGCAGCGGCGAATTGCCCTTGCGGATCGGGTAGTTCTCGGTCCACTCCCACACATTGGCATTGGCCTCGTCCAGGGCCTCCTTCAGCAGCGGGTCGGCAGCAGCCTCACGGCTCCGTGCCGCCATCGAGAAGGCGTAGGTATAGAAGCGAAGCTCCAGCACACCGTTGTGGCGCATCGAGCAGTGATAGTAGCTGGAGGGGCCGTAGATGGGGATCATGGCGGCCAGGTGCGGCGGGTTCAGCGAGGCCAGCGCGCTCTGCACCGCCGCGCAGTAGGAGGCCCCCAAGGTGCCCACCTTGCCGCTGCAGAACGGCTGCTCGGCCAGCCACTCGACGGCATCATAGCCGTCCGGGCCCTCGTGGGCGAAGGCGTAGAACTCGCCCTCGGATTCGTAGCGGCCCCGCACATCCTGGGCGGCGAAGATGTAGCCGCGCTCGGCGAACCACTTGCCGGTGGTGTCGTTCCCGAGCTTGTCATAGGGGGTGCGGGTGAGCACGACGGGGAACTCGCCGGCGACCTTCTGGCCGTCGAGGGCCGGGAAATACAGATCGGTGGCGAGCCGGACGCCGTCTCTTAGCGGCATCATGACATTTCGTTCGACGATAACTTCGTACGCAGGCGCGGAACACACCTGGGTATGCATAGTCATATCGGGAATCACTCCATATTCTCGCGAATTTCTGAAGTCACTACTGCAAACCGAGGGGTATATTCGGGGAAAAGGCCTCTTTATCCTCCGACGGCTGGAGGTTGAGATGTTAATAGGCGCGGTCCGTGCTCAGATGGGATCATGGCTCTCTGAAGACTCGCTTTTGGCTCCGTATCGCATTGAGGTCCGGGTGTGTGCCGTCTGCTAAGATATCTAGGGCGCGGCTAATCTCCTCGCTCGGCCACTCCTCCATGAATCGGACCGCTGACAACTCGGCATACGTCCTGTCAATCTCGACACTAATCCAACTCCTGTTGAGTTGCTCTGCGACGTACCCGGTAGTGTTTGAACCAGAAAAAACATCAACTACCACATCGCCCTCGTCGGTAAGGAAGTTTATGAAGAAACGTGGCAACTTCTCAGGGAACCGTGCTGGATGGGGCTTGCGGCCGAGCATCTTGCAGGTACGCAAGTAATGAGAATTACTGGCCGTGTTCGCAATCTCAATGAGATTTGGAGGAATCGCACCGCCTTTGTCCTCGCTAAATCTGTCGCTTATGTCGTGCCCGGAGGGCCGAGTTCTTGGCTCATAGAAGGTGTCCGGTTCACGG
Organism: uncultured Armatimonadia bacterium; assembly: GCA_964390495.1. Classification (GTDB taxonomy): domain Bacteria; phylum Armatimonadota; class Zipacnadia; order Zipacnadales; family UBA11051; genus UBA11051. Next base: position 88,721 of record CAYMIN010000003.1, read on the forward strand.
AGCAGCTTGCGCATACGTTTTGAGTAGGGAACCAACACGCTTGTTACATCAGCCTTCGGCGATTCCGTTTTGGAGAACCACCACACAGTATTGACCGCGTCTTTGACACGGATCTTCCTCTTGTTCACCCATTCAATCGGAGACGGAAGCGTTGCTGGATTGTACCAGAAGAACTCCTGTGCAAGTTGGTATCCAATATTGTCGCAGAAGTCGAGCAATACGCGGAAATTGTACAGAGAACGCACGGGCTTGCCGCGCTGATAGGCCCCCCCCAGGTCGATCACAAAGCTGCCGGTGGCCTTGAGCGTTCTATGAGCTTCGAGCCCAAAAGTGTGCAGCCAATCCACGTACTGCGCTTGGTTCTCATTACCGTAGGTTTTCTGGCGGAGCAGCGCGAACGGAGGACTGGTGATGATGAGGTCCACACAGTCCTTGGGAAGCAGATGCAGAACCTCTCTGCTGTCTGCGCATAGCTGTGTCCCCTTGGCAGTCCGGTAAACCATCAAGGACTGCGGCAACTCAATAGGCATTGGCTCTAGTCCTCCAGGCTGGCTCGCGGCAAGGGCCACAATTCCCAGTGCGGTGATATCCAGCTATTGACAAATGACCACAAGACCGACAGCGCAAAGTGAAGCTCAGGTTTCTGGTCTTCCAGGCTAGCTATGACAGGCGTCACGACTTCAGGGGGGAGGTGGCCGAGGAGCCAAAGCATCCACCTAGATGTCGTGTCGTCCAATGCGCTTTCTCCGAGATGACGGGCTATTCGTTCCACTGCTTCCTGCGGTAGAGCTTGATACTGGCGGAGTGCCTCGGCACAGCCAGCCTCAATGTCTTCCTCACCTGCCTGAAGTCCCTGCATCAGCACTTGGATAGCGGCACTACCTAGCTCTACAAGGCCTCCTAAGGCCTCTTCACGTACATCAATGCTGACATTGGAAAAAGCTCTGACGAGGCTCTGTTGCGCATCCTCGGTCCCTATCTGTCCGAGCGCCCATGCTGCTGCACTAGTAAGGAAGCTCGGTTGATCGCCAGCTTCTATTACACTAGCAAGAATCTTAACCGCCTCTAAGGTGCCAGCCTCTCCCAATGCAATGACTGCCTCCAATTGTATCTGAGGATCAGCGCCCGCTAGGTAGGGCTGAAAGTGAACTTGCGCCGATCCGCCAGCGATTGAGGAAAGGTAGCTGATCGCCTCAAGCCTCACGTAAATATCCTCTTCAGTGTCATACGCCAACTGGTCTATCAATTCTGCGTGCTCAAGCTCTCCCCTCAGTCGTGCTAGCTTTACGCCCGTATAGCGCAAGGTTCTCTCTCGTGATGTGAGCAACTGCTCTATGTCACCTTGGCTTAACAGAGACTGACACGCGAGTTCGTGTGATGCCACGGGTACGACGGGAGCCGCAATTGCTTCATTCTTTCCGACATATTGTCCCTCGCACACAAGTGCTGTGCATCCTGGCCGAATTCTCCAGGTGTACGCATGACCGTCGCACTCACGCCTTATCGTAATTCCCCGGCGATTTACCCTCTCGACGAGCCCGTACCGGGTTGAGAAGGAGGCATCCCAGGATATGGTAGTTTCGCTGCCTTCAGTTACGCCCTTGGTCCTTGTTTGATCACTTGGGGCGGACCGAAAAGCCTCCACTGTCAAGTAGTTTATCTTTCCGTCGACCTCCCAGTCGACCCAGTTGCGCTCATGCCAGTACGAACCACTGCCGTGCAGAACGCCTCTCCTCCAGTCCTCGTCTTTAGCTCTGCAAATCGGAAATGCTATCCAGTCGCTGTCGACCATGCCGTAGTCCCAAGCACGCTCCGCATCGGTGGGACTGTGTGACATGGATAGTTCGGTATTGGTTTTCGCGCGACACTCAATGCGAAGGCCGCATCGCTTGCAGACCAGGTCTGGAATCCGGACGCGTTTGCGTTTGACCTCTTTCCATATTCTCGTACCAGCAGCGCCTCTCTCCAACTCAACCAGTTCATGCCCGTGGGGTTCCAGATCAGCTTGAACCGCGCGGACACCGATGGCACCTATAGCGATTTTGCGATAAAAACTAGCGTCAGGTTTGAATGAGAATCTCGCCATGCGTAATGTACACGTCCCTTCCAACTCTGTATATCCCGCACTGCCACCATCTTCCACCGAATCAATACATCCCTGGCCCCACTGAAGCTGCAGAGCTTACTCAAAGTCTAACGGTATATTCGGCGAGGATGGCTCTCTGTCCTCCGGCGGTTCGAGGTTGAGGTGTTCGTACGCCCTCGCGGTGGCCTGGCGGCCGCGGGCCATCCGAATCACAAACCCGATCTTTAACAAGTACGGCTCCACGACCTCCTGCAAAGTGCCCTCGTCCTCCGCCAGCGTCGCCGCCACCGCATTCAAACCCGCCGGGCCGCCCCCATAATAACGAATAATCGCCAGCAGGTACTTGCGGTCCAGATCGTCAAGGCCCATCTCGTCCACGCCCATCGCCCCTAAGGCCTCGCGGGCGATCTCGCAGGTGATGGAACCATCGCCCTTGACCTGCGCATAGTCGCGCACCCGCCGCAGCAGGCGGTTGACTATGCGGGCCGTCCCGCGCGCGCGGGTGGCAAGCTCATGGCAGCCCTCCGCGGTCATCGCGATCTCCAGTAGCCGCGCCGAGCGCTGCACGATTAGCTCCAACTGCTCGGGAGTATAGAAGTCAATGTGGTGGAAGATGCCGAAGCGCTCGCGCATCGGCCCGGTCAGCAGGCCCGCGCGGGTGGTAGCGCCGATGAGGGTGAACGGCTCCAGGTGCAGCGGGATGGACTTGGCATACGGCCCGCTGTCCACCACGAAGTCGATGCGGAAGTCCTCCATGGCGGAGTAGAGGTACTCCTCGACGATATGGGGCAGGCGGTGGACTTCATCAATGAACAGCACGTCGCCACGGCGCAGGTTGGTGAGGATGCCGACTAAGTCCGAGGGCCGCTCCAGGGCCGGGCCGGAGGCGCGATGGATCTCGGAGCCCATCTCGTTGGCGATGATGTGGGCGAGGGTGGTCTTGCCCAGGCCGGGCGGGCCGTGGAAGAGGATATGCTCCAGGACATCGCCGCGCGCCTTGGCGGCGTCGAGGGACACGCGGAGGTTATCAATGAGTTGCCGCTGGCCGACATCGTACTCCTCGAGGGTCTGCGGGCGCAGGGCGATGTTGAGGTCGTCCTCCTCGCGCTGGTGACCGGTGACGATTCTCTGGCGGCCGGGTTGTTCATCCATAGCTGGGTATCCTCGTTTTCGGTTGGCACGGGCGCAATGAAATTGCGCCCCACAACGGCGGCCCTCACCCTG
>CAYMIN010000003.1:92130-205967 GCA_964390495.1 uncultured Armatimonadia bacterium
GCCCTCTCCCAAGGGGAGAGGGGATAAGGGCAAAACGGCAACGGCAACGACTGCGGGCGCATGCCATGTGCCCCTACAACGGCGGCCCTCACCCTGGCCCTCTCCCAAGGGGAGAGGGGATAAGGGCAAAACGGCAACGGCAACGACTGCGAGCGCATGCCATACGCCCCTACAACGGCGGCCCTCACCCTAACCCTCTCCCAACGGGAGAGGGTGGCCGAAGGCCGGGTGAGGCGCCGTTGTTCTAGCGCTTCAGTACCGCCTTGACGATCGCCTCCGGCTCGGTGAGCTCGGCACCCGAGGCATGCAGCGCCAGGACCGCCTGAATCGCCTCCTGCTCGGTTGCGCCAAGCTGCTGGAGGATCTTGATGGCCTGGGCCTCGGCGTCGCTCTCCACGGCTTCACCGGCGGCGACCGGTGCCAACTCTTCGGCGCCAATGAACTGGCCGAGCTTGCCCTGCAACTGGGCGACTAGGGCCTTGGCAGTGCTGGCGCCGACGCCCGGCAGGGATTTCAGGGTCTTGGTGTCGCCGATCTCGATGGCCTTGGCGTAGGTGGTCAGCGGGATGGTCATGCTGCGCAGGGCCGAGCGGGGGCCGAAGCGCGGCGCCTGGATGAGCTGCTCGAAGAAATCGCGTTGAGCATTGGTCTCGAAGCCCATCAGCACCGGCGTGCTGCGGGCCTGCTCCTCGTAGAGGTAGTAGTAGGTGTGCAGCTCGATGTCGGCGCCGAGGGGCCGCTCGGTCAGGCGCTCGGCGGTGGCGGGCGCGACCAGCACCTCATAGCAGACATGATCGGCCTGCAGCAGCACGTGCTCAGCGCCGACCTCGACGAGTTGTCCACGAAGGCGTCGTATCAATGGCGGTGTCTCCTGTTCCCTGCGATGCTGTTTTCGCGGCCGCGGCTGTGGCAGATAGCCAGGGCCAGGGCGTCGGTGATGTCGGCCGGTGTGGGCGGCTCGCCCAGCAACAGAAGCTGGCAGACCATGCGCCCGACCTGCTCCTTGGAGGCGCGGCCGCTGCCGGTCAGGGATTTCTTGACCTCGGAGGCCGCGTACTCACGCACCGGCACACCGGCAGCCGCAGCCGCCAGACAGATGACGCCGCGGGCGTGGCCCATCAGTACGGCGGTCTGCGGGTGGCGATACTTGGCGTAGAGCCGCTCGACGACCGCAACCTCCGGCTCCAGCTCCTGCATGACCTCCAGCACGCCCTCGTAGATGGACAGCAGGCGCGCTTCCAGCAAGGCCTCGGCAGCGGTGCGCACTACGCCGCCCTCGACGAGCGTGCATTTGCCGTCGGCGACCTGCACGACGCCGTAGCCGGTGCACTGCAGCCCGGGGTCTATTCCGATAATGCGCATGATAGCGTCCCGGGGAGAATTATACCACGCACGATGAATACATGCCAAACTGATGTTTGGGGAACGGGCATGTGTTTGACACAGTCAAACAGAACCGTCGGAAGCTAATGCTGGATTTGGACGGTCAGAAGGTGTCTCTGATCACAGGGGAAGCAGACATGCTGTACTCCGGTCGGCTCGCTGGTCGGCTGCGAAAGGACAGGACATATGTAGTGCTGCGGGATCTTGCTGCGGCTCTGGGTGCGGTTGTTGGGTGGGATCAGCAGTCGGGGATCGTCACCTGGGAGACGGATGAGGAACTGCTGCATCTGCCGACACGGTTTGCGCCATACAACAAGGTGGGAGTGGTGGTGACAACGGCCAATCTGCGTGGCAGTAGCCCCAGCGGGGGAACGATCCGGCTCAGGATCCAGCGTGCGATTTCGCGAGCGCTCAAAGACGGTGCTTGCACTCCTGTGTACGTGGGCAGTGTTGCAGAAGCCGGTCGTCGGGGCCTGTCGGTTGTTGTGGTGGCGGCCTACCGTGAATCGCGCGGCAGTCCCTACCATATCGGAGCGCCAATATTCGTCGTGGGCGAACCGCACCCGGAGGACATTCATGCGCATGGAACAGACGTGGAGTGCCAGATATATGCCCGCACCCCCGAAGATGAGGGCCCGATCCTGAAGGTGCCCACGATCACTGCATATTCGCCCTCTTCCGTCGCCATCCGCGTGGGCTCACGGCGGAGCGTCAGGGCCACTGGGGCCGCGGTACTCCGACGCAAGGCCGTTGAGCAGTTTTTTACGGAGATCAATAACATAGTGCTTCCCGCCTATGCGGAGCTCTGGGAGCAACACGGCCTATGAGCTTGTCTCGATGGTTGGCGTTGGGCGCGCATCGTGCGGCTCAATGCCCGGATCTCAGTCGTGCTTAGCGCAGACCTTGGCGAGGTCGCAGCGGGGATCAATACCGCGACGTGGAACCTGCGCAACAGCAGCGGGGCCCTGGTGCCGTCAGGGAGATACTTGTGCACGCTGAGGGCCCGTTGCGCCGACGGCACCGAAGCCAGCACCCTCCGCACCCTTACCGTCCAGCGCTAGACAAGGCCCGCAGTTCAGGATAGGGTCATAGTCAAAAGCCCGTGGTCATACTAGCCACGGGCTTTGCAATTAAACACGAGCAACGCAAAGGTGAAAGGCGTAACTGTGGAGAATAAAACTAGTTTCCAGATATCGGCTCTGGCAGAATGTCGCAGTGAAGCTGAGGCAAGCGATGCTGTTTGTTTGCGATCTGCATGTGCATATCGGGCGGGCGAGTGGTGGCGAGCCGGTCAAGATTACGGCGGCTCGCGATCTGACCTTCGAGAATATCGCCAAAGAGGCCGCCGAGCGCAAGGGCATTGACATAGTCGCGGTGATCGACTGCGCCTCGCCACCGGTCATCGCTGACATTGAGGCGTGCCTGGACAGCGGCGAGATGGCGGAGATCGAGGGCGGCGGGCTGCGCTACCGCGATCAAGTCACGATGATTCTGGGTGCTGAGATCGAGACCCGGGAAAAGACCGGCGGGATGTCGCATCATCTCAGCTATTTCCGCACGCTCCAGGAGTTGAAGCAGTTCTCTGAGACGCTCAGTCAGTATGTGACCAATATCAACCTGTCGTCGCAGTCCTGTGGGCTGAGCGCGCGTGAGCTTTTCACCATCGCCGACGACTGCGGGGCCTTCTTCGTCCCGGCACACTGTTTCACCCCGCACAAGAGTCTGTACGGGGCATGCACCGATAGCATGACGGCGCTATTCGGCGCTGCGTGGGAGCGGATCCCGGCAATCGAGCTGGGGCTGTCGGCGGATGGTTACCTGGCCGACCGCATCGCCGAGCTTGCGGACAAGAGCCTGCTAGCCAATTCGGATGCTCACAGTCTGCCGCGCATCGGCCGGGAGTACAACCTTCTGGAAATGGAAAGTGCCTGCTATGAGGAGCTGTTGATGGCACTACGGCGGCAGGAGAGGCGGGAGGTGGCGGCGAACTTCGGCCTGGATCCGCGCCTGGGCAAATACCACCGTACCTACTGCGAGGCCTGTGGGTATATCGCCACAGGCGACCCACCGGTGCAGATCTGCGAGCGCTGTGGGAGTCGCAACATCACCCGAGGGGTGCTTGACCGCATCGTCCAGATCGCCGACTACGAGGAGCCGCAGCCGCCCTCTCACCGGGGTCCGTACCAGTACCAGGTGCCGCTGCAGTTCGTCCCCGGCGTCGGCACGGTGACGCTCAACCGGCTGATCAACCGCTTCGGCAGCGAGATGGCCGTGCTGCACCAGGCCACTCGTGAAGAGCTGGGGCAGACCGTCGGGCAGAAAACCGCCGACTTGATTATTCAGGCGCGTGAGGGTACACTGCCGCTGCAGGCCGGCGGCGGTGGCAGATACGGCCGGGCCCTCACCGAGAAAGATACCGGTCAGATGAGCCTGCCGGGAGTATCCTAGCCCAACGGGGAGTCACCAAAGCATGAGCCAGCGGATCTGCTATATCGGGGCCGGCAATTTCAGCAACTCTTTCATCTACCCCCAGCTTGCTCAGCATGACGTGGAGCTAGCGGCGGTGTGCGACCTTGTTGAGGAGAAGGCCCAGGCTGCGGCCGCCAAATTCGGCTTCCGCAATGTCTATACTGATTTCGAGAAGATGTGTGATGAGCAGGAGCCAGATGCGGTCTTCTGTATCGGTGGGCCGCAGGTGCATTACGGGGTCGGCATGAAGATCATCGAGCGCGGGCTGCCGCTGTATGTGCAGAAGCCGCCGGCAGCCGACGCCGAGCTGACTGCAGAGATGGCGGCACTGGCCGAGCAGAACCGTAGTGTCTGCCATGTCGGCTTCAACATGCGTTCCTCCGGCGCGGTGATGATGACCAAGCAGTTTCTGGCCGATGCTGACTTCGGCGATCCGACGCTGATGATCTATCGCTACGGTCTGGTCAGCGGTCGCAACTGGCAGCACGCGATCTATGACCAGCACTGCCACGCCGCCGATACTATCCGCTACCTGGTGGGCGAGGTGGCCAGCGTGCACGTCGAGCCGCTTTTGCAGGAAGGTGTGCGCGGCTATGTGGCGGCGATGCGGATGGCAAATGGCGCGCTGGCAACGCTCAACACCACCTCCGAGCAGGACATCCGCGATGAGTTCATCTACTTCGAGGTGACCGGGCGCAGCCAGCATTATGTGATCTCACACGATGGCGACCTCCGCTACCATCGGCCGGGTGCCGCAGATATTTGCCTACGGGCTGGCACCTACTTCCCGGGCCGGCTGCTGGAGCACTTCGGCTATGTCGAGGATGTGCGCAACTTCCTGGCCGCAGCGCGGGGCGAGGAGCCTGACCGCTGTCCGGTGGCTGATACCGTCAAGACAATGGCGCTGGTTGAGGAGATCTACCGACAGTGCCGAGAGAAGGGTGGTCCAGAATGAAGTTCGCTGCGGGAATCCATTCCGTAACCGAGTTTGGCAATGACACGATCCGCTTTTCGGAGGCGCTGGCAATCATCAGCGACTGCGGCTTTGAGCGGGTGATGCTGGTGTCAGTGCCGCAAGGCCCGACGCTGAGCCGAGGACAGACGCCGAATGGGGCGTTCCTCAACCTTGCCACCTCCGACCTCGACCTGGTGGCCGGGCAGTTGCGCCGGGCTGGTCTCGAGATCGAGGTTGTCCATGCCGCCGGTGTTAACGCCAGCAAGCCTGAGGCGATGGATGAGAGCATTGAGTGGCTGCGGGCCATCTGCGAGGCCGGAGTGCAACTGGACTGCCGCTACGTCGGGCACAGTTGCGGAGGGGCCGCCGCCTCGGGGATGAGCACTGCGGACAAGCAAGACGACATCAAGCGGCTGGCCGAGATTGTGGACACGGTCGCCAGCGAGGCGCCGGACATGTATTTCGCCGTAGATGTCCATTGCCGCGGCATCGTGGAAACCGTTGCCGACTGCGAATACTATCTTGAGCAGCTCGCCTCCAGTAATGCCGGTATTCTGCTCAATACCGGCCACCTGACCACCTGCAAGCAGCCGGGGTGGGAGCTGGCGCAGAACTACCCCGACCGCACGCCGATTATCGGCTGGAAAGACCATCTGCCCCCTTCCGAGGAGGGGCGCGCCTTCGATTCCGTTGAACTAGGTACCGGTGACACACCGTTTGAGAAGTACATCGAGGTAATCAAGCTACAAACTACCGACCGCGCGCACTGTATCGCCTTCGAGCATGTCCCCAACGATCAGCGCAAAGAGGCTCTCCGTGCCAGCCGCGAGTACCTCGAGGACCTCTGGGACCGGATCTAGCCACAGGAGGCAGACATGTACAAGCTAAACGCCTACCAAGCCGAGCTGCTGCCGGTCACAACCGAAGGGGCCGAAGAAGTGCAGATCCAGTGGCTGCTGGCTGGGGCCGAGGGCGCGCCTAACTTCGCGATGCGCCGATTCGTCATCGCACCCGGCGGCCATACCCCCTACCACCGGCACGATTGGGAACATGAGGTTTATACCCTGGCCGGCGAAGGCATCATGAACACCGCAGATGGTGAGCAGCCGGTAGCCTGCGGAGACGCGATCTTGATACCCGGCGGCGAGCTGCACAATTTCCACAACACCGGCGACGAGCCGCTGGAGTTTTTGTGTCTGGTACCCAACGGCCCGGCCACCGAGGGGCACTGACAAGTCCTCACGCCCCGCCGTCACGTCTTCCGAGCGCAGGAGGCGGAGCCGGATGACAACTGAACACTGGATACTCCTAGCGCTGACGGCGCTGGTTATCCTCATCTGGTATTGCCTGGAATGGCGCAAGTCGCTGCCACCTGGCCGGGCGCTGGCTCCCGCGCGTAGTGTCGTGAGCTTCGTCCGGCGCACTCCCGCAAGCAACCCCTTGCACATCTTCGCCCTGACCTTTCGTCGCCTGTGGCGCAACCGCAGCCTGGTGATGATACTGCTGGGCCTGTGGCTGGCGTCCTGGGCGCTCAACGCTTTCGTCTTAGAGCCGCTCGTGCATAAGCCTTATCTCGAACAGATAGGGTACAGCGAAGAAGACCTCAAGGAATCGCGCACCGATAAGCCATTCCGAGTGGTGATTCCGGGGCAGGTGGGGCGCTGGGCGCTCGACGCACTGCCCAAGGTACCACAACTGTCGCTCGGTGGTGCCGGCGGCATGGGCACCTCGGCTATCGGCATACTGGTTTTCGGAGTCTTTGCCTGTGGGCTTGTCTATCTGTGGGCGAAGCCACCAGCTTGGCTGCCAGAAAGTGCACGTAAGGCAATTGCCTGGCCGGCACTGCTGACAGTGGCTGGCTTCCTTTCGGCGGCGGGCGTCACTGTGCTAGGTTACGCGTCTATGGCTCGCGGCGAGCTATGGTCCGTACAGACTAGCCACCGCTGGCTCATGCTGCTATGTGGCCTCATGGCACCCTTTTTCAGCGCTGCACTGACCGCACTTCTGTGGCACGCGGTGTACCAGGCCGGCAGTGGAGACAAGTGGGATCTACGCCGCGCAACTGTAGCCGCAATAGACACGTGGCTGCCCGTAGCGTGGCTGGTGTTTGTCATCTATTTGCCTATTACTATCGTGCCCACACTCAGCAGGGCACTTGCTGCTACTCAAGGCGGCCCGCTCAGCGGCATCGGCTATGCCCTGCTCGATGCCACACTGCATCTGTTCACCTTGCCCGGATACCTGAGTATCGCTTTTGTCTTTGTGCCGTGGGTGATCCTTGAGCGAAGATACGATTTTGCCTCCGCTCTCGCAGAGAACTTCCGCATGATGGGTCGCCACTGGCGCAAGCTGGCCGCATTCTTGCCGGGATACATCATCCTCGCGGCGCCCCCGTACGGCCTGCTTTCCCACATCGGCTACGTTCCGCGACCCCCACTGTCTTCTTATAACATCGGCCAGCTGGGGCTCTATGTCTTGCAGATAATCCTGATGTTTACCGTCGTGGTACTCTACACTGAGCTGCGCAAGTCAGAGCACATAGCAAAGGCCCCGCCGCTGGATGCGGCAGGCCCGGATGAATAGAGCATATTGATAGTCCCGCAGCTTACGGGTCTAGGTCACCGGCAGCCTCACCGGCCCTTTCTTTTCGGCGGACAGGTAGGCGGCCTCGAAAATCTCCAGGCTGTCGCGGCCGGCTTGACCAGGGATGCAATTCGGCTCCCCGCTCCGGCAGCAGTCGAAGAAGTGAGACAGCTCCGCCACCAGCCCTTCGACCGGCTCACCCTCGATCGTTTCCTGATTACCCTCGTGATCGGCGAACAGCACTGTGTTGCTGTCTATCAGCTTGACCGAGCCCTTGGTGCCGCCGAGGCCGAACTCGGAGCCGCCTACCGGATAAAGCTGGCTGCTATGCAAAGAGCAGACCGCGCCGTTTTCGGCCCACCAGCTTATGATGATGCTGTCTTCGGTGTCGGTATCATCGAAGCTGCCCCAGTTGACGTGGCCGGTGACTTCCGTGGCCGGCCCGGCCATCCATAGCAGCAGGTCCATCTGGTGGCACGCGGCGGAGTAAAGCCCCCCGACCTTTTCTCTCTCGCGGCGCCAGGCCCCGATGCCGACCGGCGGGCGCCCGCCCATCCGTACCGCCCAGGCCAGCCGCACCTCGCCAAGCCGGCCGTCCTCGGTCATTTTCTGCATCTCGATATAGGCCGGATAGAAGCGCAGTACGTAGCCGATCATGAGCTGCACGCCCGCGGCTTCGGTCGCGGCTAGCATCGCCTCGCAGTCGGCGACGGAGGTGGCCATCGGCTTCTCGCAGAATACATTGAGACCGGCTTCGGCGGTGGCTAGCACGATCTGCTTGTGGGTATAGGTGGGGGTGACGACCAGCACGGCGTCGAGGTCGGCGGTAAGTAGTTGCCGGTAATCGTCGGTGGCGAAGCCGATGTCGAGTTCAGTGGCGAGCTGTTGGGCGCTGGCGAGATTGACATCAGCTACACCGACCAGATTGACGTCGGCAAGGTCATTGACTATACTGGCTTGTCTTTTGCCGAGACCGCCACAACCGACTACACCAACCTTGAGGTTGTCAGACATTATCACACACTCCATGCTCAATGCAGAATTGATGGCTTGTTCAGGCCAAGGGTGTGGCAGCGGAGATTTCCTCGCCGAGCCAAATAGACCTCCTGACTGTGGATAGAGGGAGGTTAGTTGTTCAGCCGTGGGGAAGTAGCGGCAGAGCATGGGTTACGTGAAGTAGGGAGTCTGGACTGTGCGAGTTATTGTGACCGGCGGGGCCGGTTTCATCGCATCACACATCGCCACGGCGCACCTGGCCCGTGGCGATGAGGTGCTGGTTGTTGACAATCTGAGCGCCGGCCGGCGGGAGCACGTGCCGGTCGGCGCGGATTTTGCAGAGCTTGATATCACCGACCTGCCGGCGATGAGCGAGCTCTGGCAACGGTTTCGCCCCGAGGTCGTCAGCCACCATGCCGCGCAGATTGATGTGCGCAAGTCGGTCGCGGACCCGGCCTATGACGCCCACGTCAACATCCTGGGCAGCCTCAATGTGATCAAGAACTGCCTCGAGGCGGGCACCGCCAAGCTCATCTTCGCCTCGACCGGGGGGGCCATCTACGGTGAGCCGGAGCAGCTTCCCGCCACCGAAGATAGCCCGGTCAGGCCGATGTCTCTGTACGGTGTGGCCAAGTATGCGGCGGAGCAGTATCTGGCCGCGTACGGGCGGCTGGAGGGGCTCAACTACACGATCCTCCGCTATGGCAATGTCTATGGCCCGGGGCAGAGGACCGATGGTGAGGCCGGGGTGGTGGCGATATTCGCCGGGCTGATGCTGGAGGGCCGCCAGCCGACCATCTTCGGCCGAGGCGACAAGACCCGCGACTACGTTTACGTTGGGGACGTAGTGGAGGCGAATTTGGCGGCAATCGAGCGCGGCGCTGGTGGGATCTACAACATCGGCACCGGCGTGCAGACCACCGATCAGCAGGTGTTTGAGGAGGTCGCGAGGGCGGCCGGCTATGATGGCGAGCCGCTCTATGCCGACGAGCGCAAGGGGGAGGTCCGTCACATCGCGCTGGATTGTGACCGAGCCCACCGCGAATTGAACTGGCGAGCGGAGACCCAATTCGCGGACGGCATCGCCCAGACCGTTGCCTACGTCCGAGACGGTGATACAGAGCTGTTGTAAATATTTGTATAAGTCTAATGGTAATATCCTATACGCAAACTGGCAGCTAGTATCGAAGTTGGGAGAAATGAGCAAGGCTAACAGCGCACTGGCGATGGTCTTGGAACAGTTCGGCAAGCCGCTGGTGCCCAAGGAGTATCCGATACCGGTCCCGGAGCCGGGAGCGGTACTGGCGCAGGTGACCGCGGCCGGCATCTGCGGCTCCGACCTTGACATCACCGGCGGCCTCGACCCGCGCATCGAGCTGCCGCTGATCGTCGGCCACGAAGGTGTCGGCAGAGTGATGGCTAGCGGCGGCGAGAAGCGGGATATGTTCGGCGAGGTGCTGGAGCCGGGCGACAAGATCGTCTGGCACCGCGCCGTGACCTGTGGCCGCTGCTACTACTGCGCGGTCAAGCGCCAGGCCTCGCTGTGCCCGTACCGCAAGGTGTATGGCATTACCCTGCCCTGCGCCGATCCTCCCCATTTCAACGGCTGCTATGCCGAGGTGCTTTACGTCCGGCCCCAAAGCGAGATCATCAAGCTCCCCGAGGACGTGGACGAGGCGATCCTGGTGTCGGCGACGTGTTCCGGGGCAACCGCGGCACACGGTATGGAGTTGGCGGAGGTCCAGATCGGCGACACCGTGGTGGTGCTGGGGCCGGGGCCGCTGGGGATCTACAGTGCGGCTTTAGCGATGGAGCGCGGCGCCGCGCAGGTGATTATCTTCGGCACCCAACGCGGCGCCCAACGGCTGAAGCTGGCCGCAAGCTTCGGCTGCACGCCTGTGAATATAGATGAGGTTGACGCGGCTGAGCGCAAGCGGATGGTTCTGGACATGACTCACGGCCTCGGTGCGGATGTGGTGATAGACGCGGCCGGGACGAGGCATTCGGTACCTGAGGCTGTTGACCTGGCCGCACGCGGTGGCACCGTATCAATAGTCGGCGTGGCTGTTCCGCAGGGCGAAACGCCGCTGGCGATCTATGAGGACATAGCTGTCAAGAACCTACGGCTGCAGGGCGTATGGGTGTCGGATGCGCGGCACATGTACCAGGCTGTGCAGCTTGCCTTGAGCGGGAAGTACCCGCTGGCCGAGCTGGTAACCCATCGCTTCCCGCTTCAGGAGGGCAATGCGGCACTTGAGGCGCTGAGGCGGCGCGAGGGCATGAAGATCGTATTGATACCGCACTAATGGGAGATGAAACGATTGGCTAAACACGTGGACGTCATCGTGGTGGGCGGGGGTCCGGGCGGATATGTAGCGGCGATACGAGCCGCCCAACTGGGTGCCAAGGTAGCACTGGTACACAACAATGATCTCGGCGGAACCTGCCTCAACCGTGGCTGCATCCCCTCTAAAGCCCTGATTCATTGTGCAGCCCGGATTCAGCAGGCGAGGGCGGCAAAAGCCATCGGCCTCACCTTCGGCGAACCGCAGATTGACTTTGATAAGGTACGAGGCCACGCCAGGCGGACAGTGGACCAGATGGTTAAGGGTATCGTTGGCTTGCTGAAGGCGAACAAGATCGCGGCCACGGGGGGCCGGGGGCGCCTGACCGGGCCGAAGCAGGTGACCGTAGAGGAGAACGGAGAGGTAAAGGGCGTCCTCGAGGCTCCATATATCATCTGGGCGACCGGTTCGCTGCCGGCGCGCCCACCGGTACCGTGCGAGAATGGTGACAACGTCATTACCAGCGACGACGGCGTGACGCTGCCCGGTCCGCCGCAGCAGTTGGCGATAATCGGCGGGGGCGCTCTCGGTTCGGAGTTTGCCTATATTTATTCCCAGATGGGCACACAGGTGCATCTTTTTGAGATGTGCGATCGTATCATCCCCACCGAGGAACCGGAAATCAGCCAGGTGCTGGCCAGCGAGCTGAGCAAATTGGGGGTGCAGATCCACACCTCCTGCAAGTGCTCATGTATCAGCGATTGCAGCGGTGGCAAGCGGGTGGAGTATGAATGCGCCCAGGACACACAGGCTGTTGACGTGGACATGGTTTTGTTGGCGGCAGGGCGGCGTCCTAACATCGCGGATATGGGGCTGGAGGAAGTCGGCGTCGAGACCGACAGATTTGGGGTAATTGTAAATGAAGCTTTGCAGACAAATGTGGAGAGCGTCTATGCCATCGGCGACTGCATCCGCGGGATCGGTCTGGCCCACCAGGCCTCCTGTGAGGGTACCTGTGCCGCCGAGATCGCCCTGGGCATCAGAGACCGGCGCTGCGAGCTGGCTATCCCTATGGCCACCTACACCCATCCGGAGGTAGCCTCCGTCGGCCTGCGTGAGTACGAAGCCAAGGAGGCCGGCCGGCATGTCAAGGTGGGCAGGTTCGACTTCTCGGCCCTGGGCAAAGCTGCCGCCACCCGCTCGCGCGTCGGCTTCGTCAAGGTCATCGCGGACGCCAAGAGCAATCGCGTAATCGGTGCCAGCATCATCGGCGATAGCGCCGCTGACTTGATCGCCCTGCTGGCCGTAGCCGTGCAGAACCGGATGTCAACTCTGGATGTAGCCGAAACCTGCCACGCTCACCCGACGCTGTTTGAGGCGGTGGGCGAGGCCGCTCTGGACGCACTCGGCCGCGCCATTCACATACCCCCGAAATAGAGCGCGGCGGCTGTGCCGGCGTGCCTAATAGAGGTTTTGTAGTCAACCGGTTCATTGTGCCCGACAAAGAGAACCCAAGTTGTCAGGAACGAATGAAAGAGAGGGCGATTTATGTCAATTATCACGGTAAAGCATGACGAAGGCGGGCGGTATATGGCAACTCTTGGCGACTACAGCGTTTTCGCCGGTCAGGCTGAAGACAACCCGGAGAGGAACAACATGCGACCGGGGCAGCTATTCGTTGCCGCCCTCGGCATGTGCACGCTTGGCGACATTCTCCCGTTCTGCGAAAGGCACGACATCCCACCGGAAAGCATCACGGTGGAGCTGGAGGTGGAAAGGAGTGGCAAGCCGGCGCGGGCTAAGAGTGTCAGTGTGATGATCAAGGTCAGCCAAGAGCTGCCGAAGACTTACGAGCAGGCCATCCTCCGTGCCGCCGAGCAGTGCTATGTCCGCCAGAGCATTACTCACGGTGTGGAGGTGAAGCCCTCGATTTCCTCAGGCTAGCAGTGCTTGTTTGGGCCGCAACAGGAGAGGGAGTGGCACCCGTAGCGGATGGGCTGCAGTTGGTATCTAGTGGCCCCCTCCGCGGCTATCGGCGAAAGCCAGTAGCACAGCAGAAGAGAGCAGGCCAACTAGAAGCGGTCTCAGGACCGCGAATGAAAGACTGGCCCTTGAAGGACTGTCCCCCGGGTACAGAAGTGGCGTCGTACCAGCCCGCCAGTCCTGAAAAACTGCGTTCTGAAACCGCTTTTAGCCCGTCGCTTTGCCTGCGCTAGGCCCCGGCGTCATCCAATGCCTCGAAGACATACCGCATGTGTGTATAGGCCGGGCCTCCGCCCATCGTGACACCGATGTAGGCGGCCTCGATTATCTCCTGACGGCTAAGTCCGAGCTGCACGCACTTTTGCGTGTGCAGCAGTATGCACGGTGGGCAGTGTACGGCTACGCCCGCGCCGAGAGCGACAAGTTCCTTAACATTGCACGAAAGGGCGCCATCTTCAATGCATACCCCCAGGAGATCGGTGAAACTTTGATTGAGTTCTGGTACTTCCTTGGCCATCTGTGAGATACTTTTTCTGAGTGCACTAAGTTCCTGTTGAACGGCAGAACGCTCTGTTTTCGGCATCCTTTCTTTCACCTCTCAGATAACAAGCTCCCCTGACCCGACACGAGTCAGGGGTACATGTGCGGACTGGACTGTGACGATCTGCGGCTCACCTCAGCGTCCGAACTTGCCTATCAGTTTCGCTTCGCCAAGTATCTTGCCCTCCATTGCCGCCACCAATTCGGCCTTAGCAGCGCCGGGCGCGAGCTCCAGCTCTTCACTGAGGGCGTACAGGCGGAAGGAGTACCGATGCGCTGCTCCGGGCGGCGGGCACGGGCCGCGGTAGCCGACTGTGGGAAAATCGTTGCGGCCCTGGGTGGCTGTCACCGGCTCACTGAGCGTTTCGTCGGACGGTAGCGCCGGGGGCAGCTCGCGCAGTTCGGCCGGCATTGCGTAGATGACCCAGTGCACCCAGGTTCCCGCCGGCGCATCCGGGTCATCGCATATCAAGGCCAGTTGCGCAGTCCCCTCCGGCGCCTCGCCCCAGCTCAGGGGCGGCGAAACATCCTCGCCCGCGCAGGTGTACTCGCTGGGGATGGTTGCGCCATCCTCAAAGGCGCTGCTCTCAAGTTGCCAGGTCATCGTTTCCTCCTCTGCTGCGGGGGTATCTGCTTGTGTCAATGTCGTGGGCGGCGGCTCGATGGGGACCGCAGAACTCTCTCGCTGCGGCCGACGACATGATGCCAGCGCCACCAGCATAGCCGGCAGCAGGACACTAGCTCCAAGCTTCGGCCATACCCTAGCCCTTTTTCTGAGCTCTGACACCTTGGTCACTTCATTGACAATGCTAGCCTGTTGATCCGCTGCGCTTCAGTATAGTGCAGATCGTCCTGTCAGTGAACCGGGCTGAGACTAGGCCTCAGGCGGCGCCTCGGTGCTCTCTTGGGCCTCGGCATCTGTTGCTTCGTCGCCTTCTTCTTCCTCGACCCAGATACGACCGATACCGCCGCAGTACGAGCATCTGACGGTGGCCCATTGCTTAGTGCTGCGGCCGGCAGCCTTGAGGCAAACGGCGCAACTGCGCCCGCCACTTCGCGTGCAGGTTTTCTGACCACCACAGTGTTCGCATACCACAAGCTTCTTGGCCATATCAATCACTTCCTGTCAAAGGCAAGAGGAGGGAACCTGCCTTCCGAATTGATTACCAATTCCGCGGTTGCTTTTGCAGAGCGTGCAATTCAGGCAGGAGGTCTTCGGGCTGTTGCCCGTACCGGGCGGCATTGAGCGCCCGCTTCCAGACCTCCAGGGCGCCGGTCGGAGTTTGCCAGACCCGTGCCCCCTCCTGAGTACTCAACTCCAGGGCGGAAGCGATGTTGCCCATCGTGCCGGCCGCGATGGGGGGCAACAGCGACACCGCCTGCCGGGCTTGCTCCAGCATATCATCCAACTCCGGCGGGATGTCTGCCTCAGGCTCTTCAGCCTCGGTGAGTGCCGCGCCCTCGATCATCGCTCGCAGGGCGGCCACCGCCTGCTCCGACTCATGGGCCGGCCCGCTTGCCTCCAGAACCGCCGCCTGCCAGGTATGCCCATCGTGGTCCCCGGTGCTGCCTACGGCTACCAGATAATGATTGCGCCTCGGTCCCAGCGTCGCTTCGCCTGCGACCACCGTCTGCAGAGTTTCGGCATCGCCGGCGGTGATGAGGCCCTTCAGAGCTTCAGGCTGCGACTGCTCAATGACCTGTGCCTCCTGCAACGAAACACGTGTCTGCCGGTTCCAGTATTCTGCGATGAATTGCGCCGGTGCCAGCCGCGAGAGGAGTAGATACGGCTGGCTGCTGAGGTCGGGCGAGTAGCGGTCCAGGCGCTTCCAGCCGACGGCCTGCAGTAATGTGGTCAACTGGCGGAACAGCGGCACCAGGGGCTGCTGCCAGCTAATGTAGAGCCTGCGGGGGCCGGGATCGGCTGCCTCTATCGAAATCGTCCACAGGCCATGGTTCGGTTCGACCCGACCGCGCGCCAGCCAGCCCTCCGGCACCGCCACCGACAGCGCCGGGTAGTCCGGCACCTGCCAGCGGTAACACGGCGGCGCTTGCAGCCAATCCCCGACCGGCACCTCTTCAGCTCTGACCGAGGCAAGCATTCTCAGCAGCAGCGGCCAGTCGCGTGCGGCGCGATCCGGCACCACGTAGAAGCCGGCCAGCAAAGCCGCCTCGCCGGCCATGCTGCAACTGCCCAGCACCTGGACTTGTCCGGAGGCGGTTCGGCCGGTGCCGGAAAACACTACCGCTGAGCCGCTACCCGCTGCGGGCGTACTGCACGGCCGGAAGTCGAAGTCCTGGCCGGCGGATAGCTCCCACTGCTGCAGGGCGGTGCGGGCCACCTCCGCAGCCGTCATTGTACCACGCGGGCAGACCAGGGGCCATACCACCAACCCGATCGCCCTGCTTGCCACGCCCCGGGGGTGTATCAGCCACTTTCCCTCAACCAGTTCGATTTCGTAGTCGCGAGGCGCCTTGAGCTGCAGGTACTGGTCCGAGAGCAGGTAAAGCTCCTCAGCACCCGCTGCCGGCGCTGGTGGAGTCACATCGGCATCATAGCGCGGCCCGACCACCGGCAGGGCCGGTCCTAGGGTCGGCTCATCCGGCTGGCTGATATTGTTGTCGCGGGGCTCGGGCCGTCCCCTATTATCGTCGCGCGGCTCGGGCTTCCAGCCCGAGTCAACTTGCCCAGGTCGAGCAGTAATCCGCAGATTCCGCGCAACCGGAGCAAGATACCGCGAGATGGTGATGTCGAGTTGCTGGGGCACGGCGAAGGTGCCAAGCACATAGTAGCGCCCCTTGCAGGCAAAGGCCGCGAACACGCAAGCCACCTTGTGGTTGCCGGCGGTCTGCACCTCACCGATTATCTGTAAGCCCGCCAGGCCGTCGGCGGTGGAGAACTCGGCCTGCTCGCGCCGCGTGTAGGGATAATCCCGGCGGATCGCGGCTTCATGGGCCAGGGCGGCCGCTTCGGCCGTTTCCGCCGCGCCTTCCGGCATCGCCCATATCACCAGCTCCAGCGGCCAGGCGCGCGCATCGGGCGGGTATAGCACCAGCCCCGCATCACCATAGCTATTGTCGGCGCGCCAGCCTTCCGGCACCGCAATCGTGCAGCGGCCTTCCAGCAGGCTGATTTCCTCAGCACCAGCCGGGGTGCAGCCGCACCAGATAGCGACCGCTGCGGTCGCGCAAAGCAGAATGTGGAACCGACCGCGCATTCTCCGACAAGCCTCAGTAGTTGATCTCAAAATCGTCACTGTGCCAGTTTCCTGTCTCCCGGGGCATATTCCTGCAACGGCAAAACCGAGGGGGCCTATCTTGCGACAGGCCCCCGTATCTTCGCAGCTAGCCTATGCCGAGACGGTCAAGCGACGCCCGCCTGGCCTCACTCGACCTCGAGGCCCATGATGTAGTCCTGCAATTGCTTCTGCTTCGCGGTCAAGTCGGCCTTGAGCTTTTTAATCTCGGCCTGGATGGTCTCGAACTCCTTCTCCTGGGCCGCGAACTTCTGCACGTAGCTCTTGTAGAGCTCAGACTCATGGTCCAACTGCTCCATGTTCTGGCGGATGCGCGCTTGTTCCTCGCCTATCTCCTCGAGACGGTCTTCGTGCTCATCAATCTGCTGTTGAATACCGGCGATAGCGGTCTTCATCTCCAGGATCTTCTGCAGGGCCGCTTTCATCTCGTTGCTGATCTTGGGCGCCCGGACGAAGACGGCGACCCGGTCAGCATTGGCATCGGTCAGCGCCACCGTGTGGCTCATGGGCAGCTCCTCGCTGACTGTGAGCTTGGCCGATTTGCCGGCCTCAACCGGCACTTCGAAGCGATAGACGTCGGCGGTGCGCTCGGCGGCCTGCTTCGGTGCGACGAGCTTCCAGCCGTCTCGCAGCGGGTGTTCGACGATCACGGTGCGCGCCTCGGCGCCGACATTCTTCAGCGTATAGGTTTGCTCGCTGACCTGCTTGCTGGTAACGGTCAGCACCCCATGCGAGATCTTGAGGGCGAGAGAGGTCTGGTCGGGCCTTGATTCGCTTTCTGAGTCCACCCGCACGGCCAGGTCCACCGCGTAGGACAACAGCCGCTCGTCGCCCGGCGGCACATCGTTGATTAAGGCATCACCGGCATACACGCCCCCGTCGAATACCGTAATCGGCCCGCCCATCAGATGCAGGCTCGTGCTATTCTTGACCTTGAGGCCGTTGAGGGGATGCTTCGAGTTCACGGAGGCATTGTAGATGGACACCTTCTGGCCCGCGATGTCCTGGTTGATGATGGGGATCATCGCCGACTGCTGGCGGGCGATGGACACCGGCTGGTCAATGGCGTACTGGAACAGCTCACCGACTTTGCCGGCCCCGACGGCAGCCTCGACGCCCGCCTCGGCCAGTCCGCCTCGGCCCAGCATGGCGTAGGCCAACTCCGCACCCGCCGCACGGTCGGCAGCCGCCTCTGCTCTGCGCGCGCCTGCCGTTCCGGGCGCTGGTGGTGCCGGCGCCATGGCCACAGGTTTGGCGGGCTCTTTGCTTTCGAAAGCGCCCTCATACATCTGCGGCCGCGTGGTCGCGGCGATCTGCGGCTCGACCACGGGTCGGTCCACGTAGAGCGGCTCATAGAGGTTCTCGATGAAGCTAATCGGCTGGCCCGACACCAGCGCCAGACTGACGCCTTTCCAGTCGTCATCGGTGGTGTTCTCGACGATGGCCCAGCCCTGGATGAACAGCTTGTCGCCGCCGGCCAGCAGCCGGTAGCTGGTCTTCCAGACCGGTGTTTCCAGCAGGTAGCCGACTCGCACCTGGCGGCTGCCCTGGCCTAAGAACGATACGCTGACAGTGCGCTTGTCCAGATCCCGGGAGGCGGCGATGGCGGCAAGGGCCTTCTGCAGGTCGCTGCTCAGCTTCTCCTCGGTCAGGGTCACCGACTTCATGTGCCAGACCGGCACCTGCACGATGCCTTTATCAGTAAGCAGGTTGAGCACTTCGTAGGTGACTACGTTTTCGCCGACGGATTTCTCCTGCTCCTCGACGCCCATGATGGTGCCGGCGACGGGGCCGTCGGCGGTAACGATACTGACCTTCGCCCCCAGCAGGCTGTAGAGCAATTCGGCCAGGGACTCGTTGCCCACAACATCCACGGCGAACGATCTCAAAGTATGGCTCAACGGGTCCTGCGGCGCGTAGGTAACCGGGCCGATCTTGCCGCCGCTGAGGTCCTGCAGGGTCATGGACTTGAGCAAGTCGTTGATCTGGTCAACGCGGAAGGACAGGTCCACGCTGCAGTTGCCCTGGATGGTCCCGGCGCGTTGGAAATGGCCGACGCCGCTGGAGAACAGCACCACCTGGCTAATCGGCAATTCCGCCGCGAAGCTGCTGACCGCCACTAGGGCCAGTACCACTGCTACGGGAACAACGGATCTGATTCTCATCATTTTAGCCTCCATAGTACTGCGCTTGATTGCATGTCGTGGGGTCGCCCGCATAGCCGGGGAGTATCTGCCCCCATCGTCGGCCGCTGCCGGCCGAAACCTGCCTGGCTGCGATTCCCGGTTGACACCTCACGCCCTTTGACGATGCGCGGGCAGTTGCTGTTCCAGTTCGCCACCATATCTCGCTAGCCCAAATAAGAACGCGTAGCTCGGCCTCGGCGTGGTGTCCGTTCTACCACGCTGAGGTGAGAATGCGCCAGGATTCTCAGCTTCCAGCCCGAGGTCGTTACCCCATCCTGCAAATCGCCGATTCTACTCACGAGTAATCCAGGCTAGCCGTGGCGGTCTATCAGCATCAGGGGTTGCTCGGCGTCCACCTGCTGCCGGTCCTCGACTAGTACCCCAATTATCTTGCCGCGGATCGGGCTGGTGACATCGTGGTAGAGCTTCATGGCCTCGACCAGGCCGACGGTATCGCCGATCTCGACCAGATCGCCAACGTCGGCAAAGGGCTTGACATCGGGCGAGGGGGCGTGGTAGAAGGTGCCGGCAATGGGGGACAGCAGGGGCATGACATGGTCCGGCAACTGCTCCGGATCAGTGGTGGCCGGCGGTGCCTCGGTGAGCGGCGCGCAGCCGACAACTAGCTGCTGCGGCGTCGGCGCTTTGACCGCAACGGCGAAGTCACCGGTCTCGACCTCGATCTCGGCCAACTGCTCCGCTTCGAGCAGACCCAAGAGCCACCCGATGTCGTCGTCTGAGAACCCGTCCATAGCAGTTTGGTTCCTATTGGGCAGCGGCAGTAAGTGGCTTGACCCTCACTAGTGGCAACGGGTATTTGCCCGTCGTCAGTGAGCAGGCTGTGCAGCTTGCGGTAGTTGGTCGGTAGCGGGGACATGACCTGAACTGACTCGGGCCGGAGCCACTGCCGTTGCTTTGTGGAGGGGCCGTTTCGAACGTCGCACGCTGTTTGTCCGACGTGAGGCCGGCCCACGCAGAACGGTATCCTGGCGAGCTTTACAGAGCCACACAGCTAACGGCAACGGCTGGGCCAGCCTTGTGAGCTTTGCACAGCAAAGCCCACTGCGACAGGCCCCTCCATTGCAGCCAACCAAGCCACACTGTCACCCTAGGGCTTCACGTACCCAAGGTTCGCATGACTACAGTGGAAGCCCGAGCCCCGCGACTGTTGCTGGATGTGTGGTAGTTTGCTGGTAGCGGGGGAGGGATTTGAACCCCCGACGACGCGGGTATGAGCCGCGCGCTCTGACCGTCTGAGCTACCCCGCCACCCATCACCTGATAGCGCTTACCGGGAGCTGAACCGCTTCTTCTTGCGGGCCTTCTTCGCCTTGCGCCGCTCTTCGGCCTTGCGGGCCTCGACCTCGCGCCGGACCTGCTCTGCCATTGACTCTTCCAGTTCGCGTAGCGAGGTGTCGTCAAACTGGGCGAGCTTTTCATAATCTACTTTGGGCATGCTCTCAAGCCTCCAAGGACAGTCACTATACAAGAAGCCCTACGCCAAGTCAATAGCGGGGTGCCGGTACTCGTGAGCTAGTACCATACATGGGTTACAGTTGAGCAGTGGTTGTGCCGTTGTCGTAGCCGTGCCCTGCCAGGCCCTTCGAGACATTCATTGAATTGTTGGGACGGAGTTGCATTTGGGACGCTGAAGCAAGGGCCGACGCAGCATGGCAGTTGGTGCAAGCCGGCCGCTCTTGCCTCCCCAACTGCCAAAGAACCTGGAGGGCAGGCATCCCTGCCTGTCGCGGCTTTTGGCAACGGCATGGACAGGCAGGGATGCCTGTCCTCCAGGAAGGCGTTGTTTATGGCGGCCTGATAGGAGTCCATCGCCGGCTGCGTTTCCTTCCTAATCAGTAAAGAAATGTCTAGAGGGCCTCGGCTACGCCATGCTGTTTTTTTGGAACATAATCTGGCCGGAACTGTTAGTAATAACGGGAAGGTATATTGCGTAAGCCTTCTTGACGGTTGGGTGTGCTGTGAATATAATGCCGATGACCCGAACTCATACGCTACACATCTGCAAGGGGTCATGTAGATTCGGGGAGGTGATGCCGTAGGGTTGAGGAATAGTAGCGGGGGATAGCAATAATCACTGATCAGTAGCAGCAATGTTTTAGACGCAAAAAAACTTGGGAACAAGAAGGTATGTAAGGGTCGTAACGCGAAGTATGCCGTACTCGTACTAGAACGGGAGACGTTTATCAGTCCCCAAAACATCATTTGGAAGTAGGGAGGTCGAAATGAGGAAGAAAGGCTTCACGCTCATTGAGCTATTGGTGGTGATAGCCATCATAGCGATCCTGGCCGCCATTCTCTTCCCGGTATTTGCCCGGGCGCGTGAGAAGGCTCGCCAGTCCAACTGCTTGTCCAATATCAAGCAGCAGATGACCGGTGTCTTGATGTATGCTCAGGACTATGACGAAACCATGCCGCGCCTCAACGTTGCTTGCGCTCAGTACACACTACCTGGGGGCGGCGTCGACACCAGTGGTATTATGCCTTGGTGTATAAGCATGCTCCCCTACATCAAGAACGTCCAGATTTTCAACTGCCCGTCGGTCAGCGCCGCGTGGGACGGCGGCAAGACCGACACTTCGAGCGACCACAGTTGTGACGCCATCTCCTACGGTTACAACGACCGTTGCTCCGGTGTAGCGAACGCCAAGTTCAACTTCGTATCGGAGACGTTCGTTATCGCCGACAAGCAAGATACAAGTATCTACTATATCGGCGACAACACAGACGACAGGACCGACATCGCATTGGACCGCCACAACGAAGGCGCCAACATCGGCTTCGCCGATGGTCACGGCAAGTGGATGAAGGGCAGCAACATCCCGTCGGCAGTTACTGACCCGGTCAACGAGAGTCGCTTCTGGTATCCCACCTACGACGGTCCCAATCCGTAAGGTCGGACATCGTAGCTGCACAGACAAGCCAACCAAAAGAGCGGCACCGCCAGGCGCCGCTCTTTTTTTCTGCAAAAAGCGGCTTGCCAGGAAGGTAAGCCAGAGCCGCAAGGCGAAAAACATATTGACGTTGGCAGCAAATCGGGGTAACCTTTCGAGTTACAGACCGAGAACTTGTAGGGAGGTCGAAATGAGGAAGAAAGGCTTCACGCTCATTGAGCTATTGGTGGTGATAGCCATCATAGCGATCCTGGCCGCCATTCTCTTCCCGGTATTTGCCCGGGCGCGTGAGAAGGCTCGCCAGTCCAACTGCTTGTCCAATATCAAGCAGCAGATGACCGGTGTCTTGATGTATGCCCAGGACTATGACGAAACCATGCCGCGGGTGACTGTCGGCTGTGCGTCGTACACAATGCCCGGCGGCGCGCTCCACACCAGCGGCTCGATGCCCTGGATCGTCTCGATGCTGCCCTACATCAAGAACGTCCAGATTTTCAACTGCCCGTCGGTCAGTGCTGCATGGGACGGCGGCAAGGACGACAGCAGCGATGTCGAGGCCGAGTACAATGCTGTGTCCTACGGGTACAACGAGAACTGCAGCGGCGTGGCCAACGCCAAGTTCAACTTCGTATCCGAGACCTGCTGCCTGGCTGACGGCAGCGGGCTCTACTACCTCGATTCTGGCGGCAGCGACAACGGCAGAGGCGATATTGCTCTGGACCGCCACAACGAGGGCGCCAACATCGGCTTTGCCGATGGTCACGGCAAGTGGATGAAGGGCAGCAACATTCCCCAGGATGCCTACGACGGCTCCGACAGCGCCACCATGAGCCGGTTCTGGGATCCCACTTACGACGGCACCCGCCCGTAAGTCGGACCTTGTAGCTAGACGAGCTAATCAACAGAGCGGCCCCGCCGGGTGCCGCGCTTTTTTTCTGCAAGAAGCGGCCTGCCAGGAAGGTAAGCCAGAGCCGCAAGGCGAAAAACATATTGACGTTGGCAGCAAATCGGGGTAACCTTTCGAGTTACAGACCGAGAACTTGTAGGGAGGCCGAAATGAGCAAGCGAGGCTTCACACTCATAGAGCTATTGGTGGTAATAGCCATCATAGCGATCCTGGCGGCGATTCTTTTCCCGGTATTCGCCCGCGCCCGTGAGAAAGCCCGTCAGTCGAACTGCTTGTCAAATGTCAAGCAGCAGATGACCTCGATCTTGATGTACGCCCAGGACTATGACGAGTCAATGCCGCTGGTAGATATTTATGTCGGCAATTACTACATGCCCAATGGCGGACTCCACAGCAGCGGCTACATGCCCTGGATCGTCTCGGTGATGCCGTATGTCAAGAACGTCCAGGTCTTCACCTGCCCCTCGGAGAGCTATGCGTGGGATGGCGGGGTGGATGATAGCAGCGATGCCGAGGCCGAGTACGGGGTTATCTCATACGGCTTCAATGAGAATTGCAGCGGCATGGCGGTCGCCAAGTTTATGTTCGTGGCTGAGACCATGGCAATCTGCGACAAGGGCGACACCAGTACCTACTTCATTGACACCAGGAGCGGCCCGGACGACCGTAACGGCAGAGACGACGTTGCCGTGGAACGGCATAACGAAGGCTGCAACATCGGCTTCGCCGATGGACACGGCAAGTGGTTCAAAGGCAGCAACATCCCCGAGAACTACTATGACGGTGTTGACCCGGACACCGCCAGTCGCTTCTGGGACCCGGCCTATGCCGGCACCAATCTCTAGACACTGCCGCCACCGCAGCAGCCTCAGGTGACACCACCGGAGCGGCACCGCAAGGTGTCGCCCCTTTTTCTTAGTATCAGTGGGCACCACCCTCAGCCGAGAATAACTGCAGCGGCAGGACACCGAAAATGGCTTTACTACAACTGCACGACCGACCAGTGGGTGAGGACCAGCCGGTATTGTTGGTGGCTGAATGCGGCATCAATCACAACGGCAGCCTCGATATGGCCCTGCAGATGATTGATGAGGCCGCCGCCGCCGGCGTTGATGCAGTCAAGTTTCAGCTTTTCCGGGCGCGCGGCATGTACACTCCCAAGGCCGGCCTCTACCGCACCGCCAGCGGCGAGATGGTGCCGATCTACGAGCTGATGGAGGAAGTCGAACTGCCGCTCGAGTGGCTGCCGGAGTTGTCGGCGCGTTGCCGCCAGCGAGGTCTCGAGTTCGTTATGACCGTGTGTGACGAGTGGTGCGTCGAGCAGATGGCCCAGGCCGATTTCGACTGCTACAAGGTGGCCTCCTACGAGCTGTCGCATGTGCCCCTGCTGATAGAGCTGTCCCGCCGCGATAAGCCGATCATCGTCTCGACCGGGGCCGCCAATATCGCCGATGTGGTGCGAGCGGGCGAGTGGCTGGCACCCGACGGCCGGCGACAGTTCGCCCTGCTGCAGTGTGAGGCCGCCTACCCGGCCCAGCCCGCAGAGCTCAACCTGCGGGTGATCGAGACCTATGCCCGGCTTTTCCCCAATGTTATCCCCGGCTTCTCGGACCATAGCGAGGACCCGGTGCGCGCGCCGGTTCAGGCCGTCTGTCACGGTGCCAAGATCATCGAGAAGCATTTCACCCTGGACCGCAATCTGCCCGGCGCCGACCACAGCTTCGCGCTTGATCCGCCCGATCTGGCGCGCATGGTCGAGGCCGTACGCGAGGCCGAGGCCGACCTCGCGGCAGGTAGCGAAGTGGCGATAGACGAGGAGCTTGCCGGTAGCACCGTGCGCAAGCTTGCTGAAGCCGAGCAGATGCTGCGCGACTTCGCCTATCGGGGGATATTCTCGGTGGCGCCGATCGCTGCCGGGGAGAGGTTGAGCCGCGACAATATCAGAGTGCTGCGGCCCGGGGAGTTGCCGCAAGGCATGCACCCGCGTTACTACCCGCTGCTGGCTTCGGGCAAATACGTCACGACGCGGGCGATTGCGCAGTACACCGGCCTGGACTGGGACGACGTGTTGGTACCCGCCGAATAGAGCTACCGTTGTGCCTCGACCTTAGTCCACACCCTCCGCCGCAAATGCCCCCATCAGGGCATCCACAGGTTCTTCGGCTGCTCGGTCTGCTTCGACGGCATGACCTTGGCATGCCCATCCAGGAAGCCAAAGGCCGCCTGGTCGAAATGACGCTGTGCCACCCGCGAGAGCCGGTGGGTGGTGTAGCTTGCCCCCATCGCCTCCAAGTCGGGCTTGAGGTCGAAGAACAGCAGCTTCTCGCTAACCTCCTCCACCGCCGAAAGCCGATAGGTGTAAGGCACCGACGAGAAGCCGCCGGCGTTGAAGGTCAGATTGTAGTTGATGCCATAGCTGTGCGGCAGATCGGTGGTACGCTTGGCGGTTTGGCCATTTGGGTCCAGCGGGCACTTGAGAATGTCTTGGTTTTTGAGGTACGGTTGCAGCAGCACGCACCAGGAATAGCCGAGGCTAGCGGGGGCTTGGCCGGCGCGGGCGGGTACTAAGGTCCGGTCATAGTCCTGGTTGTACAGGGCCGCCGCGGCCAGGAGCTGTTTGAGGTTGCTCAGGCAGACGGCCTGTTGGCTCTTCTGCCGGGCGCGAGAAAATACCGGAAACAGCACAGCCGCCAGAATCGCTATGATAGCGATGGCCACGAGCAACTCGATCAAGGTGAAGCCCCTGCGCCTGGACACGGCGATTCCCCCTTTCAGACATACCTCCGCAGTACTATTGGCCCCCACCCGCCCCCTAACCTGCAAACCAAAGAGGTATCAGCTCCCCGATCTACAAATATACGACACCTGCTAGAACTGCACAACGCCTCTGCAGTCTGAACCTGAGAGGGAAACGGTACGGGTGAATCTCATGGATATGAAATGTCTGTTGCAGGCCGCTGTGAGCGCATCTTTGCTGCTGACGCTGTATAGCGCAGGGATGGCGATGACCTTCGAACTCAAACGACCGTTTCATCCGCGCCTGACCATGACACCGGAGCAGTTGCAGGCCCAGCGAGCCGACGAGCAGGCGGTCGAGGCCGCCGGCAGAATAGGGGAGAGCGCGCTGCGGCTCACGCGGACCACCGCCTATAAGGACTATTTCATCCCCCTGCCCGAAGCGCCTTTCCCCAAGTCGCACCAAGGCGATTCCTGGCCCTACTGGACCGGCCTGTGCGGCAATCTGCACCAGTACCTGGAGGACCTCAGCTACGCCTACGCCCTGACCGGCGACCGACGCTTCTACGATGCCTGCTACACCGCGATGATGTCAATATGCGACTGGCCGCAGTGGACCGACCCGGATTACAGCAATGGCAAGTACCCCTGCCTGGATACCCGCTCATTGATATTCGGGGTCACCACGGCCTATGACTACCTGTATGAGGAGCTGTCGGAGGCGGACCGCGATAGGGTCCGCACCGCTATCGTCGAGAAGGGCTGCGAGCGCGTCTATCCCTACACTGAGGAAGCCGGCTGTTGGGTCGCCCAGCCCAACACTTGGCCCAACGGCTATGTGATAGTCAACTCGGCGATGGGGATCGGCGCTCTGGCGGTAATGGGCGAGGTTGACGGGGTTGATAAGTACCTGACCAGGGCCATCGAGAAGATGAACCTATTCTTTGATGAGCAGGGCGGCCAGGACGGCGGCCTGGTGGAGGGCTTCAGTTACGGTGGCGTCGTGGACCTCTTTATGTACCTAATCCAGGCAACCAAGGCCGTCACCGGTGTGGACCTGTTCACTCATCCCTTCCTCTCCCAGGTTATCTACTATCCGGTCTATTTCGTCCTGCCCGGTGGCGGCTCGGTGGTCAACTTTGCCGATGCCGGCGACTCCACCGGCTGCCGGCCAACGCTTACCAAGACGGCCAAGGCCTTGGTCAGCATCCAGGATAGTAGCCTCGCCGCCTGGTATCTGCTCAAGGCCAAAAAAGCCGATGAGCAGGACAAGCAGCTTGCCCGGCAGCCCGACGACCTGCCACTGGCCCGCAAGTTCCGCTCGATCCGCTGGGCCGCTTTCAGAAGCGGCTGGTCGAGCGATGATGCGCTGCTGGCCTTCAAGTCGGGCTTCGTCAAGAATCACAATCACCTCGACCAGAACCATTTCATCCTCGGCTACGGGCGCCACTGGGTCATCAACGATCCCGGCTATCAGATCTACGACCGCGAGTACCCGCCCGAGCGCCAGATGAGCATGGAGGTCATCCACAGCCGCCACGATTACACCTTCGGCACCTACGGGCACAACTCGATCCTGGTGGATGGCGAGCAGCAGCTTGAGGCTGAAGGCGAGATTGGTGAGCTTTTCTCAACGCCGGCGCTGGGCTATACGGTGGGCGATGCCACCGCCTGCTACGCCGACCGCTTGAGCAAGTTCCTGCGCCACATCATCTCGGTGCCGGGCAGCTACTATCTGATACTCGACCAAGTCGCGGCCAAGGACGTTGCGCGCAGCGTGCAGCTCCTGCTGCATACGCCCTCCGACGGTGAGTTCATGGTGGCCGGGGAGCCGCTATCTGAAGACCAAGTGACCGATGCGCGCCATCTGATTATCCGACGGGCCACCGCCCAGGTCGCGGTGGACATCCTCGGGCCGCAGCAGCTCACCATCACCCACAAAGTCTGGCCGCACTGCGAGGGCTATGGGCATTACATAACCTGCAGCAGCGGTGAAAAGCACGCTGAGTTCACCAACCTAATGGCCCTGAGGGCCGGGCCGGCGGCCGAGGGCCTGGACCCCCTAGAGGGTACTATCGAGGTCGCCCAGGACGGCCGGTTTACCATCAACATTACGCAGCCGGACGGCGCCGACATCATCGCCATCGGTCCGGGCCAACCCGGTGAGCTCAGCCACGATGGCGTCATTGGCATGATCTCACAGCCCTTGGGACATCGCTATGCCATCTGCGGCGGCACGGAGTTGCGATTGGGTAACGAGACGCTGGTGAGCGCCGATGCTCCGGTGACTGTCGGCGGCGTGCTACGGGACGGAGTATTCCGGGTCGCGGTTGTCGCCGACCAGCCGGTCACCGCCACTATTCATACGCCGGTGCGCACTGCGCTGGTTCGTATCAGCGGCATCGAGGCGCCGCTCGACGCCAGCTTCGACACCCAGGCGCAGTTACTGACTCTGGCTGTGCAGCCGGGGCGGTACCTAGTGGAGTTGCGGGAGCTGTAGCCGCCTTTACCAGCGCCTGGCGCGGCCTGCTAGCCACTGGCACCTGGGTCGAGCCTCCACGCCCGGATTTCGCCCCGGGCGAGTCCCCATTCGCGGTCTTTTCTCAACGTTTCTTGCTGGACACCGAGCTTTTCTCAAGTCGGCTTGAGCCATTCGGGGAAGCGACGAAGCCGCGTAGTACCGGCGCTCCTGGCTATTTAGGCCGACGCCACTATACCTTCTTCGGCTTAATTGCCTCAAAAATTTTTGCTTACACTCTTGACACACCTACCGAACTATGCTAATTTAGTAGCACCCGTCAGGGGGGTTGCTGTTATCACAGTCCGGCTTATCGAGTTCGGACCTGGGTATTGGGGGACTATATTCTCATGCACACCATCAAAGCGAGCGTTCTGGTCGTAACATTGGCGCTGGCCTTTTTTGCTGTTGCCAGCGCGGACATCGTAACTGTGGACGGAACCATCAATACGGGATTGGGCCAGGAGTGGGAGAACCCGTTTAGCGTCAATCAGGACGGCGCTGATCTGGGGGCAGGTCATGAGGCCTACGACATCAACTGGAATTACCAGTTGTGGGACCCCGGCAGCGGGCATGCCTTTTTTGCCTTTGACGTTGTGGGCGCCAATCTGCAGGCCGACAACACCGGCAACCATGTGGACATTCTCATAGATGCCGACAAGAATGCGGCGACCGGCGACGACCCATACACCGGCACCGGGGGCTTTGATTACTGGATGACTTATGACCTCAGTTCCGGGACGACATACGGCACCAACTATGCGCTGATGGAGTACAATAGCGGGACAAGCTCCTGGGACCTGGTGGCCAACCCCACGTACTTTGAGGTAGCGCGCGGCACCAAAGCTATCGAGTGGGGCGTCGCTGGCAGCGATCTCGGCTACCCCGACACCTTCTACTGGGGTGGCTACTTTGACAATGGTGTGCTAGCCAGCGAGGACTGGTGTCCGAATGACTGGGACCAGGAGGGCAGGGCACCCGAGCCGGCCACCCTTGCGCTCTTCGCTCTCGGTCTCGGCGGGCTGTATCTCAAGCGCCGCCGCAGCAGCTAACCAAGCAGAACGCACACTCGCCAACTATTGCGGGCCACTCTCTGGAGTGGCCCGCTTTGCTTCTTCATCACTTCCTCTGCGCTGCTCCCCTAGCACCAGCTAGCTCTATCCCCGGCTCATCTCGTAGAACTCGTCCCGGTAGGTCAGCGCTAGCTCCACCGTCGGTGCTGCCACCTCCGTATCCCGACTTGTCGAGTATCTCTGACTGCCGACGATCATATGCTCGGTGAGGTCCGGCCTGCGGTCCAGCAGCTCGACGATGGCGAGCAGATCGGGTGGCTGGTCCGGTTCATGGTCGAGCTCGGCGAAAATCTCACAGACCACCTCATAATCCCGCTGGGTATCTACGCACAGCCGGTAATGCCCACGGCGGATCGGCTTCGGCGCTACCACCGACAGGCAACTGAATAGCTCCGGGTACCGCCGCAGTGGTGGTGTGACGTGCTCGTGGTCAGACGGCAGATCAGCCACCTCCCAGCTTTTCTCCAGAACCTCACCGCTGAACACCTCCACTTGCGTGCCGTACGGGAAGGTCTCCTCGCTGGTGTTGGAGGCATAGTCCGCGCCCGCGGCCAGGTATTCCTGCACGATCCCGTGACATACCCACGGTGAAAAGGCCGGGGCGTCGCCGCAGATTCTGACAATCACTTCGAGATTCAGGTCCTGGGCCGCATTAACATAACGGGCCAGCACATCATTTTCGTCGCCCCGGTACACCTCTGCGCCATATTTCGCGGCTTCCTCCGCCACCGCAGTGTCCTGCTCATTGGTGCTGGTCGCCACGATTACACGGTCAACCGAGGGAGACGCTTGCGCGGCCAGTATCGTCCACGCCAGCAGTGATTTGCCCGCTATCTCCTTGAGCGTCTTACCCGGCAGACGTGTGGCGAATGCGCGCGCTTGGATCACACCACAAACCATGTTGCGGACACCGCACCTTTCTCCAAAGGGATACGCCGACGGCCGGATGAATATACAGGGCAGTCAGCGCCGCCACTGCTGCGGACTGCTGCGAGGCGTTCTCAGCTCCCTGACTGCTTGCAGTAAAATACAGCAAACGGCCCGCGAATGCAAACTATCGGCCCTACCAAAGGAGGTCCCAGGTGAAAATCTATATTCTTACCGACATGGAAGGTATCAGCGGTGTCAGCCGCCGTGAGATGGTGATGGCTGGTGAGGGCGGCGAGCACTATCAGTACGGCCGCAAGTGTCTGACCGAGGACATCAACGCAGCGGTCGCCGGAGCTTTCGACGGTGGCGCCACGGAAGTGGTCGTCAATGACGGTCATGGTGGCGGCCGCCATCTGCTTCTCGAAGAGGCCGACCCCAGAGCCCGCTACGAGCGCCCGGTCAGCGGTGTGAATATATGCCCATCCTTTGACGAATCCTTTGCCGGCATGATGATGGTGGGGGCTCACGCGATGGCCGGCACCCTTAATGGCTTCCTGGACCACACCCAGTCCTCGATGAGCTGGTACAACTACTATCTCAACGGCGAGAAGCACGGCGAGATCGGCCAGTCCGCGGCATGGGCGGGCCACTACAATCTGCCCTTGCTGCTGGTGACGGGCGATGAGGCCGCCTGCCTTGAGGCCGAGCGCCTTTACCAAACTCCGGTAACCGTGGCTGTCAAGGTGGGTCGTGGCCGCGAGCACGCCACCTGCCTGCATCCGCAGAAGGCGCGCGAGATGATTAGGCAGGGCGCTGAGGAAGCCATGACATGGGTCGGCAAGCAAGAGCCGTGGATTCTCGAGAAACCGATCACCGTGCGTCTGGAGCTATACCGCAGCGATATGGCCGACGGGATGGCCGATTCCGACCGCGTCACACGCATTGACGCTCGCACCGTGGAGATGACAGTGCAGTCGCAGCTAGAGATTCTGAAATGGTCATAGGGATGGTCCGTGAGGCGGATCCCGTAGCCGGGACTTTCAGCATCAGGTCGCCGGCTTAGTCGGCTTTCTCCAGAATCTGGTCATCGGGAACGGCGACATCAACGTGCCCGATCTGTGTCATCGTGATATTCTGTTCCAGGACCGGGTCAGAGCCTCCGGTTTCGCTCTGCCTTGTCGCGATTACGGCCGCCAACTGATCCCGGAGACTTGCGAGCAATTCGGGGTTGTCTGCGGCGAGGTTATACTGCTCGCCGGGGTCGGCCTGCAGGTCATACAGCTCGAAGGGCGGTCGCCTGTGCAGCTCGTCGTAGAGCGATTCAAAGAACTTGTACTGGGTGGTGCGTAGGCCCCGCTTCTTCATCCAGGCACACTCCGAGATATACACACTCTGCCGACTCCCGGCCTGGCTGCCTGACTCAATCAGCCCCAGCAGGTTCTGGCCTGCAAGCTGGTTATCAGCACCGGCCTGCGCCAGTCCCGCCGCCTCCAATATGGTTGGTGCGATGTCCTGGTGCACGGTGAGGCCACCGATCCGCTTGCCGCCGCTGAAGCATTCCGGGTGGTAAAGGACCAGTGGCACGGCCATATTAGTCTCATAGAGGCCGTGATGGTCGAACCACATCTCGTGCTCGTCGAGTTCCTCACCGTGGTCGGAGGTGATGATAATCAGCGTGTCTTCGGCCCCGCGCATCTGCTTGAGGCAAGTGAAGATATGTGCCAGGCAGGCATCGCAGTAGGCGATCTCGGCATCGTACTGGGCCTTGGGGAACTCGACGTCAGTGGTACCCGGCATCCACTCCGCGAAGTAGTACTGGAAGGCCGGGTAGTTGTTCATCATCTCGTAGGCCGAATCCTTGCTCGGGTCCTTCTCGTCACCGTGATAGAACATGCGGTCAAAGGGCCGTGGCGGCAGATAGGGCGTATGCGGGTCCCAGTAGTGCAGGAAGGCGAACCAGGGCTTGTCCTGACTGTCGCAGGCCTCCAGCACCTTGAGGGCTGCCCGGTTGACCGCTTCCCCCTTGCGCCACGGATTCGTCGTCTTCCGCCCCCATCTGTACCGCTTGTATAGATCGTAGCCGCGCTCGAACCAGCGCCCCATGTTGTCGGCAGCGGCGGTGAAGTAGCCATGCTCGTGGAGGATTTCGGGCAGCGTTCGGATCTGCTCTGACAGATTCTTCGCGCCGCCTTGGGTGACGATCTGGTGGTCGAATACGTCCTTGCCGGTCATGATGGTGGTGAAGCCGGGGTGGGTGGGAATATGGGGGGCTATGAACTCCTCGAAGAGCACGCCCTTGGCTGCGATCCTGTCAATCTGCGGGCTGGTCGGCAGGTCGTAGCCGTAGCAACCGAGATGGTCGGCGCGCAGCGTATCAATCGCGATCAGCAATACGTTCATTCTAGCCTCCAAGCTGTCTCCGCTCAGGTGGCACTTCGCCGGTCATTGCCCTTGTCTGGGGTCGCAAGACATATTCGCGTGGGTTGAGCTTCCACGGTAGTTGTGCAGGTTTTTAGGCAATTCAGGCTCTAGTGTGAGAGTGGAAGGTCGTTAGTCGTGATGGAGGGGCCTGTCGCAGGCTGTTTCGCATAGCGAAACAGACAAGGCTGGCCCAGCCGTTGATGTTGGCCGGTTAGCCGTGCATATTGCGGAAGGCCCGCGTTGTACGCGGGCCAGCCTCACGTCGGACAAACAGCGTCCGACGTTCGACACGGCCCCTCCAACAGCACGGCACTGCGCAATCCAGGGTGCTTACTGAATACCAAGTCCTGCTGCTATCGAGAATCTGCACAAGCGCAGTTCCCGCCCGACTCCATTTCGCGGCATATCAGACCATGCCGTCAACTCATCGGAAAGGCTCAGCTTACGGCTCAGTCCGGCCGCGTGGTCGGCGGGCCTGCGCCTCTCGTGAGGAAGCACCCCCGAGCCGCGCCTCCCTTTGACCTGCGGGGCTGTCGTCACCGTGGCCACCCCGCACCAGCAGGATTGCCAGCAGGATAATGATCATGACCAGGCAGCCGTCGGTCAGCGTCATATCATCATAGAGGCCGAGGGCGCTGCTCAGCCACTGCAAGAACACAATCCCGGGAAAAAACAGGGCCAGCCCCACGATGACGCCGAGTGCCGTTCGCATGGTGGTGTGTGTGATTCCCTCCCAGCAATCCATCTAGAGGCTTCGTCTGTTCCTACTCACCGGCCAGCAGCCGGTCCAGCGCGATGGCGACCGCCTCATGCCCACGATCGGCAAGCTGGATATTGTCCGCGTAGATGTCCGCCAGATCGTAGCTGGAGTTGCCCAAGACCGCGCCGGTGCGCACCACGGGGAATTTGTGCGTCTGAGCCAAGAGCTCAAGCTGCCAGGCGTACCCCGTGCTGTCCACCTTGGCAGCCACCTCATAGCGCTTCAGGTGGTCACTGTGCGCCACGGGCGGGGGCGTCACGATTACCACCAGGGCGTCGGTATTCTCAGCCAGTAGCTTGATAATCTCGCCGGCGGCGCCGCGGAAGGCCGCTTCCTGCAACTGACTGACGGCGGCATCATAGCCCAGGGTCAGTATCACCAAATCCGGCTGATTGCCTTCCTGTTGGCTCATGAAGAGCTGATAGTCGGCCAGGGTAAAGGCCCGGCAGCCGCCCAGTGCAATCTCAAGCCTCTTGTCATATCGCTGCTGGAGGCGCGCTACCAGCAGGCCGCTCCAGTGGGCGACCGCCTCGTCGGCAACAGCAAATGAATCCCCTAGCAGCCACACGGACAGAGGCGCGTTCGGGTTGTTGAGGCAGTAGCGGCGGAAGATTCTCAGGCTGGGGTAGGCGACGGTCATTTCCTGGCCCTTGAAGGCGCCCAGAGGGTCCGAGGGCTTTTCGGCGGCGCCCTGCGGCCGCCAGCCATAGACCTCGACCTCGCGCAAGAACATGCAGTTGTCGCCGCCCAAGCCCTGGCCCCAAGTGTCATACAGCGTCAGGCGCACGTAGCGGGCTTGCCGGGGCTTGAACTCGTGCGAAAGCGCCATCGCCTTGCGGTCGGGAAAGATGAAGCCCTGCCTGAGCTGCTGGTATTGCTCTGCATCGAGGGAACACTCCAAGGACACCTTCTTAGTATTGCCATTGGCCGAGCTATAAACCACCACGCGATTGATGTTACAGGCCGCTCCCAGGTCAATAGTTATGTATTTCGGGAACGTCTCCAGATTAGCGGTTGCGAAGCACTCCGGCGCGGTATCGGCCTCCCGATTACCGTCCACCAGTCCGGTCCAGCCCACCAGCAACGGCACCGAACACCGATACGGCCGATACAGGGCGATGTTCTCCGGGGGCCGCTGCGCCGCAGCGACGCCGCACCCAACCAAACTGCCAAGCAGCAGCGCCACGCTCGCCCCGCAGTTAGTCATGAGGACCGCACAGGACCTCAAAGCCATGGTAGCTTCACCTCCCGCAAAGAGCACCGCCAAACGGCCTGGTGCTGAGTTGCACAACTCCGCACAGTATCATTCGCTGTTCTTTGCAGTCAGCCCTCGCGTAGGTCAGGCCTTCCAGACTGACAATGCCTTTTACATATCCCGTAGGCCAGGCTTTCTAGCCTGGCGCAAGCTCAGCCGCAAAGCTGTCGGGCTAGAAAGCCCGACCTACGCGTTGATAGACAATGCGGATTAGATGGCGGTCACTTCCAGGCTTATGTCTATTATCGGCGCTGAATGGGTCAGCCCACCCACCGATATCAGATCAACACCGGTGGCGGCGATGGCGGCCACATTGTCGAGGTTGACACCCCCTGAGGCCTCCGTCAGCACCCGCCCATCGGCGACCTTTACCGCCTCGGCAAGCTGCTCCGGCGTCATATTGTCCAGCATGACAACATCGGCTCCCGCCGCGATCGCTTCGCGAAGCTGGTCAAGATCGGTGACCTCAACCTCGATCTTGAGAGTATGTGTCCGCCCGGCGCGGGCGGCGCTGATTGCAGCCTCGACTCCGCCGGCGATGGCGATGTGGTTATCCTTGATCAAGATACCGTCGTAGAGCGCGAAGCGGTGGTTGTGTCCGCCGCCGGCCCTCACCGCGCGCTTCTCCAGGGCCCGCAGGCACGGGGTGGTCTTGCGGGTATCAACGATGCGGGCGCTGGTGCCGGCCACGGCGTCAACGAATCTGCGCGTCACAGTAGCGATGCCACAGAGCCGCTGCAGGAAGTTCAGTGCGGTGCGTTCGGCACCCAGCACCGCCCGCGCCGGGCCGGTGACGATTGCAATATCGCTGCCGGCGCTGAAGCTATCACCCTCCTCCAGCAGCGCCTCGAAGGCAGATGCCGCATCGAGCTGGCGGAAGCACTCCTCACATACCTCCAGGCCGCACAGGACCCCGTTCTGCTTGGCGAAGAAGCGTCCTCGCGCCCGGGCCTCGGGTGGGATTGTCAGCGCGGAGGTCACATCGCCCGGGCCAATATCCTCAGCCAGCGCCTGCGCCACCAGAGCCTTCATCGAGTAATCGCTATCTGCCATGCCCTAGTCCCCCACGACGCGGTTGTGCTCATCAACATGCACGACGGCCGCCTGCAACTTCTCGGCCTCGGCGGCATCGCACAGACCATAGCCCAGCACGTGAATCATGTCACCGACGTAAGCCGTGCGCGCGGCCGGCCCGTTGAGGCAGACCTCCGTGCTGCCCGCCGCGCCCGCGATTACATAGGTTCGAATCCGCGCTCCATTACTGAGGTTGACTACCTCCACCTCTTCCCCGGCCAGCAGGTCGGCTGCCGCCATCAATTCGGGCGGAAGCGTAATGCTGCCTGCGTAGTGCAGCTCGGTCCGCGTCAGCGTAGCCCCATGAAGCTTGCTTTTCAACATGCTCCGCAGCATCTTCATTCCTCTACTAATAGATTGTCTATCAGGCGCGTATCTCCTGCAAACGAGGCTACTGCCAGCAGCATTGGTGGGCCGGCCCAGCCCGGTTCGACCAGGTTGCGCGGGTCCACTGCACGGGTGTATTGTATCTCCAGCAGTGGCTCATTCGCAATCCGTGCGGCAACGATTGCTTCGGCCTCTGGGGCACTGGCGCCGGCGCGGACTGCCTCAGCGCCCTGCTGCAGAGCCTGGTAGATAGCCGGCGCGGCGGAACGCTGCTGTGGTGTCAGGTACTGATTGCGCGAGGAAATCGCCAGACCGTCGGTCTCACGGATTGTCGGACAGCCAATTACCTCGATGGGCAGGTCCAGGTCCCTGGTCATACGCTCGATGACTAGCAACTGCTGGTAGTCCTTCTGCCCGAAGTACGCCCGATCAGGGCTGACGATATTGAACAGCTTGCTCACCACGGTCGTCACCCCGCGAAAGTGGCCGGGCCGGAAGGCCCCGCATAGCTCTGCGGTCAGCTTCTCCACCTCGACATAGGTGACGAAGTCCGGCGGATACATTGCCTCCGCCGTGGGCGCGAATATCAAGTCCACGCCAAGCTCCTCGGCAATCGCCGCATCTTGCTCCAGTTGGCGGGGGTATTTCTCGAAGTCATCCGAGGGCCCGAATTGGGTGGGGTTGACGAAGATGCTGAGAACCACGAAATCGTTATCGCGCCTGGCCCGGCTTATCAACGAGGCGTGACCCTCGTGCAGCGCTCCCATTGTGGGCACGAGACCGATGCTGTTACCATCGGCTCGCGCACTCCGAACTAGCGAACGGACCTCGTCTAGCTTACCACTGATACGCATGATTCATCATCTGCAGCTTTCTTGGCTATTCAGCTTGTGGCGCTTGCCCCACGCCGAAAGATCAGGTGAGCGGCTACTGCGATTCCAGCAGCGAGTTGAAGTAGCCGCCGTAGGCACTGGCGGCCATCAGTAGTACCACCACGCCCATTATCACCACAGCGATCGGCACGATCAGAATCGCCATGCGCTGGATCGAGGTTCTTGACTGCGCCTCGAAGTGCTCGGCCACCTTCTCCATCGTGGCGTCAATGTCGCCGGTTTT
Organism: uncultured Armatimonadia bacterium; assembly: GCA_964390495.1. GTDB lineage: Bacteria > Armatimonadota > Zipacnadia > Zipacnadales > UBA11051 > UBA11051. The sequence continues at coordinate 128,736 of CAYMIN010000003.1, forward strand.
CTCACCGGTTTGCAGCATCCGCAGGGGCAGGTCGGGGATGTAGCCGCCCTTGGTCAGAGCCTCGGAGAGGGGAACGCCCCTTTGCACGTGCGGTATCGCCTTGGTCAGGGTCGCCTGCAGGGCGCGGTTGCCGCTGGCCGGCCCGGCCAACTCCAGCGCCTGGGCGGTGGTCAAGCCGGCCTTGTACAGGGCCCCGATCGCCCGGCAAATCTTGGCCCAGGCGAGCTGCGAAATCACAGCGCCGAGAACCGGCAGGCTGAGCTTGGCCCGATCAATATTCTGCGCCCCCTGATCCGTTTCCCGGTACTTGCGGTAGGCGAACCACAGCGCCGCAATCACCAGGAAGAAAACCAGATAGCCGGCCAGCGCCTTGAGCCCCACCACTATCGCCGCTCCGACCCCGATCATCACACCCGCGATTACCATCTGGGCAATCAGCGGGATGAAGATCGCCGCACCGACGAGGATCTTCGGATAAAAGGTCTCGCGCGACAGCATCCGCCGCAGCTCTTGCTCTTTCTCCAGGTAATCGGCGACCTCGTTGAGCATCGCATCGAGACGCCCGCCCCGCTCCCCGGCAGCGATCATCGCCAGGTTCAGAGCGCTGAACACCTTCGGATGCTTTGCCATCACCTCGGAGAAGCGCTCGCCGTGAGACACCCGCTTAGCCGCATCGTTGATTGCGGCTCTCAACTCCGGGCTGCCCGGTCGCGTCTGCAGAATGCTCAGGGCCTCACCGATGCTGACGCCGGAGTTGACCAGAGTCGCCAGCTCGCGGAAGAATGTGACCCGCTGATCAACGCCCAGGATATTACCCAGCATCTGCACACACCTCAGGGGCGAATCTGGCCGCCCGCACCAACTCCGCCAGACGGCCCAGCCTCCGCACCTGCCGGCCCTCATCTGCGACCAGATCGGCTATCAGGCAACCGTCGGGCAGAATTAGATGGGGCGCTATCTCGCTCAGTGGTATCAGCACGAACTGGCGTTCTTTGATACGCGGGTGCGGGACGGTAAGCTCGGGCTGCTCGCAGGTGAGCTGGCCACAGACCAGGATATCAATATCAATGGGGCGCGGGCCGTCTTTGATAGTGCTTTTGCGGCCCAGCTCGCGCTCGATGTCGGCGGCGATGCTCAGCAGCTCAGCCGGGCTCAGGCTGGTTTTCACGCTAATAGCCATATTCAGGAAGCGGGGCTGGTGGGTGAAGCCTACCGGTGCTGTTTCATAGACCGATGAGACGCGCCGCAGCGAGATTTCGGGTGACGCAGCCAGCGACGAAATCGCCGCCGCCAACTGGTATGCTGGGTATCCGATATTAGCACCGAGACCGAGATGACATATCATGCAAGCACCCAACGACCTCAGCCCGCAGCCGTTTGCCTTTGCTCATCAAATCGCGTCTCTACGTGCCACCACTGAGGTAGTCGCAGCAGGCAGTTGGGCACCCGCTGCCGCGCAATCGGGCACCCACTGCACCGCAGTGGGTGAGACTCTCAAGCCTGACAACACCTCTTGCCTCTGCGGTGCGTCGGGTTTGCAGCTACAGCCCGACGCGATTCCGTCCTCACGGCGTCTGCGCCTCGGGCAGTCCCGGCGGTATTGCCTCAGGTGCGGCCTGGTCCGCCGGCTCCTCGGTTGTGGCGGCGGTCGCAGTCGGCTGCTCCTGCACTGGTTCCTCATCTTTCGCCGGCAACTGCCCGGTCTCGATGATGGCCTCAACCTCTTCCCGGTTCAGCGTCTCCTTCTCGAGCAGCACTTCGACCAGCTTATCGAGGGTGTCGCGCCTCTCTGAGATCATCTGCTTGGCGCGGCTGTAGCACTGCTCAACAATAGCCCGCACCTCGGTGTCAATCCGTTTGGCGATGTCCTCGGAGTAGTTGCGTTCCTCGCTGAGGTCTCGGGCCAGGAAGACCGGGCCGTGTTTCTTGCCGTAGGTCAACGGGCCTAGGTCCTCGCTCATCCCGTACTCTGTCACCATCGCGCGGGCAATCTCAGACACCTTCTCCAGGTCATTGGCGGCGCCGGTGGTGACATCCCCGATGACCAGCTCCTCCGCTGCGCGACCGCCGAGAGCTTGGGTCATGTGATTGAGCATCTCGGTGCGGCTCATCAGGTAGCGGTCGTCCTCCGGCAGGCTGATGGTGTAGCCGAGACTCTGACCTCTAGGTAGGATCGTCACCTTGTAGGTGGTGTCGAAGTCAGGCAGCAGGCTGCCGACCAGCCCGTGGCCCGCCTCGTGGTAGGCCAGCACCTTGCGCTCCTCTTCTTTGATGACACGGCTCTTGCGCTCCGGGCCGGCGATGACCCGCTCGATGGCCTCATCGAGTTCCAGCATCCCGATGGCCTGCTGATCGCGCCGCGCGGCCAGCAGGGCTGCCTCGTTGACCAGGTTCTCGATGTCGGCGCCGGAGAAGCCCGGCGTCCGCCGCGCTAGCACGGCCAACTCCACATCCTCCGCAATCGGCTTATCCTGGGCGTAGATGCGCAGGATCGCCTCGCGTTCCACCACATTCGGGTTAGGAACCACGATATGGCGGTCGAAACGCCCGGGCCGCAGCAAGGCCGGGTCCAGCACGTCAGGGCGGTTGGTCGCCGACAGCAGGATGATGTCATCATTGGGGTCAAAGCCGTCCATTTCCACGAGTAGGGCGTTGAGTGTCTGTTCGCGCTCGTCGTGGCCGCCGCCCAGCCCTGCTCCTCGTAGTCTCCCCACCGCATCGAGTTCGTCAATAAAGACTATTGCCGGGCGGTTCTGCTTGGCTTGCTCGAACAGGTCGCGGACGCGTGAGGCCCCGACGCCGACGAACATCTCGACAAAATCGGAGCCCGACATATAGAAGAAATCCACGCCGGCTTCACCGGCCACGGCCCTAGCTAGCAGCGTCTTACCGCACCCGGGCGGGCCGACCAGCAGTACGCCGCGGGGGATCTTGGCCCCCAGGGACCGGAACTTCTCCGGCTCGCGCAGGAAGGCGACAACCTCCTGAAGCTCCTCCTTCACCTCCTCCATACCCGCCACATCGTTGAAGGTGACGCGGGGGAAGTTGTCGGCCAACATTCGCGCCTGGCTGCGCCCGAATGACAGCGCCTGGCCGCCATTGGCGCGCATCTGCCGCATCAAAAACAGGTAGAAGATGACGATAACCAGCAGGAAGGGAAACACGTTGAGGGCCGCCATCAGCATCTTCTCCGACCACCCACCGGTGGACAGATCAATATCAGTCCCCTCCGGCTTGACCTTCATAAGCTGCATGGTCAGGGCCGGATCATCGGGAATCCTGGTCTCGAAGGTCTTATATGGCTGCTTGGCGCCGACCCTGAAGGTGCCCTCGGCCCGTTCCTGGTTGATCAGCCTTACCTGTTCGATCTGCTTGTTCGTAAAGTCGTTGTAGAAGTCGGAATAGTGTTCATACGTATAGCGCGTCTGCGCCTTCTGCGAAAGCTGCGGGATCATGTAGAAGGCATAGGCCATCGCGATTATCACGATGATTATTACCATAGGATTCTGCTTCATCTGTGTCATCCTTCGCTAGCGCTGCGACTTGCAGCGTCACTGTCTAAGCTTGAGTCTTCATAGCTGAGCATTCTCGCAGACCAGCCGCTGGGCCTGGTTGATGCGGCCTCAACTCGGCACACCGTTTCCGCCCAGCACCTCCAGCCAGTAACATGCTCGCGTCGCGGGCGTGATTGCGGCCACTTGGCTGATCCGGTAGCCCACCAGCCACAGTATCCGGTCATTGTCGTCAACTACGGCCAGCACATTGGCACGCTGCTCCGCCGGCACCTTCTCATCAATGAGAAAGTCGCTGACCTTCTTGGTGCCGTTCATTCCCAGCGGCCTGAAGCGGTCGCCGGGCCGCACCGGCCGCACGTACAGTTCAGGCCCGGCCGCCTCGGCGTCAAGCACCGCTGCAGGCGCATCTGCGGCCGGCAATTCCGCCGGCGCGCCCGCTTTTCTACTTATACTAACAAAACGCCCGTCAGGAAGTTTCCTTTTCCCGGGTATTCTTAGCGCCAATTTGAACGGTTCCGGCGCTTCCGGAGCCGATTCACTCGCCTGTTCGATGGAGAAAAGCTCATATTCGCGCCGGGCGACCAGCCCCTGGGGCAGCGAGACCTCCCCACTGCCCGCCTCCCCGCATATAACCTTCGCCATCCCCTGCCAATGTTCCCACCCGAAGCTGCGGATATCTAGATTTGCCTCGCTACAGGCCCGCCGCAGGACCCGGTGCAGCAGGCCGGCGGGAAGTTGGGCAGCGGCGCTCACCAGCAGACTGACCGGCGCGTCGGCAGCGGCCTGACAGTCGGCCAGGGCTTGGTGCACCTTAGCCTCGGTCCAGTTCAGTTCGTCGCGCACGGCCAGAGCGGCCCGCAGCAGCGCCTGCTGCACGCCGGGGCCGTAGTCCCGTTCCAGGGCCGGCAGCAGGTGATGACGGATGTGGTTGCGGTGGAACTGCTCGGTATTCAGGTTACTGGCGTCGCGGCAGAAGGCCAACTCGCGCGCCTTGCAGTACCGGGCCGTCTGGTCCCGCGAAACATACACCAGTGGCCTGATCATATTCTCGCGGACCGGCGCGATCGAGGCCAGGCCCTCGATGCCGGCTCCGCGCAGCAGGTTCATCAGCAGCGTCTCGGCCACATCGCTAGCGGTGTGCCCTAGGGCGATCTTATTGCAGCCCGCGGCTTCGGCCTGCTCGCGGAGGAATCCGTAGCGCAGTTGCCGGGCCGCCGCCTCCAGGTTCAGGCCATGCTTTTCTGCATAGCCGGCGACATCGCCGCTGGCGGTGACCACGCGACAGCCCAAGCTTTCGCCGAAGACCGTTACGAACTGCTGCTCGGCGGCGGCTTCGGGGCGCAGGCCGTGATTGTAATGGCCCAGCACCAGCTCGATTTGATGGTCCGGCGGCAGCTCATTGAGTAAGGCCAGCAGCGCCACCGAATCCTGACCGCCGGAGACGGCTACCAGCACGCGGTCGCCCGCCGCCAGCATCGCGAAGTCCTTCAAGGCGCGGCGGAATAGCTCAGTTATCAGCGCGATTGCCTCAGCCATCTCGGCCCTCGCAGCGACGCCCTCTGCGCGATGGTTAGCATATAGGAACAGTTGGGTCACAGGCGGTTACGGAAGCTCCTGGCCGGTGATGCGGCGGTAGATGGTGCGGTAGGTCTGCCGCGTGTTGGCGACGATTGCGGGTGGCAGCAGCGGCCCCGGCGGCTCCTTGTTCCAGTCCAGCGTCTCCAGATAATCCCGCACCGGCTGCTTGTCCAGGGAGTCCTGCGGTCGGCCCGGCTCGTAGCTCTCCGCATCCCAGTAGCGCGAGGAATCCGGCGTCAGCGCCTCGTCAATCAGCGTCAGCTCGCCGTCAATCAGACCGAACTCGAACTTGGTATCACACAGGATCAGACCGCGCTGGGCCACGTACTCGGAGGCCTGCAGATACAGCGCCAGCGTAGTGTCTTGCAGCCGCTGCGCCAGCTCGTCGCCGACCATCTCGGCGCACCGCTCGGTCGTGATGTTCTCATCATGGCCCGATTCGGCCTTGGTAGCCGGCGTGAATAGCGGCTCCGGCAGCTTGTCCGACTCCACCAGACCCGCAGGGAGCTGATGGCCGCAGACCTCGCCGGACTGCTGGTACGACTTCCAGCCCGAGCCGCTCAGGTAGCCTCGGGCCACGCACTCGACCGGCAGCACCTCGGCCTTTTGCACCCACATGCTGCGGCCGGACAGCAGCTCCGCATAGTCAGCCACGACCGCGGGAAAGTCGGCCACCTCACCGCTGATAAGATGATTCGGAACCACCCCCGCGAGCTTATCAAACCAGAACAGCGAAAGCTGGGTGAGCACCTTGCCCTTTTCCGGGATGCCGTTGGGCATCACGACATCGAAGGCCGAGATACGGTCACTGGCGACGATCAGCAGGCCCTCATCGAATTCGTAGATATCACGCACCTTGCCCTGCCGTCGCGAGACAGCTCCAGGCAGATCGGTGGCGAGTATGGCTTGGTCCGGCCTGTCGGTCATTGCTTGCTCCTCCCCGGGCGGTTGCTAGAACGACAACGGCTGTCGGGTTAGAAAGCCCGACCCACGCGGCAATGATAATGAGAGAGCCGAAGCCACGCGGCGATAATGATGCAGAAGCCCCAGCCGCAGGATGATGCTTCTAGAGACCCAGCAGGTGCACCAGGGCCTCGGTCTGCGGCGGGATTCGCTCCGGCTCGTCGAACAGGTCAATCGCCGTGTCCGGGTCCTTCAGCCCGTGGCCGGTGAGCGTACAGACCACCCTCTGCGGCCCCTTGCCAAAGTACTTATTGGCCGCCAGCTTGAGAAGTCCTGCCACCGAAGCCGCCGAGGCCGGCTCGACGAAGATCCCTTCGTGAGCAGCCAGGAGCTGATACGCCGCCAGAATCTCGTCGTCGGTCACGGCATCCACCAGGCCGCCGCTGTCATTGATGGCGGCCATCGCATCATCCCAGCGCGCCGGGTCGCCGATGCGAATGGCGGTGGCGATGGTCTCGGGGTCCGCGATCGGCCGGCCGTGAACCAAGGGCGCGGCTCCGGCCGCCTGGAAGCCGACCATGCGCGGGAGCTGGGAGACCTTGCCGGCCTCCTGGTACTGCTGGTAGCCCCACCAGTAGGCGGTGATGTTGCCGGCATTGCCCACCGGCAGGATGTGAATATCAGGCGGGCCGCCCAGCCGGTCGCAGACCTCAAACGCAGCCGTCTTCTGGCCCTCCATGCGCATCGGGTTGAGGCTGTTGACCAGCTCAATCGGGTAGCGGTCGGTAATCTCGCGCACGATGCGCAGGCAGTCATCGAAGTTACCATCCACCTGCACCGTGCGAGCGCCGTGGATCAGCGCCTGCGAGAGCTTTCCGAAGGCGATCTTGCCGCGCGGTATCAGGACGATGCAGCTCATGCCCGCGCGCGCCGAATACGCCGCCGCCGAGGCCGAGGTATTGCCGGTGGAGGCGCACATGGTAATGTCCACGCCGCGCTCCTTAGCCTTCGATACCGCCATCGTCATGCCCCGGTCCTTGAAGGAGCCGGTCGGGTTGACGCCTTCGTACTTGAAATAGAGTTCGATATGCCCGGCCAGCGTGCGCCCGATATGGCGGCTGGCTAGCAGAGGCGTGTTACCCTCCAGCAGCGTAATGCGGGGGGTCTCGTCAGTCACGGGCAAGTAGTCGCGATAGGCCTCAATAACGCCCGGCCAGCATCCGCCCGGCTGTAGCTCTGAATTCGACAAGGTGACCACCTTCAGGACGGCTGGATAGTAGGTACTGGCTTCGGACAGGCTTCCCAGCCTGTCCATACCTTTCGACAGGCAGGGATGCCTGTCGTCCAGGAACAAGAGGTGCGATGACGAAAAATCCGACCTAGAGGCGCGGCCGAAAACCCCTAATATCGGGACGATGACGCGATACCCATTGCCGTGGCGGTGGCTGACACAGGCATAGGACCGGCGCCTTGCCAGGTGAAACACTTTTCGGCCAGGTTTCTGGCGTTCAGTCCTCCACCCGGATGCGGGCGGGTATTGACTCGACTATCGGCAGGCTTTGGATCGCTTGGAGGGCGCTGGTGAGTTGGTCGTCCTCGCACTCGTGCATGATCCAGACGATATCAGCGGTCTTGCCGTCGGTATCCTCCTGAATCACGGAGGCGATACTAACGGCCTGGGAGCCGAAGATGGTGGCGATCGCGCCGAGCACTCCGGGCTGGTCCTTGACCCGCATGCGGACATAGACCCGTGACCGGACCTGGCCCATCGGCACAATCTGAGCCTGGCCGATACAGGCACAGGGCACCCGACCGGCCGCGCCGTGGACTAGGTTGCGGGCACAATCAACCACATCGCCGGCCACCGCCGCACCGGTCGGCAGAGCGCCTGCGCCACGGCCATAGAGCATCACCTCATCGCAAGCCCGCCCGCGGATGAAGATAGCATTGAACGGGCCTACCACCGCCGCCAGCGGATGACTCGCTGCCAGCAGAGCCGGGTGGACGTGGACCTCGAAAGCGTCGTTGTCGTGGCGCCGGGCGATGGCCAGCAGCTTGACCACGTAGCCCATCCGCTCGGCATAGATTATGTCCTCGGGCAGAATCCGGGAGATGCCCTCCCGGTAGATCTCATCAACATCTAGACGCTGTCCGAAAGCGATCGCAGCGAGAATCGCCAGCTTATTAGCCGCGTCAGTGCCCTCGATGTCGTCGCTGGGCTCGGCTTCGGCGTAGCCAAGCCGCTGCGCCTCCTGGAGCGCCGTATCAAACTCGACGCGCTCCCGCGACATCTGGGTCAGCACATAGTTGGTGGTGCCATTGACGATCCCCATAATCTCGTCAATTTGGTCGGCGTCGAGGCTCTCCTTGAGAGTGCGGATGATGGGAATTACGCCGCCGACAGCACCCTCGAACTGCACGTCCACCGACTTAGCGGTGGCGGCGTCGAGGATGTCGTTGCCATGCTTGGCGATCATTTCCTTATTGGAGGTGACCACCGATTTGCCGGCCTCGATGGCCGCCATCACGAACTCAAGCGCGGGCTGCAAGCCACCGATAGTCTCCACGACAATGCTGATTGCGTCATCATTTATGACCTCATCGGCATCGCTGGTCCTCAGCTTCTCGGGGACCTCGATATCGCGGGGCCTGTCCCAGTCAATATCGGCGATCTTGCGGACCTTGACAGGGCGGCCGACGCGGTGAGCGATGCTCTCGGCATTATCAGTCAGGACCCGATACAGGCCGCTGCCGACCACTCCGAAGCCGAGTATGCCGACATGGATGGGCTGGTTAGACATGCTTTAGTCACCTCAGACCGTACTGGCAAGAAGTCACCGGGCACTGCTGCAGTAATCATGCCGCCCAGTCAGCGCCGTGCAGGACGCTCTTGACTTGGGCCCTTGGTGCACGTGGATCGGGGTTTCTGGCTGGAAGCCCGGTGCGTGGCACATCACATCATATCACAGCCCGACAGCCCTGCGCCAGAGAGCTTCAGTCCGAGTAGGCCGCAATCGGCTTGCGCAGCTCGGCCAGAACCTGCTTTTGGCTATGGCACTGGTCGCTGATGACGACCTCGTCTATGACGCTGTCGAGCGGATAGGCGCTGCGGCCACCGATTAGGAAGGTCTCGCCGGTCGGCCCGATGACCAGAGGCTCGGTGGCTTTTGCCTCGTCAACTAGCTGCCCGTTGATGTAGAGCCGCAGCACGCCAGCGAACACCGACCAGGCGGCGGCGATTTGCACCCATTTGCCGTCCTGGAAGACATTGGCGGGCCGCGTCATAGCCTGCAGGTAGGGGCCCTGGTCGGCACGCAGCAGGACGTTGACGGTGTTGTTGCCGTTCTGCACCAGGCCCAGGAAGTTTTGCTTGTTGGTCTTTTGCTGCCGCCAGTAGAGTATATCACGAACGTTATCGTCCGGGCCGCCGCGCCAGCCGACCGGCTTGACCCAGATGTAGTAGGTGCCCTGGTACAGGCTGATATTGCCTCGCGCCGCGTACTGCAGCGTCGTCTCACCGGTGACCATGAGGCCCTGAGTGCCGCACCGCCCCGGCACGAAGTTAATGCCCTCGGCGGTCGTCGGCGCTTGCCCCTCCGTGGTTGCCACGCTGCCGTTGAAGTGCGCCTGGAAGATAGTCAGACCCCAGCACTGCACCGGCACGATACTCAGGGCAATCACTGTGCCGGCCAGTAGTGCTCGGCTTGTCGTCAATCCCCTCATTGTCCCACCACCGTCTTCCGGCCATCAATTGTCAGTTCGTTATGGGGCGCAATCACCAGCACCTCGAAGTTACATTCGCGCAGGCCCCGGTGTCCGGCCCAGGACTTGGGCACCACCGCCTTGAGCCAGTCCTGCTCGCGCTCGGGCATCGCTGAGAAGTCCACCTCCTCAGGCAGGACCCAGTCAGTGGTGCCAATCACCGGGATCGTCAGGTCGAGGCCGGCCCTAAGCTGCTCGGCGGTCCAGGGCGTAATATTCCACATCCCGGTCGGCGCCAGCAGCTCCCGGGAGCGCCCATACAGCAGTACCCGGTAGCCGTCGGCGTTGAGCCCCAGGTTCTCGGGGTCCACACTGACCTTCACCGAGGCCGGACCCTCGCGCTCGTACAAAGTCACAGCTACCCAGTTGCCCTTCTGCAGGCTGGTCTTGATCTCGGCTCCGGCACCCAAAACTCTGATCTCCGGCTGACTGAACTCGCCAATCATATCGGCCAGGAGCCGTTCATGTTCCCAGCCCTCGGCGGCGACCTCAGACAAGACATCGCAGTGAATCCCGATGACCTTGCCTTTGCCGATAGTCTTCGCAGTAGCCGCAGGCTTGCCATCGCTGAAGGTGGCCAGGACCTCCGTACCTGCAGCGGGCACAAACGGGATTGGCTCCTGGGGCGCGATCTTGATCTCTTCGTCCTCACCGGCCCTGATGGTGTCCACCGGTCGCGGCTCGCCCTGGTACTCGCCCCCTACGAACCTGGCGGTAAGGTCTTGTTGCCGCGTAAAGTCGCGCAGCGACTGAAGCCACTTTCCGCCCAGCGAGATGACCGTGCCGCCGTTGGAGACGAAGCGCTCGATCGCCGCGAAGACCTCCGGGCCGTGTCCCTGCAGGCTCAGAGGCGGCGCGATCAGCACCCGATAGTTCTCATAGTAGCGCGTGTCCTCGGCCTCCAGGCGGTCAACATCCTGGTAGCGTCCCAGCCGATACAGCAGGTTGAGCTCAAGCCTGTCAATCGGTCGCGGATCGGCATTTTGCAGCATGATGCCGTACTGGTAGGTCAGCAGCGCGGCTCGCGTCAGGGACTTGGCCCCGTCCCATTCGCGGCAGTCGCGCAGCATCTCGCGCAGCGACTCGGGGGCCTCCGGGCAGCCGAAGGTCCCGGGCAATTCGCTGACATAGTACGAGAAATTGAAAGTCGGCTTGCCGCGCAGGCAGTAGGTATTGTAGAAGCCGAACGGGCCTCCATAGTGCTGGCCGGTACCGGCGTTGGGATACACCATTGCCGCCTCACAGCCGGCTGCCGCGTAGTACCAATCGCAGCCGGCCCTAACTATCGCCGGATTGTCCATCCCGAACATCCAGCCGTTGGCATAGCGGGCGCAAGGCCGGAGTTCGCCAATAGCTTGCATACCCAGTTGGTGCGCGGTGTCGGCCAAAAACTTGAAGAACTCGGCATTATTCTTGGCCTTGTAGAGGACCAGCCGCCGCCACCAAACATCCTCCGGGTCCGTCCAGCGGCTGCCGGCTTCGAGATGGTCAAGCAGCGATCTATCCGGCTTCTCGCCAAACTCCTTTTGACACCATTGTGAGAAGTCGTCGAAATCATCGCCGCACATGTCAACATAGTTGAAAAACAGTTCGTCATAGTAAAAGCCGGCCAGGTCGTACTTCTGTTTGACTTCGGTCAGTACTTTGGTGAGGAACTCGCGCAGTTTGGGGCTGCGGACATCATCAATGGGGTGACTGCCGTACATATATGGCTGGCCCTTGTGGTCAACGCAGACCATCCCCTCGCCGTAGTCGCCGCTGTGCATGCCCAGCCACACGCGCATCCCCTCTGCTTTAGCCGCTTGGCAGACCAGTTCTAGCGGGTCACGGCCTTTGTAGCGTCCCATCCACCACCGCCGTTTGGCCTCGGGGATATCGCTGAGATAGGCCAGATCGGTGCCGCCCTGGCCGAGGTAGATGATATCGGTGACGCCGGTACGTTTCATGTTCTGGACGTGGCGCTGCACCATCTGGTCGGTGTAGCCGGCCCGGAAGTCCCACCATTGCCAGGCTCGGCCTCCCAGCTCCAAAAGTGGCTGCTTCTGATAGCCCATCTCCTGCACCATGGTGCGGGTGTACCAGTCCGTGTAGGGGGGAGGCTCGGGCGCTCGGGCGGCCAACTCCGCCTCCAAAGCCGCCGTCATCCGCGCAATCACTTCTCCCGGCTCCAGGGCCGACAACTGCGCCTCGCCGGCCCATCTGACGGCATTCAGCAGCAGCTTCAACTGATTGCCGGTGGGCGCCATCTGCTTGGCTGCGCCGGCTTCATCAACCCCGTAGCCGCTGATCATCCCATTGCCCACTACCCGCCCTTGGCCGTAAGCGGCGACTACCACGGTTGCAACGCCGTCGGCATCGGTCACGATGGTCTCGCCCTGGGGCCCGACTTGCATCATGATGTGGTCATTGTAGGCGTGCTCAAACTCCGCCGGCAGCCCGGCCGTTACCGGATGCTGGGCGGCCACTTCCACCGTCCTCGTCTGGGAGCGGTCAATGCCCAGGGCGATGACCTCAGGAAATAGCCGCGTCGCATCATCCCAGCCCCGGAAGCCCACCGAGTCGTGCTCCAGCACCACTCCGCCGCCGCCGGCGGCATAGGCGCGGATAGCCTCCCGCCACTTCTCATTCCCACCGCCTAGGCCTTTCATGCTCTCAAGCACTAGCACATCGCACGCCACCAGCGCAGGCAGCTCCAGACTTTCCAGCTTCACGACACTGATGCCGTCCTGCTGTTCGAGCGCCTCGATGACACCTCCGGCGCCTATCGAGCCGGTATAGACTCCTACCTGCAGCGCCGATACGCAGCTTTGCGCCACAACTAACGCCAAGAGCACAACTAGCATCCCAAGCTTTTTCATCTTCACGAGTTCCTCCTGGATTACGCGGCCTGCGCATCCCGGATGCGCGCGCGAGCGCCTGTCGCCACTACCAACCATTTCGCCACGGGCAGGCGGTTTCCCCTCCTGTAAACGGGTATTTGGCACCAAATCAGACCGTCCAAAGGGAAACACGAGATGGGGGAGGCCCTACAATCCGCACGAGCGCAGGAACTCGGCATCACCCAGAAGCTCAGCCGTCGGGCCTGTCTTCACGACCTTTCCGGCCCTGAGCACCACCGCCTCGGGGCACAACTGGCGCACCAGGTCCAGGTCGTGGGTGGCGATGATCAGGGTCGAGTCGAGGCTAGCGAGCAGGGCGATCAGGTCACGGCGACCGGCGGGGTCGAGGCCTGCCGACGGCTCGTCCAGCACCAGTATGCGGTTATCTGTCACCAGCACTGAGGCGATGCAGACGCGCTTTCTCTGACCGAGGCTGAGGTTGGTCGGGTGCTTGATCTCATACCCGCTCATACCGACGGTAGCCAGCGCCGCCGCCACTCTTCGCTGCACCTCTTCTGTATCATATCGGGCATTGACTGCGGCAAACGCCACCTCATCGAACACAGTCGGCATGAACAACTGATCGTCGGGGTTCTGGAAGACGAGGCCGACCTGACGGCGCAGGTCGCTGAGGTTGCTCTCTGCCAGTTCCTGACCCAGTACCTTGATACTGCCCTGACCGCGCAGCAGGCCGTTGAGATGCAACATCAGGGTGGATTTCCCGGCACCGTTAGGGCCGATCAGTGCCATCCGGCCGCCCTGGGGCACCCGCAGGCCGACCTCCTCCAGGGCCACGGTGCCATCCGGGTACCGGAAGCTGAGGTCCTCAACCTCGATGTCTAGACCAGTATCAGCCATGCTAGTACCACCAGGCAGACGCCAAGTGCTGCGACTTCCGGCGCCGATATGTAGCGCCAGTGACAGATGGCCAGGCGCCCGGCGTAGCCCCGGGCACAGAGGGCGAAGGCCTGGGTCTCGGCGCGGCGGCCCAGACGGATCATCAGCATCTGGGCCATCGCAGCAGCGACTTTCACCGCTCTAAAGCCGCGCGGGCGTCCCCGGGCATTGCGCGCCCGGACCAGACGCCTGATCTCTTCGGCCAGAGAGTGCACCCCTCTGACAATCAGGTAGCAGAGACTGACCAGCTTCGGCGGCAAGCCCAGCCCGGTCAGCCCGGCCAATAGGTCCCGCTGGCTCAGCCGCTCGGCAAACGCAGTCGTCAGCAGCACGATCAGCGTTGATTTGACCACCAGCGCCGCCAGGAACCAACTCCCCTGCAGGGGGAGGCGTTTGCCCCAGTACGGCAACTGCACCGTCTCCATATCGGGATCAATCGGGACAATCAGCAGCAGCAGGAAGCAGAAGATGCTGAAGGAAAACAGCGGGAGCAGACGCGCAAGCCGCTGCAGGGGCGTTCGCGTGAGGATCAGAGCGATTATTGTGATGCCGCTGAGGATGCCGACCGCCCGGCCCTGCCCGACATTCACCACCGAACACGCCGCTATCAGCACAGCGAGAAGCCCAAGCCAGAAGCTTGGGCTGATCGAGTTCTGTCGCTGGGTCGGCTGCGCAGCAGTAGTGCCGCTCACTCCGCCGGTATCTCCTCCAGTAGCTCCTCGTCACTCAGGGCCTCAATCAGGGCGGCTCCTGCCTCGTCGTTTTTCGCGTTCATTTCGGCGATAGCGCGTTGCATCGCCTGGTCCCGCAGCCGCAGAGCTACGACCTCGCCGGTCTCCCGATTCTTGAACTGGGCCCGCACCTCTTCAGAGACGTGGTGGCGGATATTCTGCTTTCCCAGGGTGCAGCCGGTTGAGTATTGGATGCCATCAAGCATGCAGGAGACGGGTGTGGCCCCGGGGCACCATGCCTCCGCCTCGATGCCAAAATGGGGATTGGCCTTGAGCTTCTTTAGCGCGTAGCGGCCCATGCGCATACCGGCAAAGGCCCAGGGGCCGAGGTGGCCGTGGAAAGTTCTAAGCATCTGGATATCGTCAGCAATAACGTGCGTTTCGACTTTCATTTAGAGCGGTCCGCCTTCTTACGCTGATTTCGTATGCCGCGGCCCGATCATGCTAGTTCTCTCGATAGCATACACGGTGGCGGGCACCACAGTCAACAGGATGACCTCGCCCGGCAACGAGGCGACGAATCCGGCCGCGGCATATTCATAAACGCCACGGTGAATGCCAATCATGGGCAGGATGGTCAGTATCGCCGCGATGCCGATAATCCGCGCCGCTACCAGCGCCGCAATCGCCGCCGGCCAGATGCCACCAGCCCAGGAGCGCACCAGACTCGCCACCGCGCCGATTGCGCCGAGTTCGAGCACCATCATCACCGCGGTCGGTGGCGGCGGCATGCCGGTGAGGATCGAGGACAGAATCGGGATCAGCATCCCGACCAGCAGCGCCACTTCCCACGAGGCCAGCAGGCCCAGCGCCAAGATTGGGTAATACATCGGCAGAAACAGCGTCCCCGCGCCCGGCCCCAGCGCATGAAAGGCGATCGGCAGCACCAGCGCCAGCGCCCCGAACAGCCCGCCCAGCGCCAAATCCCGGGCCTCAAAGAGACGGCGCCGACTTTCCGTCAGCGCCGTTTCGGCCTGAGCCTGGCTGCTCTCAGTTGACTTCATACGAGGTATCCCAGTATTTCCGCCAGATGCTCTCGGCTACCGCTACGTCAGCCGGGTCAAGTACATTGCCGTTCTTATCAACCGGATTGCCGTCAGCGTCAACATGGTCGGTGGTGCTGTGGAACACATTGGGGTCGAGCCACTTGGCATGGCCGTCACAGAACAGAACGTTAGAACCATTGTTGTGGATGCGACATACCGCCCAGAAGCAGAGCGCATCGCCGCGATACAATCCGGGCGGCCCACTGGGGGGCCCAGCTATGCAGTGGTCCCACTCCACCGAGAAGATCTTATAGCTGGGAGATTCTATCTCGGCCAGCGCTTTGCCGTCAACACCTGGTACTACCGGGTCGCACGTAGGGGTGAAGGCCGTAGCTCCCACGTTGAAGCCATGTCCGTAGTACCAGGGCAAGTTCGGACGGCTCGGGCACTTCCACAGCTCCCGGTTCTTCATGTACGGGTCCAGCTTCGTCTTCCACTCCTGTGCCGGCACCATCATCTCGTCATAGTCATCGGCATACATCAAAGCCGCCAGGCCCTGCTGCTTCATATTGCTAAGGCATGTAGTCTGGCGCGCCTTCTCGCGGGCCCGGGCGAATACCGGGAAGAGAATCGCGGCCAGAATTGCGATGATGGCGATGACCACCAGCAATTCAATCAAGGTGAAGCCGCTTCTGTGCGACAGTCTCATTCTGACTTGCCCCTTCCTAGTGCGTAGCACGATTTGCATTATCGTAACACCTCCATCATAGCACCATGCCCCGGCCTTGTCAATAGCGTTCTTGCATCTTCGCCTGTCGCGCCTTGGACAGCCAGGGGCACCCGTGCGCAGCATGGGTCATCTGTCCTCCAGGTTCGCCAGCAGGCTTGTGGGCCTGCTGACAATCGAAAGTCTGACCCCAAATGGGCCTCTTGCTTGACGCCATCACTGCGTGGTGCTAAGGTGGAGTTCCAGCGCCTCTTCCCACCCAGGCTAGGGTCCCACGGATTCTCATGCACGAGTATTCAGTCGCTCAACACATCGCGACCATACTCTCGGAGGTCGCCGAGGAGCATGGCCGGAGCGTCCAAGCCGCCACGGTTGCCGTCGGGCCGCTGAGCATGATCGTGCCCGAGCTGCTTCAAGAGGCTTGGGCGGCGATCACGGACGGCTCGCCGCTGCAAGGCTCGGAGCTGCGCATCGAGCATGTGGCGATACGCGCCACCTGTCAGGACTGCGGACATGACACCGAATCGTTTACACCATTCATCAAGTGCGAGGCTTGTGGAAGTTTGCGCCTGAAGCTGGCCTCAGGCCACGAGCTCCAGGTGCTGGAAGCGGAGTTAGCAGACAGCGAGGCTGTATCTGATGAGAGTTGAAGTGATGAAGCGCGTTCTGGGCAGCAACGAGGCCGCGGCCCAGGCCAACCGCAAGTTCTGGGACGATAACGGGATTCTCGTTCTCGACTTCATGGGCAGCCCGGGTAGCGGCAAGACCAGCGTGTTCGAGCGGATGATTCGCGAGCTGACCCAGCGCGGCCGGTCCCTGAAGGTCATCGAGGGCGATGTCGCCTCGACCAATGACGCCCGTCGCATCGAGCAGGCCGGTGCCGAGGCCTTCCAGATCAACACCGGCGGGGCCTGCCACTTGCACGCCGCCATGGTATCCCGCGCCATGCAGCAGCTTGATCTTGACGGGGTACAGATCATGCTGATCGAGAACGTCGGCAACCTGGTGTGCCCGACTGCCTTCCTGCTCGGCGCCCATTTCCGCTTCGTGGTCGCCAGCGTCCCGGAAGGCGACGATAAGCCGGAGAAGTACCCGGTGGCCTTCCGCGAGGCCGATGGCATTATTCTCAACAAGATTGACCTGCTGCCGCATCTGCCATTTGACGCGGACAAGTTCTGGGAGCTCTGCGACCAGCTCAACTCCGAGGCGCCGAAGTTCGCGGTCTCCTGCACGACCGGCGAGGGCCTGGACACTCTCTGCGACTTCATCGAGGAGCAACTGGCGCAGCTAGGCGGCTAGTCGGAACAATCTGCAAAACGTCTAGCGCGGCCTGCCCTGAGCTTGTCGAGGGCCAGGCGGTGTGCCGTCGCCTTGCGGAGGGGCCGCATGCGAAGGGTGTCGTTTGCACTGAGCATCCGGCCCAGCCGTTGCTGTTTGCCTTCCGTCTTATCCGCCGTGGCCTTGCGGAGGGGCCTGCCGAAGATAGTTCTATTCTATGCGAGCCCGCTGGCCTGTCTTCCGCACAGAGAGGGGACAGCGGCAACCGAGGCTCTCATATTAGCGCGTGGCACAGGCTTTCCAGGCTGTGTGCCGTTGCCGTGGTAGCGCGCATGGCATGCGCCCGGTTTCCGCAGCTTGCTTGACGACTTGCGGGCGCACGCCGTGAGCCCCTACATTACCCGGATTCTGTGAAGTATCAAGATCCCATCTGTGGCAAGAGAAAGCGCCGGCCTGGGGAGGCCGGCGCTTTGCTTGGAGGGCGGCGGGGGGCAGCAGGCTAGCTACTGCTCGTTACTACTATCTGACTCCTCAGCAGCTTCGGTTGATTCGGCCTGTGCTTCGGTGCCGGGCTGTGCAGCGGCTGGCGCTTCGGTCTCCGGCCGCGATTCGGCTTCGGTTGCCGGCTCCGGTTGCGGCTCGGTGTGCTCGATGTACATTTTCAACTCGCTCTTATCGCTCTGGGCCAGCTCATAGACGCGCTCGAAGCGAATTGCGTCCTTGGGGCAGACCCAGGCGCACTGGCCGCAGAAAATGCACTGGCTCATGGTCGCGACCAGGTCCTTAATCGGCTTGCCCTTATCGTCCACCGAGCCGTCGGCGCGCTCGACCAGTTCCAGCACATCGCACGGGCAGTCGCGCACGCACATGCTGCAGCGGATGCACAAATCAGCATTCCAGATCAGCCGCCCGCGGAAGCGCTCCGGCGGCGCCAGGCGCTGCAGCGGATACAGGACCGTAGCCGGCTTGGCGAACAGATGCGAGATCAGTTCCTTAAACATTGCGCCGACGGTCTTGGGCATCTTGCGTCTCCCTACACAGCACCTAGGACCAGGATGATGAGTATCTGAAGCAGGATTGGGATTGTCAGCCACACCAGGCACCAGTTGACCATCTGCTCGATCCGCAGCCTGGCGAACAGCGCCTTAATCAGCGACAACAGGAAGATCATCAGCAGCGTCTTGACCAGCACGACGACGAAGCCGACCACCGGGCCGGCGAGTGTGCCGGCCAGGGCGGTGGTGAGGCCGGGGAAGTACGGCCCGCCCAGAAAGATCACCGCGATCAGAGCCGAGCCGACCACCATCTCGGTCTGGAACATCATCTTCAGCAGCGCCAGCTTGCGGCCCGTGTATTCGGTCATCGGCCCTTCGACGATCTCGGTCTCGGCGTGCGGGGTGTCAAACGGAATCCGCTCCAGCTTACCCACCAGCGCAGCCACCGCGACGAAGAAGGCGACCGGGACCACGGCTATAAACCAGGTATCCATCAACTGGAAGCGGAGCAGATCGGTGACTTGCCAGCTCTGCGCGACGATGGCGGGGGTCAGCAGGGCCAGGGCGAAGGGCACCTCATAGCCGAAAAGCTGAGTGATGACGCGGCCGGTGCCCAGCGAGCCGAAGGGGTTCGGCGAATACCAGCCCAGCAGCACCAGCACGAAGGCCGGGATAGTCAGCAGATACAGGATCACAATCAGATCGCCGGTGAAGGCGAAGGGCCATTCCGCGCTCCACAGCGGCACATACAGAAAGGCCGCCGCCACCGAGGCCAGCCCGAACAGCGGCACCAGATTGACGATCCCGCGGTCGGCGTGGTCGGTGATGATATCTTCCTTACCCAGCAGCTTGATCATATCGGCCAGCGGCTGGTACCACGGCGGGCCCTGGCGGTTCTGCAGCCGGGCGACCAGCTTGCGGTCGAAGAAGTCCGCAAACAGCCCGAAAGCTACCAGAAAGGCAAAGCCGGGGAAGATCAGGATGTAGAATAGTGACATTAGTTCTCCGCCAGGTTCCATAAGGCCCTCACTGTCTCTTTTTGTTCGCCGCTTTGACCAAGTGGCTTGCTCTAGCGGTCGGTGCAGGCCATGCACGGGTCAATCGAGGCGATGGTAATCGGCACGTCGGCCACATAAGCCCCGTCCAGCATCGCCAGAGCTGCCGGCCAGTTAGCCAGACTCGGCGTCCGGACCTTGACGCGTGCCGGCTTATCGGTGCCGTTGCTGCGCATATAGTAGATTAGCTCACCGCGCGGGGCCTCACAACGTACCAGCGTCTCGCCCTCGGGAACTCGCGGTCTGGCTCGCACTTGGATGTCGCCTTCCGGCAGCCGGGGCAGCAGGTCCAGACAGATTCGGCAAGCCTGCTCGGTTTCCAGAACCCGGACGATGGTGCGTCCCAGCACATCGCACAAGTCCGAGGTTATCGGCTCAAACTCCATCTGGATCTGATCGTAAGCATCATAGGGAAAATCGTGGCGTATGTCATTGGGGACGTTGGAGGCGCGGGAGGTCGGCCCGACTGCTCCCAGCTCCCTGGCCTGCTGCTGGCTGAGCATCCCAACGCCCTCGACCCGTTTGAGGAAGGTGCCCTCGGTGGTCGCCACGCCTTTATAGTACTCGGTGCGCTCCAGCAGCAGCTTGCAGCCTTCCATGCACTTGCTGACAATCTCCGGCGTCAGGTCCATCTTGGCGCCGCCGATGGTAGCCATGCCATAGTTGACGCGGTTGCCGGAGATCAGTTCGAGCAGGTCCTGGACGATCTCGCGGTCGCGCCACACGTACATAAACAAGGTATCAAAGCCGACCTCGTGACCGGCAACACCCAGCCACAGCAAGTGGCTGTGAATGCGCTCGAGCTCGGCGACGATGGTGCGGATGTACTTGGCGCGCATCGGCACTTCCAGGTCCAGCAGCTCCTCCACCGCGCGGGCGAAGGTGTTGCAGTGGATATGGGAGCAGATGCCGCAGATACGCTCGCAGAGGTACTGCCCCCGCACGTAATTGCGGTGCTGGCAGGCGGCCTCAATGCTCCGGTGATTGTACCCGAGCCGCACGTCCGCATCCACCACCCGCTCGCCTTCGGCGGTTATCTTGAAGCTTTCCGGCTCCTTCAGCGCCGGGTGCTGAGGGCCGATAGGAAACGTGATCCTACCCATTTTCTTCCTTTTCTTCCTTATCTTTCGCGGCCCGCTTCTCTATCTCTTCAATCCGCAGCGGATACACGCCCTCGGGCCAATCATCGGGAAGCACCAGGCGGTCGAGACGCGGATGCCCCTCGAACTGCACGCCGAAAAGATCGTGCACCTCCCGCTCGTACATGGTGGCCCCGGGAATCACCGAGGTGATTGACTGAAGCCTGGCGGCGGCTTTCGGCACCGCCGTTCTGATGGTCGCCGCCGGAGGCTCCTCACCGCAAAGATGATACAAAATGGCGATCTCCTCGCCCTCGTCCACGCCGGTGATGGTTGACAGATGCCACCAGCCGTATTGCACAACAAACTCGGTGAACTCGACGATTTGGTCGGGCGCAACCGTGAACACCAGTTCGTGGCGGCGCATGGTTGTGGCGTCGAGGATCTCGCCCGCGTAGTCCTCGCGGACTTGGGCCATGATTTTCTCAGCTACCTCGGACATAAGGCCTAACTCCTGATCTGCTTTCCCGGCTGTCGGGGCGCCGCTTTGTTGTTTACAGCCTTTAGGAAGCCTGCTCCACGCTATCGGCTAGTTGTACCGAGGCCTCGATACCGGGAATCGTCTGCTCGAACTCATGCAGAAGCTTTTCCAGCTTGGGGTCCACGCTGGCCAGCAGCTTGAGGACGCCGTAGGTGATTGCGTCGGGTCGCGGCGGGCAGCCCGGAATGTACATGTTAACGGGGATGACCTTATCAACGCCGCCGAGCACATTGTAGTTACCATCTCCGTAGAAGGGGCGGCCGGAGCTGGCGCAGGTGCCGACGGCAATCACGAACTTCGGCTCCGGGCACTGCTCGTAGATGCGGATGACCCGGTCCCGCATCTGGCGGGTAATCGGCCCGGTGCACAGCAGCACGTCGGCATGCCGCGGGCTGCCCTGCAGCAGGATCCCGAACCGCTCCAGATCAAAGCGCGGCATCAGCGCCGCCACAATCTCGATGTCGCAGCCATTACACGAGCCCCCGTTGAGGTGGCATACCCAGGGGGATTTGGTCAACGCCCAATGAGCCAGTCTCTCGACGTTCGTGTGGAGAACCTCCCGTCATATAAACAATCAGAGGTTGTTGGTTTGCCCGGCGGTGTTTGCCGAAGGGTACCTAACCAAGTTGTCAGGATCAAATACAGCTTCGGGGAGCTTTGTGGTCAATCGCAGCGCCGCAGTTGGGCATACGTCCTCACACAATGCGCAGAAGCAGCATTTACTCAGATCAATTTGAGGGCAGGATTTCTTGGTTCCGTCTGCTTGTTCGAGCTCAACCATCTCGATCGCCAGATTGGGACATATTTTGGCGCAAAGGCGGCAACTGATGCATTTATCTATGTCGTATTGGTGTTCGCCGCGGTAACGGTCAGATATAGGGATTCTTTCATGCGGGAATCTGACCGTCATTGGTTTCGTGACAAGATTTTTCAGCACTTCTGCCAGGATCCCGAAACCTCTCATATCGTCACCTATCCATGTCGGCCGGACAGGGGTTTAGGCTCCAGTAAATGGCCGGCACATCGGCAATCTGGCAATCCCGCAAGAGGTGCTCAAGCACGGTGACTGCATGCGGGAGCGATGGGCCCCTGATCTTGCACCTGTAAGGTTTAGAGGTCCCGTCACCAGCCATGTACATTGCTGCTTCGCCTCTGGCGACCTCATTTCGAACGTAAGTTTCACCTGCGGGAATCTTGTCAGCGCCTTTAGGGACTATCGGCTGCAATTCGGTGTCGGGGATCTTCTGAAGGACCTGTCGGATTATATTGGCCGATTGCTCAATTTCGCGCACGCCGATGCGGTATCGGGAATAGGCATCACCGGCTTGTTCGGTTGGTACAAGAAAGTCGAGCTGATCATAGGCCTCATAAGGGTCGTCTTTTCTGACGTCTGCGGCCAGCCCGCTTGCGCGGAGTACGGGTCCGGTTGCTCCCAGGGCGATGGCATCTTCCAACTTGAGCACACCCACACCACGCAGTCGCGCTTTCATAGTGGGGTTTTCAAGTTTGGGAATTAGATTCTCGACCTGCTGCAAAACCTCGGTGATTTTCTCTTTGAAGCCGGAGGGTAGGTCTTTTCTGACACCTCCAGGGCAGATATACCCAGCCGGATAGACTCTGCCGCCAGTTATCATCTCGAAGATGTCCAGAATATAGTCTCTGTAGCCGAACACGATGTGAAAGCCGGTGCCAAAGCCGAGGCCCATGGACAGCGCACCGTACCAGATCATATGCGACTGGATTCTGGACAACTCTGCCAGAAGTACGCGGATGTATTTGGCCTTTTCCGGAATTTCCACTTCTCGTAACTGCTCGACAGTTTCTGCATGGACCAGATTCCACGCCAGCGGCTCGAGCACGCAGAGCCGATCCGACAGCACGGCATTTTGCACCGGGGTTCTGTATTCCATCAGTTTTTCAAAACCCCTGTGTAGATAGCCGGGAATAGCCCTGGCGCCCACTACTCTTTCGCCCTCAACCCGCACTCTGACAGAGAAGTTAGCGGACCCCGGGTGGACTGCGCCAAAAGGGATTTCATATTCAGCCATCTTATTGTTCCAGGTAAATTTTCTCCCTATCGGTTTCCCGATAGCTGCCCTTCACGTACTCTCTCCAATTGAAGTCTTTTCTAAAAGGCGGTATCTCGTCGTAGTCTTCGAGGAAAAGCTCGGATAAGTCGGGGTTGCCTGCGAATTCGACGCCGAACAGCTCATGCTGCTCTCTTTCATGTATTTGGGCCGACGGCCAAACTGAAGCAACGGACCCGATGACAGCCCTATCTCTCTGGATACTTGTCTTCACAGTGAGTAACACTTTCTTGTCGTACGCCCAGAGATGATAGGTGAGCTGGTAGCTACCTTCCTCAATTAGGTCAACCACAGAGACTGCAGATAGGTGGTTGAACCCTATGCCCTTCAGATATTCACACAGGTTCACCAACTGTGCTTCGCCGACTTCCAGCCATATTCTTCTAGCTCTTGGCAAGCTGCATTCGACTGCGAAGTCTGATTTCAACGCAGCGGCGATTTGTTCTTCTACTGAGGCCCCACTCATAGCCCCTTCACCTTTTCCACCAGCGTATGGACGCCGTGAAAAACTGCCTCTGGCCGCGGCGGACACCCCGGGATATAGAGATCCACTGGTAAATAGTCGCTGAGGTTCTTAACGGTATTATATGAATCCCAATACATCCCACCACTCATCGTGCAGGAGCCGAGAGCTATAACGACCTTGGGATCAGGCATTTGCTCATATATCTTCTGAGCTCTCCTGATTGATTTCATCGTCTGATAGCCGGCGATGAACAGACAATCGGCGTGGCGGGCACTGGAAACAAGTATTATCCCGAACCTTTCCATGTCCCATCTGCTGGTGGCCACAGGAACTAACTCGGCGAACCCACAGGAATTGAACCAGTTCAAAACCCATATGGACTTTACCAGCCTTTTCATCCTGGTTGCATCGTCCATGTGATTTCCTCACAGTTTGGCACAACCGAAGTGGCGAGCTTTAGCGTGCAACAAGTCACGACTATTCTGCACAAGCGCTATGCTACTTGCTCCAAACCTTCCCACCGAAGCCATCAGCACACGTGAGGTACTGCAGAGGCATTACCGCATTCGTCGCAATAGCATCGCTATAGGTACGGGCTCTTTGGCCTATTTGTCCGTGAGCAGCGCTAGAATTGCAACCCCGGCGGCCACCAGCCAGGACACCCCCAGTGCCAGGTTCACCCCCGCCGGCATTGTCGCGATCATCAGAACGCCGATGTCCAGCAGAGTGAACACGAAGGCAATGTGGAACCAGTTATATGAGGGCTTGATGTCGGCGCTGATGTCCTCGCCGCAGGCATAGACCTCGGTCTTGCCTGCCGTTGGTTGGCCCGTCGGCGCCATGCTCCTGCCGATGGCGTAGATCAACCATGTGCAAATAAAGCAAAGCGCAAAAACGCTGGCCGGATGCTGTAGCAGATTTGTCATCGGTTCACCCTATCCCTACTCGCCTGGCGGAAGCTTCCCGGACACCGGTCGTAGCCGCCGCCTACCAAGCGATAGCGCCTGCCAGGAACTTCGCGGCCGGCTCTACGATATCCAGGCCAAGCTGCGGCTGCACACCTAACGCGATCGTCAACAGCGCCAGGATGAATATCGCCAGCACCATGCAAGGCGGCAGGCGGTCGGGCGCCTGCTTGACCTGGTCGGACATTTCGGGGGCCAAAGCGATCTTGTTGAGAGCCGGCAGATAGTAGAATAGCGACAGCAGGCTGTTGAAAATGACCATCACGACTAAGATGAATCCCCAGGGGTCCAACATGATGGCGGCCTTGCAGATGAGCAGCTTGCTGATGAAGCCATTCAGCGGTGGAGCGCCGGCCAGGGCCAGCACGAAGATGCCGAAACTGACGCCGATTATGGGTAGTTTCCGCCCGATGCCGGCCATCTCCTTGAGGTCGCGAGTGCCGACGAGAGCCAGGATAGCCCCGGCGCACAAAAAGGCGCCGCCCTTCATGATTGCGTGATTGAGAATATGGTACAGACCGCCGCGCATCCCCTCCAGAGCCGCCACGTCATACGCCGAAAAGGCCACCCCGACACCGGCCAGGATGTAGCCCATGTGGGCGATACTGGAGTAGGCCAGCATCCGCTTCAGGTCGGTCTGCACCCAGGCCATCAGGTTGCCGGTGAGCATGGTGATGATTGCCAGGGCCGGCAGCACCAGCCGCAGGTCCAGGCCGTGAAGCACGCTCAAGGCCTTGAGCATCGTGATCAGACCGGCGGAGATCACCATGCCCGAGAGCATCGCACTGATACCACTGGGCGCGGCGCTGTGAGCGTCCGGCAGCCACGTGTGCATCGGCACGATCGCCGCCTTCACGCCGAAGCCGGCGATGAACAGCGCGGCCACTCCCAGCATCAACTCCGGCTTCAGCGACAGCGCCGACGGCACCCCCTGCAGTTCGGCAAGACCTAGCTTGCCGCTGTAGGTAAAGACCAGGATGATGCCGAGTAAGGCGATCATCGAGCCCATCGCACTGAGCAGCAGATACTTGAGGCCGGCCTCGACCGGCTCCCAGTCGTCCTCGAAGGCGACCAGCGCAAACGAGGCCAGGCTCATCAACTCAAACATCACGAATAGGTTGAAAAGATCGGCGGCCAGGCCGATGCCGACCATCCCCGCCGTCATCATCAACAGCAGCGCGTAGTACTTGCCGATGTTCTTCTCGTGCATATAGCCGACCGAGAAGATCGCCACGAGGGTGGCCAGGCCGAGGCTGGCAACCGCCATGAAGACCGCCAAGCCGTTAAGCTCGAAGCTGGCGAAGAGCGCCGGGGACCCCGGCATCCCGCCAGTTTCCATACTCTCCCCGCCGGCCAGCAGATACATCACATAGCCCGACAGGATCAGAGCTAGCACCGCGACAGTGCCGGTGAGAGCTTTGGAGCGAGACAGGCGAGCGATTATATAGACCACCAGTGAGCCCGCCAGCAGTATGGCTATCGGAAGAACCAAATCTATCACGCGCTTGTCATCTCCGCTAGATCGGGGCTAACAGCAGCAGTAGGATCAGCAAACCGACGGCGGCGGCCGCGGCGTTGTAGTTGATATCCCCGGTCTGCCACTCCCGCAGGCCCTGGCAGAACTTGGTAATCATGCGGACGCCGGCCCCGTAGAAGGCATCAAAGCCGAACTTGGTCTCTGTCAGCGCATCGGCCCAGGCGCCCTCGGCTGAAAGCACCTTGCCCGACTTGCTCCACGAAACGGCCAGAACCACCCACAGCAGGACAATCACCCCACTGACGATCAGAAGCGGGCTGGTGACGGTCTCGTGCAGCAACTCCGGCAGCGTCAGGGCGGACAAGGGATGGAACACTACGCCGGCGGCCGCCTGCTCCGAGTAGAACCCGACCGCCAGCCACATCAGCATCGCTGCGAGCGCCAGGACTATCAGCGGCACGCTCATCTGCCACGGCCCGTCGTGGGCCTCCTGCTCATAGGGCCTGGGACCGGCAAAGGCCATCCAGTACATGCGCAGCGAATAGGCCGCAGTGAACACAGCGGCGATGATGAGAATAATCAACGGTATGGCCGCCAAATCGCCGGCCATTACCACGCTCTCCAGTATCAAGTCCTTGGACCAGAAGCCGTTAAGTACCGGAATACCGGCCAGCGCCAGCACGCCGACCGCGCAGCAGAACTGCGTCAACGGCATCTTCGCACCCAGGCCGCCCATCTGTCGCAAATCCCGCGTGCCGATGGCGTGGACTATCGCACCCGCGCAGAGAAACAGCAGCGCCTTGAACACGGCGTGGTTGAGCAGGTGGAACTGGCTGGCGAAGATGCCGCCGACCCCCACCGCTGCGACCATAAAGCCGAGCTGGCTGATGGTCGAATAGGCCAGCACGCGCTTGATGTCGTACTCGATCAGCGCCAGGATGCCGGCCAGCAGCGCTGTGATAGCCCCGATCCACAGCACCAGCGACCCCCACCACGTCAGCATCAAGAACATCGGGTAGGTGAGCGCCAGGAGATAGACGCCGGCATTGACCAGACAGGCGGCGTGGATCAGAGCGCTGATGGTCGTGGGCGCCTCCATGGCGTCGGGCAGCCACACATGCAGCGGGAATTGGGCCGACTTGCCGACCGCGCCTAGAATGAAGCCGCCCCCCGCCAACCCCAACAGGTATAGCGGGATGTCGCCGCGCTGCGCCAGGTCCAGAATCTCGAATATGTTGGTGGTACTGGTCGCCTGCCACAGCACGATAATGGCGGCCAACAGCCCGACGTCGCCCAGCCGCGTGACGATAAACGCCTTGGTTCCGGCCCGCACCGCCTTCGGGTCCTTATAGTAGTAGGCGATCAGGATGTATGAGCAGAATCCGATCATCTCCCAGAACAGATACAGCATCAGGAGGTTGTCGGTCAGCGCCAGCCCGATCATCGAGCCGATGAACAGCACGGTGAAGAAGTAGTAGCGGGTGGGGGGATAGTGCTCCTCTTCCGGCTCCATGTACTTGAGCGAGAAGATTACTGCCAGGGCGCCGACGCAGCCGGCTACCACCGCCACCCACACGCCCAGGCCGGTGAGGTTGAAGCCGATCTGTACCGCGATGCCGGGAATCCAGAAATAGCCCTCCGGGGGCTGTGCGGGTATCGAGAATAGCAGCTTGAGGGTAAAGGCGCCGGCGGCCAGCGAGACTAGCGCAGCCACCCATTTCATCAGCCGCTCGCTGGTCATCCCGACGACCAATACCACCAGTGCTCCGAGCAGGGGCGTGGCAATGGTCCAAAAGGCCAGGCTCTGGATATCCGTGGCTAGTTCATCCTTTCAGGCGGCGCAAGGCGGAGACATCTATGATGCCGGTGTGGCGATGGGCGGCAACGACCAGGGAAAGCGCGATTGCGGTGGTGGCGACCTCGATGAGGATGATGGTGATGACCATGGCCTGGCTGATGCTGAAGACGCCGCCGCCGTGATGCGCACCACCGACCAGTACTCCTAAGCACAGGCCCTTGGCCATTACCTCGAGGCCGAGGATGAGGTGAATCAGGTTATGGCGGAAGATCATGGTGTAGATGCCGAGGCTAAAGAGGAAGACAACCGCGATCCAATATGCACTCCACATGTCTTACTGCCTTTCCTTGATCAATACCAAGACCCCGTAAGTGCCGGTCAGCAGCAAGGCCAACTGCCCCATCACATCGAGGCAGCGGTAATCCCACAGAGCATGACGGAAGGGGATCTCAGTCAGGTCCGGTGCTGAAGGCACTAGGCCGCCGAGCAGAAGTATGTAGGCCAGGGCCAAGAATATCCCTGCGCCGAACACGATGGCGAGTAGCAGTTTGCCGCTCATGATCGCCTATTCCCGCCTTGTTTCCACCGATGAGATTGCAGCAATAAACAGCACCGTAATCAGACCGGCGCATACAGAAAGTTCGAAAGCCCCTGCATAAGGGGCTCCCAGTCTGAAGAATATCGCGGCCAGTACCACGCTGAGTACCGCCAGGGCGATCGCTGCGCGAAGAATGTCGCGCAGATGCACAGCCAGTACCGCGCAGATCGCTATCACAATCAAACCGGCTATCACGAATCCATCCATAAAAAAACACCCGCTTGGGGCGGTGTGGCTAGTGATAGGTGCAGTTTTGCGGAGTCATGATCTACCCAGCACCAAAAAGTTGCCCAGAATCCCGCGCAACGGTCTGAGTCTTCAATCGCAGAGTATATTGTAAAGGCAATCGCCTGTCAAGCGCGCTGGGGTGAGTATTAGGAATCTTGGGAGGCCACCGCCGGCCAGTGGTAGAACTGTACATTTGCAGCAGCCGCAATCTGATGCAAACCGACGGAGGCCGCCTCATGAATATCAACTGGTCCGCCCGCAAAGTTTTGGTCATCGAGAGCGACGACTGGGGCATCTGCTCGTGGGCGCCGGACCCTGAAACCTTCGCAGAGGTGCGCAAGCTCGAAGTCGTCCAGGACTATTGGCGCGAGCTCGGGGGATGGGTCGGCGGCACCCTGGAAAGCCCCGCTGACATGGAGCGGCTGTTCAGCTTCCTGGAGCGCTACCGGGGCCGCGACGGCCGCCCGCCTAGTTTCGTCGCCTGTTACGTCGTGGCCAATCCCGACTATAACCGCATCGTCGCAAGCGATTTCCAGCAATATCACGATCTCTTCCTCGACGAGGGTGTGCCCAGCCGCTGGGAGCGCGGCGACCTTTTGACTAAGGCCAAGGAGGGCATGAGACGCGGCGTGTGGCTGCCGGAGTTCCACGCCCGCCTGCACCACGCTCAGCCCTACAAGTGGCTGCAGGCGGTTCGCGAGGGCTCGCCCCAGGCCGCAGCCATCTTCCCTTACCAGATGTTCCAGTGCGAGGAGCGCCGGCCCGAGTACGAAGACATGACTCCCCAGCAGCAGGCCGAGTGGATCGTCCCGGCCATTAGGCGCATGGACCGGCTCTTCGGGCGCGTGCCCAAATGCGGGGTCAACAGTGACGCCATGCCGGAAACCGAACAGATTTGGGCCGAGCAAGGTTTGCGCGTGCGGATGTGCCGGGGCAATGTCCCCAATGACCGCTCAGCCGCACCTGCCGGTGAATCGCTGATGGGGGTTCTGCAGCGCCCCGACCTGGGCATGACCTACCTGTCCCGCAACTGCTACCTTGAGCCGCTCGGCTCCGGCGACCTGCAGCAGCCCAGCGGTGCCGTCGCAGCGGCCCAGGCGGCGGTCAACGACTGGAACCGTGGCCTGCCGGCGATCTGCAGCTCGCACCGCAAGAACTACCTCTCGATGATCGAGGGGGAAACCGACAACGGCTACGACCAGGCCGAATGGTTCTTCGACAAGCTGACCTCGGAGCATCCCGAGCTCTATTTCCTGACCAGTTGGGAGGTCGCTCAGATGTACCGGCGCGGGGCCTCTATCGAGCTCTTCGGCGACCATGCCATCGTGCGCAACTGGACCGAGGCCGAGACCTCCATCACCGAGCAGTTGCCCGAGGGTGTCGAGCCGGGCGCTTTCCATGTGTTGACCGGTGCCCGTCTGCCGGCTATTGAGTTCGACGCCGGTGCGATGACGGCTTTCGTCGCCCCCGGCGATTATCTGATAGAGCTGGAGGGCTGGGAGTAGCGGTTCACACCGCCGCCGCAGCCAGGCATACTGCGTTTTCTTAGTATCGGGAGATGAATGCGATGTCAGACCACCCTCTAACCGGCTTCTGGGCCGTGGCACCTTCGACGGTGCGCGTCGGTGAGAGCTTTGACCTCAAGCTCAAGTGCCTGACTGACCCGCACTTCGTGCCTACCGGATGCTATATCGGCTATCCCCGACTGCGCGGGCCTTTCAACCTCTCGCCCCGGGGCATCACTTACATGGACAATGTGGCCGAGCGCTGGGTTGGGGCTCTGCTTTTCGACGGAGGAGCCGAGCTGTCCGGGCCGGACCGGATTGACTGCCAGGCCCTTTCCGGGGTCTTTGACAATGACACCCGGGCGCTGGGCGTGGTCCCCGACTTCTCCTTCCGCCAGCCGGGCACTTACACCATCCGCGTAGTTGATTCTCAGACCGGCATCAGCGGCCAGAGCAATCCCATCGAGGTCACGCAGGAGGAGCCGGAGCTGCGGCTCTTTTGGGGCGACCTCCACAGCCAGACCTATTTCAGCGATGGGCTGCGCATCCCCGAGGAGCTATATCACTTCGCCCACCACGAGGGCTTCCTGGACATCTTTGCCCTGGCCGACCACTCTGAATTCGTTACGGATGCCCAGTGGCAGTACTTCACGGA
This sequence comes from uncultured Armatimonadia bacterium, assembly GCA_964390495.1. Classification (GTDB taxonomy): domain Bacteria; phylum Armatimonadota; class Zipacnadia; order Zipacnadales; family UBA11051; genus UBA11051. Next base: position 159,441 of record CAYMIN010000003.1, read on the forward strand.
TGTCACCAACGAGTTTTATCACCCGGGCCGCTATGTCACCTTCGTCGGCCTGGAGTGGACCAATAGCGCTATCGGTCACCGCAATGTCTATTACCCGGGTGACTACGGTCCGATTCTGCGCTATACTGACAAAACCGGCGACAGCCTCGAGAAAGTCTATCAAGCCGCCGGCGAGCATGGTGGCCTGGTGATCCCGCACCACAGCGCCAATGTGACGATGGGGGTCAAGTGGGACACCTTGCATGATCCCGAGCACGTGCGGCTGGTCGAGATTCACTCGGTCTGGGGCAATAGTGAACGGCCCGCTGCAGCCGGCAACTCCTTCCCGATTCGCACTCTGGGAGGCGAGCAACCCGGCCAGCATGTCGTTGATGCCCTCGCGCGTGGGTACAGACTGGGCTTCGTCGGCGGCGGAGACATCCACGACGGCCGCCCCGGCGACGAGCTCCACATGCTGCAGCAGAAACCCGAGGCATATCGGCTGCTGTCCCGTCAGGGCATCATGGGCGTTTGGGCGACTGAACTCACCCGCGAGGCGATTTGGGAGGCGCTCTGGAACCGCCGCGTCTTCGCCACCACCAATGTCCGCATCATCCTGCGATTCGAGGTCTGCGGCGTGCCGATGGGGCAGACCACAACCGCAGCGGGAGCCCGGCAGATCCGCGTCAGGGCCGCCAGTCAATTGCCGATTGACAGGATCGAGATTGTCAAGAACGGCCAGGACCTTTTCGCCGAATCGCCCGGTAGCACCGTGGTGGACGCGGAGTTCGAGGACCCCTTCGGCGACACCTCCGACTATTATTACGCCCGCGTCACCCGCGCGGACGGGCAGATGGCCTGGTCCAGTCCGATATGGGTAGAGCCGCCCTCCGCTGACGACTGATTTGAGCCACAATGCCTGCGCCGGTGCAGGTATTGTTTTTGCCTGGGTAGAATGTCTTCTGGGTGTTCGTTCCCCAACTGCTGCTATGAGAGGTTGCTGCAATGTCGGTGGATTGGTTTGATGCCTGTGTCCGTCTCGGACGCACCTGTGCCCGCCCGCACTACGAAATGGAGGGCAGTGTGGAGAATATCCTCGCCGCCCTCGACCGCTTCAGCATTGCCGAGGCACTTGTCTATCATGCCTCCGGCGATGAGACCCATCCCGCTGTCGGCAACCGGCTGCTGTTGGAGGCGACCGCTGACGAACCCCGGCTGCACCCTTGTCTGACTATCTTGCCGCCGGCGACCGAGGAGTTCCCGCCACCCCAACAGCACCTGCCCCAGTTGATCGAGCAGGGCGTGCGGGCGGTGCGCATGTCACCCGCCAGCCACAACTACAGCTTCGCCACGGCAACCTGTGGCGAGCTGTTCGAGGTGTTGGCGGAGATGCACATGCCGCTGTTCATAGACATCGGTACTTTCGCGGACTGGGCGGCGATAGACGACGTTGCCGGGGATTTTCCGCAGCTCCGCCTCGTGCTGGTCAGCTTCGGCTACGGGCATACACGCCAGGCCTATCCGGTGCTCCGCCGCCGCGAGCATATCTATCTCGAAATCCGCGGCTACGAGCTCCACAACGGGCTGGAGCACTTCATTCCGCGCTTCGGCGCTCACAGGCTGCTGTTCGGCAGCGCCATGCCTGAGTACACTCCCGCTGCGCCGATGACGATGCTGGCCTGCGCGGAAATCAGCGCCGAGGACAAACAGAGAATCGCCCGTGACAATCTCGTCGGGCTGCTCGAGGGGTGCTATGAACATGCCAACCCTTGATTTTTCCGAAGTTATAAACGCTGTGGCGAACCTCGAATCGGTCAAGGCCTATCTCGACGAGATCCTCGTCATAGACTGCCATGCGCATATCGGCCCGCACAGCCGCTACTTCGTGCCTGAGGACGACATTGACCACATTATCACGGCGATGGATTCAATCGGCGTTGACCAGGTAGGCATCAATGTCCTGGAGGCTCTGGAGGGCGACTTTGAGGCCGGCAACAACATGACCGCCGAGGCGCTGCGCAAGTACCCGGACCGCATCATCGGCCACTGCTGCATCAATCCCAACTACCCCGAGGCGGTCGCGGCGGAGACCATTCGCTGCTTCGAGCAGCTTGGCATGAGGATGCTCAAGTTCCACGGCGGCTGGCACCGGATCGAGCCCGGACATCCCAACTACCGCCCGGCCGTCGAGTACTGTGCGGCCCGCAGAATCCCGCTCATCACTCACCTCCCCGACTACATCAAGTCCCTTCCCGGATACGTCGCTCTCGCCCGCGACTATCCCGACATGCCCTTCATTATCGCCCACTCCACATGCCCTACCGCCATTGATGACATCATCGAGCACTGCGCACATGTGGAAAACATGTTTTTCGACACCACCGGCTATCCGAAGTACTATGCCAGTGTTGAGCGCATCGTCAACGGCTGTGGCGAGGACCGCGTGCTGTTCGGTTCCGACATCGCCTGGCTCAATCTGGCTCACGAGATCGGCGCCATCATCTTCGCCGACATCTCCGACACCGCCAAGACGAAGGTGCTGGGGCTTAACTTCCAGACTATTATGCAGAGGGTCAAACTGTAATGAGCAGAGACGTCAGCAGGCTGATATGGACGATGGTCGGTGCCCTGGTGGGCGGCGCGCTCGGCTTATACGGCCTACTTGCCACCTTCAAGTACTATGACGAGATGGTGTCCAAGGGCGGGATCTTGCCCTTGGTGGTGGTAGTGCTGTTTTGTGGTGGTGGCCTGATCGGTGGCGGCTATGCGCTGCTCAGTTTCCACGTATGGCGAGAGAAGGTTGCCCAGAGGAAAAAGGATGCGAGTAAGAAGAAATATGGGCGGAAGAAGCGCTAGGCGACTGTACGCGCCGGCTGTGCTGCTGGCTGTTGTCTTGTGTGCGCCACTGCTTGCCGACACCGAGGCCACCGCGTCCGAATCCCCCGAGGCCGCAGCGGTTGCCGCATTGCGCCAGGCGGTGGCCGAATACGTCCGCCTGGTCAAGGAGATAAATCCCGACTATCTGCCCGGGAACATGAGCGACTACCCCGAGGCCACTGAAGTGCTGGAGAAACTGGGCGAGCGGCTGGAGCTGCTCTCCCGCGAGGCTGGCAGAGTCGAACATCAGGGCGGCGACTGGTCGCAATTGCGCGACAAGGCGGTGGAGTTGTACGAGGAGTTGTTGGCGTTACGGGGCTTTTCGGCTCCGCTGCGCGCCTATTCCTACTGCGTCCGCGCAGGTATTAAGCGGCCCCGCTGGGCCGTCGCGCAGGTGGAGGCCGGTGAGTTCATCTCGCCGCCGGTGCATGCCTTCCGGGGCATCTTCTCCGGGCAGGTAGCGCTCGAGGCCGTGCCCGGCCAACTGCTCCATTGCCAGCTTGTGGCGGTGCCGATCAACCGCGCCATCGAGCGCATCGAGGTCCGGCTACCGGGCCGTCTCAGCGGTTCCGGCGGCAGCCTGGACGACTTGCAGACCGCCTGCTACCTGGCCGCCACCCGCTCGACGCCGCTGGAGCCCGAACAGCGGCAGTGGGAGCTTTGTCCCTACCGGCTGCGGCCCTGCGATCAGGCCAACCGCCTGCAGGCCGACCTGGTGCAGCCCTGCTGGCTGACCATGCAGATACCAAAAGAGGCGGCTGCCGGCGTCTATAGCGGCACAATCAAGTTCACGGCCCACCAGGTTCACTCGCTGGAACTGGGGCTGCGGCTGACAATCAGCGAGAATTCATCCGACTGAAGGCTTACCTCATAGAGCCGGTTGAGCAGGCTGGCGTTGAGCAGAGCGTAGAACGCCAGCGGCCAGTACCAGTAGTGTGGGCCCATGCGATTGATGACCGGTACGAACGCCGCCAGCATCGCCACCACCAGCGCCACTGACACACCCCGGTCGCGCACTAGCACCAACACTGCCAGACCGCCCCAGAACACCAGCATCGTCCCTAGCTTCAGCATCGGGCCGGCCACGGTGAACATGGCGAAGCTGCCGCCGAATAGTTGGCCCGACACCACCAGCCACAGCAGCACGGCCAGGCCCGCCCATAGCCACTCGATCCGCTTCCGCGTCATCACCAGTACGATCACCAGCAACCCTAGCGCCCCCAGCACCGGGAACCATTCGCGCGGCGCCGACGCATCCGGCGGCAGATAGGTCAGCATATATAGATCGTGCACTACGTAGTATGCGTAATTGCGCAAGCTCTGCATGCCCTGGTATTCCAGACCCGAGGCGCCGGGTGCCGCCAGCGATCTGACCACGAAGAATGCGAATCCCAGGGCGAAGTACGCCGCGCTTATTCCCAGCACCGCCTGCCGCCTTCGGTACAGCACCAGCAGCGGCACCATCAGGGGCAGGCACAGGGCCATCTCCTTGAAAAGCAGCGCCGCCACGAAGCTCCCCAAGGCACCGACCAGGTATCCCCTGCGCCGGTTGAGCAGATACCGGTCCAGCAGCAGCAGCGACAGGACCCCGCAGAGCATCGAAAACAGATCGGTCTGCACCGGCCACCAGGGCATTACACCGGAGGTGATCCGGCCCTCGGGTGCGGTCGGATTGCCCACGCCCTGGAAGAGCTCCGGGTGCTTGGCCAGCAGGAAGAGAGCCGCCGTCAGCGCCCCGATGACCAGCTTGACCTTCCGCGATCCGCGCGCCAGCGATGCCCCCAGCAGAAACAGCAGCACTACGTTTGCGGCATTGGCTAGCCACGACACGATGCAGTAGCTCTGGAAGTTGCTCCGGAACAACTGGCCCTCGGCGAAAAAGAGCATACTCGCAAGCGGCCGGTAGTACATTTCGTGCTGAATCCACGGCCCGCTCCACCAGCGCCCGATGTCCGACCATCCGGCGGCCATCGCGTTTTCGGCTATCAGTTCACTGTCGGCATTGACTGCATAGAAGGCCTGCACTGCCGGATCGAACACCGGGTGCGCGGTGCTGATTAGCGAGGCGACCGCCAACGCAACAGCCACCCCCACATACCACCACTTGCTCAGCGCCGCCTGCTTGGGCTTACTCGGGTTCTCTACGGCAATCTCTGCCACGTTTGCTCACCTTGGGGTGATCATCCGCACCGGCCCGGCCGTTGCTGCAATGCAGCGTCCAAATTGTGATTAGCCGCCTGCGCACCCAATTCCTGCAAGGCGGCCAAATCGCGAACGGTGCTGACAGCTCCGGCCAGGAAAGAAGGAATCCGGCCAACCGACGTTCAAATACTCTAGGCAGATGCCTTGAGTTGCGCATCTACCACGAGACTGAAAGGAGGATTGAGGCCAAATGGCATTTCAACCAGCTTTAGCCCAGTTCCTTGACTTCCAGGACGCCGCTGAGTGTGCCCGCGTGCGCGCCATCAAGAAAGAGGACATCACCAAGCACGCCAACCCCGACTTCAAGATCCGCGTAATCGAGGAGAGCGAGATCTTCTACGCCGAGTTCGCTCTGGACATCGTGTCGCGGATCGTGACCGCCGCCGATGAGGGCCGTGAGTGCGTGCTGATCCTGCCCGTCGGCCCGGTACCCCAGTATGCCATCGCCGCCGGCATCATCAACACGCTGCGGATTGACTGCAGCCATCTCATCACCTTCAACATGGACGAGTATGCCGATGAGAACGGCCAGACCGCGCCGCCGACCTGGGAGGGCTCCTTTGCCACTGCGATGTGGGCCAACCTATTCGGGCGCATTGATGAGGACCTGCGGCCCAGAGAGGGAAACATCCACTTCCCCGACAGCGACAATATCGGCGAGTATTCGGACATGATCGCCGCCGCCGGCGGTGCCGACTGCTGCTATGGCGGGATCGGCTGGTGCGGTCACATCGCCTTCTGGGAAAGCAGCCTCGGGCATGAGTTCGACAGTGACAAACAGTGGCGGCAGGCCAAGGCCCGCATCGTCGAGCTTACGCCCCTGACGATTGTCCAGAACTGCCTACATTCATTCGGCGGGGATTGGTCGTGGGTGCCGCCCAAGGCCGCCACCATCGGCCCGGCGGATATTCTGGGGGCGAGGCATCGCAGCTTCTGGCTGGACGGCATGTGCGGGCCGGCGACCGACATGTCCTGGCAGCGCTTCATCGCTCGGCTGGCGGCGCATGGCCCGGTCACCCGCTTTATCCCCGGCACTTGCCTGCAGACCTGTCGCACCGACTATACTATCCTCGGTGGCGTGGCCGACGATGTCGAGATAGACATGTCCTAGCTGCCGATGATGAGGTATTTGCATCCGGGAGCTCTTTCGGCCGAGTGGCAAGGCTCAGCGGAGGGAGGGTGCCCGGATTCACAACGAGGTCCGGCCCTCGCGGCCGGACCTCGTTGCCTCTGCCGATTAGTTGATTGTCGCTGGTCGTTAGTACATCCTCCGGGCGCCGGCGTAGCGCGGGGCGTAGTAGCTGGAGTTGAGGCTGTCAATCACCACATCGCGGCGGCTGTTGCTGGCGTGGATGAACTCATCCCCGCCGATATAGATGCCTACGTGTGAGATGCCGCGCTTGTAGGTGTTCTGGAAGAACACCACATCGCCCACTTGCAGGGCGCTGCGGGCCACCGGCTGGCCCTTGCGGAACTGAGTGTCACTGGAGCGCGGCAGGTTGATACCGTATTGCTTCATCACGTAGTGGACGAAGCCTGAGCAGTCGAAGCCCCGGGCCGGGCTGGCGCTGCCTCGCACGTATCTGTAGCCCAGGTACTTCTTGGCCGTCGCCACGATGCTTTCCCCGGTCTCAGTGGCGCCGCCTGCGGTGGTCGGCGAGGGGAACTCAATATCGCCGGCCAGGCTAACGGAGCTGCTCGTTGAGGCCCCGGCGCTTTTCCGCGAGATTCTCTGGGCGCGGGTATCTATCAGCCAGGAGGCCATCCAGCCCACCTCGCCGTTGTCCATCGCCACCCGATACCATGAGCCCTCTTGGCCGATGATTACCACGCGGGTGCTCAGCTCGGCGTAGCCGATGCGTTCTGCCTCGGTGCTGGGGCCGGCGCGTAGGTTGACCTTCGGCCGCGCCACCCAGCCCACGTGCACATCAACAGTCTGGTCGCCCGCCTTGGCCACGATCGCCTCGCCCGGCGGCACGAAGCTGACGACCCAGCCGCCGACCCAGCCGACCTGGCCCGCGGAGGTCTTGACCTTGATCCAGTGACCCTCCTGAGCGGTAGCGGTTACCTTGGTGCCGCGTTCGAGTTGGAAGGCGGTGTCGTGGTCCTTACCCGGCCCTGAGCGGACGTTGATTACCTCCTCCGAGACCCAGCAGGGCATGGTCTCGAAGCTTCCCGAGGCCGGTGGGGCGGCCCCACTGCTGGAACTCGAGGCGCCGTCGTCATCGGCGCATTTGACCAGCCACTTGGCGATCCAGCCACTGTTGCCACCGTGCACGGTCGCCTTGCACCAGTCGCCCTGGGTCTCGGTTATATACAGCGTCTGGCCTTGGAGTACGATACCTTTGGCTTCATAGTTAGCACCGGGGCCCTTACGCAGATTCACGGCCTTGCCGATTACGAAGCCCTTGGCGGTTGCTTGCGGAGGGGAGCTACTCGTGCTGTTGGAGCCGGCCGCTTCAGCCAGTTTGCGGCCCTGGCTGACATCATACTCCAGCAGCTCGCCCAGGATCCAGCCGTAGCCGTTGCCGGTACTGACCTTGCACCAGCCGCTGCGACGGTCCGTCACATAGACCTTACGACCCTGCTGGAGCGTACCGTATTTTTGGTAGCCCAGCCCGGGTCCGGACCGCACGTTGACGGCGCCCTCCTTGATCCATGCCGGCGTCGCGGCGCCGCTTGCGCGGCTACTGGCGGCTTCGGCCTCTTCGGCCAGGGCCCGGCCCTGATCCTGCGAGAACTGCAGCAGCCATTCGGCGATCCAACCCCACGAGCCGTCGGGCAGCTTCGCCCAGCACCAGTTGTTGGCGAAGGCGGTCACATGCACCTTGGTGCCGCGCGTCAGGGTCCCGATCTTGTTGCGGTCGGTGCCCGGGCCGGAGCGCACATTGAGGGTTTCGGGAATTACCCAGGCCGGCCGTGCCTTGGCGGCAGACACCCTTGAGGGCATCAGCGCACCAACGCTGATGATCACGACTAGTGCAATTCTCGCTCCGATTCTCGTGCCCATATCTTGATGCGCCTGCCTCACCAGGCCCAAGAATTATAGCTTAGCGCCGATTGCCAAGTCAAAGCCGCCCACGCACTAGAGCCCCTCTCCAACCGTGATGGCATTGCCCAGACTGAAGCCGAGCACGCCAGCCTTCTGCCTTGAGTTCCGCTGTCAACTTAAGCCCCTACAGCCCTAATAGCGGGCCTCTGGAGCAAATCTAGCTTTTTGCGCCCTATTGCCGTCACTGAAGCGCCATCATCGCCATTTCAGATGCTGCCCGCGCTTGACCTCTCTTTGACTTTGCACATGCTTTGCGCTACACTCTAGCACTACGACAGCCTCCTGGCGCCTGGGCCCGCGGACTTCACACGCGATGTTAGTGAGAGTGATAATACAGTGATTGCGGTCAATGATCTCAAATCCGGCCTGACCATTGAGCTCGACGGGCAGGTCTATCAGGTAATCAGCAGCGAACACCACAAACCCGGCAAGGGCCAAGCGGTGGTCAGAACCCGTTTGCGCGAGGTCGAGAGCGGCAAGGTTTTCAATAAGACCTTCAATGCCGGCATCAAGGTCCAGCGCGCCCACGTGGACCGCCGCAACATGCAGTATCTCTACTCCCGGGACGATATCTTCTATCTGATGGATACCGAAAACTACGAGCAGATCGAGATCTCCAGAGCGCAAATCCGCGATGTCGCCCAGTGGCTCAAAGAGGGCGAGACCGTGATGATAGCTTCCTATCAGGGCAAGCTCTTGGGCCTGGAGCCGCCTCAGACTGTGGAGCGCGCCGTCACCAAGACCGAGCCGGGGGTGCGCGGCGATACCGCCCAGGGTGGCACTAAGCCGGCTCTCATCGAAGGCGGCGTCACCGTTACCGTGCCTCTCTTCGTTAATCAGGGCGACATCATCAAGGTGGACACCACCACCGGCGAGTACGTAGAGCGCGTCAGCAATTAACCGGGAGCTTCGCCTGCGGATGGATCGCGAACGCATCAAGCAGCTTATTGGGATGCTGAATAGCTCCAGCGCGGCCGAACTGGAGGTGCGCGAAGGCGACCTGCGCGTCAGATTGCGCAAGCGCGACGGCACCCAGCAGCCGGCCGAAGCCGCTGCCCCAGCCCCGCAGGTGCCTGAGGCCAGCGGCTCGCAGGCGGATGCCGAAGAATCGCTGGAAGACGCCACCATCGTCACGGCTCACCTCGTCGGCCTGTTCCATCGCGGCACCGGCCCCAAGGCCGAACCGCTGGCTCAGGTTGGTGACGATGTCGTCGCCGGCCAAAGCCTCGGCACCATTGAGGCCCTGCGCAACTTCACCGAGGTGACCAGCCCGCTTGACGGCACGGTGGTGCGCATCATCGCTGAAGACGGCGCGCCCGTCCAGTTCGGTGACCCCCTGCTGGCGATCAGGCCGCAAGCCTAGGCTCCGGGAGGCCCCTGGCATGAGCAACAGATGCGGCTTCACGATTATCGGAATGCTGGTAGTGCTTGCCATTATCGGGATCCTGGCCGTGGGCCTTTACGGGCTGGGCGGCGACCGCGGCAAGAGCGACGGCGAGAAGAAATCAATCCCCGCCCGCGCCATGGACAAGGCCGAATCGGTTCAATGTCAGAGCAATCTTAACCAGTTGCGCCAGGCGATCAGTATGCAGACAATGGAGGGCCAGCCGCCGCCCCGGTCGCTGGCTGAGCTACGCCTCGACTCCATCAGTACCTGTCCGGTCAGCGGCAAGCCGTACAAGTACGATCCCGGCAGTGGCCGGGTATGGTGCGAGACCCACCCGCAATATTGAAGTGCAGGCTGCATCCGGCCTGTCGGCATAGGAGAAATTGATGTTCCGGAAATTACTGGTGGCTAACCGTGGCGAGATTGCCTGTCGCATCCTGCAGGCTTGCCGCGAGCTGAGCATCAACACGGTTGCGGTCTATTCCCAGGCCGATGCCACTGCGCTGCACGTCAGGCTAGCCGATGAGGCTGTTTGCGTCGGCCCACCTCCCAACGCCGATAGCTACCTCAATATCGCCAACCTGATCAGCGCCGCGGTCATCACCGGGGCCGAGGCGATTCATCCCGGCTATGGCAACCTCTCCGAGGTCCCCAGGTTCGCCGAGATTTGCGAGGCCTGCAAAATCACTTTCATCGGGCCGTCCGCCGAGGTGATCGCGCGCATGGGCGACAAGGCCCAGGCCCGCACCACCATGCGGGCAGCCGGTATCCCGGTCGTGCCCGGCAGTGACGGACCGATTGAAGACGCCCGCGATGCGCGACTGATTGCCGACCAACTCGGCTATCCCGTAATGCTCAAGGCGGTCGCCGGCGGCGGTGGTCGTGGCATTCGCACCGCCCACAACGGTGAGCAACTCGAGCGATTTCTGACCTCGGCTCGGGCTGAGGCCAAGGCTGCCTTCGGCAGTGACGAACTTTACCTCGAAAAGTTCATCGCCGAGGCCCGCCATATCGAGGTGCAGATACTCGCCGACAGCCACGGCAACATGGTGCATCTGGGCGAGCGCGACTGCTCGATCCAGCACCGCCATCAGAAGCTGCTGGAGGAGGCGCCGGCTCCCGGAGTATCCAATTCGCTGCGCCGGCGGCTGGGCGAGGCCGCCCTGACAGCGGCACGGGCCGCGGATTACGTCAATGCCGGCACTGTCGAGTTCCTCCTCGACAAGCGCGGCAAGTTCTATTTCATCGAGATGAATACGCGCATCCAGGTCGAGCATCCCGTCACCGAGATGCTCACCGGTATTGACATCGTCCGCGAGCAGATCCGCATCGCCGCCGGCGAGGAGCTGTCATGCGAGCAGGGCAAGATCTGGTTCAACGGCCATGCCCTCGAGTGTCGCATCCTGGCCGCTGATGGCGACCGCGGTTTCGCTCCCTCGCCCGGGCTTATCAGCGAGTGGCGCCTACCCTTAGGCCCCGGCATCAGAGTTGACAGCGGCGTCGGCTGCGGCAGCCAGATCTCGTCCCACTACGACCCGATGATCGCGAAGGTTATCACCTGGGATGCCAGCCGCGAGGGCGCTATCAGGCGCATGCAGGCCGCCTTGCGCGGAATGCGTGTCACCGGCCTGCGTACCACCATACCGTACCAGTTGCGGATCCTGGAAAATGCCTTTTTCCGCCGTGGCGAGGTGGACCTCAACTTCATTCAGCGGCGCATGGCAACGGCATAGGAGGCAACCTATGAACCCCTACGGTCTTAATGTAGCCCCCTTCTGGCGAGCTACGGTCGGCGCTTTTTTCGGCGCGGTAATCGCCGGCGTATGGCTCGTCAAAGGCTTCTGGGCAGCCTTATTCATTTTGGTTTTCATTGTACTCGGAGCGCTGGTCGCGGTCTTCGCCACCGGACCCGCTGAATAGACTACTTCGCAGCTTGGCAATTGCCGGAGGAATGTAGTGAGGACAGGAGCACGCCGCAAGGCCCGAGAACTGGCTCTCAGCATTCTATTCGCTACCGATGTCGGAGACCAAACGGCGGCCCAAGCGCTCGAGGTCGTGGACCATGTCCTGGAGGTCCTCGTCGGCCAATGGGGGCTGACCCCTGATGAGAGCGTGAAGCTACTGCCTGAAATCCGCCAGTTCGGCGTCACCCTCGCCGAAGCATACTTTGTCGACAGCCGCAGAATTGATGACTGTATCGAAGACTTCTCTCATGAGTGGGCCATAGACAGGATGCCCGGCATTGACCGCAACATCCTGCGCCTGGCTCTGGCCGAGCTGATTCACCTGCCCGACGTCCCGGTCAGCGCCACCATCAATGAAGCCGTCGAGTTGGCCAAAATCTACGGCACCGAGGAGTCCGGCAAATTCGTCAACGGTATCCTCGGCGCTTTTGTGCGTAGTGAAGAAGCCGAAGTCAAACCTACCTAAGCGGCAGGGCGATGGGCGAACCACGCACTCCGTGAGGGCGTGGGCCAGTCTCAGGTGTGTCCGGCGGAGCCGAACATACCTTCGGCAGGCCCCTCCATCACGACTAACGGCTGCAGACCCTCGGGCTGCAATTGGAAGCCCTTAGAATCTGCATAGCTACAGTGGGAACCCGAGGTCGCTAGCAGTTGGGCGGCAGCATATTGGCACCCATGCGAACATCAATTCTCAGCGTCGGTGAGGTCACGGTTTATGTCAAGCGGCTGATGGACCGCGATGAGGTCCTGGCGGATCTTATCGTGCGCGGGGAAATCTCGAATTTTCGCCGGCCCGCCTCGGGCCATATGTATTTCTCGCTGAAAGACGACCGCTCGCTGCTGCATGCCGTCTGTTTCCGGGGACATGCCGCCAAGCTCGGCTTCGACCCCGAGGATGGCATGCAGGTGGTCGCCGGCGGCAACATCACAGTCTATGAGCGCCAGGGTCGCTATCAGCTCATCACTCGCTTCATGCGGCCTGATGGCGTCGGGGCTTTGGCGGCGGCCTTTGAGAAGCTGAAAGCCAAGCTGGAGGCGGAGGGCCTGTTTGCCGAGGACCGCAAGCGCCCGCTGCCCCGCTTCCCCAGAGCCATTGCTCTGGTTACCTCCGGCACCGGCGCGGCGGTCCGCGATATGGTCTCAATTCTGGGCTCGCGTTATCCGCTGGCACGAATCAAGCTGATACCGACGCTGGTGCAGGGCGAAGGTTCGGCTCAGAGCATCGTCAACTCGCTGCGGACGGCCAATGGTGCCGAGGTGGACCTGATTATCCTGGGGCGTGGCGGCGGCTCCTTGGAGGACCTCTGGTCCTTCAATGAGGAGGCGGTGGCCCGCGAGGTCTTCGCCAGTCGGGTGCCGGTGATCAGCGCCGTCGGCCACGAGACCGATTATGCCCTGACTGACTTTGCCGCCGATGCCCGAGCCGCCACCCCCTCGCACGCCGCGGAGATGGCCGTACCGGATGCCGAGGAGCTTCTTAGCAGTCTCGCGGGGCTGCGATATCGGGCCTCCAGTCGCCTACGGATGCTGCTGCGGGAGTCCGGCTTGCGGCTGCAGGCGGCGCGTGCCCATCCGCTGCTGGAGCGGCCGCGATTGCTGGTTGACAACAAGGCCCAGCAGTTGGATGATTTGCGGAAAAGCCTGATAGCTAACGCCCGCCGACTCAGCCGTCTGTGGCAGGCGCGTCTGGACACCATTGCCGCTCGGCTGGCCGGCCTCGACCCCCAGGCGGTTTTGCGCCGGGGCTATAGCATCGTGCGGCGAGCCGATGACGACAGCCTGGTTACCAGTATCGGGGCCGTAGCCGCCGGAGACCAGCTCGCCATCGCCGTAACCGACGGCGAGATCGCTGCCGAGGTGCGTGGCGCTACCGCCGGCGGCTAGCTGAGCCGCGCCGTGTAGTGCGGAGCACGAGGAGCTGCAGATGGGAAAGTTCAAGGTCGAGAAGCTGTCATTTGAGGAGGCGCTCGCCAAGCTCGAAGAGTTGATCGAGAAGATAGACACCGGCGACTTGCCTTTGGCCGAAGCCATTGAGACTTTCCAGCTTGCGACCGAGCTGAGCGAGCATTGTGCCCGGCTGCTCAACGAGGCCGAGGCGGCGGTGGAAGAGCTGGAAGCGGGTACTGACGAGCCTGATGCTGCCGCCGCCGACCAGGACCAGGATGACGATGACGTTGATCCCTTTGGAGACACCTAACGTAACATAGGGCTTGGAGTGAGCAGATGGCGTCACTACTTGACAGCATAGAATCGCCGCATGACCTGAAGCAGTTGCCTATTGCCGAGCTCAAGACGCTGGCCGCGGAGGTCCGCGAGCGCTTGATCGCGACGGTATCGGAAACCGGGGGGCATCTGGCTCCCAACCTCGGCACGGTCGAGCTGACTATTGCGCTGCACACGGTCTTTGACATGCCCAAGGACAAGCTGATCTGGGACGTGGGCCACCAGTGCTACACCCACAAGCTGCTAACCGGCAGGTCGCAGCAGTTTGACACCATCCGCCAATGGGGCGGCCTCTCCGGCTTCCCCAGGCGTTGCGAGAGCGAGTATGACGTCTTCGGTACCGGCCACGGCTCTACCTCGATCTCGGCCGCGCTCGGCTTCGCCAAGGCCCGTGATCTCTGCGGTGGCGATGAGGAGGTTATTGCCGTCATCGGCGATGGCGCCTTGACTGGTGGGATGGCCTTTGAGGCGCTCAACCAGATCGGCCAAGAACAGACTGACATTACCGTGGTGCTCAATGACAACGAGATGAGCATCAGCCCCAATGTCGGCGCCATCTCCACCTATCTGTCCAAAATGCGTGCCACTCTCCATCCGCGTACCACGCAGGCCAGGGCCGAAGTCGCCAGGGCCCTGGAGCGCTGGCGCCTCGGCGGGGCCATGCTCGAGGCCATGGACCGCTTGCGCGACAGTCTCAAGCAACTTGTCGTCCCGGGCATGCTTTTCGAGGAATTCGGCCTTACTTATCTCGGCCCGATAGACGGTCACAGCCTCGAGCAACTCCTCGCCATGTTCAGACATGCCAGCAGGCTTAAAGGGCCGGTTCTCATTCATGTGCTGACCAAGAAGGGCAAGGGCTACCAGCCTGCTGAAGACGACCCCTCCCGGTTCCATGGCACCAAGCCGTTTATCGTGGAAAACGGCGAGGCCACCAGCGTAGATGTCAATCCCAGCTACAGCAAGACACTTGTGGATGCCTTGGTTGAGCTGGCTGAAGAGGATGGCCGCATCTGCGCCATTTCGGCGGCCATGCTTGTCGGCACGAAGCTGCAGGAGTTCAAAGAACGCTTCCCCGACCGCTGCTTTGATGTCGGCATGGCTGAGCAGCACGCTGTGACCTATGCCGCCGGCCTGGCCGCGGCCGGCTTGCGCCCTGTGGTTGACATCTATTCGACCTTCATGCAGCGCGCTTATGACCAGATAATTCACGATGTCGCTCTGCAGAATCTGCCGGTGGTGCTGTGTCTCGACCGCGCCGGCTTAGTTGGCGACGACGGCCCGACCCATCACGGCGTCTTCGACCTGTCCTATCTGTGCTCGGCTCCCGGTCTGGTCGTCATGGCTCCCAAGGACGAAAAAGAGCTTAAGGACATGCTCGCCACTGCCCTGGCGCATGACGGGCCGAGTGCGATCCGCTACCCCGCCGGGCTTGGCCCCGGCGTGGACTACTCCGCCAAGCCCGAGATCCTGCCAATCGGCCAAGCGGAAGTCATCACCCACGGGAATGATATTGCCATATTCGCCATCGGGCGGATGCTGCAGAACGCCCGCCAGGCCGTCGAGCTGCTGGCTGCTGAGGGCATTCGTGCCCGCCTCATCAATGCCCGCTTTGCCCAGCCGCTTGATGAAGACTGCCTGCGGCTGGCCGCGGCCGAGTGCGGCCGGATACTCACCGTCGAAGAGAACGTGCTCGCCGGCGGCGTCGGCTCTGCGGTTGCTGAGAGGCTGGCAGGCAGCGGAAGTGATACCGAGCTGCGTTGCCTGGCTTTGCCCAACCAGTTCATCGAGCATGGCGACATCGAGACCTTGTGGGAAGAGACCGGCCTTTCACCTACCGCCATCGCCCAAGCAGCCGTCAACCTGCTTACAGCCAAGCACACGATTTCGGCGATACATTCATCAGCCAGCCGCTGATGTCCAGGAGAGCTCAACGAGTCACTAGCGCAGTACAGGAGGTGTCGCGATGAGGACCGCAAGATTCGCTATTTGCCTGCTGTTTGTCGCTTTCGTCTGCACCGGCGTTACGGCCTGGGCCGACGAGCCGACCGCCTTCGACCAGGGCGTTGCGGCCTATGAAAAGCAGGACTTCAAAGCCGCAAAGGGTTTCTTCCTCAAGGCGCTCGAAGAGCAGCCCGGTCACGTGGTGATAATGTGCTGGGTCGGTTCCGCCTCTCTGCAGGCCGGGGAGCTGGCCGATGCCGAGAAGTATCTGACCCAGGCCCTGGAGAAGAAGCCTGAATACCCCGAAGCCCACAACAATTTGGGCAATGTCTATCTGGCGCAGGGCAAGCTCAGCCTCGCCGAGCAGCACTACGAGAAGGCCATCGCCCAGCAAGATGACTATGCTGATGCCCGCTACAATCTGGCTAACCTCTACGCCAAGCAGAAGCAGTGGGACAAGGCTTTCAACGAGTTCAATAGGGCAATTAAGCTGGCACCTGACGATGCTGATATCCACCGCAACTTCGGCCACGCCTTGTGGCAGGCCGGCCGCCTTGACAAGGCCCTCCGCGAATACGAGGTCGCCAACAAGCTCCAGCCCAAAGACCCTAAGGTACTCAGCGCGTTAGGCATCCTCTACCTGAACAGTGGCGACAATGCGGCTGCCGCCAGAGCTTACGAGCAAGCGGTTGAAGCTGACCCTAACATGGCGGAGGCTCAGTTGGGACTCGGCATCGCCCTGTACAATCTCGGCAAGTTCGCCGACGCCGTCCAGCCCCTGGCGGCGGCCAGCACCCTGGATGAAAGCAGCTTTGCCGCCAAGTACAATCTGGGGCTGACCTTCGCCGCCACCGGCGATCTGGAAGCGGCTGAGAAGACCTACCGCGGCGCTCTCATCCTGGAGCCCGACCACGCCAAGTGCCTCAACAATCTCGGTTGGGTCTTGCAGCAGAGCGGGCGCCCCGACGCCGCTATCGAGCCGCTGCAGAAGGCGGTGGAGGCGGAGCCGACTCTGGATATGGCCCATATCAATCTTGCCCTGGCCTACGAGCAGGCCGGCGACAAGCAGGCCGCCCGCAAGCAGTGGGAGGATGCCGCCGCGCGCTTCCCCCAGAATGCCGATGCCCATTTCGGCCTCGCCAACAGCTACTACGCCGCCACCGAGAATGACAAGGCTCTGCAGGAGTATCTGCGCGCTCTGGCCATCAAGGAGCAGAATCCCGAGGCCCACAACAACGTCGGCCTGATCTACCTCGACCAGAACAATTTCGCAGAAGCGGCGGTGCATTTCCGTACCGCGTTGCAGCAGGACGCCGCCTTTGCCAATGCCGCCAACAATCTCGGTGTCGCTCTCGAGCGTCAGAACAAGCTCGACGAAGCCAAGCAGATGTATCAGAAGGCCCTTGAAATTGACCCGGACTGCCAGCCGGCCCAGAAGAACCTACGACGTCTCGAGCCTGCTCCCGAGACGGCGACCGGCTGAAGACAATTCACAAAGGTAACTGCAATGGCCTCACGGCACACCATCGGCACCATAGGGATCACAGCCGCTATGCACAAACCCGAGGCAGTGCGCTGGGCCGACCGCTTCGCCCAGCGGCTGGCCGAGCTCGGCGTGAAGGTGAAGTTGGCGGGACCGCTTGCTGCCCACTGCAGCGGCGACTACAGCTTCGGCGATCCGGCCCACCTTGCCGAAAGCGACCTGATAATAGTGTTGGGCGGCGACGGCACCCTGCTCGCGATGGCCCGCTGCGCCGGCCCTGCCGGTACGCCGTTACTGGGCCTGGACGTGGGCAGTTTCGGTTTTCTGGCCAAGCATCCGCCCCAGGCCGCCCTCGACAATCTTGAGGAGGTTATCAGCGGCGACCTCCGCATTGACGAGCGCCTGATGCTGCAGGCCGCCGTCCAGGATGCCCGGGGCAACCTCACCGTGGAGGCCGCCGCGCTTAACGATGTCGTCATATCCTCAAGCGACCGCCGGCGAGTAGTCAGCCTGCGCACCTGGGTGGACGGCGAGGCCATCGCCACCTACGGGGCCGACGGTCTGATAGTCGCGACGCCGACCGGCTCAACCGCCTACAATCTGTCTGCCGGCGGCCCCATTGTTGACCCCCGGCTGTCCTGCCTGATTCTCACGGCAATCTGCCCGCACACGCTCTGCATCCGACCCTTACTGCTGGCCGCTTCCGCCGAGGTGCGGGTTAGTGTCCCACCTGACGGGAAGCGTCCCGAGCAGCTTCTGGTCACGCTTGATGGCCAGGACAATTATGCGGTTGCACCCGATGCCGTTGTTACGATCACCCAGGCCCCGCACCGCGCGCGCCTGGTGCGGCTGACACCCGACTCCTACTTCACAAACCTCGTGGACAAGCTGATGCCGGGCCTGGCCGACTGAGCGCACAGGCCTGTCGTTGGGAACTTTCACAATGCTGACTGAGTTGACCGTTCGCAACTTTGCGCTGATTGACCAGCTCGTCCTGCGCCTCAAGCCGGGCTATACGGTGCTTACCGGCGAAACCGGCGCAGGCAAGTCAATCATTGTGGATGCGCTGAATGCCGTGCTGGGCGAGAAAGTCAGCGCGGAGGTCATCCGTGGTGGCAGCGATACCTCCATCACCGAGGCGGTCTTCGACGCCGCCGACGCGCCCAAGGCTGTGGCGATACTGGCCGACAACGGCTTGGCCGAGGCTGATGACGCCACCGTTATCCTCTCGCGCGAGATTACCGCCGGTCGCAGCCACTATCGCGTCAACCGTCGCGCCAGTACCTTGGGCTTGCTCTCTGAAATCGGGATACATCTGGCCGACATTCACGGCCAGCATCAGCACCAGAGCCTGATTCACGAAGAAAACCACCTGCAGTATCTTGACCAGTTCGGCGGCAAAGCCCAGCTTCAGCGCGTCCAGCAGTACCGTCAGAGCTACGCCGAGTTCGCCGCGGCCAGAGCCGAACTCCGCAGCCTCCAAATGGACGAGCAGGAGCGGGCCCGTCGTCTCGATATGCTTGCCTTCCAGATCCAGGAAATAGAGGCCGCTGCCCTCCAGCCCGACGAAGAGCAAGAGCTGACAACCCAGCGCCAGCGTCTCCAGGCCGGCGAGAAGCTGCAGGAAACACTCGCGGCCGTCGCCGCGCTGCTGAGCGGAGGCGAGGAAACCGAGCTGGGTGCCAAAGACGCCCTCCAGGAAGCCGCCAATCTCCTGGCCGGCGTCGGCGCTGTGGACCCGGAGCTTGCCGAAGCCGCCGAGGAGCTCCAGCGCCTGACCTACCAGGCCGAGGCGCTGGCCCGCACGCTTGGCAACTACCTTGAGACGGTGAACCTCGATCCCGCTGCCCTTGAGCAAGTCGAGGCCCGCCTCGACCTGATCAGCAGCCTCAAGCGCAAGTACGGTGCGACCATTGCTGAGGTCCTGCAGTTCCTGGAGGAGGCTCGGGCCGAGGCCGACAAGCTCTCCGGCAGTACGGAGCGGCTGGACGAGTTGCAGCAGCTTATCCAGCGGCTTGCCTCCCAGGCCGGACAGCAGGCCCACGAGCTCAGCCAGGCGCGCCGCCGGCTCGCTAGTGAACTTGCCCAGGGCGTAGCCGAGGAGCTGGCCCATCTCGGTATGGCCGGTGCTGATTTCGAGGTCGAGTTTGCTACCGCGCGGGACCCTGAGGGCGTGGCAATGCCTGATGGTAGCCGTCTGCAGGCGACCGCCGACGGCGTGGACAGGGTGCATTTCGTGCTCAGCGCCAATCCCGGCGAGCCGGTCAAGCCGCTGGCTAAGGTCGCCTCCGGCGGCGAGCTGTCGCGGCTGATGTTGGCTCTCAAATCGCTGTGCGCGCGTGGGGCGGAGGTCCCCACCATTGTCTTCGACGAGATTGATGTCGGCATTGGCGGGGTCACGGCTCAACGGGTAGGCGAGAAGCTAATGAGCCTGGCCCAGGACGCCCAAGTCCTGTGTGTAACCCATCTGCCGCAGGTGGCGAACTTCGCCGACCATCATTTGCTGGTCTATAAGCAGGTCGTTGACGGGCGCACCCAGATCGTGGTGCGTGAGCTCACGGAGGACGAGCGGGTGGCGGAAGTCGCTCGCATGTATGGCGACACCGAGGGCCGGGCGGCCACGCAACATGCTGAGCAGGCCTTGGCCCAGGCGGCAAAGGTGCGGGCCAAGTTACGCCGCATCGAGGCTTAGTGGCGTAGGTTCGGACAGTAACGCGATCGTGGGGTCGCCGAACCTATAGACAAGGTCTGCCGTTCTATAGGGCGCGGGCTCGTACCGCGCCGCAGTTGCCGTAGAAGGGGGCTGGCCAAACGCAGTGAGACCGGCCCGCGAATTCCTGGCACAACGCCTGAAGGTTCAGAATAGATGAAAAAACGCTTCCGTGTAATTATCAACCAAGACCACTGCAAAGCCTGCGGCCTGTGCATTGAGTTCTGTCCCAACGATGTCTTGGGTGTATCCGCCCGGCGCAACCGCGCCGGCTTCTACCCGGTGGAAGTCAAAGACC
This sequence comes from uncultured Armatimonadia bacterium, assembly GCA_964390495.1. GTDB lineage: Bacteria > Armatimonadota > Zipacnadia > Zipacnadales > UBA11051 > UBA11051. The sequence goes on from CAYMIN010000003.1 coordinate 179,557, forward strand.
AGGACGCTTGCGCCGGCTGTGCGCAATGTGCCCTGATGTGCCCGGATGCCTGTATCGAGATCTACCGACTGCCGGCCCCGGACGACGACCAGGCCGTGGAAGAGGGCGTACAACAATGACCAAGCGCGTGATGATGACCGGCAATGAAGCCATAGCAGAAGGGGCGATTGCAGGGGGCTGCAGGTATTTCTTCGGCTACCCGATTACGCCGCAAAACGCCATCCCCCAGTACATGGCCGAGCATCTGCCCGAAGTCGGCGGGGTCTATCTGCAGGCCGAGAGCGAGTTGGCCGCCATCAACCTCGTCTATGGCGCGGCGGCTACCGGAGTCTATGTAATGACCAGTTCGTCCTCGCCGGGGATCTCGCTGATGCAGGAGGGCCTCTCGTATATGCTGGGCAGCGAGCTGCCGTGTGTAGTGGTGAATATGGTACGCGGCGGCCCCGGCCTGGGCAATATCGGCCCGGCGCAGTCGGATTATTGGCTGGCCACACGCGGCGCCGGCCACGGTGATGGCCGCTGCCTGACCTTCGCACCCCACCGCGTCCAGGAGGTATATGACTGGGCCATCGCGGCCTTCCCTATTGCCCAGAAGTACCGCTGCCCGGTGATGCTGCTGGGTGACGGACTGGTGGCCAACATGGCCGAGCCGGTGCGGCTTCAGGAGCGCCGCGAGCCGCCGCCGCGCGACCAGGAGTGGGCCATTGGTGGGCGGCGTCACGGTCGCCCCCGGCGCATCGTCAACTCATTGTGGACCGATGTGCCGGTCATGGAGGCGCTCAACCTTCGCATCCAGGAGCGCTTCAAGCAAGCCGCCGAGAACGAAACCCGCTGGGAAGAATACGGTGATGACGATCCCGTCTTGCTGTTCGCCGCCTACGGCATATCGGCCCGCGTCTGCAAGACCGTCATTGATCGGCTGGCCGATGAGGGCCTTCGCACGCGCCTGATACGCCCTATCAGTCTCTTCCCCTTCCCCCACAAGCCTTTTGCCGAATGGGCGCAACGGGCCGAGCGCATTATCTGTGTCGAGTTATCTTTAGGGCAGTTTGTCGAGGATGTGCGGCTAGCGGTCGAGGGGCGCTGCCCGGTTGATCTCATCTGGCGCACCGGCGGCGTCTTGTTGACACCCGAGGAAGTCATCGCCCGCGTCAAGGAGCTGCTCTAGGCGGCAGGGACGACCGCCGCTATAGCCATTGAATCAACAAGCCACAGGAGGCTGAAATGCCGGATACACCGGACCTAGCCGACGCTGAGGTCGTTTATCACCGGCCTGCCGGTTTGACCGAGGTACAGATGCGTTACTGCCCCGGCTGCACTCACGGGACCGCCCACAAGCTGGTCGCCGAGGTGCTGGAGGAGCTGGACATCATTGACCGCACTGTCGCCATCGCGACTGTTGGCTGCTCGGTGTATGCCTACGAGTACTTCAACACGGACGCAATCCAGGCCGCTCACGGGCGCGGACCGGCGGTGGCTACCGGCATCAAGCGCGCCTCGCCGGAGAGCATAGTTTTCACCTATCAGGGCGACGGCGATCTCGCTGCTATTGGTCTTTCCGAGGTAATCCACACGGCTCAGCGTGGTGACAGCATTACCGTCATTTTCATCAACAATGCCGTATTCGGCATGACGCGCGGCCAGATGGCCCCGACGACTTTGCTGGGTCAGAAGACGACTACCACGCCGCTGGGCCGCGATCCCAGGATAGCGGGCACGCCGATGATGATCTGCGAGCTGCTGGCGCCTATTCCCGGTGTGGCCTATCTGGCCCGCGAGACGATGATAGATCCCAAGACCGTCAGAAATGCCCGACGCAGCATCAAGAAGGCGTTCCAGGCCCAGATAGATGGGGCCGGCTTCAGCCTCGTCGAGCTGGTCAGCACCTGTCCGGCGTGGTGGCACATGTCGCCTCTCGAGGCGATGGCCTGGATCCGCGACGAGATGCTGAAGCAGTACCCGCTGCAGATTTTCGTTGATTACGAGGGTTAGGAAAGAGCTAGTATGCAGGAAGAGCTACTGATCGCAGGGACCGGCGGCCAGGGCGTTGATTCGGCCGGCTCGGTGCTCGCCCACATGGCTTTGGAGCAGGACCTGGAGGTCTGCTATATCAGCCTCTATAGCCCCGAGGTCCGCGGCGGCTGGGTCACTTCCACCGTCGTAATCGCTGACGCCGAGGTCGGCAGCCCGATTGTCGGCAAGGTTGATTCGCTGCTGCTGTTTGACAAGCGGGCCGCCGACGATCATCTCGCCAAGATCCGCGCCGGCGGGCTGGTTGTAGCCAATTCCTCTCTGACCGGCCCCTTGACCGTGGCTGATGCGGAACTGATTGAACTGCCTGCTACTAAGATGGCTGCGGAGTTGGGCAACGAGCAGGCAACCAACATGATCATGTTGGGGGCGTATGTGGAAGTCCGTGGCCTCCTGCAGCTATCGTACTTCGAGGCCGCGCTCAAAACCGTCTTGCCCGACCGGCACCACAAACACATACCGCTCAACCTCGAGGCCGCCAAGCTGGGCGCCCAACAGGTAAGCTAATCGCTAGGCCGCTAGCGGGCCTCAGAATCGTGTATATGGCAGTCTAGGTCCTATCTGAAGACGTTCTGGAGGTGGAGTATCATACTTAGCGGAGTTGAGAAGACGGCCGAGGGAATCCGACAGGAGCTTGACGTGCTCGATGCCGCGCGCGAAAAGGCCTACAAGCTCTCGCGCGAGATTGTGCGCTGTTCCTCGGTGACGATCAAGCATGTCCACCGCGAGGAGCTTGATGAGGCGCGCCGCCAGCTCGCCGCCACCGCCGCGCTTGTCGCCGAAATGCAGAATGCCCTATCTGACACGCCCGAGCTCGCCCGTGGTGGCTTCGTCGCCGACGCGGAGAAGGAGTATGTCGAGGCCGCGATCGTGATCGCCTGCATCGCCGGCGAGGAGGTGCCGGATTACGAGACCCTGGGCGTATGCGGGGCGGTATGGCTCAATGGTCTGGCCGAGGTGGTGGGCGAGCTGCGCCGTCACGTCCTTGACCTGATCCGTCTCGCCGAGCCGGAGCGCGCGGAGGAGTTCCTCGCCGCCATGGACGACATTTACCAGATCATCATGTCTTTTGATTATCCGGATGCGGTGTCTCTGGGGTTGCGCCGCCGCTCTGATGCGGCCCGGGGCATGGTGGAGAGGACGCGCGGCGATTTGACCAATGCCTTGCGCCAGGCGAGTCTCGAAAAGCGCCTGGGCCAGCTCGAAGACCGCCTCTAGACACTCTCTCCACTGCGGTCGCGTAGCTCAGGCATCCTGCCCGAGGCCGTTGTCATTGAATCATTGCGGGGGGCCGCATACGAGGCCTGAGCTTGTCGAAGGCCGAGAATCCGGCCCAGCCGTTGCCGTTCTCCCCTCTCCCCGTGGGAAAGGGACAGGGTGAGGGGTGCCGTTGCCTTACTCCGCTTTCACCTCATGCCCCCTCCTCAAATACCGGTAGGCCTATGTCTGCTCTTGACGCTGCTGAGGCCGTATGCTACACTACCGCCGACACCCGGAGCGAAACGCTATGCTAGACACGCGCAGAAGCTGCAATTCAATCGGCTGTTGGGTACTCCGCGCTAGGCGCGGCTAGTACATCCTGCGTAGTGAATAGCGAGGCATGTGTCTTGATGCCGCCCGAAGTCAGGGGGGCATTATTTATTTTGGGGGTACGGAAATGACGACCACGCACAAGCAGATTGCGGTACTGGGCGCTTCCGGCTATGGCGGCGTCGAGTTCCTACGCCTGGCTGCCGAGCATCCTCACCTGGAGGTCACCTACTGCGCCGGACATACCAGTGCCGGCGAGAGAATCGGCGACCTCTACCCGCACTTGCCGCCGCCGTTGGGTGACATCGTGCTGGGCGACATCGCCGTTGAGAAGGCCGCCGCGGCCGCCGACATTTTGGTATTCTGCCTGCCGCACAGCGCCGGCATGGACATGGTCGCCGAGGCCTATCGCATGGGCAAGACCGTAGTGGACTTCTCGGCCGATTACCGCCTCCAGGACCCTGTCGAGTACGAGGCCTATTATCAGGTCAAGCATACCCACCCACAACTGCTAGCGGAGGCGGTCTATGGGCTGCCCGAGCTGCATCGCGACGAAATCATCGGCTCGCGCTTCATCGCGGTGCCGGGCTGCTATCCGACCGGGGTGATTCTGGCGCTGGCTCCGGCGGTCGCGCACGGGATTATTTCTACCGACATGCTGATTGCTGATAGCAAGTCCGGCGTCTCGGGCGCGGGTCGCGGGGCCTCCCTGACGACTCATTTCGCGGAGGTGACCGAGTCGCTGACAGCCTACAAAGTCGCCAGCCACCGGCACACACCGGAAATGGACCAGGAGCTGACCGCCCTGCAGGACGGCGGGAAACTGCAGGTCACCTTTGTGCCACACCTGGCCCCGCAGATCCGCGGCATTCTCAGCACCTGCTATGCCCATCTCGCCGCCGACATGACCCTCGCTGAGGTTCATCAGGTCTATGCAGATTTCTATGCGGACGAGCCGTTTGTGCATGTCCATCCGCTCGGCAAGCTACCAGCCACTAAGCACGTCAGTGGGACCAACCGCTGCGACGTAGGCGTGGCGCTTGACGAGCGCACCGGCCGACTGGTGGCTGTCTCGGCGGTGGACAATTTGATTAAGGGCCTAGCCGGCGCGGCGCTGCAGTGCCTCAATCTTGCTTGCGGCTGGGAGGAGACCACCGGCCTGCCGCTGGTGGCATACTGGCCTTGAACGGCGAACGGCAACAGCTTTGGGAGACCCTTTTTGCAAAAAGGGTCTCCCCAAACCCCTTCCCAAAAACTCTTGTGCAGGGCGGGCAGTGGCTCAGGCGATCACAGGTATGGAGGACAATTCGCGATGGCAGATTGTGTTGACATAAACGAAATCAGCGGCGGAGTACTGGCCGCGCAGGGATTTGTGGCCGGCGCCATTGCCGGCGGCATCAAGCCCCCGCCGGCCCTGGACCTAGTGATGATTCATTCCCAGTATCCGGCGTCCGCCGCCGCGACGGTAACGCGCAACGTATTCCGCGCTGCGCCGACGTACATCACTCAGGAGGCCGTCGCCGACGGCAAGGCCCGCACCATCATCATCAACTCCGGCAATGCCAACGCCGGCACCGGCGCGCAGGGGATGAAGGACGCCCGGCAGATGGCCACTCTGGCCGCGAAGGTGACCGGGGTTGCGGTGTCGGAGGTGATCGTCTGCTCCACCGGCCACATCGGCGACCTCATGCCGATGGACAAGGTAGCCGCCGGCATCGCGCAGCTTGGCGGCCAGCTTGGGCGCGACAATCCCGAAAAGATCGCCCGCGGCATCATGACTACTGATACGGTGCCCAAGCATTGCGCCGTCGAGTTCAGCATCGGCGGCAAAACCGCGCGGCTCGGCGGCATCTGCAAGGGCGCAGGGATGATCTGCCCCAACATGGCGACCATGCTCTGCTTCATCACCACCGACGCTGCCGTCGAGGCCGCCGCTCTGCACAGCGCCCTGCAGTGGTGTGTCGCCCGCTCGTTCAACTGCATCAGTGTTGATGGTGATATGAGCACCAATGACACCGTCGCGCTGCTAGCTAACGGGCAGGCCGGCAATGAGCCGATTAGCGACGAGGCCTCGGCGGCTTTCTTGACTTTCCGCGACGCGCTTGAGTACGTCACTCAGGACCTAGCCAAGCAGATTGCCGCCGACGGTGAGGGCGCAACGAAGTTTGTTACCGTCAAAATCACCGGGGCCGCCAGTTACGAGGAAGCGCGCACCGCCGGCCGCGCGGTGACCAACTACAGCCTGCTCAAGGCCGCTGTCTATGGCGGCGACTTCAACTGGGGGCGCATCGCCGCCGCGGTCGGTAGTAGTGAGGTCCCCTTCGATCCCGACCGGGCCGCAATCACGCTCTGCGGCATCACCGTCTTCGCCAATGGCCAGGTGCAGGACTTCGACCTCCAGGACGGCCGCGCCAAGATGGCCGCGAAACAGGTCGAGATCGAGATAGACCTGGCCCGAGGCGACGAAGACCTGACGCTCTGGACCTGCGATCTGACCCCGGAGTACGTGCACTTCAACGCCGAATATGACGCTGCGGAACTGGCCGGAGCAGAGACGGATTGACGATACCGGCCCGTGGCTTGCTGCGGGCACCGAAACAGGTGAGGCCAATGGATAAGCACGGCAGCCCGGCGAACGGGCGAGCACGCACCCTGATTGAGGCCCTGCCCTACATCAGAATGTGGGCCGGCAAGACTATGGTCGTTAAGTACGGTGGTGCGGCCATGACCGATCCCGCCCTCCAACACAGCGTGATGCGCGACCTGGTACTGATGCACTATGTCGGCGTGCGCGTCGTGATGGTGCATGGCGGCGGGCCTAAGATCAGCCAGATGATGGAGCGGCTCGGCCATCAGCCGCAGTTCCTCGGCGGCCTGCGGGTCACCGACGAAGCCACCATGGAGATCGTGCAGATGGTGCTGGTCGGCTCGGTCAGCCAGGAGTTGGTCGCCTTGCTCAATGCCGAGGGCGTGCCGGCAGTCGGTTTGTCGGGTCATGACGCCAATATTGTTAAAGCGCACAAGCTCGACTCGCCAGCGGGGGATTTAGGTTTCGTCGGGGAGGTCAGCCACGTTGACACGCGCCTGATCGAGACCCTGACGGTCGCCGGCTACCCGGTCGTGCTTAGCTCCATCGGGGCCGGCGAGGGCCGCCAGAGCTTCAATATCAATGCTGACGCGATGGCCTGTGCCGTGGCCCAAGCCCTCAACGCCGAGAAGCTGATCGTGCTGAGCGATGTGCCGGGTGTACTGGCGGACCCCGCCGATGAGGCCAGCGTCATCAGCGCTCTGGCGACGGCCGATGCGCTCAAGCTCATAGAAGAGGGGACGGTGAGTGAGGGCATGATCCCCAAGCTTGAGGCCGCCGTGGACGCCATCGAGAACGGCGTCAACAGTGTGCACATGATAGATGGTCGCATGGAGCACTCGCTGATCATGGAGCTGTTCACCGACGAGGGCGTCGGCACGATGATCGTGGCCGAGGAAGGCGCAGAGCATGACTAATGAAGAGGCCGCCCAACTGACTGAGCAGTACCTGATGCCCACCTACTCGCAATTGCCGGTAGCTTTCGTGCGCGGTGCCGGCAGCCGGCTGTGGGACGCCGACGGCAAGCAGTACCTGGACTTCGTCGCCGGCATCGCGGTGCTAGGGCCCGGTCACTGCCATCCGAAGGTGACCGCCGCCGTCTGCGAGCAGGCTCACAAGCTGATGCACACCTCCAACCTCTACCACATCCCGCCGCAGGCCCAGCTAGCCGCGAAGCTGGTGCAGCTTTCTTGTGCCGACCGCGCTTTCTTCTGCAACAGCGGCGCGGAGGCCAACGAGGCGGCTATCAAACTCGCACGCAAATGGGCCGGCCTGCACCGCTCGCCTGGCTGTCGCGATATCATCACCGCCAACCTCAGTTTCCACGGCCGCACGCTCCTGACGGTCACCGCCACCGGCCAGGAGAAGTACCGCAAGGCCTTTTATCCGCTGCCGGCCGGGTTCAAGTATGTGGACTTCAGCGACCTGGCTGCTCTGCAGGCGGCGATTGACGAGAATACCTGTGCGGTGATGCTGGAGCCGATTCAGGCCGAAGGCGGCATCAACGTCCCGGAGCCCGGATACCTGCCCCAGGTCAAAGAGCTCTGCGAGCAGCACAATATTCTGTTGATCCTCGACGAGGTCCAGACCGGTATGGGGCGCACCGGTGACTGGTTCGGCTACATGGATGAGGGCGTCGAGCCGGACATTTTCACTATGGCCAAGTCACTCGGCGGCGGCTTCCCGATTGGCGCCTGCCTGGCCAAAGAGCATGTCGCCGAGGCCTTCGAGCCGGGCGATCATGCTGCCACCTTCGGCGGCAATCATCTGGCCTGCGCCGCAGCCCTGGCAGCGCTAGATGCCATCGAGACCGAAGGCATGGTGGCCCATGCCAAGGCAATGGGGCGGTATTTCAAGCAGCGGGTGGAGGCGCTCAAGGCCGACTGCCGCTATCTCGCCGGAGTGCGCGGTCGCGGGTTACTACTGGGGCTGGAGTTGCAGGATATAGACGGACGCGAGTTGCAGAAGGTCTGTTTGGAGAACGGCCTGGTGGTCAATGCCCTCCGCGAGGACCTATTGCGCATTGCCCCTCCGCTGAACATCACCGAGGGCGATATTGATGAGGGCCTGGACATCATCGTGACGGCGACGGCGAACTGCTGACACCTCCCACCGCGGAAGCCACACGGAAGGCGAGAGGACCTGGAAATGATTGTGATGGCAGCGCCGAGTTGTTGACAGCTCCCACCGCCGAAGCCTGAGCGAATGCGGGGCTTCCCGAGCATTGTCGCGTGGGGCGGCCTTGCGCGCCGTCGTGTCCGCCATAGCCTTGGCGAAGGCGGAAGCTTCAGCGAAGGCGGGGCTTTTCAGCCCGCCGCCATTGCCATTTTGCTGTTGTCCCCTCTCCCGTTTCGGGAGAGGGCTAGGGTGAGGGCCGCCGTTGTAGGGGCGCATGGCATGCGCCCGGGCCGAAGGCGTGGGTGCGCCCGTGCCGTTGACTGTTGCGTTGCTTTGTTGGGTGGCGGTTGTGCTTCCGGTAGGGGGTACATCCCAGTCGGCCCGATAGGTAGTGTGTCATGTAACCTTCGCGGGTCCGGCTGCTGCCGTTCGGGAGCTGGTGGCGGAGAAGGTGAGCGGGGCATAGTGGATGACTGGTGGTGCGGGTTGTGGGTTGAGTAGTGCTTATTGGCGTTTTTCTCCGTAGGGGCACCTCTGGTCTGGCAACGCGCCGCCAAGGCGATGTTAGGCGGCGAGCGACAGCGACGAGAATGCCTTTGAGACGATGCACAATTGCTTGATTGCACAGGTCCACGCTGGTGGGAGTCAAACGGAGTTAGGGTCTATTAAGCGTGGGCCAAAGCAGGGAGGGGACATGTTGCGTCCGCACTGCGCCCCCGGCCACAAACGCCAGCGCCACAATCCAGGGACAGTGGGTACGCACGCACGAGTACCTATCTAGCTGGTCCAGCCTACCAGATAGAACGGCCCCTGTTCCCTAGGTAGCACCAGGTGCAGTTGTTCAGCTTCAGGAAGCTCTTTACTGAGAATCCAGATACTGCCGAGCTCGCGCGCGGAAGTTACATTTCTCTGTATTGCCACACGGCAGGCGCCAGGACTCCAACGCGGTTGCACAAAGGGGCCTTCAGCCTCCCGAGTTAGCCCGTCAGCCCGACGTTTGCCATCTACTGTAAGGCAAACCCAGTCACTCTGCCAAACCAGCAGTTCCATCGTTTCGGGTGACCAGGCGAATTCAGTAGTTCCCCAGGTCCCCTGTACTCGCGTGGGTGGAATGTCGGGTACCATGTTTGTTACATAGATGCTTTCGGGGGTGGAGTAGGCAAGCTGTCTGCCGACCTTCGAGAAGGCGAATCTCTGCACCCTGTCAATGGTCCCAAGAGAGGACTTGCGCGGATGCGCTACATACAGATGCAGTGTCTCTGACTTACCATCCCAAGCCCCAATCACGGTGCCATCGGCTGATACTCCAAGCTGCGCAATATGTGGCTGCGAGCCTGATATGTTGATGTATGTATCTGCGGGGCGACCCGACGGTATCAGGAACTCAGGTGTGATGAGGCGGCGGAATACTCGCTTCCCACTGGCCCAAATCAGGGAGCCAGGGAGGTCATTGGTAACCCGGGGCCCCCACGCAAAGGCCGGAACCTCAAACCGATCTTCCAGCATGGCTGGTGTGCTCAATGCGAAAAGGCCGGCAACTCGCAGATAACCATCTCCCCCGGTCCAAGCCAAATACTCTGCGTCCGGGGACCACTGGCATCGGAGGTTCTTAGCTTCAGTTGGTGATGACCTTGAGCCTTCGAGCATGAATGCCCGCCCACTCCGGGAGGCGTCATAAAGGAATATTCCATAGTCCCTGGTCTTATCCTCGCCTACAAACGTCAGCCACAGCCCGCGCTCATGTTGGAACCAGTGCAGATCCCTTATCGCTGACTGGTCGCCGCCTGACTCAAATATGCCATGTGGTTCGCCCCCAAATGCATCACACACGAACACATTCCGGGTATTCGGCTTCTCGTTCCACGCGATAAATGCTATCATTCGACCGTCCGGTGATATCAGAGCCTGCTCCGCTTTGCCATGTTCACCTACACGCGATATCGCTCTCGGCTTGGTCCCGTCGGTGAATATGCGGAGAACTTGGTCATTACGTATCACGATGAGCCAGGGGCTACGCAGTTGGTGCAGCCAGACTCCGCAGGAATGCACAAAACGGCCGCTTGGAGCATCCAAGCGGTACCTCTCAAACTCGCGGATGGCTTTATCCTCTTGTCCGCCCAAGACAAATCTGAGGCCATTCAGATAGGTTAAGTCGTGACCTGCCTTGCGCATACCTTCTGCGGTCTGGATCTTGTTATGAGCATCATCCAGGTTGCCTCGGTCCAGCGCTTCCTCGATCTCGGCCACCACCGTGTAGAACATGTTGTTGTCCAGTGGCTCGACGATTAACTTGACCGCTTGTTCATAGTCCCCGTCGGGCGCGAGCTCTAAGTACTTACGCAGGTATCTCAACGCCTCAGGGGATTCTCTGTCTTGCTGTAGATAGGCTATGCCCACGAAATAGTGAGCATCCCTGTATTTTGGGCTGTCAGCGGATTGAGCGATTTTCCCCCCCAGTTCGATCACGCGTGCCCAATTAGCCTCCCTAAACGCTTCCCCAAGCAGGTCCTCTGGCGTCGGAGTGGGTGGTGGTGCTGGTGGGGACGGTTCATCATTGCACCTATCTTGTAGTGTCAAAGCTTCCTGTCGCTCTTCTGTCTCAGGCGCCAGATAGAGAAGTGCCTTATCCACCGCCTTGACCGCATCTTGGCACTTGTCAAGCTTCTCGTAACACTGAGCCATCTTCAGCCAAGACATCCCTGAATCTGGTTTGAGGCCTACGACCTGGCGCAGTATGGCTATCGCTTCTGCGTAATCTCCCTGTTCGTAAAGTCTCTTTCCCTCGGCGTACAACTGCTCCGCTTGGTCCGCCAGTGCGGTGTGCGTCACCACCAGCAGTAGGAGCATTGCGCACACGAGCCGGACGATTGTATGTTTTGTACTGACATTCATCCCAATTCCTCCCCGGCCGAAGCTGTACGATTGTCTCCGGCCTTGCTGAGTGAGGCCTTGTACTATCGAACTTAAGGCATGAGCACGATAGGCCCGAGCGGAACTCATGGGAAGATCATTCGGCCATTACGTATAATTCACCTTTCGCCTTCGATGTTGAGTGACCTGCAGGCACTCTAGTTTTTTGAGAATACGAATACCTTCTTCAGTGCTCAGCAGTCGCGTCAAACTGGCGTCTCTGACTGCCACACAATCCCGAGAATCAACCTCTCATCGCCCAACCCAGCCTGGCTCCGGTCTTCTCTCCCCGGACCTAGTCCTTTTCATCTAGCCACTCATACAGCTCTCCGTAGTGGCAGAACCAGGCCCGACCGGTCGCCGCGGCAGTCTCGAAGATCAGCCGCATGGTCTGCAGGTGCGGATCAACTACGGCCAGGATCGCCGGGTGGCAGCAGATCGAGAACACCAGGTCCTCCTCGATGGCGGTGCGCAGCCCGCTAGCGACGGCCTCGAGCCACTCGTTCAGCATCAACCTGAAGGTGCGGAAGGCGACGCAGTCGGTCAGGCCCATCAGCGGCACCTCCCACAGGCCGTTGGGATAGCGGAAGGGCTGCAGGTCGCGGATACAGCGGGCGAAGATTCCCGGCGCGGTGGTGGTCGGGTCAGTGCCCTCGGGTAGAACCCCGTCATAGACCGCCGAGCAGAACGGGTAACCCAGCGCCTTGAGGAAATCCAGCAATTCCGGCTGTTTGGCGATGATGCCGCTGCGGAAGCCGCCGGGGGTGCGGAAGCCGGTCGGCGCGACGCCCAGTTGCTCCTGGATCAGGCGATGGGTGAGGCTGATTTCGTCCTCCACAACCTGTTGCGGGCTGCGGTTGGCGATCTGCAGGTCGCCCCGGGTGTAGGAGGGTGACAGCTCGTCGGGCGTCTCGGCGATGACGTTGACGTGGCTGTAGGTATGGTTGCCGATGGCGTGGCCTGCGGCGGCGGCCTCGCGCAGGTAGCGGATATCGGGCTGCTCCAGTGCGGCCCCCATCACGAAGTAGTGCAGGTGGGCGTCGTACTCCCCGGCCAGATCGTTGATCTTATCCACATACAGCTTGACCTCGTCGGCGATTAGGTGTTTGCGGCCGGTCCAGTCCGAATCCCAGTACGGCCAGTTGCTGGCCATCTCGACGTCGAAGCTGATGGCGACCGCGAAGGGCTGCTGTGGCGGCATATTGATCTCCTGTCGGGGGCATCGTATCTGATGGATGTGGATAACAGCGGCGTTGCTGTATCGGGGGCAGTATTCCCCTAGTGGCGGGGCGCATCCTGCTGCGCTTGCCGGTAGCCGGGGCGGTAGCCGTGCGGTCTCAGGCCTTCAGCTTGTAGCCGTAGCTGGGGACGGTGACGATAATGTCAGGGGTGGCGGGATTGTCCTCGATTTTGTGGCGGAGGCGCCCGATATGCACATCGAGGGTACGGGTATTGCCGCCGTTGCTCAGCCCCCAGACTTCCTTCAGCAGGTCCTGGCGAGACAAGGCCTTCTCGCAGTGGGCGGCCAGGATCCGCAGCAGGTCGAACTCCTTCGGCGTCAGCTTGACGGGTCGGCCGCGGACGGCGACTTCATGGCGTGCGACGTCTATTGTCAGGTTGTCGAGTTCGTAGCGCTCGCTATTAGCGGCGGGGCTGACGTACTCGTGAGCGCGGCGCAGTTGGGCCCGGATCCGCGCCAGCAGCTCGCGGGAGGAATAGCTGGGGTAGATATAGTCATTGGCGCCGGCCTCGAAGGTCTGCACCATCATCTCTTCATCGTAAGCTTCGACTAGGGTGATAATCGGGACGTCGGTGATGCCCCTGACGCACTCACAGACACGAGGTAGCGAGCCGCTGGCACCGCGCTCGTGAACGACCACTAGGTCAGCCTGTTCGACGTGTCGGTCGAAGCCGCGCTTGGCGGCGTTTTCGAGGATGCTGAAGTGCAGCAGGTCGGAGGAGGTAACCCTACGGAGTTGGTCAGCGATCTCGGAGGGGCAGCCGATCATCAGTAGCGTCCAGGCCACGACAGACCACCCCCCGGAGGTCGCGCCGCGCTAGCCACTAGCTGTCGCGTCGCTCCATGAAGCTGATGACATCTGAGAGCCGAAAACGGCGCTGGTTGCCCGGTGTCCGGAAGCAGTTGAGCACACCTCTGTTAGTATATCTGCGCACCGTGGTGGGGCAGACATCGAGCAGAATAGCCGTCTCCTGCAGGGTCAGGACCGGGTCGAGCAGTCGCTCGACGAGTTCGTCACGGGTCTGCTTGGTACGGGTGCGGGCCTCGCCCCCCTGCTGGGCTGCATCTATGTCGAGTGGCAGACGGCGCTGTCGGGCCTGCAGGGCCCTGAGCTTTTCGGCAGTGTCGCGGTCATCGCCTAGGCGGTCGAGGACGCGCGAGGTGCTAGCGGGTCGGCCTGAGCCGGCCTCTCGAGACTGGCCGCCACGGGCTCTGGGCGTGGGCCGGGCGCCGGCCTGCGCCTGTGGCCCTGCTGCTTGTTCAGCAATTTCCGTGCCGTCAGCGGCTTGGTCGTTGGTCTGGTCGGGCTTGGCGGTCTTGCCGGCGGCCTCGGAGGTTTCCTGCTCCTGGTCGCCGGATTCTTCCTGCGATTTGTCCTGTGGCATTTTCTCCTCCCAACCTCCATTGTGCCGTGCGTTAGCACCTTGTGCGTTAAGTTCACGTCATTTGTCCACTACAGACGGAGCAAGCTGACGTCGCACAAAGAGCGTTCGTCAAGACTGGACACTCCGCCTGACAAAATCCAGCAGTTCTTCGGCAAAGCTGAGAGCCTGAGCAGCTTCATCCTCTGTTGGCGGTACCTCGTTGGGATAGCGCGCCGCGACTGCGTGTTGGTTCAGCGCCATCAGGCTGTATTGAGGCGGTTGCTCCCGTCCCCACCGCTGGAGGAGCCTGCTCAGAGAAAGAAGGTCGTGGGTTCTCGGGATGTCCTCCTCGCCCAGCCACGCGAGATAGGCCTTAATAGCTTTCTCAGCGGCCTGTTGAGCATGGAAGCAGGCAGGCCCAGAGAAACCTCGCGCAATCAATAGACTGGCGACTTGAAGGTCCTCGTGGGCGTAGGTCATCCATGCTTGATAGGAGGCGCGGCTTTCGTCAAGCGGCTTCATACAGCCGCACCCCCTTGCGGTCAGCCTGCCGTGTCACGAAACCGCGAAGATGACGGCCGCGCTCCCAGGCTTGCGGCGTTCGCACAAGTAGATCGAAATCCAGCGGGCTCAGCACCGGCTCCACGACCTCACGCAGGGCCACTGCCAGGCTGATAGGAGACTCGGTGGGGGCCACTACCATCAGGTCGAGGTCACTGGCCTCTTGCTGGCGGCCCTCGGCATACGAGCCGAACAGGATGACGAGTTGGGGATTGGCAGCCTCCACGATCCGGCGCACCGCTTCGCTTAGCTTGGGCTGCAGCTCCGGCGGCAAAGTCGGAATGTCAGTTGCCATGCTCAGTCACCTCCGGCGCGCCAATTCAAATAGCAGTTGGGCAAAGCATCTGTTCAGTCGTTGGCGACAGTGACGCCTGCCGAGCCGGCAGACCATCGCAACGGGCCCTTCATTGCGGCACTGCTAGGCTTCTTCAGCTAGAGTGTGGCATGCGTGCTTCATGTTAATTGCTTTCCTATCGCCTCAGGGCGGCGGCCAGGGACCACCCCACCGTCAGCAATACGCTTAGCAGGATGCTCAGCAGAATACAGGTCGCCAACGGCAGATAGACCGTAACCCCGCCAATGCGCACCACGAAATCACCGGGCAAGCCGCGCTCGCCTGCGCCCGACCAGCGGCCCATCACGTAAACCAAGAGCCCCGCCAGCGCCAAGATCAAGCCGGTAGCGACAAGTAGCTTGCCGATACTGGTCAGAGCCGGTGACGCCGAGCTCATCACAGCTCCCCAATTTCGCGCAACTGCTCAAACTCGGCTCGCGCCGCGGTCGCAGCGCGTTGGTACTGGTCGAGCGGCAGTTGCATATTGGTGTCCAGATAGGTCATCAGGTTGACCGTGGCTTCCAGGGCCAGGCTGTAGAAAAGCTGGCGTCGGAGATGTAGCTGGGCAGCCCCGGTCGGCGGGAGCACGGTCTTGGCGAATCCGGTCACCTCGGTTATCTGCTCGCTGGCTTGCTCCGAGGCCAGGTAGGCCTTCTCCCGAGGCACAACGCGGTCGCGGGAGTAGCTAGCGAACATCCGCATGGCCTCTTCCAGGCTGGCCATGACGGCCTCGTCGGCGGTCATCATGATCTGGTTGTAGCGCTTGCGGGCGACGGGATGGTCGCCGCCTCCGCGCAGGCGCGCGGCCTCGGCATAGCAGTAGAAGCCCTCCTCAAAGCGGCCGGCCGAGACGTAGAGGTCGCCGAGCTTGTCGAATATTTGGCTGCGCAGATGCGGCTCAGCAGTGCGAGCGGCCAGGTCGTAGGCCTCCTCGGCCTCGGGAAGCATCTGGGCCTGGCGGTAAGCATCGCCCAGCTTCATCAGCAGAGAATTGTCCTCGGGATTGCGGGCGACCGCCTGGTCGAGATAGGTAGCAGCGTGTTTAGGTTGGTCGCGGCTGCTGAGAACGTTAGCCGCGCCCACATAAGCGGCCACGCAGTCGGGATCAATCGCGATAGCCTCATCGAAGGTCTCAACGGCCTTCTGCCAGAGGCCTTCGGCGTGCAACAGGGCGGCCAGATGCAGTAGCGGCTCGACTGCCTGCGGGTCCACCTTGGCAGCGCGTTGCAGCCATTGGCGGCGGTTTTCGGTATCGTTTTCGGCAGCGGCGAGCTCGGCCCGCAACAGATATACCCCCAGCAGCGGCTCACCGTACTTGAAGGCCAGGTCGGCCTCGCGGCGGGCCAGCGTAAGGTCGCCCAGGCCCAGGGCCGCACGGGCGGCAGCGGTGTGCTCCGCCGGCGGTTCGCTAGCGGTCGGGGCCGGCACCTCGGCGGCTGTCGCAGGTTGGTCCGGCATTGCAGGCGGGCGGTCCGGTTTGTCAGGCACCGTGGGCGCTTCCCCAGCGGTCGCCGGCTTATCAGGCGGTGCGGTGGTGGTATCGGTAACCGGTGCAGGAACCGCAGGGGTCTGCGGCGGCGTTGCTGCGGTAGTGGTGGGAAGCTGGAAAGGCTGGGCGGCCGCGAAGCCCTGGACGAGATTGGCGGCGAAACGGTCGGCGGCAGCTTTGATGTCAGCGGGGCGCAAGTCCGACAGGACAATCTCGAAGCCGCGCATGGGCTTGGGGCCGGGCCGAGACCACGCTGTTTCAAGCCGCACCTGCTCGGTGGTGTCGGCCCCTGCGGTCATGGTGATGCGCAGCAGGAATATGTCACTGAGGTCAAGTGTCTCCGCCAGCTTGGCGGGATCGCAGCCGGGCGTGCCAGCCAGCAGGCTAGCGAGATCATCGCCGGCCCCGGCGGCTTGCAGCAGCGGCGAACCCGGATGCAAGAGCAACGCCTGCCAGCCGTCGAGGCCGGAGATGGTGTTGATAATGGCATCAGCGAGGGCGCTGAGTTGGCGGGTGTAGGAGCCGGTGGGCGGCTGAAGAATCACGGCGGCGTTGTGCTGAGCCGCCACGGCGGCCGGACTCAGCAGCAGAATAGCTAGTGCCGCATACCGGATCGGTCTGCGCAATCGGCTGACCTCCTACTCTTGGGCCTCACAGAACTCCTGCCCGGCCTTGCAGGCATCCACGGAGGCTTTGGCGGCAGCGCTGAGCTGCGGATTATCCTCCATGCGCTGGCGGTAGGCTTTACCGGCTTGGCCATAGCGGGCCGCAGCTTCGCCGTAGCGACCCTGACGCCTGAGTTCGTCGGCCTGGGCGCGCAACTCGTCAGGGCTGGGCGCGGGTTGTTCGGGCTTGGTGGTAGAGGTCGCCGGCGGGGGCTTGTCACTGATCCAGATGCTGATTTCACCGGGACCCCGGTCCGGCGGCGTTGCGGTCTCCGTAGAGGCGCTGCCGGTCGGCTTGGCGGTTTTGGTCTCATTGCGCGGGCTGATAATTTCGTTGCCGCTGGTGGCTTTGGAGCCCGATTTACCGGCGGTGCCGCTGGAGGTGGCCGAGGGATGACGGCTGCCCCCGCTCACCTCGCGATAAGGGGGGGTAGAGGCCCGGGTAATCGGCGTCGGCGGTGGCACCAGCGGCTCGGCGATTGCGGGCGGCTCTTCCTCGTCGGCAGTCGCCGGTATCACCACCGGCGCGAAGGGGTTGGGGCCCTTGGAAGGGATATACTTGGGCAATTGGGCGGTGCGCGACTCGCCCTCGGCAAGCCGCTCGCGTGCCAGCTCGAGACGTCTGGCAGCGGCCTTGTCCTGCGGGTTGGCCTGGAGCGCGGCCTGGAAATGGGATGCGGCCTTGGTGTAGCGGCCATCGGCCATCGCGGCATTGCCCGCTTCCATCGCGAACTCATAGCCGGCCTCGGCATCGTTGAGGCGGTGGGCATTGCGGGCACTGACGATCAGCAGCGCGCCGACGACGAAAACCAGCAGCGCAGCGGCGACCGACAGCACCAAGGGTGCGTATCGCAGCCAAGTTTCGTCGCCTTCGTTAGCTTCGGGCGCGGGTTGATCTCCGCGCAGAATCTGTAGCTTCAGCAGACTGGCCTTCTGGCGCTCGGCTGCCCGCGAGGGGTCAATGCGCAGCACGCTCTCGTAGGCGTCGAGGGCGTCCTGGAGATTCCCGGCCTCTTCATGGGCCATTCCGAGTAGGGCCAAGGCGGCCAGGTAGTTGGGCTGGAGGGCCAAGGCGCGCTGGCATAGCTCGATGGGCTCGGCGGTGTGGCCTTCAGCCAGGACCTCGGAGGCCTGAGCTACCAGGTCCTGAGCCGAGACGGCCTGCTGAGCCGGGATTTGGTCGGTGTCGCCGGTGTAGGCTTTCTCGGACTGGTCAACCGGCGTGGCAAGCTGGGCGCCGCACTGCGCGCATAGCTGGTTATGGTCGGCGTTGCGCGCGCCACATTCGCTGCATACTTTCATCGCCTGGCTCCTACAGGAACAGATGGCTGTGCTCAAGACGCCTAGAAAGAGGGGGCTGAGAATCTGCCCTTGTTTGTTATACAGGTTTGCAGAAAGTTTCCGGAAAAAGCTATACAGCTCCAGCCGGTATTGTAACCGCGCAGCGCCTGACTGTCAAGTGGCGGACGCGAGGCAGCCGGCGCTCAGATGATGAGCTTGTTGAGCGGGTACTCGATGATGCCCTGGGCACCGGCGGCCTTGAGCTGCGGAATTAGGACGCGCACCGTCTGCTTCAGCACGATCACCTCGATAGCGTGCCAGCCGTTGTTAGCCAGCTCCGAGACCGTCGGGTTCTTGAGGGCCGGCAGCTTGGCCAGCACCGCCTCGAGGTCCTCTTGGCTGCAGTTCATCTTGAGGCCGACATACTGCTCAGCCGCCAACGCGCCGCCCAGCATCAGAGCGATGTTCTCGATCTTGTTGCGCTTCCACAAATCAGCCCAGGCGTCCTGGTTGGCAATCAGCTTGGTCGTGGACTCAAACAGCACGTCCACGATACGGAGGTTGTTGGCGTGCAGGGTGCTGCCGGTTTCGGTGCCCTCGACGATGGCATCCACGAGACTGGGACACTTGGCCTCGGTAGCGCCCCAGGAGTACTCGACGGTGGCCTCGACACCGTGCTCGGCCAGGTACTTGTTAGTCACGGATACCAGCTCGGTGGCGATGCGCTTGCCCTGGAGGTCCTCAGGCCCCTTAATGTCAGCTTCATTATCCACCGCCAAAACCCACTTGTAGGGACGCATACCCTGCTTGGCATAGATGAGGTCGGCGACCTCGACGACGCGGTCCTCGACCCCGCACTCCTTGATCCAATCCAGGCCGGTCAGGCCGCAGTCGAGGACACCGTCGGCGACATAGTTGGGCATCTCCTGGGCGCGCAGCAGCACACTCCAGAGCTCGTCATCATTGAGTTCGGGCGTGTACTGGCGCTCGTCGAGACTGACGCTCCAGCCGGCCTTGCGGAAGATCTCGATTGTGGCGTCCTGCAGGCTGCCCTTGGGTAGTCCGATGCGGAGTTTGGGTTGCTCCATCGGTGTTCACTCCTCGGCTGTATGTGTCATATCTTAAGCCGAATCGGCGGCGGGGTCCGGTGGCTCCGCATACCGTCCGGTCGCGAACTTGACGCCGGAATAGACAAACCAGATGCCGAGTAACATGATAATGACACCGCAAGCTACAACCAGCCAGCCGAGCTGCAGGCGCTGCTTGCCGAGAGCGATGAGCAGCGCAACAAAGCAGTACCAGGTGACATCGGACAGCTCATGGCCAAGGTAAAAAGCCAGATACTCAGAGATCGTCTGCGGGTTGGTATGAGCCACCTGGCCGGCACCGATGGTGGCCCACCAGGCGGTGAAATAGGGATTGGCAATACAAACCGCCGCCCCGGCCAGCATCAGCTTGGCCCAGGGCATGGCTGCGATCCCGGCAGCGTCGAACTGCAAATCGGCTCCGGCGCGGATCATATCATAGCCCATGTACAAGAGCGCCGCGCCGCCGAGTATGCCGATGCCGCCGCGTACCGCCGCCTTAGCCAATAGCACCCGCAGCCCCAGTACCAGGCCGATGACAACCAGCAACTCGAGGGCGGCGTGGCCGGCGACGATCACGGGGGCCGCCCCGAAGCCCAGTACCGAGACCTGACCGATGGTGAGAGCCAACATCGGCCCGGGCATGATCGCACCCGAAAAGCCGGTTATGAAAGCGATGGTAGCGATTCGCGAAATGCGCATGAGGCAGTCTCGGCAAGACCTAACTCAGCCGGGCCGATGACGCCCGGCTTCGGCCCCAATAATACCACAGATCGCGGCAGGCGTAAACCGTGGCGGGCCAAAGGGCCTCGGGGGGCGGACCGGCGTCAAAGGTCCTTGCGATACCGGTAGTTGAAGGCAGCAAACTCGAAGCCCAACTTCTCGTAAAGGCCGATGGCCGGCTTGCGGAAGGGCTCGGTATTGAGGGCGATAGGGCGGATGTCGCGTTCGACCAGGTAGTTTAAGGCCGCGGTGACCAGGGCCTCGCCCAGCTTGCGGCCGCGATGCTCGGGAAGTACGCCGACGCCGGTGAAGTAGCCGCCGCGAACCGAGCCGTCCGGCTCCCGTAGCACCACCGCGTTAGTGATGCCGACGAAATTGTCGTGGTGGCGCATGAAGAACCAAGCGGCCGGATCGAAATGGTCGCGGCTGCGGAAGCTGTCCAGGAAGCCCTGCGCGGTGACCTCACCGTCGAAGATTGTGTTCCTGAGCCGGAGCCAATCGCGCAGATACTCGTCGCGCCAGGTGACCAGCCGATAGCCGCCGGGTGGCACCACTACCTCGCGGAGGCGGCGGCCCTGCGGCCCCAGCAGCATCGTCATGCTCTGATTCTCGGGGTCGGGATCGTAGTAGCCGTGAGCGCGCAGGAAATCGTTGCGCTCGCGGCTGCGGGAATCGATCTGCTCGGTCACCACGGCCTTCATGCCACAGTTGCGCAGGTAGTCCTCGGCGGCGGCCAGTGTCGCGGGCCCGCAGTCGCTCTCGGCGCAGTCGGGAATGACGCAGAAAAAATGCAGCGTGCCCTGCTCGCCTGCGCCCGGACTGGCAGAAAACACCGCAAGGAGGGCACCGTCATCATCCTCGGCGACAAAAGTACCGGCCTGACTGAGGCGGCCCTGGTCGCGCCACTGAGCCAGCACCTCATCGGTCACGATCGGCCAGTTATTGCGAGCCGCATGCAGCACCGGCAGCTCGCGCAGCGGGGCCCAGCCGGTGTTGAGCAGCTCGGCCAGCCGCGCGTCCATATCGGGATGGTAGTTGAGAATCGTCTTGCTCATCGCGCCTCCGGGCCGGCCATGTCATGGGCCAAGTGAGTGATTGAGCTGTATTCGCCGGCGACCGGGCCCGTACCTTGCAGGGGATTTACCGATATGTGGCGAAGCATCGTGCAGCGCAGCGGCGAGGGCACCTGCGCCTGGGCAAGAGGAAAAACTAGTGAGAGACGACTGGCATGACCTCACGTGAACGCGTACTTAGCGCCATTGATCTGGGCAGCCCCGACCGCGTGCCGCTGGATATCTGGGCCACAGCCGAGGTGTGGGAGAAGTTGCAGCGTCACTTCGGTACCGCTGACAACCAGGTCATCCGCGAGCGGCTGCATATTGATGGATTCGCGAGCTGCGCTCCGGAGTACGTCGGCCCGCCGATTCCGCAATACGCCGACGGGACCGTCGAGAACTTCTGGGGCATGCGCAGCCGGCCAATGCAATACGACACCGGCATCTACATGGAGCAGTACCACTATCCGCTGGCCCAGGTGAAGAGCGTTGTCGAGCTGGACGAGTACCCCTGGCCCAGCCCCGACTGGTTCGATTTCTCGACCATCCGACGGCAATGCGAAGAGCACTGCGACCGGGCCATCATGGCCGGCTACACCGCGCCCTTCTACTACCATAATCTGCTGCGCGGGCTGGAACAGTCGCTGGTGGACCTGGTGGCGGAGCCGGAGCTATCTCATGCCATCATCGGTCGCATCTGCGAGTACTTCTACGGCTTCGCCGAGCGGCTGTTCGAGGCCGGCGGCGGACTGATAGACGTCTCCCAATTGACCGACGACTTCGGCACGCAGACTGATTTGATGATCTCTGAGGAGATGTTCGACGAGTACTTTCTGCCCCACTACCGGCGGCTTGCGGACTTGATGCAAGACCACCAGGTGCGCATCTTCCACCACGACGACGGGGCGATGTGGAGGCTGATACCCAGGATGATAGACCTCGGCGTCGCGGTGCTGAACCCGATTCAGTACAAGTGCGGGCCGCTTGACCTGGGCTGGCTCAAGGACACCTATGGAGATCGGCTGGCCTTCCATGGCGGCGTGGATAATCAGGAGGTGTTGCCGTTCGGGAGCGTTGCGGAGGTCGTGGCCGAAACGCGCAAGTGCCTGGCGACCCTGGGGAAGGGCGGCGGCTATGTGCTGGCCCCGTGTCACAACCTTCAGGCGGTGACGCCGGTCGAGAACATCATCGCCATGTACGAGACGGCCTACCACGAGGGGGTATATTGAGGTAGGTGTCCTGACATGCGTTGACCTAGCGAGAATCTCCAGTCCTGTGATTGCCATCCGGCCCAGCCGTTAGCAGAATCTGCATAATTACACTGGAAGCCCGAGCTACGGGATGGGAGCGGAGCCGTAAGGGCGTGACAATATTTGCAGTGCCCGCGAGCAAGCAATATACTACAGCCGCACCAGCATACCAGACAGAGCCGAAAGCAGTTCGCAACCTAGAAGGAGTGATACCCAAAGTGGCCGCACTAACCGCCGGAGCAGCCGCCGTCAACATCACGCCACCAGTCGGCGTTGACCTGTGCGGCTACGGGGGCAGAGCCGGCCCCAGCAGCGGCATCCATGATGAACTATACGCCAAGGCGCTGTATCTGTGCGGCGGCGAACAGGGCGATGCGGCAAGCTCGGCGCGGGAAGCTCACAGCCAGGCAGGCCAGGCGCTGGTAATCACCTGCGATCTGATCGGGCTGGATTACGACTCGGTGGCCGTAGTGCGGGAGGGTCTGGCCCGGGCTACCGGCCTCGGGGCCGAGCAGGTCATG
The DNA here is from genome assembly GCA_964390495.1 of uncultured Armatimonadia bacterium. GTDB lineage: Bacteria > Armatimonadota > Zipacnadia > Zipacnadales > UBA11051 > UBA11051. Next base: position 202,301 of record CAYMIN010000003.1, read on the forward strand.
ATCGGCTGCAGCCATACTCACTCCGGCCCGGTCACGCCCTGTCTGCCGACGATGGGGAAGCTGGATGAGAACTACTTCGAGATACTGCTGCAGCAACTGGTGAGTGTGGGCGAGCTGGCCTACGGGCGCGCCCAGGAGGCCTGGGTCGGCCATAACCGCGAGCCGGTTGCAGTCGGCTTCAACCGCCGCGAGGTGTCCTGGCCGCGAGTCGCCGAGCCGGTTCCGGAAAAGGGCACGATACTGCCCCATGTGGACGTGCTGGTCGTGAACGGTGCAGACGGGCCGCTGGCGCGGTTATTTGTGCATCCGGCTCACGGTGTGACGCTGGGTGGGGATAATCTGCTGATTTCGGCGGACTGGATGGGCTATGCGCAGCGGTTTGTCGAGCAGCTTGAGGCGGGCTGTGTGGCCCTGTTCGGGCAGGGCTGCTGTGGGAATATCAACAGCGACCCGCGTGGCAGCTTCGAGATAGCCGAGACGCAGGGAAGAGCGATGGCCGGAGCGGTGATCAAGGCCACCGAACTGGCGGAAATGACCAAGGATGTCGGAATCGCCGTCGCCCGCGAGCAGTTGCGGCTGCCGTGCGCTGACCCGCCCTCGGTGGCTGAGGCCCAGGAAGCGTTGCAACAGGCCGAGGCTGACCTGGAAAAGGCCCGCCAACAGCAGCAGTACGGAAACATGATATTCTATGAGGGCATGGTGAAGTGGGCACGGTGGCTTGTGGAGATGTCCCAGAAGCAGGCAACCGGCCTGGCGATTGACTATGAGGTGCAGGGCTTCAGGATCGGGGATTTCGCGCTCGTGGGCCTGCCCGGTGAGGTCTTCGTCGAGTACGCGACGAACCTTGAGGGCCGTTCCCCCTTCCAGCAGACGGCGGTTATGGCTTATACTAACGGCAACCCCGGCTACATTCCCACTGCCGCCGCTTACGCCCGGGGCGGCTACGAAGTTGAGGGCGCCTATCGCTTTTATGGCGGCGGCTACACGATGATAACCGCGGATTCGGAGCGGCTGATTCTGGATGCCGCCGAGCAGGTGCTGGGACGACTGCTGGGTGGGGGAACTCAATAGCCTCGCGATGTTGTTTACTCCAACAGTCGCCCTAGGGCTGGGCCTCGGACCTAACGGGGTATGCTCACGCAGGAGGTTTTCCGGTTATGCGCAGATATGTTGGTGTGGTCGCAATTGTGTTGGCGGTTTACACGCTTTGTTTCGCCAGCGGCTGTTCGCTGTTGCCGCTGGAGGACATGCACGCCCACCAGCACGACGAGCACGAAGACGAGCACGAAGACGAGGCCGCGCCGCCTCCACCCCCTGACGACCTGGACCCGGACCTGGCTATGCACCCGCCTGAGGTGCGGGAGCGAATCAAGCACGCCACCGTAGCCGAGGCTATCGAGATGCTCAAGACGCCGACCGAGGATGTGATCGCGGATGCCGTAACCGTGGCCGGCTACGTCTATCGAAAAAGTCCAGAGCGGGAGCGCAAGCAGTTGGTGGCAGCGGCGGCTGATTTGGCGCAGAACTCCCAGGACCCAGCCATCCGCAAGAACGCCGTCAGCGTTCTGGGCCAGTTCGACAGTGCTCGGCTCGACGTGCGCGCGCATGCGGCCAAGTCCGACCCCGATAATGAAGTCAGAAAGGCAGCAGTCGGGAGCCTGCGTGACGAGGCTGCGGCTAAAGACGTGCTGCGGGAGCTGACCAAGGACCCGGACGCCGAGATTAGACAGATGGCCCAGGAAATCTACAGCCAACTGATGGCGCGGATCGGCGACGAGGGCATCATCGCGCTGGTCCAGGACCTGGGAGTGTATCGCAACGACGCCAGCGCCCTGGCCTCAACTCAGTTGGTAGTGCGAGGGGACAAGGCGCTGCCGTACCTGATAGATGCGGCCAAGAACGACAGCAATAAGCACCGGCGGGCGGCGGCGACCACCTGTATAGCGATGATCTGCGCAGGCAATAACCCCGAACTGGATGAGTTCGCCAAGCGGGCTCATGCCACCAAGCACGAGGGCTCCACGGCCCAGCGCCGCGAGGCTAACCTCGCAGGCCTCGAACCCCTGTTGTATGTTCTGGAGAACGATCCTTACCCGGTGGCCAGAGAGGCGGCGGCCCAAGGGCTGGGGTATCTGGGCTCGGCAAGGGCTGCTGGGGCGCTGGCGAAGGCGCTTAAGGACCCCAATCAGTATGTGCGGCGGCGGGCGGCTGCAGCCCTGGAAACCGTGCCCGCCGCGGGCGTTGTCAAGCAGCTTGCCGAGACGGCCGCCACTGACAAGGTCGCTCAGGTGCGGGCCTATGCGGTGAAAGCGCTAGGGAATGTGGGCGGTCCTCAGGTAGTCGAGGCCCTGGCGAAGGCCACCGAGGACGGCGACCCCGAGGTGCGCCGGCACGCGGCCAATGAACTGGGCCGTCTCCAGGCCCAGGAGGCCCTGACTGCGCTGCTTGAGCTCTTCGAGGACGAGGATGAGGACGTGCGCTGGGCGGCGGTACGCGCGGTCGGCGAGCTGCGCAACAAAGCGGCCACACCGTACCTGGTCAAAGCCCTGCAGGACGAGTATCCGCAGGTCTCTAACGCCGCCGAGCGGGGCTTGCAGAAGCTGGGGGTCGCCAAGCGCAAAGCCACCGGCTTCGCGGAACCGTCCGACGCCTCCGGCTAGTTAGCCGGGAGTCTATCTAACCGATGAAATTCAGAGCGCAGCTCGCGTGCGGGCTGCGCTTTCCGTCTGTTGAGGAGGCTCGAGGGGCTACTCCGCCGCCTGGCGCACCTGCCTGAACACCCGCAAGAAATTGCCGCCCCAGAACTTCAGAATCGTCGCCTCCGAGAACCCACGATCGAGCAGCTTCTGGGTGATCTGCGGCTGGTACGTCGGATCCGGCGGTATCGGATTGGTGGTGCCGTCGAAATCCGAGCCGTAGCCGACATGGTCATCGCCGATGAGATCCATGGCGTACTCGATATGGTCAATGTAGCGGTCGAAAGTGCGATTCTCCTCGTCTTCGGCAATGAAGCGGCGCGGGCATGAGATCCCGATCACTCCCCCATGATCCCGCAGGACCTTGAGTTGGTCGTCGGTAAGATTGCGCCAGTGGTGTGAAAGGGTGAAGCAGTTGCCGTGTGAGAACACCACCGGCGTCTCCGACAGCTCGATGGCTTCATAGTAGGCGGCATCCTTGTTGTGGGCCAGGTCCACGACGATGCCGAGGCGGTTCATCTCCTTGACGGCCGCTTTGCCGAACTCGGTGAGGCCGAGATAATCGCGGCGGGCCCGTTCGCGATCGGCAGGCTCACAGAAGCGCGCGGAGATGTCGGGACTGCGCAGCCCGTCCGGGTCCGGCTCGCCATGGGTCAGTATCGCCACCCGCAGGCCCAGCTCGTAGAGCACGCGCAGTATCCTCAGGCTTCTGTTCATAAACGCGCAACACTCAACCTGGGGCACCAAGCCGATCTTATTCTCGGCCTTGGCCCGTTCGATGTCCTCCGGCTCCAGCGCCAGCAAGAAATCGTCCGGGTAGTTGCGCACGTGCTGGAAGATGGGGTCCCAGAGCTCGATGGCCTGGAAGAGGTCACCGCAGCCGACCATGCAGTTGAAGGCAGTGGTGCCTCCGGCGCGCAGGCGGGGCAGGTCCACATGGTACTCCGGCCACTCGCCGACAATCTCCATCG
>CAYMIN010000004.1:0-179991 GCA_964390495.1 uncultured Armatimonadia bacterium
ACGACAACGGCACAACCACTGCTCAACTGTAACCCATGTATGGTACTAGCTCACTTGGCGAAGCTCCAGCTATTGACATCCGCAACGAATCTAGGTATACTAGGTTGAAGGGCATAAAGGCTATACAAACCTAGACACAACAACTTGTGCGTCTACGTTGCTATCCGAAAGAAACGACTAGTAGGAAGATGTCTTGCAGGAGGACTACCACCATATATCGCGAAATACCATATGGGAGGGTGGACTAACATGCAAACGTCTCTTCTAGAGTTCAGTGACGATCTCCAGATCGCCTCCGCAGCGCAATATGCAGGGGAGTCGTCTCGTACTATCGCGGTGTTCCTTCGTGACGGGGAAGTGACCGAAAAGCAGCAAAGGTTCCTCCGGCGCGCTGTTGATATGCTGAAGAGCCTGTCTGATGCTGCCAGCAATCTAGCGGAGGGAACGTACACCCCCTCCCTGCCGTTGACGCTTATCACACTTCGAGCAGCTACCAGGCCGGAGCAAGCGGAGGACCAAGGTGAGACAAGCACAGAAGAATATAAGGAACTTGCAGAGAGATTCGAGCGGCTAGCGCAAGCCTGCGAATACCCGATAGGCAAGCGATCAAATGAAGAATTATCGCAAGACTACCTAGACAAAGCACGATCGGATCTTGAGGCTCTGCGGGATCATTTCTTGCGTGCAAGCCAACGCCGTCGCCAGCGAGGATGGGTGTCCTGATGGAGCCGTTCGACACCCGGAATAGGGTCGAGTGGCTGTGGACATCCCTGGATGACTTCCAGATGGTCAGGGAGGAAGCCCCATGGATTGAGACGATCTGGGATGGTTTGTCCGAATTCGCGAAGCTACTGCCGGATTGGGTCGAGGAGAACGAGCAAGCAGGCCAGAATCAGGGGCTGGTGGAGCTTGATGCGGTCTTGGACACTACTCCTCAGTTCTTCGAGGCCCTTCGCAACTCCGGTAGCCTCGATGTCCCACGCTATCTTGTCTCCCCGTTTGAGACGCTACTCAATAGTTACATCGATGACGGATACAGCTATAGCCTCGCAATGCTATACTGGGCAGAAGCACGGAACTACGCAACGGATGCCGGCAAAACATGTCCCTGGCTTGCGGCGCAGTTAGAGAATTATGGGTGCAGTGATAAGAAGCTGATCGATAAGCTCAAGAGATTTGTGCTGGTTGCTTGCCCATTCGGTGGGCAAGACGATTGCCTTATGCACCCCGTGATCGCACACGAGGTGAGTCACGCGGTCCTTTATTTCGCCGGTACCCGATTGGGTGAGATTGACCTTCCGAGGCCGGGCGATACGGGGGTACTTGTCAGGTGGCTAAATGAAATACTCTGCGACATCGTCGCGACCCACATGTTGGGGCCATTGCCGGCCATTAGTATGCGCTATAGGCTGCCCCAGCAAGTTCGTTCGGACACGCACCCGCCCACAGATCTGCGTTTGGCTGCCTGCAAGGAGATGTTGAGAAGAGAAGCATATTTGGCTCCTGCGGATACTAAGGCCGACGACGCCCAGAAGTTCCTTGACGGCCTTCTTCCCCATGGAACGCCAACAGGAGACAGCGAGACGGAATTGCTTTCGAAGCTTCCTTCTTTGTGTGACAATGTAGTTGAGGCTTTTCCCGATATTCAATACCGGTCTGAAGTGGAAGCTGTCTGCATGACACCGCCCCATACAGAAGCAGAGCCAATCAACCGTTTGCTTAGTCACGTTCCTCCTGCCTATCAGTCGCTGTCTCCTCTCGACTTGAGAAGTGCATATCTAGATGACGCCAACGATCAACTCGAAGCTGAGGAGTTCGCTCTTTGCGAAGCTTGGCTAGCGGCTTGGACTGTCCGTTTGGACCAGGACCTTTGGAAGCAGTTCGGCGAGCCATTTGCGCAGCACGGTTTCTGGTCACATAGTAGAGCCGAAGGCGCACTATCAGATCTGACGATAAAAGCTATAGAAGTTGTCGCAAGTCATGCAGGTGAATAAGTGAGATGACACTTACGGGAACGCAGATTCTTCAGCGACTGAGGGACCGTGTTCCTGAGCACAGATTGTACATAGTACCCGTGCAGCAGAACTCTATCGCTCTGGAGGAGGCTTCGATCGACCTGCACCTGGGGCACTATTTTCTGCTTCCAAGGCGCGCTCGACAGGATGCGCTGGATCCAGGTGACGAAAAGAGCATCCTACGCGCCCGGGAAGTGCGAATGGGATCTGTGCATCCCTCGAGTGTTGGGATGGAGGCGCTTTGGCTTCCAGATGACGGAAAACTAGTCCTGCAGCCGCGAGACTTCCTGCTGGCGGCCACACTTGAGTACATCGGTTTGCCGCCTGATCTGTGCGCACAGGTTCTCGGCAGGTCCCGATGGTCTCGCGTAGGGCTTATTGCCGAGATGGCCAGTTTTGTACATCCTGGCTACCGGGGCTGCTTAACACTTGAGATGCAGAATCTTGGCTCCACGGCGATTATCCTGCGTCCTCGCTTGCCGGTAGCACATTTGGTAATCTCGGAAACCACCAGTGACCCCTATATTCACACCGTAGCGGCGCAGATAGTTTGCTCAATCCGTCCCCAAGTCTTGCCGCTGCTGCCCTGAACGGACGGGTGCTCCAGGGCGGGGCTAATAACAGCATAGCACAACATTACCTCGTTTCTTGCTATGATTCTGTCCGCAAGCGCGAGAGAAGAAACATACCACGCGATATGGCCCCCTGCTTATCAGAGCTCTCATGGCGCCAACCAAGTTCGGAGCTCTGCTGCCTCCCGCACCGAGTTGCTGAAGGCGTCTCCTTCCATGCAAGCGATCCGCAACGCCTTGGCGGACAGATTAGCCGCTGCGCCAGGTACGAACCGCAAAGCCGCCCAGGCCATGCACGATCATCTGTTGAACAACATCGCCGACTACAGGATCCCTGTGCCGGGGGGACGGGCAAAGAGGTACGTGCGGCGCGAACTCGATCCCCTGCAGAACCACTAGCCGCGGCGAGTACCCGGAGGAGCAGAGATGCTGCCGCGCGAGCGCGTAGAATGCACGTTGGCGCACCGGGAGCCTGACTTGGTGCCCTGGGGCGAGCACTCCATAGACTACACCACCTATGAGATGGTCCTGGGCCGCGAAAGCCTGGTGGCGGCTAAGTTCCGCCAGACCAAGGCGATGTGGGATGGACGCCGCGATGAGATAGTCGCCTCATACAAACGCGATATTCCGGACCTGGCCGAGGCGCTCGGCTTCGACATCATCACCGTGGGCCGCTGTCCGGCCCGGGGCACGCGCACGACGTCGATGGAGCAAGTTGACCACGAGACCTATCGCGCGGCCAATGGCAGCCTCTACCGCATTTCGGCGACAACCCACGACCTGATGCCCTACAAAGTCAACACGGACGACTATCGGCCGCCGACGGTGGCCGACCTGCAGGAGCAGATAGACCGCGTCATCGCCGAGGGTGTACCGCGCCCGGATGATTCCGAATGGGAAGTGGCCCGGCATGTCATGGACCGGATGCAGAAAACTCACTGGATCAATACCTGCATGGGCGACATCAACTTCCCGATGATCGGGCCGACCGACGAGATCCAGTTCCTCAACCTGGCCCTGCACCCGGAGCTGCACGCCAAACAGGTTGAGTTGGAAGCCCGACAGCGCATCGGCAGCCTCAAATACTACGCCGAGCAGGGCTACGATTCGGTGCTGCCGTGCGGTGACCTGGGTAGCTCCACCGGCCTGCTATGTAATCCCAGCATCATTGAGGAACATGTCCTGCCCTGGTGGCAGCTGTTCACAGCCGAGGCCAAGCGGCTCGGCCTGCACATCCTCAAGCACTGCTGCGGCAACACCTGGGAGGCGCTCGACTTCATCGTCGCCGGCGGCTACGAGGGGTACGAAGGCATTCAGGCCAGCGGGGGCATGGACATGAAGCTGCTGAAACAGCGCTATGGGGACAAGCTGGTGCTGTGGGGCGGCGTGAAAAACGAGAACCTGATTCTGGGCACGCCGGAAGACATCAGGGCCGATGCGAAATATGCGCTGAAATGGGGCGCGCCCGGCGGCGGCTTCATCTATGGAGCCAGCCACTCGCTGGCGGTGGGGACCAAGTACGAAAACCTGATGGCGATGAAGCAATGCCGCGAGCAGTGGGGCCGCTACCCGATTGATATAGCCGACTGAGGCAGACCGCCGGGGCGCGGAGAAAATGGGCCGGACTAGCCGGGGTGCCGGCCGACGTAGTTGAGTAGGCCGCCGGCCTGGAGGATGGCTGCCTGCCGATCCGTTATCTCCAGCCGCGCTGTGAACTCCTCCCCGCTGCCGGCGTTCTTCACCGTGAACTTGCGGCCCACAAGGCCCTCGGCAATACCCTCAATCAAGAGCGTATCACCGCCCGCGAGAGTATCATAGGTGGCTTGGTCTATGACCAGGGGCAGGATGCCGAAATTGACCAGGTTGGCGTGGTGGATGCGGGCAAAGGAAACCGCCAGCACTGCGCGGACGCCGAGATGCAGCGGGGCCATAGCGGCATGCTCGCGGCTGGAGCCCTGGCCATAATTCTGCCCGCCTAAGACCGCGCTGGGGCCGGCCTCCAGAGCACGGCCGGCGAAGGTAGGATCAAGACCCGCGAAGACGTGCTGGGCCAGGGCCGGGACGTTAGAGCGCAGCGGCAAGAAGGCGGCACCGGCCGGGGAGATGTGATCGGTAGTGATATTGTCGCCGACCTTGAGCAGGACCGTAAGTTGCAGGCTCTCCTGCATCGGCTCGCGGCGCGGGACCGGCTTGAGGTTGGGCCCGCGATAGACCTCCACCGCCTGCGGGGCGTCGGCAGGCGGCAGGATCATGGCATCATCAACGGTGAAGCGCCGGGGCATGTGGACCTGCGGTGGCTCGCCTAGAGTGCGCGGGTCGGTGAAGACGCCCGTCAGCACCGAAGCGGCACAGGTCTCCGGCGACGCCAGGTAGATGCCGGCATCGGCGGTGCCGCTGCGGCCTTCAAAATTGCGATTGAAGGAGCGCAGCGTCACGGCTCCGGACCCCGGGGCGGCCCCCATGCCGATGCACGGTCCGCAGGCGGATTCCAGGACCCGCCCGCCGGCGGCGATGAGGTCGGAAAGGGCACCGTTGTCGGCCAGCATTCTGAGGATCTGGCGCGAGCCGGGCGATATCATCAAGTCGGTGCCGGCATGGACGGTCCGGCCCGCGAGTATCGCCGCCACCGTCATCATGTCCCGGTAGCTGGAGTTGGTGCAGGAGCCGATGCAGACCTGGTCAACGGGCTTGCCGGCCAGCTTGCTTACCGGCACGACATTGTCAGGACTGTGCGGCATCGCCACCATCGGCGCGACGCTGCTGAGGTCCAGTTCGAGAGTTTCGTCATACTCAGCGTCGGCTTTGGCTTGCAGGGGGACCCAGTCGGCCTCGCGCTGCTGGGCGGCGAGGAACTCACGGGTGCGCTCGTCGCTGGGGAAGATGCTGGTGGTCGCGCCCAGCTCGGCCCCCATGTTGGTTATGGTGGCGCGCTCCGGCACGCTCAGGCCGGCGACGCCCGGGCCGAAATACTCGACGATCTTGCCGACACCGCCCTTCACCGAGAGTTGCCCGAGCAGTGTCAGGATGACATCCTTGGCCGATACCCAGGGCGACAGCTCGCCGGTCAGGCGAACGGCCAGCACCTGGGGTGTGGCCAGGTAGTAGGGCGCGCCCGCCATTGCCACGGCCACGTCGAGGCCGCCGGCACCGATGGCGATCATGCCAAGGCCGCCGCCGGTGGGGGTATGGCTGTCCGAGCCTAGCAGCGTCTTGCCAGGGACGCCGAAGCGCTCGAGATGCACCTGATGGCAAATGCCGTTGCCCGGGCGGGAGAAATAGACGCCGTATTTGGCGGCCACCGACTGCAGATAGCGGTGGTCATCGGCATTCTGGAACCCGCTCTGCAGAGTGTTATGGTCAACATAGGAGACGGAAAGCTGGGTGCGGACGCGGTCTATGCCGATGGCCTCAAGCTGCAGATATGCCATCGTGCCGGTGGCGTCCTGGGTCAGGGTCTGGTCAATGCGGATGCCGATCTCGGCGCCCGGGACAAGTTGCCCCTCTACAAGGTGGGCTGTAAGTATCTTCTCGACTAAGGTGTGTTTCACTGCGTTCCCTCCATGTCGGGTGGCAGCAGCTCGCGGTCGAGGCTGCTGCCGGCGGGCCGTATGCTCCGGCCTTGTATTATAACCCAACCGGCGCGCCGCCGGCATCAGAAATGTCGCAGGGATGCGTCCTGGCGCACTGAGACTTAGCAGGGAGAGGCCTAGGAACAGAAGCCCTACAATGGCAACGGCCTGAGATGGCCGCAAACTGGCGTGGCGTTCACAAATAGTTACGGCTAAGGCAACAATCCTGGAGAATATGCCAAATAGTGGTGGATTTTTGCGGCACGGTTCTGTGGAAACGGCCCGGATGGGCTCCCGGATTTAATTTTGGGATTGACATAGGAGGCGCAAAAAGCTATATGTAAGGGTGAAGAGAAGCTAGCAAGAGATAGCTTTGAAGCGGGAAGTGCCAGGCAAAGGGAGGTATTGAGAGTGAGAGTAGTGCGGCAAATACTGGTGTTCGTAGGTTTGCTGTCTCTGGTTTTCGGCGTAATTGACCACTTCATGATACTGAAGGGAACTGGGGCAATCGTCGGGACCATCGGGTCTCCCGAGGGGTTCATGCAGTTCGCCACCGTCATATTCCTGTTCGCTGTGGTGCTGATGCTGTCCGAGCTACTGGTAAAGCTGGACGAGATGAAGCCAGGCAGCGGGGACTAGAAGCGGGCTCAAGATGTAGTTTCTCAGGCCTCGCGGGTTGGTGAGAGGTTGTTTGTGGTACCCAGGAGACAGTCCCTAAAGGGGCTGTCCCCGGATGCAGGGTATCTCAGAAAGCAGCAGCGTCATCCCTGCCTATCGCAGTCTCTCCTGAGCGCAACGGCATGGACAGGCAAGGATGCCTGTCCTCCGGGGCTTTTTAGGGGTCGGGAGCCAAGATGCGCCGGATTGCACCAAGCGCAGTGCTGGCGTCGGGCGTCGCCTCATTTCCCCAAATGTAACTCCTTCCCAACACTTCAAAAAATGTCTAAAGCCTGTGCCACGCGTTCGTGGTAATGGGTAAGGAGGCTGGTGGCGCTATTGCACCGGGCGGCTGGGGGCCGGGCCGGCCAGGGAAGGCAGCTCCTCCATCTTGACGCGGCGGACCTCGATTTGTGCCGGCAATCCCTGGGGACTGAAGGCCGGCTCCACGCCGCTGGCCCCCGAAGGAATCTGGAAGGCCACGTATCCCTCGGTCATGCTGTTGGGCGCGAGGTCCACCGGCGACAGGAAGCGGCGATTGGCCATCGCATCCATCCCCGAAGCCCACACATACGGATAATAGACCTGGCCCTGGTGCTGGATAGCTACCAGATGATGGTCAACGTGGACCGTGGCAGTGCTCTTGTTGACCACCCGGTAGAGCGCGGTGACAAACTGGTAGCCGGCCTGAGGCTGGACTATATGAGACTGGAAGGGGTGAACGGTGGCGGCCCAGTACACGATGCCGGAGGGTCCGGTCGGCTCGGGCTGCGGCTGCGGGGTAGGCTCGGCCTCGGGCAAGGCCGGTCCTTCAGGCAACTGCGGCGGCTGCGCGGGCTGGGCCTCGGGCAAGGCCGGGCCTTGCGGCAGAGGCGGAGTCTCGGCGCTTTCGGGTAAGGCCGGCCCCTCCGGCAGTTCGGGACGCGGCAGGGAAGGCATGTCGTGGGCGCCAGGCAAGGCCTCGGTGCCGGTCGGCCCGCGCAAAAGCCGGTAGCCGAAGAAGGCCCCGACGCCGAGGATGGCTAATCCACCCACGACAGCGATTATCCAGACGAATAGTGGCGTGCCTGTCTGCTTGCCGGGCTTTCCTGAGTATTTACCCATTTACCATCACCTGCCAGGATGGAGTTATTAGTCAAGCAATTCGCTGACACAGGGGCTTGCACCTGCCTCGGACCGCGCAGGGCAGTCCCTCAAGAAACAGTCCCAGATTCCGCGGTTTTGAAGCGGCTCTCGGTCGCCTCTCCTCGCGGGTATGGATGTGGTTAGCCGGCGCGGCAGTCGCTTCAGCGGAGGAAATAGCCCTGGGAGGTGGGCTCGGCGTCGGTGGTCAGGCAGATGCCCAACTTGCGCAGGCCGTTTTCGTCGCCCAGGCCCGGCTCGTGCGTCAGGTGCATCTGAGTGCCCCGCAACTGTGGCAGCACTTCCACCCCCGCCTTGGCCGCGGGATTGCCGGCTGCGCTGATGCCCAGAGCAATCAGCACCTCCTGGACATTGAGGCTGGGGGAAGTGGAGCCGAGGTAATTGGCCTTGAGGGCGGTGAGGCTCTGGATGACGTTCTCGGGCAGCAGGTGCATGCTGTCAGGGATGCCGGCGAGATGCTTGATACCGTTGATGATGGCCGCCGAGGCGGAATGGAACAGCGGAGAGTTCTTGCCCGTGAGCACCGTGCCGTCGGCAAGTTGCAAGGCAGCTCCGCAGTAGAAGCCGTCCTTGCCGAGCCCTCGCTTCTCGGCCTCGGCGGCAACCGCGCGCGCCGGCTCGATCACCGGTCGGTCAGTGGGCACTACTCCCAGGCGCTGCATCAGCGTCTCGGCACGCTTGAGGACTTGGCTGGAGCAGAGCCCGCGCCGATACTCCCAGTAATGGCGGAAATAGCGCCGGATTACCTCCTGGGTCGCGGCCTGGCGGACCACCTGATCATCTATGATGCCGAAGCCGGCGCGGTTGACGCCCATGTCAGTCGGTGACTGATACATCAGCGTCCCCTCGTTGCCGCCGGCAATACGGTCAATGATGCTCTTGAGGATGGGGAAATTGTCAACATCGCGGTTGTAATTGACCGCCGTCTGACCATAGGCGTTAAGGTGGAACGGGTCAATCATCACAATGTCACCGAGGTCGGCGGTGGCTGCCTCGTAAGCGATGTTGACGGGATGGTCCACAGCCAGTTGCCAGATGGGGAAGGTCTCGAACTTGGCAAAGCCGGACTCGAGGCCGCGGCGATGGTCGTGGTAAAGCTGGGAAAGGCATGTTGACATCTTGCCGCTGCCGGGACCGGTGCCGGTGACGACCACCAGCGGGGCGCTGGTCTCGACATAGGGATTCTGCCCGTAGCCCTGCTCTGAGACGATCAGGTCCACGTTGTTGGGGTAGCCCGGGATCTCGGGCTGGGTATAAGTGGCGATGTCCTTGCTCGCCAACTGGCGCATGAGCCGCTCGGCCGCCGCCTCGTTATGGAAACGCGTGAGCACTACGGCGGAGGTGGGGATCTCCCAGTCACGCAGATCGTCAATGGCCTTGAGGGTGGCCAGATCGTAGGTAATGCCGAAGTCACCACGAATGCGGCCGCGCTCCAAATCGCCTGAATAGACGCAGAAGATGACCTCGATCTGGTCCCTGAGGCCCTGCAGCAGGCGCATCTTGACGTTGGGATCGTAGCCGGGCAAGACGCGAGCAGCATGCAAGTCATAGGTAAGCTTGCCACCGAACTCAAGGTAGAGCTTGCCATCGGAGGCGGCTACGCGCTGGAGGATGGCGTCGGTCTGTTCTTTGAGGTACTTCTCGTTGTCGAAACCTATGGCAGACATTGGCTGTCACCTGTAGTAACGGCCGGCGGGGCCCAGGTCTCCGCCCTACAATCTGACCTGGACTCCGCGGTCGCGGAGGTACTCTTTGACCTGGGCGATGGTGAAGGTGCCGAAGTGAAATACCGAAGCAGCCAGCAGCGCTGAGGCCCGCCCGGCAGTGGCCGCCTCGTAGAAATGCTCAAGCTCGCCCGCGCCGCCCGAGGCAATCACCGGCAGACCCGAAGCCTTGGCACAACCCGCCGTCAGCGGGAGATCATAGCCGGTCTTGACGCCGTCGGTCTCCATGCTGGTAGGCAGGACCTGGCCGGCACCTAAATCGGCCACGCGCGCGGCCCACTCTAGAGCATCCATGCCAGTACCCCTGGTGCCGCCATGAGTGACCACCTCGTAGCCGGAAGGCATTTGCGCGTGTTTGCGGCCATCAATGGCGACGATGATGCGCTCGCTGCCAAGCGCCTGGGCCGCCTCGGCGACTAGCTGCGGGCGCTTGACCGCTGCTGAGTTCATGGATACCGCGGCGACGCCGACATCAACCAGTGCGGCGATATCATCCAGAGACGAGATGCCACCGCCGACAATCAGCGGTACCGATATGGCCTCCGCCACGCGGCCAACTAGCTCGCGGGTGGTAGCGCGATTCTCCAAGGTGGCGGCGATGTCGAGGAAGGTGATCTCATCGGCACCACCTTCATCATAGGCGACGGCGGCCTCGACCGGATCAGCGGCATCCACCAGGTCAACGAAATGCACGCCCTTCACCACCCGGCCAGCCTTCACGTCAAGACAGGGAATTATCCGACAGTAATCCACAGTCGCTCACCCTTCACTGGTGACCAGATTTGCGGGGTTGAGGGGGCTGACGGCGGGCCTCACCCCCTCCCCTCTCCCCACAGGGAGAGGGGCAACGACAACGCTGGGCCGGATGGGGACCCCAAACATCCCTCACCCACTGCTGCGCAGTGGGTACCCGGGCCCCTCCTGACGCCAATTGCTATGGAGTTGGGCTGGAAGCCCGCCCCACGGGATTGTTGTGGCCCCCGACCCACGGGATGATTAGCGGGAAGCTTCCCAGCGGATGGCTATTGAGCTGGCCATGTGATAGTTATTGAGAAGTCCGGCCTACAGGATCTTCCGGGAAGTCGAGACGGCTCAATCGTCTTCCGCATCGTCAGGTTCTGAAGGGTCGCCCTGCGGCTCGTCCGCCTCGAGTTCGGTATCCGTAGTCTCGTCAAGGTCGCTGTCGTCCGCATCGGCCGGCTGATCTTCGCCAGCTTGTTTGCCTGCACCAGCTTCCCCGGCGTCGGTAAGGAAGCTGTCGTCGGTGAGTTGGTCGCCGGCGTCATCTGGCCGGGCCTGACTGCGGATAGTATCAATCTGCTCCTGGAGCTGCGCCAACTGCTGCATCAGCTCGTCAATGCTCTGGCAGTTATCCAGTACGTCGAGGTTGCGGACCTTGCCCTTGGCGTGAAGCGCATAGACTTGCTCGCCGATGGCATATATGGTTTTGCGGCGCTGTGATCTGAGCTTGCGCATCTGGGCTTTGAGGCGCTGTATCTGCATGGCACGCTGGGCGGCCTCGGCGGCGCTTTCGCCCCCGTGCTTGATCCGCTCCCAGACGCTACCACTGACTTGCTTGGCCTGTTCCCATTCTTGTTTTTCCACTGTGGGCCTCCTGATTGATGTAATTCGCGTTGGCCGCTAGGAAGGCGGTCAGTCGCCTTGCCACCCGAGGTTGCCCGATAGCGAAAGGCTCAGGCCGCCCCGCCGTCAAGCCGCGTCAGTCCGGCGTCGCGAGCGGCTTGCACGGCATCGCGATATTCAGGCACCGTGATCCTGCGCCGCAAGCTCGGATACTCGTCAGCCTGGTAGCAGGGCCGGTACTGGTCCATCACGTTCACATAGGTGTGCCGGCTGAGCGAAGCAAGGAATTGCATGATTGCGGCGGTGCCGGCGAGGTCCTCCGGCAGCACCAAATGACGTACCAGCAACCCGCGCGCCGCCAGTCCGCGCTCGTCTATCTGTAAATCCCCGACCTGGCGGTGCATCTCCTCGATTGCAGCATACATGCGCTCCGGGTAGTCGGAGGCGTTGGAGAAGCGTGCGGCAACCGCGCCGTCGGCATACTTGGCATCCGGCATGTAGATGGCGAAGACGCCCTCCAGCAGCCTGAGCGTCGCCACGCTCTCGTAGCCGCCGCAATTGTAAACCAAAGGGACGCTGAGGCCTGCGGCGATGGCCGCTGGCAGGGCCTCGAGTATCTGCGGCACCACATGGGTCGGTGTAACGAAATTGATATTGTGACAGCCGAGGGCTTGCAGCTTCACCATCATTGCTGCAAGCTGTTCGGCGGTGACCTCGCGGCCATGAGCGAGGTGGCTGATGTCGTAATTCTGGCAGAATACGCAGCCGAGGTTGCATCCGGCAAAGAAGATGGTGCCGGAGCCGCTGCGGCCGACCAAGGGCCGCTCTTCGCCGAAATGGGGGGCATAGCTGGCGACCCTGGCAAGGCGTCCGGTCTGGCAGAGGCCGGATTGGTCGGCCAAGCGGTCCACCCGGCACTGCCGGGGGCAGACCGTACAGGCAGCCAGCAAATCAAGCGCCGCCTCGATGCGGCCCGCTAGCCGTCCGCTCTCGGCCAGGGCCAGATAGGAGGCGGCCATTCAGCTCAGCCCCAGTTCCCGCTGCAGTTTGTCAAAGCCCTGCCACTCCTGCTGGCTGGTGAGGTCGAAGTGCACCAGGGTCAACGATATCTGATTCTGCTGGACGGCCGCGATGTCGGTTCCCGGCGCAGAGTCTATCTCCATGGGCGTGCCGGTGAACCAGTAGTAGGCGCGGCCCTGAGGGTCATCGCGTTTGACGACAACGTCAGCGTACTTGCGGTGCCCCAGCCTGGTGACGGCAATTCCGGTAATCTCATCGGCGGGGACGTTGGGGATATTGACATTGAGCACCGTGCCCGGCTGCAAAGGGGCCTCGCAGAGGCTCTTGACAATGGCCGGCGCGATCTGCTCGGCGACATCGAGAATCGGGTCGTGATAGGCACACACCGAGATGGCTATGGCCGGCAGATCGTGGAGAGCGGCCTCCAGAGCGGCCGACACGGTGCCGGAGTAGAGTACCTCCTCCCCGAGATTGGCGCCGGCGTTGATGCCGGAGACGACGAAGTCAGGGCGCGGCAGATCGCCGAGAACACCAAGGATGATGCAGTCGGCGGGAGTGCCGTTGGAGGAATAGGCCGTGATGCCGGAGTCGAGGTCCAGCCTGTCAAGTCGCAGCGGCTTGTGCAGAGTGATGGCATGGCCGGCGGCACTCTGCTGTGTCTCGGGGGCGATGACGGTGATGTCTCCGAGATGCTGCAGCGACCGCGCGACGGCAATCAGCCCCGGGGCGGCTATTCCATCGTCATTGGTAACCAGTATTCTCATGGCTCATTCCGTTCTTGGTGTTTGAAGGGCCTCGGGCTGGAAGCTTCACCCAGGGGACAGTCCCTAAAGGGACAGTCCCCCATTCCCGAGCTACGTGTCTAGGGAAGGCCGAGCTAGACGGTGGTAAGCTGGAAGCCTGCCCCCACGGTCACGAATAGTGGGCGTTAAGGTCCACGATCTCGACGCGCTGGACGCCGGGCAGTTGCACGATCTGCTTGCGTACCGGCTCGGTAATCGGATCGGCAACCGTGACCGCCATCAGGCCTACGCCGGCAACGGTCTCGGGAGCAACTTGCATGCCGGTGATGTTGATGTCAGCGGCCCCGAGGACCGTTCCGAGCTTGCCGATGAAGCCGGGCCGGCCCGATTGCGCGTTCCATATCAACACCGCCGTCTGGCGGGGCAGCAGCTCGAGGCCGTAGCCGTCAAGGCGCACGATGCGGATGTCGGAGCCGCCCAACAAGGCACCGGCGATGAGCAGCTCGGCGGCGGTGGTGCTGATGCGGACCTGCAGCAGGTCAGAGTAGCCGCCGGTCTGCTCAATTTTCGCCTGGGCGAGCTCAATTCCTCTTTCGCCGGCGACGATGGCTGCATTGATGGAGTTGAGCGGGCCATCCACAATGCCGCGTAGCACGGCGGCGACCAGCTCGCCGGCCAGATAGTCCATGTGCTCACCGGGCAGGTCGGCGGCTGCGGCCAGCTCGATGCGGCGGGGCGAGCCGTCCATCAGACTGCGGGCCAAGAGACCGAGGCTTCTGACGAGGTCCAGGTAGGGCGCGACAGCCGCCAGCGCCTCGGGGGAAAGCGGCGGGGCATTGACCGGCCAGCGCGGCATGCGGCCATTCAGCACATCCACCACCTGGCGGGCGGCATCCACCGCCACTCCGGTCTGGGCCTCCTCAGTCGAAGCGCCGACATGAGGTGTGGCGATAAGATTGGGCAGTTGCAGCAGCTCGGTGTTGTCGGTCGGCTCTTGGGCGAAGACGTCGAGGGCGGCTGCGGCGATAGTGCCCTCACGCAAAGCCTGGGCCAGCGCCGCCTCCTCGATCAAGCCGCCGCGGGCAGTGTTCACCAGCACCGCCTCGCGCTTCATCACGCCCAGCAGGCGGGCGTCAACCATGCCCTCGGTCTCGGGAGTGAGAGTGCAGTGGAGGCTGAGATAATCCGCTTGAGCGGCCAGGTCCTCGAGGCTAGCGAGCAATGTCACCCCAAGCGCTTTGGCTTGCTCGGGTGACACATAGGGATCGTAGGCGAGGACCTTCATGCCGAAAGCCAGGGCGCGCTTGGCCACCTCCGCGCCGACCTTACCGAGGCCGACGAGGCCCAAGTTTTTATCAAGAAGCTGATGGCCCATGTAGGTATTGCGGTCCCAGTGGCCGGCCTTGAGAGAGCTTGCCGCCTGGGGGATGCGACGGGCGGCAGCCAGCATCAGGGCGATGGTGTGCTCGGCAGCGGCTAGAGTGTTGCCGACCGGCGAGTTGACCACCAGCACCCCGCAGCGGGTGGCAGCGGCCACGTCTATGTTATCAACCCCGACGCCGGCGCGGGCGATCACCCGCAGCTTGAAGGCGCTCTCTAGGGCCGAGGCAGTAACCTGGGTGCCGCTACGCACAACCACGGCGTCAACCTCGGCCAGGGCCTGACGGAACTGGTTATCGTCGAGGTCGGGGCGGACAATCACCTCGCCGGCTTGGCGCAAGACCTCCAGGCCGGCTTCGGCGAGAGAACCGCAGACCAGTATTGTGGCCATCATCGCTCTCCTGAGAGCTCTGATGTCAGGCTGGAAGCCTGACCTACGCGAAATGTACGGAGCTCTGATGTCAGGTTCCAGGCCCGACCTACGCACCTGGGCTCTGCTGACAGGTCTGGTAAGCCTCGCGGGCGGCTGCGGCTGCCTCCGCGTCCGCGTCAAAGCCCATCGCCGCCAGGTGCTCGGCCACCGCCGAGACCGTCACCACAACTTGGTCAAGATCACAACTGCCGAGATGAGCGATGCGGAAGATCTTACCCTTGAGTTGATCCTGGCCGCCGGAGATGAGGATGTTGTTGTTCCGCTTGATACGCTCGACCAGTTCCGAGCTATCCAGAGGCTCGGGCATCTTCACCGCCGTTACCGTGCTGCTGGCGTGGCTCTCAGCGGTAGCTAGAAGCTCGAGGCCCATGCTCTTGACTGCGGCACGGCAAGCAGAGGCCAGGCAGCGGTGACGCAGGAAAATGGCGGGCAAGCCCTGTCGGTCTATGATGCGCAAGGCCTCACGCAGGCCGGCGAAGAGGTTGACAGCCGGCGTGTAGGGCGTCTGGCCCTTCTCCAGGGCCTCAAGCGCGCGCGGCAGGTCGAAATAGTAGCGAGGGTTGTTGGCTTCGGCCGCCTTTTGTCGGGCTTCAGCGCTGAGGGCCACAAACGACAGGCCCGGTGGCAGCATCAGGGCTTTCTGTGAGCCGCCGACTACGGCTCCGAGGCGGTTGGCGTCCATCTCCAGCGGCGCGCCGCCGATGATGCTGATGGCATCCACGATCGTCAGGACACCGGCGCGGGCGGCGACCTCTCCCAGGCGGGCCAGGTCCTGCTGCACGCCCGTGGAGGTCTCGTTATGGACCAGGCCTAGGGCGTCGAAGTGAGTTCCGCGCAGTAATCTCTCCAGCAGGTGGGGGTCGGCCACCTCGCCGGGCCGGCAGTCCCACCAGGTGACCTCCGCGCCGTAGCGTTCGGCGATTTGCCCCATGCGGCGGCCGAACTTGCCGGTGTTAACCACCAGCATGTGCTGGCCGGCGTTGACCAGATTGGCAATCGCGGCCTCGATTCCGCCGGTGCCGGAGGCCGAGAGTATCACCACCGGCTCCCGGGTGCCGAAGAGGGTCTGCAGGCCGCAGACACACTCGGCAATCAGCTCGGCGAACTCCGGCCCGCGATGATATATGCAGGGAGCGGCCAGCGCCTCGCGGACCTCGGGCGGGACGTTAGTCGGCCCCGGTATCATCAACAAAAGCTCGTCATCATGCATCTTGTGGCATAATCACCTCATCGCTGTGGCGGCTGTGCGGGGCAATCTGTGCTCCGGACGCTGCAATTGCGCCGCTGAGATAGGCGCCGGCCCCGACTGCGCAGTCTGACCAGAGAATGGACCGCTCCACGATAGCCCCATCGCCAATGCAGCAACCGGTACCGATGGCTACCTCCGGCCCGATGCGGCAGCCGGCTGCGATGGTGACATCGGCGGCGATATCCACCGGCTGGCGAAGCTGGGCACTGCGGTCAATCGCGCCGCGCGCGACAGCGGGCCTGATCCAGTCAACCGCGCCGTGCAGGAGGCGGGTGTGAGCGGCCAGGTAAGTCTCTATTCGCCCTACGTCACACCAGTACCCCTCTTGCGGCGGCAGGAAGCCATACAGCGGCTTGCCCCGGGCCAGCAAGTCCGGAAAAAGCTGGGTTTCATTCGAGTAAGAAATATTCTGCGGAATGGCGTCCAATACCTGCGGATTCATGGCATAGAAGCCGGAATTGACCGTATTGCGGCCGGTCTCGTCGCGGTCCACCTTCTCCTTGAAGGCCACGACCCGGCCCGCCTCATCGCACTGGATCAGCCCGTAAGCCGAGATGTCATCCACCCGGCGCAGGCAGAAGCTGACATGGGCGGAGTTGTCGAGATGCGCCTGGGCCAGAGCGGCCAGGTCCACGTCATAGATGATGTCGCCATTGCAGGCGAAGAAGGGGCCGTCAATGAGACTAGCGGCGTTTCTGATGGCACCGGCGGTGCCGAGCGGCTCCGGTTCCTCGACGTAGTGGAAGCGCACGCCCCAGCGGCTGCCATCCCCCAGAGCCGTCTTCACCTCCTCAGCCTGGTAGGAGATCGCCATCACCAGATCGGTCACGCCGTGGCGAGCAAAAAGCTCGATCTCATACCATATCAGCGGACGGTTGAGCACAGGCAGCAGGGCCTTGGGGCACTGGTAGGTGAGCGGGCGCAGGCGGGTACCCAGGCCGCCGATGAGTAGGACAGCTTTTGTGATCGGTGATGGCATTGGCGGGTCCATTGTAATGGCAAACTGGTTAGTCCTGCAATTCGAGATGACTCGGACAGCAAGGTCGAGCTACGTAAGCGGCAATCGCAACGACCTCGGGCTGGAAGCCCGAGCCACGCGGCTTGTGAATTGTTGGGGCTAGAGGGACAGTCTCCCATTCCGGGTCTTGGAACAGCTTCTAGCTAGCGGCGACGGCAGTGACTGTGACGCGGCGGGAGCGAGGGCCGTCGAGTTCGGCCAGCATCACCCGCTGCCAGGTGCCCAGCTCCAGCTTGCCGTCACGCACCGGCAAAGTGACGCTGTTGCCCACCAGCGAGGCGCACAGGTGCGCAGCAGCATTATTGTCAATGCGGTCGTGACGCCACTCGCCGCGACCAATGCTGTCAAGCAGGGCGAGCGTGTCTTCGACCAGACCGCTCTCGTTCTCATTGACGTACACGCAGCAGGTACAGTGCGGTACCGAGATGCAGGCCAGGCCGTCGGCTAGGTCCGTACCCGCCAGAGATTCGGCGACCTGGTCGGTAATGTCGGTGATCTGCCGGCGGCGGTCGGTTGATATGACAAAGGTTTTGGCAGGCATACCAGCCTCCTATATCCTGTTGGTGCCGTTTGTAGGGGCGTGATTTATCACGCCCATTAGTCGCGATCATTTCTTGTGACATGCGCACGGCTCTGACACTTGGGGCCGGTGTTCTTTGGGCGCAATGAATTGCGCCCCCTACAACACAACACCCGCCTGGACGACAGGCATCTCTGCCTGTCGCGGCTTTGGACAGCCAAGGATGGCTGTCCTCCAGGTCTTCGGCTGAGGGCGCATGCCATGGCCCCTACTGTCTGGTGGTGGGGCGGAGGGCGGCCAGGCGCAACTGCAGCGACGTGCGACCATTGAACTCGTTGAACTCCGGCGTATAGGCCAGATCAATGCGACAGCCGCGCTCCAGCCACGAGGCCTCTTGCCCCATGCCAAAGCCGATACAGTCAAAGACGCGATGCCCCTCGCCGGCCAACAGCTTCAGATGCGCCTCCTCAGCACCGACGCAGCGGACCTCCACCACCTCGAGATTGGAGGTCATCAGCACCGGCGTAGGATTGCCCTGCCCAAACGGTTCCATGCGCCAGAGACACTCGACGAGCTGCGGCTCGATAGCCTCGATGTCCACCTCGCAATCTATGTTGACAGAGGGCTTGAGCTGCTGCGGGCGCATACAGGCGCGGGCGATCTCATTGAGGCGCTGGCGGAAATCGTCGAAGTTGTCCACGGGTAGAGTGAAGCCGCCGGCCAAGGCGTGGCCGCCGTGGCGGGTGAGCAAGTCGCTGCAGCTTGCCAGAGCCTCGGCGACGTTGAAGCCCTCAATACTGCGGGCGGAGCCGCGGAAGGTATCTTGCTCGCGGCACATCAGGAAGGCCGGTCGGTAAAAGCGGTCCACCACCTTGGAGGCGACGATGCCAACCACGCCAATGTGCCACTTGGCGGAGCCCAGCACGATGACCGGCTCGTTTTCCAGGTCCACCTCCTGGGACACCATGGCCATGGCGTCAGCGAAGATCATGCTCTGCTCGCGCTGGCGGGCGGCATTGTGGGCCTCGAGTTGGACGGCCAGCTTCATCGCCAGGTCGGGGTCGTCGGCGAGCAGCAGGTCAACCGCATCACTGGCGTCGCCCATGCGGCCAACGGCATTGAGCCGGGGCGCAAGGCGATAGGCGATGTCCTGGGTGGTAAGCTCGCCACTAATCTGCGAGATGTTCATCAGGGCCTGCAGGCCCTGCTTGCGGGTGTGGGCCAGCAGTTGCAGGCCGTGCTTGACCATGATGCGGTTGTCGCCCTGGAGCTGAACCACATCAGCCACCGTGCCGATGGCGACCAGGTCGAGGAACGCGCGACGCAGGGATTCGAGCGGCAATTCCAGCAGCGTACAGATGGCCGCGGCGACCTTGTAGGCCAGGCCCACGGCGGCCAGATCGTCGGAAGCAGCCTCGGCATCGTGGCGCTTGGGATCAACGACGATAGTATCGGGCAGCTTCGGGCCGGGCTCGTGGTGGTCAACGACGATGACATCAGCACCCAGGCGCTGGGCCTCGGCGATGGCCTGGTTGTCCGATACGCCGCAATCCACGGCCAGGATCAGCTTTATGCCCTTGCCGATCGCGGCCCGCAGGGCTTCCGAGCTCAGACCGTAGTGCTCGTTGAGGCGGTGGGGAATATAGTAATGCACGTCAGCGCCCAGCTTGTTCAGGAAGCGGACCAGCAGCGCCGTGGCGGTAATGCCGTCGGCGTCGTAATCGCCATGCACCAGCAGCGGCTCGCCGTTGCCGACAGCCAGGACAATGCGCTCGGCGGCGGCCCGCATATCAGGGAGTTCGAAGGGGTCGCGCAGAGAACTGAGATCGGCCTCAAGGAACTGGCGAGCGGCTTGCAGCGTGGTGATACCCCGGGCTCTGAGCACCGCAGCGACCAGAGAATGGACACCGACAGCTCTAGCCAGCTCGATTTCAGCGGCTTCATCACGGGGCTTGAGCTTCCAGATCAGGTCCTTAGTAGGGGCCATTGGGCTGCAAGGCCAACTCCTCCGGAACTGAAAGCGGCGCTGCCCGGAATCCTAGAGCAGTGCCACATTCGACCCTTGTCTCACTGCTGCAGGCTGCGCCGACGGATGCCGGGTACCGGCTTGTTGCCTAGCGACGGCGCTTGGGATGAATATCCACGGCGCATTTGCGGGCATCGGGACAGGCCATTGTCTTGGGCGTGTTTCTGGTGGTATCTTGGTAGTGTCTTATTCGCTTTTCGCGCCAGCCAGTCCTCCAATCGCCTCTGAAATCGCTCCTGAGGGGGTCGGGACCTGTAATCAGGTCGCTCGGGGCGGTGTCTGCGCGCTTGCTCAAGGTCGGCCTCTTCTCATATAATCTCACAAGAGAGGGCCCGGGCCAGCGCGCTGTAGTGATGTCGCCGGAGGTGATGAGATTGGCGTTTTGGCACACCAGGGAGGGGATGAGCCAGCGCCGGATCTACCGCTGGCAGTGGCTCCGCTCGATCATCATCAACAAGTGGGCGATGGGGCTGCCGCATATCAACACAGCGCTGAGGCGGTTTTTGCTCCGGCTCGGGGGCATCAAGATCGGCAAAGGCAGCTTCGTCGGCATGCACGGGTGGTTTGAGGATGTCTATCCCCACCGCATCACCA
This sequence comes from uncultured Armatimonadia bacterium, assembly GCA_964390495.1. Taxonomy (GTDB): domain Bacteria; phylum Armatimonadota; class Zipacnadia; order Zipacnadales; family UBA11051; genus UBA11051. The sequence goes on from CAYMIN010000004.1 coordinate 20,248, forward strand.
TCGGCGATAATGTCACGATCTCTTTCCAGGTGACCCTGGTGGCTCACGGACCGAAGCGCGATCGGTCGAATATGGACATCGTGATCGAGGATGGCGCATACATTGGCTGTCATGTTACGGTCTTGCCGGGGGTGACGATCGGGAAGAAGGCCGGTGTGGGAGCCGGCTCGGTGGTGACCAAGGATGTGCCGGCGGGCGCTGTGGTAGTCGGAAACCCCGCTCGGATTCTGCGCCAGAAACCTGAGGATTGATACCACGCTGAAGCCGGTGAGATGTGATGAGGCCCTCTGAACTCCTGGAGCTCAAGCAAGCAGAGGTCAACCGCCGGCGGCGGGATCTGCCTACCGTGCAACTGCAGGAGCTAATCGAGCGGATGCAGGAGCCGGCGCGAAGTCTCGCCACTATCCACGGTCATACTGTGGGTATCATCGGCGAGATCCGGCCTCCGGACCATCCGCTGGCGAACCTGTTTGACCCGCGGATCTGGGGCCAGGAGTACGCCGGCGCCGGCTGTGTCGCGGTCGCCGTATGCACTGACACGGTGGCGCACAGCGGCGACAGGTTCCACTGCCGGCGGGCGCGCAAGTATATGCCCCTGCCGATCCTGCGCCTCGACTATGTGATTGATGAGTATCAGCTCCACGAATCGCGGGCACTGCAGGCCGATGCGGTGACGATTGCGGAGACCTTCCTGGCCGACGGGCAGATTACGCATATGATTTCGGTCTGCGAGGACCTGGCGATCAGCCCGGTGGTCATGACCGATAACTGCGACGGGGTCGAGCGGGCCGTGGAGCTGGGTGCGAAGTACGTGCTGGCGATGCCGCTGTTGTGGGACTATACAGCGTCGGTGCCAGCGGATGAATTGGCGCGCATGGCGGACGGCTTGCCCCAGCAGGCGCGTTTGATCGCGTTTGTCCCGGAGCTGACGTACCAAGCGGTGGCGGAGCTGGGGGAACTGGGTGTCAATGCGGTACTGGGCGCGCCCTCATCCTATGACCCCGCGGAGGCCGCCATTATGATCAGGCAGTTGAACGAAATACCGCGCCGCGGCGGGCAGTAGTAACTGCGGAAAGAGGGTGGGACAGATGGACAGGTCACCGGAGGAGTTGCTGGCGCTGATTGACCACGCGGTGCTGAGGCCCGACTGCATCCGAGACGACATCATCGCGGCGTGCGAGATCGGCAAAAAGTACCGCCTGAGTAGCATCTGCGTACCGCCGGCATGGGTGCAACTGGCCCTGCACCAGCTTGCCGATGCGCCGACGCCGGTGAGCTCGGTGGTCGGCTTCCCGTTCGGCTTCGCGATGGCGGATACCAAGGCCCAGGAGGCTGGGGCCCTGATCGAGGCCGGCTGCGCCGAGTTGGACATGGTCATCAACATCCCGGCTCTACGCTCGCGCCAGTATTACAACGTCAGAGCCGACATCACGGCGGTGGCGCGGAGCATGAACGCCAGCGCCGAGGGGCCGCTGCTGAAGGTGATCCTGGAGACCTGCTATCTTGATGAGGAGGAGATTGGCCACGGGATTGTAGCAGCCGTCAAAGGCGGGGCGCAGTTCGTCAAGACCTCCACCGGTTTCGGTCCGCACGGGGCGACTGTCGAGCATGTGGCGCTGCTGCGGCGACTGGCACCACCGGAGATGGGCGTGAAGGCCGCCGGTGGTATCCGCACCCTGGCTGATATGCAGGCGATGCTGGACGCGGGGGCCAACCGCATCGGCACCAGCGCCACCACCACGATCATCGCCGAATTGGGCATCTGAGGCATTCATGGCAACCTACTCGACCCTGGGGATTACGCTGCTGGTCCACAAATACAAGGGCACCGGCCGGGTCGTCAGCTTCTACACGCCGACCCGGGGCAAGGTGGAGGCGGTGGCCCAAGGCATCGGACGCCCTAGCAGCAAGCTGGCCGGCGCGGTGGAGCTGTTCGCGCTGTCGAAGCTGATGCTGGCCGAGGGCCGCGACCTCGACCGCCTGACCCAGGCCGAAGTCATCGAGGCTCATTACCCGCTGCGCCAGGACCTGACCCGTCTGGCCTATGCGTCCTATGTCGCGGAGTTGACCGCCAAGACCTCCGAGCCCGGCCACCCACTGCCGGGACTGTTTGAGCGGCTGGCGGGCACCTACTCGGCCCTGTGTGAGGCTGCCGAGCCGGAGCTGGTCTTGTGGTCGTATCTGATGGGGCTTTTCGCGGCGCACGGCTTAGCGCCGGACCTGGAGGCATGCTGCCGGTGCCGAGCCACCCTGAAGGGGGACGCGTGGTACGTGCCGGCCGACGCCGGGCTGGTGTGCGCCGACTGCCGGCCGGGGGCGAACGGTATTCTGATAAGTGCGGAGGCGCGGGCGGCCGGGCGCAGCCTCCAGCGCATGGCGCCGGCCAAACTGGGCCGGATTAGCCTCGGTGATGAAGCTCGCGGGCAACTCCGCCGCCTGATTGACGCCCACACCGACCACCAGTTCGGCTTGGAAACCAAGAGCCGCAAGTTCATCAGGCAGCTTGGCGGCACCGACCCGCAAATCTGAGGCGAACTGACGGACCGCCGGTCCGTCATAATCCTGGAGATGGGCTATGACCAACGAAGAGGTTGCGCAGGAATTGGAGCAGATCGCCGATCTGCTGGAGATCGCCGATGCCAACGTCTTTCGGGTGCGCAGCTTCCGGCGGGCCGTGGAGAGCATTGCGGAGCTGCCGGAGGAGGTCGGGGTGCTGGTAGCCGAGGAGCGGCTGACCGAGGTGCCCGGCATCGGTAAGGGCATCGCCAAGATCATCGAGCAGCTTCTCGCCACCGGCACCGCCGAGGAAAAGGAGGCGCTGCTGGCAGAGTACCCGGAGAGTCTGTTGGAGATGCTCAAGATCTCCGGCTTTGGGCCGCGCAAGGCGGCAGGGGTGTTCCGCGAGCTGGGGATCAGCACGGTTGATGAACTGGAACAGGCCGCCGCGGCCGGCCGGCTGCAGGACCTACCCGGCATGGGTGCCAAGACCGAGGAGAATATCCTCAAGTCCATAGACGCCTACCGCGAGGGCCAACAGCGGGCCTTGCTGGGGGAGATTCTGCCGGTGGCCGAGGACTTGGTGGCGAGGCTCCGCGAGCATCCGGAGGTGATTCACGCGGAGTTCGCCGGCAGCACTCGGCGGCATCGCGAAACGGTGGGCGATCTCGATCTGCTGGCTACCTCGGCGCATCCGGCGCAGGTGTGCGAATGGTTCGCCGGGCTGGAGGTGCTCGAGGAGCTGACAATGGCCGGTGACACCAAGGTAAGCGGGCGGCTGAGTGGAGGCCGCCAGGTGGATTTGCGGGTGGTGGCCGGGGAGTCCTTCGGCGCGGCCCTGCAGTACTTCACCGGCTCGCAGCAGCATAATATCCGCCTGCGCGAGCGCGCCCAGAGAATGGCCCTGACCGTCAACGAGTATGGCGTATTCACAGCCGAGAACGAAGAGAAGGGCGAGATGATCGCCGGGGCCACTGAAGAGGACGTGTACGCCGCGCTGGACTTGCCGTGGATACCTCCGGAGCTGCGCGAGGACCGTGGCGAGATCGCCGCCGCCGAGGCCGGTCAGCTCCCCGAACTCATCGAGCTTGGCGACATCCGCTGCGACCTGCAGATGCACTCACACTACAGCGACGGCCACGCTAGCGTCGAGGCTATGGTGCGAGTGTGCATGGAGCTGGGTTATACCCATGTTGGCATTACCGATCACTCACAGGCGCTGAGTGTGGCCAATGGAATGGATGCCGAGCGGGTCAGGGCCCAGCATGAGGAAATCGCCAAGCTGAATGAGAAGCTCAACCAGGAAGGCAGCAAGTTCAGGGTGCTGCAGGGGATTGAGGCGGATATACTCTCGGACGGTTCGGTTGATGTGCCGGAGGGGACCTTCGAGCTGGTCGATTACGTAATCGGGGCCCTGCACCAGGGCTTCTCCGCCGATGCTGACAAGATCACCGCGCGGATGGTGGCGGCGGTGAACTCCGGCCTGATAGACATCGTCGCCCACCCCACCGGCCGGGTCCTGCTGGCCCGCCAGCCGTATGGCCTGCATCTGGACCAGCTCATCGCGGCCTGTGCCGAAAACGACGTTGCGCTGGAGATCAATGCCTCCCCGCAGCGGCTGGACCTGGACGACAGCCACGCGCGGTTCGCCGTGCAGCAGGGCTGCCGGCTGTCCATAAATACCGATGCGCATAGCCCCGACAGCCTCACCGATATGCGCTATGGGGTGATGCAGGCGCGGCGCGGCTGGGTCGAGGCCGGTACGGTCATCAATACGTGGTCGCTGCGCAAGCTAAGAAGCTGGCTGAAACGGCGGCCCAACAGCTCGGATTCTTGAGCTACGGCATTGCGGGGGAACCACTTTTTGCAAAAAGTGGTTCCCTCACCCACTCCAAAGGAGTGGGTACCCGCCCTCCACAAAAACTCTTGTAAAGGTTATGAAGGGGCGACGCATAGTCGGTCGGCAGGTAGCGATTTCCGAGTAACATACTCGACACTCTAACGGCCCCCTGGGCCGAAGGGACGGCCGACAATGGCCGAACAAGGCAGAGAATACTGGTTCCACGTTGTCATCGCCATTCTGGCTCTGGCCTGGGCGCTTAATGTCTGGACGCCGGTGCTGTTGATGCGGCCGATGTGGGAGGGCAACCGCCAGTTCGCCGAGCTTGAGAACCCGGAAGCCGAGCCGCCTGCCCCAAAGCGGCCTCCCAGCATTTTCCTGCCGATGCTGGCGGCTCTGGCGGCCCTGGCTGCCTTCGGTTTAGGTGTCTGGCAGATGTATGAGACGGAAGAGGTCGGCGGCCGGTGGCTGTGGGCTACCGCGGTCGCAGCCGTGGCGTTTTTCTTCGGCCTGATGATGCTGGTGATCGTGATGCAAGCCGGCCACCGCTATGCCGAGCAGTACCTGGTGCTGTTGATGTAAGTTGCCTCCGCGCTGATTTGGTATCCGGAGGTAGCGATGCTCTCCGTCGGGAAGTCTCTCTCGGCACTGCTGTTGATGGGGTGAGGGGACTATCACATGGCCCGAACTGGAGTCTTTGGAGAATTGTCAGCCCTCTCAATATGGAAGCGGTTTCAGAACTTAGTTTCCCAGGACGCGCGGGGTGGCAAGGCGCTGTTTCTGGCCTTCAGGGGACAGTCCGCCATCCGAGCGACCTCGGGCTGGAAGCTGACAATTGACCCACGGCGGACCCGCTCCTGCGGGGCGGGTGCCCGTAGGTACCCGCATTCTCACCTGACCTGCGCCAAGCGCAGGTTAGGCCGAGCTACACGTTTGATGACTAGTGTGGACTAGGTACGCAGGAATGGAGCCTCGGCAATGACCTCCAGAGAGCGCCTGATGACGGCCTTTGGATGTAGTACGCCCGACCGGGTGCCGGTCGCGCCGTTTGGCATGGGGGCCCTCGACCACGACTCCGCGATCGCCGATGAGCTAATCCGCAAGACCGATTTCATCGCCAGCAGCGGCGGGGCGGGCATATCGTTTCTGGGCGCGGTGGCGCAGGTGGAAGCCCATAGCGAAGGCAACCGCACCATCACCACCATCCAGACCCCGCATGGGCCGCTGCGGCGCGTGGTCACCAGAACCGACATTACCTCGGCAACCACCGAGTTCCCATGCTGCACCGCCGATGATGTGGAGAAACTGCTAGCCATCCCCTACCAGCCGGCCAAGCCCGACCCTAGCGGCTTCAATGCCTGGAAGGACCGCGTCGGGGACGAAGGGGTAGTGCTGGCCGGCTGTATAGACCCGATCTGCGTGCCGGCCGAGTTCTTCTCGCCCGAAGACTTCTGTCTGCTGTGGATTGACGCGCCCGAGGCCATGAAAGCGCTGGTGGAGGTCGCCACGGTGCGGATTCTGGAGTCGCTTGAGAGCGCCTGTGAGGCCGGCTTCGATGCCTTCAGGATCGTCGGCGGTGAATACGCATCCACGCAGCTGGGGCCGAAGGCGTTCGCGGAGCTGGTGGTCAAGCCGGACCGGCAGATGTGTGAGGTGATGCACCAGTACGGCGCCTTGGCCTACAACCATAACCACGGGCCGCTGATGGGCTATCTGGACATGCTTATCGAGATCGGGATGGACGCCTGCGACTGCTTTGAGGCGGCACCGTGGGGTGACACCGACCTGCCCCAGGCCAAAGCGCGGCTGCAGGGGAAGGTGTGTATCGTCGGCAACCTCGATGACATGGAGGTAATTGACAAGCTCGACGAGGCCAGCGTGCGCCGGATAGCCCGCCAGCGCATCGAGGAGGCGGGTCCCGACGGCTTCGTCTTGGGAGGCACCGCCTCCGGCACCTACACTGAAAAGGCCGCCCGCAACTTCATGGCAATGGCCGAAGTCAGCAAGGAGATGGCTAATGCCTAGCGGTCCGGTCAAGCTTGAGCAAAGCAGTCCTGTACCCGATACTCAGAAGCGAGGGGACAACCCGGCACCGTGACGCCGGCAAGCTGCGTGGGCATCACCGCAACTCGGTCCTAATACAATCCGGCTGTATCGCACAGCGAAAGTGAGCGAGGTCCCTATGGCAGAAACAGGTCTTGGTTTTGACACGTTGATGAATGATCCTTCGGGGAGAATAGCTGCAGCCATGGCTGCCGGCCGCGACTTTCTGTCCGAGACCGCGACATCCGGGCTGCTGGGCAAAGTAGGGGCGGCCATAGATGTCGTGCCCGCCGCGCAGTACCCAGACAAGCGCTGGTTCCAGAAATCCTATGGCCGCGGCGTCACCGATGCACCCGAGGACCTGCTCGTCGGCAAGGGCCTGTTCTACCTGACCGAGCAGCGGCAGCTCTTCCTGGACTGTACCGCCGGCCATTACCAGATGACATGGGGGTACGAACAACCGGACCTGACGGCTCTCTTGCTGGACGGCATACAGCGCGGCATCGTCTGGGACGATCACAGTAATATCCCCTCAGCGCCGGTCAAGCAGCTTGCGGCCAAGCTCATAGAATTGGCTAATCCGGGAGCCGACCTGGCTGCTCTGCAGCAGGATGACGAGCGGCTCAACACTGTGCTCACAGGCTGTGCGACCGGCAGCGTCGCTTGCGCAGCGGGAATGAAGATTCAGCTATTGTATTACGAGCAGAATAAATCGAGCCATGGCGCGCCGGTGTTTGTCACGCTGGACGGCAACTATCATGGCAGCGATGTGTTCGGTCAGTATCTGCGCGGGATGTGGCCGCAGTATTTTGCCAATGTCGAGGTCGTCATGGTGCAGCCCAACGATGGCGATGAGCTGGAGGGGGTCTTTGCCCAGTACGGCGAGCGCATAGCGGGCTTCTGGGCCGAGCCGGTGATGATGAATCGCGAGGCGATCCTCCTGCAGCCCTGGTACCTGCAACTCGCCCGCCGCCTGTGTGATGAGACGGGCGCGCTGATGGCTATTGACGAGATTCAGAGTTGCTTCTGGTTCCCCGAGCTGTTCATTTTTCACCGCTTCGCCATCGAGCCGGACCTGCTGGTCTTGGGCAAAGGCATGACGGCCGGCTTTCATCCGCTGGCGGCGCTGGTCTATCGGGGCAAGCTCGATATTCTGGAGCAGTATGACGCGATCAGCACCAACGGCAATGCCGCACTGCCCGCCTACCTGGCCCTGGGCAATATCGCCCTCATCAAGCGCGAGGCGCAAGGTATCGCGCGGGCCGGGGAGCACTATCACGATAAAATGGTAGAGCTGGCCGAGCAGTTTCCCCGGCTGCTGGCTGAGGCGCGGGGAGTTGCGCACATGACGGGACTGAAGTTCCATCGCGTGGATGATGCCCTGGCCTTCCACCGTGCCGCCGTAGCCAGCGGTCTGTGGGTGCGAGTACATGCCTACCACGCAGGCCATAGCACCATTTTGAGCAAGTTCGCCCTGCCCTTGAGCGAGCCGGTGGCCGACTATGCCACAGAGCGCTTCGCCGAGTTACTTGGAGGTCTTTAGGCAGGGCGTGGGCTGCAGGCGTCCGGCTTGCCCATAATCGAGCCGTGGAAAGGAATGAGCAGAAGTGGCGGATAATGAGGAAAGGTCAGACGAAGAGCGCACCACACCGCCCGGTTCGTTCAAGAGCTTCTGGCTGCACCATAATCTGTGGGCCTATGCGCTGATATTCGCCGTTATAGTCATATACGCCCTCTTGCAGTCGAGACTCGAGAAAGGTCCCGAACGTGTGCCGGAGGCTGAGCCGTCAGTGGCTGCCGATAGCGGCGATGTGGGTCCGGCCACTGAGCCGGAAATGGACTTCGACGGGGCGGTTGACACTGAAGCGCCGGCCGCAACGGGCCAAGACCCGATCGGCAAGCAAACGGCGGATGCGGCTGTCATCCACACCTCGATGGGGGACATCACGGTCAAGCTCTATAAGGAGGACGCCCCTCGGACCGTGGCAAATCTGGTCACTCTGGCCGAACAAGGCTTTTACGATGGCCTGACTTTTCACCGGGTGATTAAGGAATTCATGATTCAAGCCGGCTGTCCCAAAGGCGACGGCACCGGCGGGCCCGGATATACCTTTGAGGATGAGATCAACGACCATAAGCTCGGCGCCGGCACGCTGGCTATGGCTAACGCCGGTCCCAATACCAACGGCAGTCAGTTCTTCATCGTCACCGAGAAGCCGCAGCCCCATCTGGATGGCAAGCACACCGTCTTCGGGGAGGTCACAGCGGGTATGGACGTGGTGCGGAAGATAGCCGCAGTACCCACGGGAGCCAGGGACAAGCCGCTGGCGCCGGTGACAATTAAGACGATTGAGATCAAGTGATCGGTTGTTTGGGTCGGCATTTCTGGGTATGGTCTGCTAACCGCCTATGAGTACTGAGAATGAGAAAGCGTCGTCTCGGCGTGGCGTGGGGCGCACGATTGTCCGGTTTTTCCGGGCGGTGGTGACGGCAGTTCGGCGCCACGGCAGTAGCGGCTCGCCGTTGATGGCCGCGGCGATTGCCTTCTACTCGGTCATCTGCCTGGGGCCGCTGGGGATACTGCTGTCGGCGGTCTTGGAGGTGCTCTTCGGCAAGGGCACCTACGCATGGGTCGAAGGCGCGCTCAACCAGTTCGATACCACCGCCGTCGAGCAGGTGATGCCGCAGGTCAAGGGTCTGCTGCAGGGGCCGGACCTGTTCGTCAGCGGGCCGCTGAGTGCGCTGGTGCTGATATGGGCGGGCCTGCGGCTGTTTGAGACGGTGGAGCGGAGTTTGACCGAAATCTGGCCGGGCAAGATCCTGCGCGGGATTCTCGGTCGCAAGCTGATCTCTCTGGCGATGATGGCTGTGGCCGGAGCTCTGCTGACCCTGTTCGTGCTTGCCAACGCCTTCTTCGCGCGATTGCACGGACTGCTGCAACAGGCGGAGTTGAGGTTCCCGGAGATTGACGCGCAGATGGTGATGCAGGCGCAGCCGGACATCATGGTGGTGCTGGGCTTTCTGCTGTCGCTGCTGGCGTTCAGTCTGCTGTATAAGTACATGCCGGTGCAGCGAGTGCCGAAGCGGGCGGCGCTGGCGGGCGCGCTGTGTGCCGCGGTCCTGTGGCAGGCGGCCTCGGGCATATTTACCTATCTACTGAGACTGCCGACGTACAACAACGCGATGTATGGGGGTCTGGCGGGGGTCGTGGTGTTTTCGATGTGGACGTTTTTGGGCGCGCAGGTGCTGCTGTTCGGGGCGCATTTTGCGGCTGCCTTCAACGAAATCGTCCTCGGAGTAAAAACCCCGGAGCAGAAGGCCGCCGACCAGGGAACTCCGTCAGAGGCCTAGAGGCCTGGCCGAAAAGTGTTTTGCCCGGGAAGGCGACGGCGCTACACGTGTGTCAGGCACCGGTATGGCAAGGCCTGGCCGTTGCTCGCCGCGATATTGGGTGTTTTCGGCCGGGGCTCTAGCCTAGATTATTCGTGAAGGAATTTGGGAGTTGAGCGAAATGGGCTGCGAATGGTCTCTAGACCTAGATGGCCCATGCGTCTGGAGTGCCCCCCAAATGACGCGCTGTCATTTCCCGTAGGCCAGGCTTTCCAGCCTGGCGCAAGCTCAACCGCAAAGGCGTCGGGCTAGAAAGCCCGACCTACGCGTTGATGAATGATCGGACCTGAGGCAAGCCTTTATTTATTGGCGGAGGACGGGGTTTTGAGCGCGCGAGAGATTACGAAGGTGGCTACCAGGGCCATCGCCGCGCCATAGTAGAACGGAGCGCCGCCGCATCCCAGCCGGTCCCACAGTGCGCCGCCGATGACACTGGCAACCAGCAGTCCGGCACCCTCGCAGGCATGAAATACGCCCAGCCCCAGGCCGCGCCGGTCGGTGCGGCTGAGAGTGGAGGCGACGCCGCGTGCTGCAGCGCCGATGGCCCCCAGTTGCATGCCATAGACCACGAACCAAAGCGGCATCAGATACGGCTCAGCGAACAACCCAAGGCCCAGACATACCACGGCATGTATCAGGTATGCCAGCATCAGCGCCGCTCGCGCTCCCAGCCTGTCAAGTAGTACTCCCGCCGGATATGCCACTGCCGCGTACACGACATTGTGTAGCAAGTAGAGAGCCGGAACCAGAGCCGGAGCAACACCCACGTCCTGAGCGCGCAGCAAGAAGAAGGCGTAGGAGAAATTGCCCGCAGAAAAGAGCGTATGGGCGACCAGAAACAGAACGAAGGAGCCGGGTAGCTCGGCGGTGGCATGAGCTTGCCGAGGCGAGGACCTGGCCTGCTTGTCGCTGATGCCGAAAGCGAGGCTGAAGGCTGCCAGAACACCGGCGACCGTGACGAGCAGGAAGACCGCGCGGTAGTCGCCGGCGAAATATTGCAGCAGCAAGATCCCCAGGAGAGTCCCAACTATCGCCCCGGCAGTGTCCATGGCCCGGTGGAATCCAAAGGCATGCCCGCGGCTTTCAGGGGCTGTCGAATCGGCGATCAGGGCGTCGCGCGCCGAAGTGCGGATGCCCTTGCCGGTACGGTCGGCCACCCGCACCGCCAGCACGTGCCAGCCTAGCTGGGCCAGCGCCAACAGCGGCTTGCTCATGGTTGACAGCACATAGCCGGCCAGCACCAGCGGCTTGCGCCTGCCGATGCGGTCGGAGAACCACCCCGACGCGATCTTGAGCAGGCTGGCAGTCGCGTCTGCCAGGCCCTCGATAATGCCGATGAAGCCCTTGCGCAGGCCAAGGACATTGGCCATGAACTGGGGTAACAGCGCGAGGATGGCTTCGCTGTGAACGTCGGTGAGGAAACTGACGACGCTCAGGATGATAACGTTGCGGTTAAGCCAACGGTTGGGGTCCGGATGGGGTTCGGTATCCGTGCGCCCGGCCTCCCGGGAGATGCTGTTGCGGGACTATTCGGTCTCGCCCAGCAGCCTCTTGATGGTCTCTTCCAGTTGTTCGAGGGTCATGTCCATGCCCATCCTGGCGGCGATGCGGCCCTCGCCATCAACAATAACCGTCTGCGGTATCGGCAGGATCTGCTTGCCGGGGAAGAGCTTCTGATTTTCTGCCTCGCCGACCATGGCGATGGGTATCGTCAGGTCCTGCTGCTGCAACCAGCCCTGGACCATTGCCACATCGGGGTCTTCGGCGAGCGCCCAGATCTCCACACCCTTGCCGCCATAGGCCTCATAGATCGCCTGCATCTTGGGGAGCTTCTCGACGCATGGCTTGCAGTAAGTGGCCCAGAAGTATAGCACCACCAGCTTGCCGCGAGCGTTGGCGAGGCTGAGAGTATTGCCCTCCAGGTCGGCCAGCACTAGGTCGGGTGCCATCTCCGGCGGGTCGGCGGCACGATGCTCCACGCCGCCCGCAGGAGGCTTAGGCGGGTTCTCGGCTGTGCCCGGATGAGAGCATCCGTGCATCCCTAGAACCCCGACTAGTATGATGACAAGAATGAGCAGTGAAGGTAGCCGTCGCATCGTCGTCTCCTTAGGTATTGGGCGGCTCAGTCGCCGGTGTGGCCGAAGCCGCCGGGGCCGCGGGCGGTCTGGTCAAGTTGCTCCTGCACCTGCCAGGTGACGCGGCTGACCGGGGCCACCAGCATCTGGGCGATTCGCTGGCCGCGCTCGATGGTCACCGGCTCCTGACCGAGGTTGGCCAGGATCACCTGCACCTGACCGCGATAGTCGGCGTCAATGGTGCCCGGGGAGTTGAGCACCGCCAGGCCCTGCTTGAGCGCCAGTCCACTGCGCGGCCTGATCTGCGCCTCGTAGCCGGGGGGTAGGCCGAGGTATATGCCGGTCGGTATCAGCCGGCGCTCGCCCGGCTGCAGGACAATGGCCTCGACTAGCGCCGCCTGCAGGTCCATGCCCGCTGCCAGCTCGGTGGCATACTCGGGCACGCCCAACTCCCGCCCCTCCGGGGTGAAGGCAATGGCTACAGTCACTCGGTCCGGTTCTGACAAGTCGGGCTACCCTCCACGCGAACGGATTCGGAGCAGGCAAAGTGCCGGCTCACCCGTCCGTGATTATAGCAACGGCGGCGGCGACTTGCAAATATGCGCCTACGTGGTACAATCATCGGGCAAACCAAGTCGCACAGAACAGACCGATGAGAGGAGTGAGCGCGATGGCGGAAATCTCTGTAAGGTACTTCGAGCAGGCCGGGGCGGTCAACACCGAGGCAACCCTGCAAGCGGCCAAGCAGCGCGCCGACGAGCTCGGCATCAGGCAGGTCGTCGTGGCCACCAGCAGCGGCAAGACGGCGCTGCAGGCTGCCGAGATGATGCCGGAGATGGACACGATTGTGGGAGTCACGCTGCAGGCCGGGCTGTGGGAGATCTATACCGGTCCGGACCCCGAAATCGTCGCCCAGGCCGCGGCCAAAGGCGTCCAGTTCTTCACCGGCATTCACACCTTCATGGGCGCGGTCGCCAGCGCGATCCAGAATGAGTTCGGCGGCCTGCCGCCTGAGGAGCTGATCGCCCGAACCTACTACACGATCTCACAGGGCACCAAGGTCGCGGTTGAGTGTATGATTATGGCCGCCGATGCCGGGCTGCTGGACATGGACCAGGATGTCATTTCCATCGCCGGCACCAACGGCGGAGCCGATACCGCCTTGGTGGTCAAGCCCACCTTCAGCAACAAGTTCTTCCAGTGCCGGGTGCGCGAGTTCTTGGCGTTGCCCAGGACCGATGCCGGGGAGTAGCCATCCCCACACGTCACTATCAGGGAGTGATCAGCTTGGCGCTAGTGTCAGTCCACTACTTCGAGAAGCCGGGGCCGGCCAATACCGAGACGACCCTGCAAGCCGCTCAAGAGCGCGCGGCGGAGTTGGGGATCAGGCAACTGGTGCTGGCCTCCAACACCGGCAAGACCGCCCTGGCCGCCGCCGAGATGATACCGGAGCTGGAACGGATCATCGGCGTTACCGAGGCTGCCGGGTGGTGGGATGTGGATACGCCGCCGGACCCGGAGATAATCGCGCAAGCTCAGGCGCAGGGCGTCAAATTCGTCACGGGCACGCACGGGCTGATGGGCGCGGTGTCTTGGGCGATTCAGGAATCGTTCGGCGGCCTGCCTCCGGCGGAGCTGATCGCGCGGACCTATTTCACACTCTCGCGGGGCACCAAAGTCGCAGTCGAATGCCTGCTGATGGCCGCCGATGCCGGGCTGCTGTGGATGGCGGAAGATGCCATAGCCATCGCCGGCACCGGCAAGGGTGCGGATACGGCGATGGTCGTGAAACCCGCCTTCAGCAACCGGTTCTTCGACCTGCGGATACGCGAGTTTCTGGCAATGCCCAGAGGCTGAGGGGGATCAGGGCTGGGCGAACTGTGGTAGTGCGAGAATGACCTCAACCGCGCAGGCGAGGTCCTCGCAGATGTAGTCGGGCGGAATGGTGCAGCGGCTGAGGTGATCGGCTACTTGGTCCTGCTCCTCACCCTCACCCCCGGCCCCTCTCCCGGGGGGAGAGGGGGGCACGACTCCACGGCCGGCGGGCGATTCTGCTGCCGGGGCGGACGTATCGTCGTTTTCCCTTTCCCCTCTCCCTACGGGAGCGGGGTTAGGGGTGAGGGCTGCCGTAAGCTGCGCTAGGACTGCAGGCAAGTTGCTCAGAACTTCATCATTTGTGAAGCACAGGACTGTCAACCCGCAGTTCTCCAGTTCATGCCGACGGATCTCGTCATATTCTCGGGTCTTGGCATGGATTCCGCCCTCAATCTCTACCACCAAGGCTTCCTCCTCGGAGTAGAAATCGGCGACATACCTCCCCAAGGGGTGCTGCCGGCGGAATTTAGTCCCAAGTACCCTACGGTCGCGTAGATATTCCCAGAGCCTTGTCTCCGCAGGTGTGCTGTCGGCGCGAAGCTGGCGGCAGAGTTGGGTCATGTATTTGGGCTTGTGCGCCTTTTCGACCAGCCTATCTGTTGGTAGCCAACGCCTACCCTCACCCCCGGCCCCTCTCCCGGGGGGAGAGGGGGGCACGACTCCACGGCCGGCGGGCGATTCTGCTGCCTGGGCGGAGGTATCGTCGTTTTCCCTTTCCCCTCTCCCTAGGGGAGCGGGGTTAGGGGTGAGGGGTCTGGCCGGCAGTTCTCTTCGCGTGGTTAGGAAGATACTGCCGCAGCCCGCTGCGTGGGCCGCGTTGATGTCACCACAACTATCGCCGACGAGTACCGAGCTTGGCAGATCAAGGCCGTACTTGGCCGCGGCTGTCAGCAGTTGCCCCGGCCCCGGCTTGCGGCAATAGCAGCCCTCGTCGGGCCGGTGCGGGCAGTACTCCACCCCGTGAATCAGGCCGCCCGCCTTAGCGACCTCCAGGCGCATCCGGGTGAATATGTCAAGCAGCGTCCGCTCCGCGAAGTAGCCCCGGCCCACCCCGGACTGGTTGGATACCACATACACCTCCACACCGTGCTGGTGCAGCCGCCGGAGGGCCGCCAACGCCTCAGGCCGGAAGTGGAACTCAGCCCAGCTCTTCACATAATCGTAGCTGTCCCGGTTGATGACACCGTCTCTATCCAGGAAGACCGCCGGCTGGTTACGCAAGGTCGTGCTCCTCAAACTCAGCGCTGCTGGTGCGATATTGACATCTTAACCGCTCGCACTTATCTTGGCAAATGGTGCGGGGATTGGCTTATACTGTCTAGACGTTGGAGTGCCGGCTTGCCAGGGCCAAGAAGGCCGCAAGCAGAATGAACCTCTCGCGGGCTGGAAGCTGAGCACGGAAAAAGCTGGGCTTTTCCCGTGCTCCCCTGAGCTTTTCAGTAAACAGAAAACCTCAGGCCGCGCTACGCGTTTTGTGGAGCGGCGGCTTGCCAGGGCTGAAAACGCCATACAGGGCGAATAGCCGGCACGCTTAACAACTACTAATCTATGGGGACCTGCCTGATATGACCATCGCAGAGTTTCAGAAGCTCATTGAGGATATATACTACGACAAAGACAGCGCTCGCGGGATGGCGGCGACCTTCATGTGGTTCGTGGAGGAGGTGGGCGAGCTTTCGCAGGCCTTGCGCTCGGGTTCGCAGGAGCAACTCCGCGAGGAGTTCGCCGATGTGGCCGCGTGGCTGGCCACTCTCGCCTCGATTGCCGGCGTGGACCTCCAGGAGGCGGTGACGGCCAAGTACAGCGGCGGCTGCCCCAAGTGTGGCGCAACTCCCTGCGAGTGTGGAGATGGTTAGCCGGTGCCCCGGGTGATGGTCGCAGTCAGCGGAGGAGTTGATTCGGCGGTCGCGGCGCTGCTGCTCAAACAGCAGGGCCACGAGATCTGTGGTGTGACGATCCAGACGATGCCTGCTGCCGCCGCTGAACCCGTGTGGGAAGATGCCCTCGACCACGCCAGGCAAATCTGCGCTCGCTTGGGTATCCCGCATCAGACAGTTGATGCTTCCGCCGAGTTCTCCGCTCGGGTGATAAACCATTTTGTGAGTGAATATGCCGTCGGCCGCACTCCGAATCCGTGTGTGGTGTGCAACCCGGCGATCAAATGGGGCTGTCTGCTCGACCACGCCGCTGCCCAGGGCTATGAGTATCTGGCGACCGGCCATTACGCCCGCATCGAGGCCTCCGCCGGGCGTTACCGGCTGCTGCGCGGCCAGGACCCGGATAAGGACCAGTCTTACATGCTCTATCGCCTCAGCCAAGAGCAGCTTGCCCGGACGCTGTTGCCACTTGGGGAGCACGCCAAGCATGAGGTGCGGGAACTTGCCGAGGCCAACGATCTACCGGTGGCCGCCAGGCCGGAGAGCCAGGACCTATGCTTCATCGCCTCCGAGAAGCATACCGACTTTCTGCGCGACAGAATTGACTTCTCGCCAGGCCCGATAGTTGACGTGGCGGGCAATAACCTGGGCGAGCATCAGGGCTTGGCCGCCTACACCGTCGGCCAGCGCAAGGGTCTGGGGATCGCCGCTGCTGAGCCGCTCTATGTGATCCGCAAGGATATGGCGAACAATGCTCTGATCGTTGGCCCGCGTGAGGCTGCCTTCGTCAGGACCTGCCGCCTCAGCCAGCTCAATTGGGTGTCAGTGCCACCGCCGGACTACGGCTGCGAAGTCGCCGGCCAACTGGAGGTGCGCTACCGCAGCAGTCCGGTGGAGGCTGTGCTCAAAGTGGTCGGGAGGAAAGCAGTAGCCAGGCTGGAGAGTCCCCGGGTCTGCGCGCCGGGCCAGTCAGCAGTGTTGTACGACGGTGAGGTGCTGCTGGGCGGCGGGGTCATCGAGCCGGATTGAGGCCGAATTCACTTCCGGGAGAGCAAGGAAGCACAATGGATCGAGCTTTTGATGT
This sequence comes from uncultured Armatimonadia bacterium, assembly GCA_964390495.1. Classification (GTDB taxonomy): domain Bacteria; phylum Armatimonadota; class Zipacnadia; order Zipacnadales; family UBA11051; genus UBA11051. Next base: position 36,928 of record CAYMIN010000004.1, read on the forward strand.
CTGCGCGCTGGGTTGTGTATGCTGGGACCTGCTGGGGATCGTGGAGTCCTACCCCGCTCTGGATGAGAAGGTGCCGCTGCTTGAGTTCACTCAGCACGGCGGCGGCCGGGCCGGTACAGCCGCTGCCGCAGTCGCCGCGCTGGGTGGTCAGGTTGCCGTTTTCGGGCGTATCGGCGACGACCGGTTCGGCGAATACATCCTGGAGGAATTCGCGATCAGCGGCGTCAATACCGACGGGTTGGAGATAATGCCCAGCGAGCAGTCGCAGTTCGCCTTCTGTGTGGCCCATCGCCGGAGCGGCCAGCGCACTATCTTCTACAAGCACGGCTCAATGCCCAGAATCGGCGCCGATGATATTGACCTGGAGGCCCTGACCGACTGCCGCTGCCTGCTGATCGATTCGCACCACCCGGGCGCTGCCATCGCCGGTGCCGAAGCCGCCAGAGCGAAGGGGGTGCCGGTGGTGCTGGATGCCGAAAGGCCGGAGCCGCAGCTCGAGGAGCTGTTGGCGACCAGCGATTACCCGATCGTGCCTGCCGGACTGGTCGAGGCGCTTGGGGCAGGCGATGAGAGCATCGGACGCCGCCAAATGCTGAAACACGCTCCAACAGCCCTGGTCGTCACCCGTGGGGCGGAGGGCGCCGAGGTATATCAGGGGCAGGAGAGCTTCCACCAGCCGGCGTTCTTGCTGCCGGAGGTGGTAGATACGACCGGCGCGGGGGATGTATTTCACGGGGCGTTTGCTTACGGCGTGGCGCTCGGGTACGACCTGGGCCGAGGCACGGCGTTTGCTTCAGCAGCCGCGGCACTGAGCACCACTGCCTTAGGTGGTCGCGGCCACCTGCCGTCCCTGGCCGAGGTCGAAGCGCTTGTGGAGGGAAATCGCGACTTGCCTGTGCGTTAACCGGATAGCTAGGACATGGCGATGAAGGCGAAGAATCTGCTATAATCTGTGGAGTTGCTGACACAGAGCGGACGGGGAGGCTCATGACATGAATACGGAGCAACTACTGAAGACAAGGCGAGCCGACATCCTGCGCATTGCGGCCCGCCACGGCGCGCGCAACGTTCGCGTCTTCGGCTCCACTGCCCGTCGCGAAGCAGGGCCAGAGAGCGACATTGACCTGCTAGTGGACTTCGACCCTCAGAGAAGCCTTCTCGACCAGATAGCGCTGCTGCAAGACCTTCAGGACCTGCTCGGTTGCGATGTGGACGTGGTAACGGAAGACGCGTTGCACTGGTTCGTTCGCGATCGCATCACCCAGGAGGCGCTACCGTTGTGAAGGATGATAAGCTCTACCTCATCCACATTCTGGAGTGCGCTGAACGGATTGTAGAATACACGCGCGGCGGACGTGAGGAATTCCTGAGCGACAGCAAGACTCAGGATGCGGTGATACGGAACTTTGAGATCATCGGCGAAGCGGCAAAGCGCGTCTCAGACGAAGTCCGAGGGCTCGCTGCCGACATTCCGTGGCGGCGGATTGGCGGCTTGCGCGACATTCTCGTTCACCAATAAGAGGGTGTGGACTTGCAGGCAGTGTGGTTGGTCGTAGAGCGCGAACTGCCGTCACTGAAAAGACATATTGAGCACGTTCTGGCGCAGCTCGGAGGCTCCAGAGATGGCAGCAGTTGATAGCAGTCAGCTCTGGCGACATTGCCGGGCCTATGCTACCGTCCGGCCTCATATCAGCCGCGCGGTGGTTGGGATCTGGTCGCTATTCTCCTCGATGGGTGGTGGCAAGGGCATGCGGGAGAGGTCGGGATAGGTGCGGATGGTGCGGCCCTCCGGCATTACAATCTCCGCCCTCGCCAGAGCGTTCTTGACCCGTATCGGCAACTCCTCCGCAGCCAGCCAGTCCTGAGTGGGGAATACCGCGACCGGCATGCGCACACAGGCTGAGCCGCCGGAAGCTACTTCTGCTCCGGCCGGCCCGGCCAGCGGCAAATGCCGGGGGAAATCCTCCAACATATCGTCAATAACGGCCTGGATCACGCCGCTCGCCTTCTCGGCGTCCTCGGCGCTGGGCATCGGCACCTCGACTACGTAGTTGACGAAATGCTCTTCATAGACGGTGACGATGGCGATGGTGCCATTAGGGATGTAGTGTAGCTGGTTGTCGAGGTCCTTGAGCACCGTCACGCGCAGGCCGATCACTTCGACCAGCCCGAATTTGCCGCCGACCTCTATGTAGTCGCCCACCACGTACTGGCCCTCCAGCAGCAAGAAGAAGCCACTGATCGTATCTCGCACCAGCGTCTGAGCGCCAAAGCCGACCGCGATACCGAGAATGCCTGCGCCAGCCAGGACAGTCGTGAGGGGGATATCCATTACCGACAGTATCCATAGTATAGCGCCGATGCCGATAGCCCATTTGGCGACATTGGCCAACAGCCCAAGCACCGTCACCGCACGCCGGGCCTGCTGCCGCACGCGAACACGTGCCGTCATGGCTTCGGCCTCAAGACGCAACACAGCGCGCCGGATTATCAGCATGACTATCCAGTAGGCGGCCAGTGAAAACAGGACAATGAACACTATCGCACTCAGCCTCTGAAGTCCCGATTCGGCACGCCCGACGTCCTTGAAGACTTCAAGCCATACCGGCCCCGCCTCTTCTACTGCTTGGGCCGCTGCTTCGGCATTCGCCGTTGCCTCCTGGCAAAATGCGCTGCCTGGAGGCACCAGCAACAGAGTAACGAGCCATACAATACGCGCCTTGATACTGCCCATCTAGGCACCCTCCAACACTTACGCGACTAGTTGCGCCACGCTTGCCGCACAGTCGCGCTTGTTCTAAGAGCTGCTATAGTCTCCCGGTGGGCGCTTCAATTCCTCCACAAAGCCGGACGAACACCCGCACCTGCGCAGGTGTGGTACGGCGGTCACAAGCGTGATGTCGCTCGCAGGCGCGATCCTATGTGGTCCTCAGAAAAGCAGTCGCTCCCACCACCGCGGTCCCCGCTCTTTCGCCGGCAACTCCACCTTGAAGTCTTCGGCCGGAAACACCCCGCGCGTCCAGCCCACATGCGGATCAACCAGCCGCATTGAGACGCAGGTGATATCGAGCGGATCAAGCCGCAGATAGATGGCGGGCTGTTTCGTCTCCAGCGCCTTCCCAGTGAGTCTGAATACCGGTTGGAACTGTTGCTGCACGAACTCACCGTAGTATGCCAGTCGCAAGAGCTTGACCGTAACCGGCTGCGAGCGCAGACCCAAGGCCACTTCTAGCGGCTCGTGGGCATTATTCCACATCACCACGATGCCCTCATCGCCGCGCAGGAACAGTTGGTACGTCACTTGCCCATCCGGACGCGGCGACATCGTTTCGGTAGCGCCCAGGGCCACCACCGGCCTAGCTGCAGCCAGCTCCGGCACCAGGGCTGCAAGGACCTCCGCAACCGGGTCTGGTTCATCGCCATCAGCCGTCGCCAGCAGCCCGACGCGGTCGGCAGTGTCTTGACCATTCAGCAGCACGGCGGTGGCCCCCTGGTAGAGGGTGTTGACCATGGTCTTGGCGATTTTCAAGGCATCAATGCGCCTGTCGCCGCTGCTGGCGAGGTCTGTGGCTAGGACGGTGAACGGCAGGGCCACCCCGGCGGCCTGTGCGGCTTGTCTTATCGGTGCAAGGTTCGTGCGCTGGTTGAACCGTACCCAGTAGGCCGATGGCGCGGAGAGACTGCGGCCGTCTAATTCCGCGTGAAGCACTGTCGCCCCGGGAAGCGGCGGCAGTTGCAGCGTCAGGCTCTGTACGGCCCAGGTCCCGCCGGTGTTGCCCGGGCACTCCTGCAGGCTGATTGCGTCGAGGGGATAGTCGGCAGGCAACTGCAGGGCGCGGTCCTGCTCACTCCACTGCAAGTGATAGGGGAAGGCAAAGATGGTCGGCGAGTGGTCCTGTTGGTAGAGATACGCCGCCAGACCCCGCAGGGCAGCACCGGCCTCCGCCACAGAGGCGGAAGCGGCAGGATACGGCAGCCAGCAGTGTCGCCGACCGGCTTCGTCCGGTTTTGCCAGGTCTGCAGCCAGGTTCTCGGGACTTGTCTCGGGAGATAGCAGGTATTCGAGGCCACTGTGATTCTCAGCCGGTATCGCTGCTTCGGCCCCAATCACGAAGTGCTGCATGCCTAGACCGAGTGCAAGCAGCTTCTCCAGGTCCGCAGCGGAGGGGGCCTCGGCTGCTGCAGCCCAGCTTGCTCCCAGTACCGGGTAAGCCGGCTCGGTGTGCAGTAGCAGCGGCGCCGAGGCCTGTTCATCCTTGTAGCTGAAGGTCACTTTCAGCCAGCAGTCCCCAAGCAGCAGCCGCTGTACCGGGAAATAGAAGTGCAAGGTATCCTTTGCCGGCACCGGCACCGACCAGTCGGGAACTTTGACGTCAGGCGGGCCCTGGATGGATACCGCGAGCTGCTTCTGCCGGCTGCCACGGTTGGTACAGTAGGTATCAATGCCCTGGCGAAGCCCTCGCTGGCAAGAGGCCTCCTCGGGGATGCTGATCTGCATCCCGCCCATCTCAAGCACCAGGTCAGCCTGCTGGCCGATCTGCCGCCGGCGAGCATCAAGCAATCCCTCGGGAACCCAATCCGGCGGCAGCGGCTCGGGATAGTTGGACGCCTCTGCCATCTCTTCATGGGACTGCGACCTTGGCGGATTGTGGGCGAAGAGCTCCACCTCGTCCAACGCCCAGCCGCCGTCACCGGTCGCCGTTGCCGTCAGGCAGAGGGGCTGCTGCGGGTCATAGCGCGCGGCTACGGTCAGCCTGAGTCTGTGCCAGTTGCCATCGGAGCCGGCGGGAAGCATCCAGAGTGGCTCCGGCCGCACCGTCTCAGTGTCTGCCGCTGCGGAGCCCAGGCCGATGCGCAATTGGCCCGTGGCTGACAGCGCTCGCACCCGCAGTTGCAGCTCAAACGGAGTGCCGATCTCGGCCACGGGCAGCGGCGGCGAGACCAACATCGCGTCATCGCCCGCAGTGGCGACAAGCTGCGCGCATCTTTGGCCGGTTGCAGGCCGGTCGCTGGAAGCGGCCACGCCGGCGGCTCCCTGGGCAAGTGCTTGCCAGCCGACCAAACCCTCCTCAAAGCCGCCGTTGGCGAGTGGCAGGGCATACCCGCGCACACCAAGGCTCAGCAGCAGTGCCGCCAGTACAGACACCAATACCACGCGAAGCCCGGCCCTCCGGTTCGCGGCCTTATTCTCTGTCACCATCGGCGTGCTAGCCTGCCTCTCTCACTGCATCCACTCGTCCATTGTCTGCAGATACGGGCTTAGGTAGGCGCTGTAGAATTACCCGAGCGCGACGGCGATGACTATCACGACAACGACTATTCGCAGCCGCCGCAGCCTCTTTCGGCTCATCACAGCCATCTCCGTCAGGGCATCCACTCATCGGCGCGGTTGAGGATCGCCTGGATGTAGCTGAAGTAAGAGTAGCCGACCGCGACCGCGACGATGATGGCCGTCAGCAGCATTACTATACCATAGCCGCCGATGCCGGCAAACCTTACAGTGGTGGCCTGCTGCTGCTCGGCCCATTCCTGCAGGCCTTTGAGCGCCTGGTCGTAGTTGCCGCTGCGCTCGGCAGTTTCCAGGGATTGGCGGATTTCCAGCGGTAGCGCCTTGGCGTGGCTGAGGGCCTGGCCGATCGGGATACCGTCGCGCACTTGCTGCGCCGCCTTGGCCAGTTGCGCCTCGATGACAGCATTACCTGCGGATTCGGCGGCCAGCTCCATCGCCTGCTGGACCTCCACACCTGAGCCGATAAGCGACTCCAGCGCCAGCAGATAGCGCCGCGCCGCCGCCCGCCGGATCATCAAGCTGGCTAGCGGCAGCGCATACAGCACCCGGTCCCGAAACGCCCGCACGGAGCGCAGATTGAAGACGATCTTGCTCAGGTAGTAGAGCACAACGCAGCCGAACAGAATCGGCAGCGACACGCGTAAGATGAAACTCACGTACCAGCCGAGGCCCAGATCAATGATGCGCGGCAGCGGCACCACAAAAAGCACCAGGACCAAGGGGATGCTGAACCACAACTGCGCCAGCAGTATCGCCCAGGCGCTTTTCTGCTTGGCGCGGTAGTCCTCGGCGATTTGTGCGGTGATGATGTCAAGGTGGCCGCTATGCTCCGCGGCCTTGACCAGGCCCCGCACATGGGCGGGGAATAGCTCCGGATAGCGGGCGAGCTGGTCGGTGAAGCTGCCCCCCTCCGAGATTGCCGGGGCCATCGCCGCGGCCGCCGCACCCAGCCGGCGGTCTAGAGCGCCCTGACGCAGCGCCAGCAGCGCCTCATGAACGCTCATCCCCGCGTGCAGCATCTCCGAAAGCTGCTCGAAGAAGAAGCTGAACCGGCCCGGTGACACCCGCCAGACCGGGTACAGCGGATTCTCCGGGGCCAAGCCGTCCACCGCAGGTTCGGCGCGCGCCCGGCTGACGCCCAGAGTCGGGTCTTTGCGTTTTGTGTACTTCCTGGCCAAGAGGCTTCTCCTGTCGAGAATTGGGGACAGTCGTCCCTTTCTCACCATTTCTCTAAGTCCCACTCCTACTCCTCTGCGCGAAGAGCCGACTGCTGCCGATTTCCTCCAGCGCGGTGCAGGAAATTGCCGTCTCCATGTCCAAGATGTAAGTTGCATATCAGCCAATGCGGAGAGAGGTGACTGAGATTGGACGTGTTCGAGGCCATACAAACGCGACACAGTGTCCGCAAGTACCTGGAGGACCCGGTGCCTGAGGACAAGCTGATGCGGGTGATGGAGGCGGCACGTTTGGCACCCTCGGCCGGCAACGCCCAGGAGTGGCGCTTTGTCATTGTCAGCGATGCCGAGAAACGCCGAGCGCTCTCGCAAGCCGCCAACAACCAGGCCTTTGTGGCCGAAGCGCCGGTCGTCATCGTGGCCTGCGCTGATACCGATGAGCGGGTGATGGCGTGCGGTCAGTTGGCCTACACTATTGATGTCGCCATTGCCCTGGAGCACATTGCGCTGCAGGCCACTGCCGAGGGCCTAGGCACCTGCTGGGTAGGGTCCTTCTCCGAGGATGAGGTTCGCAAGGTCATCGGTGCGCCGGAGGGCGTGCGGATTGTGCAACTGATGCCTCTGGGCTATCCCAGCGCGGCGCCATCGCCCAAGCAGCGCAAGGACATCTCGGAAGTCGTGATGCGCGACCAGTGGGGGAGCAGCGGCTCGGGCTAGTTCGGCCGACTCATCACCCCGTGGGTCGGGATCTCGAGTGTAGTTATGCAGATTCCTGACGCGTGGTCCGCGGATCTGTGATGGTAGGCGATGGCGGGGTGACAAGTCGTGGGCCGGATGGTCTGCGTTTTGCATCGCAAAACTCAGCCCATGCGGCCCCTCCGTACGACAAGAAAACGGCGAAAGGCTGAGACGTTGGCTTTCGGAGGGGCCGCATACGAGGTGGAAGCCCAGCTTCCGCCGAGAATCCGGCCCAGCCGTTAGCCCAATTTGCGCAACTCCAGTTCCTAACCCGGCGCCTTTGCCATCGGATTTGCCGCCAGAATGCCAGAGCCAAGCAAGCACTAGTGACGCCTCTTTCCCAAGACACTTTCTCGTACAAGGAGTGGGGCAATTGCCCAATACCAGGAATATGGATATAACCGCTGAAACCGTCCAGAAGCGGCTCCAGCACATCGCCAAACAGATCGGGAACCGCCCCGTCGGCACCGAACAGGAGCAGCAGGCCGCACAGTACATGGCCGGCCAGATGGAGAAGTACGGTCTCGAGGTTGAGAGCGCCACCTTCCCCGCTATCGGCTCGGATCACGACCACGCTCAGTTGCAGGTCAGCATCGGTGATAAGTGGCGGCAGTCGGCGTGCCAGCCGCTGGCCCATTCACCCTCCACCCCGCCTGAGGGCATCGAAGCGCCCGTGGTCTGCCTGGATACCGGCAGCGAATGTGAGCTGCGCGGCAAGGACCTGAAGGGCAAGATCGGGTTTATAGTTGGGACCGGCGGCGATGAACCCAGCACCCTCAAGCGGCTCTGCAACAGCGGGCTGGCCGCGCTGTTGTTCGTGGACGACCGGCTGCCGATGCCCTGGAGTGTGCACATGGGCCTGGCCGCCGGCTGGATTGACCTGCTCACCATCCCGGCGGCCAGCGTCGCCTATACGGAAGCCTGGGAGATCGCCAAGATGCGCGAGCCGATGGCCCGGCTCAACCTGCAAACGTGCAGGTGGGAGGGCGAATCGCAAAACGTTATCGGCTCCTTCCGGGCCCAGGACGAAAGTCTGCCACCGCTGGTGCTAACCTGTCATCACGACTCGGTGTCGCTGGGCGAGGGTGCGGAGGATAACGGCAGTGGGATGGCGGTGATGCTGGCCGTGGCCGAGGCGCTGGGCCAGGGCCGCCCCCCGCGCCCCATCAAGATGATAAGCTGCGGGTGGGAAGAGAACCTCTCCGAAGGCTCGCGCCAGTATGTGGCCTCCGACCTCGACCGCGCCGCCCAGACCGCAATGGTCATCAACATTGACAGTGTCGGCTGCTGGATGGGCCGGAATATCGTCCATGTCGTCGGCGATGACTCGCTCAAGCAGTGGACCGAAACCCAACTCGACGAGGCCGGCTTCTGCGCCAAGGTGGTCAAAGAGGTCAGCCCCTATTCCGACATGTTCCCCTTTAACCTTGTGGACGTTCCGTCGCTGTGGTTTTACCGGTCCAACGTCGGCGACACCCGCTACTACCACCACAGCGCCGAGGATAGCCTCGACAAGATTTCGTTCGAGGTCCTCGCCAACACCGCCAACGCCGTGGCCCATCTGGTCTGGCATATCGGCGGCTGCAAGCAACTGCCCTTCGAACGCACCATCCCGGACAACCAGCGGAGCGAGATTCTAGGCTACCGCGACCGGCTGCTCAACTCGATCTGCGACTGGCGGACGACCGGGCTGATGAGGCCCGGGGAAGCCCCCGGATCGGCCCCACAGAACAACTCTGACGAGGAAAATCGGCATGAACAAGAGCGCTCCGACGCCCACGAAGCTCCAGATCAGCCACCCTCGTGACGGCGACATACTCTGCCGTCACGATGGCACCATAGAGGACGGCAAGCTGCATATCGAGGTCAGCGGCGCGGCTCTGGAAGGCGGTCAGGTCACCGTCAACGGCGTGGCCGCCACGATGACCGAGGGCTGGTTCTCGGCTAGGATTGGGCTGGAGGTCGGCCCGCAGCTTATCACCACCCAACTGCGGCTCGGCGGCGCGAGTTTCGAGCAGCGCCTCGGCGTCACCGTCAACCTCAACAGCCGCAAGCGCTACCGCTTCTCGGTAGATGATAACATAGACTTCCTGGCCGACATCGGGCGCGATCCGGAGGCCTACGCTGCGCTTTTCGACCACTGGTTCCTGGACTTCTGGCGGCAGATACACCAGCAGTTCGGCACTAAGGTCCACATCAACATTTACTACCAGACCATGGCGCGCGATTTCAACCTCACCATGTTCCCGGACAAGTACAGAGACGAATGGGAGGAGAACTCCGACTGGCTGCACCTGTCATTCCACGCGCTGCAGAATGAGCCGGCCCGCCTCTACCGTAACGCCGGCTATGACCTGATGGCCACCCATTTCGAGATGGTGATGGAGCAGATTGACCGCTTTGCCGGCGAAGAGGTGTATGGCCGCGTTACCACCGTGCACTGGGCGGAATGCCCGGTCGAGGCGGTCCGCGCGCTACGCGACCGCGGAGTTGATGCCTTCATCGCCCTGCCGTGGCCCGGTGCCGGAGAATGCAATACCATTTATTACCTCGATACCATGCAGGGAGCTCACCTGGCGGCGCGCGATGCCTGGCAGGATACGGCGGAGGGCGTGACCTTCGTCACCTGCGACCAGGTAGTCAACGGCAAGGCGCTTGACGAGATCGTTCCGCACCTGGAGACGCAAGCCGCCGACCCGCACACCGGCGAGATGATCGAGCTGCTGATTCACGAGCAGTACTTCCGGCGCGAGTGGCACATCTACCAGCCCGACGTGATGGACAAGGTGCGGCGCGCAGTGGGTTGGGTTACCGAGCACGGGTATGAGCCGGTGTTCTGGGCCGACGGCTTGCTCGGCAGCCCAGTCTAGTCCCAATCATTCATCAACGCGTGGGGTACCCACTCCCAAGGAGTGGGTCAGGCTTCCAGGCCGAGGTCGTTGGCTGTGCTGCACAGCAAGTTCAAGGCAGGCATAAATGGCTGAGAAGACAAGCATAGCTGTGAGAATAAATGAAGCAGTAGTACAGATGTCCAGCAACAATCAACCGTTGATGGACTTCCTGCATGCGGTGCTTGGCAAGATCAACGCAGAGGGCCAAAGTCCGAACGTGCGAGCCGACCTGGACTGGGTACGCGATTTGCCACTTACCAGGAAGCGGCCACCCCTAGGCCGTGAGTTGCCGCAAGCGGCGATAAACGTCCACGCTTTGGGCGATACTGTTGGGATCCCCTACGTGCCGAATTTCCCCGGCTTTTCCGTGCGATACCAGGATGGCGATTCGCTGGAGGTCAGTGGGCAACTGAACTACCAGACAGTCTGGGATGGGTTGCGCAGCGTTCTCGGGCGCTACACACCGAACTACTTCCCTACGCGCCTGATGTATCACATGCTCTATTTCCCCGCCGCCTGGTATCTGGGGCGCTACCTGTCCATCTTCTGGGTTCACGCCGGGGCCGTGGTCAGGGACGGTAAGGCGCTGGTAATCGGCGGCCTGCCGGGCTGCGGCAAGTCAACACTATGTCTGCGGATGGTGGGCAACGGTGACTTCAGCTTGCTATCCGATGACCTCTTGTTCTACGACCGGGGCCAGATGCACACCTGCTACGAACCGGTACGGGTTGACGATCCTGCGCAAGCCGACAGCGAAGTGGTAGCGCGTATGGGGGAGAAGTCCGCCTTCGAGGTAGCGGGTCAAGTCCTGGGGAGCGGCCGGCCGGAGATGTTGGTACTGCCGCGTTTTGCCGAGACCACGGCGCTACAGCCGCTGAGCTCACAGGCAGCGGCTGACAGGCTCTATACCACGAGTCGCCTCGCCGCGCAGGTTGCGGAGTTTGACTACTACGCTACCATTCTGTCCAGCTATTTCGAGCTCGACGACTGGTATCCGAGGCAGCAGCAGCAACTACGGCAATTGCTGGCCGAGGTCGCCTGCTTCAGCCTCCATCTGAGCCGCGACGAGGGTCCCGACAAGGCATACCAGGCGGTAATGGAGGCGGCTGATGGTATCTTCTGACGCAGGCGCAGGCCCGCAAGCCCTGCGGGAGTTTGTGCCTGCTGATATCACGATCTCGGCCCGGGAGCGGGCCACGCTCGGTCGCCTGGCAGATCTGCCTGGTCGGTATGGGCCGATCGTGCTCCTGCCCGATCTTTCCTTCAAGCCCGCCAATCCCTTCGCCACCGGCCTGGCTGCTTGCTTTGAGGGTCACATCGTACCCACAGCCATCGGCTCCAGCATCAACTGCGGCATGGCGATGGTGAGGACCGACGCCAGGGCCGGCGACATGAGCAGGACAGACTGGCGGCGGATCCTCGAGGCCATCGCAGCCCGGGGCCAGCAGTACGCTGCCGAGCAGCCGTCGCTTGCCTCCGAAGAGCTGCTCACGGCGATGACCGCCCCGCAGCAGGCCTGTGCCGAGCTGGGATATTCTGAAGCCGAGCTGGCATGCCTCGAGCCATCCGGGTATGCTCTAGGCTCGGGACTAACGCCACAGCAGATCTACCGGGCGGTGCCTGAATTCGCCCTGCGCGGCACGCGCCTGAGTATGGGCATACTTGGTGGCGGCAACCATTTTGTGGAGTTTCAGAAGGTCGCGGATATCGCCCAGCCGCGAATCGCTGCTGCCCTGAAGCTGGCGGAAGGCTCCGTGACGTTCACCGTGCATAGCTCCCCGCCACTGGGGCCTCTGGTGAGCCTGATGTATGGCCGGCGGCCGGAGGTTGCAGGCCTCACTGCAGCGAAGGTCGCCGTCCGCAAGGCGCTTTTCCACCTGCGATTGCCTGCCGGGATGTCAGGGCTGGTGAAGATCGTCAGAGGAACTCGCAGCTTACCTGCTGAGGAGCCGATTGGCCGTTCCTACGCCGTGGCCTATGAGGCTGCGGCTGCATCGGGGTATGTGCATCGGGGGATGCTGGTCATGGCGGTCAAGCGCGTTCTGGACGAGCAGATGGGGATATCGTGCGAATTGCTGGCCGATCTGTCACACAACGGCATCTGGCGGGAGCAGCTAGACGGGCGCGAGGTCTATCTACACCGGCATGGGGCCTGCGCCTTCTGGCCCGCTGACCGCTTCCCTTCCCCTCATCCCTATGCTGAGACCGGTCAGCCGGCCTTCGTCGGCAGCTCAATGTCCACTCCCTCCGCTCTGTTTGTCCCCGGGCCCGACGCACATCTAACATACTATTCCATCAGCCACGGCACCGGCCGGCGCAACCAGGTAACCACGCCGCCGGCGGAAAGTCCCAATGAGTACACCCGCCAGGCCGGAGTTGAGGCCTTGTGGTCAGGTCCAGGCGACATCCGACAGCAACTCGGCTACCAGTACCGGCCGATAGAGCAACTCGCCGAGGTGCTTGAGCAGGCCGGTGTCGCCAAGCTGGTGAGTACGCTCACTCCGGTCGCCAGCTTCAAGATCCCGTGAAGGCCGCCGGCGGGGCTTGCGTCACTTGACATCCTCGGCGCGGTACGGCTTGGGCGCGCGCCAGAGGATGTCGGCTATGTGCCGCAAGTGGAAGCGCAACCGGCCCCAGTTGAAACTCAGCGCCTCAGCTATCCGCCGATTCCTCCCAGCCATGAGCGGCCAGACCAGGCCAAATGCGATGGTCTTGGCGAGGCTGTACATCGTGCGCGCAGCCCAGAGAGCCGCCGTCTTGATTGCGCCGTGATGCAGCCGGAAATACGCGAATTCGGACATGGACATCTGCAGGTTGCGGCGCAGCGGCGGCAGCGCCTCCGCGGATTTGCGGGCCTTGTGCACACAGACGGCCTCCACGGCCACTACCCGTCGCCAGCCCGCCTGTGCCATCCGCAGGCACCAGTCGGCGTCATCGTACCACATGAAGATGCGCTCATCCATCATCCCCACCTGTGCCACCGCCTCGGCCCGCACCAGGTGGCACGCTCCCACCACCCAGTCCACCTGGTAGATGTTTGCGCTGCCCCCAGATGGCGCGGCGGAGATTGCCTCGGCTGCTTGCACCCACTTGGCAGGCAGCAGGCGCGAGCTGAGTGTGGGGAAGCGATAGGCCGACGGCTGGTCGGAGCCGTCGGGGTAGTGCAACTGCGCGCCGGCGGTGCCGATGTCGGGATAGGCGTCCATTACCCGCACCAGCTCCTGCAGGCAGCCGGCGGTCAATTGCGCGTCGCTGTTGAGCATCAGGTAGTAGCGGCCAACGGCCTCCCGCATCCCCTGGTTGCAGGCCGCTGTATAGCCGCGATTGTCGCTATTGGCAAGCAGTGTCGTCTGGGGGAACTCTTCGCGCACCATCTCGACGCTGCCGTCGCTGGAGCCATTGTCAATGACGATGGTCTCAATCCGGCGCGGTTCGCCGTGGTCGTAGCACGACTGCAGTGCCGCCCGCAGGTCGTCTTTGGTGTTCCAGTTGACGATGACGATGGATATGTCCATGATCCGTAGCTGGACAGAAATGCAAGCTGTCCAGCGTATTATATGCCGACAGCTTGCATGCGAAACGTCATTTTCGCCGGGCGTGCAGCTAGAAGGCGGCGATGACCTCCGCGAGCTTCTCGGCGTTTTCGACGTGGGTCTGCGGATCGCCGCCGGTACTGGTCAAAATCAGCCGGGGCATCAGATACTCGGCGACCGGGCAGTCGGGCACCCCGTCAAGGTGATCCGCGATGCAACTGGCATGATAGGCGGGCTTGCCGATGTAGCCCATGCCCCAGCCGAGGCCTTTGTCGGCCATTGCCTGGAGGAATTGCTCGGCGGAGATGCCGTGCTGGTCGCCCGCGAAGATGGCCGTCCAGATATGATAGGTGTTGACGCGCCCGGGGCGATTGGCTTGTGGCACCAGCCACTCGCAGCCGGCGACGGCCTCGTTATACAAAGCCGCCGCTTGCTGGCACATGTCCACATAGGTCCGAGCGCGGGTGAGTTGCACGCGGCCGATGGCGGCGACGACCTCGTTCATGCGGTAGTTCCAGCCCAGCCGCTTGGGCACCGTGCCGAAGGTGATCATCTCCTCCATGATGCGGCGGTGGTCTGCGGTCTTCATGGTGGTCATGCCGCCATCGCCCAGCGCCATCTGCTTGGACATCTGGAAGGAGAAGACGCCGATGTCGCCGATGGTGCCGGCGTACTGACCCTCATTGGTGGCATAGATGGCATGGGAGCAGTCCTCGATGACCGTGATGCCGCGCTGTCGGGCGAAGGCGTTGATGGCCTCCATGTCGGCGCATTGGCCCCAGAGCTGGGTGACGATGATGGCCCTGGTGCGGTCGGTGGTGATCTGCTGCAGCAGATTGGTGTCCATTAGGTGCGTGTCTTTCTCGACATCACAGAACACCGGCTTGCAGCCGTGATACATGACACCCAGGGCAGCGAAGACCACCATCGGGTCCACGATGACCTCATCACCGGGCTGTGCGCCGGAGGCGACTACCGCGCAGTGCAGACCGGCCATAGCATTGACGACTGCGAGGGCCAGGGGTGAGCCGAACTCGCTTTTGAACTCGTTTTCAAAGGCCGGGACCTCGGCTCCGTTGATCGAGCACAGGTTCCCAGTATCCAGGACGCGCTTGACGGCCTGCAGGTCTTCGTCACCAAACTGGTGCCATTTCATGACAGTACTCCCGTAGTGGGTTTGGTAGTGTCTCTGCTGTTCGCCGCCTGATGCGGATTACCTGCGTGTTGCTCTGTGTGCACGCTATGCCTGGTCAGCCCCGTCACATCAGGTCCTGGCGTTGCTAGTCGGCAAGGGTAGCTTGAATTGACAGCGGGAGCACCACTTCGTCTCCTACGCCATAGTCGTACACGTCAAACCAGGATCCGGCAGGGAACTCCTGCTCCAGCTTCTCTACTGGGCATTCCGGGTGCGCCTGTGAATCAATCAGTGCGCCCGCGCGGACATCCACGATGCGGTATTCCGCGGTCCGCTCGGCGTTGACCAACCGCGCCCCGTGGTAGTAACGGTACCCGCTCAATGGAAACGGCGTCGTGGTCTTGACCAGGTGGTCACTGTGCCCGGTGACCTGCCCGGTACCGATCCGCGAATCCAGGTCTAATCGCAGCCTGGCACTGTCCCCGTTTGCTTCCGCCGCCACCACCTTGTAGGCGATACGACGTAGCGGATTGACAATGTATATGTACTGGCCCGGGAGTGCTTCCGCATTCTCAGGTGCCGGCGAGACGGTCACCGTCTCCGTGGCCCGGTCCACGGCTGCAACCTCGGCCCGGTACTCGTGCGCATCCGTCACGATCCCACGGCCATTCTTGGTAAGGCGCGTGCCGCCTATTAGTACCGCGCGGGCCGGCTTGCCCTCCTGTTCGGAATAGAGGCCGAAACGGCCGGCGAACTCAAAGCCGCCCGCCGCCGTATGCGCAGTAGCCGGCTCGGCGGCGGCGAAGATGGTATCGGTGCGACCATTACTGAGTTCGATCACCAACCCGTAGGCCTCAAAGCCCGCCTCGTCCGCCCCCGATACCTCCAGCGAGCGCACTGACTTGATGACCGGCTCGCCCCGATACAGCTCCATCACATTGACTATCTGGGTCTGGGCCGGTGCTGCTTCATCTTGATTGTGGTTGCGCATCAAGACCATCTTCATCTCGAAGGGGGAGGAGCCGGCATCCCGTTTGCCGTCGGTTATGAGCACTTCGGCGGTGTTTGCCTGCGGAATAGTCATGCGGAAGTGCAGCCCCTCGGAGTTCTTAAGCTGCCAGTCAGCCGACCATGGGCCTGTCGGCGTGGCCCGCTCGACATTGTACAGGTGCGGGAAGATCCACATCGGCTCATAGCGGGCCTTTGGCACCGACATTTCCGCCTGGGCATGCTCCTTAATCCAGGTGCTGTCACCATAGGGCACTTCCGGGCCGGCCAGCGTTCCGGCCGGCTGCTTAACCAGGTCCAGGCCTTCGGTGCTGAATTCACCCTCCTGGCAGTGGAAGCTCCACCAGTGTTGCTCTCCGCCGTGGAGGCGATACAGGTCGAGGCAGTAGAACTGGTCATCGGACACATCCACCAGTGCCAGCATGCGCCTTTGCCAGTGGTCGTCCAGCACTAGATAGCTCTGACCGGCCGAGACGCGGTCCTCGAAGCCCTGAGCCAGAATCTCGCCAAGCTGTACCGGAGCTGCGTCGGCAAAGAGCTGGGCGGTTGCCGACATCTGCACGTAGGGGAAGAACTGACGGGCCAGATTATGAGTGGCCCAGCTCTTCTCCCAGCCACCGCGCGGATAGCCGAAGCAGCCCAGGATCTCGCTGCCATAGGCGCCCAGACCCAGGTCCATGATGTCGTCATGGATATGGCCCCGCGCGTGGCCGTACATCATCCATAGAGCGCGCTTGTGCTCAGCTTCGCCGCTGCGCAGAATGGCCAGCCCGTAGCCGTCATGCAGAGAGCTTGCGTCATTCCAATCATCCGGCCATGCGGCGGCGGCAGTCTCGATTTGCTCGCGACTGTAGGGGAACTCCAGGGAGGGCTGCCAGCCCGGAGCATTTGCCAGAGCCCATGCGTACTTGGGCTCTGCGGTGATCTTGTATGCGTGTTCGAACGCCTGGGGTCCGCCGTTCTGCCAGGTGCGTTTCTCGGGGACGACATAGTGGGGGTATGAGAGGTTGTAGGCGCCCCCCCGGTGATAGGTATCGTCACCCACCTTCGGGTAGGACCGATCGAGCGTGACGGTGTCCATGGAGAAGTCGAATATGTGCCGGTAGCGGCGGGGTGCCGTCGGACTCGGATACTGTTCTTCGGTGTATAGCTCCGGGCGCATGCTGCGGATATGCTCAATCGAGTCCATGAGCGGCCCCAGGTAACTGAGGTGGACCCCGTTGTAGTGGCCAGAGGCCTCGTAGGGGGCGCCATCGCGGAAGTATGCGTTGGTGACAAATGAACGCATCCGCGCCCGGTTGCCATCACCCTGGTACACCCAGTCCATGATATCGGTTCCGCGCTCATAATTGAGACACTCAGCGATTCGGGCCAGCCCCATTACAGTACGAGGTTCATTGGACCAGGTTGACCGGTCAAAGCTGCCCTGTATCCAGACGGCGAAGAGGTTTTCCTCGATGAAGCGGCGGACGTCTTCGGGGGTCTCAATGTCGAAGCCCTTGGCCTGCAGGAAGGGGATGATTTCAGGCACCTGGTCTATCGCCGGCCAGATGGCGTCGTAGGCCTCGGCCATGCGTGTTTGGTAAACAGGTTGGGTAATCGAGTAGAGGGTGAAGCCGCTGCGGTGCAGACACGGCCCTTCGGCGAACGGTGCGGGTCCCAGGCGCTCCACCTGCGACTGGCTGTTGCGGTGACGGTGCTGCGTCATCGTCGCCAGGTATGCGTACTCCGCGGCGATTCGACACATGGCCACCAGCGCCTTGTGGACATAGCGCAGGTCTGCGGTAGCCAGGTAGCCGTCAGCGCAGGCTGGTGCGATGCGCAGTGCCCGATCGGCTTGGGCCTGGGCCAACTCACCCACAAAGCCATAGTGTACTCCCTCCTCCGAGATGTACCCGCCGCCGATGCCATCATCGGGAAAGTCGCCGCTGGTGAAATCGTCGTTGCCGAAGTCGTTGGAAGGATAAAGCTCACCGCCAATCGGGCATTCTACCTGCCAAGGCCTCGCGGCATTCTTGATCCAGGGGTAGTAGGCGTTGAACCTATATATTTCGGTGCCGTGGATCGGGCAGCCATGCCTCAGATTGAGACAATGGCAGCGGGGGATGGTGCTATCGGGTTGCACCGCCCAAATATCCTCGTCGCTGACCTCCAGCCACTGCGGCGCAGGTGGCTCTTGCTCCTCCATATGCTGCCTGTAGGCATCAGAAGTGATTGTCTGGCTCTGCTTGAGCTCGGGAAGCCTCTCACCTAGCGGCCAGCGCCGAGGCAGTTGCTTGCCTTTCAGCTCGCGGAACTCGCGCAACTGCTCGAAGGACCAGATCTCGAGAGAGACCGTGAGAGGGCCGTCGGGGTGACTGAAGACGATGTCGGCCTGCGGGGTGGGAGCGAGGCTGCGGAAGTAGTACTTGCGCAATTCGGACCGGGCGGGCAAGGGGGTGCGCTCCAGCAGCCGGACGCACTCAGGTACTTCCACTGCCAGTTCCGGGGCGTTCTGGGGAACTCGCAGGGCAACCAGGAAGAGCCGATTAACGCCGATGATGTCAGGCTTGTAGGCAATCGGGCCGTCGGTGTCGGCGTGGACAGGGAATGCCGTCATCGCACAGACGACGGCAATGATGCAGGCAAACTGCGCGCAGGTCATGGTCTCACCCCGGCTTTGGCTTGATACAAGTTGATTCGGTGACCAGGGCAAGCGCCTGACGCAGCCGGCCTCTGTACTGTGCCCCTACCAACACGATGGGCGCAGCCCCGACCAGCTTCTACCGCTTGGCTCTCCAGTATTTGTCGTTGGCGGCTAGTGAGACGGTCTCGCTGGCTGACATCCACTTGGCATGACCGTCACAGAAGCCGTAGTTGGAGCCCTGGTTGTGGATCCTGGGGCGGTTGTAAGTCTCCGCGAGGGTTAGAAACGAGTCCCTATACGGTGCATAGACAACTCCCGCGCCCCTATCCACGGCGTAGCATTCGCCGATCATGATGGTCTCACTTGGGTTGGTGATTTCTGCGACCGCAATCCAATTCAGATACACGTAGTTCCAGCCGTAGTGACTGGCCGCAACTCTGCCGCTGGAAGTGTAGCGGTCACCGCTGGGGCAGACCCATATGTGGACGCTACCGGTTGGTCGCTTGTACGCGTCAGTCGCATACGGAGCTATATAGGGTGCAACCATATGCGCCCACTTGATGTTGGTGTTGCCGGGGAGTTCATGCCTATATCCTGGTAACCGCTCATCATAGTCCTGGATGTACATGTGACAGCCCAAGGCTATCTCCTTGACATTGCTCAGGCAAGTCGTCTGGCGGGCCTTCTCGCGGGCGCGGGCGAATACCGGAAATAGTATCGCCGCCAGAATCGCGATGATTGCGATCACCACTAAAAGTTCGATAAGCGTAAATCCCCTGCGCATGATAGTACCTCCCCTGGTTTGGTTTAGGACTTACCGAATAGTATCCTGTGACGGCTCGGCTGTCAAGGCATTGCAAGCGGGCGGAGGAACATGGTCAGTAGGTGGCAAAGAGGCCGTGGGGCGACTCGGGCTGGAAGTCCGACCCACGCGGGACAGTGGTTGGGCCGGATGGGGACCCCAAACGTCCCTCACCCACTGCTTCGCAGTTGGTACCCGTGGGTAACCTCTAATCTGAGGGTGGTAAAGGAGGCACCACGCTCAGGCCGAGCTACGCGTTCTGTGGATTATTCGGCCTAGCGCTGTGGAACGACGCTCTTGCGACCGGACGCAAGTCCCTGGCCCGTAACTCGAAAAGCACGAAGCCCTTGTGCCTGGCCCTCTTGGTTTGCGCCTCAGCCGGTTAGGTGGCGCGCGCTATTGGTCCAACTCGTAGTTCACTACACTGTTAAGGCGGAAGCTGTTGGGGCCGCTGATGGTGTTGTGGGGGAAGTACACAAACTCAGTCGTGCCATCGGGCTTGAGCCTGAAGCCGGGGTCCTCGGCCAGGTACAGCAGGTGCTGCTCGCCGCGCTGCTCGGCCCCGGCGATTTCATAGCCGTGGGTAGTGCCATCGTCATGAGTAACCAGCACAAAGCGCCCGGTCACGGCTGCGGAGGCCGGCAGCTCGCGGTCCACCACCAAGGCATATCGGTTAGCGGCTTCGTCAACCTCCATGCCCACGATTGTGCCGGCGATGGCGGGGTATGGTACGGCCACTGAGAAGCCGTTGTAACTGAGCGTGGTACCGCCCACCACGCTGGCCGCGGTCACCCGGCCCTGGTGCAGCCGCAGGAGTCCCACCGTGCCATCGCATGTCAGCGTACCGCCAGGCAGTTGTAGCTCGAAGGGCAGCTCAGTCCCCAACGGGGCGGAGAGTACGTAGTCGGTGCCCTGGGCGTGTACCACTTCCAGAGCCAGCGGGCTTGGCGGATCGGCGGCGTCCGGAGACAGCAGCGAGCGCACCGAGGTGACAAAGCGCTGCTCGGCGTATGGTTCGTGCACCGCAACAAAGGTGGAGACGAGGTCAGCATCAGCGGTGCGGCGCACCAGCACTCCGGGCATCGAGTAGTTGGGCAGTTCGGCATCGCTCTCGTTGGCCCGGCGGATCGAGGGGGAGCTGATCTGATAGACGGTAGTGCCGAGCTGGCCCAGTACGGTAGTGTGCAAGTGGGTATCGGAGTCGTCGGGGAAGTCGAAGGTGACCGACCAGTCGTCATCAGTCTGCGCACGGCTGACGCGCTTGATGAAGGCGTAGCCCACACCTCGCAGCCGGTACCAGCGGCGTCCGCCTGCGGGCTGGCTGTCAATGCCGGGACCGGAAAAGTCGCCTGTATCGCTTTCGGTGAGTGGCAGTCGGAACTGGGCTTCGGGGCCCAACATGGTTCCGGTCAGGGGTTCCAGCGGCAGGCTCAATGTCGCTGTCTGGTCGTAGTTGGCACTGCCATGCAGTATCCAGTCATGCTGCCGGCCGCCTGCTACGCGAAAGATGTCCACCACGTAGGCATCGGCCTCGGAGGTCCCCACCAACAGTAGGCGGCGCCGATAGTCCGACACTGTACCGGAGTAGGCGGCGCGGGCCTCGGCCTCAACCACCTGCATATTCTCCGAAAGCGGCGCATAGAGACTGAGATTACCAGTAGGCTGCGGGGTCTGGTCCCAGCCGTCCACCATCACGGTATTATGCGAGGCGGTGCGCAGGGTCCACATCCGCCAGGCGGTGTGCGTATAGCCGATGTCCGACAGCAGCTCACGGCCCTTGGCCCACAGGATCAAGCCGAGGCTGCCATAGTTGCGGTGCCCGTAGCTGGGACCGAAGCGCAGGTGGGCCTGCATGGCGTTATCATAGTTCCGGCGGGCCAGGCGGACGTGTCCCGTGGCGGGCAACAGCACCGGCGCGTTGCGCTCCGGAGGAGCAAGCTCGGTCTTCGCCCAGGCATCGTTGACCGGCACGATGCGCCCGTTGGGAAACACCAGAGCGCGGACGACATTGACCGCTCTGTTGAAGAACGGGATGTCGCGCATGGCATCGAAATCGTCGAAGCGCTTGCCGGTTTCGGGATGCACATAGCCGGCAGGATCGGAGTATCCCCGGGCACGCTCAAAGACCCTCGCTATCGTACTGGTGGTCATCTGGTGATACGATACGGTGGTTTCCTTCCACATGCCGTCAAACAGGTAATGGGTGCGCAGCAGGCCGATTGCACGGTTGATGCCATCGTGAACGTAATCCGGCTCGTTGAGGACGCGCCCGTACACCACCAGGCCGTGATACAGTATCGGCGAGGCGTTGCCCCAGGTCTCTTCGAAGCTGCGGGCGAATTCGACGGAGGGGTAGAGTATGTCCTGCTCGATGGCCTGTTTGATGTCCACGCCCTTGCGCTCGCCGAGACGCTCCAAGGCTCCGCTCTGATACAGCCGGTCATAGGCATAGGCCACACTCGGCTCCATATCGCGATAGTGCCAGTGATGCCAGATGCTGCCATACGCCGCTGTGGCCTCCGAGTGAGGGGCGTCTCTACTCACCACCACCCAGCCGGCGTAGCACTGGGATATCTGATACAGCAGCTCGGCAGCGGCCTCGGCATACTTGGCATCGCCGGTGGCTGCGTAGAGGTCGGCAATATCCTGCAGCAAGTCGGCAACATACCATTTGCGCCAGTAGCGGGCGCGTGCTGAGAAGAAATGGCGCTTGCCATCGGCCGATTCATAGTAGCGCCACTGCTCTTCTTCACCGCGTCGGTTCTTGAAAGTGAGAACCTGGTCCATCGGGTACTTATCCGAGGGGTAGCGGTGACCACAGAAGCGACAGTGAGCACCATCCGGGTCGCTGATACCGTTCCACACAATCTGGGTATCGTGCGAGCCTTGATCGCAGTTGGGGCAGCCACAGGCGGCGATGCCGTTCTGCTTCGGTACCAGGTCGAGTATAAAGTCCATACCCCGCCCCAGCAGGGGATTAACCTGGCTCTTCAGCGCGACTACTGCTTCATCGTCCATTTCCGGTACCGGCATCACCGGGTGCGTCACCTGTGCCGATTTAAGCTCGTCACAGGCCACGGAACTGCAAAGGACAGCCATAGTCACGGCATAGCTGAACACTGACAAGAACCGCAATGGATTCCAATCCTTTCTGTTCACCGGGCACCAGTGGCGGCGTTCGCTCAGTACTTGGGCGCTCCGCCCGGCGACCAGCACACATCCTGCGGAGTGAAGGTGTAGGCGACCGGGCCCACGTACGGGCTGTCGGGATCCCGGGCAATCGAGTGCCACTTGGCGTGGCCGTCCTCGAATGCTATGTTGGCGCCGCCGTTGTGGCGAGCCGGGATGAAGTAGCTGGGATGGCGGCCGGCATCAATGCGCCAACTGTTGCTGCTGCTATAGTCATCCTTGCTGCGCGTCCAGTCGGCGTCAGCGAGCATCACCGTCTCCGCCGGATACTTGATCACGGTCATCTTGTACCAGACCGCGGTCGAAGAGGTCTGGCGACGATGAATCGTCTGATTGATGCCGTAGTCGGTGCGCTGATAATGGCGCACCCCCTCGTGAGTGAAATACTTGGAACATGCCGGGCCATCGGCGCTAGGGCACAGGAACACCTGCACGTTCTTGACATAGGGCAGTAGCAGGCCGTGGTCGCCGAACCAGCGTTGGGCGCCCGGAATCAGGATCTCACCGGGCACCACCATTTCGTCGTAGTCCTGAGCATACATCAGGGCCGCCAGCCCCATCTGCTTGACATTGCTCAGACAGCTAGCCTGCCTTGCCTTCTCCCTCGCTCTGGCGAACACCGGAAATAGTATTGCCGCCAGAATCGCGATGATCGCGATCACCACCAGTAGTTCAATCAGAGTAAAAGCTTGCCTCGATCCCATCTGGCTACCTCCTTTAGGTAGTATCGCATTGTCCTATGCTTCATAGGTAAGACCATACCGTACCTAACTGACTTTGTCAAAGAAAAGCTTACAGGAATTTCCGGCCCGAGTCGTGAAATAGCATCCACCACACGCGACGGAGGTTATTGGCATGGCTTTACAGGTTGGAGTAATCGGCCTCAAGGGGCACCAGGGCGTCGCCCTGAGCGGGATAGCACAGCGCGAGGACTGTCGCCTGGCAGCGGTGTGTGACGATGATGAGAGTAAGCTTGCGGAGGCGGCGCAAGGGCCGGCGGCCGACGAGAACACTCTCACCTTTACTGACGCCCAGCAGATGCTGGCGGAAGTGGAGCTTGATGTGGTGGTGGAAGCCGGCACCGATAATCTGCGCGGGCAGACCATCATCGCCTGCGCCGAGCGGGGGATTCACGTTCTGGCCGAGAAGCCGCTGGCCTTCACGCTTGAGGAGCTCGACCAGGTGCGCGCGGCTGTTGACAGGGCCGGCGTGCAGCTCTCGATGCTTTTGACCATGCGCTATGAGCCGGCCTATCTCGCGATCAAGCAGGCGGTAGGCGACGGGGTTCTGGGACAAGTCTGCCTGGCAACCATGCAGAAGAGCTACCGCCTGGGGCAGCGGCCCGCATGGCAAAGGCGCAAGGCGACTTTCAGCGGGATCATCCCCTTTATCGGGATTCACGCGCTGGACCTGATCCGCTATACGTCGGGGTGTCACTTCGTCTCAGGTGCCGGCTATCAAGGCAATGTTGGCCATCCGGCAATGGGCGACATGGAAGATAGCGCCTGTCTGGCCCTGCAGCTTGATAATGGGGCTTCGGCGGCGGTGCGCCTGGATTACTGCCGCCCGCAGGCCGCGCCCACTCACGGCGATGATCGGCTGCGACTGGCGGGAAACGCAGGCGTCATCGAGGCCACCGGCTGCGGCGAGACGGTTACGCTGATAACGCAGGACCAAGGCCCGCGCGAACTGGAGTTGCCACCGGCGCTCGACCAGTGGGACAACTTCATCGGCTCGCTGTGCGGTGACGAGGAGTGCCTGGTGCCGGCGGCCGATTGCTTCTATATCACCGAAGTCGTCTTGCGACTGCGAGACGCCGTCATCCGGGGTCTTGTGGCCGAGCTGCCATCGCCCGAGGCCTGAAGTGGCAACATTCCAGGAGTTTTGAGAGGACAATGCCAGTGGGAAACGACAAGTCGAAGGTGACGGTCGCGGCGGCTGCGGTGCCGGTGCTGGGGGAGTACGATGTGGTCGTCTGTGGCGGCGGCCCGGCGGGCATTGGTGCGGCTGTAGCGGCAGGCCGCGCCGGTGCTCGCACGCTGCTGATCGAGGCCACCAGTTGCTTGGGAGGGCTGATTGGTAATGCCGGTCTGCGGGGGTTCTGCGATTCGCCTGGCGGGCCGATCTTCGACGAGTTGGTGGAGCGGCTGCTGGAGTTGGGAGCCGCCCAGTGGCGCATTGATACGGAGCGGTTCAGGCCGCCGGGGCGCCTCTGGTATCACCCGGAGACAGCTAGGGCGCTGACGCTGGAAATGGTCACAGAGGCGGACGCGGAGGTGCTGCTGGCTACGTTCGCCGAGGGTGCGTGGGTGACGGATGACCGGGTGGCAGGCGTTTTCATCGCGACCAAACGCGCGCGGCAGTTGGTGCGCGCCAAGGCGGTTATTGATTGCACGGCGGATGCGGACATCGCCGCCGATGCCGGAGCGCCCTTCCGCTATGGCGACCCCCAAGACGGGCATATCCAGGTCTGTTGCTTCCGTTGGGTAATAGGTGAGGTGGACGCCGAACGCTTCGCGCGGGAGCGGCCGGGCGACGAAGAGTTGGCCGCGCTCTTCGCACAGGCGGTGCGTGAAGGCGCAATTCGGGTCCCGGACGGCCTGTTCGACCATGATCCGGCGACCTTTCCGTTCGATGCCGAAACCGGTGCTCTTTACCTCGAGGGGTGGGAGTTTGAGGAGCTTGATGCGACCGACCCGGTACAGAACGCTCGGGCCCTGGCGCAGAGTCAGCTTGCCGCGCTGCAGATCGTCCGCTGGTGCCGTGCGCATCTGCCCGGCTACGAGCAATGTCGCGTCGAGCGCTTCCCGACCTCGCTGGGGATACGCGAGTCGCGGCGGATCATCGGCCATTACACCTTGACTCAGGAGGATGTGCTGGCAGGGCGGAAGTTCGATGACGGGGTGGTGCCGGCGTGGTTCTGGCTGGACCTGCACGACCCGCCGCCGCATCAGGAGCCGCATACCCTGGAATACGTGAAGGCCAGTCAGCCGCCTGCGGGCGACTGGTATGAGATTCCGTACCGGTCACTGCTGCCGCGCGGGATCAAGGGCTTGCTGGTGGCCGGTCGCAGCATCTCCGCCGACCGCAAGGCCCACGGCTCATTGCGCATCATGCCGACCTGCATGTTCATCGGGACCGCTGCAGGCACGGCCGCGGCGATTGCAGCCGCAGAGGGCACAGATGTGAGTGAGCTGGCGGGCGCGCGCCTCAAGCGGACACTGCTGGCAGATACCGAATGGGAGATACAACCGCAGACTTAGCGGCTAAATGCCGGCACAGTGAGTTGCCTCAGCGGCATGGCCGGAGCAGGTCAAGGGCAGCTCTGCGGGCAAATAGAGCAAGGCAATTTCAGGCTGAGCCACCGACAGCGTTCCAAAGAGGAGGAAGTATTTCATGGCCGAGAAGCAGGATGAATGCAAAGACGGCATGACGATGCGGCCGCACCACCTGATGTGTCTGTTTTGCCTCAAGGGTGGGGGCAACCCCCCGGACCGCGAGAGCGCCAGACTGGATGAGAAGCTGCAGGCCATCGAGGCTGACCGCAATATCCTCATCACTCTGGAGACCGCTTTCGACTGCATGGGCGGACCGACAACCTTCCCGACCAAGCACGATGCGGCGACCCGCCGCAAGGACCTGCAGGTGCTGCGGGCGCTGAACATGGTGCCGGACGCTACCCGCAATGCCAGGGAGCTGTTCCACCGGCGCATCCCACAGAATATCCCTAACCTGGCGGGCATCTGCCAGCTCGGGGGTGAGAGCGGGCCGGCGTGGCAGGAATGTCCGGAGGCCTATACCGGAGCCTACGAAAAGGGCCTGGAGGAGGGCATCATCATCTTCCGCGATCCGGTGGAGAAGGAGCAGTCGAAGGTGGATTCGGCGGCGGAAATAATGACCGCCGAGCGGCTGCGGGTCCGGCCGCATCACCTCTGCTGCATCTTGTGCGCCTATGGCGGCGGGATGAGAGCGCCGCTGGTCGAGGACAACCTTTGGGAGATCCTCGTGCGTAGTCGCGAGAATCCCGACATCGAGATCGAGCTAATCGAGGGCGCCTGCATGGTCTGCCCGCCGTGTCAGGGCTACGATCCGGACAAGGAGATCTGCGATGCCGGCTGCGGGCTGCGGGACCGGCTCAAGGACCTCAACACCTTCCAGAAGCTGGGCCTGCAACATGGTGATGTGCTGCCGGCCCGGGAGCTGTGGGCGCTGCTGTTCGAGAAGCTCGAGAGCCTGGCGGACATCTGCGACAATCCCGACGGCGTCATCCCGGAGTGGAGCACTTGCGGCGGTACCCACAGCGGCAAGTACGAGAAGCTGCGCGCCGAGGGCGTGGACAAGCTGCTCAATCCGGAGGAGTGAGCCTTATGTCACAGGACAATTCCGCCGGCCATTGGCCGGCAACGCATGGTGAAAAGTGCATCGTTCTCAGGCCCCATCATCTGCTTTGCCTGTTCTGCCTCAAGGGGGGCGGGGATCCCCCCGACCGCGAGGAGTGGAAGCTGGATGAGGTGCTGGAGAGAATACGAGCAGACCGCAATCTGCTGATCACACTCCAGACCGCCTTCAACTGCATCGGGGGGCCGACCACGGAGCCGACGATGTATGACCCGGCTACCCGTCGCAAGGACCTCCAGGTGCTGCAGAAGCTCAACCTCGCTCCCGGTGATACCCGTTCCGCGTACTGGCTGCTGCAGATGGCCCTGCCGAGGTTCATCCCGACTCTGTGGGGAGTCTGCGACCTCAATGGTGAGACGGGGCCGGCGTGGCAGGAGTGCCCGGTGGCGCACACGGAGGCGTATCACCTCGGCACGCAAGCAGGTGTCTGCCCGTCGCGCAGCGAGGAGGAGAAGGCGCAAGCGAAGGCCGAGTCATGCGAGGAAATCGAGAACTGTGACCGGCTACGGATCCGCGCCCATCACCTCCTGTGTATCCTGGCTTTCTGGGGGCGGTTTCTGGATGAACCTATCGCTGCGGACAACCTCTGGGAGCCGCTTGCCCGCATGCGCGAGAACCCCGATATCGAGATAGAACTCATCGAGGGGGCCTGCCAGGTCTGCCCGCCGTGCGGGGTGTATGATCCCAAGCGCGGGACCTGTGACGGAGGCTGTGCGCTGCGCGACCGGCTGAAGGACCTCAACACCTTCCAGCGCCTGGGACTGGCCCCGGGCGATGTGCGGACCGCGCGGGAGCTATACGACCTGATCTGGGAGCGGATTACCGACATCAGCCAGATCTGCGGCGGCCGCAACCCGGACAATATTGAGTGGGCCGATTGCGGCGGCCTCTCCGACGCGCGCTTCGGCAACGCCCGGCTGCGGGGGAAGTTCTGGGAATAGGGCATAAGCCGGGTAAGGGCAAATACGGCAGGCCTTCATGGACCTGCCGCATCCGCTTTGTGACCGGTGGGATAAGGGCTACTGCACCTGCAACGCGCTCGCTATGAACTGCTCGACAAACGGCAGGGCGTCTCTCTGGGGCTGGGAGGTAACCCCATAAAAGGCCCCATGCTCGGCTGCTGAGATGATCTCAAGCTGCACCGAGCCGCCTTTGGCTTCCAGCGCCTGTTTGAAGGCCTGCTGGGCCGCAATCGGTGTCGTAGTGTCGGCATCCCCAACCACGATCAGAAACGGCGGCTCGTCCCCGGTCAGGCGATGCTCCGGCGAGGCCAAGGGCACACGCCCCGGTGCGGCGGCCCATTCTTCCCCGATAATGTCCGGGATCAGCTCCGTTCGATACCGCTCCAGAGCCAGCACCGGGCACATGCACACCGCCGCCTGTGGGCGCGTATCGCGGATTGTCACCTCATCGGTAATGCCAAGGTCGTCTTCGGGTGCAATGGTCGCCAACATGCCGACGAGGTGCCCACCCGCCGAGGACCCGTAGGCGGCCATGCGTTGCGGATCGAAGCCGTATTCCCCGGCACGCTCCTTCACCCACGACATGCCCACTCGCACATCCTGCAGCATTTCCCGAAGATGGAACTCCGGCCTCAGGCGATAGTTGACCGAAGTGCAGACATAGCCGAGGCCACAGAAATGCTCCATGACCGGATGCCAGCCGGTCTTGTCACCGGCGGACCATCCGCCGCCATGGATGAAGAAAATGGCCGCGCCATTGCCCGCGGCGGTCGGCAGGAATACATCTATGGTCTGCAGCTCATGGCCGAGCGAGCTGTAGGGGATGTCGTAAGCACGCACTTGCTTGTTCCCTGTTGCGGTCACGCTAATGCCCCCTCCCGGCACGGTTGGTACTTAAATGCTGACAGCCTCACCCGTAGCCGCCGACGCATAGATGGCGTCGGTGATCTGCTGCACGATTAGAGCCTGCTCCAGGCTGGTCATCGGCTCGCGGTTATCGCGAATCGCCTCCACCAAGTCGGTGAGCGGGCCCCACATCGTTACCGAGCTGTCTTCCTTGCCCTCCCACAGCACTCGCGACGCCGTCCCCTGCTCTGTTGTGCACTCGTCAAAGACCAACTGGTTGGATGCGGCCGGTGTCATCTGCAGGTGCAGCGACCCCTTGGTGCCCACGATCTGCCAGGCGGTCTCCTCGCCGGCGGCCATGTACTCGCCGCGCTCTATAGAGATCATCGTCCCGCCCTGGCAGCGAATCAGCGCCGCGTAGTGGGTCTCAGCATCAGAGCCCTCGGGAATGTGCGAGGCGAGCTGGGGCGGAATCGTCCAGGTCTGAGCCAGGACCGTCTGCGGCTTGAGCTGCCAGCCGGTGATGCCCAGCAGGTAGTCCAAATCATAGCAGCCCCAGTTCATCAGGAAGCCGCCGCCGTTGAGATGGCGCTTGAGCCGCCACTCGGGGCGGGGACCATCGGGCGGAGGGCCTGCCGCGAAGAACGAGCGGCAGTAGATCGTCCGCAATTCGCCCAGCGCCCCCTCCGCAATCAAATCAGCGGCTAGCTCAGCGCCATGGGTGAAGCGGAAACGCGAGGAGCAACAGGCCGCGGTCAGGTCCCCGCGAGCGGCAATCAATTGCTCCACCTCAGCCGCATTCATCGCCACCGGCTTTTCGGTCAGCACGTGCTTGCCGTTGGCAAAGGCACCAAGGGCCAGTTCCGTGCGCACGAAAGTAGGCAGAGCCAGCACCACGAGCTCGATGTCGGGGTCTGCGCACAGCTCGGCGCCTTCGCGGTAAATCTTCTCTACGCCGAAGCGCTCGGCTGTCGCCTGCGCCCTTTCCGCGATGGCGTCGGCTATGGCCACCAGTTCCGTCAGCGGCAATTCCTGGGCCGCCTGGGCATGTCTGGGGCCCATTACTCCGCATCCGACAACGCCGACTCCTATAGGTTCCATTTCGTCACTCCTTTTGGTACACGTTACAGATCGGGCGACATTTCGCCGGAAGCAGCGCAACTTCCTGCGCGGGCGATCGGAGCACAGAAAAAGCCGCGTGGCTGGTGATGGCCGCGCGGCTTCGGTTTGCTCAAGGTCGCGGTTACTACTCCACCGTGACGGTCTTGGCCAGATTGCGGGGCTGGTCAATGTGCTCGCCGCGCAGGTCCGCCATGTGATAGGCCAATAGCTGTAACGGGATCGCCACAGTAATCGGCGAAATCAGCTCGTGCG
Organism: uncultured Armatimonadia bacterium; assembly: GCA_964390495.1. GTDB lineage: Bacteria > Armatimonadota > Zipacnadia > Zipacnadales > UBA11051 > UBA11051. The sequence continues at coordinate 66,895 of CAYMIN010000004.1, forward strand.
TCGGCGGCACCCAGATCATGTCATTGGGCTGGGCGGCGACGTCATCGGGATCGGCTTCCTCGTCCAAACCGGTTGCCGGTATCTGCTCGTCTCCATCGGTGGCGACCGCAATCACCGGGCCGCTGCGGGCCTTGATCTCCATGATGTTGCCGATCATCTTCTCATAGACTTCGCCCGCCACCGCGATGGCGACGGTGAAGAGGTTCGGCTCCACCAGGGCGATGGGGCCGTGCTTCATCTCGCCGGCGGAATAGCCCTCGGCGTGGATGTAGCTGATCTCCTTGAGCTTGAGCGCGCCTTCCATCGCGGAGGGTAGGTTGACGCCCCGGCCCAGGAATAGCGAATTGGGCTTCTGGTAGTGCTTGGCGGCGATTGTCTTGACGTCGTCCTCGCGGTTGAGAAGCTGCCCAGCCAGTTCGGGACAGACCAGGAGTTCGGTCTTGATGGTGCGCAGGGTGTCGGGGTCCGCCGCGCCGCGCACCTCGGCGAAGTGGATAGCCAGCATCGCCATGGTGAATACCTGCAGGGTGTAAGCCTTGGTCGAGGCCACGCCGATTTCGGGGCCGGCCTGGATATAGACTACCCCGTCGGATTCGCGGGCAATCGAGCTATCCACCACATTCAGCACCGAGACGACCTTAGCGCCCTTGGCTTTCATGTCGCGCAGGGCCACCAGGGTGTCGGCCGTCTCGCCGGACTGGCTGATGACGATACAGAGGGTATTGTCCAGGACCACCGGGTCGCGGCTGCGCAGTTCGGCGGCCAGGTCGGCCTCGGAAGGGATGCGGGCAAGATTCTCCGTAAGAAAGCGCCCCACCAAACCGGCGTGGAAGGCGGTGCCGCAGGCAGTGAAGACGATCTTGCGCAGGCTCTTGATGTCGTCCTGGGTCATGTTCAGGCCTTCGAGCTTAATCGGCTTGTCGGGGTCGGAAAGCCGGCCGGCCAGGCAGTTGCGCATCGCGTCCGGCTGCTCGTGGATCTCCTTGTGCATAAAGTGCTTGTGGCCGCTCTTCTGGGCCGCATCGGCCGGCCAGGGGATCACGAACACCTCGCGCTCGAGCGGGTTCAGGTCCAGGTCGGTCAGTTCGATGCCCTCGGTGGTAATCAGCGCCACCTCATCGTCATCAATGACATAGACGCGGTCGGTCTCCTGGCGGATCGCGCCCATATCGGAGGCGATGTAGTTCTCGCCCTCGCCGATGCCGACTACCAGCGGTGAGAAGCGGCGCACCGCCACCAATTCCCCCGGGCTATCAGCGCAGATGATGCCGAAGGCGAAGGCACCTTCGAGGTCGGCGACCGCCCGGCAGACCGCGGCTCGCAGGTCGCCCGCATAGTACTTCTGCACCAGGTGGGCCATGACTTCAGTATCGGTCTGGGACCTGAACTGATAGCCCTCGGCGGTCAACTGCTCCCGCAGGTCCTGGTAGTTCTCGATGATGCCGTTGTGGACGACGGCGATCCGTCCATCGGCGGAAAGATGCGGATGCGAGTTCTCGACCGAGGGCTTGCCGTGGGTGGCCCAGCGGGTGTGGCCGATGCCGAGGGTGCCGAGCAGAGGGTCGGCCTCAAGTTCGGCCTCCATATCATCGAGCTTGCCGATGACTTTGCGTACCTCCAATTCGCCGTCGCGGATTACCGCAATCCCTGCCGAGTCGTAGCCGCGATACTCCAGGCGTCGCAGCCCGGCGAGACAGATCTGCGGGGCCTGGCGTGTTCCGATATAGCCGACAATTCCGCACATATCGATTCTTGCTCCTTGCTATTACTTGATTTGAGCGCTATTGCCTTTGGATGAGCCGCATCGAGTTGCGGTCGTCGGCGACGACCACAAGGAGGCCGGCCCATGCACGACCCCGGCCTGAAGACTTAAGAAAAACGGCTGGGCCAGCCTTGCAGGCCTCAACAAGCTCGGCCTGTTCACCCACTCCTTCGGAGTGGGTACCCGGGCCCCTCCATCACGACTTACGGCTGCAAATCATCAATCCGCAACCAACGCGAATCATGTATGGTTGGTGCTACGCTTTACCCAGCACGATCTGGTCATCGGCGGCTTCCACGCGGATGGTGTCGCCCTCGGCAAAATCGCCGCGCAGAATGGCACCGGCGGCGGGGTTCTCGACAGTTTTCTGGATCAAACGCCGCAGCGGTCGCGCCCCATACTCCGGATCGTAACCGCGTTCGGCCAGCAGCTTGCGGGCCTCGTCGGTGAGCTGGAGACCTAGATTGCGCTCCTGCAGGGCTTTGTGCAAGCGAGCCATCATCAGGTCCACGATCTGCAATATCTCGTCCTGTGTCAGCGCATGGAAGACGATGATCTCGTCCACGCGATTGAGAAACTCCGGTCGGAAGGTCACCCGCAGGCTCTCCATCACCTGGTCGCGCATCTGCTCATAGTGCTCCCGGCGCTGTTGTTCGTCCCAGTCGGTCGCGGGAGCGGTGATGAACTCGCTGCCGACATTGGAGGTCATGATGATGACGGTGTTTTTGAAGTCCACGGTGCGGCCGGCATTGTCGGTCAGCCTGCCGTCCTCGAAGATCTGCAGCAGGATGTTGAATACGTCCGGGTGCGCCTTCTCGATTTCATCCAGCAACACCACCCGGTAGGGCCGGCGGCGGACGGCTTCGGTGAGCTGGCCGCCCTCTTCGTAGCCGACATAGCCGGGCGGAGCGCCGATGAGCCGCGACACCGAGAACTTCTCCATGTACTCGCTCATGTCTATGCGCACCATCGCCTCCTCGTCGTCGAAGAGGAACTGCGCCAGGGCCTTGGCCAGCTCGGTCTTGCCGACACCGGTGGGGCCGAGGAATATGAACGAGCCGATCGGGCGGTTGGGGTCCTTGATACCGGCTCGGGCTCGGCGAATCGCCTGTGAGACCGCCACTACCGCCTCGTGCTGGCCTTTGACCCGTTCGTGGAGGCGGTCTTCCATGTTGAGCAGCTTCTCGGCCTCGGCCTCGAACATCTTCAGCACCGGGATGCCGGTCCAGTCGGAGACGATCTGCGCCACGTCCTCGGCATCCACACTGTCATCTATCTCTTGCTTGCCGCTCCATTTGCGTTCCGCCACCGGCAGCTTGGCCGACAGCTCGTCGAGCTGGGTCTTGATCCGGTCGGCTGCGGCGTAATCGCCGTCTATTGCCGCCTTGGTGCCCTGTTCCTCAAGCTCAGCGATCTGCTGACGGAGGCTCTCAGGTCGGGGTGGGAGGTCATAGGTATCTATCCGGAGCTTGCTGGCCGCCTCGTCAATCAAGTCAATCGCCTTGTCGGGCAGGAAGCGGTCCTGGATATAGCGGTCGGAAAGCTGCGCCGCCGCCTCCAGCGCCTCGTCGAGTATTTTCACACCGTGATGCTTCTCGTAATCCGCGCGCAGGCCCCGCAGAATCTCGATAGTATCCTCGACGGTCGGCTCCTCGACCATGATCGGCTGGAAGCGGCGCTCCAGGGCGGCGTCCTTCTCGATGTGCTTGCGGTACTCGTCCAGGGTGGTCGCGCCGATGGCCTGCAGCTCGCCACGCGCCAGGGCCGGCTTGAGCATATTGGAGGCGTCCATGGCACCCTCGGCGGCACCAGCGCCGACGACCGTGTGCAGTTCATCTATGAACACGATGATGCTGCCCTGGGCCGCGATTATCTCGTCCATCACGGCCTTGAGACGCTCCTCGAACTCGCCGCGATACTTGCTGCCCGCGATCATGCCGGCCAGGTCAAGCTGCAGCAGCCGCTTGCCGTATAGCATCGAGGGCACATCCTCAGTTACTATGTCCTGGGCCAGGCCTTCGACTATCGCGGTCTTGCCGACGCCGGGCTCGCCGATCAGCACCGGATTGTTCTTGGTGCGGCGGGAAAGCACCTGGATGACGCGGCGGATTTCGTCTTCACGGCCGATTACCGGGTCCAGCTTGCCCTCGCCAGCCAGCGCGGTGAGGTCTCGGGAGTATCGCTCCAGGGCCTCGTAGGCGGCCTCGGCGCTCTCGTCGGTGACCTGGTGGCTGCCCCGGATGCTCTGCAGGGCAGTCAGCACCGCCTCGCTGGTGAGGCCGGCGGCTTTGAGCATGCCGGCGGCCTCAGTATTGCCATCCTCGATGATAGCCAGAAAGAGGTGCTCGCTGGCAACGTAGGTGTCGCCGAAGCGCTGAGCCACCTGCCAGGCCAAATCGAAGACGCGCTGGGTGTGCGGTGTGATGTAGATTTGGCCTTCCGCGCCCCCTCCGGAAACCTGCGGGCGCTTGCCTAGCTCCTGCTCCACCTGCTTGACCAGCGCGTCGCGGCCCACGTCAAGCTTCTCCAGGACGCGCGATACTACGCCGCCTTCCTGCTCGAGCAGAGCCAGCAGGATGTGCTCGACATCAAGTTGGGTATGACTATAGCGCTGCAGGATCTGCTGAGAGCTGTTCAGCACCTGCTTGGCTTGATTAGTGAACTTCTCAAAGTCCATCATCTATCACCTCACTTGCCCAGCACCTGTGCCGCAAAAAGACAGACCTGACATATAACGCCGCCGGCGCTCAGGGTCTATCATCGCGTGAATTCCATCCAGTTCATTGTGTGACATCATCTTCGGGGGCGGCGTCTAGTAGAGCCCTTGCGGCCTCTGCCTTGTCCGGCGGCACCAGGACCCTTATCGGCTCGTGTACTACTCCGCCCATCGCGGTGGTTGGCGGCTGCACAGGCAGGCGCACGGCGGGAATGTCGGCGGCTTCAAGCCGGGCAATCAGCATACTTGCGTTGAGATCGTTACCAAGCCCGGAAATCCGCGCCACTACGACCCAGCCTTCATTCTGCATATTGTCGTGCCCTCGAGTTCTTTGCCAGGATGGTCGTTGACACCGACCGCCTAGTCTTGGTCTTCCTGGGTACTATCCATGATGCGCACCTCGGCACTTGGCTGCGGCGGCGGATTAAGCCGCTTCGGGCCATGTTCCAGGTCATGCTGCAGCCGCTCCAACTGCTCTTGCAATTCATCTATGCGCTCAAGCAGCTTGAGTACTATCTCCACCCCCGCCAGATTCACGCCCATCTCCTGCGTCAGGCGCTGGATCTGCCGCAGCAGCTCGATGTCTGCATCGGAGTATAGGCGCACGTTACTGTCCGAACGCCGCGGCTCGATCAGCCCCATCCGCTCATAGGTGCGCAGGGTCTGCGGATGGCAGTTGACCAGCTTGGCGGCTATGCTGATAACATATAACGGCTCACCTGCATCGCGTCGCATTACCTCCACCTCTGCTTTGTCCGTATGCGTGCCCGTACCTGGCCGGCGGCTGGGACGGACCGCTGCGAGCCTAAAGCCCGGTCGGCAGGCCCTTGCGCGGGTCCTCCTGCCAGACCTCTTGCAGTTGCTCGACGGCCTTGCGCTGCTTGGCGTTGAGCTTCTTGGGCACGCTGATTTCGACTTGCACGTATTCGTCGCCGCGGCCGCTCCTGTTGACGCGCGGAAAGCCTTTGCCCTTGAGCCTGAACTTCTGGCCGTTCTTGGTCCCGGCCGGGATCTTCAGATTCACGCGGCCGTCGGGGGTCGGCACGGCTATCCTGGCCCCCAGCGCCGCCTCCACGAAGGTGACCGGCACGGTAGCGTAGATGTCATCGTCCTGGCGCGTGAAGAAGTTATGCGGCTGCATCTTGATGACCAGGTAGAGGTCGCCATTGGGCCCGCCGCGCGCGCCGCGGCCGCCTTCACCGGCTATTCGCACCCGCGAGCCGGTCTTGACGCCGGCCGGGATCTTGACCTTGATCTTGCGGTCCCGGGCCACTTCGCCCCCGCCGCCGCATCTCGGGCATGAGCCGGTGATGATCTGGCCGCTGCCTTGGCACTGCGGGCAGGCGCTGCCCAGACCGAATAACCCGCCGCTGATCTGACCGCTGCCCCCACAGTGGGGGCAAGTCTCGGTAGTGCCGCCGATGCCGTCACATTCCGGACAGCGGTCGGCGATGCGCAAGCTCAGGGTCTTCTCGACGCCGCTGAAGGCCTCCCTGAAGCTGATCTCCATCTCGTGCTCGATGTCAGGGCCGCGCTGTGGCTGCCTGGCAGCGGCATAGTGCCGGGCCCGACCGCCGCCGGTGTACATGTCGCCGAACAGGTCGCCGAAGATCTCGGCGAAGCTGCCGGCGCCGTACTGGTTGAACACAAAGCCGGCGAAGTCCTGGGCGGATTGGGGACCGCCCTGCTGGCGCGCCTGCTGGTAGGCCTGGCCGAAGCGGTCGTAGTCCTGGCGCTTGTCCGGATGGCTCAGCACCTCGTAGGCCTGGCTGATCTCCTTGAAGCGCTGCTCGGCGGCCGCATCACCCGGGTTGACGTCCGGGTGATACTTGCGCGCCAGCTTGCGGTATGCCTGGCGGATTTCTTTCTGTGAGGCGTCGCGATCTATTCCCAACACCTCATAGAAATCTAGAGTCGCAGCCATAGTGCGTTCTCGCCTTCTGTTGAAATTGGGGACAGTCACCTATTTTTGTGAAGGAATAGGAGTGGGAGTCAAAAATAGGTGACTGTCCCCAATTTCGGTCTCATCTATTACTCGTCTTCGGCCTCGAAGTCCGCGTCAATCACGTCATCACCGCTGGTATCGGCGCCGGCGCTACTGTCGGCCTCCGGGCCGGTCGGTCCGGTCTCCGGCTGCCCGCCGCCGGCCTCGGCAGTAGCCTGTTCGTACATGCGCTGCGACACGCCGGCAAAGGCCTGATTAGCTTCGTCCATGGCCCGGCGGATGGCTGCGACATCATCGCTCTTGGCCGCTTCCTGCAGCGCCTCCACTTTCTCCTGGATCGGCGCTTTCTCGGCCTCGCCGACCTTGTCGCCCAGGTCATTGAGGGTCTTTTCCAGTTGATACGCCAACTGGTCGGCTTGGTTGCGGGCCTCGGCCAGCTCGCGGAACTTCTTGTCCTCCTCGCTGTGCGCCTCCGCCTCCTGCACCATGCCCTCGACCTCATCATCGGCCAGGGCGCCGGAGCCGGTAATGGTGATGTCCTGGTGCTTGCCGGTCGCCTTGTCCTCGGCGGTCACCTTGAGGATGCCGTTGCTGTCTATCTCGAACTTGACCTCAATCTGCGGCATGCCACGTGGTGCCGGCGGAATACCGGTCAGATGGAAGCGCCCCAGGGACTTATTCTGGGAGGCGCGCGAGCGCTCGCCTTGCAGGACGTTGATCTCGACGGTGTTCTGGAAGTCGGTGGCGGTCGAGTAGGTGCGGGTCTGCTGGGTCGGCACCGAGGTATTGCGCGGGATCACCACATCCATCACATCGCCCAGCGTCTCGACGCCCAGCGTCAGCGGCGTGACATCCACCAGTACCATGTCCTGCACGTCCTGGGTCAGCACCGCCGCCTGGATCGCGGCACCCATCGCCACGACCTCGTCGGGGTTGATGCCCTTGCGCGGCTCGGTGCCACTGAGGCGTCGCACCAGGTCCTGCACCGACGGGATCCGCGTCGAGCCGCCCACCAGCAGCACCTCCTCGACCCCGTCGCTGTCCAACTCGGCCTCGCGGATGGCGGTAGTCACGGCCTCCTCGGTCTTGGCGATGAGGTCGCCGATTAGCTCCTCGAGCTTGGCCCGGGTCAGCGTCATCTCCAGATGCTTGGGGCCCTCGCCGTCAACCGAGGTCACAAACGGCAGGCTGATGGTGGTCTGCACCGTCGTCGAAAGCTCCATCTTAGCCTTCTCAGCCGCGTCGCGCAGCCGCTGGAGGGCCTGCCGGTCCTTGCGCAGGTCTATGCCGTTTTCTTTCTTGAATTCCTCGGCGATGTAGTCAACGATGCGCTCGTCGAAGTCGTCGCCGCCCAGGTGGGTATCACCGGAGGTCGCCAGCACTTCGTAGTAGTCCCGCTCTTCGCTGGCCTTGTCAACCTCGACATCCAGCACCGAGACGTCAAAAGTGCCGCCGCCCAGGTCATAGACCATGATGGTGGCGTCCTTCTTGTTCTCGTGATAGCCGTAGGCCAGGGCCGCGGCGGTCGGCTCGTTGATGATCCGCAGCACCTTGAGGCCGGCAATCTCGCCGGCATGTTTGGTCGCGGTGCGCTGGGTGTCATCGAAGTAGGCCGGCACCGTAATAACGGCATCGGTGACCTCTTCGCCCAGATAGGCTTCGGCATCGGCCTTGAGCTTTTGCAGAATCAACGCCGAGATCTGCTCCGGGCTGTAGTCCTTGCCGTCAATCGTCACGTTCTCGCGGGTGCCCATTTTGCGCTTGATCGAGGCGACGGTGCGCTCCGGGTTGAGGATCGCCTGGCGCTTGGCCTGCTGGCCGACGAGGCGCTCGCCATTCTTGGAGAAGTGTACTACCGAGGGGGTGGTGCGCCCGCCCTCGGGGTTGACGATAATCGTGGGTTCGCCGGCCTCAACGACCGCGACACACGAGTTGGTCGTCCCCAGGTCAATACCAATAGCTTTTGCCATCAAACTTCACCGCCTTGCAGTTTTGGCCCGCCTACGTCAGATAGGTAGGTTGCTGGTCCGTTTTGGGTCATAACATCGGGCGTATTATAAACCTTGAGTGCAATATTGTCAAGATATTTGATAAGGTTTTCTCATGCCCCGTAATCCGCCTGCCAAGGCCCCAGAACGCACAAAATACCACCCGCACAAGTGCGGGTGGTATCAGTCACCAGCAGAGCGTAGCCTACGGCTTGGCGCCGTTCAGGTGCCCTAGTGGTCGTGGCCCCAGAGGCGGCGGCCAAAGGTATCGGTGCGCATGAACTGGCTGATAGCCAGCCACTTGGCGTGCCCGTCCATGTACCCCACGTTGCTGCCATTGTTGTGCACGATGCCCACGTGTCCGGTATAGGGCGGAACCCAATGGCTGGCACGATAGCTGACATACGAGTAGGCGTAGGTGGAGCCACCGGGGCCGTCGGGGCGGGTGCAGCAGAAGATCATCGTCTCGGCTGGGTAGCGCCAGTAGGCCAGCCCCACCTTGGCCTGGCTCGAATGGCACCAGTAGGGCATCCCGTTATAGCTCCAGCCGTAGCCGACGCTGTACTCAGGTTTACTGGGGCATTTCCAGATATCGCTGTTCTTGATATAAGGCTCCAGTAGCACGTACCAGGCATAAGAGCCCCCGCTGCCGGGAGGATAGACTGCATAGGTACTTGCCGACACAATTTTCTCGTCATAGTCCTGCACGTATTGCATAAGCGCCAGCCCCAACTGCTTGCAGTTGCTGAGGCATGAGGTCTGGCGCGCCTTCTCCCGGGCCCTGGCGAAGACCGGAAACAGGATCGCCGCCAGAATCGCGATGATCGCGATGACTACCAACAACTCGATCAGTGTGAAGCCTCGTACCGTTTTCACAATCACGCCTCCTTAGATTTAGTGTTTTGGACAGCTACAAGTACCAGTACAGCGTTCCGCCGTTGCCCACGGGCCGGGAGGGGCCGGGCTTCATCCACTTGGCATGACCGTCAACGAAGCCGATATTCCATCCGCCGTTGTGAATCGTCACCCAGCGGTTGGGATCGCAGGAGCTTGATCCCCACAGGCGGTAGAAGGCCCAGGAGGGGTAATCTGCGCCATGGTGGTCGGCGATGGCGACATGTTGGGCGGGATAGTCAATGTCGGCGAGCTTGACGCCCTCATATATGGCTCCGGTTCGGTCCGGATGATTGCCGACATAGCCGAGATAGACGTTCCAGCCGTAGCCGAGCCAGTCTGCGGGGTTGCTGGGGCAGTAGAAGACCTGGCGGTTCATGACATACGGATAGAGGAGATCCGGCCAGTAGAGGGTGGTACCGCTACCGCCATACCAGGGTCTCGGGACGGAAACGGGGGAGATGATCTCCCCGAATAGGAGCGTCTCGTCATAGTCCTGAATGTACATGTGGACGGCCAGGGCCATCTGCTTGACGTTGTTGAGGCAGCTTGTCTGCCGGGCTTTCTCGCGGGCCCGGGCGAAGACCGGAAACAGAATCGCCGCCAGGATCGCGATGATGGCGATCACTACCAGTAACTCAATAAGTGTAAATCCCTTCCGCATCACAATACCTCCTCTGCTTCTTCCCCTACCAGTATTCGACAGGCGCAAGGCCTGTCCTACCTGACCCTACAGCCCCACATGGGGACAGTCACCTCTTGCTGCACCGGATTGCGGCCCCCAGTAACAGGAACGGCAAGCAATGGGCAACTGCCCGCCATCTGGCGCCCCCGATTTCCAGGCTCGCGCGCATCGCCTGATGCCCCCTTGAGAGAAGGGGCTGCTGGTCGCCGTTAAGGCAGTCCTAGGACGGCCTGGAGTGGTACCAGCGGATCTGATTGTCAGTGCTGGTACCGATCAGGTCCGACTTCTTGATCCACTTGGCGTGGCCGTCCACATAGCCGAAGTTGCCGCCACCGTTATGGATGTCGGTGAGGCGGTCGGTGAGGGTGGGATAGCAGACGGCGCAGTAGAGCCAGTTATAGCCTCTGGCAGTATCGCCCAGCATGATGACTTGGGCCGGATACCTGACCGCCGCCAGCTTGACCGCCCAATTGGGGGTCGAAGTGCTGCCCATATAGTAGGGCAGGTGGGGGTAGTTCCAGCCGTAGCCACACTCGTTGGTCCGCGAGGGACAGATGGCGATCTGGTTGTTGTGCACGTAGGGCTCCAACGGGCTGCGGAGGGTGGAGGAGGGGTAGGCTAGGTGATAGAACAGGTTCCACCACACGTTGGGGGCGGGTCCGCCTTGGCCATAGGGCAACTGCTCGTCATTGTCCTGGGCGTACATTAGAACACCCAGAGTGAGTTGCTTGACATTACTCAAGCAGCTCGACTGCCGGGCCTTCTCGCGGGCCCTGGCGAAGACCGGAAACAGAATCGCCGCCAGGATCGCGATGATGGCGATCACTACCAGTAACTCAATAAGTGTAAATCCCTTCCGCATCACAATACCTCCTCTGCTTCTTCCCCTACCAGTATTCGACAGGCGCAAGGCCTGTCCTACCCCACTGCATAGACGAAACTGAAAATAGCCCTCCAGCTCTCGCGGCCGCGGTGAGTTCCGCGCCCGCTGCTTCGCGGGAAAGTGGCTGACTGTTCCTCAAGCTCACTACTAGAAGCGGTTCCAAAACTTAGTTTTCAGGACTCGCGAACTGGCAAAGCGCTGCTTCTGGTACCCAGGGGACAGTCCCTAAAGGGACAGTCCTCCATGGGGGTCTTGGAACAGCTTCTAGGGCGCATAGCGCCAGGGCGCGGCCACACCCGGCACGCTCTTGGCCACTTCGCTGAGTGGATACCACTTAGCGTGCCCGTCAACCAGTCCATAGTTGCCGCTGCCATGATGGCGGTGACACAGATAGGTGGCATTGCGCCGGTAGAGATAGGCGTGGCAGTTGGAGCTCTGGTAGCCGTTGTCGCCGATTAGAATCGTCTCCGCCGGGTGGTCCAGCTCCGCCAGGTTGGTGGCCCAGCCGGTGCCGTGGGACCCGCAGTAGTAGCCAAATTCCGAAGTGTTCCAGCCGTAATCATAGTACCCCCCGTTCTCGCTGGGACACTGGAAGAACTGGTAGTTCTTCACATACGGCTGGATGAGGTCATACCAGCGCCGCGTCATGGAGTGGTTGCAGGGGGCGGAGGCATACATCACCAGCGCGCCAGGCACAAGCCTTTCGTCGTAATCCTGAGTGTACATCAGAATCGCCAGCATGAGTTGCTTGACATTGCTGAGGCAGCTTGTCTGTCGCGCCTTCTCGCGAGCCCGGGCAAAAACCGGGAAGAGGATCGCCGCCAGGATCGCGATAATCGCGATGACAACTAGCAGTTCGATAAGGGTGAATCCACGTTTCATCTCCACACCTCCCAATTACCATGCGTTAGCGGAAGATTCACCGAATAACGGCCATCTCTGTAAGCTCGACTCGCCCCCCTTTCGCACAGACAGCCGTAACTGCGCGCAATTCGCAATTGCTATCTATATTCTTTTCCACGCGCACCTACTTCAAACCTGCTAATCCGCACTTTTTTTCTGTTGGCCTGCTGGGAAGGTTGCGCCAAGAAAAAACGCCACCTGCTGGTCGGCAGATGGCGTTGTAGCGATCTCTGGCTTGGTATGTCGTCGTGGTAACGGCACATGGCGCGACTAATACCGCCAGGGCGGCCCGGACGCGAGCAAACGGCTCTTATCGTACCACTTAGCGTGCCCGTCGCACAGGCCCATATTGCCGCCGCCGTTGTGGCGGCTCGGCAGGTAGGTGCTGGAGCATTTGTACAGATACCGCTTGGAGCCGCTGCTGCCGACGCCGGCTTCAGAATTGTCTCCCAACAGAATCGTCTCGGCTGGGTTGGCAATCTCGGCCAGTTTTGTGCACCAGCCGGTGCCGTGGGAGCCGTAGTAGTACCCGAACTCCTGGTAGTTCCAGCCGTAGCCATACTCGGTCCCGGGCTTGCTTGGGCAAATGAATATCTGGGTGTTGTTTAGATAGGGCGCTACGCACTGATACCAGTAGTATGGACGCACGGGGGATGGATAGGCAGCGGCGATGAGCGTGTCGTCGTAGTCCTGGGCGTACATCAGCACCCCTAGCATGAGTTGCTTGACATTGCTCAAGCAGCTCGACTGGCGCGCTTTCTCGCGGGCCCTGGCGAAGACCGGGAACAGAATCGCCGCCAGAATCGCGATAATCGCGATCACCACCAGCAGTTCAATGAGCGTAAAGCCCCGTTTCATCTCGACACCTCCACATTCGAATACCCAATGTACCTGCCACTGGACACCATTATTGCACATTTACATTATTGACTGCAAGGCGGGTTGTCAAACCCCAGACGCCTCTTCTTCCGTCTGGCCGGGTTCTTTATAGGCCGAGCTACGCGGGACAGTGGTTGGGCCGGATGGGGACCCCAAACGTCCCCCATTCGGCCCCTCCACATGACAACCGCACACGGCATAGCCACTCAAGATGTGGGTAATGCATAGCGGCTTGGCAGGGGGTGAAGGAGCCTGCCGGCCCGGTGCCGAAATGTCCTGCGCCATAGTCCGCGCTTACGACAGTCTCTATGGAGCACGAATTGACAGCGGCCCGGCCCGCTCAGCATGACCCAACAGTATCGCGCCTGCGCGCAGGCCTGCTGGTAGCGTTGCTGGCGATCGCGCTGCTGGTGAGGCTCTACGGCATCTTCGACCGTGGCATCATGCTGTGGGATGAAGGCTCCTATCTGATGGAGGGGCGCTTCATCGCCAGTGGGCTGAAGGCGGCGGTGTGGAAGCTGGCCGGGACCGTGGTGCCGTGGGTTTCTGAACCCACCGGCGAGCAGATCCGCCAACTGGTCGCCGGAATCGCCCCCGGGATCATGGGCAAGCCCGGTCACGCCGGTCTCATCGCGCTGTTCATGCTGATCTTTGGCGACCACCTCTATACTCCGGCCCTGCTCGCGATCGTCTGCAGCCTGGTCATCATGTACCTGGTCTATCGTCTGGGGCTTGCTTATACCGGTCCGGTCGGCGCCTTGGCGGCGGTCTATGTCCTGGCGATCTCGCCCTACTACCTGTTCTATAGCCGCGTCGGGCTGGCCGAGATGGATTTCGCCCTCGGCGGGCTGCTGGTGGTATGGCTGCTGTGGCGACAGATGCAAAGCGAAAAGCTGCCCTCCAACCGCGCTGTGCTGGCCTGGGGTTTGTTGACCGGCGCCGTTTTCCTAATCAACTATCGCGCCTACATCCTCCTGGCGTTGGTGCTTTTCTGGCTCGGTGTAATGCTGCTGCGTCGCAGGGCGTCGCCGGGCCTGACCATTTCGCGTGTCGCCTGCCTCGGTGTCGGGTTCATCATACCCCTGGTGGTGATGGAGGGCCTGTACCGGCTCGGTGCCGGCATCGCGCAAACCGTCCGGCCGGGCATGGAGTTCCGCACCTATTTCGACCAACTGCTGTGGCTGGCGACGGCTCACGGCGGCGAGCCCCTGACCCTCGTCAATCTCCCGACATATGCGTATCTGCTGATGAAGTGGGAGTTTCCCGCTTTGGTGCTGCTTGTCGTGGGCAGCTTCGCCGCCCTCAAGCGGCGGCGCATGGACGACTGGCTGGTGCTGAGCTTCTTCTACCTGCCGATGCTGCAGTGGTCGCTGCGGGCGGATGGCTACGCGCGGCTGGCGGTGTTGAATCTGCCGCTGTACGGCCTGCTGGTGGGGCTGGGCTTTCGGACACTGCTTCCCGGTCGGCTTCAGGGCGCGCGCATGATAGTGCTCACAGTAGCTCTGGTCATCCTGCTGGGGTCAACAGCGCTCTACTGCGACCTGCCCATTCTGCAGGCGAAATCCCTGCATGGCCGGGCTTTGGCTCTGACTGCCGAGGCCGGCTCGCGGCAGATTATAGACACCAATCCGGGCGTCGGCGCAGTGCATGAGGAGCTGTACCGGCTGGAGGACAACATCCGGCTGCCGGAGCTGCCCGACGAGGCCCTCAAGACCCTACACCGGGCCGAGCAGCATGGCGCCAAGTACCTGATTACCGACATGCAGCGCTTCGTCAGCGGCACGCGGCTGCTGAGCCTGCCTCGCTACCGCCGCAGCGCCTGTCATGCCATCGAGACCCGCTGCCGGCCCGTGTGGGAGGCTCCCCACCTGCGGGGCCTATTTTTTCACTACTGCTTCGAGCACAACTGGGGCTTGCGGCAGACCTTGCAGCTTTATCGCGCCTACCGCGAGGATTCCGACTTAATCCGCATCTACCGCCTGGAGGATGCGATTGCGGCTCTGGAGCGAGCTCGCCAGGAAGGAGATTAGCCGCGAGCCTGCGAAACAGATACAACCGTTGTCAACTTGTCGCTGCGGAGGTCAGAAATGAAACTAGGCTGTTCGACACTGCTATTCGGCGGATACGACCTTGACACCGCGCTGGCCGGCATCGCCAAGGCCGGTTATGAGGCCATCGAGCTGGCCTCGATACCGGGCATGGGCATGCACTTCGAGCCGGGCCGCGGCGATGCCTACTACCGGGAAATCAGGCAGAAGGTCGCGGATGCCGGCCTGATCATCGAGTCAACCGGTATCGGCGGGGCTTTCATCAAGGACGGCTTCGAGGCGCTGGTCAAGGCTACCGCCAAGTTGGGCGCACCATGTATCACCACCAGCTCCGGTGGAGCCTCCGGTGATGAAGAGTATTGGACCGCGCTGATGCGGCGGATGAAGTGCGCCCGGGTCTGTGCCCGCACCTATGGTGTCAAGCTGTCGTTCAAGCCGCATGTGCGCGGCGCGGTCAACAATGTGGCAAGCTCCCGCCGCTTCATGGAAGAGAATGACAGCGAGTGGGTGGGCCTCAATATTGACAACACTCATCTGCAGCGCGAGGGGGATGACCCGGTAGCCGCGGTCAAAGAGTTGGCGCCATGGATCCTGACCGCCCGCATCCGCGACTATAAATCGGAGGATTTCGGTATCGGGCCGGTCGAGAATCAGATCCCCGGCAAGGGCCAGAGCGATGTCAAGGCCTACTATGAGGCCTTGTGCCAGGTCGAGGGCCTGGAGTACGCCACCGTCGAGATGGTCGGCTCCAAGGATTTCGAGCTGGCCGAAGTCCAGCGCGTGATCGAGGAGACCATTGCGGCGCTCAAGAGCTATCAGTCCTGAGCGTACTGATTGGGAGATGCAGCGATGCCTCAGACCGACGGAGCCCTGGGCATAATCGTGGAAGAGAACGTGCGGGTGCCGATGCGCGACGGGATTGCGCTGAGCACCAATATCTTCCGCCCCGACGCGCCCGGCAAGTTCCCCGCCATCGTCAATCGCACCCCGTATGGGAAGAGCAAAGGTGGCTTGGAGCGCTATGTGCGCGCCGGCTATGTGGTGCTCAGCCAGGACGCCCGCGGGCGCTATGAATCCGAAGGTGAGTACGTTCTGTACACCGATGAGAGCAACCATGACGCCGAAGACGGCTATGACACGGTCGAATGGGCCGCAGTCCAGCCGTGGTGTGACGGCCAGGTCGGCACCTGGGGGACCTCCTATCCGGCCTACATGCAGTGGCAGCTTGCGGCTCTGCGACCGCCGCATCTGAGGTGCCTCTGCGCCTGCTCGATCCCGCCGGAGAATACCGAGGTGGACTGGTGGGGAGCGTTCAAGCCGGCCCGCCGGATCAAATGGTGGCTCTCGACCATCGCCCCGGACTTGCGTCGCCGGGCCGGTTGGCCGCCGCCGCATACAACGGCTGAGGCCCGCGAGATTTTCGATAAGCTCGAAGGCGCGACCTGGATGGGCTTTCTGCCCTGGCTGGAGTTCCCCAAGCATCTGCCGCCGCCGCTGGATAGATATGCCGAGGACTGGCTCAAGCACCCCAACAGGAAGTGCTGGCGCTTCGCCGAGAAGCACGCCGAAATCGAGGTGCCCAACCTGGACTTCTCCGGCTGGTACGACCACTGCGCCTCGATGATGCACCTGGCGGGCATGCAGGAGAACGCCCGCAGCGAACTTGCCCGCACTCAGACCAAATTGGTGCTGGGGCCGTGGAATCACGGCGGGGCAGGCCAGCGCAAGATCGGCGAGATAGACTTCGGTCCCGCCGCCCAGCTCGATCTCGACGACCTCAAGATCCGCTGGTTCGACCACTGGCTGAAGGGCATCGCCAATGATGTCGAGCAGTGGCCGGCCTGCCGCTACTTCGTGATGGGCTCCGGCAAGTGGAAATCCGCCCCGACCTGGCCGCCACCGGACAAGCCGCAGCGGGAGTATTACATAGGCAGCGACGGGACGGCCAATCCGGTTGACAAATCGGGAACGCTTTCAACCCAATCGCCGGCGGCACCAGGCAGCGATACCTATACCTACGATCCGCGCGACCCGGTGCCCACGCTGTGGACGCCGGCCTTCTTCACCGTGCCACCGGACCGGCGCCGGCTTGAGTACCGGAGCGATATCCTCCACTACCGCAGCGAGCCGCTGACCGAGGAGGTCGAGATCGTCGGCTACCCGGAGTTCGTCCTGTACGCATCTTCGTCGGCTTCCGATACGGACTTTTTCGTGCGGCTGGTGGATGAGGACCCCGAGGGGATGGCCCTGGAGGTGTGCTATGGCATGGTGCGGGCCCGGCATCGCAACTCGCTCGATGAGGAGGAGCTGCTCACTCCCGGCGAGGTCACCGAGTTCAGAATCAAGCTCGGCGCGACGGCGAATCGCTTCCTCAAAGGCCATCGCCTCAGAGTGGAGATCACCAGCAGCGATTTCCCGAATCACGACCGCAACCACAACACCGGCAGGAATGATCTCGCGGACACGGAGCTGGTGCCGGCGCAGCAGACGATAGTGCACTCGCCCCAGCACCCCTCGCGCCTGATTGTCGGCGTAGATGAAGGCTGATACTCCCATATTGTGACCTGGTCAAAGAGAAGCGTTCTCACTCAGGAGGAATACGAGATGCTCAAAGTTGGCGTAATTGGTATGCGCGGTATCGGCAATCAACACGCCGATTGCTACGTAAGCAGCGAACATGCCGAGCTGGTCGCGGTATGTGACTTGGTGCAGGAGCGGGCCGATGGAGCCGCTGCCCGCCTCGGTGTCAAGGCCTACTACGACATGAACGAGATGCTCGGTACTGAAGACCTCGACATCGTGGATGTCTCCACCGGCGGCGTGGAGAACGGCTCCGACCACTATGCGCCGGTGATGGCGGCCCTCAACGCCGGCAAGCACGTTCTGTGCGAGAAGCCGATCAGCAACAATATCCGCGAGGCGCGGGAGATGGTCGCGACGGCGCAGGAGAAGGGGCTGTGCTTCGGCGTCAACCTCAATCATCGCTTCACCCCGCCGACCTTCAAGGCCAGAGACTGGATGCAAGAGGGCCGGCTTGGTGAGGTCAATTTCATCAACATGGCGCTGTGGATCGGCAACCCCAAGGATGACGAGTTTTTCCACCTGCGCGCCCTGCACCCGCACTCGATTGACGTGATGCGCTATTTCTGCGGCTCGGTCGAGTACGTCCAGGCCTTCCTGAAGCGCTCGGAGGGGCGCACCTGCTGGTCCAACGCCTCGATCAATATGAAGTTCGCCAACGGCGTCATCGGGCACCTGACCGGCAGCTACGATATGACCACCCGGCACCCGATGGAGCGCTGCGAGGTCGCCGGCACCCAGGGCCGCTTCGTGCTGGATAATGTCTATGAGGACCTGACGCTGTGGCTGCACGATTCGGAGGAGGTCACTACCGTACACAACTCCATCTTCGGTGGCCTGACCGGCTTCGGCGACACCTTCCGGATGCGGATTCATCGCTTCTGCGAGCAAGTGGCCGAGGGGACCGCTCCGGCGGAGATCGAGGC
Organism: uncultured Armatimonadia bacterium; assembly: GCA_964390495.1. Classification (GTDB taxonomy): domain Bacteria; phylum Armatimonadota; class Zipacnadia; order Zipacnadales; family UBA11051; genus UBA11051. The sequence goes on from CAYMIN010000004.1 coordinate 85,104, forward strand.
CTCCGGCGCTGATGCCCTGCAGGCCCAGGAGGTCATCGAGGCGGCCATCGAGTCGCACCAGACCGGCGAGGTCGTGAAGCTGGAGGTGTGAGCTTGCACGCTTGCCGAGAAGTCGAATCAAGGCGCGGCACCCTCGCAGAACGGATGCCGCGCCTCGTTAGTCGCTCAGTCACCTTCAGCCGCTAGCTGAGTATCTCCGCCAGGCTGTCGGCCCAGGCGTGGCGCATCTCATCCAGGGCTATCTCCGTCTCGAGGTCGCCGGTGCTGAGTGCCAGTTGCGGCTCTTCGGTGACCTCCCCCAGGCAAGTCAGTCCTAGGCCGTATTCGGCCATGATCTCGGCTACAGCATCCTCCCGCCCGGCTTTGATCTCCATCACGAAGCCGCCGGATTCAGAAAACAGCCACTTATCCCAGCGCAGCTCGGTCGCCACGCCGGAGAGGTCCAGGCTCACCCCCAGTCGCCCCTTGGCGTAGCTGCCCAGCATCATCTCACTGACCGCCACCAGCAAGCCACCGTCGGAGATGTCGGTACAGGCGGCGATATGGCCGGCCTGGATGGCGTCGGTGATGGCGTAGATCATGTTGCGATGCAGCGTGAAGTCAACCATCGGGACGTTGGCGCCGAGGCCGTGACCGAGAGCGCGGTAGTAGGCGCTGCCGCCGAGCTCATCGCGGCGCGGCCCGATCATGTAGAGCTTATCTCCCGTGGCCTTGAGCTGCATGGTCACGGCCTTGGAGTAATCCGGCATCGTCCCCAGGCAGGCGATGATCGGCGAGGGCGATACCGAGCTGCCGGTCGCTGATTCGTTGTAGAACGAGACATTGCCGGAGATGATGGGCACCGGCGTGTTCTCATGGCCCTTCAGCCAGATATGCTTGGCCGCCTCGGAAAGCCCGCGCACAGCCTCATCGAACTCCCAGAAGGCCTGCGGCTTTTCGGGATTGCCGAAGTTGAGGCAATCGGTCAGCGCCTGCGGGACGGCGCCGACGGCGGCCACATTGCGCATCGCCTCGGCAACCGCATTGACGCCGGCCCAGTAGGGGGAGATATCGCCGTAGAAGGGGTTGCCATCTACGGCCAGCGCCATCGCCGCATCGCAGCCGTCGAGCGGGGTCATGACGCCCGCGCCGGCTTCACCGGGCCGGATGACGGCATGGCCCTGCACCTCGGAATCGTAGGCGCGGAAGAGGTAAGCTCGCGAGCAGATATTGGCGTCGGCCAGCACCTTGAGCAGCGCCTCGGTGAGGTCCGGCATGTCGAACTCCGGCTCTGTGCTCGCGAACTCGTAGGCTTCGGCTGCTCGCTCGTAGGAGATGCCGGCGGTGACTTCATCAATCGGGCACTCGGCGACGATCTTGCCCTGGTATCTAACGCGATAAGTCTTTTCGGTGGTGATGCGGCCGATGATGCTGGCGCGCGCCCCTTCGTAGATATTGGGCAGGTCCCAGTCCTGGTTATATATCCTCAGCACCGTATCGGCGAAGGGTTCGGGCACCACCAGCAGATAGCGCTCCTGGGTCTCGGCGCAGCAGATGGTCTCGGGGAGCATCTCCGGCAGTGCCACATGCACGGCCTCGAGGTCAATCTCGACGCCGAAGCCGCCGGCCTGGGGCAGCTCGGAGCTGCCGCAAGCCAAGCCGCCGCCGCCGATATCCTTGACGCCGATGACCAGGCCCTGCGCTTTGGCGGCCTCGCGCACGGCTTCATTAGCTTTGCGCATCAGCAGCACGTTTTTCAGGAAGGGGTCGTCAACTTGCACGGCGCCGCGGTCCTCGGCCTGCTCCTCCTCGTTCAGGATCTTGGAGGCGAAGGCACTGCCGCCGAAGCCCGAATCGTCGGTCGGCTTGCCGACCAGGATCATCACATACGGCTCCGCGGCGGCCTGTGGCGGAACCGCGCTGTGGATGATGTCCTCTTCAGCCACGATCCCCAGCGCCACCACATTGACCAGGCAGTTGTCATCAAAGGTATCCGAGAAATAGACATCCCCGGCCAGGTTGGGCACCCCCAGGGCATTGCCGTACTGCCAGATGCCCTCGACTACCCCGTCCACGATCCACTTGGTGCGCTCGGCGTGCTGGCCCTGCGGGTCACCGAAGCGCAGCGGGTCGGCGGTAGCGACCACGCGCGCCCCCATGCAGTCCACATCCCGGACGATGCCGCCGATGCCGGTGGCCGCGCCCTCTCGCGGCAGCACCTGGGAGGGATGATTGTGGCTCTCGTGGGCTATGACGATGCCATAGCGCTTGCCCTCGAACTCGGTGAAGAAGACGATGCCGGCGTCTTCCTCCGGCCCCAGCATCACATTAGGGCCGGTGGTGTGCAGGTACTTTTTCAGCACCGCCCCCGAACTCTTGTACGAGCAGTGCTCGCTCCACTCGACGTTGAAGATGTGCATCTCGGTGAAGGTCGGGTCTCTGCCGAGGAAGCCGGCGATCTGCCGAGCCTCACTAACGGCCAGCCCGACACCGTTTTCATCCATGAACTGTCGCAACTGCTCGTCATCCATAGTGGATACGGGGAGTCGTCTCTGGTCAATCTGCATGGTACTTGTCCTCTCTGCGGCTGAGTCAGTCACCCGCCGGCGCAAACTTGGGTGTAGAGATTGTGACCTGTTGGCTGCCGGGGATTTCGTAATGCGGGACGTAGAGCATCTTCATTCCGGTAGCGGTCTGCTCGAAGCCCGGAATGCCTCTGATGGCGAGGCGGCTGCTGTCGGCCAGGCGCTGGACGCCTTCTATGCAGTAGCCGTGGGCACTGCCGTCGCCATGGATCACTCGCAGCCACATCCCAGGCATCACGTATTTCGGCAACTCCGTGGCGACCTCAAAGCCGTTTATTCCGTCCGCCTCCTCGCACAGAACCTTGCCGAGGGGGAGCGTGACATCGGCACAGCCATCGAGCGATATATCGCCGGCTCGAATTTGCCCGGCGCCATACACGTATGCCCAGGTAGCAGTGCCGGCGCTCGTGGACATTACTGCCACCGGTCCGCGCATACGAACACCGCCGACTTCTCTCACCGTATCATCGGCGCTAACGTATATCAGGTCCTCGCGGTCGCCAACGCGGATACGAGCCGCGGCGCACAGCTCATCGGTCGGCTGGGGCGTGAGCCATTCTACATCATCAATCGCGGCTTGCGCTGCTTGCGGCCAGGCGTCATAGAAAGCAGCGAAACCGCTTGTCAGCCCCGGGCCTCCCGTGCGTCGGCGCATCAGGTATGGCCCCTGGTACTTGTCGCGCTCGGCAGGAATGTCTTTGGCGGGCCGCACCAGCGGCGCCCGGGCCAGAATCAGCTCGGTATCAGGCTGTCCCATCAGGAAACAGCGGACACTGCGGCCGGTGTCCTGGGTCGTCCAGGTGACCACGCCGGGCTCCGAGCCGTCACCGCTCCGCAGGTCGTGGATGAGGTTGCGGTAGCCGGTGCCGGCGGGGCCTCGCTGGCCATACTCCACGTCCTCGCCGGCAAGAGTTCCGGGCCGGGGCGCGACCGTGAGGCTAGACTGCTCGTAGCAGTCCTCGTCAGCCGAGGGGCGCAGTATCGATTCGTGGTAGTCGCCGCCGCGCAGCCGGAAGATGTCGAACACATAGGAGCGCTGCTCGTCGAGCGCGATCAGCATGATGAGACGCCGGGAGATGTCAATCCCCTGCCACTCAGGGCCGGGCGATTCGGCTTCGACGAGTTGCACCTGCTTGCCTGAGACCTCGCCGGGGTCGTAGGCCAGCAGCGAGGACCTGGCCCAGAGATCGGTATTCAGCTCGCCGGGCTGGAACTCGTTCTTCGGCTGTTCGCGTGGCTCATTCCACTCCGCATAGGACATGTTATGGGAAAGGCTGCCCGTGGCGAAGTAGCGGTAGCAGCGGGGGTCTCTGGCATAGCCAATGTCGGGCAGGACTTCACCGCCGGCGGCCCACAGGATCATCGAGAGCCGGTCGCGATGATAGTGGCTGCCCCGGATCAGCGGGCAGAAATGGAGGTGGACCTGGGTGGCGTTGAGGCCCTGCCCGTGTCCCAGCGCGAAGTGGCCGGCGGCATTCAGCTCTAGGTTGTGAGCCTGGCCAAGTTGGCCGCTACCGTGGCGGTGCCAGGTGGTGTCATGGATGGTCACGAGGCTGCCGTCGGGGAAGCGGGCAGTATCGAGGACTTCCTGGGCCCTCGTCAAAATGGGGAAGCGAGACGCCATGTCGGCGTTCTGCAGCTTGATGCCCAGCTTGGTATCCACATAGCCGGGAGGATCAGTGTAGCCTTTGATCGCCCGCATCGCCCGGCTCAGGTTCCAGACGGTCTGGCCGTGGTAGTCCAAGGTTCCCTCGCGGCCCATGCCGTCGAAGCCGAAGTAGGACTTGACGACACCTTCGAACCACGGCACCATCGCGTGCACCATGTCGGGGTCGTTGAGCACTCGGCCGGCGGCCACGATCCTGCGGATGGTATAGGGATGCAGGTTGCCGAACTTGTTGCCGCTGTCCTCGTGAAGCTCCATTACCATATCGAAAGCGCGGCGGAACCACGTCTCCACCTTTTCACTAGCATCGTAGCCGCGCTCCTGACTAAGCCGGCCCCAGATCGGAGAATTGTAGGTCAAGTCATACGCCAAAACACAATCAATCGGCATTTCACTCCACTCGTGCCCCCAGATTCCGGTGCGCCACTCCCAGGGCCGCTCGGTCAGTATATAGCGGCCGTACGAGGCATGGTCCTCTCGCACCGACCAGTGGGGGAAGGCCGCCGCCAGGCCGACGATGATCACTGCCGCCCGCCTGGCGTACTGCTCATCGCCGGTCATCTCGCAGAGCCGCGCCAGGTCCTTGGCTTGAGCGGCCAGGAAATGGTGGCGCTGATGGCGGACCACAGCGGAGAAGAAGTACTGGTAGCCCTTGCCGTCCTTGGCGTAGTACTTCCATTCCACCGGCTCGCCGGAGAGATTCTTGCCCTCGTGGGTGTAGGTCTCGGGATATTTGGCGTTGGGGAACTTCATGCCGCAAGCCTGACAAGCCACGTGGTCGGGATCGGCGATGTCGAAGCGGCTGACAAAGGCCTGGCACTCCGGGCAGCGCACCGAGCCGAAGCCATTGTCGCGGCAGATCATGCCTACAATGGTCTGCTCATCCAACTTCATGACATCGGCGACAAGTTCCAGCAGCTCAGCCTGGGTCCGCTTGGTTTCTCCGGAGGTGTCCAGCAGAATGTGTCTCGCGGCCGGGTGCTCGATCTTGGAGCTGTCGGCTGTGAAATCAGCCCAGACCGCGCCGGCACTCACCAGCAGTGCCAGGCTCAACCCAACAGCAAGTCCTGTCTCACTGATCCGCATGCTCGTTGCCCTCTCTTCGATTCGAGCCGGCATCCCCATATCAGCAGGGGGCTGTCACTGCCCGACAGCGGTCACGACCGACGTCGCTTCAGGGAGCCGTCGCTTCGACGGCCTCGGCTTTGATGGCGGCCAGCACGAATAGCGGCTGCCCGTCATAGATGCCGTACATATAGGCGGAAAGCTCGCGCTCGGAGCCGGCCGCCGGGTAGATAGTCACCGGCAGAAAAGTGCTCTCGCCGCCGCCGAGTTGCTCGATGACCAGCCTGGCCGGCGCCGCTCGCCAGCCCGGGGGCAGTCGCAGCTTCACCACCGCCTGCTGGAGGCCATGTGGCGACTCGTTAGTGATCTTTACCTGTGCCGCAACGGCCTCGTCGGAATCCAGCGTCTTGGCTACGCGCAACTCAACGCTGATGCCTGAGAGCTGCGAAATCAGCGCGGTGAGTTGCTCGACAGCTTCGGTCTGTGAGGCTTTTTTACCCTCGCCCAAACGGCGTGAGTGCAGGGAGGCGGCGATCTGCGAGAGCACGCCTGGGCTGATGGCGTCCGGCTGCTGGGCGAGCTGGTGGGCCACGCCGGCAATTCGCCGCAGCCCCGCATCATACCCGATCACCCGCATTTCCACTATCCCCAGACCGGCCGGCAGTTGCTCAATCACCAGGCTCAGCCGCCGCCACCCCGGTTCTTCGCTTTCAGGGTCATCAGCGAAGTTGAGTTGCTGAACGAACGGTTGGTGCGCCGGCTGCCAAGTAATAGCCGGCAGCCTCCCCACTTCTGCAGCCGTATCGCCCCTGTCGAGGGCTGTGATGGTCACTTCCGGCACTCCGGGCTGCTGCCATTGGCCCGCGTACAGCAACTGCAGGGACTGGAGGCGGTGCCTGGTTGGGAACTGCAAGTTGATAGTCAGCGGCCGGCCGGCCTCGAGGAAGATGCCCTGGCCGGTCAGCAGCTTGTCGAACAGCAGTTGCTGGGGGCGGCCCAGCGGCTGGTCGCTGAGGTAGCGAGCCGAACCCTCAATATCGCAGGCGATGTCGCCGGCGGGATCAAGCCTGGCCATCTTCGCCATTTCGCGGCTGATGTGGGCGATGATTCCCGCCGGAGCAAGCTGCTGAAGCTGGGCCGGATCGCTCGGCTGGCCCTGCTGTCCGGAGTCCGCAGCCGCCGCCAAGCAGCAGATAACTGTCAGACCGAAACTTACGAGTACCCTATGACCGGCTATCTCGAGCACCTCCGACAAGGCGTCATGCAGCGTATGGAAACCTGTGGGACATTTCGCAACTGCCTGGGCCTAATCCTGCGTAACCTCTGCCGACAAGCAATAACAAAGGCCCACCGCCGGGGCGGTGGGCCTGGTATGCTGTATAAGCTGGCCGTTGAGCTAGGGCGCAGCAACGGTCGGTCCGGGCGGTGCCGGCGGCATGTCCACCGGCGGTGCGCCGGGGCCACCGGGCTCCATCTCTTCAGGCATCATCTCGGGACCTCCGGGAGCACCTTGTCCGGCGCCGCGCGTTTCCCTCGCACCGGCGCGCCTCATCGTCTCCTGTACCAGTTGCTCCGGGTCGCTGAGGCCGAGGGCTTCCTGCCAGTTTGCGCCGAGGGCGTCTCTGAAGGACCTACTCAGGGCCTTTTCCAGCGCCTGGACCTGAGCCTCGGTCAATTGGCCGCGCATCGCCCGGCCGAGAATATCCGGGCTTGGCAGCAGCATCGCGCTCGCCGAGTGCATCTGTTTGGCGATGCGAGCCGGCAGGGAGAAACTGAACCGGTACGTCCAGCCCTTGGTCCCGTTGAGGTTAAGCCGTCCGCCTTGCCACTTGAGGTCCTCAGGTGGTATCAGCAGTCGCCATTTGGGGCTGTAGTAGAACTCGGGCGGGTTGAGAATGGCCCCCATGATGTCCGGGCCTTGGCCGGCCGGCAGGCCTGCCGGCAGCGCCGGAGGCCAGTAGATAACCTTGCCGGCGCGATCCCTGACCATCAGGACGATGGAATTGAGCATCCAGTCCGCCGTCCATCTCCCCGCCGCCTCCGGCGAGAGGTTCAGCTTGCGAGGGCGGAAAAAGCCTCCGTTGAAGGTATAGATCGTGAACGGCGCGGAACTGACCTGCAGTCGATCTCCCGACATCGTCCCGCGCCCCAGGCAGTCGTACTTCTTCAGCCGGTCATAGACTTTCTGCCCGTAGGTGCGTTGGAATTGTGACCGCACCTGCATGATCACAAGCACATCAATCGGCCCGATGTCGGTAACTTGGTTGCCTTCGGCGTTGGTGCTCATCCCGCCCATCAGCGGATGGCTGACCTTGAAGGAGAAGCCGTTGAGGCCCGCGATGTAGAGATTGGTCAACTCCTTATTGACTCCCAGTTTGTAGGCAGCCATCGCCTCGGCCTCGCGCACCAGCCGCGAGCCGACCCGCCCCGGCTCGACCTCTTCAGCCGCGATCTCTGCTCTGCCGGTATAGACCCGCTGCAATTGCGACCAGGCGTTGAAGGTGGTCTTTAGCGGCTCGCCCTCCTCGTCAACGGTGAGAGCGTCCGGAACCGTAGGCGGCTGCCCGGTCTTGGCAATGAAATCGTCATAGGTCATCGCCAGTTCTTCGGGCGGCTCTTCTGCACTCCACTCCAGGCCGCCTTCACCGCCGCCACCGCCTCCCGGACCTCCTGGCCCCATCTCCATACCCGGTTCCATCCCGGGTGGAGGCGGCCCCGGGCCCATCTCACCTCCCGGTCCGCCGGGCGCCTCGGGCGGTGGGGGGGGGGGCTGGGCCAGCGGGCCGTTTTGCAGCAGGAACAACCCGGCCACGATCACCAGTACGAAGGCTGAGGCTATGATAATCCACCTGCGCTGCCTCATCAGGTCACCTTTCCAGTATGGCGGAGATGATTGCTATTCAGCTTCTATTGACTTGTTGCGGCAGGCACCCAAACACGTTGCACCCGGCCACGCCTGCGGGCACACATTTCACCGATTCGCAGTATATCCGCTGTTGTAGGCCAAGTCAAGCCATGACCGCACGGCGCTTGCAGGAATCGTTGCTGAGCCAGAAATCTCCCAAAGAACCTGGAGGGCAGGCATCCTTGCCTGTTCAGAGGCGTTTTGTGACCTACTCACAATCTTTACATCCACTCACGCCTGGTGTTCGCCTGTGACCGCAGCGGCGCGATTCCGTACAAGAAATCTTTACGCTACTGTGAATCGGGCACCATCATTGCAGTAAGTAATCCGATGCCCTTGCCTGCCGGTGCGATGACGACTGGAGGCTGATAAATGTCAGAGCTCCGCAAGGACCCGATTCTGGACCATTGGGTGATAATCGCGGCTGAACGAGGCCGGCGGCCCGATGACTTCGCCATCGAGAAAGAGGATGAAGGCCCGAGCAGTTGTCCCTTTTGCGGCTGTAACGAGCACATGACACCACCCGAGATCGCCGCAGTAGCTTGCGGGGACCGCGAGCCTAACACCCCCGGCTGGGAGGTGCGGGTAGTCCCCAACAAGTTTCCGGCTCTGGCCATCGAGGGCCAAGTGAAGCGCTCCGGCATCGGGCTTTTTGACCGCATGGCCGGTATTGGTGCCCACGAAGTCATCATCGAGAGCCCCGACCATTGCGCTGACATTGCGACAATGTCTTGTGAGCACGTTGTCAAGATAATTGATACATTCATCGAGCGCATCGTGGACCTGCGCAGCGACCATCGTCTGCGTCACATCGTCGTGTTCCGCAACTATGGCGCTGCTGCGGGGGCCTCGCTCAGCCATCCCCATTCTCAGATCATCGCCCTCCCGACTGTCCCCAAGCTGGTCGGCGACAAGCTCACCGCCGCCCGCAACCACTATCTACACAAAGAGCGGTGCATCTTCTGTGACCTGATCGAGCAGGAGATGGCGCTGCCTGAGCGCGTGGTTTTGCGCAACGACCACTTCATCGTGCTGTCGGTATTCGCCGCCAGGTTTCCCTTCGAGGTCAACATCTTCCCGCTGACGCACCAACATGATCTGGTGCTTATGGACCACGTCCAGAAGCAAGCGCTGGCCGAGATCCTGAGCCAGATCCTGCAGCGCTACCGCGACATTCTGGGAGGCCCGGCCTACAACTTGATAATCCAGACCGCTCCTAACACCACACCACGGCCCGGACATCCCGAATACTGGGGAACCATTGAGTACGACTACCATTGGCATATCGAGCTGATGCCTCGGGTGACCAAGACCGCCGGCTTCGAGTGGGGCACCGGTTTCTACATAAACCCGGTCTCACCGGAACAGGCGGCGAGATTTCTGCGCCAGGAGGCCGCCTCAGAGGCGGAAGTGGCGTCGGGATGATACCGACCTCGCAGGCCTACTATGACTGATGATAACCAGACTCTTATACCGACAGATGACGATGAAACCGCGCGGCTGCTGGAGCAAGTGACGCGGCAGAAGGCCTTTTATGAAAGCGCCATCGCCGCGCTGCCGGTGCGGCTGCTGGTGTTGGATGAGCAACTCAACATACTGCTGGCAAATCCCGCCTATTGCCAACAGCGCGGGGTGCCGGTCGAGGAAGTGCAGGGTAGGAACATCGCCGACCTGTTCCCTGAGAGCCTGCTGCACGATGCCGGCTTGCACGCCGCGATCACCTCTACGCTTGAAACTGGCGAGCGTGTGCAATGGTCCGGCTACCGCTACACCACCAGCGATCACGGTGAGCGCACTCTCAATGTCCGTCTCGATCCGGTTCCCGGTCCCGGCGGCCGGCGCAATGTGCTGCTGACCCTGGAGGATGTCACCGAGCGCCACCGCCAGTTGTACGAGCGGCTGGTGCTCCAGCAGCTCGCCCAGGCGATGCTGGGGATGCTAGATTTACCCCGCTTGTTGCATGCTATCCTCACCGGCATGACCGCCGGTGGCGCGGTGGGTTTGGGCTTCAACCGCGCCTTCTTGATGCTGGTGGATGAGGCCAGCGGTATGCTCAAGGCCGAGATGGCCGTGGGGCCTACCAATGCCGACGAGGCCACCAAGATCTGGTCCGATGTTACCACCGATTATGCGACTATCGAGGATTTCCTGGCCGACTATGACAGCTTACCCCCGGCCGAGCAGAACCAGTTCTACGCCATCGTCAGTCACCTCGAAATGGCGCTTGAGGATGCGGCCAAGCTGCCGGTCTCGGTGCTTTATAACGGTCAAACCGCGCACGTAGTTGATGCGGCCAATGACCCCCGCGTGCCCGATGACTTCCGCCGACTCCTGAAAGCCGACGAATTCGTGGTGGCTCCCCTGGTGGTCAAGGATCGCAAGATTGGCGTTGCCTATGCTGACAACTTCATCAGCCAACAGCCCATCTCCCAGGCCGACGTTCAGCTTTTCACCTCCCTGGCCAATCACGCCGTGCTGGCCATAGACCGGGCCGAGACCTACGAGCAGGAGCAGCGCCGCGCCCAGGAACTGGAGGAGGCCTACCGCCAGCTAAAGGACGCTCAGGAGCGTTCGCTGCACTCGCAGAGCCTCGCCGCTATCGGCGAGATGACCGCCATCGTAGCCCACGAGATCCGCACACCGCTCAGCACCATCGGCGGCTTCGCCGGCCTCATGCTGCGGCAGGCCGATGATCAGGAAAAAGTCCAGTGCAACGCCCGCATCATCTATGACGAGGTACTCAGGCTTGAGAAGATACTCAGCGGTCTGCTCGCCTTCTCGCGCCCCAGCCAGCCCCGCTTCCACTGGTACAAGATCTGCGAGATTCTGCACGAAAGCGTGGATATGATCACCAAGAAGCTCGGTACCACAAGTGTCGAGATAGCCGTCCGCTGCCACCAGCGCCTTCCCCGCATATACATTGACCGCGGCCAGATTCACCAGGTCCTCGACAATCTTATGCGCAACGCCATCGAGGCCATGCCCGACGGCGGCAGCTTGAGCCTGACTGCCGCCGCCGAGCTGGACAAGCGCATTGTGGTCAAGGTCGCTGATACCGGCATCGGCATCCCCCAGGCCCACCTCGACAAGGTCTTTGACACCTTCTTCACCACTAAATCCAGCGGCATGGGCCTGGGGCTGGCTCTCAGCAAGAAGATCATCCACGACCACGGCGCCGAGATGCTGGTGGACAGCCAACCGCACCAGGGCACTACTTTCACTCTTATCTTCCCTACTGACTACAACGACCTGCAAGCCGCCGGCATCGCCGAGGAGCAAGCTGATGAGAATGGTACCACGAAGGGAGAGTGAGTACATGCCTACCGTGCTGATTGTTGATGACGACCGGAATCAACGGCTGCTGTACCAGGAGGAACTCAGCTACGAGGGCTACGAGGTGATCGAAGCCGCCAGTGGCCAGGAGGCCATCGCCATCGTCCAAGACGACGGCATTGATGTGGTGGTCCTCGACATCGCCATGCCGGGAATGGATGGTGTCGAGGCTCTCAGCCGCATCCTGGCCATTGACAACAAGATGCCGGTCGTGCTCAACACCGCCTATTCCAGCTACAAGGACGATTTCATGACCTGGGCCGCCGATGCCTATGTCGTCAAGTCCTCCGACCTGTCCGGCCTCAAGCAGCAGATTGCCGAGGCGGTCCGCAAACGCGGCATCGAGCCACCCGGCGTCGTAGCTGATAAGAGCTGAGTCATCATGTCCCTACACCTGGAGCCGCCCCAGCGCCACTCTCAGAGTGCTCGCAGCGTCCTGGCCATTGTCCTGGCCGGAGGTCAGGGCCAGCGTCTGGTGCCTCTGACCAACTACATAGCCAAGCCGGCGACGCGTTTCGGCGGCTCCTATCGGATGATTGATTTCACCCTCAGCAGTTGCCTCAACTCCGGCTTGCGTCGCATCTATCTGCTCACTCAATTCGCCTCCAGTTCGCTGACCCGCCACGTGCGCAAGGGATGGGCTCCGCTGCTCAGCGATGATTTGGGCGAGTTCGTTGACCTGATACCACCGCAGAAGGTCTTCGCCGACCGCTGGTATGCCGGGACCGCCGATGCGGTGTTCCAGAACATCTTCCTCCTTCAGCAGGAGCGGCCCGACCACGTCATTCTGCTTTCCGGGGACCACGCTTACAAGATGGATTACTCCCTGATGTTGCAGCAGCACCAGGCCACCGCCGCCGACCTTACCATCGCTTGCCTGGCCCTGCCGCTTCAGCAGTGCACCCAGTTGGGCGTCGTCACCGCCGCTGCCGATGGCCGTATCGAGCAGTTCGTGGAAAAGCCCGCCCAGCCCTCGCCGCTACCTGACAGCCCGGAACTGGCGCTGGTCAGCATGGCTGTCTATATCTGGCGTACCGAAGCCCTGGTGCGGCACCTGATTGCCGATGCCCGCCGCGACACCTCACATGACTTCGGCAAGGACATCATTCCGCCGATGGTGGCCGCGGGCGAGAAGGTGTATGCTTACCGCTTCCGCTCCGCCGGCCGTAGCGACAGCGACTACTGGCGCGACATCGGCACCCTCAGCAGCTATTGGCAGGCGCACGCCGACCTGCTCAGCCGTGAGCCGGAGCTCGACCTCTACGACCCCACCTGGCCGATCTATACCTACCGACCGGTCGCCCCTCCGGCCAAGATAACCTGTGGCGCAGAGGGTCACGGCGCTTGGGTGGCGGACTCGATCATTTCCGCCGGATGTCTCATCGCCGACGCCGCGGTAAGTCAATCGGTCCTGTCTCCGGGAGTAACGATACGCGATGCCTGTGTCGAGCAGTCGGTGCTGATGGACAATGTCACCGTTGCGCCCGGCGCTCATTTGCGCAAGGTTGTGGTCGCCGAGGGCGTGGACATACCCGCCGGCATGAGAATCGGGCACGACGCCGAGCGCGATGCCAGGCGCTTTGTGGTCACCGCCGACGGCATAACCGTAGTGCCCAGCCGCATCGTGCTGGATGAGCAAGAAGCCTGATTTCTGGTCTTTCTAGCGCGTAGCTGGGGCTGGCAGCGCGAGAGCTGTTGCCGTTCTGCTGTTGTTCCCTCTCCCCTTGGGAGAGGGCTAGGGTGAGGGCTGCCGTTTGGCTGTGCCGACCTCGAAAGAACAGTATTGTGCGCGGCCGGCCTCCCATCGGACGACCGCGTCGTCCGATGCTCGACACGGCCCCTCCAACAGCATGGCACTGCGCAAGCCAAGGTCCTTGCTGAATGCCCCAGTTCTGCTAGTATCAAGAATTTGCATAACCACTGTTCCAGCCCCAGAGCGCACTTCGGCGAATCAGTAGGCACGATGTCATATGGAGGGCCGCAGATGAAAGTAATGCTTGTCTCAGCCGAAGTTGATCCCTTCGCCAAGGTCGGAGGGCTGGCCGATGTTGCCGGCAGCTTGCCCAAGGCGCTGGCCGAACTGGGTCTGGACATCCGCGTGATCATGCCCAAGTACCGCGTCGCCGCCGAAAGGGCCGGCCGTCTGGAGCGCGTGCTACAGGCCGTCCCGGTGGCGATGCCCACCTACGAATCCGGCTGCGCGCTTGACATGTCCTACCTGCCGGACAGCAAGGTGCCGGTCTATTTCATCGAGCACAACGACTACTTCGACCGCGCGGGCATCTACGGCCCCCCCGGCGCAGCTTACCCGGACAATGCTCAGCGGCTGTCTTTCTTCTGCCGGGCTGCCCTCGCTGCCGTTGAGGCTCTGGATTTCGAGCCGGATGTGATTCACCTGAACGACTGGCATACCTCCCTGATCGCCGCCTACTGCAACCTGCGCCGCCTGCCTTATGCCACGGTCTTTACCGTGCACAACCTCGGCGATGGCTACCAGGGCACCTTCCCCCGCAGCTACCTGGACGTGGTGGGGCTGGACCTGGGCGATCCCCGGGTCAGCCGGGCGATGGCCAACGGTCAGATCAATCTCGCCAGAGCCGGCCTGGTTTTCGCCGACATGATCAACACCGTCAGCCGGCGGTATGCTGAGGAGCTCCGGGACACCGCCACCGGCGGCGCGATCTCGGAGTTGATTATCGAGCGCGGCGAGGACGTCTGGGGCATCATCAACGGGATTGATTACGGTCTATGGTCGCCGCGCAATGACACTCGTATCGTCGCCCCGTACGATGCGGAGCATCTTGAGGGCAAGGCCGCGTGTAAGGCCGACCTGCAGGCTGAGTTCGGCCTGCCGCAGGACCCCGACCTCCCGCTCCTCGGCATGGTCACCCGCCTCGATGCCCAGAAGGGCCTCGACCTGGTGGCCGAGATCCTGGATGAAAGCGACGACTTCCAGCTTGCCTTACTTGGCACCGGCGATCCGCAACTTGAGGCTAGCTTCTCGCAAGCTGCGGAGAAGCGGCCAGACATCGGCGCGCGGCTGGAGTTCTCCAATACTCTCGCGCGCAAGGTCTATGCCGGAGCCGACATGTTCCTGATGCCGTCGCGCTACGAGCCGTGCGGCCTCGGCCAGATGATTGCCCTGGCCTACGGTACGGTGCCGATTGTGCGGCGCACCGGCGGCTTGGCCGACACCATCCACGCAACCGGCTCCAAGCCGAACGGCTTCGACTTTGAGGACTACTCGACCGAGGCGCTGACGGCAGTCATTGATCGGGCGCTGAGGGCCTATGCCGACCCCAAGCGGTGGCGGAAGCTTATCGCCAATGCTTTTGCCTCGGACTACTCCTGGACGGCCTCGGCCAAACGCTACCAGAAGCTATACCAGGCTGCCATCGCGAAGGCGGCAACGTAACCGCCGGCTCTCTCCATGCAGGAAGCCGGAGGCCATCTGACCTCCGGCTTCCCTATTCCTGGCTTCCCGTTGAGGCGCTAGTGGCTTGCAGCTTGAGTGCGCTGGTCGGGCTGGCGGTTCTCCATATACTCCCGCGCGCTGTACATGAAGGCCTCCAGCCGGGTCAGCGCGGTGCCTTGTTCGCTGCCGTCATAGACCATGTTCAGCGTCGGGATTCCGCCCTCATCCTCTCTCACCAGCCGCATGATCGCATGAGACATCGTCCCCGGCATGCAGGTAAACGGCATGATCGTGACGATGCCGGAGAGGCCCTTGTTGGCGAAGTCAACGGCCTTGCCGATGGTCATGACCGCTTCGCCTTCAAGGCTGCGGTGGATATAGGGGCTGGCCATCTCCAGCACCTCGGCGCTGGTCGGCTCGTAGGCGTTACGCAGCAGTTCTGCGAAGGGCTTGGCCAGGGCGTGCTCGTTTTTGCGCATCACCTTGTCCATCAGCGCATTTTCCAGCCGCAGCAGCCAGTTACTATCCAGCCGCGCGCGCATGTCGCGGCGGATGTTGCGGTACAGGAACCACTCGAATACCGGCGCTATCCATACCTCACCGCCCAGGGCCTCGATCTGCTCGATGACGTTCTGGTTGGAGAAGGTATTGGAGCGCACGTAGAACTCGCCGGTTACGCCGATGATCGGCCTCTGTTCGGAGCGATCCACTTCGACCTCGCCGAACCGCGCGGCGGCTCTTTGCAGAACCGGAAGCACGTTCTCATCACTGGCGATGACCGCCTCCAACTCGTCGCGAAACTGCACAAAGACCTTTTCGGTTTCTCCCGGATTGACCTCATAGGGTCTGATCTCCAGGCGGGCCTTTTCGATCATGTCCATGGCGACCATCCCGCGCCAGGCGTTGCGCAGAAACTTGGCCCCGACTATTTTCAAGTCCTTGAAGAAGCCGCTGGCCTGATTCGGTGCATAGATCGGCACATCCGGGTAGCCCAGGTCGTCCAGCACCATCCGCTGCAGGGCATTGTACTGCCCGAAGCGGCAGGGGCCGCCGGAGCCGCCCATGAAGAATGCGTATTTGTCCGGGTCGAAGCCGTTCTGACTGACGAACTTGACCATATCGCCGGTGGTCACAACGCACGGGAAGCACTCTTTGCCCACCGTATGCTGCCGGCCGTATTCCAGCGTCTCCTCGTCCGGCTCCGGTAGCACCTCCGCCCTCATTCCGCACGACTTGATTGCAGCGCTCAGCGCATAGGCGTGGCTGCTCATATTCGGTATCAGGATGATGCGGTCTTTGGCGCGCTCGATGCCGAGGGGATGGAACTCGCGCCCGGGGTTGAACTCGCTGCCGCGCGTGGATGCGATGCTGTCGAGGAAGGCCTCACAGCGGGTGATCATGCCCGCGTCGGCCGAGTGTTCGTCCACCTCGATGATCAGACACGGTTTGCCGCCCAACCGCTCCTGGAAGAACTGGGTGATAAAGGAATCAGGCCCGCAGCCGAAGTTAGTAATATACAGCGCGTACAACTGCCGGTTTTCGGCAACAACTTCGGCGGCAGACAGGATGTTTTGGCCGTAGCCCCAGTACATATTCCACCAGTCGCCCCGCAGTTCGACCTCATCGAGCGGCAGGAAGTCCATCGGTATGGACAGCACGCCCATCTCCCGCAGCTTCTGAGGAAGCTCCAGGTTCGCTCCCGGATCGCAGCCGTTGTAGGAGCGACTGACGATGACCAGGGCGTAACTATCCACCGGCAATTCGGCAAGCGCCTGCTTGCCGCGCGCGCGGGCGGCTTCCTGAAAGCGGTCCAGGGCCTCCTGGCCGGCTTTCAGGGCCCGACTCAGGTCGGCTTTTGATTTGCCGAGCTTCTCAGCCAGTTCGGCAAAAGCTCGCATCCGGTGCTTGTGGCCGTACTGGAAATAGACCCTCGGCGACAGCACCTCCACACCGTACGCCTCATAATCAATCGCCGCTGGAGTGGTATAGGCTAGGCTCTGAGAATACGGGCAGACGAAGCTGTCCGTCATCCCGGCGGCCTTCTTCTTCAGGTTGATTACGCTCGGCAGGAAGAGGTACTCCACACCCTTGTCCCGCACCAGGTTGTAGATATGCCCCAGAGCGATCTTCACCGGGAAGCAGGTTTCCGCCACCGAGCGCTCGGCGCCCTCGTGGATGATCTTCTTGTTGGTCCGGTCCGAAAGCACGATGTTGCAGCCCAGCTCGCTGAGGAAGGCGTGCCAGAAGGGGTAGAGGTCGTGGAAAAGCAGCGCCCGGGGCACTCCTACCCTCGGGGCGTCTTCACCAATATCAGGCTCGCCGGCGTATGAGTGCAGAAGCATCTTCTCACGCTCTGCAAACAGATCGGGCAGGTCAGACTTCTGCTGCTTCTTCTTCACATCGTATTTGCCACAGCGACTGCCGTAGAATAGCGGCTCGCGGCCCTCGATCATCACTTTGTTGATCTCGCAGTGATTCGGGCAATCCTTGCAGGTGAAGGTCTCGACCTCATAGCTGCGATTCGAGAGGTCGAAGCCGCCGAACTTGCTGCCCTGGCCCGTATCGTTTTCCAGCGCGATAATCGCGCAGCCGATGGCCCCCAGCACTTCCTTGTGCGGCGGCACGGTAATCGGCTTGCCGGTCGTCTTCTCAAAAGCGGCGACGACGGCGTCGTTGAAGGCGGTGCCGCCCTGGAAGAAGATCCGCTCACCGACCCGCTTCTTGCCCACCACCTGGTTGAGGTAGTTCTTAACGATCGAGTACGCCAGCCCGCTGACCAGCTCCCCGGTCGTCGCACCGGCGGCCTGGTGTTTGATCATCTCCGTCTCCATGAACACCGTGCAGCGCTCGCCCAAATCGCGAGGGCTCTCCGAGGCCAGAGCCAGGTCGGCAAACTCCTCCTCGATACTGATGCCCAGCTTCTCCGCCTGCTCCTCCAGGAAGGAGCCGGTGCCGGCGGCGCACACCTTGTTCATGGCGAAGTCCACCACGTGGCCGTTGCGCAGGCTTATATACTTTGAATCCTGCCCGCCGATCTCGAATACGGTATCAACTTCCGGGTCAATCGCCAGTGCCCCGCGCGCGTGCGCGGTGATTTCGTTTTTGACTACGTCGGCGCCCACGAAGTCGCCGGTCAGGTAGCGGCCCGAGCCGGTCGTACACACCCCGCGCACCTCAACGATATCTCCCAGCTCATCGCCGATTACCTTTAGGCCCCGCCGCACTGCATCAATCGGCTCCCCGGCTGTCATCAGATAGCACTTGGACAGCAGCCGGCCTTGCTCATCAACTACCGCCAGGTTGGTGGATATCGAGCCGACATCTACGCCCAGGTATGCCGGAATCCTCGCTCCTGGCGGCACCTGGGGCCGATGGACCTCCGAGGGCATAATGACGGACTTTTCGATGACCAAGCGCGGCAGCGGCGCCCTATCGCTGATCTCCTCATAGGCCGCCAACTCGGCGAGCTTACCCAGTTGCGGCATCGCCATATCGCCGGTCTCGACGGCCTTCAGTACCGCTCCGATTGCGCCCATGCAGCCGAAGTGCTCCGGTATTACGAGCTGGTCCTCTGCCAGTTCCAGCACCTTACGCATGGCCTTGATGATGCCGGGATTGGCTGCCACACCGCCCTGGAAGGAGATTGGCGGCTTCAGCTCGGCGGCAGCCGCCACCGTGCTGCGGAAGTTGCGGATCAGCGCATGGCACACGCCCGCGACGATGTCCCTGGTCGGCGTGCCCTTCTGCTGCAGGTGGATCATGTCACTTTTGGCGAAGACGCTGCAGCGGCCGGCCACCCGGGGCGGGTCCTCGACCTGTGCGCCCAGCTCCCCGAACTCCTCGATACTCAGTCCCAGCCGCGAGGCCTGCTTGTCCAGGAAGCTGCCGGTGCCGGCCGCGCACAGCGTATTCATGGCGAAGTCGCCGATCTCGCGTCTGCCCTCGGCGTCGGGTGGCTTCAAGAAGATCAGCTTCGAATCATCGCCGCCGATCTCTATGACAGTGTTGACCTGCGGGTACAGCCGCATGGTTGCTGCGGCCTGGGCGACCACTTCGTTGACGAAGCCTACTCCCAGCACCTCGGCGACCACCCGGCCGCCCGAGCCGGTAGCGGCCATGCCCCGCAGCTTGTCGGGGCCGTATTTCTCGGTCAGCTCGCTGATACTGGCGGCGGCCACTTGCATGGGTCGGCCATGGTGCCGCAGGTAGTCAGCTTCTACGATTTCAAGGCTTTCGGCGTCGATTATCGCTACATCCACACTTACCGAGGCGACATCTATCCCTAGGTAATATGGTCTGTTCATGGACCGCGGTCCTTCCTGACTGTTAAGACTGCTCATTGCTTTGCGACTTCTGAGGCATTGCGACCGTTTATTATACCCCAGGGGCTGCGGTCATGCCAAGAACGGACCGCCGCCTGTCAACGCAAAGCAGAAATGTCCGGTTTTGTGCAAAGTGAAAATGTCCTATTGTCGTTGGGATCGGAAGGCTTTTTTTCAGGTTGTTACGCCAGGGGTGGTCGGGTGCGGGAATGACGGCACCGTCACCTGGGCCTGTTTCCCGGACAATCTTCCTATAGCCCCGGCGCTGCCAAGAGGAAAATCGGCCCTTGGTGATGAAACTAGTGGGCAATCCAGCTAGCTCGCCGATACCAGGCCATCCAGTGAGGGCCAGAGCCTATGCTCCCGGCCGTCCGGTTCACAATCCGTGTCGGAGATGAGAGCGGCCGCAGCCACGGGGAAGATGCCGAGGCGGCGCTGGCGGATGGCAGCGACATTGCGGTGCTCAGTGCCCGTTTGGTGATGCAGGTCGGGAAGACCGAGACCGATCTCGGTCTCCGGCCTCTGAACATGACACTGGCCGCGCTAGTTCACCAGACGCCGCTGCTGTTGCCACAGGCGGCCGAGGAGATTTTTGGGCGATGGCTGTGGGCGTACAATCCTGACGCGGCCGGGCTGTACCGTGAGGCCTTGGAGCAGGTTGCGGAGCTTCCCGCGCGAGTCGCCTGGTGTCTTCGCGGGCCCAATGGTATTAGCTTCCCGGATTTACCGGTGGAGGCCTTGGCAGGCGGCATCAATGCACCGGCGGTCTATCGCGAGGTTGCCAAATGCGCGAATCCGCTAGCCACCGCTGTCGGCAGCTATCTGCCGCCGGTCGGCTCCTGGCGGGTCGCTCCAGTCTCCTTGATTCCACGCCACTTGTTACCTCAGCAGCGCGACCCCTCTCGTGAATATGACGCCATTGCCCGCGGGCACTCGCCCATCTTGGAGACTCTCGATACCGAGTATGCTGTTACCCGCCAGCGCCTGGCAGATTTGCTTGGTCGCCTGGGTGAGAGCCATGTCCAGGTTCTGCATCTGATCGCCGACACCCACAGCCAGCAGCAGTGCCTGTCATTGCAGGATGCGGCTGTCACCCCGCTGCAGTTGGCCGAGATCCTGAGTGCCGGCGGCTGGCAGGAATTGCAGTTGATAGTGCTCAGCAGTGCCGCACCCGAAACCGCTCATGCCGGCTTTCCCTGGGCGCTGATGAAGCTGTTGCCGGTGCGGGCGATGCTCTGCTACCAGGGAGCGCCGCGCATCACTGCCGCCCTTCTGCCCTTTACCGAGCGCTTCTACGCAGCCCTGGGCGCCGGTTACGCCGTTGATGAGGCGGTCAGCCGGGCCCGCGCGAGTATCCGCGACAGTGGCCGCTGCAGTACCCCTGATGTGCTTGCTCCGGTCCTTTATCTGCGCGAGGAGCGCGAAGCCCCGGCGATCAAGTCGGGCGATCCGGGGCTTGAGGGCCTGCTGGCCGCGGCCCACGCTCTAGCCAGCGCCCGGGCAGTCCTTGATGACCCTGAGGTCTTGCAGCTTGTGGGGCAGATACCGCTGCTTTTGTCCCAGATCCACAGCCGTCTTGACACTATCGTCCAACACCAGATCGAACGCCTGCGCCGCAGCCGGACTGAGCAATCTCGCATCCTGCGCACCGCCGGCCGGCGAACCCCCTCGACCTACACCGTCTCTGCGGCGGTTGCAGAGCAGTTGAAGAAAGTGCTCAGTATGGCTCCCGCACCTGCCGGCGGCGAGGCCGGAAGACCAGCGGCCGCGCCGCCCGGCCTCCACTGGCGCTGGATTCTGCAACGCAGTCAACGCTCCCTCGCTAACGTCACATTCTCACGTGACGCCGGCCCCAGCAAGCTCTACCAGGCCTCGCCACCAGCGCTATGGATGACCATCGAGCGCCACCGCCCCTCCCCACCTGTCCAGATCGCTTTGCCCGGTCCCACCAAGGAGGTGAACGACGCCGACCGCGAGGGCTCAACCGCTGTGCTGGATATGACCCAGTGGCCCACTCCGCTGCGGATACTGCGCTGCAGCAGCGACGAGGACGAAGCCTATCTTGCCCAACTCGAGCGCGATTTCGTAGCCTCTGCAGCCTTAACCGTGCGCAACCTGCTCAAGTACCATTTCCGCGAAGTGCTGAATCAGCCGCCGGCTTCGAGCTTGCCCCCGGGACTGCGCCCGACCATGCTTGTGCGAGGAGCATTACGCAGCTTGGGCCTCAAGCTTCATGATTTCGTCCCCGCCACCCACAATGATGTCATCTGGCCTGCGTGGGTCTATCTGCTCCAGGAGAACGATGACGGCCCCACCACCCTGCTCATCGCGCGCACGCAACCCGATGCCGACATCGCGCCGGACGAGCAGTGGCGTGTGGTGGAGGACTTCTACAATGTCGCCGCCCAGGCGGGCGACCCTCCCAGTGCCATATACGTTGATTGGTGGCCCGTTGACCGGGTGACTCTGTGGCAGCCGTCGCGACTTGTTGCCCCGCCGACCACCGCCTCCTGGGTGTGGGATCGGCTCCCCGAGGCGCTCACCGAGTACCGTCAGCTCCTACTCCAGCGACTCTGGGAATGGTGGATCGGCGCCTTGCCACCGGAGAATCAACATGTCTGAAGAGCAACTCTATCCAATCGCCTGTCGCCTCCAGGGCGTCATCGAGCTCCTCGGCACGACCCGCGACACTGATGAGAGCGCGCCTTTCCGCGCCCTCTTGCGGTGCGCCTCTGATGCCAATGCTCTACGCGCCAAGCTGGCAGCGCGCCAGGGGCTCAGCCCCTCCGAGCTTGCCCTCGGCATCCGCGTGACTGCCGAGCCGCAGCAGCGAACCCTGACTGTCAGTGACAACGGCATCGGCATGACCGAGGAGCAGTTACGCCGCCACCTCGGCGACATCGCCCAGATCGTCACCCGTCAGACGCCCCGACCGCTGGAGCAGTCCGAGCCCAGCAGCGAAGATGACTACCACCGGGCCTTTGCCGTCTTACCCCTGCAAATGGTCGCCTTCGCCGACGAGCTAACCATCGCCACGCTCTCGCACAGGCCCGGCAGCACTCCCTGCCGCCTGCGCTACTGGGGTGGCGAGCAGTTCCAGTTGCAGCGCGGCCAACCTCAGCCCGTCGGCACGTCCGTGACGGTCTCATTGAAGGCCCAGTACGCTCACCTGTGCGACCCCGCAACCGTCGCCGAGCTGCTGCAACGCTATGGCGATTATCTCCCCTTTCCTATCTTTTGGGAAGACCGTCAGATCAACACGATGTCACCGCCGTGGTATCAAGCCGAGGCCACTGTGGCTGACTATGCCGCATTCCTGCGCGCCCGCCATCCCCAGCTTCCCGCGCCGCTGCTGGTGATCCCCCTGGCCTTACAGCACGGTCCCATCGAGTTGCGCGGCGTTTTGTGGGTCCCCGGCCAGCCCCTATCGGTTCTCGACCAGCAGTTGGGGCGCTTGGACATCTGCTGGCGGCGGATGTTAGCACTCCGCGACCAACCCGGCATGCTGCCTCTCTGGGCCAGGTTCATCACCGGCATTGTGGATTCCAATCTACCGCCCCAGCAGTTGTGCGATGCTGGTGCTGCCGGCCGTGGCGGCTTCCATCTCCCCAGCGTCCTTGAGGAGGTGCTTCTCGACGCCTTCCGGCAGGTACTCATCGAGGCCCCTGACAGCTTTGCGCCTGTGGCCCAGCGCCATGACCAGATGCTGAAGCTGGCGGCGCTAGAGAATGAGGAGCTGTTTGAGCTGGTCGCGGACCATTTGCTGTTCTCCACCGCTTCCGGCCGCAAGTCGCTGGCCGAATGCATCTCGGAAGTGCTGCAGACCACCGGCAAGCCCACAATCCGGTATCAGTCTGCGCCTCTGGGGCCGGTCTCGGCGATATTCCGCCAGCGTCGCTTACCGGTGATTGACGCCAGCGCCGGACTTGACGAGGCTATTCTCCAGAAGTATGACCACAACAACCCCTCGGTGACGCTTGAGGACATCGAGGCAACCGAGACGCGCCTGTTCGAAGAGGTAAGCAATTCCAACTACCAGCCGCTACTGGAGCTTTTCGGCGAGTTGGAGCCGCCGGTCACCGCTCATCTGGCGCGCTTCCAGCCGCTCTCGATCCCGGCCGTGATTTCGCCCAGCCGCGACAACCCGATGCGGCCGCAGTTGGAGCAGCTATTCTTGCTCAGCCAGGTTACCGGCGTGATGCCGGCACAGGCGCGCGCGGCGATGCAGCGGGCGCTGTCGGCTCGGCCCCCAGCTACCAGCTCCAAAATCCTGTATGTCAATGTCGATTCGCCGGTCATCAAGGCCATGCTGCAGGCGCTGCTGGCCGACCGGCGCGAACCGGCTGGGCAGGTGGCTCAACTCATCTTGCTCAGGGCCCAGATTGAGGCTGGCGCCATGGCGGATACGGGGCAGTTACGCGAGCTCAGCAACGACATCTGTTGCCGCCTGCTGGGCTATCGCGAGGCCGAGTAGTCCTTGCAGTGACCAGCCTCATGGCTGTACGCCGCAACGGGTAGCTTTCACCTAATCTTTCCGTCCCACGGACATAGGCCGATGATGAATGATAATGCCGCGCCAACCCGCATCATCCTGATCCGCCACGGCCAGACGCCGTGGAATCAGCAGCAGGTTTTCCGTGGTCGGGCCGATATCCCGCTTGATGACATCGGCTTGCAGCAGGCCGAGGCACTGGCCACTGCTCTGGAGGACGAGCCCATCGCGCTGGTGGTGGCGAGTCCGATTTCCCGGGCGGTGCAAACCGCCCAGCCACTGGCGCGGGCTCACGGTCTGGCGGTGATATGGAGCGAGGCCTTCACTGACGTGGATTTCGGCTCCTGGGAGGGGATGACGGCAGACCAGGTCGAGCGGCAGTACCCCGACCTTTACGCCGCATGGCTGACCCACCCGGAGCGCGTTCATTTCCCCGGTGGCGAGGACCTGGGCGCTGTCGGGGATCGCGCCTTTGCCGCCCTTCAGGACCTGGTTGAGCGCAATCCGGGCCAGACGCTCGCGCTGGTTACTCACCGCGTGGTCAACAAGGTAATCATCTGCCGCGTGCTGGGTTTAGGCGATGCCCATTTCTGGCAGATTAAGCAGGATACGGCTTGTCTCAATCGTCTCAGTTTTGGCGAAAGCGGCTGGGTAGTGGAGTGTCTCAACGACACTTCTCACGTCCGCCATCTGTCCGCTGCTACTGCAGATTTCTGAGCGATTCCCGCAGGCAGGCCCCCGTCACAGAGATTTCCCAGGAATTCTCCGGAAGTTTCTTCAGGCTACCTTGTAGAATGCTCCGCTCAGATACCGGCTTAATTGTGGGCCAATGGAGGAAACTTGGTCTCTATTCCGGCCTGTCGCTTAAGGTAGGCAAGTGGGTTCGTGCCGGCGACTAGAGCTACCTGAGCCAACTCGGGGTGTAGATGCTGCGAGGGTCAAGAGGCGACGGCCAACTGCTCTTGCCAGGGGGACGTATCGCTCAGGGCGGGCTGAAGCTGGCGCTCGAGGCCGCTGTGATACGAGCTTGCTGCCGGCGCCGGCTGCCGCCAGCTAGCGTACTTGCCGCGCAGATGAAGTGTCTTGGTGGTGGGGTCGTAGCTGGCATCTGCGCCGCAGTAGTCCATCAGGATCCAGAGCGGCACCATACTGGTGCCCTTATAGAACACCGGCGGCACCAGCATCCAGACCTGCTCGGAGCCGAGCTGCAGCGTGCGGCGGTTGAGGTCCATTTGCAGCTTGAACACGGGGGCGTCAACCCGCAGGCGCTGGGCAGGCTTGTCGTAATAGACCGAGCAGCCCAGCATCTCCAGTGTCGGCCGCGCCGGCAGTAGCAGTTGCCCCTCGATCTCCACCGGTGGCACCGGCAGCTTGACCTCCTGCCCGTTGATGATCACCTTTAGCTGCTTGTCGCCGGGCGTCAGCTTCAGATCGCCGGCTTCGGTATGGATGATCAATTCATCGTCCCAGACATCGCCCTTGCTGTAAAGCTCCGAGAGAGTCACCAGCCGGTAGTCTTTGGCCTGCAGCGCGGGGACCAGGCGTCTGACGGCTGCGACGGTTTGGTTACGCGGGCCACCCCCGTCGTGCATCAGGATAACCGCACCCTCGCGGGCCGCCGCCATTACCCGGTCATATATGGCCTCCGCGCCGGGGCGGCGCCAGTCATGGGTCTCGCCACTCCACATCACTACCGTATAGCCCATACTGTTGACTACTCCCCGCACGCGCGCATTGACCGCCCCATAGGGCGGCCGAAAGTGCCGCACCCGGCCCCCTATTAGTGGTTCCGCCACCGCCTCCCAGCGCTGTACCTGCCGGCGGATGGCGGCACTCGATAGCTTGGTGCAGTCGGGATGCGACCAGGTATGGCAGCCGATCTCATTGCCATTAGCCGCGGCCTGCTTGACCAGATCTGGGTATTTCGCCACCCAGCAGCCGAGTGTGAAGAAGGTCGCCCGGGCCTTGTGATCGGCCAGGATCTTCAGTATCTGCGGCGTATAGGTCGGGTGCGGGCCATCGTCGAAGGTCAGGGCGAGCTGGGGGGGCTTACCCGGAGCACCGCCGTGAGTGGTGGTGACCGCGGCCAGCACGACTCCCTGGAGTTTGCCGCTGATCTGGCCGCGATAGACGTACTTGATGCCGCCGACGCCGCTTTCTGTCAGCCAAGGCAGTGGCTTGGGCCCCTTAGCGGTCATGACCACCGGCGTGATGAACTTAGCGGTCTGCGCGACCGGCTCCACCCGGTCCCCGGCCGGGCTGATCTCGACGACATCACCCGGCCGCACCGCTGCCTCCGGCCTCACCAGGGCGTTATTCACTCGGAAGGTGGGGGCGGTACCGTGGCCGCTGTGGAGGCGTGCGCCTGAGACATCCACGAGGTCGCCGGGCTGCAGGGGAATACTGAGCCGCCTGGCGCAGTCGGTCACGGTAAGCGCCTGGAGCATCGGCAGGGCGCGGCCATTGACCGTGGCGCGCCGGCAGTAGCCGACCGCGATCAGCAGCAACATCGCCGCACCGACCGCGCACAGGCCCCATGCTACGGTCCTGCGCATGGGGTCGAGGCTTCGGGAGTCGGCGCTGGTATGCTCGGGCAGGCCGGCGTCTGTGGTTTTCACTGTATCTGCGCGGCTTTCGGCCATTTCATCTCGGGTGACAAAGAACCCCTGGCCGCTCCGGCCAGGGGCATTTGCTCAAAGCCTTGAGACCACTTGCGGCGGCGTAGGCTTGCTCACGTGGGCTCCTGAATTGGCGGGCTAGCCGGCAAAATTGACCAGCGCCTGCTTGTCAATCCGGTTCCAGTCAACACCGATACCGAATAGCTCGCACACCGGTCGCAGCGGCACGTAAGTGCGGTTCTGCATGCGGATGGCCCGGCGGCCCAGGCTCTGCTTGTTGCCGTCAACGTAAATCCTGGCGCTTCCCGGAATCACCCGCACGACCATGTTGTTGCGGTGCACCTCGATGTAGTTGCGGCTGGGGCCCCAGATGATACCGCCGCCGATGTGACGCATCAGGTCGGTGAGGGTAATATAGACGCGCCCACTACGGACAAATCCATGCTTCTCTAAATCGGCTTCGCGGCCATTGAACCAGACGATCTCGCGCAGGATGATCTTGCGTTGAAGCTTGAAGAAGTTGGGGTCGGGCCGGGAGGTCTGCTGGAACAGGGCCTGGTGGGAGCTGTTGTAGATATGCAGCGGCACCGCGCCGGTTGAGGCCAGAAGCACCTGGCCCTCGCTGCAGTCAATCCGCAGCTCGTGCACGCCGTCCTCCAACTCGCCGGTGTCGAGGGCGTATTCGGGCATGGGGAGGTCGGTCATCAGCTTAATCGCGCCGTCCACCACAAAGCTCTTGATGCCCTGGGGCATGGGGTCGGACGGCTGCAGCGTAATCGGCCCGCGCACGGCCGCCGAAGCGCCCAACGGTACCACCGGTGCGGCGGCGTTGATGGTAATGCCAAGCTGGCTGCCGGCTGAAATCGTGGTCGTATTGGCCACGGCGGCCACAGCAATGGCGATTAGTGCTATAATGGCTGTGCCTAACATTAGTCGTTGCATTGGCCGAAGCACCTCTTCCTGACCTATCCGCCTGCTTTACGGTCTCTGCAATGCCGTAGGCTCACTATAGCACAGCAATTCCGAGGGAGTCAACGAGCCGGCAAGCCGAAGGTGCGTGCGTGAATTGCCGGCAAGTGGGTTAGCAGGCGGGTACAGGCCTCACTTCCGGATACGCCCTTCCCTATGGCGAAGGAACCTAGGCGGATAGGCAGGCGTGTAGATTACTCAAGGGTGAATGCTTGAAATGCATGAAGGCCCCATGAACTCAGACCATGATACCACTTCGCGATAGCCTGAGGTCCCGATCCACGCCGTATGTCAATATCGGCATCATCAGTATCTGCGCGATGGTGTACGCGGCCCAGTTCGCTGCTCGCGATAGCCTGATGAGCTGGGCGTTTGTGCCTCGGCACCTGGTCAGCCCGGCGGCGTGGGCCGAATACGGAGTGGGACCGGTACTGCTCTCCGGCCTCACCGCCATGTTCATGCACGGCAGCCTGCTGCACCTGGGCTTCAATATGCTGTTTCTGTGGGTCTTTGGCGACAATGTGGAGGACCGTCTGGGGCATGGCCGCTATCTGCTGTTCTACCTGGTCTGCGGGGTAGTCGCGACGCTGGCGCACAGTCTGGTGACGCTTTTCGCCGAGGTGCCGATGGTGGGTGCCAGCGGCGCTATCGCCGGGGTGATGGGCGCGTATTTCGTGATGTTCAAACACGCCACGGTCCGCGCTCTGGTGCCGATCTTCATCATCTTCACGGTCGTGGACCTGCCGGCGGTTCTCTTCATCGGCATCTGGTTCGTGTTCCAACTGCTGTCAGCTATCGGCACCCTCGGCGGCGCGACGGGGATTGCCTTCATGGCGCACGTCGGGGGCTTTGTGGCCGGTTACGTGCTGGCGCGGCCGCTGGTACGGCACCGTCGCCCTCCGCCGCCGCGAGTGGTGGACTTCCGCATCGAGTAGGCGCTCGGCAGCAGTAGTGTAGGCAGCTAGCGACCTAGCTCGAGCGGATGCAACGGATACTTCCAGTACGCAATGCAATGGGTCTGTCAACCATGGAAGGAGCGAAGGTGCAATGCCTGATTAGCCCTGCTGTGAGCTTGCGCAAGGAGTATGCAGGCTGCGCTAAGAGGCAATGCGACGAACTCGGGGGGGGCAATGCGCTCAGTGACGCCGAGGCTACTTCAGCAGTCGGCGGAACTCCTCGATACTCAAGTCCAGCTTGTGCAGTATGCCTCTGAGGGTCCCGGAAGGCATGTCCTCTCCTCCGTGGACTGGCACAGAGACGCTCACGTGGCTCTGACGGTCTTGCATAATAACGTGGCTACCCCGTTGGCGTCTAACGGTGAGACCGGCTCGCTTTAACGCCTTGATGACCTCTGCGCCCGTGACCACGGGTAGCTTAGGCAACAGTCGCCGCCTCCCTCACAGTCAGCTTATAGACGAGGGCTTCGGTTGCAGTCGCCATGTCGAACGATACCCGTCGGGTATCTCGTGGAATGGGCTCGCCGTCCTCCTGTAGAACCTCGAGGTATAGCTGAATCGCTTCCTCAGCCATTTGCAGGGCGTGAGGTACGGTCTTACCCCAGGTAAAGCACCCGTCGAGAGCGGGAACGAAAACGGAATACCGTCCGTCCTGCTCGCGCGTAAGTACCACGGTATAGGTCAGCTTTCCCTCTTTCATCTCTTCAGCCTCTCGATCGCCGGTTACTCGCAGCCGCCGAAACTCTTCGATACTCAGGTCTGCCGCGGAGAATACCTCTTCAGCGTTCCGGGCTTCAGGTCCCTGCTCGCATGTATCGGCACCGGCACAGTTACTTTCGTTTTCGGGTGGCGAAGTACCGCATGAGCACCGGTCTGTCGCCTCAGGACGAACCCGGCACGTTCCAGCGCCCGGACCGTCTCCTTACCCGACACTACGGGCAGCTTAGGGAACGGGGACGGCCTCCTGCACTGTCAGCTTGTAGACTAGCGCCTCTTTCGCCTCGCCCAAGTCGAGGGCGACCGTGTCGGCGTCGGGCGGGATTGGGTCGCCGTCTTCCACTAGCACCGATAGGTAGCCCGGAATCGCGTCTTGGGCCATCCATAGGGCCTCCGGCAGGTCATCCCCCTGGGTATGGCAGCCCTCGAGGGCGGGCACAGAGACTGAGTAGCCCCCGTCCTGCTCGC
The DNA here is from genome assembly GCA_964390495.1 of uncultured Armatimonadia bacterium. Lineage (GTDB taxonomy): Bacteria > Armatimonadota > Zipacnadia > Zipacnadales > UBA11051 > UBA11051. Next base: position 114,594 of record CAYMIN010000004.1, read on the forward strand.
GTGTAAGTACCATGGTATAGGTCAATTCCCGCTTGCTCATCGCCTCAACCTCCGGGGCACCTGCTACTCACAAACTCCCCGATCGGGTCTCCTGGCAATAGTCTCAGATCAATTCCCGCGGTCGCCAGCCGGTGTGGTCTAGTAGAGTTCAGACTCTCCGCATGGCGATGATTGTCTTGATGCTGTTGCCGGCGAAGGTATGCCTAGATGGGTATGATGCAACCGGTCCGACTAGGCCGCCACGGAATGTTCCGTCCCGAGGCAGTATAGCACGCTTTTGGGGGGCTGTCTATCTGAGGCAAGAAGGTGGCAGTGCGACGCCAGGCTGGCATTTGCTCAAGCCTGTCGGCTCCATATTGCCAGTATCGCAGGGGGGACGAATCAGTGGGATTCCATCTCCCGATAGATCTCCTCCCGGGTCTGGCGATAGAGCTGGCTCTTGGGAAATTGCTCCAGCGCGCGGGTGTAGTCGGCGGCGGCCTCGGCGAGTTGCCCCAGAGCCCGGTAGGCGTTGCCGCGATAGGCATACAGGCCCGGCAGGTCGGGCTGCAACTCGACGGCCATGTCGAAGTCAGCGAGGGCCTGGCCGTAAGAATGCTTCTTGGTGAAAGCCAGGCCGCGAGCCAGGTAGGCCTCGGCATATTCGGGGTCGCGGCCAATCGCCAGGCCGAAGCTGGCGATGGCCGGGTCGAACTGGTTCATGCCCATCTGATCCATGCCGCGTTGATAGGCCTCGCGGGCCGCGTCCTTGGTCATCACTCATCCTCCGGTTTGGGTTGATTGAAGCCATTGGGGCACTTGGGGCAGAGCTTCAGGGCCAGGACAAAAGCTGCACCGATAACATCGGCGGCCCGCATTAGATGGACCTCGGCCTCCCCGATTTGGCTGTCGGTAATCAAGTTGCGCTTGCGCATATGCTCCTCAATGGCCTGTTCGACCAGGCAGGGGCTGTGGCGGCGGAAGGTATCGGCCCAGACCGGGACCACGTTGCCGAAGCCGTCAAGGAGCTTGCGCGGCTGCAACTTGGGGCCGATGCAGGGGCAGTGGGCCATGGTTTCGCCCATGTGAAATGCCGTGTTGGTATTCATCCCCACCCCCAGCAGCAGCACATGTCCGCCCCAGATCGCCAGCTTGCCGAGGGGACACTGATAGCTGAAAGTGCCGGCCTCGAGATGGCCCTCGACGAGGTAGTCGGCCACAGGGCCGATAGCGGCATAAGGGTGGGTCGGATGCATGCTGCGGCGCGCCTCGGGGCGCTTGCGCAAGGCCTCGGTAACAGCGCCGTCTGTTGAGGCGGTGGTCTTGATGTCGAATACGTCAGCGTGCCCGTGGTTGAAAGTCGGCGCCATCACAGTACCCTCGGGTCCCACCACCTCCAGCAGGGCATCAACTACGGTATCGGCCCCGCCCTCGACATATCCGAAGGCTGACAGCGAGCTATGCACCTGTACCAGGTCGCCTGGCTGCAGGCCGATCTGCTGCAGACCGGCCACGATGTCGCCTTGGGTGACCACGGTCTTGCCCGTGGGATCGTACATGGAGCACCTCCCGGAGTTGCCGGTAGGGCGATATTCCGCAGTGGTGGCGCTTTGACCTGCCGGGAGGTTTTGGGAAGGAGGCCCTTATTCTCTGGGGCGCCGTCACGGTGTTGGGAGGACATTTGACGCAGGTAGATTACGGGACGCAGAGAAGGGTACGACAGTAACTTGAAGGCAGGATGCCACGGTGCCTGGAGGTAGTGAAGGCTATGAACAAATGGATTTCGCGTCCGGATGAAGTTGATGCGCTGGTTGAGCAATGGGCCGACGCCTTTCCGCAGTACCTGAGGGCCGAAGCCAAGACCCAATACAGCGGGCGACCGGTGTGGGCGCTGACGGTGACGGACCACGAACGAGATAACGATGACAAGCCCGCGGCGATGTTCTACAAGCCGCATGCCCATGAGCCGGCACCAATAGCCGCACAGATGAACGTCATCAGCCAGCTTCTCACCGGCCAGGAGTTGGATGGTACGGCGACAGCTCTGCCGCGCGAGGAGATCCTCGCCAACACCGTGCTATGCTTCATGCCTGACGCCAATCCGGCCGGTACGGCGGCGGCACCGGTGGAGGTCTGGGACGGCACTCAGTACACCAACGAGGAGTTCTGGGCCTGGATGCGCGGCATTGACCCTGAAACCGGCAAGATGTGGAAGCGCGTGGACGTGTGGGATGACACCGTCGAGGACCCGCTGCCACTGCGCTACGGGATCGTCTATGAGCAGGTCTCCGAGCACGAGTACGTCGAGCCGAACCGCCATCGCCGCTCGACCCTGATGCAGTGGGTCTTCGAGCTGCGCACGCGCCGCCAGTGGCAGCGGATGCTGGCCTTGCATCAGACCGAGTTCCAGGGCCAGATGGACAATGCCATGGCCATCCTGCCGTGCCTGTACGATAAGCAGCCGGCGGAGCTGCAGGAGATCGAGGCGGCCTGGGCGCGGCGGATTGTGGAGGCCTGGGCTACGGTCCCCGGCGGCCGACCCAAGCAGGAAATCGCGCCGCTGGGCTACACCGGCCAGCAGCGGCAGTACTTCGTTGATCTCTGGGGGGATATGTACCAAGACAGCGCCATCCTCACCTCCGAGATCCGCAATAATTCGCTGCTCTGCCCGTTCCAGCTAGAGCAGGCGCTGAATGAGCAGGTGATCGAGGTAACCGTGGCGGAGCTGTTGGATTGATTTTGCGGTTTGCTTCATCAAAAGCGAGATGATTCGGCATGTACGAGGCAATTGAGCAGGCCAGAAGAGTTGCCCTGGATCTGTTGGACCCGACCCCGTCCGAGGTTGAGCATGGTATGGAGCTTCATGCCAATTCCCTGGTATTTGACTCCTACGGATTTGCACCACGTGCGGCCCCGGATGGAGACGCAATACGAGCGGCGATTGAGGCGGGAGCCTCTGATTCGGAGCTACAGGATATGCAGGAAGATATGGGCATGACGCGCTATGTCACCGATCGTCCAGAGCGAGAGGAATTTGAGGCCGCGTGGTCAGCGGCCGGAGTGACCTGCATCTTCCAGAATGCCGGCGAGGAGGGCCAGTCTCTGAAGCGTATGATCAAGCGACTGGCGCGGTTCACCTACGCCACCGACATGATGCCGGAGTTCTGGTGCAAGGCCGCTCGGCCCGATGACATAGTCAACGCGAAGCAGGAGGGGACGCGGGCGTTGTACTTCAGCGCCAATGGTGTGCCCCTGGATGAGCAATGGATTTCGGTGGAAGAAGAGCTGCGCTATATTCAGATTATGTTCCAACTGGGGACCCGGATGATGCACTTGACTTACAACCGGCGGAACATGATTGGGGATGGCTGCGCGGAGCCGGCCAATGCGGGTCTGAGTGACTTCGGCAGGTCAGTCATAGCAGAGATGAACCGGGTGGGCGTTATCGTGGATTGTGCTCACTCCGGCTGGCAGACCAGTCTGGAGGCAGCGAGAGTTTCTGAGAAGCCCATGGTGGCAAGCCATTCGGTCTGTTGCGGGCTAAATGAACATATCAGGGGTAAGCCGGATAAGGTGATTGGGGCCATTTGCGACACCGGTGGGTACATAGGTATCTGTGCGATACCGGGGTTTCTGGGCGGCAGTGGCGATATCAATGCGGTCTTGGACCACATTGATTACGCGGCGAAGAAGTTCGGGGTTGAGCACGTGGCCATAGGCACCGATACGGCGCATCGCTCCTCGGCGTATGACCAGGAAGCAGAGAAAATACCCCGCCAGGGCGCCAAACGGACAGCGTGGCGCTATTTCTGGCCTGCTGATGACCCGATGTTTGACCCTAAGTGGAAAGAGGAAAGCAAGAAGCTGAGTCTGGCGTGGACGAACTGGCCGGCCTTTACAATCGGGTTGGTGCAGCGCGGCTATTGTGATGAAGACATCCAGAAGATCATAGGCGGCAATGTCATGCGGGTGGCAAGGGCGGCCCTGGCGGACACGGGCGACTGGAAGCCGGGGAGTTAAGGCCGGACGGGTGCGCAATTGATTGATACGGCAAGTTTGATGTGCGGTTGGCCGAACAGCTACTGCTCGGCCTTGGCCTTGATGGCGGCGAGCATACTGTCGCAGTTCTGCTGCATCTTCTTTAGCAGCAGGCCCTTGATGAGGCTGCCAATCAGCGGGATGTCGTATTCGTAGCTGACTACCAGCATGACTTCAGTACCGGCCTCCGCCTGGTTGAAGTCCCAGGTGCCGGAGTACTCGGAGAAGTCCCCCTCGGTTTGCTGGAAGCGGCAGGTGCGGTTTTCGTCGTCCCAGAAGTCCTCCTCGGTCCACTCGATAGTGCGCTTGAACTCCTTGACCACTCCGACCCAGCGGCTGATCTGGCGTTCAGGGGTCTGCTCCAGGATCTCCACCGCTTGCACATCGGCCATGAACTCCGGGAAGCGCTCGATGTCACGAGCCAGGGCATATACTTGGTCGAGGGGAGCTGCGACCAGGACTTGGCTTTGTACTGTGGGCATTGCGGCGGTCCTTTCAAGATGAATCTGGTGTCGCGGGCAGCAGTTCTTTGATGCGGCGCTGGAACTGCTGCCTGGGTACGTTGACTATGCGGCCACAGGTGAGGCAGCGGGCCCTAATCTCAACGCCGCCGCGCAGTATCTCCCACTCATTGCCGCCGCAGGGGTGTGGCTTTTTGAGCCTGACGGTCATGCCGGGTTCAATCTTGAGTATCTTGGTCACGGGGGCCATCCCGGTCCTGATCGGTATATAAGGGCAGAGTGAAATGGAAGGTGCTGCCTTCGCCCTCGATGCTTTCGACGGAGATTTCGCCGCCGTGGGCCTCGATGAGATGCTTGCAGACAAACAGCCCCAGGCCGGTGCCGGGAATGCGCTTGACGCTACTGCCGACACGCTGGAAGCGCTGGAAGAGGTGCTGGCGGTCGTCCTCGGAGATGCCGACGCCGTCGTCGCTGACGGAGAAGCGCACCATGTCGCCCTGGACCTGACCGCTGACGGTTACGCGGCCGCCGCTGGGCGAGAACTTGATGGCATTACCGATGAGATTGGCGAAGATCTCCTCAACCTTGGTGCGGTCGGCCCACAGCAGCGGCGTCGGGTCCGGCAGGTTTACCTCAAAGATGTGGTTGCTGCGGCCGTGGCCCTCAACAGCCACGATCTCGTCAACGAGCTTTTGGAGGTCGTCAAGCCGCTGCAGATTCATCGGCAGGGCGCGGTCGGCCTCGATGCGGGAGACATTGAGGAAGTCCTCGACCATGTGCTGCATGCGAGTGGTCTGGCGGCCAACGACTTGCACCAGGTCTGCCACCCGCTGATCGTCGGCAGCAAACTGCTCCATCAGCAGTTCGGTGTAGAGGCCGATGTTGGTGAGGGGGGTCTTGAGCTCGTGAGAGATGAAGGCGATCAGGTCGGTCTTGAGCTGGTCAATCTGCTTGAACTCGGTGATATCGGTGAGGATCATGCACTTGCCGGCGATCTCGTCAGCGGTGCCGACGAGGGCGACAGTGACCTGGAGGGTGGTAGGTCGTGGGCCGGGCATCTCGACTTCCTCGGTGTGGATACCGCCCTGGGGTGAGAGCGGCATCGCCCACAGCCGCACCATATCGGGCTGGCGGATGGCAGCCAGGACCGGCTGGCCGATTACGGTCTTGGCCGACAAGCCCAGCATCCGCTCAGCCGCCTCGTTGATCAGCACGACGCGGTCGGCTTCATCGGTGGCGATGACCCCGTCAACCATCTCGTGGAGCATGGTGTCTAGTTTGGCCTTCTCCGAGGCGAGGCGCAGATTGGCCTCGCGCAACTCGGCGTCGGCGTAATCAATGCGGTGCTGAAGGATGGAATAGAGGCGCGCGCTTTCGAGGAATAGAGCGGCCTGTTGCGCGATCACGGTCAACAGGGCGATGTCGTATCCGGTGAAGGGCATGTTGTTGGCTTTGTTCATTGCCTCGATCACGCCGATGACCTCGCCGTGCAACTGCATCGGGACGCACAGGACGTTGTGGAGGGGATAGTCAATCGCCTTAGGGATGTCGGGATGGCGGCGCGGGTCCTCGGCGGCCTCGTTGACGACCATCGGCTCGCCGGTCTGGGCTACCGTGCCTGCGATGCCCTCACCCAGGGCCAGAGTGAAGTCCTTGACCGCATCCCCCTTTTCACCCAGGGCTACTACGAAGCTCAAGCGGTTGGTCTGCTCGTCCAGCAGCAAGAGCGAGGCCGCCTTCACTTCCAGTTCGGCCTCGACCCAGTGCATAATCTCGTTGAGCAGCTCGTCGCGCTCGAGGCTGGAATCGATCAAGCGACCGACACCGGTGATGGCCTGCAACCGGGATTGGAGGCGGATATTGGCTTCGGCACGCAGGCGGTCGGCGAGGGCCACTGACCTGGTGACCAGCGCCATACCGATCAGCCCGATAGACAACAGCGGCCCACCCATGGGGATCCAGACATCATGCGTAAAACGCCAGAACATCAGCCAGAAGCAGGTGATGAAGACAAATACGGTAACGGATGTGCCTCGGAATAGGCCGCTGGCCCGCGGGACCGTCAGGCCCAGCAGCAGGGCGAGGGCCATCATCAGCACGATGACGGCCCATCTGGGCACCCGCCTTATCACACGGCCCTGCAGGAGGCTGGCGATGGCGTTGGCGTTGATCTCCACCCCGGGCATCAGGGCATCAACCGGCGTGTAGAAAAGCTGGGCGATGGCGCCGGTTACAGGTCCCACCAATACCAGCTTGCTGGCAACCAGTTCTTTGAGTTTGGCCGGCTCGGCCGCCAGGACTTCACGGTAAGGCACCGGCTCAAACTGCTCGTAGCCGCCGAAGAAGTTGATCAGGACCTCGCCTGAAGACAACGCCGGGAAGGTGCTGGTGCCGACGGTTATGATCTGAGGCCTGCGAACCACTGAGTTGCGCGCGGCATGGCTGTACTGCCGGTAGCTTTCCAGGGATAAGGACGGGAACATCGTGCGCTGATACGATAGCAGCAGAGGCACCGAGCGCAAGACGCCGTCGCGGTCGAGATAGACGTTGAGGCCGCCGATTCCGTCGCAGTTATCGTGGAGGGCGCGAGGGGGCAGAGCCAGGCGGCCGGGTATCAGGCCGATGGGACGCGGGACTTGACCGGCGCCTAGAGCATGTTTCTGCAATCGCCGGGCCTTGGCCGCCGCCTGGGCATCGGTGCCGCGGCCGATAACCGCCGGCAGCACGGTCGTGCAGCGGGCCTGCGCCAGAGCGGTGGCGAACTCCTCAGCGCCCGCCGTTGGGGTCTGCGCTTCCGAGAACTGGGCCAGGTCGCTGATGTCGAAGACGACAACATCCGCCTCCGCCGCATCCAGTTTTGTCAGCAGCCGCGCGTACACCTCCAGCGGCCACGGCCATGGGCCCAGCTCGTCAACGCTGTCGTTGTCAATGCCGATGACGACTATCTGGTCGGGGACAGGGCGCTGGCCACGCATCCTGAAGCAGAGGCTGTAGAACCAGTTGTCAATGCCCTGTAGCAGCCCCAGTGACAACATGACCAACAGGGCCAGGAGCAGTACCAGGGCAATTACAGCGCCCCCGCGCAGCTCTCTCGGAATGTGCAGTCTCAATGACTTCTCCCAAGACTAATGCGCCAGCTCTAGCGGTAAACCGGGGTACTGTTGAGCATTATAGTGGAAGCCGGGGGGATTATCAATACGGGGTGCCCGGGCCGATGCCGTCGGCTTCGTCATCGGGGTAGTCGTGCCAGCCCGAGGAGCTTACCACCCGCCAGGTCCTGCCCTCACGACGCCAGATCAGCGTCAATTCATAGTCCAGTTGATGGGCGGCGCTGGCCTCTTCCCATATTCCGACCTCCAGGGCCACCTCTGCGGTGTCCTCCCGCACGGCAATGGACTTGAGCTCGGTGCTGAGTTGCCACTGCCGGCCGCGCAAGGCGTGCACCGCCAACCGCGACAAATCGCGCCGGTTGTTGCCCGCCATGTCGAGGTAATCGTTGGAGACTACCTCCATCACACCGGCGACACTGCCCAGCTCCGCCGCTTCCTCGGCCCGCACAATCGCCATAGTGATCTGCTGCTGCGGCGACAGCGGAGCCCGGAAGAAGTAGAGCTTCACGATAACAGCAATCACCGCCAGTAGCACTAGCAGTGCGAGTATCTTGACAATTCGAGAGGCCATCTTTGAGCACCTGTCCTAATCCCGCGTGACGAGCAATAGCGAATTATAGCCCATCGGCCCACCGCTATTCCACCCCGGCAGGTTATTGGGTGCGGTAGGGTGAAACATTAAGTTGAGCGATGTCATAATATGCGATGGATCATCAACCGCAAAGGAGCCCTCTAGATGCGTACTCTGCGTAACACCCTCATTCCAGTCTTGTTTCTGACTATGACCGCAATTGCTGCGGCGCAGGAGTTGCCGGTGGTGACGGCCCTGAAGGCGCAACAGCCGCTTAGCCTTGACGGTAGCCTCGATGAGCAGGTCTGGCAGCAAGGCGAATGGTATGGCCAGTTCCGCCTGCTGGGCAAGCCGGAGTTGCAGGCCGAGGCCCAGACGCGCTTCAAGCTCGCCTTCGATGCCGAGAACCTCTACCTCGGCGCGGTGCTCGCCGAGCCGAACATGGACCAGCTCAAGGTCACGGCCACCGAACGGGATGGCAAGGTGCACCGCGATGACTGCCTGGAGTTCATGATTGACCCACAAGGCGACCGCACCGAGTACTTCCACTTCACCCTCAATGCGTTGGGGACCCTGTATGATTCGGAAGTGCGGCAAGGCGGGCAGGTTATGACCAAGGAGTGGGATTGCCCGTGGGAGGCGGCGGTGACCAAGCAGGAGGCGTCGTGGACCGTGGAGGCGCGAGTGCCGGTGGTATATCTGGGCTTGACCGCCGAATCGGTCGGCGACTGGGCGGTGAATGTCGCCCGGGAACGGCAGGCCGGTCAGCAGGAGCTTTCCGCCTTCATCAACACCCTGGGCGGCTTTCACCAGCCCGCCAACTACGCGGTGCTGCGGCTGCCGGACGCGGACTTCAGCAAGTACCTGTGGGACATCAAATCGCCGTTCGAAGTGAGTGTGCTACCCCGCGACGGCCGGCTTGTCTATCAGGCCAAGACCCATATCACCAATGAGACGGGGCGGTTCTGGTTCTTCAGCCTGGCGCCGGGGCTGCAGATGGGCAGCCAACACGAGACCGGCCCGCGCGTGCCCCAGGGCCTGGATGCCGGTCAGGGCCGTGAGATGGTGTTCGCGGTGCCGGTGCCCGCAGCAGGTAAGCAGACGCTGCAAATCCGGCTGCTGGACCGCCGTAACCCCCGACGCCTCCTCGCCGTCAAGACGCTGCCGGTCGAACTCAGCTACAGCCCCATCACTATCGTCGTCACCCAGCCGGCGTACCGTAACAGCATCTATGCGACCCAGAAGCTGAGCGAGATCAGAGCCGAGGTGCATCTGGCGCTGAGGGAAGATGAAGCTGAGGGCGCTGTGGTAACGCCCGTTTTGATGGACAGGACCAAGCTGGTCAGCAAAGGCGAGGCGGTTGCGGCTGCTGAGAGCGTCGCAGTTGCGGTGCCGATAGAGGACCTCGCGGAGGGCAGCTACCGGCTGGTGGTGACGGTGGAAAAGGCCGGTGAGGCTCTGTACCGGGAGAGTGTGCCGCTAGCCAAGCTGCCGCCGGCTCCCAACGGGCATGAGTGGCGGCTCGATGAGAACAATATGCTTTTGCACAACGGGGAGCCGTACCTGATTTACGGGTGGTTCAGCGGTAATGCGGAGGAGCTGGCCGATCCGAGCCTGCCTTATACGGCTACGCAATCCTATAACGCGCAGTGGTATGACAGCGAGAAGGTACGGGAGGAGGTCTTCGATCCGGTGGCTGAGGCCGGCGGCTTCATCACCATTTACCCCTATCCTAACACCGTCCCACGGCGCATGATGGGCCCGGAGGACTGGCAGCGGCCACTGAATGATGAGGAGAAAACGGCCCTGCGGCAACGCATCGCCGAGCTGAAGGACCATCCGGCGGTGTGGGCCTGGTATCTGGCCGACGAGCCGGAACTGACACCGGCCCTGCCGCAGCGGATGCGGGAAATCTATGAGATAATCCGCGATGAAGACCCCTATCACCCGCAGCTTCTGCTCAATGACACCATCGGCGGGCTCCACAAGTACGCCGGTAGCTCTGACATATTCATTCCCGATCCCTACCCGCTGTTCATCGAGGGCGGGGATGCCGCCTCGCCCATCGGCAAGACTTCGAAGTTCATGCAGGCCTGCTATGAGGCCGGCGGCGGCCGCAAGGGCATAATGGTAGTCCCGCAGGCGTTCAACTACGGCGATTACGGTCGGCTCGGCAACCGCGCTCCCAACTTCACCGAGTTGCGCAATCAGGCCTACCAGGCTATCGCCAACCGCGCGACGGGGATTCTGTGGTACAGCCACAGCGCCATGTTCAACTACCCGGCCTGCGAGCTGGGGGTGGCGTGGATCGGGCACGAGCTCATGGACCTGAAGGAGGCGGTACTGTCGCCGCCGGTCGCGGGCCTGGAGATCGAGGCCGAGCAGCCGGAGGAAGCTCAGGCCTCGCTGCGGCGCGTGGGTGATGACCTGTACCTGTTTGTCGTCAATACCGCCACCGCTGCCCAGCAGATAACGGTGAAGATGCCGCAGCCGACGCCGGCGGAACTGACGGTGGTGTCTGAGAATCGCGCGGTGCCGGTCAAGGCCGGCGCGGTGACCGACAGCTTCGCGAAGTATGCCACCCACATCTACACGACGGTCAAGGCGCTGGGCTCGCGGGCGCAGCTAGATGACGCGCTCGCCGAAATTACCGCCGCCGAACAGGCGATGAGAAAGCCCGGCAACCTCGCCTTCCGAGATTCCGAAGTGGTCGTGGCGGCCTCCAGCTCCCGTGGCAACCACGAGATGAAGGTACTGGACGGGGCTGTCAAGGGGCTTGCCTGGTCGGATGACACATACAGGAAGCTGCCCGATTGGCTGAGCCTGACCTGGCCGGAGCCGCAGACCATCGGCCGGATCGTCATCTATACCGGCAGCATCGCCGACCTCAAGCTGCAGGTGCCGGACGAGAACGCCGCAGACGGATGGCGTACCCTCGCCGAGGCGCAAGAGCTAAATCAGCCCAGCGTGGAACTGCAGTTCGAACCGATACCGCTGAAGAGCTTCCGCATTCTCAGCACCAAACTGCGCGACGATGCGAAGTTCTCGATCATCTATGAGGTGGAAGCCTATGCGAAATAGCCTGATAGGGAGTGTGGTCCTGGTCGCAGTGATTGCCGGCGTGTGCTGCGCCCAAGAGGCGCCGGCTCCGCTGGCGCACTGGAAGATGGATGGAGTCGCCGAGGGCAAAGTGGCTGATGCCACGGGCAACGGCCATGATGCGGTGCTGGGACCGGAAGGGGTGGCACTGGCCGTAGTTGACAGCCCGTGCGGTAAGGCGCTGGCCTTCGACGGCAAACAGTCAGGCGCCTATCTGCAGATCGAGAAATGGGAGGATTTGGACAATCTGCAGCAGCTCACCGTCATGGCGTGGATCAAGCCGGCTGAGAGGAGTATGGCCTGCGAGATCCTCTGCGGCAAGGGGGATAAGTCCGGGGACCCGCCGTGGCCCGGCTGGCGATTCCGCTACGGCTGGGCGATGGTGTCCTTTGCGCTGGGCGGGCCGGGCGAGCAACACGGGCAAGTCTCTACGCCCGCGTTCTCAGTGCCGGTCGGTTACTTCAGTCACGTGGCGGCGACCTATGACGGGCAGAAGTTGCGCCTGTACGTCAACTGTGTGCTGATGGCCGAGGCGGAGGCTCCAGCGCAACTGGCCCCCAGCAAACGGGCCTACATCATTGCCAACTATCTCGGCCGCAAGGACGCCTATCCATTCCACGGCGTACTCGACGAATTGAAGGTATTCGACCGGGCGCTGAGCGAGGAGGAGATCTTCGCCCAGGCCAGTAGCGACATGCCGCAGTGACCTCGGCTAGTGTGCCGATTGCGTCGCAGTCTTGTTGGCACCGGATGCGACTAGGGCTGAGAGACGACCAATTCGGCCTGTGAAGTAGTATCGGCTACGACCACATTGTCCCGCCGGCGCTCGACGTAAACGCGATGGGGGATCATCCATTCGGCGCCTGCGTCGAAGTTGTAGAGGTAGCCCTTGGAGTAGTCGGCGCGGTCCACGAACTCGCGGATGAAGCAGACCTCGCCGCAGTCAATCCTATAGAGCTCGCCGTCTTGCTCGATCGCCTCGATGGTATAGACGGCGTTGCGCTGGCGGTCGTTTTGGATGATAATCTCCGCGCCCCGCAGCGTGTCATCGGTCGGCAGTGGTGTGTCCACCCAGATATGGCCGTGCCCCTGCATGTCCTTGTCCATCTTGACGATGGTGCCCCGGTAGCCGGCCGCCGGCAGTGTGACTGTGAAGTCGCCCATCTCCACGCGTGAACTGCGGATCAGCCAGGCCTGCTCGACAATACCGTCGCGAGTGCGTAGCGCGATGAGGCGCCCGCAGAAGGAGATGCCGTCGGCGGCGCGATAGGTCGTAGCCTCGTCAGGTGCGTTCAGCAGGTAATCCACCATGCCATCGGCCAGTTCGATCCTAACGGCTACCGCGTCGAGGCCTGAGGGGGGCTGATCGGCAGCCGGCTCTGAGGGTGCCGGGGTGACCGCGAGCCGGGTCACCTGCTTGATCAACGGCTCGCGCTGATACGGCTCGAGCAACGCCACACAGGTGGAGGCCAGCCCGTCATCGCCGGCCCGATGGCCGAGCAGGTAGCGGAGCTTCTCGGGCGCACCAGCCTTGTTGGAGGGCGGATAGCCGTCGGCCAGGGCGACATCGTCATATTGCGTCAGGCAGTGGTAGCGCAGGTGCACGTCGTCCTCGGCTTGCAGGGCGCGGTACCCGGGCTGGGCGGCATAATCGAGCATGAAACCGGGGCCGGGCTGCCGGTCGCGCTCGACGTTGTTGAGCCACGCATAGCCGGTGCGCGGGCCTTTCCACGGCGAGTCCTGCCACTCCACCTCAGGCCCGGCATAGCTGCCGCCCTCCTGGTTGATGAGGCTGAGGCTCTCGCTGACTACCTCCCCCGGCGGGCCGTGGAAGCTCATAAGGTGGTCCTGGCCGCCGGCGACTCTGAAGACATCAAGGCAGTACGCCTGCCCCGGCCCCACCTTCATCATCGCCATGGTACGGCTATAGACTGTGGCGATGTCGGGATAGACCTCGGGGCTGTCCACGCAGAAGCCGCCGAAGTCGGGGAACTGGGCGAAGAACTGGGGATGGCCGACCCAGTTGCTGCTCTGGCCGGTCTCGTTCACCAGCACCGTATTATGCGAGATCGTGTGGTCGGTCCATTGCCTGAGTTTCGGCCAGGCGCCGGTGCAGAACTCCGGATAGCCGAGGTCGGGGCTAAGCGAGAAGCCGAAGGCGCTGAGGCCGAAATTGAGCCGGTCACGGTGACCATGGCCGAAGTTGCGCCCGTAGTACATCCACAGTCCGTGGCCGGTGTTGGGCGGGCCGAACTCGACACTCACCAGCCCGTAGCCGGAGAGGTTCTCACCGGCTATCTCAGCCACGGTACCATGCTGCTCGGCGATACGGGCGATGGCCTTCTCGATCCAGTCGGGGTCTTCAGCGAAAATGTCACGCCCCAGGCCCTGGTAACGGCCTTTGCTAGCGCGGACAGCCATCAGAGCTAGCTGGGGGTCCTTGAGGTACCGATAGCCTCTAACCAGGAACTCGGGACTGGCGCAGATGAGGCTTCGCGAGCCGCAGGAGCCGCAATCGCCGATATTGGGCGTAAAGGCTGCCAGTACGCCCAGTCGCCAGCCGGCAGTGATGGTCTGTTTGAACTGGGGGAAGTCGCGGTAGATGTCATGCTTGGTGTAGGCCGCATATTCGGCCAGGTCATCAGCGGCTCGGCCGAGCGCCGCGGCCCAGCCCAGCGAATAGCCCGGTGAGCCTTCGGCACCCACGCCGTCGCGGTCAATGCTGCCGACAATCAGCGCCGGGATGTGCCCACCGTTGCTGTCCCCCATGCGGCCTTCGTGAAAGCACCAGTCTATCCACTCCTCTGATTTGGGCATGCGATTGAGGGCCATGGCGCATTTGATGATAGCCGACTGATAGCCGCCCTCGTTGCAGCGGGCTTTCTTGGGGTTATGGATCGCCTTGACGCCTGCTTCGATTACGTTGGTCTCGATGTTAGCAACCAATTGCTGATAGGAGCCTTTGGGCGTAGGCAGAGCGTACTGTTCGGCCTGCTTGGCGAGGAAGACATACAACTCCGGCTGGTCGTAGAGGCCGGATTTGATCATGTCGTAGGCGCTGGCGAAGAGGCCGATCGTGCCATCGGCTTCCCAGATAGCGCCCTCGATCTTGCCGTCCTTGCGCCCGCCATCGGAATGGTACCAGCCAAGCTTGCCGTAGGCGCTCCAATCCATATCGGGATAGACATCACCGATGCGGTCGAGCATAATGCCGGCCTTGTGCGCGTAGCGGGGATCGCCGGTGTACAGATAAGCCGTGGCCAGCGCCGTCAGCCCGCGCTTGATTTCGCGCCATAACTGCCACCCGTAATAGCCGATGAAACGGTACTCGATGCCCTGGTCATCGGTCCAGCCCCAGCCGTCATCAACACCGTATTTGTGCAAGGGGTCGCTGGGGTCGGGGTGCTCTGCGTTGAACAGCAGGCTCTTGTCGGCCTGCTCGGGGTTGAAACAGCCGGTCTCATCAATGCCGCTGCGGTAGTACTTGCCGAAATCGTTCTTAGGGAAAACCGCCTGGCAGCTTGGACACACGAGCTTCCAGGGGTTGTTCCAGATGTCAACACCGTAGGAATAATTGCCGAACTTCATCAGCTTGTCGCCACATACGGGACAGACGTGGAGGTTGACCGGAGGGTTGCCGCCGGCGGCACTGGTCATGGTAGTGTCAATGCAGCGGGGCAGGTTCTGGCCGGGAATCATCGCCCACAGCTCGTCATCAGACAACTCGACCCAACGTCTGGCGGCAGCAACCGCCTTGTCGCTCTCCGCTTTGGCCCAATCATAGCTGGCGACATTGGTGCGGAGGTTGGCGATGCGCTGTTTCGTGTACTTGCCACCGTACTCGGGGCCGGGCTGAGCGGCAGCCGGCACCGCCAGGAAGAGAACCCCTACAACGGTCAAGAGCAGGTCTGAATTCATGCCTGACAACTCCTGGAAGGTCCGTTATGCGTGCAATTTGGGGAAAGGGGATTCCCGGCGCCGGTCACATGAAGCGCTTGATAAGCCCCAGAATGCCCTGTTTCCAGGCGACGCGGTGAGTAACGCCCTCGGCACCGGCCAGCTCGTGCTTGTGGTCCAGGTACCACTGGTAGGAGCGGATTAGGGCTTCGGCGTTGCTGTATTGGGGCTGCCAGCCGAGAGCTGCCTGGGCCTTCTCCGAGGAGACGAACGAATCTTTGTCGGCGGTGCCATAGACCCACCTGTAAAGCGGCGAGATGCGCAGCCGCCAGGCGATCCCCAGTATCGGCTTGACCAGCCATGACTTCGTCGCCATGACGCGCGCGCCGGTGGCGGCGTACTCGCACATCGCCCCGACATCCGCCACCACCGTCCCGAACTCCGTGGCCCCGACGTTGAAGACGTCGTTGACCTTCGCTTCGGGCAGTGTCAGCATCAGGTAGATGGCACTGACCAGGTCCTCGACTTCGAGAAGTTGGTAGCGGTTGGTGCCATCGCCGATTACCGGAATCTTGCAGCCGCTTTCGACCCAGTCGTAAAGGATCTGGAAGACGCCCATGCGGCCCGTGCCGATGAAGGTCTTGGGGCGGACAATCGGCAGGCACAGGCCTCTTTCGCGATACTGCTGACAGAGCTTCTCCGCCTCAATCTTGGCCTCACCGTAGCAGCCCACGCCGACCAGAGGGTCATCTTCATAGATCGGGTGCTTCTCAGGGACGCCATAGACCGCCGTCGAGGAGACATAGACTACTCGCCTGATGCCATTGTGGATCGCGGCCTGAAGTACCGAGCGCGTGCCGTCAACGCTGGTGCTGAAGATGTCCTTTTTCTTCCACAGGGGCAGGGCCGCGGCAGCGTGCACCACCAGCTCCACGCCGGCCAGCAACTCCTGCATAGCCTTAGCGTTGCGGACATCTGCCTGGGCGTAGGTGACGTTTTGGGGATATTCAGACGGGTCCAGGGGCGCGACATCAAGGACCTTGATTTCGTCAAAGCGGTCGGCCAGTTGATTGCACAGGTGAAAACCTAGAAATCCCGCGCCGCCGGTGACGGCAAGCTTCATTTAGTGCTTCCTCCGGTGTCCGGTTCCGGGTCGAACACAGTACTTGAGCGGGGCTGCGCCGCTGTATTATACAGGATTGGGGACTGGTGTGACAGCACAACATGGTGAGTCAAACAGGATGCCCGACCCGAGCGGCTAGGAGCAGCCGTGCCGCCCCGGATCAGTAGCGGCCCGCCTCGGCGATCACCTCGTGCAGCACCAGTAGATTCTCCGGCGGGACCCTCGGTGCCACCGAGCAGGCGCTGCTGAGGATATAGCCGCCGCCCGCCTTGGCCGCCTCCAGCTTTCTCCCGGCATCCTCGCGGACCGCGTCAACACTCCCCTGGAGCAGCACATTGACCGGGTCAATATTGCCCTTGAGGAAGAGCCGGTCGCCGACCTGCTGTTTGGCATCGGCCAGCTCGGTATTGCCCAACGGCGGCGGGTCCATGGTGTCAATGCCGTCAATACCGGTGGCGGCCATCAGTTCCAGACGGTCGCCGATCGCCCCACAGGTGTGGGTATATACCTTGGCCGGTGTCTGCTTGACCGCAGCGGCGACCTGGCGCTCGTAAGGCAGCACAAACTCCTGGTACATGGCTCTGGAGATGAAGCCGCCACCGGCAAAGGCGCTGGAGATGAGCACGGCATCCACACCGCGGGCGGCCTGCTTCTTCGCCAGCGCGCAGGTGCCCTCGGTATAGGCCTGCAGGATCGCGTGGCACTGGTCAGGAGCCTGGATAAGCCCGATCAGGGCGCTCTCGTAGCCGGCGCGCTCCAGCAGTTGCGTAAAAGGCGAGAAGACCTCGCTGTGTACGCTGAGCCGGTCGCCGACCGCCGCCAGCACGCCGTCAATGATCGCGAACATGTGCTCAGGGAATAGCTCCTCGCCGCGCCATTGATACGGCTTCAGATCGTAGTAAAACGGCGGCGTCTTCAGCCCGCCCAGAGTGTGAGGGTCCTCGTAGAACAGAAGCTGCGGACCAATATCGCCAATGTCCATCTTCGGGGCTTCAACGTGAACGGCCAGATCATCGTAGGGGCAGACGCACCTGCCGCCATCGGTATAGTGGATGACTTCGGCATCAGGGGTCTGCTCGATACGGTCCACGTAATCGCCGGCCCGGGGATCGCGGCCGGGCAGGTTGATCAGGATGCCGTCGAAGTGATAGCGCTCCGCCAACCGCATGAAGGCGTCAATAATCAAGTCATTGCGTATCCAGTACTGTGCCGGGTCAAGGTCGAGATTCACCAGATAGTGGCCCATGCTTAACTGACACATCACGGGCACCCGATCCGGCTCCTGCAGGTTCATCGCAGCAACGACACGTTCGCGGGAGGTCATGTTACCCGCCTCATATTGATGATAGGTGCGGGAGGTGTTGAGGAATGTTTCCATAACGCATCGGCCAAGTCCTTTTTCGTACTCTAGCCGGATGCCAGGAAAGATTCTGCTGAGGCTTTGGCGAATAGGTAGGCAGCGAAACTGAAGTATGAAAGCCGCAGTGAAGGTTAGTAAGGAGGACAGCGGTGCAAGACCAGGACAGAATACAATCCACTAGCGAACTGGAGCGGGTGGTGCAGGAAGTCGTCGCCACTACGCCCGTGACCGATATTCATACGCATCTCTACGACGCGCGGTTTGGCGAACTGCTGGCATGGGGTGTGGACGAGCTTCTGACGTATCACTATCTGATCGCCGAGGTGCTGCGCGCCGAGTTCGGCCGCACCAGCCCCGAAGAGTTCTATGCCATGTCGAAGCAGGAACAAGCTGACCTGATCTGGCAGCGACTGTATCTTGACAACAGCCCGATTTCCGAGGCCTGCCGCGGACCGGTTACAGTGCTGGGAGCACTGGGGCTGGAGGTGGCCGGCCGCGACCTCGACGAAATGCGGGAATACTTCGCCGCCAAGACGCCCGAGGAATACATAGACGAGGTCTTCGAGCTAGCCGATGTCAAAGAGGTCGTTATGACCAACGACCCCTTTGACGAACTGGAGGTGCCGGTGTGGGAGACTGACGGTGCCCGCGATCCGCGCTTCAAGGCCGCGCTGCGCCTCGACGAGCTGGTGAATCACTGGGAGCAAACTCAGCCGCTACTGGCGGCCCGGGGCTATGAGGTTGCCGCCGATCTTTCGGGCAAGAGCGCCGCTGAGATCATGCGCTTCCTGGCCGACTGGCGTGGGATACTGAGCCCGGTCTATATGGCCGTTTCGCTGCCCCCTGATTTCGCCTTCCCGGCTGATAACTCCCAGGCCAGAGTCATAGAGCAGGCAGTCTTGCCCTTCGCAGCTAAGGAAGACCTGCCCTTTGCCATGATGATCGGGGTCACCCGCGGGATCAATCCGCGCCTGCAGATGGCCGGTGATGGGATCGCGGGCAAAGCCGACATCAAGGTCGTCGAGCACCTGTGCGCCAACTATGATGATGTGAAGTTCCTGGTGACGATGCTGTCACGGGAGAATCAGCATGAGCTGTGTGCGGCGGCGCGCAAGTTCCCCAACCTGATGCCTTTCGGCTGCTGGTGGTTCCTCAACGACCCCAGCCTGATAGATGAAATAACCCGTATGCGCATCGAGCTGTTGGGCCTGAGCTTCGTGCCGCAGCATTCCGACGCGCGGATTGTGGATCAGCTTATCTACAAGTGGGCGCACTTCCGCAACATTTTGGCGAAGATCCTGGTGGAGAAGTACGGTGATGCGATGCGCTCGGGCTGGACAGCGAGCCGGGCGGAAATAGAGCGGGATGTGGCGGGGCTGTACAGCGACAATTTCTGGGAGTTCGTGAGCTAAGGCGATAGAGGGCGAGAGTATGGACAAAGCTGAGGCCGAAAAGCGGGCCGGTGAGTTGCGGGAGCAGATCAACTACCACAACTACCGCTACTATGTGCTCGACGATCCGGTGATCTCCGATGCCGAATATGACCGGCTGCTGGTGGAACTGCAGGAGATCGAGGCGGCCTTCCCTGAGCTGGTGACGCCGGATTCGCCGACCCAACGCATCGGCGCTCCCCCCAAGCAGGAACTGGGCACGATTACCCACCGGCTGCCGATGATGAGCCTGCAGAGCGCCTTCGACGAGCAGGCTGTACGCAACTTCGTCGAGAACTGCACCGCAGGCGCCGGCCAGGCGATCGAGTTCGCCGCCGAGCCCAAGTTCGACGGGCTGGCTGTGGAGCTCGTCTATGCAGATGGGGTGCTGACCGTCGCCTCCACGCGCGGCGATGGCATCACCGGCGAGGATGTGACAGAAAACGTCCGCACCATCAGCAGCGTGCCCCTGCGGCTGCTCGATAAGGAGGTTGAGGCACCGCCGCTGCTGGAGGTGCGCGGCGAGGTTTATATGCGGCTGGCGGAGTTTGACAAGCTCAACCGGCGCAGACAGGCAGCGGACGAGCCGGCTTTCGCCAATCCCCGCAACGCCGCCGCCGGGTCGCTGCGGCAGCTTGACTCTAAGATCACGGCCCAGAGGCCGCTGGCCTTCTTCGCCTACGATATCGGCACCGTGACAGGCCGCGAGTTCGCCACTCACTGGGAAGTTCTGCAGACCCTGGGGCAATGGGGCTTCGTGGTCAATGAGCATATCCGGCTGTGCCAAGATGTCGAGGAGCTGCTGCAATACCATACTGAGATGCAGCAGAAGCGGGAGGCGCTGGACTACGAGATAGACGGTATCGTGCTGAAGGTGAACCAGCGATCGGCCCACGAGCGGCTGGGGGCGCGCTCGCGCAACCCGCGCTGGGCGCTGGCCTACAAGTTCCCGCCGCGCCAGGAAACCACCCGGGTGATAGCTATCGAGGCCAGCGTCGGGCGTCTCGGCGCGGTGACCCCCATCGCTATCGTTGAGCCGACCCAGATCGGCGGGGTGACGGTGCGGAACGTCAGCTTGCACAACCAGGATGAGGTGGACCGGGACGATGTGCGGATTGGCGATACCGTCATCATCGAGCGCGCCGGTGATGTCATCCCCCACCTGGTGAAGGTGATAGGGGAGAAGCGTCCCTCCGGCACTAGTCCCTACAAGCTCCCGAAGCACTGTCCGGTCTGCGGGTCGGCAACGGTGCGTCCGGAGGGCGATGTGGTGGTGCGGTGTCCGAACTTCAATTGCGCGGCGCAGATTGAGGGGCGACTGGAGCATTTTGCGGCCCGAGGCGCGATGGATATCGAGGGCCTCGGTGAGAAGGTGGCCCGCCAGCTAGTTCGCGAAGGTCTGGTCGAGCGGCTGCCGGAGTTGTATCGCTTGACCGAACAGCAGCTTCTGGAGCTGGAGGGCTTTGCGGAAATATCTGCCGCTAACCTGCTGGCCGCCATCGAGGGCAGCAAGCAGACCACGCTGGCGCGCCTGCTGTACGGTCTGAGTATCCCCCATGTCGGGGCGCATGTGGCTGAGGTGCTGGCCTCGGCGTTCGGCACGATTGAGGCCTTACGGGGCGCTACGGTGGAGGGCCTGGAGGCGGTGAATGAGATCGGTCCTGAGATCGCCCAGAGCTTAGTGGGCTTTTTTGCCAATGAGGAGAATGCCCGGACCGTAGATGAGCTGTTGGAGGCCGGTCTCAGTATCGCCGCGCCTGAGCAGAAAGGCGAGGCCCTGGCCGGCCTGACCTTCGTCTTCACCGGGACGCTGGCGGGCTACACGCGGGAAGGTGCCCAGCGCGCAGTCGAGGAACTAGGTGGTCGCGCCGCCGGCTCGGTAAGCCAAAACACGGATTACCTTGTGGCCGGAGAGGCTACCGGGTCGAAGTATGATAAAGCACAGGCGCTCGGCATCACCATCTTGACTGAAGAGCAGTTCCTGGACCTGCTTGAAGGTGCAGAGGAAGGACGATAAGCCATGAAGCTTACTCCAGTTCTCTCAGTGGCAGTGGCCGTTTTGCTGAGCATCACTGTGGCTGCGGCGGTGAGCGTGGATGTCGGGGTCCTTGATATTGAGAAGGTTGAGGGCAAGGGCTTCGGCGAGCGGGGTATCTACGAGCTGCTGAGCAAGCACCCGGATTTCAAGGCGCGGTGGATTACTGATCTGCAGCCGGAGACGCTGGGGAAGTTCCAGGTGGTGATGCTGGCCGACGTTCACGATGTCGGGAAGCTGGCAGAGGGATGGGAGCAGGCGTTGCGGGCCTACGTCGAGAGCGGCGGCGGCGTGGTGCTGACCCACGACTGCGCCGGCATCAAACCGGAGGAGCTTTTCCCTGAGGTTGATGGAGGCTGGGAGCGCCACATCGGCCAGCGGATTGCCTCATTCACCAATCATCCCCTCACCTTCGGCCTCAGCGCTTTCGATACGGCTTTCGGTGACCACCGCGACCTGAAGCCGGGACCTGCTGGGCAGGTCGTCATCAAGTGCATCGCCGATAAGCCCGTCGCTGTAGTAGGCAAAGTGGGGCAGGGCCGGGTCGTGCACCTGGGTCCCTGTATCGGCCTAAGTGCCGTCTCCGATGAGGGCGCGCCGCAGGGCATGGAGGCCAGGCTGATCCAGAACGCTTTGGCCTGGGCTGCGGGTACCAATCCCTGGCACCTGTCCGATTACGGGGAGATTACCGTCGGCATCCAGCCGACGCAGGATGCGGTCGAACAGCCGGCACCGATCACGGCCGCGGTCACGGTGAGTGTGAGGAAGGCGGAGATCGCCCTGCCGCTCAAGATCGCGCTTTACGACGAAGCCGGTAAGGAGGTCGCCAGCACCGCCGTGATCGTGCAGGGACGGAAGCAGCCGGGCCGCGACACTTATCTGCGCACGGAGGCGGAGGTGAAGCTGGCCACGCAGGGCCTGGCGGATGGTAGCTACGTGCTTGCCGCCGAGGGCGAGGACGTGCAGCCCGGAGAGGTGCAGGTGACACTACGCGGCCAGTTGATGGAAGCGGACCGCAAACGCACCGTCCTCGCCAGGCAAGCCCTGCAGAATACGGTATCCAAATTCGTCTTCAACCAGGGCTACGAGTTCGACTATGACCGGAAAACGAAGGCCCCGGTTTTCTACCCGGAGAAGCTTGATGCGTACATGCAGCGCATCAAGGAAACCGGCTTCAACACTTACGACTACTTCCACGGCATGATCTGGGATGAGGAAGCCTTCGGCTGCTTGGAGAAAGTGTTGGCAAGCGCCCAGCGGCATGGCCTGAAGGTATGGGCGACGCTCGGTCCCCCCAGCGGCCATGAGGAGATTGCCAGGTGGTCCAAGGAGAAGCGGCAGGACTACTACTTCACCACCGTCGAGCGCTTCGCCCAACTTTCCCTGCAATACCCGAATTTCGTCGCCTTCACGTGCGATGACTTCGACTACAACTACGGTTTCTTCAACCCCGAGATGATGGCCGAGATGGCCCAACGCTGGCGCAACATCAATCCCAACCTCTTCTTCCTGCCGCTGATTTACTACGGCGGCATCAGCGAGGAGTTCATGCGCACCCGCGGCCCCTACATAGACGGCGTGGTATTCCATTTCCGGGCTGGCAGCTATCCGCCCAACTACATTGACAACTATGACCCCAAGAGCTTCGAGATGTACGGCGATGTCCAACGCTACGAATTCAAGCGCATTCGCCATATCGTGGGCGACAAGCCGCTCATCGCCGGGCTGTACATCTGGTACTACCAGGGCGGCTGGGGAGTACTGACGCCTGACGAGAAGAACCCCACAGTCGAGCATATCGTCCGGGATGCGGTACAGAAGTTCGAGATTGCGCATGATTATGCCATCGGTACGCGCATCTACGGCCTGGGCATAGACCATCCGGCTTACACGGGCATGGGCAAGCTGCAACTGGAGTGGGAGAAGGCGGGGATGGACTGGGGCCAGGCCGACATCTCGGACCCGCAAAAGGAAATCCGCAAGTACCGGGCAGCTCTGGAAAATCCCCCCTACTATGCAACACTACTCAACCGCAACACCGCCCTGTCGGAGTACCTGCGTCGCGATTTCGCCGTTCCGCACATGGACCTGCACTGGCGGCTGATGGAGGGCGAGTTCGATCCCGAAAAGGCGGTGGGGGATTTTTTTGCATCGAGGTCTCCCGCTCCAGCATGAGACGGGAATGGGGAGACTTGCTGCAGAAATATACCGAACTGGGCGGCACATTGATACTGGAGGAGGTCCCGGCCTGGGGCATTGATCTGACGGACGGCGGCGGCTTGCGCGAATGGGAGAAGCCGGTAGGCGATGCCTCGCCGGGCACCGTTCAGTTCGGCACGCTATCCGGCGTGCGGTTCCACTACCATCACCGCGGCGCGGTGACGAAGATCAGGGTCCTGCAGGCCCATCCGCTGACCGCCGGCCTGGAGCCGCTCAACGAATGGATCGAGATCCCCTACAAAGAGGGCGACAGCAACTACGGCTACCTGGCCTATCCGGTGCTGGCGGAGGACGCGACGGTGCTCATCGAGGCCGAACATGAGGCCTGCCCGTATGACGGTGTGGCCTATGTGCGCAAGGGCAAGATCAACGGCGTGTACCCGCTGGTGACGATCAAGCAGGTGGGCAAGGGGACGGTCATCCGCCACTTCGCCCACGTTTCATTACCTACCACAATCGGCCAGGAGCGTTATGAGGCCTTCGCCAACAATCTGGCGGAATACGTGAAGAAGCTGTACAATGAGCAGGCCAAGCAATGAAGCCCCAAGCAAAAGGTGACGTAAATGGTTGACGAAGCTGCTAAAGTGGCACTGATCCAGTTCCCCGGCTCCAACTGCGAGTGGGAGACCAAACGGGCCGCCGAGGCCGCCGGCATTAGCTGCGATGTGTTCCGCTGGAACCGGCCGGCCGAGATGCTTTGCGAGTACGACGGCTATATCATCGGCGGCGGCTTCTCATATCAGGACCGCGTGCGGTCGGGGGTTATCGCCGCCAAGGAGCCGATTGTCAAGACGGTATTCGACGAGGTTACCGAGCGCGGCAAGCCGCTTATCGGCATCTGCAATGGCGCGCAGGTGATGGTGGAGTCAGGGCTGGTGCCGGGGCTTGAGGTGGGCCGGGTGCAGATGGCGCTGGCTCCCAATGCCCCGGACCCGTCCGGCCGCATCGCCCAGTTCTGCTGCCGCTGGGTCTATCTCAAGCAGGCTTGCGAGCCGAACCGCTGCGCCTTTACCGGCCACTACCAGGCCGGCGAGGTGATCCCCATTCCCATCGCCCACGGCGAGGGCCGCTTTACCACCAAAGACCCCGAAGTCATCGCGGCCCTGCGCGAAAATGACCAGATCGTGTTCCAGTACTGTGACGCCGACGGCAATATTGACGAGAGCCGCGAGGTCTGCCCCAACGGGGCGATGGCCAACATGGCCGGCATCTGCAACCCGGAGGGCAATGCGCTGGCGATGATGCCGCACCCCGAGCGGGCCAGCTTCCTGCGCCAGATACCCTACGAGACCGCCGGCCAATGGGGCGAGAGGAAGGTCGCGGCCTACGGTGATGTCGAGGCCCAAAACGCTCCCGGTCCGGGTCTGGCGGTGTTTGTCTCGATGCTGGAAGCCCTCAAAGCGCGCGTGCCCGTCTAGCAGCTTCGATTATCTAATCTGGAGGTAGTACGAATGGCCGGGCAGCGCAAAAGCGTCCCCTGGGCGCTCGCGATTCCGCCTGAGGTTAATTGCGAATACTGCGGCGTGAAGATGAGCGACTACCACGCCGACCCGCAAGTGATGATGGAGGTGCAGCTCGAAGGCCCGCGCTTGCTGCATGAGAAGTTCGGCCTGCCCCTGCGCCGCAGTGTCTCCCCGGATTTCACGGCCTATGCTGAAGGTACGGTCCTCGGCGTGGAATTGGAGTTCCAGGACTATCACGCCCCCTCCCCCAAAGGCCACGTAATCAAGACTCGGGAACAGATGGCCGCCCTGCGGGTGCCGGAGGACTATAGGAACGCCGGCTTGGTCCCGCGCATGATCGAGTTCTACGAGTATATGAAGGCCCATGCGCCGGAGGACGTGACGGTCGGCTTCGGGCTGGGCACCGAAGGGGTCTTCACCACCGCGGTGGTGTTGCGGGGCAATGACCTGTTCCTGGATATATACGATGAGCCGGAGCTGGCCCACCAGTTCCTCCAGACCGTCACCGACAACTCAATCAGGGGGCGGGAACTGGCCTTCGAGATTACCGGCACCCAGCCCGGCGACACGGTGGGCTATGCCGATGACTACGGGGGGATGCTGCCACCGGATGACTACGTGGAGTTCGTCATCCCGTACCTGGTGCAGATCGCCGAGCACTTCGGGGCGACGCGCCGCACCATTCACAGTGAGCTGCTGCGCCGCGAGCACCTGAAGATACTACAGGATTACGGTTGGGAGTACATAGATGTCGGCACCGATCCGTATGTGACGGTGAAGGACTGCGTCGAGGTGCTGGACATTGACTTCCTGGTGCAGATGAAGACTTCGGACGAGATCCTGCTGGCGACGCCGGAACAGATCAAACAGACTTACCGGCAGATGGTGGCCGACGGTGCGCAGCGGATGGTCGGAGAGCTCTGCCCGGGCATGGCGGAGGAGAAGGTCTGGGCCCTCATCGAGGTCGCCAAGGAGTTTGAGTAGCTCGCATTCGGGCCGGCTCCGGGACCGCCTCAAGACGCCTCGCGAGATCACGATACCCGCTTGGGGTCTTGCCTGCAGCCGGTGGTAGAACGGCCTAGTCCGCTTCCGTAGTCTCCTCGAGGTTCTCTACCAGTTTCTCAAGTCGCTCAACCAGGGCATTGACATCATGGTGGTCGAAATCCTCGGGGAATCTGCCGAACGGCTCCTTCTCGGCATCACTCAGCGGCACGAGACTCTCGACCTGGCGGCGGTACTGATCGGTCATATCGGTGGGTATGCCATGGGGCCACATGTAGCGAAAGGGCAGGCGCAGGCCATCTACCAGGCCCTGAAAAACCGGCACATCATCACCATCAAGCTGCTGATACAACGAGTATCCAAGAGTGGTCTGACGCCGTTCCAGACCCATTTCATGGGCAGCCTGCCACAGCTCCCAGTGGATGAACCAGGTCTTATTGTCCAAGGCCTTGTCCCGGAACTCCTTCGTCGTCATCAAGCGACATCTCCTCGGTATGCTACAAAAGTACGCAATAACCACTCAATATATTATATCATGTTTTGTTTACGTTGTAAAATCGCGGTGTCAATCACCACACTCAGTTCCGCCAGCTAGATGGGATGCGCGGCTCGGTAGGAGGAAGGACAAGGCTGCGTGGCGAAATCAGGCTTCAGCAGACCATGGGTCACTGATTCTGGGCGGAGGTAAGCGATAAACCATGAACGAGCAACGATCTCACTGCCCCAATTGTGGTCGGGAGCTGGCGCCGGGCGCGGCCTTCTGTAGCGCCTGCGGCCACCGCCTCGGCCAGCCGCAAGACCAACCACAGCAAGCCGCGCCAACTACGCCTCAGGCGCAGTCAGCGGCAGCCGGCTCCACGAATCCCGCCATCTGGATCGGGCTGGGCATATTCGCCTTGCTGGTCATAGTGATTGTGGCAGCAGCCCTAGGCTGGTGGCTGCTCAGCACACGATCGCGCCATGCCACGGTGCCGACCACGGCGCAGACAACCGCGCAGGCACCGGCGACCGAAGAGCCAACAGCATCGGTGGAAACCGCAGAGACTACAGCGCCGACTACCACTGAGGAAGCAACAACGCCGGCGGCCACCGTGACAACCGCGCCCGCACCACCGGCGCAAGTGACGGTGCCGAACGTAATCGGGCTGAGCAGCGGGGATGCGGAGGAGCGCCTCAACAGCATCGGCGGCTTCCAGATCATCTACAACCCGTCACGCTACAGCGACCAATACGCCAAAGGGGCGATCATATCGCAGCACCCGCGCGGGGGCATGCTCGCTCAGGCCGGGGATGTGGTGTACATAGTCGAAAGCCTGGGCCCCGCGCCTGCGCCACCGCCGCGCCGCGTAGCCCCGCCTAGACCCCGGCGCACCGTCTCCGGCGGCCAAGGTGAAATCGCCCCGTACACCCGCACCCGTCGCGTCACAGATTCCGACCTCAGAGGCTACAGCAACTGGCAATGCACGCTGATCCGAAACGAAATCTATGCCCGTCACGGGCGGCCCTTCAACAACAGCCACATCCGGCGCTGGTTCAACGCCCAATCGTGGTACCAGCCCAGTTCCAACTTCAGCGAGAGCTGGTTGAGTCCTCTGGAGAGGCGGAACGCGGAGTTCATTGCCAACTACCAGAAGCGGACGTACGGCACACCGGCAACAAGACCGTAACACCGGGCCGGCGGAGGCAGAGCTCGTGCGGCGACCGTTCAGTCCAGCGGCGAATAGGTGGAGTGCGGGCAACCTTGGGACAGGCTGAGCTTGCCCCCGGGCAGCGCGACCGAACTGCAGCCGCAGAAGAACACGTTGGGGTCCTGACCCAACTCCCCCTTCAATTCGTCCCACATCTCCCGCGACTCGGTGCTGAGAAACAGCAGAACCTCGTCATCCCAGCGCCGCACCTGCTCGATCAGGAAGCGGTAGATCTCCGCGCGTACCTGATGCGGGAAAGGTCCGCAGACATTGCCCTCCATCTCCTCAGCCGCCTCCTGTGCAGCCGCGACGTACTGCGGGTCCAGGAGGTCCAGGTCTAGCCTCCTGCCCAGTTCCTCCAGGTTCATCCACATGATGACACAGAAGCCGATCGACTCGGGCCGGGAGACCTTCAGCGCCTGCTCGATAGCCGCGGCGTACTGCTCGCGCCAGTTGCGCACCGGAATCATCGGCTTGAACTTGTAGCGCACCGGCACGCCGAATTCAGTGCACTTGCGGCCGGCCTCGAAGCGGTCGAAGGCATGGCCGGTGCCCGGCTCGATAGTATCCGCTACCGCTTCACAGGTGACACTGAAGATGCCGATGAGGCGGTCCTTGCGGGGCAAATCCGCGATCCAGTCCACGTTGGAGCTGGCGGCGTGGAAGTAGCCGTAACGGTCGTGTTCGGCCAGCTTGCGGGTGAACAGGTCGAAGCAGCCGTATTCCGGCTCGAAGGCGATCATGTCGGCGCTCCAGCCGATCATGCGGAAGCACTTCTGCCAGGGGTACTTCGCGATGGCGCGGGGCACCACCACCTCCATGAATTCCTCCAGATTCAGCCCCACGGTGATGAACTTGCCCGACTTGCCGTGACCGCAGTAGTGGCAGCCGTGCGGGCAGCCCATCATGGTCGCGAAATCCCAGGTCGGCCAGCAGACCCGGTTCTGCTCCTGGTCCTTCTCATAGGGGTGGTAAGCCTGAATCGCCTCGAACTGGCCGAGGATGGCTCGAACTATGCCCTGATCGGTGTCACTGGGCCAGTGCAGGAGCTTGTCGGCGAGGTCGGGCAGCTCCTCGCCGGTATGAACGCGAGTGAAAACCAGCGGCCGCATGAAGGTCGGCGGAGTGCCGTCAGGGATTTCCTCCGGCGGCCACAAGCCGGCAAGCTCCGCGACGACCTCCGGCATGTTGTCATCGCTAATCCACACGAGCTCCGGATCCACCGGCTCGACGGCCACCAGCATTCTCTGCATGCGGTCTCTGCATAACGAATCTTCCCTGACGGATTCATGCGCGTAGATTTTGAGAGGCTTGAGTGGGTACAATGTGGAATCCTCCTTGGCGGTGTATGGCCGCGCCGTTCTCGTAGAAACAGGCTGCCTACAGTGGGAAGGTTTCCATCCGGCGCGGATTTGTCCTGCCCGCCGCCGCGCGACGAGGAGTGGCTTTGGGTCTTGGGGTGAAATAGTAGTTATGCAGAGTTCCGGTTTGTGACCGGTGCACTGTGGGCCGCGCGGCGGACAGTGCACAACCCGCAGGCACCCCAAATATGCACAGGCAAAGATGCTCTTGCTACGCCCTACATACGGCGGAGAGGAAGGCGACTCGGGCTGGAAGCTGCGAATGCTTTGCATTCTCACCTGACCTGCGCCAGGCGGAACTCAGGCCGAGCCACGCGAGGCAACGCCTGGGCCGGATGGGGACCCCCAACGTCCCCCATTCGGCCCCTCCGAACAACTCAGCGGCAACGGCTGACGACTTGCGGCCAGGCACACGCCAAAGGCGGGGGCGCCGCTGCGGATGCTGCCGGCTGCCAGGAAAGGGCCGTACCGGCGGCGAATAGTATATCGCAATAGGTCTGGAACAGTGGGCTTCGGCACTAGAGACAAGACGGGTGGCGATTGAGTGATGATGAGGCAAATAGCAGCGATACTGTGTCTGATGTTGCCGGCCGGCGTGACCTACGCCAAGAGCGGGCGCAGCTACTACGATGACGAGATGATGGCGCGGGTGCAGGACAAGATCGAGAAGTATGACCGGGCACAGGCGCAGGTGAAAGCCGCGCAGTCGTCGTGTGCGCGATGGGTGGGAATGTCGGATGAGGAGCTCTGGGATTTCGTGCCGCCGCCGGAGCAGTTGCGGGCGCTGAACGTCTCCTTCGGCGTCGGCTGCCCAATCTGTGGGAAGCAGATCTTCCGCAAAGGCGGCCACTACCCGTGGATCATGAGCAGCGACAAACCGTTCAAGGTCAAATGCCCGGTCTGCGGGACGGAGTTCCCCTCCAATGACTTCGAGCCGTGGAACCTCAATAGCCTCACCGAGGCACCGGAAAAGGGGCCCGGCTATGTGGATCACGGGGCCGGCTGGGTGGATGACCAAGGCACCCGCTATTTCTTCGTCGGCACATACGTATTCTGGTATCGCTGGCAAGCGGAGGTGCTGCCGGCGGTGAAGGCGCTGGCCAACGCCTATCTGCTGAGCGGCGAGCCGGTGTATGCCCACAAGGGCGCGGTGCTGCTGTCGAGAATCGCCCAGGACTATGAGCGCTATGATTACCGCACCCAGTCCTATCACAACGGTCGCTGGCCGGGCGGGATCAATGGTCGGATACTCGACTATGTCTGGACAAATGGAGTTATGGGTAATTTGGCGTGCGCGTATGACGCGATGTACCCGGCGCTGGCTGAAGACAAGGACCCGGAGCTGCTGAGCTTCCTGAAAACCAAGGGGATTGATGATCCGCGCAGTCTGATGGAGCAGAAGATGCTGCAGGTGATGGCCGAGGATATTATGAGCGGCTATATCCGGGGTAACGAGGGAATGCACCAGCGGGCGCTTTGTTTGGTAGCGATCGCGCTGGACAATCAGGACCCGGACAAAGGTGCGACGACCGGGCAGATGGCCGACTGGCTAATGAGGGGTGGTGGCGAGGTCGAGTACCGGCTGTGGAACGGCTTCTACCGCGACGGTCATGGTGGCGAGAGTTCGCCGGGCTACTCGTCGGGGTGGTGCAGCAACTTCTACTCAGTTGCCGAGCTGCTGCCGAAGCTGGGAGTGGACGTCTGGGCTAACCCGAAGCTCAAGAAAATGGCCGACATCGGGCTGGACCTGGCTATCACCGGCAGATTCACTCCGTGCATCGGCGACAGCGGCAACATCTTCGGCTCCGGGCGGGTCGGTTGGGAACCATCGCGGCAGGGCCAGGCCTTCAGTCACTACCATGACGCCAGACACGCCAAGGCTCTGGCGATGACGAATGCGAAATCGCAGAGCCTGTTCGGCGAATACTGGGATGAGGAAGAGGTGGCGCGAGTAGTGGCTGAGGAGGGTGGCGAGCTCGAGTTCAGGACCCGCAACCTCGGCGGCTACGGTCTGGCGGTACTCGAGGCCGGCAAAGGTCAGGCAAGGCGAGGGGTCTCGATGTACTACGGCTTTGCCGGCGGCGGACACGGTCACTACGACCGGCTGACGATGGAGATGATCGCCCACGACCGGCCGATACTGACCGATATGGGCTATCCGGCCCACTGGCTGCCGAAGAACGCCTACTGGACCAGCAACACCATCAGCCACTACTGCGTAGTGGTGGACGAGCACCGGCACGAGACGATGAACCGGGGGTATCTTAACACTCTGGCCGGCACTCCGCAGGTGCAGCTCATGGACGCCGGCGCCGAGACTGCCACCTATCCCGGCACCTGTTCGCTATACCGGCGGACGGCGGCGCTGATAGACATCTCGCCGGAGACCTCCTATCTGCTCGACATCTTCCGCGTGCAGGGCGGCTACCAGCACGACTACAGCTTCCACGGTCCGCCCTTCCCGGAGTTCACCGTGGCCGGCGCAAAGCCCGGTCCGGTGCAGGAAAAGGGCACGCTGATGAGCGAAGAGGTCGAGTTCGGCGGCCAACCCACAAGCGAGGTACAAATGCGGTCAGTAGGCGTAGTGGTGCCGCTGCGCAAGACCGAAGATGTAATCAAGGACAGCGCCAACTACGGCGTGCGGTCGGGTGAAGGCTGGTGCACCTACAGCGGCGGCAATACCATCCTGACCAGGAAAACCGACGCGCCGATGACGGTGAAGATCCCGCAGATAGCCGCCGGCAAGTACAAGCTAATGCTCAATGTGCATGACTATAATGCCGGTAAGAACGTTTTGGAGGTGTCCCTGGGTGAGATCGCACGAACGATGAGCTATGAGCCTTCAGGTAAGGTCGGCGCCCGCTGGATCTCGGAAATCTTCGATCTGGACAGGCCTGCTGACGAGTTCAGCATGATGGCCACCGAATTGGGGCAAGCCTACGCCTTGATCCATAATGCCGTGATTACCACCGACCTGGAGGCGGAAACGCTACGGATGAGCGACATTCGCACCAGCGGCTTCCAGTACCTGTTCAACGTGCGGCGGATGAAGCCGGCGGGAGCATGGTCGGCAACCTGGCGCAAACCCGATGAGGACCTGGCGCTGACGATGACGATGCCGGCAGGCTGCGCCGATGAGGTGATCCTGGCCGACGCCGAGGCCGAACTCAAGCCCAAACACCCCGATACGCTGCAATACGTCCTGGGCCGTAACGTACTCGCCGAGCAAGCGGACGCGGAGCAGGGCCTGTATTCGGCCTTCATCTCCGTGTCCGAGCCGCATCTGGGCGCAGCGGCGATCACCAGTGTAAATCGCCTGCAAGCGGTCCAGGCCGGCGAGCAGGCCGTCGGCATCTCCGTCGGCTACGGCCAGATGCGGGACCTGATTCACACTGCCCTGGATGGCGCCGAGCAATGCAGGTGGCAGGCCGGAGATAAAGAGCTGACGGCCACTGGAGAATTCGCAGTGGTCACTCTGGACGCTACCGGCGTGATCCGCGCCTGCCTGGTCAATGCCACCGAGGTGCGCTACGGCGACTTCGCGCTGCGGGCTGAGCCGTCGCCGTCCGGCAAGGTCATCAGCGTGGACCACGAGCGCAACACGATAACGATTGAGGGTGAATTGGGCCTACCTGAAGCCTACCTGGGCCGGGTCATCATCCTGGGCAACGAGTTGCAGCAGACCAGCTACACCATCGTCGGTGCCAGCGTCGGCGAGGGCCAGACAACTCTGGAGTTCGGCGACACTCTGTGTCTGATCCAGAGGGGCTATGTGGAGGCGATTGACAGCGACAATGGCGTGGTGAAACTGGGCAAATTGGGGCGGGTTGACGGCAGGCAGCACCAGGGCCGCTGGCTGTACAATGAGGACAAATCGGTGGGGCTGCGCATCGTCAAATGCAGCGGCAACGGCTTCACGGTGGAGGGAGTTGAGGGCGACCTGAACGAGATATTCACCGACGGGGATGGCGATGGCCGGAAGCTGTATTGGGTCAGCGATATCGGCCCCGGGGACAGCTACCGGATACCGGCCATCACCTATGTGGAGCGTCGCGGGCCACACCTGTATCAGGTGCAGGCGATGACCGATGTGGAGCTGACGGTGCCGCAAGCGCAAGTGGAGACCGTGGCCAACTTCGCGGGCAAGCCGTGAGGTGAGACCGCGCAGTACAGTCGGAATCTCTCTCCCGTTCTGACGTCTAAGACAGTAACATGTGGAGTTCGCACAGCAGGGGTGTCAGTGATGAGGTATCGTGCGGAGATAGTGGTCTTGGGTTTTGCCGTTATTGTGGGTCTGGCCGCAGGGCAGGCGGTCGGCGCGTCTGTGGAGCCGCGCTTCAATGCCGGCTTCACGGTCTGTGACTTCGAGCAGACTCGGCCGGACGGGACACTCCACACAGTCACGACTGCAGTGTGGTATCCGACCAGCGAACGGGAGCTGCGGATGCGCTACGGGGCCCGGCCGGTCCTGGGCAAGGCCGCGCAGGACGCTGCGCCCGACACAGCCCACGGGCCCTATCCGCTGGTGATCTACTCCCACGGCTATGGCGGCAGCGGGATTTGCGCACCGTACCTCACCGAGCATCTGGCGCGTCTGGGATTCGTGGTCGCAGCGCCGGATCATGACGACGCATACAAAGCCAATCGCATCCGTCCGCCTGCTGAAGTGGATATAAGAGAGTATTTAGCGGCGGCTCTGCGGCTGGCCCACAGCGGCACCAACTTCGACAGAGAGGCCCACGCCTACCGTCCGCGCACGATCTCCTTGGTTATTGACAAGATGTTGGCGCTCAGCAATGAGCGGGATTCGCGCTGGTATGGTGCCATTGATGCCGAGCGGATCGGCATGTGTGGGCACTCGCTGGGGTCGTTCACGACGCTGGCTTGTGTCGGGGCAGGGGCGGATTACCGGGACGAGCGCATCAAGGCGGCCGTGTCAATCTCCGGCGGTGTCTTCATGTGGCGGGCGCAGGATTACCAGACCGTGGACGTGCCGATTATGTTCATGTACGGGGAGCTGGAGACGACCGAGAACTGGCCGGTGAACGACAAGACCGGCGACACCGAGCGGGCCTGGGAGAACTGCCGGCCGCCCAAGGTGCTCTTTCTACTAAAGGGCGCAACCCACTTCACCTTTGCCCAGGGCTCCATGGACTGGGTACTCGGCAGGGAAACGGACTGGGACTTGCGCAGCCGGCAGCACCAGGTCATCAAGAGCTACTGCGGGGCGATGTTCCAGAGGTACCTCAACAATAACCTCGAGGCCGAGCAGATCCTGACGACAAAGGATCCCCTATTCATCGAGCATAGAGCCGAGCTGCAGTAACCCCTCCCCTAGGATAGCGGATAAGCCGGAGCCGCGTGGGGCGTTCAGCGCGGCCAATTCCCCTGCTCGATATGTTTGAGCGCCGCCTCAGCAGCGCTGTCGGGCAGCAGATGATACCCGACATGCTGCGGGACCGACCAGGTGGCGCGGGTTATTGTGACCTCATCGGCCACGATCTTATACTTCCGGTCGGGTTCGAGGCCGGTGCTGTTGATGCGAACAACCTTGTTGACCGGGTCGGTACTCCAGTCGAGCTCGACGCCCTGGAGCAACGGCGGCTTGCCGAAAAGGGTTATCCAGCTTTGCAGGTATGCTTCGAACTCGGCTCCGGTCATCTCGAAAGCCAGCAGCGCCTGCTGCCTCACGGGCGAGGCTACGTCGGCGTAGTAGAGCGGGCCTTCGGGAAGCGGCCTGCTGCTGCCATAGGGGTAGCGGTAGGCTATGTCGGCTGCGGTCTGGACATGGGTGGCTTCGAGCAGCAGTGTGTTCCAGTCGGTTTGATTGCCGGCCGGCACCTGGCAGACAACTTGCGGCGGCTGAAGCTGCCACTGCGCGTCGAAGTGGAGAGCGCCCGGCAATCCGGTTGCGGTCTCGCCGCCGGCTAATACCAGATCAGCGGAGAGACTGCGGAGGGTGCCTGCGCCGGTCTTGGGCTTCTGGCCGGGATCAGCAGCACCGACTACCACGACATAGTGCTGCGGATTCTCCGGGTTGGGGTAAATGAAGGCAGCGGAGGCCTCAGCGCCGGTGACGGAGATGTCACCGACGGTGAGACCGTCCGGCGCGAAATGGACAGGCAGCTTGGCGGCGAGGCGGGTGGTGATGCGATTGGCGCCGGGCCCGCCGAGCAGGATCAGGTTGCAGTCGCGAATGTCGTCGGCAGTGACTTCAGTATCGGCCTTAATCGGCCAGTTGGCCTCGGTATCGTGGATGTAGAACCACTTCTTGCGGGGCACGCCGATGCTGATTTGGTCGGCGAGCTCTTTGCCGGCCGCCGCGATTTCCGCACCGGCTTGCGTGCCGTACACGATGAGGGATTTCTCAAACATCCAGTCGCCGAGCGGGCCGGCCAGCTCCGGCGTCTTGAGGACATCGGCCTCAGCCGGCTCAATCTCCAGGCGCAGATTGTCGGCATACTCCATTTCCCTCTCATCGTCATTAAGCACGATGCGCACCGGCTGGCCCTTCTGCACTTGGCCGCCGGAGAGGTCAAGTGACAGCGCGCCGACGTTCTCGGTGTCGATTCTGATAGTGCGCAGGCCGGCGACACGGAGTTTGACCACAGCGGGAGAGCCGTAGTCAATCAAGCGGTCTAGCGTCATCCAGTAGGCGCGGGAGTAACGCGGCCGGGTGCAGACGAACTCGATATCCTTGGGATATTGCGGGGCCTCGGCGTCCAGCAGGCTTTGCATGAAGCGACGGTCACGGTAGCCGGCGCGTAAGTCATGGCCGGCGACGCGAATCTGCATGTGATAGCCGTTGCCGCCGAGATCGTTGAGGGCGCCGATCATGACCGGCCCGTTGGCATTGGCGGTGCGGGGATCATGGACGCCATGATAGGAATTGACGAGCATGTGGCGGACATTGGGCAGCTCACCGGCGTGCATGTAGCCGAAGGGGGCACAGGGCGCGGCTCCGGCAAATAGATGGGGTAGGTGAATGGCGTAATACCAAGCCGCCCTCCCGCCGCGCGAATAGCCGGTGATGTGGACGCGCTGCGGGTCCAGCCCGAAATGCTGCTGAAGCTGGTCATAGACCTCCAGCAGGTCCACGTCGGCGAGCCAGCCGTGTTGGGTCGGCCCGGCCCGGCCATCAAGCCCGACGCAGAGCATCGGCCATTGAGTTATGGGCTTGTAGCCCAACTCGATCAGCGCGATGAGACTGTAGTAGTAGTGGGAGCTGGTACCGTGAATGGCGAACAAGGTTGGCCACTTCTGCGACTTGTCGAAGCCATCCGGCACGGTTAGCTCGTAGGGCTGGAGGGTGCCGTCAACCTTGGAGCGGTAGGCGCAGAGGAAGATGCCGGAGCGGCCGGCGAAATAGTCGCGGTTCTGCTCGAGGGCGTCAAGCATCCCCTCTAGCTGGACGGCCCAGTTGATCGGCCACCAGGGACGCCGCTCGCGAGTGTATGTCGAGGCCTTCTCCAGGGCTTCCGCGCCATGCCTGCCCAGCATGTAGAGTAGCAGTTCGGCACAATCGCGCTGGAAGGGGTATTTCAGTTGCCGATCGTCCAGCTTCGACAGTCGCTGTTGCCAGCCGGCCATCATCTGATCATACTCGGCTACGAAAACTCCGGCCACGTTAAAGGGCTGGCTTTGGAAGTTCTGGGTGTCACCGCCGGCCTCGACCGTACCCGCCAGGCGATAGGTGCCGCAGGGCAGGCGCTCATCGAGGTCCATAGAGAACGGCTCGAGCAGGGGCTTGTCGGCGCCTAAGGTCACGCTTTTCATTGGTAACGCAGTGGCGTAGCTGCCGATGATTTCCACCGGCTCAAGCCGGCAGTGGACTTGAGCCCGGCCCTGCGGGTCGGTCGGGGCAAACCCGAACTGGCCCTCGAGGCGGTCGCCGGGACCGATGGTGAGAGTGCGCACAAAGCAGTCGAACGAGCCCGCCGGCATATCGGCGAAGCGGTCGAGCTGCGGATCAATCTCTACAGGCACCACCAGCGTATCTGCGACGGTCTCCCCGTTGAGCAGGCGGAAGCGCAAGGCACCCATCCCCGGCTCCGACATCTCGATTGCGCAGGCTAGGGGTTTCCCGATCTGCTCGGATACAAGCCGGTAAGTCGTGGCGGCACCCCGCTGCTTGCCGGTCAGTCCCTCGGCAACCAGTTGAGTCGGCATCGGGCCTTCGCCCTGCTTACTGACAGTAACGTGAGCGATGAACTTGCCGTGGTGAGGCGTGACAGGTACTTGCGGATCGGTGAGATAGTAAGCAGGAGCGGGTGTGGCTGCGGAGACGAAGTAGAGCCGGCCGGGGATGAAGTCGGTGCCCCAGCGAGAGCTGTGGGTGCGTGATTTGATATACAGCTCCACGTCGAGGTCCCAGACATCGCCCAGGGCCGGCGGATCCGCCGCCAGGCCGGCGAAGGGGATGGCGAACTCGCCCCGCAAGCAGCCGTCGGCGACCTCGGCCTGGCCCTGTGGCTTGGGCAGGGCCTCATAATCCTTGGCGCGGTAATTGGACTTCCAACTGCTTATGCTGATGCTGCCGGAGCCGTCGGCTTTCAGCGATACGTGGGGAGTGTCAATGTGATCGGGGCGCGGGTCTATGGTGAGATTCACGCGCCAGCCGGACGGTGCCGGTAGCTCCAGACCTGCGGGCGGCGGAGCGGTCTCGAAAAAGACGTAAATGTTATCACCGTCATGCAGCAAGCGGACCTCCATCGGCACCTCGGCGGTGTGATCGTGGTGGTCCTGGGGGTTGATCCACGCATGTATCGGCCTGACCTGCTGCCACATCGGCTCATCGGCAGCAGCATCAAGTGTGGGCGCCTGGTCCACCCGCAGGCATTCTGCAGAGGCGGCGACCTCGCCGATCAGATCATCCGCCGGGTAGTTCTGCCATTCGGCTGCGGCCGGGATTGTCACCGCCACGATCAGGATCGTGAGAATCAAGCAGCCGAGACTCGCTGGTACACTTCGCATTGCATATCACTCCCTATGCATATTTAACGGACGATTCGTCCTGGGCGGAGGCTATTCCTGCGCGGCCCACTCGAGGCCGGTGACGGCCAGTCCCTCAACCTTGAGGGTGACGCCGGCGGCTGCTATGCCCTCGCCGGTGCCGCATTCGATATAACGGACCTTGCGGCCGGCAGTGTCCAGCAGCACCCGGTCGCCGGACTTGAGAGTAGTGCCCTCAACCAGCAAGATGCTGGTGATTTTCCCCTCGGTATTGCGTCGGATTGCAGCTATCCGGCCATCGCAGGCGAACTCGCCGAAGCTGGTCATAGTGCCCGGCGCGGCGGCGGCCATGATGATGTCAGTACCGTCATGGAGCGCTACCTGAAGGCCGCAGGCCTGGTCGGTAGTGAGGGTGGTGCCGTCTCTGGAGGCAGCCAGGAGGTCGGCAGTCGCCTCGCGGTTGCCATCGTTGGGATAGGGATACAGAACCGACACGACACCCGCCGGAACTGTCCCATTGTACTCGAAGATGCCACAGTCGGTCGGCACCAGAGGCTTGCCGTAGCCGCCGGAGACGAAGCCCTGCCAGTACTTCTCTTCGGGCCGGGCGTCACCGTTGACAACACTGGCCTGCCACTGCTTGTCGCTTCTAGGCAGGATCAGCAGGCCGGCTTTCTCGGCGGTATTGCGAACCGCAGTGGCGTTGTCCACGACTTGCCCCGAACTGGTAGGGGTGAAATGGAAGAGGAGCTGGAGGTTGTGCTCGGCCTCGGCAGCGGTCGGTTCGCCCTTCGGCTGGACGAGGTCATAGACGACCCAGTAGGGCGTGCCGGTGTCCGGCTTCAAAAACAGGATACGACGCTCCTGTCTTACTGTGTTGTCGGTGGCCTGCCAATTACCTTCCTCGAAGGTCGCGTAGGGGCGGTCGTATTCAGTTTCCGCATAGTCGTAGCCTTCGGCTGCCAGCCAGTAGTTGTCACGGGGGCGATTGCCCCAGAGCCGCCAGCCTGCCATGACCTCGCCCGCGATGGGCTGGACTCTGTCCACCGTCTGGATATTCTGGTCCACCAGCATCAGGTTATGGCCACGAGTATGGGATAGGTAGTGGGCCCGCTCCGGCGCGGAGAACTCGTTGGGATAGCCGCCATCGCCCAGCAGCGTTGAGCCGTAAGCGCTGACCACGATGTGCATCTGGTCAGAATGGTTATGACTGCCGGTGTTGCGACAGCCGTCGAAGACCAGATGCAGGTCCTGGGGCTGCCAGCCGCTACGCATGATCATGAAGCCGCACCAGTTGAAGTTCCGGGATTCGGGCTCCGGCTTTTCCCCCTGCTTCCCAAAGCTGGTCAGGTACTGCAGATAAGGGTCCTCAGGATAGATTTTCAATGCCATCGCAGCATAGCCGGGGACCTGCGGCTCGGCCGGGTCCACCTGCTTGCCGCCGCCGGCATCGTTGATCCAGGGGAACCCACCGTTGGGCTTGGTCATCCAGAGGTTGAAATCAAAGCGCGGCCTGAATTTCTCAAGCAACTCGCTGACGTCCTTGCCCTGTGCCTGGGCCAGTTGAGCCGCTGCCACATACAGACGGTGCCGGTAATAACATAGCTCGAAATACGCTCCATCCGGGAAAAACGACTCATCCATGAAGGTCAGATATGAATACAGCGAGTTCTCACTCATTTCTCTGATCTCGGTGAACTCCGGCAGCCAGTCACCCGCCTGCAGCAGCCACAGGTAGGTGTTGGGCGGCGCGTTCTGGCCGCCGAACACCGACTGCACGTACCTGGTCATGATTATGCACAGCTTCATGGCCTCGATACGCTCGCGGTCGCTGATTTCAGGGCAGGCCGCCGTGGTCTTGAGTACCTCCCAGACCGCCTCGATCAGGCCATGGCGGACTCCCGAATTGCGGCTCCAACTATGAGCTGTGCTGGTTTGGCCCCACGAAGCTGGGGTGTAGTACTGGTTGGGGTAACCGCCCTTGATATAGTAATTGGCCACCTTGGGGAATGGGCCCCAGATCTTGATCCAGCGGTTGACCAGGTCCATCGCCTTGCGGGCGAACTTGACCTCACCGGTGCTCCGGTATGCCTCAGCCAGTTGGCCGAGGTTGGGGTTGATGAACCAGCCGTACCAGCGGCGGCCGGGATAGTCGTAGATCTTGTGCCATTCATGGGGATCGGCGAAGCTGAATACGGTGGGCTCGATCTTGTGCTGCTCGGAGGTGCAATACTGTCCCTGGTGCGCCGGGTCCCAGGTCAGCCGCATCTTGTCCTCCAGGAGGAGCTCGGCAATCTCCGACGGTTCTTTGCCGGTGGGGGTCACGGGTTCGGAGGCGAAGGCACCTGATCGTGCTCCGCTGCCCTTGCGGGGATGTGTCTGCAAGTACTTCACCAGCTCCGCGCAGGCCCGGTCGTAGTCGCCGGCATCGGCGGCGGCGATTACCGGCCCCAAGTCGGGATAGTCGCGGTCCAGGCCCCCGAAAAACTCCTCGTCGCTCATCATGTAGTCAGGCCAGAAGAAAGGGGTCTGCTCCAGGACAACCTGGCCGATATAGAAGTTTTCGGCCCCGTGAGAGGCGACCTCGACGGTGATCTCGTCCCGGTTCAGGAATGGCAGCGGCTGGGTGGCCTCGCGCCACGCCAAGCCGCCCTGCTCTGCGCCTTTTACATAGGTGGCAAACCAGCCCTCGCGAACCGGGGGCAGGACCTGAACAACGGCCCATTTCAGCTTCCCGTCGCCCGAGCCCAGCATCACCGTGAGGTTATAGAGGCCGTGGGATAGCTGGCCCTCGCCGCCGAACTGGATGGTGCTGCGGGCCCAGCCGCCGGATTCTTCGACTGCAATCGCCTGTCCGCTGGGAGTGCCCGCTAGCTCGACCAGCCGCGCGCCTTTGAGCTCGGTGAAATCGGCCGGGGATAGAACCAGCCGGGGGGTTTCCGGCTGCTGTGCCCGGCAGGGAGCAACCATCATTGCCAGCAGTGCTACTGCCAGCAGCGGATAGATATGTCGCATTGCGCAATTATCTCCTTCCGAAGTTCAGCAGGCATCAGTGCATCCCATGTGCGGGGGTCGGCGCAGTATCAGCCCTTACAGCAGGAAACACGTGCGCGGGCCGGCGACACTTGCGCCATCCCGCCGGCCTATCGGGGATATTCCTGCTACGGCTGTCAGTACTTCGGAGCGCCGTCTCGCTCCCAGCAGATGTCCTGTGGAACCAGAGTGAACTTCACCGGGCCAACATAGCCGCTACTGGGATCCTCGCTTATCTTGTGCCATTTGGCATGACCGTCGCAGAAAGCCATGTTTGCGCCCTCGTTGTGGCGCGCCGGGATGAACCGGGCCGCAGTATAGTTCTGCGTGCAGTACCAGTGATGCCAACTGGTGGTGTCGTCTCTGCTGTGAGTCCAGTCGGAGTCCGCTATCAATAGGGTCTCCGCCGGATACTTGAGCTCTGCGAGCTTGCCACCCCAATCACCAGGATGGAGATCCTGGTTGAGACCGTAGTTAAGATCGTCGGGGGCTCCGTAGCTCGACAGGTCCCATCCGGAGTTCTGACTCGGACAGGATAGTAGCTGCGTGTTCTTGATATAGGGCTCCAGCAACTGGTACCACCGCTTGTACCAGGTCGGTGCGGTCCAAGTCCCAATTGACCTCGGGACTATAGATTCGTCGTAGTCTTGGCCGTACATCATCGCCGCCAGACCCAACTCCTTGACATTGCTGAGACAGCTTGTTTGTCGCGCCTTCTCGCGCGCCCGGGCGAACACAGGAAAGAGAATCGCCGCCAGAATCGCGATGATGGCGATTACGACCAGCAATTCAATCAGCGTGAAGCCGCTTCGCATCACGACACCTCCTCCAGATTTCTGCACTATCTACAATGCTGCTGTTATGTTCGTCAGTGCAGTACGCCAATCCTGCCAACTTGACGGCCTGCTGTTGCTCGCTGAATGCCGCCATGTCCGGGCACTGCCCCACAGCGATTATCTCACGGACTTTGGCGAGAGCGCTTGAAACTTCAGGTTGCTTCTTCGGCCCATTCGAGGCCGGTGACGGCCAGTCCCTCAACCTTGAGGGTGACGCCGGTGGCGGCTATGCCCTCGCCGGGGCCGCACTCCAGGTAACGGACTTTGCGGCCGGGAGTGTCCAGCAGCACCCGGTCGGCGGATTTGAGGAGGCTGCCCTCCACCAGCAAGATGCTGGTGATGTTGCCCTCGGTATCGCGTCGGATTGCGGTGATGCGGCCATCGCAGGTGAATTCGCCGAAGCTGGTCATGGTCCCCGGCTCGGCGGCGGCCATGATGATGTCGGTGCCGTCATGGAGCGCGACCTGAAGGCCGCAAGCCTGGTCGGTAGTGAGGGTGGTGTCGTCTCTGGAGGCAGCCAGGAGGTCGGCAGTCGCCTCGCGGTTGCCATCGTTGGGATAGGGATACAGAACCGACACGACACCCGCCGGAACTGTCCCATTGTACTCGAAGATGCCGCAGTCGTTGGGCACCAGCGGATTGTGGGCGCCGCCGGAGACGAAGCCCTGCCAGTAGTTCTCTTCGGGGCGCGCGTCACCGTTGACGATGCTGGCCTGCCACTGCCGGTCGCTTCTGGGAAGGATCAGCAGTCCGGCGTTTTCGGCGGTGTTGCGGATCGCGGCCCCCTCCGCGATGACTTGAGCCGAGCTGGTGGGTGTGAAATGGAACAAGAGCTGGAGGTTGTGCTCTACCTCGGCTGCGGTTGGCTCGCCCTTCGGCTGGACGAGGTCATACACGACCCAGTACGGCGTACCGGTGGGCGGCTTCAGGAAGAGAATGCGGCGCTGCTGCTTGGCATTATCCACCGATTGCCATTTGCCGTCCTCAAAGCTTCTGTAGGGGCGGTCATAGTAGGTCTCGGCATAGTCATAGCCTTCTGCCGACAGCCAGAAATTGTCTATCGGCGCATTTCCCCACGCCCGCCAACCGACCAGGTATTTCCCGTTTGGAGCGTTGGAAGTATGGTTCATCTGGTCCACCAGTAGCAGATTGTGTCCGCGCGGGTGGCTGATGTAGTGGGTGCGGTCGGGCGCGTGGAAGCCGGTGCCGACGTAGCCGTTATCGCAAAGCAAGGTGGAGCCATAGGCGCTCAGCACGATGTTCATCTGATCCTTGTGGTTATGAGAGCCGATGTCGCGACCGCCGTCGCAGACCAGGTGGAGCCCGTCCGGCTCCCAGCCGGTGCGCATTACCATGAAGCCGCACCAGGGGAAATTGCGCGAAGTCGGTTGCGGGGCCTCGCCCTCCTGGCCGAAGCTATAGGCGTATCTCAGATACGGGTCGTCCGGGTAGGTGACCAGCCCCAGCTTAGCATAGCCCGGCGGGCCCGGCTTGGAATGGTCAACGTGTTTGCCGCCGCCGGTGTCGTTGATCCAGGGGAAATTGCCCATCGGCTTGGTGAGCCAGATGTTGAGATCGAAACAGGGCCGGAGCTTCTCCAGGTACTTGCTGACATCATGGCCTTGGGCGGCGGCATCGCGGGCCGCCTCGGCGAAACGGCCATGGCGATAGTAGCACAGTTCCACGTAGGCACCGTCGGGGTAGTGGCAGTCATCCATGAAGCTGAGCAGGGCGTAGATGCCGTTTTCGCTCATGTCCACGACTTCGGGGAACTCGGGGAGCCAGTTGCCGGCCTGGATCAGCCAGACGTACTTGGGATGGACGCCGTTTTGGTAGTCGCGGATGTCCTGGACATAGCGGGTCATCAACAGGCAGAGCTTGAGAGCCTCGATGCGCTCGCGGTCGCTGATGGCCTCGCAGCCGCCGGTGACTGTCAGCGCACGCCATACCGCCTCGATGAGGCCGTGGCGGACGCCGGAGGAGCGGTTCCAGCTTGGGGCATTACTGGTCTCGCCGAAGGAGCTGGGGATGTAGTACTCGTTCGGGTAGCTGGCTTCGCGGAAGAAGGCCTTGGGAAAGGGGCCCCACTCGTCTATGCGGCGCTTGATCAGGTCCATCGCCTTGCGGGCGAACCTGTCATCGCCGGTGGCGGCATAGGCACTGGCGAGATTGTCCAGGTTGGCGGTGAGGAACCAGCCGTACCAGCGTCGGCCCGGATACTTATATAGCTTGTGCCACTCGTAGGGGTCGGCGAAGCTGAAGACGGTCGGCGGTATCTTGTTGTATTCCTGGGTGCAGTAGGTGGTTGACTTACCGCGTTCCATGCTCCACTCCAGGATCATCTTGTCCTCAAGCAGTAGCTTGGCGATCTCCGAGGGCTCCTTGTCGGTCTTGGCGGCAGGGTCTGAGGCGAATATTCCGCCGAGCGAGCCGGCTGCCTTGCGGGGTGCTGAGCGGAAGTGGGCGACCAGCTCGGTACATGCCCGATCGTAGTCGCCGGCATCGGCTGCAGCGATAACTTCGTCGAGGCCGGGATAGTCGCGGTCCAGCCCGCCGAAGAAATCCTCGTCGGAAATCATCTCTTTGGGCCAGAAGGGGGGAATTCGCTCAAGCACCACCTGACCGATGTAGAAGTTACTGTCACCCTTGGAGCAGACCTCGACCGCAAGCTCGCTGCTGCCCTTGAGCGGCACCGGCTGGCAGGCCTCGCGCCACTGCCACTGGTCGGGCTGGCCGCCGCGGACAAAGCCGGTGAACCACGGCCCCTGGTTACCGCCCAAGTAGATCTGGACGGTCGCCCACTTGAGGTTGCCGTCACGGGTGCCGAGCATGAGCCTGGTATTGTATAGGCCGAAGGGGATAGCGCCGCCTTCGCCGAGTTGGGCCGTAAAACGGGCAAAGCCGCGGACCTCTTCGACCAGTACAGCCTGGCCGGTCGGAGTTCCCTCGGCTTCTACGACCCGCGCGCCCTCCAGCTCGGTGAAATCGGCCGGGGCGATGACCAGCTTCTCA
The DNA here is from genome assembly GCA_964390495.1 of uncultured Armatimonadia bacterium. Taxonomy (GTDB): domain Bacteria; phylum Armatimonadota; class Zipacnadia; order Zipacnadales; family UBA11051; genus UBA11051. The sequence goes on from CAYMIN010000004.1 coordinate 159,264, forward strand.
CTATCGGCCTCGGCAGCCCAGACGCTGCTAGCGCCGAGGGCGAACATAAGAAGCATCAGTAGCATCAGCAAGCGCTCCATGGTCTTTGCTCCATTCCCGGACGTTCGAGCCAGAAGATGCCTGTAGGCCGTTGCGGCCTCGCTCGAGGCCTGATATTCACAGTGGTGAGCCCCGGTCTCCTGCATCCCCAATCTCCAATTTCGGCGTACAAGCCTCAGGAACCTGCCGCGTCTGCCAGGGCTCGAAGTCGGTTGGGAGATCGCCCATCTACAGATCGAGCATTATGTGCTAAGATAAGGCGAAGGTCGCGGGGGGGTTGCCAAGGAAGTTGGTGCCAAGTCGCGAAGTTGCAGCACGTGGCCTCACATCGTCTAGCGTGTTCGGGTATAGGAGAAGCGCGTAAGATGCTGGAATTCCTATTCGGTGATCGTGACATTTTCGGAGAAGCCGACCTAGCCAATGTGCAGAAGGTGCTGGACTCACAAAGGCTGTGGCGGGCTGATGATGAGGACACCTTCGTAGCCCAGTTTGAGGACGATTTCAGCAAGTGGCTGGGCCGGAAATACGTCCTGGCGCTGAGCTCGGGCACCGCCGGCAACGAGACCGCCTTGGCCGGACTGGGGATCGGCCCCGGTGATGAAGTCATTTGCCCGCCCTGTTCGTTCATCGCTTCCTCGATGGCGATTGTGGCCCTGGGCGCTGTGCCGGTTTTCGCCGATGTTGACCCGCGCAATCTCATCATCACCGCTGAGGCCATCGAGCAGGCCCTCACCCCGAATGCCAAGGCCGTGGTAGTGGTTCACCTGGCCGGCCAGCCGGCAGAGATGGACCCGATTCTGGAAGTGGCGAAGGCCCACGGTCTGGCGGTGATGGAGGACTGCGCTCAGGCCTACGGACCGACCTACAAGGGCCGGAAAGTTGGCACGCTGGGCGATTGTGCCAGCTATAGCCTGCAGCAGGGCAAGCATATCACCACCGGCGAGGGTGGCATGATCGCCACCGATGACCCGGAGGTGTACGAGCGCGCTATGCTCTACGCCAACTGTGGAATGCCCTGGTACCGTTACGGGCTGCAGCGGCCCAGGCCCGAACCAATCGGCGGAGTGCGCAATCGGGGGCATTTCGGCTTCGGTCACAACTACCGCATGACCGAGCTGCAGGGCGGCGTCGCCGTAGCGCAACTCAGCAGGATCGAGCAGTTCAACGGCTGGCGGCGCAAGCTGGTGGCGATCATTCACGAGGTGCTGGACGGGGTGCCGGGACTGCAACTGCAGTATGCCTATCCGGAGACCGACCCGATATGCTGGAACTTCCACGTTATGGTCGAAAGCATGACGTTAGGAGAACTAGATAAGCGGCTGCGCGATGAGCACGGTGTCAATATCAGTCCATACGCGGAGGTCAACTACCTGGAGGCGGTGTTCCAGGAGATGAACGCGCAGCGGCGGACCTCGCTGGGCTGCCCGCTGCCGGATTATGTCCGCTATGACCCGGGGACCTGTCCGCAAGCCGAGGCCGCAGCCCAGCGCACCTTCAGCCTCTGGACTCACCATGCCGTGGCCCCGGACAGGCTCCGCAGCCAAGTGGAAGCCATTCGGCAAGTTATGACAGCGTGAAAGGGAGCACGAGTATGACCAGAAAAGAGGCCTTCTTGACCGCCGTGCGGGGCGAAACACCGGATCAGGTGCCGGTAGCGCCGCTGATCTACAACCGGTTCGCCAACACCATGTTAGGACGGGGCACCTGGAAGGACGTCTTCGAGCTGCACCAGCGCCTCGGCTCGACTGACTTCCGAGGCATGCACAGCGTCAGCGTGGCTACGCAACTGCCGGACACCTACCGCCGTCAGAGCACGGAGACGCAAGGGCCGGACGGGCGTCATATCCTGGATGAAGTGCTCTCCACCCCGAAAGGTGAATTGCGCTCTCAGACGGTCTGGGGGATGATCCCGCACGATCCGATGGTCAACAAGAAGGTCATCTACGATGTCAAGGAGCGGGAGGACTGGGACATATACCGCGACTATGTGGAGACCGCCCTGGCCGGCCCGTATGAGATTGATACCAGCAGCGCGCGTGAGCATTGGGAGTACATGGGCGAGGATGGGGTGGCGAGCATAGCCATGAGCTGCCCCTTTACCGAGATCGGCAACGTGCGCGGCCTGGAAGAGATATTGCTGGACCTGTACGACTATCCCGACCTGCTGCATGAGATATTCGATCTGGTCGGCAGGCTGCGTGCCCGCAGGTTGGAGGGGTTTCTGCAAGCTCCCAACGAGGTGCTGTACTATGACATCTGCTGGGCCACCGGCTCGGGTATGAGCCCCCAGATGTTCGAGGAATGGATCCTGCCGGACCTGGTCGAGACCTGTGAGATTGTCCACAGCCAGCCGGGTAAATATGTGGGTTTCTACACGCTTGGCAGGATCCGCAACTACCTGCCGATGATGGTGGAATCCGGGCCTGATTACATCGAGACCTTCGAGCAAAACGAGGGTGACATCACTCTGGCGGAGGCGAAGCAGCAGTATCCGGGCAAGTTTTGCCCGATGGGGAATTTCGACTGCCTGGTGCTGGCTTTCGGTACGGTGCAGCAGGCGCGCGCGGAGGCCCTACGCTGCCTGGAGGAGGCAATGGCAGGCGGCGGCTACGTGATGGTGACCGCCGATGAGGTCCCGGCCGACGCCCAATGGGACAACCTGGTGGCGATGGTCGAGACGGTCGCCGAACACGGGCGGTATGAGTAGCCCTCACCGCCGGCCTGTTGGCGTTGTAGGGGCCCATGGCTTGCGCCCGTGTGCGTCGTGGCAGGAGCTGGAAGGCTAGTAACTACCCCTGATCAGCTCTTCCCCTCGAAGTGGGCGATTGCCTGGCTGACGGCGTCGTACTGGCGTTGGGCGCGCGGGCGGATGTAATTGGTGCGGAATTGTAGCAGGCGCGGCTGGATGCTCTCGGTGATGGGGCAGAGGCCGGGCTGGTACTTCTGCGGCGTGCCCTGGTACAGCGGGCAATGATTGGGGCAGCCCCGGCCGTAGAAGCGCTCCTCCGCGAAAGCCGGCTCTAAGTAAGTTGGACGCCATGCGCCATAGATCGGCTCGCCGCCGAGCTCCACGACCTTGTCGCGGAACTGGTGCCAGGTGATTTCGTCAGTGTCCAGCAGCAGCGTGTAGCACCAGTAGCTGTGGAGATAGCCCTCGGGCACCTTCTGCGGAACCAGCCAGTCGCACCCCTCTATCACCTCCGCATAGCCGGCTGCGACCTGGCGGCGCCAGCCCACCAGGTCGTCCAGGCGCTCTAACTGCCCGAGGGCTGCGGCAGCGGCAATCTCCGGCAAGCGGTAATTCCACCCCAGCGCCAGGTGCCGGGCAAAGGCCGGATCCTGCCTGACTTGCTTGGGAGGAGCCGTGGTCGGGGCGGATTCGGCCTCCAGTGAGGAGTACGCAAAGGCCATGCCCTGGCGCACGCCCTTGGCGTACTTGGCGTTGTCGGTGATAACGATGCCGCCGTCGCCGCAGGTCATGTGCTTGGAGCCCTGAAAGCTGAAGCTGCCCATGGCGCCGATCGTGCCGACCAGCTTCCCCTGGTACTCGCCCAGGAAGCACTCGGCGCAGTCCTCGATGACAACCAGGTCGTGCTCGCGGGCAATCTCCATGATCGCGTCCATATCGGGCGACAGTCCGTAGAGCGCCACCGGGATGATCGCCTTGGTATAGGGCGTAATCAGCTCGCGAATTCGGGCCGGGTCAATGTTGAAGGTCTCGGGGTCGAGGTCGGCAAACACCGGCACCGCGTTTTGATGAATGACCACATAGGCGGTTGCGGCTGCGGTCAGCGGCGGGACGATAACCTCATCGCCGGGGCCGACGCCGGCGGCCATCAGGCATGAGTGCATGGTGCCGGTGCCGGAGTTATGCGTGATGGCGTAGTTGACGCCAAACTTCGCGGCGAAGGCCTGCTCCAGGCGCATATTGACACCCGGGCTGCGAGTATTGTGCCACCCGTAGTCAAGTACTTCCTTGACGTACTCGTACTCGTTTTGCCTCGGGGCGTTGAGCTCTTCTTCAGTCTCCGGCCACCAAGCCATGCCAGTTGCCTTTCGTACTCAAGACTGTGTGTGCGACGCAGCAGAAGGTTCGCCGTCATGGCTTGGTCGCCCTGCTCCGGACCTCAGCGTGCCATGCCGGGAAAGGTAAGAAGTCCGGCAGCGGCGAAGGCGGAGGCATGAGAGCTACCTGCTGAGCCGCTTCGCGAACCCCGGAGGTGAGGCGATGGACGCGCAACGCGCACGGGAATTGGCGGATCGCTATCGCGCTGAACTGACTGAGAAGGTGATCCCGTTCTGGGAACAGCGTTGTCCCGACCCCGAGCACGGCGGCTTTTTCAGTTGCTTCGACCGCCAGGGCCGGCTCTATGACACCACCAAGTACGTGTGGCTGCAAGGGCGGTTCGTCTGGATGTTCGCCCGCATCTACAGCGCAGTGCAGCCGCGGCCGGAATGGCTGGAAGCGGCGCGCCGAGGACTGCAATTCATCCGCCAGTACTGCTTCGATGACAGGGGCCGGATGTACTTCGCCGTCACCGCCGAGGGCCGGCGCACTACCAGGCCGTGGGGGATCTTCTCGGAATGTTTCGCGGTTTGCGCGTTGTGCCGGTATGCCCGGGCCAGCGGCGATGGACAGGCCCTGGAGCAGGCCCAGGAGCTGTTCTGGCGCACTCTCGAACTGTCGCGGCAGCCAGACCTCGATAGCCTCGCCTACCCGGAGACGCCGCGGCTGGTCACCCATGCGGTGCCGATGATTCTGCTGAATGTGGTGCAAGAGCTGCGCGCTGCTGAGGCCGATTCGCGCTACGAAAAAATCGGCGACGAGATGCTGCACCGGATCCTGGACCTGCACGCCCATCCTGTCGAAAGAGCGCTGTTTGAGAACGTCCGGCCGGACGGTGGCCTGGCCGATACACCCGACGGGCGGGTGCTCAACCCGGGCCACGCGCTGGAGTCGGCCTGGTTCGTGCTGCACGAGGCGCGCCCTCGGGGCGATGAGAGGCTTCGCGACCGGGCGGTGGAGATCATCGAGTGGAGCCTGGAACGCGGCTGGGACGAAGACCACGGCGGGCTGGTGTATTTCCTGGATTATGCCGGCTTCCCCTCGCCGTATCTGGAGTGGGATATGAAGCTGTGGTGGGTGCATGTGGAGGCGCTATATGCGTTGCTGCTGGCGCACCATCTGACCGGCCGGGAGGACCTGCTGGAATGGTTCGAGCGGCTCCACGCCTGGACGTGGGAGCACTTCCCGGACCCGGAGCAGGGCGAATGGCTGGGCTATCTGCACCGCAGCGGCGAGCCGGCCCTGACGCTGAAAGGCTCGATGTGGAAGGGCTTCTACCATCTGCCGCGTGGGCTGCTGCTAATCGCCGAGCTTCTGGAGGAAATGGCCTAGCAGGCCGCCAGTTACAGCGGGGCATCGCACCAGTTCTCGGGCTTCTCGTCAAGCAGGCTGACGGCGATGTGCTTGATCTCGGTGTACTGCTGGATGCACTCGAAGCCGTTCTCGCGGCCGATGCCGCTGAGTTTGTAGCCGCCGTGCGGGGCCTTGAAGTCCTCGCCGATCCACTCGTTGACGAACACGCCGCCGGCCTCGAGCCGGGTAGCGACCCGCATCGCCTTGGTGGTGTCATTGCACCAGAGCGCCGCGGCCAGGCCGAAGTCGCTGTGATTAGCGAGGCGCACGGCCTCATCTTCGTCGCTGAAGCGGATGGCGACCAGCACCGGCCCGAAGATCTCCTCCTGGGCGATGCGCATGTCGTTGCTGACCTCGGCAAACAGCGTCGGCAGGTAGAAATAGCCGTTCTGTAGTTCGGGATCGTCGGGCCGGGCCCCGCCGGCCACCAGCTCGGCTCCCTCCTGTTTGCCGATCGCGACGTACTGCTCCACGCGCTCGCGCTGATTGGCCGATATTATCGGCCCCATCTCCGTGGTCGGGTCCATGGTGTCGCCGAGCTTGACCTGGGCGAACCGCTCCGCCAGGCGTGAGACTACGTCGTCATAGATGTCGTTATGGACCAGCAGCCGGGTGCCGGCGATGCAGACCTGTCCACAGCGTGACAAGACGCCCTGCATCGCTACCTCGGTCGCCATCTCCACCCCGATGTCGGGGAAGATGATGACCGGGGTCTTGCCACCCAGCTCCAGCGTCAGCTTGGTCATGTTGGCGACAGCCGCCTGCATCACCGATTGGCCGGTTTCGACCGAGCCGGTGAAGGTGATGCTGCCGACGTCGGGGTGCTCGGCCAGGGCCGCGCCGGCCTCCGAGCCGATGCCGGTGACCACATTGAAGACTCCGGCAGGCAAGCCCACTTCGTCAACCACCTCGGCAAGCGCGAGCGCAATCAGCGGCGTCAGGCTGGAGGGCTTGATGACCGCGCTATTGCCCAGTGCGACCGCCGGAGCGACACTGCGCGTGATGAGAAACAGCGGGTAGTTCCACGGCACCAGATGGCCGGTCACCCCGACCGGCTCGAGCCGGGTCATAGCCAGCCTACCGGGGCCGGTGGGGATCGTGGAGCCACGGGCCTTGTCGGCCAGGCCGGCGTGGAACTCGACATTCTGAGCGGTGAATTCCACCAGACCGCGGGCCTTGCCCAGATAGTGCCCGCTCTCCTGAGCTAGCAGCAGGCCCAATTCGTCGGCGTGCCGGCGGATCGCCGCAGCGATCTTCAGTAACCACCGCCCCCGTTCATCCGGCGGGGTGTCGCGCCAGGCCGGGAAGGCCTGCTTGGCCGCCGCCACCGCCTTCGCCACATCATCGGCATTGCCTCGCGGCACCGTGCCGATGACCTGCCCCGTCGCCGGATTGTCCGATTCAGTACGCTGTCCGGAGCTGCTGTCAACCCATTCGCCGCCTAGATACATCAGCTTATCTGCGCCCATCGTAAGCTCTCCTCTCCATCAGGTGTATAGGGCTTTTTTCGTTTCCGGTGCGCCGATACCTGCCGCAGAGGCGGGGCTGAGCTTCACTGACAGGAGATTCGTAGCAGGAGAAAGCAGCTACAGCGTAGAACCGTGCAATATCGTGTTGTGCGGCTGGCGCGTGGCAGGCCCGGGAAGGGGACAACCATGGCAAGGCGAGAATGCCTGAGACATTTCTGCGCAATCGCCGTTCTGCTCATCACCGGTGCCGCTGCGAGCGGTCCGTTGAGTGCTGACATCTACATCTTGACGGCGAATGTGCCGGTACGGGTAGCGGCACCGATCCAGCAGGCCTCCGGGGACATGGTGGTGTTCATCAAGGCCAAGGGCGGCCAGTGGCAGCAGCCGCAATACCAAGTCGAGGGCGACCGCATAATCCTGTCGCCGAATCCGAAGGAGCTGGGCGGGACCGAGCTGTTCTTGGTTATCAATCCCCCGCCGGAGCTGGACCTCTCTGATGATAATCCGCCGATACTGCTCGGCATCAAGGGCGACGGCAAGCCGCTGCGGCTTGAGGCCGTTGTGGATATGGGAGCTACGCTGGCCCCGCCGCAGGTATTGACATGGGGTGTGGCCGACCGGGAAAACGCGCTGGACCTGGCTTCGCTGAAGGTCGTCTTGGACGGTGAGTTGGTCATAGATGACCGGGTGTCCGTCACTGCGGTCAGCAGTCGGCAAGCCGGCATTACAGTCAACCTCGGCGATCTGGAATACGGTAGCCACGAAATCAGCGTGAAGATCGCTGATGCCTTCCCGCAGTCCAACGAGCTGCAGCTCAAAGCCACCGTGACCAAGCTTGCCACCACCAACTGGATGCAGGCGGCTTCGGACAGTGTCGAGGTCAAGGTGGATAGCCACTACATGACCTCCTACCCGTCGGTAGCGCCGCTGACCGACGGCTTCTGTGGTGAGGGTTCGAGCAATGATGTCACCTGGGCCTCGGCGGAAGACGATCAGCCGCACTGGATCGAGATCAAGCTGCCGCAGCCCCGGCCGCTCAAGGAAGTCACCGTTTACTGGGCCAATACCGGCTCGACTTTCCATACCAGCCAGAATGTGCAGGTCCAGGTGCCGGAGGACGGAGGCTGGAAGACGGTGTACACATCTCCCAAGCAGGGCCTTGGTGCGGAGCGGTGCACCACCTTTTTCTTCGATGAGGTGACCACGGACCGCTTTCGCGTCTATCAGCCGGCCGGCGGCGGTACCTCCCAGCGGCCGAATCTAATGTGGGTCGCCGAGGTGGAAGCACGCTGATTGTCCACGCACCCCCAGCCGAGGCACACGGAACAAAGATCGGAGGGCAAAAGAGATGCTGCTTGATGGCAAGACCGCGCTGATTACCGGTGCCTCACGTGGCCTGGGCGAGGCGATGGCCAGGGCCTTCGCGGAGGAGGGCTGCGCGGTGGCGGTGAACTACATTGATCTGCCGGGCGAGGACAATGCCGCCGACGCCGCCGAAATCGTGGCCGCGCTCAAGCAGGGCGGTGGGGATGCTCTAGCCGTCTGCGCCGATGTCACCGACCAGGAGCAGGTGGACGCCATGGCCGCCGAGGTGCTCGAGCATTTCGGCCATCTGGACATCCTGGTCAACAATGCCGGGATCTTCAAGGACCGCACCATCAAGAACCTCGACAAGCGCGACTGGGACGCGGTGATCGCCGTGAACCTGACCGGCGCCTACAACTGCATCCATGCGGTCATCAATCACATGCGGGAGCGGGAGCGCGGGCGCATCATCAGCATCTCCTCCGTGGTCGGCCAATCGGGGAATATCGGGCAGGCGAACTACGCGGCCTCAAAGGCGGGGATCATCGGGCTGACCAAGTCGGTCGCCAGGGAGGTCGCCCGCAGGAATATCACCGTCAATGCCATCGCCCCGGGCTTCATGGATACAGGCATGGCTCGGGCTCTGGACGATGAGGTCATCCAGGCGGTGATTCCACAGATTCCGATGGGCAAGCTGGGGCAACCTGAAGACATCGCCGCTGCCGCGGTCTTTCTGGCCTCAGACCAGGCCGGCTACATAACCGGCCAGGTTCTGGCGGTCAACGGCGGTCTGTACATGTAGGCAATGGCGCGGAATAACGGGTAGTGAGGTGTGAAGGAATGGCAGCGAAGGTAATGACCGCTGAAGAGGCCGTGGCGCTGATTGAGGACGGCGCGATGCTGGGGGTCGGGGGCTTTGTGGGAGCCGGGCATCCGGAGGCCCTCACCTGCGCCATCGAGCGGCGCTTTTTAGAAACCGGCAAGCCGACCGGTCTCGGAGTTATGTATGCCGCCGGCCAGGGCGATGGTGGGAAGCGCGGTGTCAACCACCTCGGCCACGAGGGGCTGGTGAGGCGCGTCATCGGCGGCCACTGGGGCCTGGTGCCGGATATGAGTAGGCTGGCGGTGGAGAACAAGATCGAGGCTTACAACTGGCCGCAGGGGGTCGTCTGTCACCTGTTCAGAGACATCGCCGCCGACCGCCCGGGGGCTATCACCCACATCGGTCTGCACACCTATGTTGATCCCCGCAACGGCGGGGGCAAGCTCAACGAGAGGACCACCGAGGACCTCGTGGAGCTGCTCGAGCTGGGGGGACGCGAGTGGATGTGGTATAAGGCCACGCCGATTGACGTCGGGCTGATCCGCGGCACCACCGCCGACAGCCGGGGCAACATCTCGATGGAGCGGGAGGCGCTGCACGGCGAAATGCTGGCGATTGCGCAGGCCGCGCATAACTGCGGCGGGATAGTCATCGCCCAGGTCGAGCGGCTGGCCGCGGCGGGCACGCTGCATCCTCATACGGTGAAGGTGCCCGGGATCCTGGTGGACGCCATCGTCGTGGCCGCACCGGAGGAGCATCAGCAGACCTTCTCCGAGCAGTACAATCCCTCGTACAGCGGGGAGTTGAAGATCGACCTCAAGAGTATGCAGCCGATGCCGATGAGCGAGCGCAAGATCATCGCCCGCCGCGCGGCTATGGAGCTGCGGCCCGGCGATGTCGTCAATCTCGGCATCGGCATGCCCGAGGGCGTAGCCGCGGTCGCCAACGAGGAGGGCATCATCGAGCAGATGGTGCAGACGGTCGAGGCCGGCGCGATCGGCGGAGTGCCCGCCGGCGGGTTGTCGTTCGGCGCTTCCACCAACCCGGAGGCCATCATCGAGCAGCCCGACCAGTTCGACTTCTACGACGGCCGCGGCCTCGATATAGCCTTCTTGGGTAGCGCCCAGATAGACCGTCACGGCAATGTCAATGTCAGCAAGTTCGGGGGCGGCCTGACCGGATGCGGCGGCTTCATTAACATCACTCAGACCGCCAAGCGTGTCATCTTCTGCGGCACCTTCACCGCGGGTGGACTCAAGGTGGAGATACGCGACGGCAAGCTGGACATCGTGCAGGAGGGCAGGGTCAAGAAGCTGGTGCCGGAGGTGGAGCACGTCACCTTCAGCGGCGAATACGCCGTCCAGCGCGCTACCCAAGTGCTTTACGTAACCGAGCGCGCGGTCTTTACGGTCGAGGACGGCCACTTGGTGCTCAGCGAAATCGCGCCCGGTGTGGACCTGCAGAAAGATGTCCAGGATCAGACCGAGTTCGAGTTGGAAGTGTCCGATGATCTGACTACCATGGCGGCAGAGATCTTCCGCCCCGGGCCGATGGGGCTTGCCGAAAGAGCAGGTGAGATACAGTGACAGAAGCAGTAATCGCGGCGATTGCGCGGACGGCTATCGGGACCTTCGGCGGTGCGCTGAAAGAGGTGCCGGCCACGGAGTTGGGAGCGCACGCCATCCGAGCAGCCCTGGAGCGGGCCGAGATCGCCGCCGACGATGTCGAAGATGTGCTGATGGGCAATGTCATCTCCGCCGGCTTGGGGCAGAATGTAGCCAGGCAAGCAGCTATCGGCGGCGGTGTGCCGGTCACCACACCGGCCACTGCGGTCAACCTCATGTGTGGCAGCGGCCTGCGCGCGATCACGCTGGCCGCCGAAGCGATCCTATGCGGCCGCCGGCAAGTCACCGTGGCCGGCGGCATGGAGAGCATGAGCCGAGCGCCCTTCGCCGACATAGACAGACGCTGGGGTAGCCGTATGGGGCATTATCAGTTGCTGGACTGTATGCTCACCGATGGCCTAGAGGATGCCCTCAGTGGCGAGCACATGGGTGCGGCGATGGACAAGCTGGCCCAGCAACGCGGCATATCGCGTCAGGCCCAGGATGAATACGCCGCCGCAAGCCAACGGCGCTGTGAGGTCGCGCAGACGGAGGGGCGCTTGGCGGCGGAGATTACTCCTATCGGAATCCCCCAGCGCAAGGGCGAGCCGCTTGTCTTTGACACCGACGAGCATCCCCGCCCCGGCACCACCGTGGAGGTACTGGCGACGCTGCAGCCGGTTTTTCTCAAGGATGGCACCATCACTGCCGGCAATGCCTCCGGCCTCAACGACGGTGCGGCGGCTGCAGTTGTGGTTTCAGCGGAGGTAGCGGCGGACCTGAACTTGGATAACCCGGCGCGAATGGTGGCCTGGGCGGAATCGGCACGGACGCCGGCCGAATTCGGCATTGCACCGGCGCGCGCGATTGAGCTGGCGCTGGCCGAGGCCGGCATGACTCTGGATGACATCGAGCTGATTGAGGCCAATGAAGCGTTCGCCGCCCAGACGCTGGCTCTGACCCAAGAGGTGGGCTGGGACCTGGAGAAGGTCAATGTCAACGGTGGGGCGATCGCCCTCGGCCATCCAATCGGGGCCAGCGGCGCCCGCATCATGGCCACACTTCTGTACGAAATGCAGCGGCAGGACTTGACCGTCGGCATGGCCACCTTATGCTGTGGCGGTGGCATCGGGGTCTGCACCATCGTCGAACGGATTTAGACCGCATTAGTAATCCGTGGCTCGGCATGAGCGTGGCGATGTTCGCCACACTCAGGTGAGAAGGCGAGAGCGTTCTCAGCTTCCAGCCCGAGGTTGTTTTCTGCTATATGGTGCATTTCACTCGTGGATAATCCAGGTTAGACACCTCACAGGGGGCGGTGGGATGAGTATTGAGCGGGTCTTCGTGGTCGGCGCCGGGACTATGGGCGGGGGTATCGCTCAGGCTTTCGCCCAGGGCGAGCTTGAGGTGCTATTGTACGATGAGGTGGCCGAAGTCGCCGCCGGTGCCGTGCCGCGCATGGAAAAGGGGCTGGCGAAGGTCGTCGAGAAGGGGAAGATGACGGCTGAGGAGGTCGGCGCCGTTTTAGGCCGGATACAGATCGCTGACGAGCTGGCTCCGGCCGCGGAATGCCAGTTTGTAATCGAGGCGATTATCGAGGATTTCGCCGTCAAGGCGGATTTGCTGGCTGAACTAGGCGGCATTTGCCCGCCGGATACTATCCTGGCAACCAATACCTCCAGTCTCTCAGTAACCGACCTGGGCCAGGCCGGCGGGCGTCCCGCCAGCTTCGTCGGGCTGCACTTTTTCAATCCGGCACCGGTCATGAAGCTCGTCGAACTGGTAGTAGCGCCGCAGACCAGCTCCGCGACGGCTGAGACCGTTCGGAATCTGGCGATAGCCATCGGCAAGGTCCCGGTGCTGGTCAAGGACAGTCCCGGCTTCGTGTGCAATCGCCTGCTGATACCGATGATCAACGAGGCGATTGTGCTTCTGGAGGCAGGAGTAGCTTCCGCCGAGGATATTGACACTACCATGAAGCTGGGGTGTGGGTTCCCGATGGGGCCGCTGGAGCTTTCGGACCTCATCGGCAATGACATCACTCTGGCGGTGATGGAGAGCCTGCGCGAGCGGTTGGACAGGGCCAAGTATCAGCCGGCGCGCCTGCTGGAAGAGATGGTGGCCGATGGCCGTCTCGGCCGCAAAACCGGCGACGGATTCACCTGTGACCAATAGCCACGCAACACCTGCCGATTGATGGTGTCCTCGGCGTTCGAGTGAGATGCAGCGGCAGGTCGTGTTCTGTTTCGGCAACGTACTATCAACTTATGCGCAGATTGTCCGTCGCCTCGCCGTAGGCCTCCTGTAGCATCACGAACTCCGGAGTGCTTGCCGCATCGAAAGTAGCGCCTCGGCTGTCAACTGGATTCACGATCTCCAGCGGCGTCGGGGCCAGAGCGGCGCACATTTGCGGCAGGTCGTAGTAGAGCAGACAGCCCCGGGCGATATCGGCCATGTGCGGCACCGTGTACTCGCCGTCCCTGATCATTAGCTCATAGGACCACAGCGTATCCTGCAGCTTGACGCCGGCGAGCTCTGCATCGAGCACCGCGGCATGCAGCGCCCAGATGCCGCCGCGCCCGCGGCCCTCAAGCACTATCTGCTCATATCCGCCCTCGTCGCGCAGGAAGCCGATTGCCGCCAGGATGTCGCGCACTCTTAGCCGCAGCAGCGGGAAGCCCATGATCTTGGTAAAGTATGCGGCGAACGCCTCCCGGCCCAGCAAGCGGGCGCTGTTGCCGGGCCGTTGCTCGAAATTGCCCCGGCCATGGTGTCTGAGGTCAGAGAGGCCGGTCCCGCACACCGCTAGCAGCGCCAGGTCCTCGCCGTCTCGCACGGTGCTGCGGGCGAACTCCGCGTAGTTTGGTTCCTCCATCACTACCAGCCGCACCGCCTTGGTGTCCGGGCCGCTTTTCTTCGTGAATAGACCTGCATATAGCCCCGCCTCGGCCGCGATCAGTCTATAGTCTGTATCCTCCTCCGCCTCCAGGCCGATAGTGGCCGGCTCGAGGGGTTTCTGCTCCACGACCTCTATGGGCATAGCAATCCCCACCGACGCCGCAACCGCTCTCTGCACCTCTCGCTGTGGCTGCACGGTAGCCGGATCCGGCCTCTGCTTCTCGAATACCTCCAGGTTGATTTCATAGACCTTACGGCTGTCTGTAGCGTTAACCACCTGGCCGGTATCGGTGCAGTAGAGCTGCGCGTCGGGCAGGATATAGGGATCGGGATCCACCTCCACCTCGGAGGTGGGCATGTCGAGAAAGCGGCCGAACCACTCGACGGCGGCGTTACGGATTTGCGGGCTGAAGCCGTGGGTGCCGGCTCCGACAAACAGCTCGAAGCGCTCGGGCACGCCGAGCAGTCCGTAGGTCCGCCGGCAGAACTCGGCCGTCTCCTGGGCACCGTGGAGTGGGAAGTAGTCCTCCTCGGCGGCACAGATACGCAAAGCCCTGGGCGCGGTCATCGCCGCCATCTCGTGGTGGTCCAGGCCGGCGGCGAGCTGGCCGAAGATATTCTGCTCCCCATCGGCGATCATATCGCTTTCCTGCCGGGCCTGGAGCGAAGTCAGATAGCAGACCGGCGCGGCGGCCTTGATGCGCTCGTCAAGCGCCATCAGGTAGGTGGTCAGGGTGCCACCGCCCGAGCAGCCGGTGCAGCCCAGCCGCTCCCCGTCAACCTCGGGCCGCGACTGCAGGTAGTCGAGGCAACGCATCCCGTCGTAGATGCGGTACTTGGCGATATTGTGGCCGATTAGGTCGCACTGGTTGTCCATTTGGCTGTGCTCGCTGGTGCAGGGGCCGACTGTCGAGTCGCCGATGCCGGCATCATAGTACTGCACCCTTTCGCCCTGGCTGATCGGGTCATAGATCAGGGCTACGAAGCCGTTGAGCGCCATCGCGATACCAACGGCCTGGTAGGGCTGGGCCATCCGCCCGTTGGCCGAGTGCCCACACGGCACCAGGATGCCGGGAACCTTACCGTCGAGGTCCTTGGGCACGTAAAGACTGGCCGTGACCAGGAAGTTGGGATGGCTTTGCAGGATCGTCTTCTCGATGGTGAAGGGGCCGCAGTCAATGGTGCCGGCGATGTCCGGGTTCAGCGGGGTACGTTCGGGGAAGCCTCCCAGCGCCGCCGTGAAGTACTCGCGCAGTTGCTGCTGGCGCGCTTGCCACTGCTCGCCGCTGGTTATCTCCTCGCGCCGTTGCTGGTTGGCGAAGTACAGCTTCTCTGCCATTACCGTCAGGTAATCCGGCAGCAGTGCGGCATAGGGGCTTGCATCATCAGCTTGCTGGCTCATGTGGAATACGCTCCTCACTTATCCACTGGTTTTCGACATTGCAGGGCCGGTTTTCCACAGCTTTGGGTGCCTTTCCGCAGCTTTTCCACATACTTTTCCACAAGGTGTGGCATCATCAGCACGCTCTGGGCATTGCCGAGAATACCTCGAGATCGAGGTTATCCGGTCCGCCCTTCATCAGCAGATGGTATCCGGCCACCGCCACCATCACCGCATTGTCGGTGCACAGCTCCGGCGGCGGGCAGTGCAGCTCCACACCGGCGCCCGCACAGTCCTCGCTCAGCTTCTCCCGCAGCAGCCGATTAGCCGCCACGCCCCCGGCGATGGCAAGGTGCTGCACGCCGGTGCAGGCGAGGGCCTGCATGGTATTGCGTACCAGGGTGTCCACCACCGCTGCCTGGAAGCTCGCTGCCAGGTCAGCCACGGTTTGCCCATCGGGTGGCGCTTGGTCTTCCCCTTGAAGCTCCTGAAGCTGCCTGATGAGGGCGGTCTTGAGGCCGCTGAAGCTGAAATCGAGGCTGTCGGACACCTGCGGGCGGGGCAAATCGAAGGCCTGGGGATTACCTGCTGCGGCCGCTTTCTGTATCGCCGGCCCGCCGGGGTAGCCGAGGCCCAGTACCCGCGCCGCTTTGTCAAAGGCCTCCCCTGCTGCATCATCGCGGGTCAGGCCTATGACCTGGTAATCGGTGACATCGGCTATGGTCACCAGGTCGCTGTGGCCGCCGGAGACGATCAGACAGACCGCCGGCAAGTCCTGGTCTCGCAGCGGCTTCTCACAGACATCGGCAAAATTGGCCGCGACATGTGCCTGCAGGTGATTGACGCCGACCAGCGGCAGTCCGGTCGCTGCATGATAGGCCTTGGCCGCGCTGACACCGACCAGCAGCGACCCGATCAGCCCCGGCCCGTTAGTCACGGCAATGCCGCCGAGATCAGCGAAACTGACTTGAGCCTCATCGAGCGCCTGCTGGGTAACGCCGGTTAGTAGCTCGGTATGCTTGCGGGAGGCGATCTCCGGGACGATGCCGCCGAACAGTGAGTGAATCTGCTCCTGGGAGGCGATGATAGAGCTGAGCACCTGCCGCCCGTCTCTGACCACCGCCGTGGCGGTCTCATCACAGGAGGTCTCGAGGCCCAGAATCAGCTTCTCAGATGCACACGCGCACGTCATGTTGGTGGCGTCTTCTCCAGTCGGCGCAGAGCTGCTCGATGGCTTGGCGGCGCGCTAGGTGCTGCAGGTCGCTGATTTCGGCGACTATAGCGTCCTCGTCGGTGTCTCGGTAGTAGTTCTTGCGGATCCTGACCGGCGCGAAGCCCAACTTGGCATAGAGGGCCTGTGCGGCTTGATTGCTGGTCCGGTATTCCAGTGTCACATAAGTTCCGCCCAGGGCGACGACCTTGCCTAGCAGCGTCAGGGCCAGCAGTTCGCCCAGCCCCATGCGCTGGTACTCAGGGTCCACGGCCAGGGTGGTGATATGGGCCTCGCCGGCATAGTAGTGAGCGCCGATATAGCCGGCCAACTCCCCATTGACCTCCAGGGCCAGGTAGATCTTCCGCTGTTTAGGCCCCTCCAGGTCTGCGCGCATAGTCTGGGGACGCCAGGGCGAACTGAAGCACTGGTACTCTATCACCATTATGTCCCACAGGTCCGCTATGGTAGCGGATCGCACCAGCACACTATAGGCAGGGCTTGACTCGACTTGGGCCATGCTGCTCGCCTCGTCAATCAATCCTGATGCCGTGGGTCCGTTCAGCCTGGGATTGCAGTATATATTGGGGCCTGAGAGCGGCCACCTGCTCGAAGCTGTATCGCTGCGGCCACTGCGCCAGCTTCAGCACCACACTGGCCCGGGCCACATCATCGGGCGGAGCGACTACCTCCAGTTCGCCGAGCCGTTGATCGCTGCCGGCCGCCTCCGCGAGGCCGTTGCCGGTGACCAAGTCCGCGTTTCGTATCATTTCGTAAAGCTGCTCATGGGCGACCAGTTGCACAGGCACCTGCTCGGCCACGGTATCGCCCTTTACCGCATGGACGCCCGCACACACATACCCGACGCGGGCCTTCTGTACCACGGCCACGTTGGCGGCCTCCGCCCCGCAGCTCAGGGCCAGGACCGGCTGTGTGGGGACGCCGACTACCGGCACTTCCAGCGCGTGTCCCAAGGCCTTGGCAGTCGTCACTCCGATGCGCAGGCCGGTGAAGCTGCCGGGGCCGGACGATACCGCGATCCCGTCAAGGCTCAGGTCGCTATCCAGGATTCGCAGTATGCGCGGCATCAGCTCGTCACACAGTACCAGCCGGCTGCAGAAGCTGTCCTCGGCATGCAACCGGCCGTCGCAGACCACGGCCACGCTGCTGGTGTCATCGGATGTCTCGAGGCCTAGCCGGCGCATTCTCTCAAGGCTTTCAGCATTGCTTGATGTCGCGGATTGGCGGGCGTGAAGTGCAGCCGCCGGCCTTCGCCCTCGTAGTCTATCCGGATGCGCAGGGCCTCGGGTGGCAGGACCTCCGTAACCCTATCGGCCCATTCCAGGGCCACAGCACCATGCTCCAGCCACTCGTAGAGGCCCGCCTCCTCCAGCTCGTCGGGACTCTGCAGGCGATAGGCGTCGGCGTGGTAGAGATATACCGGCCCGGGGTGACGGCGCATCACGATAAACGAGGGGCTAGCGACCCGGCCTGCCACGCCCATGCCTGCGGCCAGTCCGCTGACGAAGCAGGTCTTGCCTGCGCCCAGCGGCCCGCTCAAGGCCAGGCAGTCGCCTGTTCGCACCAGCTTGCCCAGGCACCTGCCCAGCCGTAATGTTGCCTCGGCGCAGGCGGCGAAAAAGCTTTCCGTTTCGGCCTCTATCTGTTCACAGTTGACTTCTCCGGACATTGCTGCGAGTTTCGCTGTTGGTGGTGTACTTACCTTCCCTGGTTAGTGTCTGTGGTTGACCGCTGGCCGACGCCGCTTTATACTAGTTGCTCAAAGCAACCGTAACACACTGGAGGTCGGCTGTGGAATCCGAGGCGACGGTCCGCCGCAACAACATCATCGGCCTGGTGGTGGCGATTGCCCTCGTGGCCGGCGGTTTTATCTACGGCTACACCCGACCGCATGTGGCTCCTGACAGGACCGATGGGGCGGCTGCTGTGCACCAGCCGCAAGCCGAGACGCAGGCGGCACCTGTAGCTGAAGCTCCCATATCCGAAGCCGCCGGCGGACCGGAACAAGGTACGGAGCCGCCGAAGCAGGACGCGGCTGGCGTCCCACCAGTCCCCTCGGTTGCTAATGCTGTGGAGCCGGAGGTCGCGGAGCGGATCAGCGAGGACCACTACATCAACATCTGCGCGGAGATAGTCGTCGCCGCGCAGGGCTTCAAGAACTCCGGCCAGGGTAATGAGGAGCTTATCGCCTACATCCCTGACTTGCTGGCAGAGGCAGGCGTAACCGAGCAGGCCTTCGAGGAAACCACGGACCGGGTAAGCAGCGACCCCCAGCGGGCCGAGCGCGTCGCCAAGGAGATCCTTAAGCGAGTTGAGGCCCGCACCGGCCTCAAAATGGATATAAAGGTACTGCCAATCATGAACCCCGACATGGCCGTCGAGGATCAGTAGCGGCCGGCGGCCAGGCTCAGTATCAGCCCCATCGCGCAGGTCGGGCGTCCCGCAGGCCTTGAGCGAAGTCGCAGGGCAGCCCGACATCGAGACGAGAGCAGGCCCATGCACCGAATTATCTTCGCCGACTCCCAGCAGATGCCCGAGCTATCCGATGCCAGCGTGCATCTGGTCGTGACCTCCCCGCCGTACTGGTGCATCAAGGACTACGACCATCCCGCGCAGATTGGCCGCTCGCAGGGCTACCAGGAATACCTGGCTTCGCTGACCAACGTCCTGCGCGAGTGTCACCGGGTTTTGCACCCCGGCTGCCGGATGGCGATCAACATCGGCGATCAGTACCTGAGAGCGGCCGAGCACGGTCGCTATCGCGTGCAGCCGATCCCCGCCGACCTGTGTGTCATCGGCCGCGAGCTGGACTTTGACTTCATGGGCAACATCATCTGGCGCAAGATCTCCACCACCAACACCAGCGGCGGCGGGGAGTGGATGGGCTCGACCTATTACCCACGCGACGGCCACATCACCTACGAGCACGAGTATATCCTGCTGTTCCGCAAACAGGGGAAATGGCCGGGACCGGTCAGTGACGCGGCGAAGGAGAAAAGCCGCCTGACCAAACAGCAGCGCTCGCAGTGGTTCCGAGGCGTCTGGGACGACATTCCTCCGGAGCGGCAGAACGGGCATGTGGCGATGTTTCCGGTGGAGCTGCCGCGCCGCCTGATTAAGATGTACACCTTCTGGGGCGAGACGGTCCTGGACCCTTTCATGGGCAGCGGCAGCACCGCATTGGCGGCTTCGTTGGAGGGCCGGCAGTCTATCGGCTACGAGATCAATGGCGACTTCGAGTGGATGATCCGTGAGAAGTTCGGCCTGGAAGCGGATAGCGAGCTCGAGTTCATCCAGCCCGACCGCGCCGGCGCCGCTAGCTCTTCCCCGCCAGCCTCGGCATCGTCTTGAGTGGCTGTTTCACTCGGCTTGCCACGGGTATCATCTCAGTCAGGAGTGGAGAGACGAACCTCCAGGTCATAGCGATCACCGCGCCAGACCGATTGCACATAGTCCAGAGGTACTCCGTGGTCGTCATTGTCGGTGCCGCTGATGGCGAAGACGGGTGCTTCTTCAGCGATCTGCAGCATGCGTGCCTCCTCGGCGGTAGCCGCGCGCGTACGGATAATGCGGTGAGAGCCGCCGTACTTGATACCGTAGCGGGCCTCGAGAATCGGGACCACAGGGACAGCCAGGTTTTCTTCATCGAGACCGGGAGTTCTACTGACGGGGATCCAGCAGCACTGCACGCCTACGGGGTCGCCATTAGCCATACGGAGGCGGCGAATCTCCCAGACCGCACTGGTCTTTGCCAGGCCCAGAGCATGTCGCACGTTAGGTCCGGGGCGCACGGCTTCTACGCTTAGCATTCTAAAGCCGGGCACAACCCCGCTGGCCTGCATATCTTTGGTGGTGGAAGCCAGGTGTCTCACGTCAATCTTCAGCCGCGGTCGGCGCACGAAGGTGCCGCGCCCTTTCTCGCGGTAGATCAAGCCCTCGCGCTCCAGCATCTCAAGAGCGTGCCGAACCGTAGCGCGCGCAACCTCGAAGAGCTTGCACAATCGCGTCTCAGAAGGGAGAAGCACCTCACCCTCCTGCAAGCGGGCCCCGGCATCATCAATTGCTTCCCGCAGTGTTTGAGCTATCTGGTAGTAGTAGGGGACGGGAACGTTTTTGTTGATGCTTCGGCCATTGACATCCAGGTGGACCATACCGCCACTCATAGCCTATTCCAGATGATTGTATTCTTGTCTATACAGCCAGCGAGTAGGTGATTGTATTCGCATAATGGCACAGTTGTGTGGCTCTGTCAAATTATAGATGGTATCAGGAAATCAGGTCTTGACCGTGAGGAAGGATGGTGATAAGATGTCCAGACGTCTAATCAAGCCCTAGAAGGAGGCTGTGCACAATGAAACGCGGCAGGCTAGGTTTCACCTTAATCGAGTTGTTGGTAGTAATCGCCATCATCGCGATTCTGGCGGCGATACTGTTTCCGGTCTTCGCCCGGGCCCGCGAGAAGGCGCGGCAGTCGAGTTGCCTGTCGAACCACAAGCAGACGGTCCTTGGTTTCCTGATGTACATCAGCGACTATGACGGGGTCTATCCTACATACTGGA
>CAYMIN010000005.1:0-23648 GCA_964390495.1 uncultured Armatimonadia bacterium
ACCGCCTTGCCGGAGCAGCGAGAACTCGATGAGACCAAGGCGCACTGGTTCATTGGTGTTCAGCAGAGCGGCTATTGCTTGCCTGCCGGGCAGAAGGTGACGGTGGCGCGCCGGCATCAGACGAGCCGGGATGTTAACGACTGGGAAGACACAGAAGGCGACTTCCTGACCGCCTGGATTGACCACGGCAAGGCGCCGAGCAATGCCAGCTATGAGTACATGCTGGTGGTGCGGGCGACCCCGGAGGCGCTACAGAGATTCGCCGTCGCGCCGCCTTACCAGATCATTCAGCGGGACCAGAACGCCCACATCGTCTGGTACAACGCGGCTCGCCGCTGGGGCTGTGCGTTCTTCGTGGCGCAGGATGTCGCCGATCATACGGCGGCCAATAGCACACTGCCGATCAAGGCGGTTGACCGGCCGTGTCTGACTATGGCCGAAGCGGTGCGGGACGGGACATTGGCTATGAGCGTGGCCGACCCGGATTTGAATCTCGAGAGGCGAACCAGCAAGCCGCAGCCCTTGCGCGTCACTCTGCACGGGGCCTGGCGTCTGGTGGGGGCGACGGGAATCATTTGCGCCTGGCAGTTGCCGGAGGCGGGTGAGAACGTGCGCATCGTGTCAGCAGATGCGGCGGAGACAGTCCTGGAGATTCTGTGCCAGCACGGGGCAAGCTACGACATAACGCTTGCGCGCTGATGACGAGAAGTGCAATCGGGCAGTCCGGTTTGCCCATGCAAACGGGATGGCCCACGACAGCGAACTGATATGCATGTTGGGGCGCTCCTCGCCCCATATAGCAACGCCCCCCGATTCATATAGGGCATCCCAAAGCAAGGAGCAACCGCCATGGCCACGCAATCAGCAGACATGCAGTCCGGACAGTGCAAGACCGTTATTCGCGTTGCGGCGGTCAGCTACGCACAGCCGTTTCATGACCATGCCGGCGAGGGCGTCAATCTCGAGGGAGTGCGCGCGATGACCGCACAGGTTATGCGCGAGCGGCCCGACTTCATCTGCTATCCGGAGATCTGTGCCAGTTGCGAGGGCGAGAAGGAGAAGTGCATTGCTGCTGCGCCTGAGATGGAGCCGTTTGCGGCGGAAGTGGCGAAGATCGCGCGGGAGTTCGATGTTGCCCTAGTGGTGCCCCTTCTGGAGCGCTGTGAGGGGCGGGTTTACAACTCCGTGCCGGTGGTCAGCCGCACGGGGCAACTGTCGCTGGTCTATCACAAGAACTACCCGACCATTTCGGAGCTGGAGGCCGGCATCAGTCCCGGTATTGAGGCTCCTGTCGGCGTGTGCGACGGAGTCCGCGTTGGCGCGGCGGTCTGCTTTGATCTCAACTTCGACCAACATGCGGATGCGCTTTCGCAACAGGCTGCCCGGCTGGTCTTCTGGCCCTCGATGTACTGGGGCGGGCAGTTGCTGCAGCACTGGTCGCTGCGGTATGGCTTCGCGATCGCGGCTGTCTACTGGCGAGAGAGCTCCATTATCGACATGAACGGCCGCTATTTGGCCAAACAGGGACATGACACATACCAGGTCCAGCAGAAGCACCTGCCACCCTGGGCAGTCGCCAATATCCACATCAACCGGGATCTGTATCACCTCGACCTGAACCAGCCACAGTTCCCGGCAATCCGCGAGAAGTATGCGCCGGATGTGGAGATCGAGGTCTGGGAGCCGGAGGGCTACTTCCTGCTGGCCTCGCACAGGCCGGATCTGCCCGTCGAGGCCGTCGCGGAGGAGTTCGGCCTGGAGACGGCCCGTGACTACCTCGCACGCAGTGTCAGGCTGCGCGAGGAGGCGCTCAGGCAGTGACGGTTGGCCTGGCGTATCCGGGGTGCTACGCAGCGGTGGGTGTGCCCCGGCCCGCGTTGGGTATTCCGCGCGGCAGTCCGTGACCGCAGCATACGCCGCACCTCGCGACCGGCGTTTGCAGATCTCAGGGCGCCTGCCAGGCAACATGACCTGCGGCATCGCGGAGTTCGAGGCCGGGGCTGCCGTCGTAACCCACACTCAGCAGCGCGCGGGGCCTTCTGGCGGCGTCCCACAGCGTCAGGCTGGATTCGCTGCCGTCAGTCACGAGTACCGCCGCCCTAGTGTTCTGTGGCGTATCGAGCAGGCACAGAGCCGAGTTCCTGCCGCCAGTCGCACTCAGGAACGCCCGTGGCTTCCCTGCGCGATCCACCAGTGTAAACTGCATCGCCTTGATCTCTACCGGCACTGCGCCTTTTGCCTGGGCCACTGCCGGCGTGGTGCGCAGCAACACGTTGGAAGGCGCGCCGCCTAGAAATCCCGAAACAACCGTGAGTGCCATCAAAATGCAGAGCTGTTTGCTGGTCACTGCTCGCAGCCGACCGTTAAAAGCCTCTATGGTGCTATAATCCTGGGGGTCACCATGATAGTCAGCTCGGCGGTTTGCCCGGATCGCTTGTGACGGGTGAAGAGAGTTCCCAGTGTGGGCAGGTTCACAAGCGCCGGCGCGGTTACCTTACCCGCGTCATCTACGGTGAGACCGGGCGGCCCCTCGGTGATGACCCACTCAAATGGGTTTACCGGGTCCACGAACAATGGCAGATTGTCAATTGTCCGTGCCGTAGCCACTACATGCCTGGACTCGCCCGCGGTTAACTGCAACTGTCCATCAGGCCAGAGGTTAATGTGGCAAAGCTGCGCGGACGCGACCATCTGGTAGTCGCTCATTTGGCCTGGGAGTATCTCAACCGGAAAATCCACCCGCCCAATCGGGTAGCCCTGCGCGTTTTGCTCCTCATATCCCAGGGCTTGGATGATGTAGTGGCCGACAGGAACGTGGCGGAAATGGCAAGTGTCGACGGGGCGGTCAGTCAATTGGGGAGTGGTATTGGGAGCCAAAGTGTCCAGTGATACTTCGACAAGTCGGGTCTCAATGGAGACCATTTGCGTCCTGTCAACACCGGCCGGCTCGGGGGCCGGCCATTCGACAGTGACGCTCAGAGAGCCCACTTCTCCGTCAGGTTCGCCCTGCTCCTGCGGCATTCCATGACATCCAGCCAGCGCAGTTACCACGACCATAAGAGCCACAGCCACAACGCACACCACGTATCCACGCATACCTCATTCCTCCTCATATCGGTTCTATGGCGGGTGCCAACTTGACGGGGCGAAAAGGCGGCACTGCCTTTGCTCTTCGCCTCACCCCCGTATAAATTCGCCCAAAGAGCTCTCGCATCCTGCCGATGTTACCTTTCTCGCACATTGGTTATTCCAGGCAGACAGCAATCGTGGGAGTGCGCCGGCCCACCATCTGGGGGGAAAGTGAGTTGGGACAGGGCAGTACGTTCGCCTGCGTAATCCCGCTGGAGTAGCATCGCCGAGGGGACGACTGAGCTTCACGTATTGCGGTGGACCGAATTCCGAAGTTCAGCGGATACGCAGGCAGGAGACTGCGGCACTGGTGTCGAAGATGAAACAAAGCGCTGTTACACTTCCGCCCAGCACGGAGAACAGTCACCGACAGGCAAACGTCTGCAGAGTTAGGACAATGAAACGCAATCTACTGCTTGTGTATGTTTGTGCTGTCAGCGCAGTCCTGCTGAGCGTCATTGCCTGCGCCCAGGAGGCCTCTCCGTATGAGGCTGCTAGCTGGCCCGTCCCGGCTAACGCAGTTGATGCCCCGGTGCTGGCGGCCCTACAGAAGCAGAACCTCGGACTGCGCCGGCCCTGCTCGGACGCAGTGTTCATCCGCCGGGTTTTCGTAGATGTCATCGGCACGCTCCCCCAGCCGCACGAAGTCCAGGCCTTCCTCCAGGATACCAGTCCCGACAAGCGTGCGGCCCTGATTGACAGCCTCTTCGAGCGTGAAGAGTTCGCGGACTACCAGAGCCTCAAGTGGTGTGATCTGCTGCGGGTGAAGTCGGAGTTCCCGGTCAAGCTGTGGCCCAATGCGGTGCAGGCATACCATCGTTGGGTACGCGAGTCAATTCGCGACAACAAGTCCTATGACGAGTTCGCCCGGGAACTACTGACTTCCAGCGGCAGCAACTTCCGCGTTGCCCCGGCCAACTTCTATCGTGCCGTCCAGAGCCGCGACGCAACAGGGATCGCCCACGCAGTGGCGCTGACTTTCATGGGGGTGCGGCTGGAAAGCTGGCCGGAGAAGAAACAGGAACAACTGGCCGCCTTCTTCTCCCGCGTCGGCTACAAGCCGACGCGGGAGTGGAAAGAGGAGATCGTCTATTTCGACTCGAGCGCCGCCGAGCCGCTGGAGGTTACCTTCCCCGACGGAAGTAAAACGACCATTCCCGCGCAACAGGACCCCCGCGAGGTGTTCGCCGACTGGCTGACAGCGCCTGGGAATGAGTGGTTCGGACAGGCGCTGGCCAATCGCGTCTGGTACTGGCTGATGGGCCATGGCATCATCCACGAGCCGGATGACATTCGCGCCGATAACCCACCTGCCTGCCCGGAGTTGCTGACCTTGCTCAGCGAGGAATTGGTCGGCGCCGATTACGACATGCGAAATCTATTTCGGTTGATCCTCAATTCCCGGACCTATCAGCAGTCGTCGGTGGCAGTAGAGCCGGTGCCGGAGAGCGCGCGTTTCGCCTACTACACGATTCGCCGCCTCGATGCCGAGGTGCTGATAGATGCCCTGTGCTGGATCGGGGGCAGTGGGGAGAAGTACTCCAGTCCCATCCCGGAGCCGTTCACCTTCACACCCAGCACGCAGCGGACGATCGCGCTGGCCGACGGCAGCATCACCAGCCGGTTTCTTGAGAACTTCGGGCGCCCGACGCGAGATACCGGCCTGGCTTCCGAACGCAACAACACGCCCTCGGACGCCCAGCGCCTTTATTTGATCAACTCCACCGATGTCCGTCAGAGGATCGAGAAGAGCCCGCAGTTGCGGAAGCTCTTCGACGCCGCTGGGGGCGACCGGAGCCGCTTGGTCGGGGATCTTTACCTGCTGCTTCTTTCACGTTACCCCACACCCTCCGAGCAGTCGGCCGCCGAGGAGTATCTGCAGAGCTCCGGCCTTGAGGCGCGCCAGGCCTTCACCGATCTGGCTTGGGCGTTGATAAACACGAAGGAGTTCTTGTGCCGACACTGACAGGAGGCGAGGGAACGACGATGGAAGACAAACGTGAAAACCCGACTGCCAACGAGCCGGTAATGTCGCGCCGCGAGTTCCTGCGCACGATGGTGTTGGGTGGGGCCGGGCTTTTGCTTGGCAAGCGTTTTGGCTGGGCGGCTCCCGCAGCCGCACCCACAGCGGCCGGTTCGCAATCCGGGTCGGCGAAGTCCGTGATCCAGATCTGGATGTGGGGTGGACCCTCGCAGTTGGATACTTTCGATCCGAAGCCGAACTCGGGCTATGACTATACCGGTCCGCTCGACAAGGTGATTGACACGAACGTCCCGGGCATCCAGGTCGGCGAGTTACTGCCCCTGCTCGGCCGGCAAGCGGATAAGTACTCGATTATCCGCACGGTGACCCATGGCGTCAACAGTCATGAGACCGCCGCGTACATGGTGCAGACCGGGCGGCGAGCTGGCGGGTCGCTGGTGTTTCCCAGCGTGGGGGCGGTGGTCTCTCTATTCAAGGGCTACGATCATGGCTATGACAGTCTGATCCCGCCCTACATCGTGCTCACCAGGTCACAGGGGCGGTTCTCCGAGGCCGGCTTTCTGGGGCCGCGTTACAAGCCTTTCTGCACGGGCGGCGACCCCAACGCCAGCCGGTTCGAGGTGGAGGGGATTATCGCCCCGGGCATCTCCGATGAGCGCCAGCACAGTCGCCGTAGCTTGCTCCATGCGCTCGACA
This sequence comes from uncultured Armatimonadia bacterium, assembly GCA_964390495.1. GTDB lineage: Bacteria > Armatimonadota > Zipacnadia > Zipacnadales > UBA11051 > UBA11051. The sequence goes on from CAYMIN010000005.1 coordinate 5,810, forward strand.
CCCTCGGAAACGCCGTGCCTGACGAGACCGCCTTTGCGCAGTTGGACACAACCGAGAAGAACGCCTACGACCTGATCCTCGGCGAGTCCAGCAAACTCTTTGACCTCTCGCAGGAGAGCGCGGAGTTGCGCGATAGGTATGGGCGCAGCACTTTCGGGCAATCCTGCCTCATGGCCCGGCGGCTGGTTGAGGCCGGTGTGCCATATATCACCATCAACTATGGCGGCTGGGATACCCACAAACAGCACTTCCAGATTATGCGCCGCAAATTGCCGGAAATGGACAAGGGGATGGCGACACTGCTCGAGGACCTGGCCGACCGCGGCCTGCTGGATACTACCATCGTCTGGTGGGGGGGCGAGTTCGGCCGGACGCCGCGGGTGGCGTGGGAGCCGCCATGGAATGGTGGGCGCCATCACTACGGGCAATGCTTCACCCACGTGGTCGCCGGCGGCGGTTTCCAGGGCGGGAAGGTGGTCGGTGCGTCCAACGAAACCGGCGAAAAGGTAGCCGAACGCCCGGTCTCGGTGCAGGATTTGATCGGTAGCATCTATGAGCTGATGGGTATTGACCCGGACGCGCCCCTGGCTAATCCGCGCGGTCAGGATATCAAGGTCCTGCCCTCATCGGAGGAGATGGGGATCCAGACGAAAGGCCGCCTGCATGAGATCATGTAAGACAGCGGGCGGGAGAACCCCAGGCTTTGCACGATTGCGCCTGACAGCAGTATCTGCGTCCGTATCACCAACCTGAGCGCGTGAATCCGTCACAGAGGAGGCACCGATTGCACCATGTCCCGTAGCATTTGGCCCATGGTCTGGGCCCTGGCCGTCTGTGCGGGATATGCCTGGGCCCAGGGCGGCGGGCCGCAGCTAGGGTATGTGTACCCCGCCGGCGGCAAACAGGGCTCCAGCTTCCGCGTGATAATCGGGGGACAACTGCTGGGCGGTGCCAACGGTGTCTGGATCTCCGGCGGGGGAGCTCATGGCCGTGTGGTTGAGTACATGCGGCCGCTCAATAACAACGAGCTGCGGGATACCGAGTGGTTTTTCCGCGAGTTAGTGCGGCGCCGCTGGAGCCTCCGGGTGATGGACTATGTACGCAATTCCGATGACCCGCCGGAGCTTCCCGACCACCCCTGGCTACTCGGTCTTGATCACAAGACCCCCGGCGAGCTGGCGCGGCTGCGCAACCGGCTCTTCGACCCCAAGCAACAGCTCAACACCCAGCTCGCCGAACAGGTAGCGGTCGAGGTGACCGTCGCTCCGGGGGCGGTGGGAACACGTGAACTGCGCCTTCTCACCCCCAATGGTGTGAGCAATGCGCTGGGCTTCGAGGTGGCAGGGCTGCCGGAGGTCTGTGAGGAGGAGCTTGAGCCGGATGAGAGAGCCCGGGCCCCCCTGGCCCTGCCGGTGATGCTGAACGGGCAGATTACACCGGGGGACATGGACTACTTCCGTTTGCAGGCGCGCAAGGGGCAGCGGCTGGTCATGCGGGCCCAGGCGCGCGCGCTCGTTCCGTACTTGGCCGACGCCGTGCCGGGGTGGTTCCAGGCCGTGCTATCTTTGCGGGACGCGGCTGGTCGTGAGGTCGCTGTCGTGGACGACTACCGCTTTGATCCCGACCCGGTGCTCTTTTACGAAGTCCCTGCCGATGGCGTGTACGAGCTTGAGATTCGTGATGCGATATACCGTGGGCGCGATGACTTCGTTTACCGGGTTGCGGTGGGGGCGCTGCCTTTTGTCACCCAGGTGTTTCCGCTGGGCGGGCAAGCCGGCGTAGCAACGACGGCGGCGATTGCCGGCTGGAACCTTCCGACCAAGACGCTGCAACTCGACACCTCTTCCGGCGGCGGGGCGCTCAGGCGAACCAGACCGCCCGATCCCCTCGGCGTGTGCAATACAGTGGCTTATGCCGTTGACAGCCTGCCCGAAAGCCTGGAGACCGAGCCCAACGACACCCCCCAACAAGCGCAGGTCGTCTCGCCACCGCTGATCATCAACGGCCGCATCGGAGAGGTCGGCGATGTGGACACCTTTGGATTCAACGGTCGGACCGGAGATGAAATAGTGGCCGAGGTGAAGGCCCGGCGCCTCAATTCGCCGCTCGATTCGCTGCTGCGACTGGTGGGGCCGGACGGTGATGTACTCGCCTCCAATGACGACTGGGAAGACCCGGAGAGAGGCCTGATCACCCACCATGCCGACTCGTATCTGCGGTTCCGGCTGCCGCAAGATGGGGAGTATATGGTCGTTCTGGCTGATGTGCAGTCTCACGGCGGGGATGAATACGGCTACCGTCTGCGGCTCGGCCCGCCACAGCCTGACTTCGCCCTCCGCGCAATACCTTCCGGCGTCAGCTTGCGCCCGGGAGGCACGACGACCGTTACCATCCATGCCATACGTAAGGACGGCTTCGCTGGCAATATCAAGTTGATGCTGAAGGACGCACCCGCAGGCTTCAAGCTAGGCAGCGAGGCCATACCAAGTGACAAGGATAAGCTGGACGTGGCAATCGCGGCGCCCCGCGACGCTCGCCCCCAGACGTTCGCCCTGAAGATGCAGGGACAGGCGACGATTGGTGAGGCGACCATCACCAGGCCCGTGGTGGCCGCCGAGGACATGATGCAGGCGTTTCTCTGGCGCTTTATCGTGCCTCAACAGGAACTGCTGGTATCGGTGCCGGGGCCGAAGCCGATCCCTGTCGTGTGGCGTCCGCTGGTGACCGGCCTGGAACCGGTGACCTCAGGGGCGGTACGGGTTCCGCTCGATGGCACCGCGCAGGTGCAGGTCAAGGCACCGGCCACACTACCGGATCATCCCGGGGTCACGCCGAGCAGCCTGCGCTTTGCACTGGCCGCGGCGCCCCGAGGGGTGAGCCTGGCCGGCAGCAGTGTCGGGCCTGCCGGCATCACCCTGGCGCTGAGGGCTGACCTCAACATCGCGCGCGAGGGCGACACCGGCAACGCGATTATCAATGTGTCCGCTCCGCCCGAGGGCAATGCTGAACAGACAGCAGGGGCGGCGTATAGACCGCGGGTGTCACTCGGAGTCCTGCCCCCGATCCCGCTCCAGATCGTGCAGTGAGCGACGCAACCGAGAGCCACAGGAGAGTAAGCCATGAGAATGCCATCCGCCACAGAGAGTATGGTGAGAACAGTCATCATGGTAAGCGTTCTGCTTGCGGTGGCAGCCGGCTCAGGGGCGCAGGGAACGCTGACAGCACAAGTCGAGCCCTCCGGTACGGTCAGAGTGTCGGCCGGGGGCGCCGAACTGGCGATGATCGAGCTCAATGCCCATGCTAGCGGGTGGAAACACGTACCGCAGGCAAGTGCTACGGCGCAAGTCACGGACCTGCCCAACGGGGCCGGCAAGCGCATCACCGGCACCTTGCCGATCGGCGAGGTAGGCGGCGCGCTCAGCTTCACCCAGACTGTGAAGCCGATTGCGCAGGGGCTACAGCTCGAATATGATGTGAGCGTGGCCCAGACCGTCACGCTGAACGGTCTGCAGATCTCGATATGCCTGCCCACAGCCCGCTTTGCCGGCAAGGAGCTGCTCATCGGGCAACTCGACCGTGACCCGGAGTACGGCAGCTTCCCCCAGGAGCTCAACCCCCAGAACTCCCAGGTGTGGTCCGGGGCGGGCGAGCGGGTAGAGGCTGCCAGGGGTACCCCCGAGGCAGTTGCGGCACGCCTACGCGCCGCGACCGACATCATCGTTCAGGACCTGCGGCAGTGGAAGCACGAGACCTTCGAGATTCGCTTCCCGGCCATTATGGAAGGCGGTGGCCGCGAGGTGACCCCGAACGACCGCTTCCACCTCGACTTCACAGTCACCTTCGCAGCAGCCGTGAAGCTTGCCGGCCAGTAGCTGCAGTCAACGCTCCTCTACCGTTCACCGGCCTCAGCAACTCGCTTTGGACAGCCCGCCATGCCTCAAACACTCCAGTGGCTGGCAGGGGCGACCAAGAAAAGCCACACTTGACGTGGCGATTGAGATGCCGTTCAATAGGGGTCAAGACTGCGGGGGCTAGTACCGCGCGTTTCAACCCCAGTTGACGACAGATTCGTAGATGCCCCCATGTGTAATGCTAGGAGATAATGAGATGGTCTCTGTGATAATTTCCTTCGCGACTGAGGACTTCGTGACACCCGAGACTGATGATGCTCTGGGCTGGCTGGCTGAGGAGCTGACGCAGCGGGATGTTGCCGGCTGCTTTGCGATGGTCGGTGACAAGGCGCGCGCGCTCCGTGACCGCGGCCGCCGGGACATCATCGCCAGGGTTGCTGAGCATGAGGTGGATTATCACTCCAACGACCATCACTTCTTCCCTCCGATGGCGACGACCATCGAGGAAATGACGTGGGACGAGGGCGTGGCGTGGGTGCTGGCCCACGAAGCGCCCGGCCTGACAGACCTGGAGGAGCTCTTCGATCAACGTCCCGCAGCGTGGGTAATGACCGACGGCCACTGGACCGCCCAGAGCCTCTGTGCGTTCCGCCTGCTGGGTATGGAGGTATACGGGCTGCGGGGGTTTGCCTGGAGGAAGCCGCAGCTCTGGTCGTACATGAACATGGTCAGCCCGGCCTACAGCATCGGACTGGACCAGTACATTCGGGAGCCGGGCGAGGCTGCAGACCTCCTCGGCAAGGCGGCCGCCGAGTTCGAGCAGACGGTGACATCCATGGGCGAGGACCCGTTGATCGTGTACGGGACCCATCCGTGCATGTGGGCCTGTGAGACTTTTTATGACCTGCACAATATCAAGCGTCGCGGGCGAGTGCCGGCCAAGGCGAAGTGGCAGCCCGCTCCGCTACTGCCGCGTTGGCGACACCGGCGCGACCGCCAATTCTTCGGTATGTGGCTGGACTATCTGCGCGACTGCGACGTTGAGTTCATCACCTACGGCCAACTTGCCGACCGGTATGCTCAGCCCGTAAACGAGTGGCTGACCCGCTCGCAACTGGCCTCACTGGCGCGGCAAGTACGCAAGCGGTTCGCAGCCGCGAAGGTTGGCGGGAGGTTTTACAGCGCTGCCGAGGTCCTGGCGGCGTTGTGCTGGGCGCTTGCCAGATATGAAGATGATGCGCTCCCTGCTCGTGTGCCGATGCGGCGGCCCCTGGGGCCGGTGGAGACACCAGCAGGCCTCACCAAGCCGTCAACGGTAACGGCTCATGCAACGCTGACCGCGGCAGGCAAAGCCGATGTATATATCGGCGACCACCACCGTCTGCCGGCGCAAGTTAAAGTTGGTCGCAGGCGTCTTGGGCCTGCCGAGTTGCTTGCTCTCACTGCGGAAGCGTATCTGGCGGTGGCAGAGGGCGGAAAGCCGGGCGCGATCAAGCTCTCTGGCGGGCCGGATTGCCCTCAGGAAGAAGAACACCTGGCTGGTGCCCGCATCCAGTCATACGGCCTCCGGAAGGACTACCACCCGCCACGCCTGCTCGAGCAGATCCGCCTGCAGAGCTGGACGCTGAAACCGGCTTCACGCCGGTAGGCGGTCATCCCTCGTGCTGCAACCGAAGGCCCCCACGAGCGTTCTATAATCAGGCGCCCGCCCTGATGGCTTGATCTCCTGGCGGCCATGTCAAATTGCTCCGGAAGCTCTTAGAGTCTCCCTCTAGTTCAGAACGTGATCCCTAAATTCTCTGCATGCATCTTGACATCAGGAGGGATATTGTATACAGTATGGCGAAATACAGCATACAATAAGTCACAATAATGCATACAATCTATCCAGCAGGATGAGATGAAGATGGCGAGCGACAGCCTCACGGAGAGCATTCGCAAGAAGCTGATTGGGAAGATAGTCGCTGGAGAATTGCTCCCCGGCGACCACATCGTGGAGGCGGAGATAGCCAGCGAACTTGGCGTAAGCCGTACCCCTGTGCGCGACGCCTTGCAGGCGCTGATGACGCACGGCATCTTGGTCAGGCGGGCCCACCACGGCTGTTTTGTGGCTGAGCCCGGGCCCCTGGACCTCAGTCGCGCACTGCAGGCTCGCGAAGCGCTTGAGGGAATGGCGGCGCGGCTGATGGCTTCAGAACACAGCGTTGAGGATGTCGCTCAGCTTCGAGAGCTGCACGAGATGATGATTGCAGCTTCCTCGGATGACGACTACTTCGGCTATAGAACTCTCCACTACAGCTTCCACTCCCAGATTATCAGGGGCTCTCGCAATGAGTATATTGAGTACTACTCCGGCGTAGAGCTCTTTATTTTGAAGTGTCTGATCAACTACCCGCTGTCCTTTGTCGTCCCGGATATGCACGTGGAGCGCCCGATATCCCACATGGACATAATCAGTGCCATCCAGGCCAGTGATGCGGATGCCGCTGAGACTGCCATGCGAGGCCATATCGCGCATACAAGAGCGCGCCTGCTGCGTTGGCGCGAGCGCAATAGAGACCGCCTCAAGGCAACGGGCGTTGAGCTGGAGTATGGACGGGCGTAACTCGACAACAGGATGCTGAACCCGCAGTCGCCGCCGATGCTTTGGCGTTTCTCGGCAGATGAGCGTCGTACTCGAGCCGCACCGATCATCGGCTGAGGCGGCCCCACGAAATCGAATTCGCGCCCGTCTCGCGTGGCTGTCAAGAATGGGAGTAGGTTTCGGAAGGAGAGACGGATGATGCAGCAGCGCAACGGCTTCACCCTTATCGAATTGCTGGTGGTGATCGCGATTATCGCGATCCTCGCAGCAATTCTTTTCCCGGTATTCGCCAGGGCACGCGAAAAGGCGCGAGACGCCTCTTGCCTAAGCAATACCAAAGAGATTACCCTCGGCATAGTCATGTACTGTGACGACTATGATGGCGGTTACCCATTGCGCTATTATACGGCCAGTGGGGCACCATGCAGGACTCTATATTGGCCCTGGCTAGTGATGCCCTACGTACACCTGGGCACCGCACGCGGCGGCGTCCAGGGCATATTCAAGTGCCCCTCCTTTCGGGCTAGGGAGCACCAGTATGCCTACACCGATTGGATCTGTGGGGCTTACAGCCACTATGGTATCAACTCAGCAAGCGCCTTCAACCAAAAGAAGGACTGTGAGATCAACAAACCATCTGAGACGGCCCTCATAGGCGAGGCCTCCTACTACAGCGCTGCCTATGGCGGTTATGCTGGCTACTTCCTGTGGTACGGCCCGTGGAACGATCTAAGTCGCTATGACCACAATGACCGGGCGAACATCGGGTATTGTGACGGGCACGCCAAGGGCGGCACCAGGCAGTTCCATGTGGCGACTTTGAATCGCAACCCGTAAGCCCGGCATCTTCCACCCCACCAGAAGTGAATCGGACTGAGTGAGGTATGACCAATGGCACAGACGAGCGTGGCACTGTTGACTGCAATCTGCCTAGTGGCAGCGGCGCTGCTCGGCCTGGCGCCGACGCGAGCCGATGATGAAGCATGGCTGTCGAAGATCCGTCCCGATCATCCCCGCCTGTTCTTCAACGCCGATAGGTGGCCGGCTGTCAAAGAACGTGCGCTGACGGTTGAAAAGGACCACTATGCAAAGATCAAGGCGCATGCTGACGGTCCACCCCCAAAGCACGAATGGTCTCAGATTGATCGGCCCGCTCCACTGCTTGGCAGCGATGTCGAGGTGCGCGACTGGGGCGACCAGCTTATGAGCTCGGCCTTTGTCTATCGTGTCGAGCCCACCGCCACACGCCTGGCTGACATCAAGGCCAAGCTGCGCGCCAGTGTGGAGTACTATCACGCCTGTTATGACCAGGGCATGGCGGTCGCCTGGACCGGCGGTAGTCGTATCGGGGCGATGTGCGCGCTCGATTGGCTGTGGGACGAGTTCTCCTATCAGGAACGTCAAGAGATCGGGCAAGGTTTGCTCGAACACGTCCGGCAGGCGCTCTTCAAGCCTGGAATCGAGCGACGGGCCGGGGTGGGGTCTACGCCTCACAGGCAGAGCATGTACGGAGTCGTCAGCCTGGCACTGCCCGCGGGACTACTTTTCTATAACGAGGGCATAGATGACGAGCAGGCGCTGGAGCTTCTCAAGTTCGGATACGAGGTCAACACGCAAATGTTGGCATTTCGCGCTGAGGCAGCCCTCGATGACGGCGGCGGAGCCAGCTCCTGCCTGCCTTACCAGTTCGGCAAGTACATGCAGGCGGAATGGAATTTCATGTTCCTGTGGGGAGCAGCTACAGGAGAGAACCTCGCCTCCGAATGGCCGTACCTTGCCCTGCATCCCAACTACGTCATGTGGAATCTGCTTCCTGGCGGGCATGAATTCGGCTACGGTAGTGCATATCACATCTACGGCGGTGGCAACAATATAGATGTTATGGGCTGGCTGTACACCCATCTGTCGCAGTATATGCACTTCTTTGCTGAATCTCACCCGCAAATGGCGGCCCTAGCTCACCACCTCAGAGATGAAATAGGCGGCAGCTTCACCTCCGAGTTCGGGTCCGTGTATCCCTTCCTGCTCACCGGCCTTGAGCACGCACCCCCCCCGCAGGTGCCCAGTGGTCTGCCACCGGCACGTCACTTCGAGAACATGGGTCAGGTGTTCATGCGTAGCGGAACCGGACCGGATGACACCTACGCCATGTTCGCATGCGGCGGCATCGTTGACATGCACCGCCATTTCGACGCTATCCACTTCAGCATCTACAAGCAGGGCTTTCTGGCTCTGGACACCGGCGCTCGCGAAGGCAACACCGATAATGTGGCAAACTACTTCAACCAGACGATTGCCCACAATTGCCTGCTTTTCGCGGACAAGGGGCAGATCAAGCAGGTGGGGTCCGCAGTCCTGGCTTTCGAGACCGATCCGCTTTTCACTTACGTTGCCGGCGACGCCACTGCGGTCTATCCGCAAAGCACCTGCGAGTTGATGGTGCGCCAGTTCGTATTCATCCCACCGGACCATTTCCTGGTCTGCGACCGCGCGGTGTCAACACAGGCCGAGTACTCCAAGACCTGGCTGCTACACCACGCCAACGAGCCGGCATTATCCGGCAACACCTGGCATTCAGACCAGGATCGAGGGCGCATCTTCTGTCGCACGCTTCTGCCGGAGGATGCCGTGCTTGAGAAGGTCGGCGGGCCGGGCAAGGAGTTCTGGGTGAATGGCGTCAACTACCCGCTCGATGCAGGTCTTTCCGAGAGCATGAAAAAGGCCGGATACGATCCGGAGCAGTTCAAGAAAGAGTATGATGAGGTGCCCGAGCTGGCGGGCCGCTGGCGCATGGAAGTCAAGCCCCGAAACCCACGCAAAGAGGATGTCTTCCTGCACCTAATCCAGGTCGGTGACCAGACCTTGCAGGAGATGTCGGAGACACAGGTGGCAAGCGATGAAGCTGAGGTGACTGTGACATTCGACGCGCTGAACAAGCGCGTGACACTGAGCTTCGCCACGGTGGGCGCTGTGGGCGGCCACATCAGGATCCAGCAAGGCGCCGAGGTGCTGGTGGACCGCGACCTGACGCACGAGGTCATGCCCCAGGCGGGCCTGGCGCTTATGTAGTAGTATCTCCGACAGTCGCACTATCTCCGAGCGGCAGGCCGGACGCTGCAAAGGCGTTGCATTTGAGGGAGCTAGTGAGATTCATGGAAGTGTGGAACAGCAGTCCGCAGTGGCCATGGCGTTACGAACAGGACATCCGCAAGTACCTGGAGGTGCCGGATTATTGGCTCGTAGGATATGAGGAAGTCAGCGGATACCTGCGAGCCCTGCAGAGAGGACAACTTGACTGCATTGGGCATAGCGCAGGTGGTCGGCCGATAAGCGCCGTCTATTACGGCCCGGAGCGGCCCGAGCGGAAACTGTGCGTTGCCGGCGGCACCCACGCCACGGAAACCGAAGGGGTTGCCGCAGTGGTCAACCTCATCAGCGCGCTTGAGACCGGCCGGGACCTACGGGGGCAGCAATGGCCGGCACTGCAGCGTGCGGCCAGGCGCGTGGGCTTCTATCTTGTGCCCTTCCACAATCCCGACGCGGCCGCCCGCAGCCTGGTCAAAAGCTATGTCGGCATGCCCTTCGAGACGGTACAACGCCTGCATAACGGGCTGTGGCGCAACCGCCAGGTGGTGCAGGCCCGGCGGATTTTCGGCCCGTGGACAGAAACCTCGGACCTGACCGGCAGACTGGACCAAATTGCCTATCTGGGGGCGCGGTTCAATGACGCCGGACGGCTGGTTAACCGGCCCTGTTCCCGCAAGCAGACGATGTGCGTCGAGACCCGACAGCTACTTGAGTTCATCAAAGCAAACAAAGTTGACTGCTATATGGACATGCACTCGGCGAGCTGTCCGCCGGAGCAGTCTATCTGCCCATGGCTGGGTATATGCCATCCGCATCAGACTAGCGGTGATCACCGGCTGCTGGTGAAGCTACAGAAGCTCACGGGGCAACTGACCAAGCGCGCGGGTGGGCCTGATGTGGAGATGGGCTATAAGAGCGAGCACAGATGGAGCAATACCGCCTTCTTCTCCGCGAACCTTGGGACCTATGGTTTCACCTACGAGGAGCACGCCGGCTGGGAGGGGATGTTTCCGCCCGATTGGACGCCGGAAGACATCTGGCTGGCCAACACCTATAACGGTATGTACACAATCCTGGGACTCGCTCAGGCGCTGCTGCAGGTGCCATCGCCCTGGAAATAGCGGCGAGCTTCGCACCTCCGTGAGATCACAAGGGAGACAGTTTCTATGTTGCGTATCGAAGAACCCTTCCACGGTGCGGTTCTCAATCACCGGTACGGTGTCCAGACCGACGAAGGCTTGACCATCACTGTGACCGGACAGGCGCCGCCTTACGGCACAGTCACTATCAATGATGTGCCGGCCACGATCAAGAGTGGACGCCTTCACTGCGAGGTTACCGTAACGCAGCCGGAGCAGGATATCACCGCCAGCTATCGGGGCAGCTACGGCCACCAGCAGCACACCGTGCGTGTGGTGTGGGATCGTTACTCGCAGCCGCGCTACCGTTTCGCCATTGACGACAACATCTACTGGCTGCGCGACGTTGTTTGTAAAGGCTATCAGTCTTTATTCGATTGCCCCTATTTTGCCATGCTGCGTAAGCTCCATAAGGAATACGGCACCAAATTCGTGCTGAATATCTACTACGAATGCGAGGACGGGTTTCAGATTACCGAGTTCCCGGACCGCTATCGGGGCGAGTTTGAGGACAATGCCGACTGGCTGGTGTTGTCCTTCCACGCTTATGCCAACATGCCGAACCGTCCCTACCAGTACGCCTCCGCTGAGAAGCTGATCTCCGATATGAATATGGTCGAGGAGCAAATAGTCCGCTTCGCCGGGGAACGGACGCTCGCCCCTCCTGCTCAGATCCACTGGGCAATGGTCCTTCCGGAGGCGATACCGGCACTATTTGACAAGGGCGTGCGGGTACTATCCGGGTTCTTCTCGCCCTACCCGCAGGGCTATGATATCAACTATTGGCTCGACCCGGTCCGGTCCGAGTACCTGTGGAATCACGAGGCCCTGAAGGATTTTGACACGGGGATTGTCTTTTCACGCATGGACATCGTGTGCAACACCACGCCGGTCGAGCAGGTGGTACCCACTCTGGAGCCACTTTATGACAATCCGGAACAGGCCGAAATTATGGACATGATCACCCATGAGCAGTTGTTCTGGCCCTTTCATCCGGCCAATCTGCCGGATCACTGGGAGCGGTGTGAGACCGCGATCAGGTGGGTGAGCGAGCGCGGCTATGAACCGGCGTTTTTGCACGAGGGATTGTTAGGCAGCCCGCAGTAAGGCGCCTGGGTTGACGGTCGCTGCAGCCCCCCGTGTTGTCTGGTTGGCTCCGCGCTCTGTCGAGAAGCTCTCTGCGACATCTGTCGGCGATTCGCTACCTGCGGCGCGAACATGCTTCGCGGCTCGGTGTATCCGCTACCCCTTTCAATCTCTAGCCCTCCCGAGCAGAGTCTAGACCTGCAGCGCCCGCGACTGGATCGTGATCCGGCGCGAGCTACGGACAATACCCGCTGACGATTTGCTTCAGCGCCCCGGTGGGGTATAATTGGGGCCAAAGACGCCTGGCCGATAGAGGGGAAGCTACCAGGATGACGTGGAACACCTTTGACCGCGACCGCAAACACCTTGAGACGCAGTACCACGATCCCGCCTGGGACGAAGCCAGCGGGTGGAGCCTGGACCGGCTCGAGGATGCAGTTGCGCAGATCGTGCAGGATGGAGAGCAACAGGGCCAATCCCGCATCCGTACGAAGGCAGAAGTGTTCGAGCTGCTTCTGCTGAACGGCCGCATTCATGTGGATCCGCAGGACTGGTTTGCCGACCGCCTGGAGCCCTGGGAGCTTGTTGGCAGGCTGCGCGATACGTGGACGGCGGAGATCAGAAGAACCGCCATTGCCGAAGCAGACGCCACAGCCACGCTGGCCCGTGCGGTAGGCGCATACATCTCCGGCCCCAACTTCAGCCACACCGCGCCCGACTGGGAACGGATGCTGTCGCTGGGACCGTCGGGGTTGCTCAGCTTCGTCAGAGAGACGCGGCAGAAGAAGCTGGCATCAGGTTGCCTGAGCGCCACCCAACGCGATTTCTACGACGCCGTCGAGACGGTTTACACCGCCTTCATTCGGTTCATCCTGCGGCTGGCCGAAGGTGCTGAGAAGCAGGCTGGACTTCATCCTCAGGAGCAGGAACGGATGCTGGCTCTGGCCGAGTGCCTGCGCAACCTCGCGACGCGACCGCCCGAGACGCTCTATGAAGCCCTGCAACTGGCCTACCTGTGCCATGAGCTCATGGAGATGGAGGGCGAAAGCGTCCGCTCGATGGGAGGCTTCGACCGCCTTTACTATCGGTTCTACCGTTCGGATCTGGATCGCGGCCTGCGGACACGCGAACAGCAGCAGGAGCTGATCAAGTACTTCTTCATCAAGTTCTTCGCACGAACTGACGGGCTGAGGTACGGGAAGAACTTTGTCTTCGGTGGGCTGGATGTCGCCGGTAGCGATGCCACCAATCTGCTATCCTATGCAGCACTGGAGGCGTATGAGGAGATGCGGACAGTGGACCCCAAGCTCTCCGTCCGAGTGCATGGGGGCACACCCGAGGCTCTTCTCCGCCAGGTAGCCGGCTGTATCCGCAAGGGCTGCAACAGCTTTGTGCTGGTCAACGACGAAGTAGGCATTGCCAGTCTCGTTAAGCGCGGTGTCCCTGAAGCAGAGGCCCGCAACTACGTGTTGATGGGCTGCTACGAGCCGGCCATCATGGGCAAGGAGGTGCCGTGCTCCGGCTCTCAGTGGGTGAACATAGCCAAGGCTCTCGAGTGGGCGCTATACGACGGTGTTGATCCGTTGACCGGACGGCAGATGGGCCCGCAGACCGGTGAGTGCGAGACGTTTACATCCTTCGATGGGTTCTACGCCGCCTTCAAGCGGCAATTGTCTGCTCTATTCGAGGGAGCCCTGGATGTCCAGGTGGCCTATGAGTCACGCTGGGAGGAAATGAACACCTCGCCCCTGCTGTCCGGGACGATGCTGGAGTGTGTCGAGGAGGGCCGCGATATCTCCGCCGGTGGTGCCAAGTACAACAACACCGGCTGCTGCGTCGCCAGCCTCGCCAGCACGGTGGATTCGCTGATCGCGATCCGTGAGCTGGTCTTTGAGAGTAAGACCATCACCATGCCCGCGCTGGCCGAGACGCTACAGGCGAACTGGGCGGACAATGAGCTGCTGCGGTTGAAAGTGCTAAGCGGCCGCCAGAAGTTCGGGAACAATCAAGAGGGGCCGGATGCGCTGGCGAGCGATATCGCGGAATACGTCGCGAGCATCATCAACAGCCGGAGCAACGAACGGGGCGGGCGCTTCTGCGTTGCTCTGAACTCAATCCACCACTGTCACAGCTTCGGCATGCAGGTCGGGGCGCTGCCGGACGGCAGACAGGCGCATCAGCCGCTGTCCAAGAACTTGAGTGCTGTCACAGGGATGGACCGCGAAGGCGTCACCGCACTGATCAACTCGGTAACCAAGCTGGATTTCACGCAGTTCCCCAACGGCTCGGTACTGGACATTATGCTGCACCCGAGCGCTGTGCAGGGAGAGCAAGGCCTGAGTGCACTGGTGGGGCTGATCCGCAGCTACTTCGCCCAGGGTGGGTTCGGGATTCAGTTCAATATCTTCGATGTCAACACGCTTCGTGAAGCACAGGAGCACCCTGAGCAATACGCGAACCTGCAAGTGCGTGTATGTGGCTGGAATGTCCACTTCGTCAATCTCAGCAAGCCTGAGCAAGACGCGTTTATCGAGCAGGCCGAACATCTGCCGGTCTGAGAGGTACGCATTGGCCCTGCCTTCGCCTGGAATTGCCTAGAGAACTCCTGCCGGGCGATGCTCAATCTTCCCTCGTAAGGAGCAGCGCGCACAGTGACCGGAAGAGTGGCTGACATCATGCGGTTCGCCACCCATGACGGCCCCGGGATCAGAACCACCGTGTTTCTGAAGGGCTGTGTGCTCGCCTGTGCCTGGTGCCATAACCCCGAGACCATCGCCTGCGGCCCGGAGCTGGGGTATGTGGCTAAGAAGTGCCTCGGCTGCGGCGAGTGCGTACCAGTATGCCCCCAAGGTGCGCACCAGATGGTGGACGGGGAACATGTCTTCGACCGAACGCGCTGTGTTGCTTGTGGAGCCTGCGCTGAGGTCTGTCTCGGCAATGCGCTTACGCTCTACGGCAGGGAGATGACGGCCGAGCAGGTCCTCGCCACGGTGATTGAGGACAGGGTGTTTTACCAGAGCACGGGGGGCGGCGTAACCGTGTCGGGCGGTGAACCGCTGCTGCAGGCTGATTTCTGTGGAGAGCTTCTCGGGATGGCGAAGCATGAAGGGCTGCACACAGCGGTGGATACCTGCGGCATGGTTCCGTGGGAGGCGTTTGCCGAGGTTCTACCCGTGACCGACCTGTTCCTGTATGATATCAAGCACACCGACCCCGTAATCCACCAGCGGCATACGGGCAGCGATAACGAGCTGATCCTGGATAATCTGTGCCACCTGTCGGAATGTGGGACCGCAATTGAGATACGAATCCCGCTGGTTCCCGGCGTCAATGATGACGATGGCTGCATTGATGCAGCCGCGGCGCTGCTCAGTGGGCTGGAAAACATTCAGGCCGTGAAGGTGCTGCCCCTCAATCCGTTTGTCGGCTCGAAGTACGCTGCGCTGGGTAAGGAGGGGATGACGCCTTCGGGTTCCCCACCCTCAGACGCAGAGCTCCGGCGGGTGGCCGGACGCCTCCGCGCTTTCGGACTGAACGCGGTCTCCGGGAAAGACTGATACGCTAACCCGTGGCCACGCGGATGGCGATATGGTGTGTGCGAGAGGCCTAAATGATACCTTCGTCAATGTGACAGCCTTGTTTACCCCTAATTGGAGTGTGGGAGCCACTTGTAGGTATTCCTCCGATCGCCGCTGAAGCTAATGGCGTGTTCGCAGTCGAGGGCGAGACCATGACTAGAACTGAGACCACGAGGCGCTGGATATGGCGGGGAATGTGTGGGAGTGGTGCGCCGACTGGTATGACGCGAACTACTACCAGACGGCGCCGAGCAGCAACCCACCCGGGCCTGCTGAGGGAGTGGGATTCGTGGTTCCGCATATGGGCAGGTGGTCGGTCACGCGCGTTTCGTTGCGCCAGGACCGTACGGTAGTTTTGCAGCTTTCTGCTTTACCGCTTTACCACTTACGCCGTTGCTGTTTGCCGTGGGTGTTGGGGGTGGAGGACGCGGTGCTCCGCTGCCAGTATTGGAACATCGAATGGATGGCCCGGGGATAGCCTGCTGCGCCTGGTGCGTGCTAGCGTGTCGCACGGCTTGCTCACCGTCGGCGGCCTCCTGCACCTCATAGCCGGCATCCTCGAGCAAGGCACGGAGAACACCTCGGACGGTCGCTTCGTCGTCGGCGACTAGTATCCTGGTCGTCTGTGACTCCATGGTTTGCCGCCTCCGAGCCGATGCTTGTATCATCTTGCGTTTGGCGGAACCGGGATCTCTACCAGACCTATCAGCCACCCCTGCCGCACGGTGCGGTTCGGTTCCGGGCAGTAGTTCACTTGTGGTAGAGTATTCCACGTCGGGCGCTGGTTACCTGAATGTGAAGCAGAGGCCTTGTGCAGATATAGGCGGTATGATTGGGCCGCGCCAGAGGCCGGTAGCTGCGCACTAATAGACCTGCAAGACTTCTCGGGCCCTTCATCACCGCACAGGAATTCTCAGTGTCGCCCCGCCAGGCCGCCATTCCCAGCTTACGCCAGAACTCTCCCACCAAGGTACGCGCTGCGGTGTGCTGTGCTGCAGGGCGCACACGGTCTGGGGCTCGGTGTACCGGTTACGCTTCATGATGCTCAGCACTCCTGACCGGAGTATAGACCTGCACCTATTCTGATGCCAGGTGGATCAAGAGCCGGGGCTCGGGGCACTCAATAGAAGGTCTCTGTGGCTCCGACGGCCAAACGGTACTGCCGATAGGCGGCTGCAAAGCTCACAAGACCACGGAACCCATTTGGTTTCGAAGAGCGGAGGGAAATCGGATGCCCGTTAGCGTTGTCTTGACCGAGAGCGGAGCCGACCGCGCCACGGCCTATGCAATGAGCGCGAAGGTGGTGCGGCGCGGACCCGACTACCTGTGCACCTGGCTGGGCCAGGAGCGGCGGAACTGGTGGGCGCTTGTGGATGCGGAGAGGGGGGTGCTGCGCGAAAAGGGCCCGGTAGGGCCGGTGCGGAGGGACAACCATTGCGGCGCCGGCCTGTGCCTTGCGCCCGACGGCACCGCGCATCTGGTGGTGGGCGGACACCACGAGCCCTTCCTGCACTACCGCCTCCCCGCGAGCGCCAATCCGGCGGCGTGGGAGCTGCTGGGCGAAGCGGGCGGGCCCGGCGGAACCTACCCCAGCGTTACCTGTGACGCGGAAGGGGTCGTACACCTGGCCTACCGCTGCCGGGAGTTGACGCCGGGGATGCCCTTTCCGTATCACCTGATGTACGCCCGGTGGGAGCCTGATGCGGGTGCGTGGGACGGACCGCGCCCCCTAGTTCGAGCAGCGATAGAGGAACACACCTGGCTGACCAACGTCCTGGAGACCGGCCCCGGCGGGACCGTGCAGGTGTTCGTCAGCAACACCCGCAAGTTGCCCGACGGCTCCTACTACTACGGCGCGGCCGCTCTCTGCTCCGGAGACGGCGGGGAGCAGTGGCACCAGGCGGGAGCGCAGGCGCCGCTCGCGCTGCCGGTGGACATGGGGGAACTCGAGCCACTGGACGGCCCCAATCTGGCGCGCGCGCGCATACAGCCGCCGCAGCAGTGGCAGCAACAGGCGGCCAGGGGACCGGGGCAGTACTACTACAACGAGATACTGCTGTCTAATCCAGTAATAGATGAGCAGGAAAGGCCGTGGGTAATCCTGCATAACCTGCTGCTGGGTGAAGCGGCCCTATTCCACCAGGAGGGCGACGGTTTCGTTGGCTTGCCGCTGGCGAAGGCGCTGGGCGAGGTGGCGCCGGGCTACCGGATCTCCCACGCCGGGCAGCTTTCCCGTCATCGAAACGGCACCCTGCAGGCCATTCTGACAGTGGCTCCGGAAGGCGTGCGTGAGTTTGGCGCCGTTGGCACCGCGATGGTGCGGCTACTGGTCCGGCCCGAGGGTGAGGTGACCCTCGCGGAGTTCGCGGTTGAGCCTGCTGCAGATGGTACGCCTGACTGGTTGCCGAGCCTGGAGCGTTGGTCGTGGCAGGCGCCCTTTGACCGGCCTGCGCTGCTTCACACGCACGGGCACAACGCCGGCGGGTATGAGCACAATGTCAACGACCTGATGAC
>CAYMIN010000005.1:23748-108573 GCA_964390495.1 uncultured Armatimonadia bacterium
GGGGATGAAGGGGCGGGGCCTGGCTTCGTAAAGGTATGCTTCTCGCGCTCGTGCCACGGGACGCCACCTGAATGGGAAATCTCAGAGCACATGGGGGGGAGGATGCATGTGGTACGGCAGAGAAGTCTATACTATAGCCGCGAGCCCATGGGCCGGTAAGAGCTGATCTCTCTGGACCGAAGAGACTGCTTCCGGGGCACTAGAAGCCATATTCAGGGCCGGGGCAACAGGTGTCAGCCGCTACCTAGGGAGGCGTTTGGATTGCGATACTGCTGGATCGGGTGTGTCGCGTTGTTAATCGGTTTGCTGTCAGCCACGTGGGGAGCGCCTGAGCTGCCCGGGGCGGAGCTGGTCAACGCCGGCTTCGATCAGCCCCTTGACTCCTCGGGTACACCGGAGGGGTGGTATCGCTACGTCTCGAAGTTCGGGACGGCCCGCTTGGCGGTGGACCCCGAGGTGAAGAACAGCGGCGCGAGCTCTCTGAAGATGGAAGTCGGCGCCAAGTCGGCCTGTACCGTGAGCCAGTATCTGCGCGTGGACGGCCCGGGGCCCTTCACTTTCTCCTGCCAAGCGCGCACGACTGCGCAGGCCGCCAACGGTGTGCGGCTTTCAATCGAGTGGTTTGAGGCCACGGATTGGCCGCAGCGGGTGGAAATGGTCGGGAGGTCTTCCCCCTCGGCTGTGCTCTACGGGGATGACACCTGGCAGCGCGTGGGAGCGGTCGCGACCAAGCCCGACGGGGCGAACCTGGCGCTGGTGGCGATCACGGTCGGTGACCCCAACGCGGAGGCCGGCACCTATTGGGTGGACGATGCCGAGTTCAGCCCCGGCGCGCGGCCGGCGCCCCTGCTGGGCAATACGGGCTTCGAGATAGATGCTGATAGCGATGGCGTTCCCGATAGCTGGGGCCGCAGCTACTATGGCGAGGGCTGGGAAATCGTGCGCGATGCGACGGTCGCGCATAGCGGGGCGGCCTCAGTAAGGTTGACCGGGCAGAAGGACCACGGTAGCCGCTCGGTGCTGACAACGAGGTCGCCATACTTCGTACCCCCGATGCGTCTGCGGGTCTCGTTCTGGTACAAGGGCAGTGGCGCATCGGCGAACCTCATTGATTTCCTGCCCGGCGAGGGCGACTTAGCCGCCAACGGGACGGTGTACTTCGAGCGCCATCCGTTGACGCTTGAGCTGCCCAAAGCAGAATGGACACAGGTGGTGCAGGAGTACGACGTGCCCGAGGACGCGCGTACCTTCGGGCGGATGCGCGTGGACTTCCTGATGTATCAGAGGGGCGAAGGGACGCTGTGGCTCGACGACTTCCGCCTGGAGGTTATCGAGTAGCTCGCGAGTGCTGAATCCGTGCACAGGAATTGTGCATTCGCTGCAGGAGGTCGTAGTGATGCGACACATAGTGACGCTCATGACTTTGTTGTTCTTAGGGGTTGTAGCTATGGCTCAGAATAACGGTTTCACCGATCATGGGATTTGCGCGGCGGTTGGTGAAAGCCGGGGTGTCGTCGCCACCCAGACTGCATCGGGCAAGAACCTGGTGATCGGGTGTGTCCTGGACTGCTCGTCCAAGGGCTTTATCCTGGTCACCGACGTGGATAGCGGCGAGACCCGGCAGGTGCCGTACCCGGAAAGCGTCCGCAACTCCGCACCTTTTGCCTCCCTCATGAGCACCAACGGGCGTTTCTACACCGGGGCCGGCCCCGCGTTCCTCGAGTATGAGCCGGAAGCCGGTGAATGGCTATTCGGCAAGGTCATCAATCCCAAGGCCGGCTGCTATGTAGGCGTGTCCATCGCCGACGGCCCCGGTGACCTGATCTGGAAGGGCACCTACCCCGACTGCCGCCTGTACTCCTATGACCCCCAGACCCAGGAAGTCGTGGACTACGGGCGGCTCGATGAAGAGGAGCATTACTTCAGCTACCTGACCTTCGACAGCGCCGGCTGGGCCTATGCCGGCATCGGCACCGCCCGCCTGAACATCGTCGCCTTCAATCCCGAAACGCGCGAGTGCAAGCAGATGGTTGATGAGGCCGAACGCGTCACCGGTACCGGGTACGTGTACACCGGTGTGGATGGCAAGGTCTATGGCCGAGCCGGCAAGCAGTGGTATCGGCTATTCGCCGGAGAGCGCGAGGCGATCAAGGCAGATGAGAAGGCAGCCGCGGCCCCCAACGGCTCACTGGGGTGGGGACAGAGCACCGCTACACTGCCTGACGGGCGGCGGGTCCGCTACAACCTGCCGGATTCGTGGCTGGAGGTGACGGACCCCAAGACGGGCGAAACCCGGCGGATCGAGCTCAAGTATGATGGCGGAGGCGTGTCCATCACTTCCCTGGCTGCCGGGCCGAATGACAAGGTCTATGCCTCAACCTGCCACCCCATGCACCTGGCGGTCTATGACCCCGAGGCAGACAAGTTGGAGGACTGGGGGCCGGTCTACCGCGTCGGCGGCGGCAATTTCTGCCACATGTCCGCCCAGGGGAAATACCTGGTGGCCGCCTCGTATGCAAGCGGCATCTTTCATGTGTATGACACCACGCGACCGTTCAATGGCGGCTATGGCAAAGCTCCGAACCCGTATGAGGTAGCCCAATGGCACGATGACCTGTGCCGGCCCCGCGCCACCCTCGGCCATCCGGACGGCCACACGGTGCTGATGGCCGGCTATGCGGGCTATGGTCGGGTAGGAGGCGGTCTGGGATTCTATGACTTTGAGACCGAAGAGGCCACCCTCCTGACCCATGAGGACCTAATTCCGTACCACAGCACCGTAGCCCTCGCGGCGCTGCCCGATGGCACGGTGGTTGGCGGCACCACCGTCGGCGCTCCCGGCGGTGGGCACGTCGTGGCGACTGAAGCGGTGCTGTACCTGTTTGACTGGGAGAGCCGCAAAGTGGTCTTCCAGACATCCCCGGTGCCGGGGGCCAGTAGCATCGTGGCGCTGCAGGTTGCCCCCAGCGGTCTGGTGTATGGTCTGGCCTCCGGTTCGGTGCTGTTTATCTTCGACCCGGCGAAGCGAGAGGTGATCCATACTAATAAGCTGGAGCAATGGGGCGGTGTGCCCCGGGACAGCCTGTTTCTCGGCCCCAATGACGACGTGTACGCCCAGCTCTCCAATGCAGTAGTTCGACTTGATCCGGAGAGCTTCGAGCCCGCGGTGGTGGCGACCCCCCCTATCGGGATCAGTGTGGGCGGGCCCTTTGTGGCTGGCCGCATCTACTTCGGGTCCAGTTCGCATCTGTGGAGCCATGAACTGCCGAAGTGAGGCACCGAGCGGGGCTGGGCGAAGACCCCGTATAGTGTCCGGCAACCGGTCTCTATCACCGGTACTCGCTCTTAGCTGCTTCAAACAGGCTGTCACCGACCGCTGCAGCGCCCTGGAAGATTGCCTATGAAACGCGTCCTGGCGGGACTAGTAGGGTTGCTGGTTGTAAGCTGCACGGTCCGGGCGGCCGAGCTGGACCTACGCGTACTGCAAAGCACTGACCGTGCGGTGACTATTGGCACCGACGATTTCTCAGTCACCGTGCAGAGCAGTGGCCGCATAGATACCCTGCAGGCCGGTGGCATCAACTACGTTGCCTTCATCGCGCTCTACACCTCCCTCAGCAGCTTTGATACCGACGAGACTGTGCGTGCCGTGCAGGGCGCAGGCAGCGGAGACATCGGGCCTGTGCCTGACGCGATCAGCGCCGAGAAGCGCGGCGAACGCTACTTCATCGCCATCAAGCGCACGGCCGCGCGCGAAGAGATTTGCGGCGGCCAGCCCCTGTACCACTTGGATGAGACCGTAGAGATCGGCCCCAACGGCGTACTCAAGGTCCGCTACGAGTTTACCTGGCTGCGTTTCTTCGCCACCGGCAAGCCGGCCATCTACGTGGCCCTGACTGGTGAGACCTTCAGGGACCTGAGCTACTGGGCCGAGTTCCCCACCGACTGTCAGCGCGGCACCTTCGGCGAAGGCAATGGTTACGCGAGTTTCGAGCAGCTAAGGGGGCCGTTGCGGGCGCTGCGGGTGGATTGCCCTGCCGGCCCGTTCGACGTGTGGGCATATAGAGCCGGCCAAGTAACGGGCACGCGCTGGGGGGAAGAGTACAGCTCTATCGGCCTGCATATCCCTAAGGCCCGTGGGACGGTATATCGCGGAGTGGTGAGTGTCGTGGAGTTCGTCATCAAGGTCCCGTTGCCAGGTACTGAACAGGGAGGTGTTGAGTAGTGTCTGCCCGCAACTTGTGTATTGTTCCCCTGGTGGCATTGATTGTTGCCTTCGCGGCGCAGTCGGGGTGGGCTGAGTGCCGGCTCACGGAGACCGAGGTAGAGGGCGAGCCGGCACTGGTGCTGGAGAACGATTTCGTGCAGTTGCGGCTGCGGCCCACCCTGGGCGGGCGCATTGATCGCTTTCTCTACAAGCCCACCAACACGCCCCTCACCGCGCTTACCGACGGCGGTGCCTTGGTGGACCGGGTATGGAACTACGCCAACCGCGACATCTACTTCCAGTGGACCAACGCCGCCTATGGCTACAAGCTGGAGCCGGGTGCGGAGCGGGCGGCAGTGACGCTCAGTTGTCCCGGTTCGGCGGGCGTTATTGGGCAGCGGATGGCGTTCGAGAAGACGATCAGCCTGAGTGCGGACAGTGCCGCAGTGCGGGCGGACTACACCTTCAGCATCGCCACCGACGCAATGGTGCCCCAGCGGGCCGGCCTGTGGTGGCACAACAAGCTGGGGGTGCCGCAGGAGACCACCACTTACTACGTGCCGACTTTGCAGGGGATCAAGTCGCTTGCCTACGGCGCCGGCGCCTCCGGACCGTATTGGTGGTACGATGTCGCGCGCGGCTGGGCCGCGGCCCTCGGCGAAAGCGGCACCGGCGTTGCTGCCATTACGGATTACCGCAAGCTGATGTGCTTTTTCCACGCCATGCGCGGCGAGGTAGCGATGTTGGAGTGGGCCTTCCGCTCCGAGGAGATTCCCAACGGCGGCTCAACCAGCACTACCGTGTGGCTGGTGCCGTTTTCAGGTCTGACGGCAGTCTCAGGGGCTAGCGAGCAGGTGGTGGGCGAGATCCAGGCGGCTGAACAAGTCAGCCCTGACCAGGCCAAAGCCGGAGTGCCTGTGACCGTCAAACTAACCGGGCCGCAGCAGTGGAGCGCGCAGGTAAAGATGACCTGGCAGCGCCTGCCCGAGGGGAAGGTCAACGAGCTGCCCGCCTGGGAAGCTCAACTCAGCCCTGAGAGCGTGGCCGAAAAGCAGCTCGAGCTGCAACTGCCCGAGCCCGGCACCTACGTATTGCGTGCCCAGGCGCTCAGCGGCGACCGGCTCGCCGCCGATTTCTTCGCCCAGATAGTAGTCGGCGAGGCCAGCGGCGAGATAACTATCGCACCTTTGCAGGACCGCCTCGGCCGCGAGGGTGAACGGCTCGAGGACAAAATAGCCGGCACTGCCGCCGCCAAATATATGCCACCATCTGAAGAGATCGTCACCCCGCATATGAAGTGGGCCAAGCCATACGCCGGCGGCAAGCTGAAGGCGCTGATCCTCAACGACTTCACCGAGGGCCGGGAGACGATTGAGCTGGCCCAACGACTGGACATGGAGTACGTGGCCCCCCACATCAGCAGTCCTTACTCAATGTCCGACACCACGCGCGCCCAGGCAATGGACATTGTGCGTGATTGTCTGCAGGGCGAGCTGGATGTCATCTTGATCAGTGGCATCAGCGCGGCTATCCTTACCGACGATGTTGTCGAGATGATGCTTGACAAGGTCCGCGCCGGCAGCGGCTTGATTATGGTCAACCCCAACCACTGCTCCGAGGCGCTGTGGGCGGCCCTGCCCTTTTCCGCCGCCCTGGGTACCAAGCGCCAGAACAACAAGTGGCAGGCCGTGGCACAGCATTACTTGACCGTCGGCATCCCATGGGAGGAGCTGCCGCCAACGGATACCTACAAGTACGACACTGCGGGGGAGGTCCTGGTCGAGGCCGGTGACCTGCCGCTGCTGGCGGTGCGGGAAACAGGACAGGGGCGCGTGGTTTGCCTGGCGTACGCGACGGGCTGGTCGGTACCTGGCGGCTACAAGAACGCACTGACGCCGTGGATCCAGTTCGCGCCGACGCGATTCGCCTATTGGGAGTACTACTTCAGCCTGCTTGCCAAGTGTATGGTTTGGGCGGGGCAGAAGGAGCCGCCGGTGCAGTTGGTGTCCGTGGCCCCGGAGCAGGACCCTTACATGATGAGGTTAGACCAGCAGCCTGCGCTCAAGCTGAACGTGACCAATTCCGCAGCCGCCGTCGAGCTGGTGGCGCGGGTCACCGTGAATGATCAGCACGGGCGTCTGGTGCGCAGCTTCGATAAGGCTTTCGTCGCGCCGCCGGGAACCAGTGACCTCGCCATCCTGCTGCCCGAACTCTATGGCGGCCTGCATCTGGCTGACATCATCGTGGAGGACGCGCAGGGCAGGAAGGTCACCTGGGCGACGGTGCCTGTGCATGTGCAACCTCCGGTCGCTGTTACGGGGCTGAATGCTGATGACGATATATACCGCGCCGGCGACACCGTGTCGGCTCAGGTAGCGCTGTCCGCCATCGAGCCGGCTCCCGCGACCGTGCGGCTAGTGACGACCCTGACTGACGCCTACGGCAGGGTCGTAGTGCAACAAGAGCAGCAGGCCGCCGCGCAGGGCGATTGCGACGTGACGCTGGAAATGCCCGTGCCGCTGGCGACCACAGCCGTCTTGCGGGTCGAGGCGCGGGACGACAAAGGGCTGCTCAGCGCGGCCGAGCAGAAGCTACTGACCATGCCACCGGCCTGGGATAGGCGGGAGTGGACTGCCTTTCGCAGCATGGTGACCCGTACCCCGGTCGGCGGCTACTCGCGCCAGTACCTGCAGCAAGTGCGAACCGACCTGGTCAAGAACGTGGGCATAGATACATGCAATACGACCAGCCAATGGCTCGATGACACCGAGCAGCGCAGCACCTTCGCGGTCGGTATGCACTCACAGGTCTTCGGAGTTGCAGCCAACGTGCTCAGTGTTACGCGCGCCCGCTCCAAGGATCACCTGACCTTCGCCCAGCAGCGGGAAGCGTATGTGCGCACTCACGACAAGCAGTATCTACAGCGCGCCTGGTGCCTGAATGCAGATGATACGCGCCAGGCTGTTGGCGCCTACCTCGAAAAGACCGCTGCCGCTGTCGCCAGGTATCGTCCGCTGGGCTATGTCTGTGGTGACGAGCTTTCCGTTACCGATCACACCACACCCTTCGACTACGACTTCAATCCCGGCTGTCTGGAGAAGTTCCGCCAGTGGCTGCAACAGCAGTACCCCAGCCTCGCAGCGCTCAATGCCGAGTGGGACACCGATTTCGCCACCTGGCACGAGGTGATGCCGATGACGGCTGACGAGGTGGGTGACCGCAGCAACTACGCGCCCTGGGCCGACCACCGCACCTTCATGGAGGTCACCTTGGCGGAGTTCATCCGGTGGATGGATCGGACGCTGGAGAGCTACGATCCGGGCGCTCGTCTCGGCACCTCAGGCACGCAACCGGCCGCGCCCTACGGTGGCCACGACTGGTGGCGCTTGAGCCATGCCTTCGACTTCCTGCGCGCTTACGATTCCCAGAATATGGGCGAGATGCACCGCTCATTCAATGACCAGATGCTGGTCGCGACCGTGTGGAGTCACTACCAGGTCAAGGACCCGGTGGTCGGGCACCGGCTCTGGCATGTGCTGCTGAATGGTGCTGACGGCGCGGTCTATTTCAACACCGATACCTTGGTCAAGCCTGACGATTACACCTACACTCAGGCGGCTGCCGATGGTGGCAAGCACATCATCGAGATGCGCAGCGGGGTGGCCCGGCTCTTGCACGAGTGTGACGGCCGCGCCGCCGACGTATATATGCACTACTCTCAACCCAGCATCCATGGGACCTTTATTACCGGCAGCGAGACCAGCTTCAAGGATAACCGCGCCGGCTGGGTCAAGGCCATTGAGGACAACGCCCTGCAGATGAAGTTTCTCTCCTACGCGCAGCTTGAGGCCGGCGAACTCACCAAGCTGATGCCCGCGGCCTTCATCTTGCCCTACTCCGTCGCTATATCGGACAAGGAGGCGGAGCAGATAAAGGCCTACGTCGAGGCCGGTGGCGTGCTGATCGCCGATGCCCGGACCGGCTTGATGGACGAGCACTGCGCGCCCCGCAGCGCCGGTGTGCTTGACGAGCTGTTCGGCATTGAGCGGACGGAGATCAATCCCAAGGCCCGGCGCCGTGACGGCGAGGCCGTATTCACCAAGGCTCTGGGCGAGTGTGATCCCACGCCCATAGTCTTCCAGGACCTCTCCGGCGATACCACGATCAAGGTCACCAGCGGCACGGCTCTGGGCGAGATGGCCGGCACTCCGGTGCTGATTGTGCGTAATGTCGGCAAGGGCAAGGCGGTGCTGCTCAATCTGTTCATGGACAGCTATCCTCGCCGCCGCGATCTGGCGGTCGAGCAGCCGCTGCGGCAGTTGCTCGGCGAGGTCTTTGACCTGGCGGGCGTGAAGCCTTTCGCTCAGATTGCCGCTCCTGATGCCGGCCGCTACTACGTCGCCCGCTATTACAGCGGCGATGCCGATTATCTCGGCATCCTACGCGGGCTAGATGGCGAGGCGACCGGTGAGGCCGAGGCGTCGCCCCGGCACTTTCTCATGCAGGTCGAGTTCCCGCGCCAGGCGCATGTCTATGATCTGCGTGGCGGCGAGTACCTCGGCACAACCGACCACACCGAGAAGCTGATGGCGGAAGGTCACTGCCAGATGTACTCGCTCTTGCCGTATCAGGTGACCGCGGTCTCGGTAACGCCCCGCGCCAAGACCAAGCAGCCCGGGGATCGCGTTGCCTACCAAGTGGGGCTGGTGAGCGACGGCCAGCAGCCTGGCATGCACGTATTCCGCGTGCAGGTCAGCGACCCGAGCGGCGTCAAGGACTACTATGGCACCCAGATTACGGCAGATGACGGCTCCGGCGAAGCGGAGTTCGATCTGGCGCTTAATGATGCGCCGGGTACTTGGGAAATCCGGGCAACGGATGTAGCCACCGGCATTTCGGGCACCGCGCAGTTCACCGTCACTGCAGCCCGAGGCGGCGAATGAACGCATGGCCGGGCAGCCTCAGCCCAAACTGTCCCGGCCGTACGACTGCAAATTGTCTGCAGCACTCCTACACGGCAGTAGATGGCTTGTGGTTGGTGAAAACCGAGGAGCAAGAATGCAACCTGGCTCCACTTTGGTGAGGTTCATCATCGGCCTGGCTGTTGCCGCCGGCTGTGGTGCTCTACTAGCGCTGCTGTTGACAGGGAAGCAGGGGCGCATAGGGCTGCGCTGCTCGCCGTTGGGGTGCACCCGGTTTACGGCACAGGTCGCAGCTTGTGAGGATCAGGCGCTGTCCGCAAGGGAGACTACTGCGATGACCAGTCAATCGCCTGAGGGAAGCTACCGCGCTCTGACCGCCGAAGAGGAGCGCGTCATCGTCCACAAGGGGACGGAGCGGCCGTTTAGCGGAGAGTATAACGAGCATTTTGCCGCCGGGGTGTATGCCTGTCGGCGTTGCGGCGCGATGCTCTATCGCTCAGCGGACAAGTTCCGCGCCAACTGCGGGTGGCCGGCGTTTGATGACGAAATAGCGGGCGCTGTGAAGCGCGTGCCCGACGCCGACGGTCGGCGCACCGAGATCATCTGCGCCAACTGCGGCGGGCATCTGGGGCATGTTTTCGTCGGGGAGGAACTGACGCCCAAGAACACCCGACACTGCGTCAACTCGCTGTCGCTGGCCTTTACCCCGGAAGCCGAAGTGGAGTATGGCCGGGCCATCTTCGCGGGCGGTTGCTTTTGGGGGGTCGAGTACTGGTTCCAACAGGAGCCGGGAGTCATCGCGACCACTGTGGGCTACACCGGAGGTACTAAGCAGAGCCCCAGCTACGAGGACGTTTGCACCCACGCCACCGGCCACGCGGAGGCGGTCGAGGTGCTGTACGACCCCGTGCGGGTGTCGTTCGAGCAGCTCGCCAAGCTCTTCTTCGAGATCCACGACCCGACCCAAGTCGGTGGTCAAGGCCCGGACCGCGGCGACCAGTATCGGTCGGCGATCTTCTACGTGGACGAGCAGCAGCAGCGGACCGCCGAGCTGCTTATCGCGGAACTGAGGGCCAAGGGCCTTGAGGTTGTCACCGAGGTTACCCCGGCCGGCGCCTTCTGGCCTGCCGAGGACTACCATCAGGACTACTTCCGCAGCAAGGGAATTGCGCCTCCCTGCCACGTGCGCAAGCAGCTCTGGTAAGCCACTCGTCCCCTTCCCAGCCTGCCGTGCTGGTCTCGCCGTGCTAGGTGCCGCGCTTCTGCCCATGCAGGATTCGCCAAGTCCACGGCGAAATGCTCTCCCCCGTGGCTACTTCAACTTGGAGGTCAAGAATTGCCTATGATAGACAAGACACCCATCATGCACATCTCCCCAAGCAACTGGGAACTTGCGCCAACTATCGGTAAAGAAGACCACGTCGGCGTCGAGAGGTTACTAGGTGCGGATAAAGATGAGATTGAGCAACGCTGCCGTAACAACACATACGAATGGCTGATGCGGCAGTTTGATGAGGGAATCGGGGCCTTCCACGGCTACTACGATCCCGGCGAGAAAGATTTCAGCGAGCCGCAAACGGCTAACCTGATCGCGCCCTGGCAGCTTCTGGCCGCCTTTGAGCGCTATGGAGACGAGCAGCTTCTGGAGATGGCCAGGCGCAGTATTGACTGGTTAGACGCGAATATGGTGGATTCTCACCCGATGAGTTTGGTATTGGGGGGCGTTCAGGACAATATCAAGCCCGAGCAATTGTGGACTAAGTTCACGGCTGACTATGTAGTGACAAACGTCGGCGTCTATGAGCAAACCAGGGACGAAATCTACTTGCATCGGGCCCTGCAAAGCGGCAAGTTCCTGCTGCAAGCGCAGCGGCATGAGTTTGCGCCGATGTACAACCGATGGCGGGAACGCTGGTCACCCCAGGGCTGGCAGTCTTTCGGGCGCGTTATCAACGCGATGCTGGCGGTGTGGCAGGCGAGCGGAGACGAACAATGGCTGGATTGGGCGATGGATTGGGCGGAATATGGAGTGACACTGCACAGTCCCGACGATTGCTTCTATTTGGTGCATGACCAGTACTACAATAGTGACGTGGCCGCCGATGAGATAAGGGCGCTGGTGACGCTATCGCGGATATGTCAGCGGCCTAAGTTCCTGCAAGTCGCCCTGCGCTTCGCCGACTGGCACTTGGCGCACCAGCGTGAGAACGGGTCATGGTGGCTGGCCATAGACCGCCACGGCATTCAGGTCTCGGAATACGTGGGGCCCGGTGATCCGCCAAATATCGCGATAGCGCTGCTGCTGGTCCATCGCACTACCGATAGCATCGAGTACCTAAGGTCAGCAGCTAAGGCATTGCGGCATTGCCTGTCCTTGCAGGCCATTCCCGGCGATGACTACCCTTACAATGACGACCCCAATACCAGGTGGGGGTTCTGGTCCTGGGACCCTCCCTACGATTACACGATGTCGCCTGATCAGTCCACTCATCACGTACGCGCGTTATGGTTCTTCCTCGACTACTGTCTGTCACTGCCCGCCGAGACGATAGCTGAAGCGGCAGAGGGTCTCAGCGAAGCTGACTCTGCGTGAGGGAGCGAAGCAGAGGTAGGGCAGGGGCGACTAGTAGGGCCCTCGCAGCAGCGGCCGGGAGGCGGGCCAAACCTGTGCCGGCGCAGGAAGCTCGAGGGTGACGTGAACCCCGCTTGTTGATGCTAAGGCCCCGTTTGTGTGGTTCCCCAAGTGCCGCAGACTGCTGTGCCCATGGTGAGGTGGCAAGACGAGCCGCCCGAATTGGAGGTAATGGGGTCTATCGGCGGTCGGTCGAGGTAAGCAGGGGAGTTATCCCGAGATCGGCCTTGACAAGCGGCGGCTCGGATGATATACTTGCTATTGCAATAGCTCCAATAGCATTAGTTGTTATAGCAGGTGTTACCCGATGATTTGAGCAAATGCCCCAGAGATTGACGGATCAGCGCAGGTTGTTATGCCCCTGCATATTCCAATTTCCAATGGCACGGTTGGCATTTTGTTGTATATATGCGGTTTTTACGCGCCGCAAAACAGAGTTGTGAAAAGGAGTTGACGCATTGTGAACATCTGTATGACACATTACGCTTTCTATCCTACCACGGGGGGTGTCGAATCGCACCTGCTGGACCTCTGCGCGGAATTGGCCGATCAGGGCCACGAGGTACACGCCCTGGTGGGTTCCCTGCAGGGCAGTCCGGAGGAAGAAGAACTTGAGGGCATTCAGGTGCATCGGCGCGACTTCATGGAGCCGTTCGGGATTCGCGAACGCAAGCAGCAGGAGGGCCTGGAAGCCGAGACGGTGTGGCCCGCCCTGCAGGCCGAGATTCGTGAGGCCTATGAGCAGTTCTGCTCCGACTTCGACATTGATGTGGTTCACGCTCACAACTTCCATCACTTCCTGCCCGAGCACGGCCTGGCATTGACCGAGCTGCGTCGGCAAGGGCTGCCGGCTTTCCTGACCATCCACGAGGTGTGGAGTGAGTTCATCTGTGAGAACCTGCTGCAACGCACCGAATGGGACGGGATCATCACGGTAAGTGAACACGTCGGTGAAGGCATTCGGCAGCAGGCTCCGCATCTGGATAATGTCCGCCTGATCTACCACGGCATTGACACGGCGCGTCTGTTCACGCCTGAGAACACCAATCCGAAGTGGTCCGACCGCCTGGGATTGCATGACCGGCCGGTAATCATTCACCCGGCGCGGATGCTGCCCTGGAAGGGCGTGGTTTACAGCGTAGAGGCGATGGCCGAGGTCCGCGAGCAGTTCCCGGACGCGGTGCTGATTGTCACCGATACCGAGGACATCGTGGACTGGATTGATGAGCTTAAGGGCTACAAGGAAGAGGTTCTCGGCAAAATAACCGAACTAGGCCTGGCAGACAGCATCATAACGCAACCGTTTCCCTATCTGGAGCTGCCGTGGGTCTATAACGACTGCGAGGTAGTGATCTATCCGACCATCGGCGAGGAGCCGTTCGGCCTGGTGCCGGTGGAGGGCATGGCTTGCGGCAAGCCGACCATTGTTTCGCGCAGCGGCGGCCTGCCTGAGTCGGTGGTTGATGGAAAAACGGGCTTCATCATCCCCAAGGAGGACTCCCAAGCTCTGGCCGACAAGCTCTGCTTGCTACTGGGTGATCGCGAACTGGCTGAGCGTATGGGACGTAAGGGGCGCGAGCGGGCCAGCAAACTGTTCACACGGCAACGCATGGCCCAGGAAGTGGTGGAGTGCTATGAGAGTGCGATGACAAGCGGCGCGCGGAAAGCCGAGAAAGCGCCAAGGACGGATCGCACTTTGACCGGAGTGCCGGCTGGGCACTAGCACCTCGGTCAGAATCCGGCGACCGATGACAAATCGAGAGGGCAGCGAAAGTTGATGGAAAGTACGACGACACAGTTGAAGGGACTGATCCTGGCAGCGGGTAGGGGCACGCGGATGCGCCCGCTGACCCATACCGCCGCCAAGCACTTGATTCCGCTGGCGGGCAAGCCGATGCTCTTCCACGTTATCGAGAATCTGGTTGAGGCCGGTGTGGTGGAAATAGCGATAGTCGTCGGAGAGAACGGTCCTCAGATCGAGGCCGAAGTAGGGGACGGAAGCGCGCTGGGAGCTAAGATTGACTATGTAGAGCAGCGTTACCCCCAAGGTCTGGCCCACGCAGTCAAGGTCGCTGAGGACTACGTGGGGCAGCAGCCTTTTGTCGTGTACCTGGGGGACAATATCCTGGGACAGGGCATAAGTCCTTTCGTGGAGCTGTTTGAGGCGGAGAGGCCCGATGCCCTGGTTCTGCTGAAAGAGGTGGATGACCCCTCGCGTTTTGGGGTGGCGGAACTCGATGACCAGGGGCAGATAGTGAGGCTTGTGGAAAAGCCCGAAGCTCCCCGCAGTAACCGCGCAGTGGTGGGTGTCTATCTGTTTGACTCCTGCGTTTTCGAGGCGATCAACAGGATTGAGCCTTCGGCGCGCGGCGAACTGGAAATAACTGATGCCCTGCAAGAGATGGTCGCGCAAGGGCGGGCAGTACGGGGCGAAATACTTACCGGCTGGTGGCGGGATGCTGGAGTTCCCGCTGATGTGCTGGAGGCTAATCAGTTAATGGTGGAGCAACTGGAAAGTTGCAGCAAAGGAACGGTCGAGGGCACTTGCGACATTACGGGGCGAGTGGCCATTGCGGAAGGAGCTCGGGTAGAATCCAGCACCATCCGCGGCCCGGCTCTGATTGGGGAGGATGCCGTGGTCGTCAACTCCTACATCGGGCCTTTTACCTCGATCGGCCGCGAGGTCGTGGTGCGCAACAGTGAGATTGACTACAGCATCTTACTGGACGGCTGCCAGGTTCTGAATATGACGGAGCGGGTGGACGGAAGCCTAATCGGCAAAAATGTTCGGCTGGAAAAGAATGGCAACAGGCCGAGCGCATTCCAAGCCGTATTGGGCGATGAGAGCGAAGTGCGGCTGTGAAGTGGCGCCGGTAGTAGCGAGCCCAGCTTCAGCTAGGAAGCCAGGTATGCAGACTTCTTCAGCAAGCCGACAGCCACCGGTTCGGGCGGTGATTCTGGACCTGGACGGGGTCCTGGTTGATACAGCCCGTTACCACTTCCGAGCCTGGAAGCGGATTGCTGACGAGCTGGGCATAGCTTTCACTGAAAAAGACAACGAGCAGCTCAAAGGTGTCAGCAGGTTGGAATCGCTTGAGCGCCTGCTGGCGATGGGCGAGCAGGATATGGCCGAGGCGGAGAAACAGCAGTGGACCGATAGGAAAAATGGGTATTATCGCGAGTACCTTAAGGACCTGGGCGAAGAGGAGATCTTGCCCGGCGCCATCGAACTGCTGGAGGCCTTACGCGGCGCTGAAGTCAAAACGGCAGTGGCGTCGGCGAGCAAGAACGGCCCGACCATAGTCGAGCGGCTGAGCCTCTCCGGCTACTTCGACGCAGCCGTGTTCGGCCAGGACCTTCAGCACAGCAAGCCCCACCCGCAGGTGTTCGTAATTGCGGCTGAGCGACTGGCAGAAGCGCCCAGCCAGTGTGTGGTGGTCGAGGACGGAAACGTGGGCGTTGAGGCCGCGCATCGGGCCGGAATGCGCTGTGTGGGCGTAGGAGACGATCAACATCTGAAGGCTGCGGATTTGGTGGTGGCAAATTTGGCCGGTCTGGCTGTCAGCGATCTGCTGGGACTTCAAGCCAAGACGACGGAGCCCACTAAGGCTGGTTGAGGGCGAAACGGTGCCGAGTGCCTGAGCTAAGCAATGTCTGTTGCCCCAAAACCACGATTGACAGCGACTGATCGCCAGGATGGTCATAGTGGGCCAGCAGTTCGCCTTCCGTAATCTGAACCTCCAGAATCCCCCCTCTAATCCAGGCGCGATAGCAGAGCGCTTGCCATTCAGAGGGGAGTCGCGGCTCCAAGTGTACGGAGCCGTCGCGAGCAATCTGCAGCCCGCCGAAGCCCGCAACCACAGCCAGCCAGGTGCCGCCCATC
The DNA here is from genome assembly GCA_964390495.1 of uncultured Armatimonadia bacterium. Lineage (GTDB taxonomy): Bacteria > Armatimonadota > Zipacnadia > Zipacnadales > UBA11051 > UBA11051. The sequence continues at coordinate 39,393 of CAYMIN010000005.1, forward strand.
GCGGCCATGTGGAGGCCCTGGTGCGTGTTACCGTAGACATTGGCCAGGTCCGTCATAGCAGACATATCGAAGTAATCTCTGGCCTGCCGCAAGTGTCCCAGGCGTGCAGCCACCAGAGAATGCACGCTGGGACTGAGTGAGGATTCATGGTCCGTGAGTGGTTCGTAGAAGTCCCAGTTGACCTGTTGGACCTTCTCAGAGAAAGCCTCCGGCCATAAACGCAACAACATCAGAACATCGGCTTGCTTAATCGGCTTGTTGACTGGGGATTCAGTTGTCGTTTGAAGAAAGCCGTCGTGCTGAGGGATGATGCCGGAGGCGGCCAAGGGTAAGTACAACTTGTCGGCGATCTGCCGCCAAGCAGCCGGCTCCTGGGCACTTAGGCCTAGGGTGCGCAAGAGCTGTGCAACTGCGCGGCGGTGGCGGTGCTTATCAATTTCTGCGGCGGCGGTCTGCAGGTTCCAGGCGGCCATGTAGTTGGTATAGGCGTTATTGTCAACCATGTCGTGATGCTCGTCAGGCCCCATCACGCGCCGGATTACATAGCGCTGCTGCTGCGCGTCCCACTCGGCTCGGGATTGCCAGAAGCGGGCGGTCGCGATCATTAGCTCCAGCCCGTGATGCAGCCAGAAGTTTTGATCGCCGGTGGCTTGGTAGTAGTACCATGCGCCATAGGCTACGTCAGCGCTGATGTGGTGCTCCTGCTCGCCGGTGACTATGCGGTGCTCGCCATCGGCGGTTTTGATCCAGGTGGGACACTGCTCACAACCGGTAAGGGTCGCCTCCCAGGGGAAGCGAGCGCCGCGACACCCGATCGCCTCAGCGTACTGCCTGGCCTCAGGCAGGGTGCGATGGCGGTAAACGACAAGATTGCGGGCCGCTGGGGGATTGGTGTGCACAAAGAAGGGTTCCATGAACATCTCTGTGTCCCAGAAGAAATGGCCGCGATAGCCGTGACCGGTCAAGCCCTTGGCCGCAATCGCAACACGGTCATCACTTTCGGCATTGGCCTGAATGAGCTGGGAGATGCAGTAGCGCAGGGCGTTCTGGGCAAGGGGATCGCCCTCAATCTCGACATCGGCGATTGCCCATTTCCAGTCCCAGGCTGCGCGGCTTTCCTGAGCCAGTGCCGCGAAGCCCTTGGTGATGCTGCTGCTTGCATTGTGCCGGGCACGCTCCAGAGGCTTGCCTGGCAGGGGATCACGGGAAGTATGGACGGCATTGAGGCGCTCGATAGCCACAGTCTGCTGAGCGCTGCAGGCGAACTCCCATTCACATTGGAGGCGCTGACCTACTGTAGCGGTTCGCGACAGCAGCGGTTGGGCCGGCTGGGCGTTTTGGTACAATTGCGCGATTTGGGCCTGGGCTACTGTGATGCCGGATTGGAGTGTACGCACCGTGTGGTGAAGTCCTGAATCGCCCCAAGGGCCTTGGTCCACCGTCTCGAAGTGAACCGTGCCTTGGCTCGGTGGATCAGCGTCAAATCCCCAGCCCAACCGACATTCCAGATCGGCGCTGACCTGAATAGTCATTCGCCAAGCCAGTAGATGCGGGTCAGCCAAGCTGGCAAAGCGCTCGAGGCTCAGCTTCACGCGAACACCGCTGTCCAGCTCCAGCTCAAGCTGATGGGCCAGGAGACCGTCGCGCAGGTCCAACCAACGCTGCGATGAGATAGTGCGGGCTTGGGGCGATCCGAGACGAACCTGACCGAGCCACAGCTCGATGGGGAGCCAGTCAGGCAGGCTTACCAGTTCGTCGGTTTCGTATCGTCCCGGCTGTTGGTCATATACGCCCTGGACAAGTAGGTGTGGCTGCGAGGATGTCTCCGGCGGTGAGCCTTGGTCAAGCGCGCCCCGGATACCTAGATAGCCGTTGGCTTGGGCGAAAATGGTTTCCAGATGGGCTAGACCGGCAGGTGCGGCACCGGACTGGCGAATAATCCAAGGCTCGTCCAAGCTGACAGCCCGTGGCGTCCTGGAATCGGGTAGAGGCATAGATCTGTTCCTCTTTCGTGAGTGATGCTACAGCTCCGGCTGTTGACTGTGGCTATTGGGGGTTAGAACTGCGTAGGGCGATATTTGGTTGCTGTCGGTGACATGGTTTGGGAATGTGGGGAGTGGCGTTAGCGGCTTGACCGGTGAGTTTTCGGTTGATATGATTGGCAAAGCAAAGTTTGGAGTTACAGTTATTTTCCCAGACTCGGTGTCTAAGGAAGGAGTATAACTCAAGTGAGTGTGCAAGGACAAACAGCAGTGGCGGCAGACATCATTCGCGATCTATGTAGGATCGTCAAGGCAATTGACGACTTCTCCAAGCACGTGCAGCGGCGGCATGGGGTGAGCGGCCCGCAATTGTGGGCGCTCTGGGAGCTACGAGAAAGTGGCAAGCTGCAGGTATCGCGCCTGGCAGAGCGCATGTGTCTGCACGCCTCCACGGTCTCGGGGATTGCCGACCGTTTGGAGGCCAAAGGCCTGGCCACGCGCAGCCGCGATAGCGAGGACCACCGCGTCGTGGGGCTGAGCATCACCAGCGAAGGGCTGAGACTGCTTGAGGGAACTCCGATTCCGCCGCGACAGGGGATGCAGAATGCGCTGGAGCAGATGCCAGAAGCGTTTGTGGAGGGGTTAGCCCAGGGGCTGAACACCTTAGTCGCTGTGGCCGAAGCTGGAATACGGCTTGAGGGTTAGGCTGAACAGGATCGGCCACCCCAAACCGGGCGGCCAGTTGCAGGCATTGTTCGGTCCGCAGTAGATGCGTAAATTCGTCGCGTATGGTACAGCATATCATCGAGAAGGCTGGCCTTCATTATGGAGGGCAGCTTTCGTGATTCTGGGGATGCAGGATTCGCCGCTCCGACGGCGAAGTGCTCTCAGCGCCTCGAAGGTCGGTAGGCTAAGGAGACAAGCACATGCGGTTAATCTGTGGACTAATGCTGATTGGAGTGAGTTGTGCTATGGCCGGAGCAACGCAGGGGCCCGACTGGGTCCTGGAGAACGCGCAGGCGGATTGGCAGGCCCGGGACTCGCAGGGCGAATTCGTGTACGATGATCACATGTGGATTCTGGGAGGCTGGTTCGGCTCGAAGGTGCCTAATCCGCGCGACGTATGGAAATCGCCGGATGGCAAGCAATGGACGCGGACTGTGGAGGTCGCACCGTGGGAGTACAGCGATCTGTCGGCGGCGCTGGTGTTCGGAGGCAAGATGTGGTTCATGGGCGGGCGCAAGTTACCCGGAGCCGAGAACAGCAATGAGGTCTGGTCCTCCACGGATGGGGCCGAGTGGACCCTGGAGACCGACGATCCGGGCTGGTGCCCTCGGGTATCACCTTGCTTCCTGGTGTTCAAGGACAGAATGTGGCTGTTCGGCGGCACGGAGAACTTCTACGACGACAACGATCAGACGCTGAAGAACGATGTCTGGTCCACCGCTGACGGTCGGGAATGGCGGCTGGAGACGGAGCAGGCCGCCTGGCCGAAGCGGACTCACGCCCAGGCAGTGGTCTTCGACAACAAAATGTGGATTATGGGCGGCGGGCGTTGGAACCCGGAGAACATCCCGCTACATGATGTCTGGTGTTCGGAGGACGGTGTGGAGTGGACCCAGGTGCTCGACGCCGCGCCTTGGAAGCCACGGATGTGGTTTTCTTTGTTGGTCTATCGCGGCTGCATGTGGGTCCTCGGCGGATGGAACAGGTTCAATGGCAACTTCAATGACGTGTGGTACTCAAAGGACGGTAATGACTGGACGGAACTGAAGTCGGACGTAATCTGGGGAAAGCGCCACGAGCACTCGGCGCTGGTATTCAAGGACAAGCTCTGGGTTTACGGTGGCTGTGGCGACCAACTGAATAGCGAGGTGTGGAGCCTGGAGCTGCCGGCAGATTGGTCCGGAGATGAGTGAAGCCGGAGGGAAGTGATCGGGATGCGAGGACGATGGCCTCAGTGTTTGATGATCGGCTTGCTGGTGTCTGTGCTGATAGGGAGCGCAAAGATGCCGATCTACGCTCAGCAGAACACGGTCTGGGACTATATCGCGGTGTTCGCCCAGGGCCAAGAGGGACCGGGGATGGAGGCGCAAATGGCGGCGGTCCACGGTCTGGTCGAGATCGGGCCGGACGCGGTGGCCCCGCTGCTGTCGGTGTTGAACCACCAGAATAAGCATGTGCGGGCGAATGTGGCGCTGGCGCTGGGCAGGCTCAAGGCAGCCGAGGCGGTCGAGCCGTTGCTGGCAGCCCTGCAAGATGCCGAGCCGAGCGTGCGGGGTGCGGCTGCTGAAGCGCTGGGCAAGATCGGGGACGCCAGAGCGGTGCAGCCGCTGCTGGCCGAGCTTAGCAAAGAGGAGGAGGCGGAGGTGCGCGGCGCCGAGGTCGGCCTGGGATGGATGCAGGCCAAGGCGGCAGTGCAGCCGCTGATCGGGCTGCTGCAGGCGGAGAGCTGGGAGGTGCGCTGGCGAGCGGCGCTGGCCCTCGGACAGATCGGCGAGGCGGCGGCCCTGCAGGCGCTTTCACCCCTGCGCACCGACGCAGAGACTGTGGTCGCTGCGGCCGCGCTCTGGGCATATGGGACGCTCAGCGGGCAGCCGGATTTCAGCGGATTCCAGGACAATCTGGGCAGCGAAGAGGCGGGTGTGGTGTACGGCAGCGCCTGGGCGCTCGGGGTCATCGGGGATGCGGGTGCGGTCAAGGTGCTGGCCGGGGCGCTGCAGGGCGACAACGAGACAGCCCAGGCGGCCAGCAGAGACGTGCTGCTTTGGCTCGATACGCCTGAGGCGCGAACTGCACTCAGTGCGACCGCCACCCAGCCGGCGGAATGAATGAGGGCGCGGGCCGGTTTCGCTGCGCTCAGCCGGCCCCTCCTTACGGCAACGGCTAACGGCAGAGGGCAATAATGGATAAGGGGACAGTCCCTGAAGGGACAGTCCCCGTTTGCTTGGCAGTGAGTGGCCCAGCAAGAGATTCGCAGAAAAGTAGTCCGTGGAACCAAATACCACTGCAAGAACGGGCTACCGTCGGCCGTATTCGCTGTGCTTTTCAGTCCCGATTGGTGCGAAAGAGACCTCCCAGTACTGCGGGCCGTCGGTGAAGTCGAAGGGGTGGCGGATGATCAGGCTCTTGTCGTTGTCATCCTTCGCGATCCATAGCGCCTGCGGATTGGTCACATAAAGGCCCTCAGGGGCCCAGATAAAGAGGCTGCCGGTCTCGCCGACCGGTCGGCTCGCGGTTCCCGCTAGCGTCATTGTCGCAGCATCCCAGGCGACCTCCGCCAGCTCGAAATGCCCCTGGAGCACGTGCATGTCGGTGGAGAGAAGGCAGGGATGGTCGGGCCGGCGGATCAGCCGGTAGAGCCGCGCGGAACTCGGCGGCACGGTCACATCGAGTTGACCGCTGATAGCCCCTAAATACCTCTGGTCCCAGAACTCCCACAACAGGTAGGTAGCGTCCGCGTCCATGTCAAGCCGCTGCAGCGGGATTGACTGCGTCAGCGGCTGGTCGCCGTAGTTGAGCACCGCCACCAGGTCCCAATCGTCCCAGCCGCCCTCGATGTGGAGGTGGAATAGCTTCGGATAATCGGGCGCGGGAGAATCGAACAGATCAATCGGCTTGGCCACTTCTGAATAGCGGGGAAAGACCTTCCTGATGAAGGCCAGCCGCTCCTCGGAAATGCGGTCAATGTCGTCGCCCAGCATCAGCGGGCCGCCATTGATGCCGAAGATGGTGGCCGTAATCTGCGCGTCTGAGAAAGGAATCGGCTGGTCAACCGTCATCAGGTTGCCGGAGTCATTGACGAAGAGCTTGCGATGGGTGAAATAGGCGGCGGCCATGTTGGTGGAGGCGTGCAGGTGGGAAGTGGCGGCTCCGGAGCGGTTGATGAGGAAGGTGGCCGGATAGTGATAGGTCTCGGCGTCGAGCGGTCGTCCCTCGCCGTAGTCATTACCCATACGCGCGGCGCGAACATGGCCGACACAGCCAAAAGTGGGGCCGCTGCTGGAAAGGGTGTAGGTGTCAGGGCCGGCGGCTTTGGCGATTATCTCCAGGCCCCGGCGCATTAGCGGAATACCGCGGACCACGGAGCGGTCGTGGTGCTGGTTGTAGTGGTCGGTGCCGGAGGCTGCGCCCAGGAAATCGAGCATGTAGTAGCGGATGCCCCATTCCCGCAGCGTAGTGAAGACGTGGCGGAGAAACTCCTCGCCTTGAGGGTGGGTGGGATCGAGGGCGTACATATTCGGCCTCTGATCGTAAGGCAGCTTGCCGGCGTCGCCGAAGCGCCACGCCCGGGAAGCAACGGCCAGCTCACCGTCCTTTTTCAGCAGGGCGTCGTGCATTTCCTCGACGAATTCCTCCAGCGAGCTGGCTACGTAGAAGGGGCCGATCCAGAAGCCGAGCTTGAAGTCGAGTTCGGCCAGCTTGTCCACCAGCCACTGATGGCCATGGGGGAAGGAGCTCTCGTTCCAGCCTAACCACGCACCCGGGCAGCCGCCGGGCAGATTCCCGAGGCTTTCCCAGATATACTCGATGTCGAAGCCGGGTAGCCGCCGGCGCACCGCCTCGGCGTTGCGGATGATGGTATCCTCGTAGAGCTCGACATTGAAGGCGTCAACCCAGGCCCAGCCGACCCAGCCGGCCGGGATCTTGGGCCAGATGGTCGGCTGGTAGTGGTCGGCGACGCGGTCGGTCCAGTTATGCAACGAGGCGTGGGCATCGGCGCGCGTCTCGATCATCAGGGTTTCGAGCTTGAGCGACTGTTGCGGAGCCAGCTCCCAGCCGTAAAGATCGCAGACGGCGCGCAGCTCGGTAAAGCCCGCCGCGTCGTCGCAAGCAAACTCGTGGTGAGCGCCCATGCGGTCGAAGGTGACGAAGCCGAGATGCAGAGCGCGGTGGGCACCAGGGCTGACAATCTGCAGGAAGATGTTGGAGGTCTTATCGGCTTCCGGGTCGGCGACCCGATAGACTCTGCTCAAGGAGGTGCTAGCGGTGGCCTGTAGGAATACCGCCTGACCGTCATCGCCGTGGAGCTTCATTTCGCCTGCTGCCTGGGCCATAGCCAGCGGGCAACAGCGGCCCAAGACCAGCGCCGTCTCGCCCCGATTCGCCAGCTCGCAGTTGACCAGGACCGTCTCGGCGTCCGGGCTTAATGAAAGTGTCAGACTGCAGTCAAGCGCCGGCTGGTCAAAGGCGATGGCGACCCGGCCCTCCTCTCCAGGCTGCAAGTCGGCGGTGCCGGTCACTGCCGAGGCCTCCTGCAGCGTGAGAGATTGGCCGTTGACCTCAAGCGACAGTCCGAAGCTGAGCTCGGTTATGCCGTCGGCTGAGCGCATGATGAACAAGCGGCTTTCGGGGTCGAAGCGGACGACACTCCAGGTATCCTGATGGTTATTCATAGACGGGCTCTCCATTCTGATGGTGCTCGCGCCGGCCAACGGCTGAGCAGGCGGTTGCTCTTGCTATTGGCACGGTTGAGATTTCGCCGTTGCGCTTGGTGCAACCTCTACAGAAGCCCGCACAGCAAGGAGATATGCAACCCGGCGGCGAAGCTGGGGTCCGAGGTAAGCCGTCTAATTCATCACGATGGGTGCGAAGAGATGAGCAAAAAGCCGGCGCTCGGCGTTATCTTGGGCACGGCGCTACTAATGGTCAGCAGGGTACTGGCGTCGCCTACTGAGCTGCCGGGGTTGGAGATCGGGCAAGGGGATCGACTGGCGGCCCTGGTAGAGGAGCGGCTCTCCGAGGGCTATGCGGTGTGCCTGGTCGCTGAGGCAACCGGTCCACAGCAGGCTACGGCCTCGTCAGCAGAGCGGCCCGAACGCCACCAGAGATGGGGCGGAGACCCCGCGGAGTTCTTCAAGGGTGCCTTCGCAGGCTTCCTGGGCCACGAAACCGGACACCTGATCGCCAACCTGGCCGTCGGGTCCAACCCTAAGCTCAAAGGGGTGTCATTCAGTATAATCCCCTTCTTCACCATCGAGCCGGGGCACGAGCTGGCCAACCGCGATCACTACCTGACCGCCTCGGCCGGCTTCAACGCCCAGCACATCATCAATGAGTGGCTGCTGGAGAAGCACCCGGACCTGCGCAACAAAGACGAGCCCTTCCTTAAGGGCCTGGCGATTTTCAACTTCTGGCTGACGGTCGGCTACTCAGCCACGGGCTTTGCCGGCTACGGTCCCGACGAGCGCGACACCAAGGGTATGGCCGACTCGATCGGCTGGAGCGAGGACGCCGTGGCCGGCATGATTCTGGTGCCCACTTTGCTGGATGCCTACCGTTACAATCACCCGGAGGCGAGATGGGCCAGGCGCGCCAGTCGCATCAGTAAGATCATCATTCTGGGGCTGGCTGTGAAGGCCGATGATTAGGGGTGCAATTGATTGCGTCCGATGCGTAAGGTGAGGTCAAGACGCGGACTGAATAGGCAATCCTGATTTGCGAGGTGATTGTGATGCTGACAGGCAGAGTTTGGACATCATTGCTAGTCGTGGTCTTGCTGAGTGTAGCCGGCTATGGGCTGGCGCAGTCGCCGGTGCCGCGCGGCCGGCCGATTATAGACGAAGTGGTGCTGGTCGAAGCGGGCCGGCCCCTCGCCGCCATCGCGGTGCCGGATGAGCAAGAGCATCGCAGCCTGGCAGCGCGGGTCCAGGAGGCCATCAAGGCGGCAACCGGCGCTCAGTTGCCGATTATCAGTGATAGTGCAGCCGCCGCCGATATCGGCAAGCGCAATTTGGTGGTCATCGGGAACCTGATGACGAATCAGGTAGCCGAACGGCTTTACCACAACTACTACGTGGCCTCGGACGCGGCCCAGCCGGGAGCGGGCCGGTACGAGCTGCGTACGGTCCACGATCCGGAAACCTTAGGCATCGGCGTGGTGTTCTGCGGCGGTAGTGACGCGGCGGGAATGGAGGCAAGCGTCGAGCGACTGCTGGCTCAGCTCAAGCCCGGGCGCGATCTGGCCCTGCCGCATCTGGTCGAGATGGATGTAGGGAAGCTCAAGCCGCCGCTAACTGAGGAAGAGTTAGCTGCCAAACTTGCCGAAGCCAAACCGCCCTACGGCGCTTGCGAGCTAATCGTCAGCGAGGGGCTGAACTACTATCGCAGCGGCGACGCGGCATATCTGCAGGCGTGCAAGCAGGCGATACCGACGCTGCTGCCGGCGCTGCAGGGCGAAACCTACCTGTCGAACCTGTACCCGATTGCGTACCTGGCACCGGTGTGGGATCAGATTGAGGAAGCGCCGATTTTCGATGATGAGGACCGGGCGGCGGTCAACGGATTCCTGCTCGGGTGTATCAAGGTCTGCCGCAGGTTGCAGGAGCTGGACGCGCCCAGGGACCATCCGCTGCACTACGGGTTCGCGGAGAAGGCCGGCAACCTGGCCAGTCTCTACCTGCACCGCTTCTGTCCGGGGCAACCGGTCGCCGAGGCGGTGCTGAGGCGGGTGCGGCATTTCTACGAGATGCAGAGCTACTTCTGGAAGCCGGCCAATGAGGCGAACGGCTATCAGACCAGCTATGCGGCCGAGATCGTCATCTGGTGCCTGACCAATGGCGACTTCCGCTACATGGAGCGAGGCAACTTCGCCAAGCAGTGCGAGTATCTGATGAACGCCATAGTCTCGAATGTCCCGTACAATACCTGTTTCGGAGATTCGGGCGGCAACTTAGGCGGTACGGTGGCCAACCTGCTGCGCGTCGGCGCGTGGTACTACCAGGATGGGCGCTACCAGGGGTTCAATGAGTTCGCGCGGTGGGGCGGCTGGGACTGGAACCTCTATCACACCTACAGCACCGACCTGGCGGCGGTTGAGCCGGCCGACATCTATGGTATCACGGTGATTCCGGCGGAGGGCTGGTGCTATGCGGTGGGAGCTAGCCAGCCGGGCGCGCCACCTCGCGAGCGGGCCTATGATAAGGTGGTATTCCGTTCGCGGCTGGCCAGAGACGCCGATTACCTGCTGCTGGACGGTCTGGCGAACTTCAACCACGGCCACGCCGATGCCAATCAGATTATCAACTATACCGGCAAGGGCTTGTGGGCCCTGTCCACTGGCGGCTATATGGTGAAGCAGCCGCAGGAGCACAACATGCTGGTGGTATTCCGCAATGGTGAGGGCGGCACCGAGACCGTACCGATCCTGGCCGACCTGGAGTTGCAAGCGGACCTGCGGAAGGTCGGGTTGGTGCGCAGCACGCTGCATAACTACAACGGCGTGGACTGGGCGCGCAACATCATCTGGGCCAAGGACCGCTACTTTTTGGTGATTGATGAAGTGATCGCTCAGGAGCCGGGCGAGTATGTGCTGCAGGACTGGTGGAAGTGCTTTACCGGCCCCGCCAACCTCGAGGGCCGTACAATGACCAGCGGGAATGACAAAGTGCAGTTCCATATTTGCGGCCTCGATGATGCAGCCTTGGCCAAGACAGTATCAGTGCACAAGAAGTCCCAACAGAAGGCGGCCTATACCGAGGAGCTGGAGCCCGGGGAATCGAAAGCGTTCATGAACCTGCTGCAGTGCACGCGCGCTGCGCACGACAGGCCGTTAGCGGCCCGCCGGCTGGCCGAAACAGCGGCTCTGGTGCAGGATGCGCGCGGCACGGTCGAGTTGCTGGGCAGCCGCTCGCTCGATGAGGGAGATGGCCTCAAAGTAACGGCGCAGCTCTACGCAATAGGCCCGGACCGCTTCAGCATCGTTGACGGGGATGAGCTATGTTGTGGTCTCAAGCTCTTTTCCAGCGCTCAGGCGATTACCGCCGACTGTGACCTGGAACGTGGCCGGGCGACGGTTGAGTTGGACGCTCCGGGGGTGGTCACATTCGCAGCCGGCGCGCCAGGGGTGGTGCGCGTGGACGGCCGGCGAGTGGCAGAGGTCACCTGGGACGATGGCGCTGTGGCGATACCTCTGGCCTCCGGCGAACACAAGCTCAGCTTCCCGCCACCTGATGAAGGCCGCTTGGCAGTCGTCAAGCAGGCGTTGGCGCGGGCCTGGGAAGACGGCGAGGTCCCGCCGCCGGTCGCTCCCGGATTGGTCTCCGAGGTGACGCAGATGGCACAAAGCTGGATATGGGACGGCACCGGCGAGACAGCGGCCAGGCCCCAGCTCCTCTACCAGACCGATGTCACCGGAGATGGCCGCAATGAACTGCTGGTCGGCGGAGAGGACAATCATCTGCGCTGTCTTGATGCCGGCGGGCAAGTGCTGTGGGATTTCGATGCCGGCACGCACGTGTGCGCGGTCTGCGCCGGCGACGTGGTAGGCGACCAGGCCGCCGAGCTAGTAGTGGGCACGGGCTATGGCGCGCCGGGCGGGGATGTGGTGATTCTCAACACAGCGGGTAAGGAAGTAGGCCGAATCAAATCGCCGACTTCGCCAGGCACTCCCAATGAGTCGTGGGGCACCAGACCCGGTGCCATCGCCGTCGTCGGTGTCATTGATGTGGACGGCGACGGTGCCAACGAGATCATCGCCGGCTCGGCCAACTTCCACATGTACGCTCTGCGCCCGGACGGCGAGCAGGTCTGGGAGCGGCTCAACTACGCTCACCGGCCCAACAATCTGCAGTTCCGCGATGTCAACGGCGACGGCACGCCGGAGATCGTGTGCGCGACCAACTACTGGGAGACCAATGTCTATGACCTGACCGGGGAGCGGGTGTTCCGCATCAAGAGCCCCGGCCCCGGGCTGCAGGTAGCTGACATTGACGGGGATGGCGTGGTGGAGTTCGTCTGCGGATCGTGTAAAGGCCCGGTCTCGGTGACCAAGTTCGATCCTGAGTTGCAGTTCACCGATATGACGCATACGCTGCCGGGCATCTGGGCGCCGGAACGGGTCTGGACCTTCGATACCGGTGCGGATGTGGATGTGTTGCGGCTGGCGGACCTAACTGGCGATGGTACGACCAAGATCATCGCTTCCTCTCGCAACAGCATCGTCTATGCTTTCAATGCCGATGGGACGATTCTGTGGAGCCGGGCGCTGGGGGATTGCATCCGAGCAATGGAAGTGGCTGATATGGATGGCGACGGCAAGCCCGAAATCCTGGCCGGCAATGATGCGGGGCAGGTGTTTGTGCTATCCGCTGACGGCGTGATTCAGGCGCAAGCGCAAGCGCCAGGCCTTGTCGAGTTCGTCGCCGCCCAGGACCTGGACGGGGACCAGCGGCTGGAAGTGATAGCCGCGACCGACGGCCCGACGGTGAGTGCATATAGATGGGACGGCGCTGAATGATATGGAGCAAGACGTGCTCCTGGCCCAGGCTGCCAGCGATGAACGCTTTGATATCCGGATAGCCGCCGTCCCTGACAACCTCAGGCCGCGCCTGGCGGGTGGCGGCCTGTTACTTCTGCGGCGGCGACCTTGGGGATTGCCTCGGGCGAACGTCGCGTGCTGCTGCGGCTGCTGCTGGCGGCCATCGTAGCCGTCTTGGTCGTATAGGCCCAATCACTCATGGACCGCTGCACTGAGAGAGCGGCGAGGTCCCCAGTTGAGTAGGGCAACTCATGCCGCCCCATTTCGCCCGTGTGTCCGATTTTCCGCTGGACTTGCAGGACAAGGCCGCTTGTGGCGGGAACTTTTCTCACTGACAGGCTTGCGAGGCTAGCGTTGCCTACGGAGGGAAATCGGTATGCTGAGAGCCGCTATGTGTGCCCTGTGCGGACTGGTACTAGCTGTGAGCAGCTTTGCTGTGGAGCTGCAGCAGACCGCCTGGCGGACGCAGATGGAAATTACCCTGACGCCCGGCTCGGCGCGGGCGCTGGTGCGGGAACTGCGAGCAATTGACTACTCAGGCCAGGTCAAGTCGGTGGTGTTCTCCTACGGCCAGGCCAAGATTGCGGCCGAAAGCCTCCAGATCAGGCCACCCGCAGGCCTGACGGTGACCCGCAGCTACCGTCCTGCGGACAAAGACAACTGCCTGGTCTGGGAGCTGCAAGGGGAGGCGCCAAACCCCGGACCTACCGTCATCTCATATGAGCTGGAGGGGCTAAAGTGGCAGCCCCGGTATCGGCTCGGCTACCAACAAGACGGCGAAGTGCCTGACCGCGGCAGTGTCAATCTGCAGGCTGAGATCGCCATCACCAATGACAGCGGCCTGGACCTGGAAGCGGCGAGCTTGCTGGTCGCACTGGGCGACGGCGAGGACAGCCGGCAGTTGCGAGCGCGGGATGAAGGCCTGGAGCTGCCGGCCGGATGGTCAAAGCAATGGCCGCTAGTGACGGCGGCGGGGTCGGCCAATATCTACGAGGTCCAGCCGGTCTATCTACGCCACGTGTATGACCCGAGGGCACACGGCAACACGGTCCGCAAGTTGCTGATGATTCCGGGCGAACCCGGCAGCGCAGAACGTTTGCACCTGTTGAGCTTGCCGGCAGGGCCGATGGAGGTGTTCTTGCTCGGCCCGGAGCAGACGGTTGCCGGGGTGCCGGAGGTGGTCACGGAATGGCACGCTCAGATCGGGCTGGCGGATGCTGCCGGCACCGAAAACTATATTGTGCTTGACGCCGGCGCGGAGACCGACATCATCGTGGAGCACACGATCCTGGCTGTGCGCAAAGACCGGCTGGCCCTCGACAAGCTAGGCCGGGTCAGTGGCATGGACCTGATCGAGGAGCACCGGCTGACCGTCACCAACTACAGCGGCGCGGATGTGGCGATGGCGGTCTATCAGGAGTTCCTGACTAGCTGGGAGCTTAAGCCCAAGCCGCCGGCGGTGGGGATTGAGGAGGCCAAGGAGCCGCTGTTGTGGTCCGGCCCGCTGGCCGCAGGTGAGACCCAAACCCTTGAGTTCACGCTCATCAAGCACCAGGGCAGCAACGCCTGAGCAGGTGTTGCCTCAGTCAACCGCCTCCTCGGGCACCTGGTAGCTGTAAAGATGCGAGCCGCTGCCGAAGTAGATGCGCCCGTTGAGAATGTCGCCTCCCGGCCCGATCGGCACCGGCGACTCGGCCAGCATCGTGATCGCGAAGGTGGCCTGATCGAGACGTGCAATCCCCTTCACAAAGAGTATGTAGATCGTCCCGTCGGAGCCAAGCACAAACACCCGCGGGCCCTGCTGGGAGTTGGTAGCCCCGAAGCTAGCCTCGGTGTTTTCCTGGTGTACAACCTCGCGGCGCGCCGTGTCGAAAACCAGGAACTGGCGACGGTCTGCGAAGACGAACACCAGGTCGCCGGGCCCCTTGCACATGGCGTTGAAGCCACCCACACCGGGGATGACCGGCTGATGCCACTCGATCTGCTTGGTGGCCAGGTCGAAGATGTACAGTTCGGCCTGCTCGGCCTTCTTCTCGCCGCCAGTACCGGCGGCGGTGGTTGAGCCGACCAGCAGCTTGCCCTGGTCTAGGGCCACCATGCTGTTGATCGAGTGGTCCACCAGCAGTTGCTCGTGCGCCAGCAGAGTTGAGGTCTGGGTCTCCAGGTCGAAGATCAACATTCCTCCGCCGGTGTGACCGTAGCCCGGGGTGCCGCCCAGGACCAAGGTCTTGCCGTCCGGGTGCACCAGCAGGCTGGTCGGTCGCATGAGGGTTGGATGCGACCTAGCATGGATCAGCCGAGGGTTGCTGTCAGGGTTGTCGGCCTGGGTCGGAACCCACTCCCGGCTGGGGTCCCATTCGAGCAGCCCGCCGCTTGTGTACATTCCGACGTAGAAGCGCTCGTTGCCCGCTGCCACGATGTTCCATTGCCCCATACAGGCATGATTTGTCCACTCGTCCTTTTCGGGGTCGTAGCCGAAAAATCGCATCGGGAAAGCCGTGCCGCCGGCGATGGTATCATTGGGCGCGGTCGCCAGGCCCATAATATGCGCGCCTTCGCTGGTATAGTCAAACTCCAGCTCCTTTACCTCTCCCGTCTTAGGGTCCTCTACGACCAGGCTGCGGTTCACCAGATCGCATGTCTTGAGAATCTTGCCATCTGGGAAGTTGCGGTGGAACAGGCCCTGATGGCTGGTGATAATAGGCTTCGGCTGGATCTGGTCGTGGGTCCCGATCTTCTTGCCCTCGCCCTTGTAGAATTCGTACCAGTTCGCACTGCTAACGTGGCCGTACACCTTGCCATCCATGTCGCGATAGACGTAGCCGCTGCCCTTGCCGCGTTCGTCATCCGGGATCATCGGCTTGGCTTGGCCGGTTGCGGGATCGAATGCGACAATCTGGCTAGCAGTATTGCCTATCCCGAAGTAGATCCAGCCGGTGTCGTCGGCGGCCACGTAGCGCTGGTATTGGGCCCAGTTCTCTTTGTGTACGTGGCCGTAGTCGGTGAACTCACGCGTCTCGGGATTGAAGGCGACCACGCCGCTTTGGGGGTAGCTGACCGACCAGATTACCCTGTTGTCATCCTCGGTCATACCCATCGCCATGCCCGCGGCCGTCTTGTGGAAGAATGTGAACTCCCGCTTCTCGGGGTCGAACTCGACGAAATGGCTGTTAAAGTGAGTGTAGAACTTGTTGCCACTGGATAGGATGGAGGCGTAGGGGCAATCGCCACCGGGGGGAAAGGGCATGGGCAGCTCCTGGCTTTCGCCGGTCTCGGCGTCAATCACCAGCAGGGCATAGCCGCCACGGTGGTCAAAAAGCCAGACCAGCACGACATTGCGGCCCTCGCCGTCGGCAGTGGCAACGGTGCCCCGGTGGTTGCTGACGGGGGTGGCGACGCCGTGATGCAGAAAGCCGTTGCCGAGGTCCTCCGTGGCGGCAAGGGGACCCTGCGCCAGGGCGAGAACGAGCAAAGCAATAAGCGTCCAAGTACACAGCAGGTGTTCCATAGTCGTAGTCCTTTCAGAGTGACTGGATTGTCGGGCTTGGCAGGCTGTCTCTAGTGCTCGGCGATGAAGTTGCGTATGAACTCCGCCTGTTCCGGGTGCTGATCAATCAGACAGGCTGCCAGTACGCTGTATCCGGCAATTTTGCTCTGCTGCCAGAGGTCGTACATGGTTTGGTACTGAAGTTCCATCAAGTCGAGCGGCACCGCGGCGACGCTGGGGTAATCCCGCATGTAGGCCCCGACGATGATGTCCTTGCCGGGGAAGACCTCGGCGCACCGCTCGACGTACTCGGCCAAATGGGGGATATCCTGGCAGTTCCAGACCCACAGGTTGGCCACATCCATGTTCGGCACCAGCGGCTCCCACTCCTTCATCTCGAACTCGTGAGAGTACACCACAATCCAGAGCTTGAGGTCGGGATTGGCGCTGCGGAGCGCGGCGTAGATTTCGGCGGGGACATCTTCGTTATAGTGCTCGTCGCGGAAGATGCCGTGGGCGTCGTCAATGATGGCACCGACGACATTGGGGAATTGCAGCGAGAGCCGGCTGAGCTTCTCGGCCTCGCGGCGCAGGGCTTGCGGGCTCTGGTCGCACTTGTGGCCGAAGGCGAAATGCCCCTCGTCGTCGCGTATCTCGGCGAAGCTGTAGTCCATGATCGGGCCGATCACCTCGCGCTGGTCGCTGAGCTTGCCCAGGGTGATCCGATTGATCGGATGGAAGAGCAGATTGACCCGCTCGAGGCCGAAGTACTTGGCGCCCTCGCCCACACCATAGATGGAGGGCTGCACGCCGGGATCGAAGCCCAGCCCTTCCCAGACCCAGCCAACCTCGTCGAAAGTCATAGTTGGATCACCTCTGTCTGAAGTCCTAGCCTCACGGTGTAGAACAGCACAGCAGGGCTTGCCGGCCGCTGCTGTCAGTGCTCGGCAATGAACCGGCGAATAAACTCCGCCTGCTGCGGATGCTGGTCAATCAGCGCGGCCGCGAGTATGCTGTAGCCGGCGATCTCGTCAGCCTCCCACAATTTCAGCATCGTCTGGTACTGGACCTCCATGACCTCGAGCGGCAGCGGTGCCCGCTTGTCATAGTCACGGATGAAGCTGCCGACGACGATCGGCTTGCCCGGTAGCACTTGTTGGCACAGGCTTACATAGTCAGTGAGGTGGGGGAGGTCCTCCCAGCCCCAGACCCACAGGTTAGCCACATCCACGTAGGGCAGAAAAGGCTCCCAGTGGTCCTCTTGTAGCTTGTTGGCAAAAACCAAGGCCCACCACTTGAGGTGGGGATTAGCACTGCAGAGCGCGGCCTTGACATCGGCGTAGTAGCTGGGGTTCTCGGCCTGGTACTTGACCATGGTGTCAGGGTCGTCAATGTAGCCGGCCACCACGTTGGGGAACTGCAGGGATAGGCGACTGAGCTTCTCGGCTTCCTCGATCTGCGTCGCGACACGGTTGTCATTCCAGTGGCGAAAGCCGAATCTACCGGTTTCCGCCTCCCGCATCTCAGCCCACTTCATCTTGGTAATATCACAGACGATCTCACGAGCGTGCCCCAATTTGGTCAGGGTGATCTCGTTATTGGGATGCCACATGAAGTGGGCGCGCTCGACCCCGAAGTACTTCATGCCCTCCCCCAGACCATAGATGGAGGGTTGTATGCCCGGGTCAAAGGCGAGCCCTTCCCAAACCCAGCCGGCGTCACAGAAAGCCATAGCAACACGACCTTTACCCGAGTTCTTACTCCCAAGCGCAGCGCTGCTGTCGCGCAGAGGCCGACCTATACTCAGGTGCCGGCGATCAGGCCCTCATCGAGCATCCAGCGCACCGAATCGGCTACTGCTTGCTCCGGAGTTATCTGCGGGCGGTAGCCGAGCGCTTGCTTCACCTTGGCAATCGTGAAGCACATGTGTTCACACAAGAAGCGCAGGTTGCCGCGGACCTGGTAGCGGGCCAGCAGCTCTGCCATCGGCACGTATTCGACCTCGGCCTTGCGGCCCAGAGCCTCCTCAAGTAGCTGCACGTAGTAGTTGAGGGTGATGGCGTAGTCGGACGTAATGTTGTAGATATCGGCCTTTTCGGGCTGATCGAGGGCCAGCACGAAGGCGTCAGCCAAATCGCCGACATGGGCAAAATGGATGAGCGCGCGGCCGTCATTGGGCACTGACAGGACCTTGCCATCGAGGATGCGCTGGAAGCATTTGGGGTCGCGCGCGCCCCACAGGTCTATCGGTACATCGCCGGCGCCGATGATGGCGGTGGGCCGCAGGATCGTCAGCGGGAGGTCATAGTCGGCGCAGAGGCGTTGGGCTTCGGTATCGGCGGCGAGCTTGTGAGAAAAGCCGACATACTGACCATCAGGGCCGACCTCGCGCGGGTGGGTTGGGTGATTCTCATCGGCAGGTACATACGCCAGCGGTGCATAGACGCCCACAGAGCCGCACTGGACGTAGTGGCCGATCTTGCCCGGCAGCGCCCGCAGGACCTCGCCAGCGCTGGAGGCTGACCCTGCGATCATATGCACCGCCGCGTCGAAGGTCATGCCCTCGACGGCCTTGGCGAGGGCGCCTGCTTCGCTGATATCCACTCTCAGGCGCTGGACCGATTCGGGCAGTGTTACGGGCGTCTGGCCGCGGTTGGCGACGGTGACCTGGTCGCCTCTGGCCGCCAGACGCTCAACTATGTTCAAGCCCAGAAAGCGAGTGCCACCAATTATCAGTACGTTCATCATCTTCCTCCTGTCGCACGAGCCGACGGCTCGGCATGGGACTGTCAGACCATCAGGTCGCCGCCGGTGAGGTCGAAGGCGGCGCCGGTGATGTACGCGGCTTCATCGGAAGCCAGAAAGCCGACCAGCCAGGCGGCCTCCTCGGGCCTGCCCAGGCGCTGGATCGGGAAGGACTGCTCGAAGGCCAGCAACTCGTCATCCGGCGTATTGTCCAGGACCATCTCGGTGGCAATCAGCCCGGGGCAGATGGCGTTGACGGTGATGCCGTGGGCGGCCAGCTCCCTGGCGAAGGCACGAGTGATGCCGAGTACGGCGTGCTTGGAGGCGGTGTAATGGGCGCCACCGAGAGTGCTGACGGTCTTGCCCGCCGAGGAGGAGAGGTTGATGATGCGGCCCCAGCCTTGCTTCTTCATCGGCGCAATCACCGCTTGCGAGCACAGAAACACGCCGTTGACATTCACCGACATCACCAGATTCCATTCCGCTTCAGAGATACTCTCGACTCGCGTGCGGCGGAGGATGCCGGCATTGTTGACCAGGATCGAGACGGTATCGAAGGCGTCGAGGCTGTGCTGAACCATCGCCTCGACCTGCTCGCGCTTGCTGACATCGCAGTGCACCGCGATGGTGGGGGCACCTGCGGCAGCCAGCTCGTCGCTGAGGTGTTGGGCGGCATCGGCGTCCACATCGCTGACGGTCACAGCCGCGCCCTCGGCGGCAAACAGCCGCGCGAAGGCAGCGCCCATACCCCGGCCGGCTCCGGTAATCACCGCGACCTTGTTTTTGAAGCGCATGTTGCGGTCCGACATGACCACAGCCTCCGGCTAGCCCGCATCATTCACACGACGCGTAGCTCAGCCTCCAGCCCGAGGTCGTTACTACCTACTGAGTCTGAGCTTGAGCCAGTAGTAGATAGTGTCGGCGATCTGGTAATAGCCCGGCACGCCCGGGTGGACGCCATTGAACTGCCGCAGCACCGGTGTCGGGTTGCGAGCACTGGCCGGTTCCTCTCTGGCTGGGTAGCTGTTGACGCAGTCGAGATTGACGTGCGCGGGAATGAGGAAGATGTGTTCGCCCTCGCGCCCGCCGAACTTCTCCAGCAGCCGCTCGACTACGCGGTGCTGGTTGCGGCGGTACTGCCAGCGGGTCTGCCCACACCGGTAGTTGGCCCCGAAGGCGTCCTGGCCGGCCGCGGGAGGCACCAGCAGCAGAATCCCGATCTGGGTATCGGCCCGCACGCGATGGAACTCAGCCAAGAGCGTATCGGCATAGCCGAACATCGCGTCTATGCGCTCCTCGATGGTCTCCTCGGTGGCCGAGAAGGTGTCATTGCAGCCCAGGAGCACGGTAATGAAGTCCGGGCCTTTGCCGTCGTTTGGCTTGTCGCAATAGGCCTGGAAATCGAGCACCGGCTGGTCGCCGTCGAGGCGTAGGAATGGGCTTCTGGCGCGGTCGTCGTCACCCTCGGTCCAGTGGGTGCAGAACCTCGCCCAGGTCCAGCCGCCGTAGCCCTCGTGGGCGGCGCCCTCAACACGCCCTTTCTGCGTGCCCAGCATCTTGAGTTGCGGATTGCCTTCAGCCTGGCAGAGGGTGTAGAGCTCGGTGGCATAGTAGCCGTTGGCGGTCAGGCTGTCGCCGACAATCAGGATGGATACTTCCTGAGCTGCGCCGGCATCAGGGGGAACCACGTGGACGGTGGTGCCGGCTTCCTCAATCAGGTTGCCGGCCGCGTCGCTGACCTGTACGGTAAGGGGGAACTGCCCGACCTCCTCCGCAGCCGGCGTGTAGCGCCAGCGTTGGGCATCCTGGCGGCCCCGCTGGCAGGTGACATCGAAGAGGTAGTTGTTGATATTGGGGACAAGGACGATATTGTCGAAATAGACATTGATCTCATGGCCGGGGACCACGTAGAGCTCCGGGGGCAGCAGCAGGCGGACTGGTATAGACTCAGTGGCTGGCTGAGCGCCGCCGTAGCTTGTGCAGGCCGTGAGTGAAATTAGAACCAGTAATAGGTATCGGTAGGCGGAGGGGTTCATGATTTGTCTCCTTTGTCTGGCTAGCCGAACCAGACGCGGTAGCGCGGGATGCCTTCGCCGCCGTAAGCGCCGATGAGGCCCCAGAGTACGCCGGCTGTGAAGTAATGTCCCAGCGCCAGGCCGACGAAGCCGGGAATGAGCTGGCGGTAGGCGCGCATGCCACCGAGCTTGAAGACCACGCTCTTGATCAGCCACACGATCAGAAACGCTCCCCAGACCAACTCGCCGTAGGAGCAGATCATGCAAAAGGCCAGCGGGTGCAGCGGGAAACGCAGAAACGCCATCCGCAAGAGCATCAAGCCGACCGCGACCACGAACCCGGAGACAGTGGCGACGATGCGCGGGGTGTCGGGCTGCAGCGAGGCCTTGGCGAATTCGGTCACGGTAGTATATTCCTGCTGGGCGATGCCGGAGCCCCAGTCGGACATGCCGGTAAGGCCGCCGGCACCGTATTCGTAATAGGAGTGTAGCAGGCCGGTCATCGAGATGGTAAAGCCGACGGCAAGGGCGGTAATCAGCACCCAGTTCATCGCACTTTGCTTGACGCCGGTGCCGTCTGCCAGACGGTAACCCTCGACCTGGTAGCCCATCATCGAGGAATAATAGCCGCGCGACATGAAGGCGAAGGTGGCATAGATGGTCGCGCTCTGCCACGAGTTGTGGTGGCGGAAGACCGCCGAGCCCAGGAAATAGCGAATGCCCTTGAAGGACTGATAGTAGGGGTACATCCAGATTAGCGGCACGCCGACCTCGGCGCGGATGCGGGCATACACCACCGCCAGCATCATCACCAGGACCATGTAGAGAATCGCCAGCCACAAGGCCATGCCGGCCAGCTTCATCCAGGCGACGATCACGGCGAAGGCCAGTAAGCCCGCGAAAACGGTCACGCGGTAGCTCATCGGCTCGTCGGAGTCATCTACCTTCCTGTCAATCCCGAAAGCCTTGCGCAGCACCTGGGAGAGGTGTTGGCGGCCGATATAGACGAGCAGCAGGCAGAGGGCCACATAAGCACCCAGGCCGCGCTCCTGCCAGTAGGGGTAGCCGGCAAGTTGGACGCCTGCGGCCGTGAAAGTGAAGCTCTCGAGCTTCATCATCGCATAAAAAGCCCAGACGCTGAAGGCGATTTCGGTGGGCACCAAATAGCCGAAACCAATAAGCTCCGGGCGATAGTGGATTACCATCGGGCGCAAGGCACTGAGCGGGAACTCGGTAAACAGTCCGCCGAGGTCGTAGTACTTGCCCAGAGCGGTGAAAGCGGGGTTATAGGAATTGATGATATTGGTGATATTGAAGAAAAAGGCGATGGCGAAACCGATCCACATCACCTTGCTGCGCAGGAAGCTGACGACCAAGTTGGGGCCGTCAACGCCTTGGGTACACTCCATCGGCAGATACAACAGCGGGTAGGTGAGCTTCTCCTTTTCCGACCACTGGCGGCGGAAGACCGTGCTAATGGCGAGCATGCACACCCACACCGCCAAAAAGAAGATACCCCATGCAATCAGCGGGACGGCCCAAGCACTCCACGGCACCGCACCGGCCTCGGAGGCTTCGTAGAACCTGCGGATGACCTCGCGGTCGTGCGGCACCATCCAATGGGGCATATGGCCCTGCAAGGAGGCGAAGTCATTTTCGGGGGTGTCGAAGTAGAACAGGACGGGGAGGGTATTCATGAAGAAGCGACCGATGCCGCAGCCGGTGACGGTGGTGGCTACGGTCAGGAACACGTAGATCATGATGATTTCGCGGCGCTCGAGACTGAAGCGGGTACTGAGGCGGCGCACCAGCGGATTGAGCAGTACTAGCGCCAGCAACATGCCGACAGCGGGAATCGGCGGCACCGATTCGGTAATCTGGCAGAAATGGGTGATGACCTCGGTCTGATTGATCCAGAGGCTGGCGATGTAGCAAAGAACGATAGCCAGGAACAGGCTACGCGCGGTCACGCCCATCAGCGGATAGCGCGGCTGGTCGAGACTGGCGACTTCCAGCTCTACCGTGCGGCCCTCGTCGTTTCTCTTGTCTACTGCCATGCGAGTGGTATGTTGAGGAGGGCGCTGCTGATGGTGCCCTCCCCGAATCCCCTTTCATGGGCTCGTTGGTGTTCTCAGCATCAGGTCAGTGCAAACGCTCGGTGTGCGGCTGCTGCGACAGGCAGGGATGCCTGTCGTCCAGGAGGATCTGTTGTCGGAGCGCGATTTATTGCGCCCAAGCAACAGCAGCCTCAAGGGCGTGATGAAGAATCACGTCCCTACTCTTTCTGCAGGCCGCTGGGGAAAACCTGCATTCGGGGCAGGAGATGGTCGCTTCAGCCGAAAATTACGCTGTAGATACGGACGCTCTCGCCGCCCAAGAGGCCGATCACATTCAATACCACACCGGCGGTGAAATAGTGGCCCACCGCCAGCCCGACAAAGCCGGGGATCAGTTGGCGATAGGCACGCATGCCGCCGAGCTTGAAGACAACCGTCTTGATCAGCCAGACGATGAAGAACGGGCCCCAGATCGGCCCGCTGTAGGAGAGAATCATGCAGAAAGCCAGCGGGTGCAGCGGGAAGCGCAGAAACGCCATGCGCAACAGCATCAGGCCCACGGCTACCACAAAGCCGGAGCTGGTGGCAAGAATACGGGGCGTGTCGGGTCGCACCGCCGCCTTGGCATAGTCAATTACCGCGGTGTACTCCTGTTGCGCAATCCCCGAGCCCCAGCCGGACATGCGACCCAGTCCGCCGGCACCGTACTCGTAATAGGCGCGCAACAGGCCCGTCATTGAGACCGTGAAGCCGGCCATCAGGGCGGCTATCAGCACCCAATTCATTCCGGTCTGCTTGACACCGGTGGCTCGCGCCAGCCGATAGCCGTCTATCTGATAGGCCATCATGGACGAGTAGTAACCGCGCGAGAGGAACACGAAGGTGGCGAAGACAGTCGCACTTCGCCAACTGTTATTGTGTTTGAGGGCCTCGGAGCCGAGGAAGTAGCGGATGCTCTTGAAGGTCTGATAGAAGGGGAACATCCAGATCAGCGGGACACCGACCTCGGCGCGGATACGGGCATAGACGACCGCCACCATAAAGACCAGGACCATGTACACGACGGCCAGCCACAGCGCCATCCCCGCCAGCTTCATCCAGCCGATAACCACGGCAAATGCCAACAGCCCGCCGAAAACCGCCACCCGGTAGCTCATCGGCTCGTCGGCGTCGTCTATTTCCGCGTCACCGGTGAAGGCCTTGCGCAGCACGTCGGCGATATGATGGCGTGCGATGTAGGCCAGCAGCAGGCAGACGGCCACGTAAGCGCCCAGGCCCCGCTCCTGCCAGAAGGGATAGCCGGGCAGTTGCAGCCCCGCCATCGCCGCAATCAAGGTCTCCAGCTTGAGGATGAAGTAGAAGGCCCAGACGCTGAAGGCGATCTCGGTCGGTACCAAATAGCCGAAGCCGATTATCTCCGGGCGGTAAGCGATGGCCATCGGTTCCAGGGCGCTGAAGGGATGCTCCGTGAACAGCGCGCCGATGTTGTAGGCCCTACCCAGCGCCGTGAAGGCCGGATTGTAGGAGTTGATTACATTGGTGATGTTGAACAGGAAGGCGATGGCGAAACCGCCCCACATGATGCGACTGCGCAGAAAGGCGACCACCAGGTTGGGCCCGTCAACACCCTGGGTGCAGTCCATCGGCAGGTACAGCAGCGGATAGGTGAGCTTCTCCTTCTCCGACCACTGCCGCCGGAAGATGGTGCTGATGGCGAGCATGCAGACCCAGACGGCCAGGAAGAAGATGCCCCACATAATAAGCGGGACAGCCCAGGCTCCCCACGGCACCGCGCCGCTTTCAGAAGCCTCGTAGAGCTTGCGCACGACCTCGCTGTCCTTCGGCACCATCCAGTCGGGCAGATGGCCCTGCAAGGAGGCGAAATCATTCTCCGGGGTATTGAAGTAGTAAAGCGTCGGCAGAATGTTGAGGAAGAAGCGCCCGATGCCGCAGCCGGTGACCGTGGTCGCCACGGCCAAGAAGGCGTAGATCATGATGATCTCGCGGCGGTCGAGACTGAGGCGCTTGCTGATGCGCCGCACCAGCGGATTGAGCAATACCAGGGCAAGCAAGATGCCGACGGCGGGAATCGGAGGCGCGGCTTCGGTAATCTGGCAGAAATGGGCGATGACCTCGCTCTGGTTGATCCAGAAGCTGGCCAGGTAGCACAAGACTATGGCGAGGATCAGGCTACGGGCGGTCACGCCGATCAGCGGATAGCGCGGCTGGTCAAGACCGACCGATTCTGAGGTGGTATCCGCGTCAGCGGCCATGGCTCTATCAATTCGGCGAGGGCTGCTGGGGCCTAGGCCTCGCCAAACTCCTTTCAGCAGGTCTTGGTGTTTCGGTGGCTGGCACTATTCCTGGCTGGCGACCTGGATATCGCGGATGCGCAGGCTCGGGACGATGATGCCCGGCTCCTCGCGATAGTCGCTGGAGACTGCGTCAATCTTGCCGAGCACCTCGAAGGCGTCGCTGCCGACCATCGTCGTAGCTACCGGATAGGCCAGCTCGCCCTTCTCGATCTTGAAGCCGAAGTCAACAGTGGCGGAGATGTCTCCGGAGGCCCCGTCCGGCTGCAGGCCCCCATAAGCGATGTAGAGGCCCTCGTCTATCTCGGAGATCAGCTCGGCCTCGGTACGAGTACCCAGCGCCACCTGGAGATTGGAGGTGGTAACGCCGACAGCGCCGCGATAGCCCTGACGCCCGGCATGAGCGGTATTGGCGACCCCGGCCTTATTGGCGGTGTAGGAGTTATGCAGGTAGGTGGTCAGCACGCCGTCTTTGATGAGCCGGCGTTCGACCTTGGGCACACCCTCGCCGTCATAGGCCGAGGAGCTCAGCCCGCCCGCCACCAGCGGCGCCTCGGTAATCGTGAGCAGCTCGCTGGCGATAGGTTGCCCCTCTTTGCCGGCGAGGAAGGAGCGGTTGCGCTGAATGTTCTCCGCAGCCGCTGCGCTGACGCAGGAAAACAGCAGCCCGGAGGCGGCCAGCGGGCCCAGCACCAGCGGCAGGCGCTTGGTCTTCACGGTGCGCCCGCCCAGATAGCGGCGCGCCTGCTGGGTAGCCTTGGCGGCGACGCCTGTAGGGACGAAATCATTCAGCAGACGAGCCGCGTCATACTCAAAATAGACCCCGACGTCCTCGCCGTCAACGACCACCGCCTGGAAGCTGATGCCGAGGCTGGTGCCGGAGCGCTGCAGGCCGATGCCGGTTGAGGAGGCGATGGCGCTGGAGCCGACCGTGAGGCTGGCCCCACCTTCGAGGCGCACGCCCGGCTCAATGGCCCGAGCTTCCTCAATAGCCTGGGTGCACCATTCCACGACCTGTTCGACCTCCAGTCCGGCGACGGTATCGTCGAAGAGGTCGTCAACCGGGGGCGGCTCGGCGGGGTCGGGCAATGTCACGAAATCGGGGTCGGGATCGGCGGCTTTCGCCAGGGCGGCGGCACTGCGGGCACATTCCACGACATCCTCGGGCTGGAGGCTTTGGGTACTCGCGCGACCGACACCGCCGTCATGGAAGGCGCGGACGCCGATGCCATAATCGCGAACCACCTCGGTCTCGCGCAGGCTGGAGTTCTCGACACCCACCCCGACCTCGCGCATCTCCAGGCAATAGGCGTCGGCGAAGTCAGCCCCCGCAGCCATGGCGGCTTTGACGGCTTTCTGGGCGATGTCGAGCAGCTCGCTCATGGTGTCCTCCGTTCCTACCACTCAGGCCATCCCCCGTGGCTTGTAAACCGTCCGGATTAATTACTGGGTTTCCTGGCCGCCGACTACGACCTGCGAGATACGTACATGCGGCCCGCCGGCGTCAACGGCCATGCCCTGGCCATTCTTGCCGCAGGTGCCGCCAAGCTCGAACTCCAAGTCGTCAGCTACGGCGGTGACTTTCTGCAGCGTCTCCAGCGTGCGGCCGGAGATGCAGACATTGCGGTAGTGGGTGCCCAGCTTGCCATTCTTGATCCTGTAAGCGTGCTCGACGTTGCATGTAAACTGGCCCTGGGCGGTGAAGACGTAGCCCCAGCCGCCGCCGCTGAGGTACAAGCCCTCGTCCATTTCGGCCATCATCTCCGCCAGCGTCCATTTGCCCGGTTCGATGGCGGTGTTGCTCATGCGGACAATAGGGACGCTTTGATGGCCGTCGGCGCGGGCCGAACCGTTCGGCGGCACACCGAAACGCGCCGCCGTCTCGAGGCTGTGCAGGTAGCCCTTCAGTATCCCGTTCTTCACGATAACATGACGCTGGGCCGGGACGCCCTCGTGATCATAGTCGAAGCTGCCGTTGAGGTCGGGAAGTGTGGGATCGTCAGTGATGGTGACCTCTTCGGCGGCGACCTGCTCGCCGAGCTTGCCGGCCAGAATCGAGTTACCGCTCCATACGGCATCAGCCTCGGAATTGTGCCCGAAGGCCTCATGCACCAACAGGCCGCAGATGCGGTGATCAATGATGACATCGAAGGTGCCGGCGGGTGCCCGCTGTGCGCTCAGCAAATCCACTGCCTTCTTCGCGGTCTGCTTGCCCAGGGTCTCGATGTCCGTCGCCTCGATCAGTTCGTAGCCGGTGCGGTTGGCCTTGCGGTCGGCGCTCCGCTGGCGGGTGTTGCCGTCAGTGGCTACCACGGAGAGGCCGATGGAGGTGCCGGTGCTTTCGTAGTGCAGCAAGGTGCCGAGACTATTAGCCAAGAACATCTCACCGCAGCCGTCGGCGTAGCTGGCGACGGTGTTGGCGATCTTGTTTGGCTGATAGCTGCGGGCGGCCCTTTCGAGCTCGAACACGCGGGCCACGCGGTCCTTCAGCGGCACCTGGTCCGGGCGAATACGAGGCGGCTTGCCCACTTCGCCGTGGGCCGGCTCGACTTCGGCGACCATGCCCGGGTCGGTGACGTGGGAGCTGGCGGCCTGGGCCATTGCAGTTGCATCCTCCACACAATGCAGCAGCTCCGCCTCCTCGGGTCGGTTGGTCGGAGCAAAGCCCCATGCACCATCTACCAGCACGCGTAAGCCCGCGCCGCGCGAGCGGGAGCTGGAGATCTTGTCAGCGCGGCCGTCCTCCACGGCAATGGCCGTAGCAGCGCCGTTGCTGATACGCAAATCGGCGAAATCAGCGCCCTGATCGAGCGCCGCCTGGATGATCCGTTCCATCAACTGTTGCATAGCTAGCCTCTCTGTGCAAAGCGCCCCTTTCACTCTTGGGGTGAGGGCGATGATGACTGTTGCCGGCTTGCGGCCATGGCCTTGAGGCCGGCGGCGAGGGCTTTACCCACAGCTCTGGCTAGGACCTGTCCCCGGCTGTGCTTCGCTGTATCACTAGGATCGGCCTGCTCGACACTTGGCTCAGGTCTGTGGTGCGATATCAGCAGGCAGATGCCGACACCGAGGATAACACCGCCTGCCGCCGCCAGGATAGTAGTCAGCGGCGGGCGCAGGCTCTGTGTCATTTGCGTGGCCCGGCCCTTGATTTGGGTCTCGAGACGGTCCACGACATGGCCGAGCTCCTCAAGCGCGACCTCAGGTTTCGGTGGCGGTTTCTGCTTGCTGCTTGTCTTTGCCATCCGTATCATCTTTCGGTTGCTTCTTGCCCGCGACCATGATCATGACCGCCGCCGCGAGTAGCAGTATGAGAGCCGCGATAAAGTATGGTGGGGCAGAGGAAAGGAAATAGATCGCCAGCCAGTTGATCAGACCCATAGACAGGTAAACCAGCGCCAACACCAGACAGGCAAGCGCCAGGGCGAATAGAGCCATCTTCTTGCCGGAGGCAATGGCAAAGTCCGTGACCACGGCCCGAACATAGCTAGTCATGCCGCGCAGGAATTGCTTGACAAGTTCGGACAGCGAATCGGAGTTCTGCATCACTGCAACCCCCTGGAGCGGCTTGGTGTCGGTTCCGCAAGCCGCTTGGGCTTCGGCTGACTGTCACTTCTTGAGGCCGGCCAGTAAAAGGCGCAGTTTGCGCACTGTCGGCTCGGCGATGTTGAATAGACGGTACCATATCGGCGAGTAGATTTGGTCCCACTCGCCGATGTATTCGACATAACGGGCGGCAAACCCTTCCTTGAAACGATTGAGGCCGTAGAGCGGGCTGGCCTTGTCGTTTTCACGGGCGACACCGCGCAGGTCATAGACCTGGCAGCCGCGCGCCTTGGCCCAGCGCATCATCTCCCACTGCATCAGGTGATTGGGCATCTTATTGCGGTGCCGGTTGCTGGAAGCGCCATAGACGTACCAGGCGCACTTGCCGATGGTCAAACTAATCGCGGCGGCAACCGGCTCATCGCCCAGTCTGGCGATGAATAGCCCGCCGAGACCGGCTGCGATCAGCAGGTCGTAGAGGTCAATGAAGTAGCTTTCGGCGCGGACCTTGAAGCCGTCGCGCTCGGCAGTCTCAAGCAGCAGCCGGTAGAACACGGCGACCTGCTCGCGGGGGCAATCGCTGCTGATGGTTATGCCCTTACGCTCTGCCAGACGCACGTTATAGCGCCACTTGCTCTTGAAGCGGGCCAGGATCTCGTCTTCTGAGGGAGTTACATCAACCTGCATGACATAGCGGGGCTGGATGCCGCCGAAGGCCTCATCACCGATCGGCGCCGGGGAGAAGTCGTGATCACGCAGCGTGCGGAGGTACGCTGAATTGTCCTGCGGGATCGCCGGGTCAATCTTGTAAGCCATCGCCCCGTGCTCTCTGGCCAGGGCATTGACCTGCTCTAGCAGCAGCTCGAAAAGGCGCGGGCGGCTCAGGTCATATAGCGGCCCTCGCGGGCTGTACAACAGGCAGCGGCCGAGACCCGGCACCGGTCGCTTGAGCACCTGCACCGCAGCGCTGATCCGGCCGCCTTCCTCGATGGCAAGGCGGTACGGTTGCCAGCCGGTGCGGGACTTCAGCTCGCCCCATTCCCAGCTCTGCATGAAATCGCCGTATTCACAGGCGGCGACGAAATCGTTGTAGCGCTGCTTGCTGTCTTGTCCCAGAAGCATGTTCAGGCGGCTCTCAGTCCTGTGGCGATTGGTTGGGTACTGCGGCGCGCTCAAGTATAGCCAGCGCGGCAACGACCTCGGGCTGGAAGCTGAGAATGTGTGCGCATTCTCACCTGCCCTTCGACAAGCTCAGGGCAGGCCGAGCTACGCGTTTTCTGGACTATCTGGGCTAGGTGATCGGTGGAAGGCATTGTCGTTTCATTGATCAGTTGCAGGTTTGTATTTCGCTGCCATGGCTGCGGCGAGAATGTCGCGCGCCACAGGTCCGGCTGTGGAGCTGCCGTAGCCGCCTTCAGACACCAGTACGGTCGCGACAAAGCGCGGCTTGGTGGAAGGTGCGAAGGCCGTGATCCAGGCGTGAGTTGGCAGGCGCTTGTCATGCTCTGCGGAGCCGGTCTTGGCGGCGCACGAAAAAGGCAAGGCGTCGAGCAGATGGGCGGTGCCGTTGCGGTCGGTGACCGCTCGGCGCATACCGGCGCGCACCGTCGCCAAAGTACCGGGCTTGAGTTGCAGGTGGCGCCGGACCTTGCGCTCGAAGGTGGTAGGCGGCCGGTGCATGTCATGCGGCCAGGCGATCTTGCGCACCACGGAGGGTTGGATGACATCACCATCAGTGGCAACCACAGCCGTGGCGACGGCCACTTGCAGGGGCGTGGCGGACAGATAGCCCTGGCCGATGACCATGTTAAGCGTATCGCCGCTGCGCCAGTCCTCGCTGGTCTTGCTGCGCTTATACTCTTTGGTCGGCACCAGTCCACAGGCACTGCCGGTCAGGCCCAGACCGGTCGGTTCCCCGAGGCCGAACTGGCGCGCATAGTTGGCAATGGCACTGCTGGTGAGGCCGGATTTGCGGACCAGCTCGTAGAAGTACACATCACACGACTCCGCGATGGCCTGGTAGAAATCAAGGCGGCCATGGCCCTTACGCTGCCAGCACTTGAACGGCTGATGTTTGGTGCCTTCGTGGATGATACCTTTGCAGAGATAGGTGGTGGTGGTACTAACCGACGTAGTCTCCAGCGCGGCCGTTGCCGAGACCATCTTGAAGGTGGAGGCGGGAGCATACTGGCCGCCGATGGCCTTGTTGAATAATGGCTTGCGCGGATTATCGTTGAGAGCCTTGAACTCCTCGGGCGACCAGCCTCTGACCCAGCCGTTGGGGTCGAAGGTCGGGTAGCTGGCCATCGCTACCACTCCGCCGGTTTGCAGGTCGAGACAGACCGCCGCCCCGGTCTTGCCGGTGGTGGTCTTGATCGCATTTGCGAGGGCGGCTTCGGCTGCTTGTTGCACGCGAACGTCAATCGTTAGATAGACCGTGGCCCCCGGTGCCGCCGGCTCGTGGTAAACCAGGCGCACCGGACTGTTGAGACGGTCCACTTCATAGACGGTGCGGCTGCGGCGGCCTTGCAGTATCGGTACCGCCGGCGCGGTGTTGGTATCAAGTTCGCACAACTCCTCAACGCCGGTCTGGCCGACAATGGAATCGTTTCCGTATATCGGCATCCCCTCGATGCCCTCCGGCTTAGGGGGACGGCTCGGGTCACTCAGTACATCATCAGGATAGGGCAGAGCCTTGTAGGTTGCGGTACGGTCTGGGGGGATGCTGCTGAGGCTGCGTGCGTAACCCAACAGGTGTGCAGCCAGCGAGCCATGGGGGTAGTGGCGGTGAGCACACTCGGCGATGCGGACTCCAGGCAGCTCCGGGGCGCGCTCCTCGACCTGGGCGACCACCTTGAAGGAAGCGTTCTCGCCGCCGGGTAGAGGCACGGCCTGCATCTGGGTTGACTTGATCTTCCCAAAATGCCGGCGCAGCTCGGCAGCGGAAGTACCGCCCAGGATGCCGGCCAGGATCGCGACTTCCTTCTCAAGGTCATCCTCGCGCCCGGGTAGGTCCTTGGGGACCACCTCAACATGCCAGGCATAGCGGTTGTCCACCAGCACCTCGCCATTGCAGTCCACAATCAGCCCGCGGGGCGCTGGGCCGAAGACCTCCGTGAGGCGGTTCTTCTGCGCCTGCTTAGCGTAGGGCACCCAGTTGGCCACCTGCAGCGTCCACAGCCGTACCAGCAAGGCCAGGAGAGCCAGGCCGAAGAATACGCCCAGTCCCATGATGCGCATGTTTGTAGTAGGCTTATCCATGAGAACCGATCAGTCCGTTGGGGCCATCTCATCGGGGAGATGGCGGCACTTTGTCAGCGCGCGGCCCGGGGGAAGGCTCATTGCTCGCCCGGCGGCTTGGGTGGCTTGTCCGCATCGGCCCCGGGCTTCGGCGCCCCGCCGGCAGCACCGTCACCGGCGGTCGGGGGCGTCGGCGGCTTCGTAGTTGTGTCGGAGGTATTATCCGAGGCAGGCGGCGGCTTATGAGAGGAACTGGCGGCCGGGCCGTGCAAGCTGCAAGTTCCGGTTGGCCCTGCGCCTGCGGGGAAAGTGCGCTCGACAGTCTGTGGGCAATACGGCCCGGCGAGTTGCCCGGATTGGACGCAGATAGTCACGGTGTGGCTGCCGCCGGTTGCAGGCGTCGGCGCGCGCGGGCCGGGAGCGGGCCTATCGGATACGCGGCCTGAAGAACCGGGACCGTGGATACGGCAGGGCGGTGGCGGCGATTCGTCGGCGGCCAGAGTTCGTTCGACGGTACTGGGGCAGTACGGCGTTGCCCGCCCGCCGCTGCTAGTGCACACGGTGATCGTCCGTTCCGGTGACTCTTGGGGTTTTTCTTCCTCCTCTTTCTTTTCATCCTCCACCTGCCCGCGTTTCGTGGCCTTTACCCCCGCGCCCTCCGGGTACTTGCCCTTGTAGCCGCGCAGCTTCAGCGCCTGGGCCATGAACTTGGCGAATACCGGCGCACAGAAGCCGCCGCCGGAGGAGCCGCGCATCGGCTTGTAGTCGTCATTGCCGACCCACACCGCACAGGACAGGTCCGGGCTGTAGCCCACCCACCAGGCGTCACGACCGGCCTGGGTTGTGCCGGTCTTGCCGCATATCGGGTAGCCGGAAACCGCCGCCCGCCTGCCGGTGCCGGAGGTGACTACCGTGCGCATCATCGAGATCATGCTGATGGCGGTCGCCTTATTGATGACGCGTTTGCGCTCGGGTCTGAAAGTGACCAGCGTGTCACCGTGGGCATTCTCGATGCGTCGAATCAGCCGCGGTTTGGTGTACAGCCCGCCGCTGGCGAAGGTGCAGTAGCCGACGGCCTGCTCCAGCGGGGCCAGCTCCGAGGTGCCCAGAGCGATGGCCGGTACTGCCCGCAGCCGCTCCTCGGGCAAGCCCATCATCTGGGCGGCGGCTTTCTGGATGGTTTTAGATCCGAGCTTGCGCACGATGCGCACCGAGACTAAGTTGACCGACTGAGCCAGCGCCCAGCGTAGGGTGTAATTGCCCCCCTGCCGGGGCGAGTAGTTCTTAGGGCTCCAATACTTCCCCGGACCGACGCGAATACTTATCGCCGAACCGCTGAAGACTGAGTTCGGTCCATAGCCTTTCTCCAGTGCCGTGGCCCAGACATAGGGCTTGAATGAGGAACCCGGCTGGCGGCCATACAACGGAGGACCGGGATAGGCGCGGTTATACTGCACGTCTTCGTAGTCACCCACACCGCCGACTATCGCCAGGACATCGCCGGTGGCGACTTCTACGGCAGCCAGAGCGCCCTGGCCGGTCAGCCCGCCCTTGATGCTGTGCCTGCGGCGCAACGATTGGACCTGGTCAGAGAGCTCCTTCTCAGCGATTTTCTGCAGCCGGGTGTCGAGGGTGGTATAGATACGCATGCCGCCTTCGTAAACGGCCGCCACGCCGTACTGCTCACAAAGCTGGCGGACCACCAGGTGGGTGAAATACGGTGCTCGGAAAGCGGTGATGCCGCGTTCCCGTAGCGGCGCGAGGTTGGCTTGAATCTGGTGGTCATCGGCCTCCGCAGCCTGCGCCGAGGTAATATGGCCCATCTCAACCATGGCGTGCAGCACCTGGCGGCGGCGCTGCTTGGCTTGCTGCGGATGGCGGTAGGGGCTATAGGTCAGCGGCGAGCGGGGCAGGCCGGCCAGGAGCGTGGCCTCGGCCAGGGACAGGTCGCTGACATCTTTGTCAAAGAACATACGAGCTGCGACCTTGACGCCGTAAGCGCCATGGCCGTAATAGACTTCATTAAGATACATCTCCAACATCTCGTCTTTGGAGTAGCGGCGCTCAAGCTCCAGAGCCAGAATTGCCTCTTTGATTTTGCGGTCGAACGTCTTCTTGCGGCTGAGCCACATGTTGCGGACGAGCTGCTGGGTGATGGTGCTACCGCCCTGGCGGAGGCTGCGCTCGCGCAAGTTGACCCAGACTGCGCGCACAATGCCCTTGGGGTCCACGCCGCGATGCTGGTAGAAGGGGCGGTCCTCGATGGCGATGGTGGCCTGGCGCAGATGCAGCGGTATTTCCTGCAGATCTACCGGCTCGCGGTCCTCCTTGAAGACCCGGCCCAGTAGTGTATGGCTGGTCTTGCCGTCGGGCTCGACCTCGGTCGAGTAGATCTCGGTGGTCAGGCGTGGCCGGTAGGCGATCAGCTCCTCGGCATCAGGCAGCGCTTCGCGAACGGCCAAGAGTCCACCGGCGACCAAGCCGGTGCCGATGAAGCAGCAGGCCAGCACGAAGACGTTGACGTACCTGAGGAATGCCGAGTACTTGCGTACCCACGTGCGTGTTGCCACAGAGACCACCATCCGCTATTATAGCAGTAATGGCGGTTTGTTGTATAGGGCACGACCGGGCGGCGGCGTCTGCTTGACACCGTGGCAGGCTAATGCCTAAAATGATGCGATACTAGCTAGGCACTGGTTCGCACTGGTTCGCGACGGGCCGCTTGGCGGTGGTGCCAGTCCAGAAGGCGGAGGCCGGAAGATGCGGGATAGGTTAGAGAGATTGGCCAGGCTTGAGATTGCGCCAGCAGTGACCGTAGTCATACTTGCCTGGCTGCTGACGTGGTGTTGGCCGGCACATGCCCAGGCGCCTGTGGAGGACTACAGAGTCCAGCAGGGCGATGCGCTGCTGGTTTACGTCTTCGATGAGGAAGCGCTCAGCGGCGCCTACCCGGTGGGCGCCGATGGCACCATCCCGATGGCGATGGTGGGGCAGGTGGCGGTGGCCGGCAAGACACTTGCTGAGGTGCGCGACCTCTTGCGCCTGCGGTTGGGGCGGATAATCCATGACCCGTTCGTCACCGTCGCGATTGATGACACCAAATCGGTGCGACAGGTGTTTGTGAGCGGCTATGTTGAGAAGCCGGGAGCGATGACGCTGCGGCCCGGCTCGAACGTGCGCGATGCCGTGGTTATGGCCGAGCCGGAGACGCGGGCGGACCTGGGTAAGGTGCGCCTGACCCGGCGTGGCGAGCAGTCGCTGGAGATTGATCTCAGCGGCCTACGCGAGGACCGCATTCTGGCGGCGCCGGTGCCGGTGCACTACGGTGATGTCATCTACGTGCCGCGCCTGGAGAACGTCATATCAGTGCTGGGCGAAGTCACCCAGCCCGGGTCGGCGACCTTGCCGACAGGCGAGCGACTGACCGTACTGGAGGCGATCGGTAAGGTCGGCCAGGGCTTTGGCGCAGAGGCTGACACCAATACGGCTCTGTTGTTGCGTAAGGGCCTGGACCAGCCGATCACGATAGACCTGCGGGCCCTGCTCAAGGCAGGTGATGTATCACAGAACCACGAGCTGCAAGGCGGCGACGTGCTGCTGATACAGAAGGCCAGCGAGATAGCCGTGGTCGGCCAAGTCAACTCTCCTATCACGTTTTACTCGCCCGAGCCGGTCAAGCTCACTGAGGCAATCATCCGGGCGGGCGGGTTCAATGCCAACTCCGGTCTGGCTCAGGCCAAAATCTTCCGCGACGGCGAGTACATCCCCGTGGACCTCGAGAGTCTCTGGCAAGAAGGCGACATGAGCAGGAATGTCGCCCTACAGGCGGGGGATACGCTGATCGTGCCCGAGAAGGACCCTGAGGAAATCGTCCTACTGGGCGCGCTAACCAACGTCGGACCGGTCAACGTAGCCAACATGCGCAACACCAGCCTGCTCAAGATAGTGCTGATGGCCGGCCCGACCGAGAAGGCGGACTTGCGCAAAGTGCAGGTCTATCGCGGCGGCGAGCAGATGACGGTTAACCTCAAGAGCATCGAGGAACGAGGCGACATGTCTGCAGACGTCCAGCTCGAGCCCGGTGATGTGGTGCTGGTCAATGATGCGGACAAGGTCTATCTGATCGGCGCCTTTGGCAAGCCCGGAGTATATCCGTACGACCCGGAGCTGTCGCTGTTCGACTACCTGAGCACGGCGGCACTGGGCGCGGGCTTCGGCCACTCGACCGGCTCATTGGTGAGAGTCAAGGAGGACGGGGAGACGGAAGTAACCAAGATAGATATGTCCAAGATCAAGGAGGGACACCTGCCGCCTGATGTCACGGTGTTGGCAGGGGACATCATTTACTTCCCGCCGGTGCGCCCCTCGGAAGGCAAGACGGTATGGCAGTATATCCGGGAGAATCTGTGGCTTCTGCAGTTGCTCAATATCTGGGACTAGCGGGGAAGCGGCTTGGCTACCCCGGTACGGCTGTGGCTCAAATATACGGCGGCCCCGAGACTTGTTCGGGGCCGCGCCGGTGTCAATCAGTCGCGATTGGTTGGGTGTTTGGGCGGGTGATGCTGTGTTATTGGGCCTCGGTATTGAAGCGATAGCCGGCATCGCGGATGGTAAGCACGTACTTGGGCGCGGAGGCGTTATCCTCGATCTTGCGGCGGAGATTGTAGATGTGAGTCTCAATCAGGCTCTGGTTACTATCCTCACGGCTCCAGACCTTCTCGAACAACTGGGGGACTGATAGCACGGCTCCCTCAGCCTCCACCAGGGCCAGCAAGAGCCGGAACTCTGTGGGGGTCAGGTCAATTCTCTGTTCGCCCTTGGTCACTTGATGGGTGTGCATGTCAAGCTGCAGGGGGCCGGCCGTCACGAAGCGCTCGGTTGCGGCTTTGGCTGCATAGTCGGTTACGCGGCGCAGATGCGCCCGCACCCGGGCCAGCAATTCCTCCGACATGAACGGCTTGACCATATAATCATCCGCCCCGACCTCCAGCCCCAGCACGCGGTCCAGCTTCTCGCCACGCCCAGTCACCATAATAATCGGCACATTCGACTGGCGACGCATCTCGCGGCACACTGATATCCCGTCCATATCCGGCAACATGATGTCGAGGATCACCAGGTCGAAATCACCGGCGCTGAAGGCCTTTAGAGCCTCCTCGGCAAGGGTATAGGCCTCGGTGTCGTAGCCTTCCTGCTGCAAGCGCAAGGCCATGATTTCGACCGTAGTCGGGTCGTCTTCTACAATCAAGATCTTAGCGTTTCTCATGCGCGGTATCGGTACTCCTCCCCCAGAGTTGCGATACAAGTGAATAGTTCGCACGTCAAACGCCGGACTTCTGCGTTTCCTGAAAATCTCTCACGCACAGGCCGGCGCAGGAAACGA
This sequence comes from uncultured Armatimonadia bacterium, assembly GCA_964390495.1. GTDB lineage: Bacteria > Armatimonadota > Zipacnadia > Zipacnadales > UBA11051 > UBA11051. Next base: position 76,418 of record CAYMIN010000005.1, read on the forward strand.
GCCGCCTCCAACGAAATCTAATAGTGCGTTGCGCAGCTAATACCATTTTAGAACCTTACTGGAGATTGTGTCAAACATAAATGCTCGACAGGAGTGGCCAATGGCGAACCTGACGCGATTTGCACTGCTCATTACAGCGGTCACATTGCTGGTATCGGTAGGGGGCAATGGCATGTGCCAGACGCAACATCCGGTCCTTGAGTACACGCGCTACAACGCCGACAGTATTGAGACGCTGAAGGCACAGACAGCTTACTTCATGCAGCTTTCCGCGGAGCAACTCCTATCTCTGGTGCCGACCCAAGCCGGCTTCTACTTCACCGGCTGCCCCAACTGCACCGGCGGGCAGCAGGAACACGGGCTGGCCTGGGACCCCAAGCAGCCTGACCAAGTACACTGTATCCACTGCGGCCAGGTGTATCCGAGTGAGCAGTACCCGACTATGGGCGTGCAGAAAGTGACCAGTCCGGCCGGCAATGAGCTGGAATACCCGTACTGGGAAGACAAAGACGGCTACAGATACTACTTCGAGTCATTCGGCGACTACGAGGCGCGGGAGAAGCTGGCGCAACAGGCCTATAACATGGCCTACGTCTATCATGTGACCCGCGAGAGCGAATATGCGCGGCGAGCAGCGCTAATACTCAACCGCTTCGCTGAAGTTTACCCCGACTACATATACAAGTTCGACTATCCCTTCCGCCAGAAGGTGCTCTATGATGGCGAGGTTGCTCCTGAAGACTTCCGAAGCGGGTTCCGCACCGCGCGTTGGGACTGGTGGGCGTATATGGATATCCCGGTTGACCTGGTCTTCGCCTATGACATGATCTACTCCAGCGGCGAACTGGACAAGCTAGCCGGTGCCGAGCAGAAAATCCGCAATGACTTCTTCCTCACTGCCGCCGAGCAGGTTGCCGCCAACCGTGATACGCTGGGCAATATGAGTCCGGTGGCCTGGCGCGGGATGATCGTAGTGGCCCGGGTGCTGGGAAAGCCGGAATACCTCCACGAGGTTGTCAGCCGTCTGCAGCGCTTCTGCGCCGAGCAGTTCTACTACGACGGCATCTGGCGCGAGGGAGCGCCGTCCTACCATCAGCAGGTAATCGGCGGGCTGTCGTCCGTGTTCAGTTTGACCAAGGGCTATTCCGATCCGCAAGGCTATACCCACCCGGAAACCGGCGCGCGGCTCGACAATCTGGACCTGGGAGCCGGCTTGCCGGTAGTAGCGCGGGTAATTGCCTCCCTGGACAGTATGCGGCTGCCGAACGGTCGGCTGGCACCGGTGCACGATACCTGGTCCAGCAGCGGTCGGGGGCGGATCGAGGCATCCGGGCCGGTGCTGCTGCCGGCGCTGGGCCATGCTATCCTGGGTCGCGGTCAAGGTGATGACCAGATGCAGGTGCATCTGACCTGGTCCGGCGGCTACGGCCACACCCACTACGACGGCCTCAGCATGTTGATGTTCGCCAAGGGCGAAGAGATGCTGCCGGACCTGGGCTATACCCATACGCGCTACCGGGGCTGGACTCTAGCCACCGCCTCGCACAACAGTGTGGTGATAGACTGCGAGAATCAATACGCGGGCAGCAAGCCGCCTTCGGACGGCGCGCTGGAGTTCTTCGATGCCACCAGCCCGGACATGCAGGTGGTTGCCGCCAGCAACCCGCAGGTATATCCGGAAAAAGCGCAAAAATATACCCGGATGCTGGCGTTGGTCGGACTCGATCCGGCGAATGGGTACGTGGTTGATGCCTTTCTGGTAGGCGGCGGTCAGCAGCACGACTATTTCATTCATGGCAGTGCCGACCGAACTCAGAGCCTCGCACTGGCAGGAGCCGACGGGCCGCTGCAGATGGAGCCGGTGGCCACGATGCTGCCCGAGGGTGTGGAGTGGCAGGAGCCTGAAGGCGAACACCATGGCGGCTGGGTCACGAAGCCGGGCTACGCATACGGCTTCCTTTCCGACAACCGCGTCGGCAGGCCGGCAGCCGGCGTGCAGCTTGCTCAACTCAAGTATGAGGATAGGGACCTGAGCACTCGCGTTTATCTGGTGACTGAGGCCGGGGACGAGCTTTACAGCGGTACCAATCCGCAGGTAAGACCGGCCGGGCGAGATGATTCCAAGCTCGAGCAGTTCAATCGCCCCTATGTGATGCTGAGGCGGGCGGCCGGCGAGGCGCCAAGCCTGTTTGCCAGCATCTGCGAGCCGGTTGCCGGCTTGCCTATCATCAAGTCCGTCTCCGGACTGGAGACCGAGGGCGACGGCCGGGCGCTGGCGATTGAGACCGCCGACTTCACCGACATAATCGGCGTTTTCGCCACCGACCTCAAAGGCAGGTATGAGGGCGTCGAGTTCGGGATGTCCGGTCCGATGAGCCAGTTGCGCATCCGCCAGGGCGAGGTGATCAGAGCCTACGCCACCGGCATGGTATCCTACGGCAGGTTCATGCTGGACATCGGGCCGCTACGGGAGTCGAGACTCGTCGGTGTCGAGCGCGGGCCAGACGGCGGCGCCTTGCTGATTGACGCCGACTGGACACAGGTAGGCCCCACTGCCGGAACCGTGCTGGTGCTGGATCATGGCGATGGCTGGACGCACGGCTACACGGTGGCCTCGGTCGAGAAGGCCGGCGAGGGCAGCCGGATAATCACCGTCGAGGACCCGGGCTTGGAATATGATGCCGATACGCAGACGGCTCAGTACCAGTTCTTCCCACACCACGCCCACAACGGCGAGCACGTGGTCCGTTGGCAGGGCGCGGTGAACTACGAGAAGTAGGCACGTGCGGTAGAATGCGCAATAGCGAGGAGGTGTTGGTGTATGGCATATCCGAGATGCCTGCGAGTTCTGGCGGCGCTTGGCTTGGCTGCACTGGGCGTGTGCCCGCTTTCATGCGCAAAGCAAGAGGAGGCCGGCGAACCGGACTGGGCCGCGCAGAGCGACGCGATGGTTGACATGCTCGTCGCGCACTGGGAGTTGCAGGACCAGCGCGTAATCGCCGCGATGCGCAAGACCCCTCGGCATCTGTTTATTCCCGAGGAGGTGCGCCCGTACGCGTATGTTGATACACCGCTGCCGATTGGCAACCAGCAGACCATCTCAGCACCCTCGATAGTGGCCTTGATGACGGAGCTGCTGCAGCCCAAGCCGGAGCACATAGTCTTCGAGGTGGGCACCGGCTCGGGCTACCAGGCGGCGGTGCTGGCCGAACTGGTCGAGCATGTGTATTCGATAGAGATCGTCGAGCCACTGGCGTATTCGGCGCGGGCCAGATTGCGCGAGCTGGGCTACGAAAATGTCTCGGTGCGGGCTGGTGACGGCTATCGCGGCTGGCCCGCTCATGCTCCCTTCGACGGCATCATCGTCACCTGCGCGCCCAACCGCATACCGGAGCCGCTCGTCGAGCAACTCAAGGAGGGCGGACGGATGGTGATACCGGTCGGCGAGGCCGGCGGCCCGCAGGAGCTGTACCTGCTGACCAAGGAAGACGGCGAGATTGTGAAGAAATCGGTACTGCCGGTGATCTTCGTACCGATGACGGGAGAGGTCCAGCAAGGCCCAGGCGAATAGGAGATTCTTCTGCCCCTGGCGAGAGCATTTGCCTCAAATGGTGGAATCTACAAAGAGTTTGGCTCGTCATTAAGATTGCGGGTTAGGGATTCGTGAGCACTGAGGCAGCAGAGGAAAAACTGGTTGAGAAGGCTCGGGAAGGCGACCACAGAGCTTTCGGCAGGCTCTACACGCAATATGCGCGCCTGATCTATAGCATTATCCGGCACATGGTCGGCAACGAGGAGGCCGCCGCCGACCTGACGCAGGAGACGTTCATCCGGGCCTGGCGGTCATTGCCCAGGCTGGATGAGCCGAAGGCCTTCGGCGGCTGGCTGCGGACGATCGCCCTCAATCTCACCCGCGATTCACTAAGAGGCAACCGGCCGACCGAGTCGCTGGAGGCCAACGATGGGCGAGAGATGCCCAGGCAGTGGGCCGACGCTAGGGCAGGACCGGCCGAGCAGTTGGAGAGCGCTGAACAGCAGCGGCAGGTCACTGCAGCTATCCAGCGGCTCAACGAGGACCAGAGGCTGGTAATAGTCATGCACCATCTGGAGGGTAAGGCGGTCGCAGAAATTGGCCGGGAGTTGGGAATACCCGTCGGGACGGTGCTGTCGCGGTTGGCTCGGGGCCGGGAGGCGTTACGGATCAAACTGGCTCCCTATGTGGAGGAATGAGGATAATGGATTGCGCAGACATCAGGAAAATACTGCCCGACTACACCGTCGGGGCTTTGGAGGAGCACATCGCAGCTCACGTGCGGGCGCATCTGGCCGAGTGTGAGAGCTGTCGCCGCGAGCTGGCGGCGCTGGAACGAACCGGCGAGCTGCTTGCACCGCTGCTGCCGGCCGATCCGCCGCGCGACCTGTGGCCGAAGATCCGGGCCCAGCTTGAGCCCAGAACGCAACCCAAGCCGGCCTGGCGCGTCTATTGGAAGCCGGCGATGGCAATCGCGGCCGCCGCAGCGATACTGATTGTGGCACTGCTGGCCTGGCCGCTGATGCAGGCAGCGCCACCGGCGACACCCGACCTGCCGGTCTTGGCCGTAGCCGAGGGCAACACCTACGCCGAGGCTCAGATTGCCGCTGCCTGGGACCAGCCGCTGGCTGATGAGGCCTCGCTGGCGCTGGCGATGGCCGTGATCGAGCCCGAACAGGCGGGAGAAGTGATGCCGTGAGGAATCCGACGTCGCGCGTAGCTCGGGCTTCCAGCCCGAGGTCCTCATTGCTACTAGCAGCCTTGGCGCTGGCAGTGGCGCTTGCGATCTGTGGCTGCAAGCCGCGGGAGTTGCCGCGCGAGCAGGCCAGAGAGCTGGTCCGGGACCTCCGGCAGGCCAGGGGCGAAGTCAGTCTGAAAGGCGAGCTGACTACCGTCGTGCGTATCGGTAATCGTTACGTCAATGCCGAGGCGACGGTCCATCGCGGCGATGGTCGTCTGCAGCTTGAGTTGACCGGCGGCAGAGGCAAGGGCGTAAAAATCGTCGAGCAGAGTGGTAGTGTGTGGCAGATCGGGCGGGACGGCAAAGCAGTGCGCCACCTGCCGCGCAATCCGCTGGACGAGATGCCGCCGCTGGGCAAGAAGGCAGTGGTCGCCGTCGCCCGTGGTGCCAGGCTGCTGGGCCGGCCCACTGAGTATGTGGTTATCAGACCGCACCCTGGGTCGGATGCCCGCGTCGAGATATGGGCGGACAAAGAGACCGACTTCCCGCTGGCCACCGACCGCTATAATCATGCCGGAGAGCTGATTTCGAGTACGCGATACACCGCAGTTGACTTCTCCGCGCCGGCGCCTCAGCAGGTCAAGCTGCCGGAGGCTGCGACCGGCCATGACCGGCTGCCGGAGGCGAAGAAGATTGACAAGGCCAAGGCGGCCGAGCTGCTAGGCCAAGACCCGGCGGAGCCGAAATACCTGCCCGAGGGCTTCCAGTTGCAGGGCTATTACGCGCATCATAGGCAACACGGGCAAGGCGTCGAAGTGCGCTATAGCGACGGCGTACGGCTGCTCAACATCATCGAGATTAAGCTGCCCGGCCGCGAGCAGGTACGCAAGGCCTTGGAGCAGAGACGAGAGCAGGCGTCAGGCCGAGGCGAGACCACAGCCGACCAGCGCCGGGCTCCACAGCAGCGGCGCGAGGAGCTCAGAGAGCGCTGGCAGCAGCGCCGCGAGGCTCTGGGCCAGGCAGGCCGCAGTCAGCGTCAGGATACCGAGCGACCGCAAGCTCGCCAGCACGGTCCCAGTGGTGACGAGGCAGACCTCCAGCAGTCACCGGACCGACAGCAGCGGGGCGAATGGGGCGGCAAGATGATGCGCAGCCGCCTGCGGGGCAATATCATCCGCTTCCGGGTCGGGGACCTGGGTATCGTAGTGGCGGGGGAAGTGCCCGCCGAGGAACTCCGCAAGGTTGCCGACAGCATGCGCAAGAGCGGCACCGATTTCTGACCACATCTAGTAATTTCCCCAATCTGCACCGTCCCTCAGGCAGTACGACCCCTGCAACGCGTAGCTCAGGTTTCCCCAATTGGTGGGAATACTTCCGCGGCCGAGGCGTCTCTGTGGATATAAGCAGAGAAATCAGGAGGTGTAACGCGATGAGGAGAGTGCTGACAGTTGCCGCAATAGTGACGATGATCGCTGTGATGGTGGTAGCAGCCTGCGCCCAGCGCGGCCAGAGAGGCCAGAGAGCTGGCAGGCAGATGACCGAAGAGGAACGCGCCCAGATGCGGGCGCAGATGATCGAGCGCATGCTTGAGCAGACCGATCTGAGCGACCAGGAGAAAGCCGCGGCCAAAAGCGCGCTGACCATCAAATACCAGGCGCGCCAGACCCTACAGGCCGAGATGGTCAAGCTGCGGACCGTAGCGGATGACCCGGACGCTACCGACGAGCAGTTGCAGGCCGCGTTGACGGCCTATCGCGCCGCTCTGACCGAGTACCAGACGACCTTGGCAGCCGAGGACACGACGCTGGTCGGGCAGTTGTCGCTCTGGAGTCAGGTCCAGTGTATGTATCTGGGAATCCTGGAAAACGGTCTTGGCATGAGAGCCATGGGTGGCCGTGGCGGCGATATGGGCGGACCTGGCGGGGGACCGCCCGGTGGCGAGCAGTGAGTTCAGACCACCTGGATAGCTAATAAGTCAGCAGTAACAGGCCCGCGGGAGTACAACCTGCGGGCCTTTGCTATGGCTGATTTCAACTGTCGGATACCGGCGGCGCTGAACAGCGGCCTGGAAATCAATGGGAATATCTGCGGCTCCGTCCCGTCTCTAGATTCGTACAAACGACACTTAGGAGGTGGGATTCGATGAGACAGATGTTGATGATCATAGGCGTACTGGCGATGGTAGCCGTGGTACTGGCACCCGCCTGTGCGCAGCAGGGACCGGCTGATGACAACGCTGCGGGGGATGACGGCGGCTTCGGTCGCGGCGGTCAGCATGGCAGGCTCGGTCCGGCCGCACAGGGTCAGAGAGGCCGGCAAGGCCAGCAGGGCCGGGAACAGGGAATGGGTCAAGATGCCAGGGCCGTGATGGGCCGAGGCTATATCGAGACCAACCCCGAGACCAAGGCCCTGTGGGACCAGCTCGGCGAGTTGAAAACCCAGTTGCACCAGGCTCAGTGGGAGCTCTACGAAGCCCTCAATCAGGAAGGCGCAACCAGGGAGACCGTCAAGCCGCAGTTGGAGAAGATGAAGGAAATCGGCCAGCAGGTCCGCGGCGTCATGGAGCAACTGGCTCCTTACCGCAAGCAACTGGAGCGCCCGCAAGGCCAGCAGGACCGACCGCGACGCCACAAGCCCATTGCCCAGCCCGATGACGCCGTCTAAGCGACCTGGGGAGTTGTCACACCCTCCCTCAGTCAGACCTCGGCGCCTCCTCTAGAGCGGGAGGCGCCGACGCTTTGCCGAGTTGTGAAAGGCCTTGGGGTGTGCCTATCTGGTTCTCCATAGGAAAACGAGTCCCAGCCCTCCGAACAATACATTCTGCAGCCAGCCCGCCACCAGCGGATGCAGGGCACCGGCCAGGCCGAAAGCCAGCGTCCACGAGCGAACGCCGTTGTACAGAAACACGATCAAAATGGCGATCACCACACCCACGAAGGTGCCGTAGTGGGCAAAGCGCATGGCGATGGGGGCGGCGATTAGGGCGAATACCAAACAGGCCAGGGGAATTGAGTACTTGAAGTGCAGCTTGACCTGCAGCTTTTGAGTATTCTGGCCGCCGGGGCTCACGGTCTTGATTAGGTCCTTGAGCTGGGTGGCGCTCATCTCCAGCTCCCGTTGCCCGCCTGTGTAGTAATCCTGCAGCGCCTTGTGGAGCTTGACGGCCTTGGTGCCGAACCTCTCGACCGCGCGGATCCTGCGGCCGCCCGGCTCCAGCCACACCGTGTTGCCCTCGCGCAGCACCCACACATTGGCGTCCAGTTCCGCCCAGTTCGCGGCGGTAATGCTGGCGATGTCATGCTGCTCGTTTTCGGTCCAGATCACCACCCGCTCAAGCTGGTTGTGCTCGGCGTCCATGTGGCCGACGTAGAAGATGCGCCCCTGTTCATCCTTGAAATAAACGTCATGCTGCTCCCTGACGATCGGCTGGCTGCGGGTCATCTGTCTGAAGGCCTCGCTGGCGCGCCTGCTGGCCGCTGGTACCACGTATTCGTTGACCGCCAGGGCCAGTACGCTGGCCACCAGCCCCATCAGCAGCATGGGGATGCAGATGCGCACCACACTGGCTCCCCCGACGCGCATGGCCCGGGTTTCACCGTGGGTCTGCAGGCTCGTCATCGTCATCGCCACGGCGACTACCGTCCCCACCGGCATGGACCAGACGATGGCGTGGGGCGAATGGTAGAAGAGGAACTTGGCGATAAGCGGCAGCGGCGCGCGCAGGCCGAAGAGGATCGAGCCAAGCTGGCGGGCGGCGTCGCCCAGCATGATCACCGCAAAGGTGAGCACCCCGATGAGGAAGGGCAGAGCTAGTTGGCGGCAGATGTAGCGGTCGAGTATCTTCATGGGTCGCAGGGAAGGCCGCCCCTCACCCCGCCCTTCGGGCACCCCTCTCCCAGTGGGAGAGGGGAAGGGGGTGAGGGCGTTCTGGTGTCAGAACAAAACCAATGATCGCGCATCGTGCATGGCTCAGTTGGTGGCAGAAGGTGGTTCACTCGCCTTCGAGTATCACGACGGCCACGGCCATGTCGCGTTCGTGCGAAAGCGAAACATGCAGCTTGGTGACGCCGAGCTTCTGGGCGTACTCAGCGGCAAAGCCGGCCAGGTGCAGCGAAGGGGCGCCGCGCTGATTGTGGGAGACCCAGATGTCAATGAAACGCATCCCGCCCGTCCAGCCCAGCCCGAAGGCCTTCATGCATGCCTCCTTGGCGGCAAACCGGATCGCGTAGCACTTGGGCATCGCCGGGCCGTCGGCACATTCGGTCTGCTCCCGAGCGGTGAAGCAGCGATCCAGGAAGCGAGCACCATTGCGCTCGATTACGCCCTCGATGTGACTGATGGAGCACAGGTCTATGCCGATACCAACTATCATCGCGATGTCTTGGTCCTCCGGTCTCGGGGCTACTATGCGCCGGACAAGGCAATCGGCCCTTCGTGTATCCATACCGAAGTACCGATGGGGATGTTGTTGTAAAGCTCGATGGCGTTATTGTTGTACATGCGCATGCAGCCGCCGGAGATGCGTCTGCCGATTGAGGAGGGCTGGTTGGTGCCGTGCATGCCGATGGCCCAGCCGCGCTCGTGGCCGCGGGCGCTGGTGCCTAACCAGCGAGCCCCCAGAGGATTGCGACGGCTGCCCCCGGGAATGTATTTGCCCTCATACGTCGTCCACGGGGGCCATACGGCGCGACGCTGGATATAGAAATGGCCGACGGGCGTGTTATTGCCTCGGCCCACACACATGGGATACGACTTGACCGGCTCGCCCAGCACGTAAACCTGCAAGCGGCGCTGCGAGCGGCTCACTTCAAGCTGAAAGATGTCCTGCCGCGCCACGATGTTGAGGACCTCGCCACCGTGGTCGAGGCTGAAGACGCGGCGCTGCTGCGACCAGTGCGGCTCAGCGCCGAGTATCTGGCCCAGCGCCCGCACCGGCATCATCAGCTTGCCGCTAAGCTCCATCGGCCCTGCCGCAAGCTGCTTGGGTGTCAGGTTGACTTCAGCCTGGCTGGAGCCGGGCCTCAGGCAGATGACGCTGTCTTCGGTAAGCAGTAGCGCCCGCCCGCTGCCGGCTTGCCAGCGCAGTTCTCCGCCGAGACGCTGCGCCATCTCCGCCAGATCCACATAGACTAGGTCCTGGCTGCGAGTGCCGAATACCAACGGCATGGCCTTGACCACCACCGCGCGCGCCTTTGCACCGAGATCACCGCCATCGCCGACCAGAGCGAAGTTCGGTACGCCGGAGCTGTCAGGCGCTACGGACGGCTCGCGGGCGGCCTCCGGGACCACCGGCAGGTAGGTGCTTGAGCCTGCCCCGGGGCTTGCCAGGAAGATGTCGAGTCCAGCAGGTGAGGGATCGGTGGCCGGCTGAGCGGGCGGCGCGCGGTTTGCGGACAGGGTCTGCAGGGCCCAGAGGTCCGCGGCCTGCACCACGAACACCAGGGCTACGGCTGCCACAATCACCCACAACACTTTGCGAAAGGTGCCGAGACCGTTGTCTCCCATGCTGACTCGGAGCCACTCCTTGGCTATGCTATTGCGACAATTGCTGGGTGTACTGGTTGCTGTTGCCCATATTTATAGCGGACTTGCCTCCGCCTGTCCAGCTTGCGGGGACAAAATCTGCCGACAATGAAGGTGTATAGGGAGCGGAGGCGGAATTGGTTATCTCCCGCGAGCTGTCTTGGCGGAAGCTCGATACATGGGATGATGACTGTCGGGAGCGATCGCATGTCCGAGAAGCTGACTTTGCCGGTAGTAAAAATCGAGGCCGACAACCTGGCCGCGGGCTGGGAGCAGGCGGTAGTGGCCTGCTGGGAGCAGGGCGTCCGCATCCCCACCCAGTATGACAAAGCAGGTGACCCGCAAAGCCGCGATGTGTCGCTGTTTCTGGCGGTGAGGGATGCCTTCGCCGAGCCGCGTATCCACCGTGCTATGCCCGGCGGCATTTATGACCTGGAGGTCTATAGGCAAGAGGTTATTGACGGCATTCACGACCACTGGATTGACCCGGCGGCGGGCAAATGGCAATATACCTATCACGAGCGCATGCGCTGCTATCGTGTGCCGGGGCTAGGGGAGCCGATTGACCAAATTGAGTATGTCATCGGAGCTCTGGCCGAAGCGCCTCACACCCGCCGCGCTCAGGCCTCGATCTGGAAGGCGTGGGAGGATGCGGGCATTGACGATCCGGCGTGTCTGCAGCGGCTATGGTTCCGCATATTCGGTGACGAGTTGGTCTTGGCGGCCCACATCCGCAGCAATGATGCCTTCAAGGCCGCCTTCATGAACATGTACGCCTTCACCGAACTGCAGCGAGTGGTAGCCGAGGAGCTCTCCGCGCGGCTGGGTCGCACCATCAGGCCGGGGCAGTACAATCACATCGTGGACAGCTTCCACATCTACGGCTCATATTTCGAGGACTTCAAGGGGTTCCTGAAGAGCCTGAAGGCGCGCACCTTCGAGCAGCGGGTATATACCACGGAGATGATTCAGCCGTTGATTGACGAGGCCAGGGAGAAGATAGCTGCAGCCTTGGCTAAAGATGAAGCCGTCGAGGCCGAGAATCGCGGTGACTGATGGACCTATTGCCATGCCAGTAGCCGTAGCGCTTTTCGCCGGCAGAGTTGTGGCACATATCTTGCAGCAGCGGAAGGAACGAGACAAGCGAATGCAGCGTCGGCTTCTCATTGCGGCGGTGTGTGTGGTGGTATTCAGCCTTGGACTGGTCACTTCCGGTGCGTGCCAGGAGGAGGCCCCGAATCTTGATGTCGGTGGCGATTTCGCGCGGGCGGTCAGCAATTCACTATACCCGGTGTTGGGCTTAAGCGTGGGCTATCACCTGCTCAGCAACGATGCCCACAAGGTCGAGACGGGCCGGCGGGTTGCGGATGCCATTTTGCTTGCCGGCGGCGCGACGCAACTGCTTAAGACCTGCATCAATTCAGAGCGGCCATACCCCCATGTGCCGAATGACCATGGTATGCCCAGTGGGCACGCTGCCCTATCGTTTGCGATGGCGGCCTCGCTAAGCGAGAGAGAGCCGGAGCTGGCAGTGCCCGCGTACTTCGCCGCTGCGATGATTAGCTGGTCACGGTACCAGACCAAGCAGCACTACTGGGACCAGATCCTCGTCGGTGCGGCGCTGGGCACTTACCTGGGACGCAAGGCCGGCCGCGGCGAGTGGAATCTCTGGGGTCACGAGGAGTCAAGCTCGTTGCGTTTCGCACCGTTCGCAGGCCCTAACGCCGGCAGTTTACCGGATGGAGCTTGCTGTGTATTGTATCAGACCAGCTTCTGAGTCTGGCTATGCGGGCGGTATAATGGGGCGACGGTGGGGACCGGAATCGGCCGGATTTGTCGGATTCGCCGTTGACAAGCGTGGAGGCTGTTGCTATACTGCAAGCGTAGTGTTGCTCATCCCCTGAATTCGACAGAGGCCCGACTCTGTGTCGCGCAGTGGGGCTTCCATCGAAACTTCCCATAGGCACAGTGTTGACTTCCGCCATTGAAGCATACGGCTTTGTTGGGGCTCGACCTAGGACAGGTATGACCAGCAACCGGTTGCAGCAGGGCTTGCCGGTCAACCTCGCTTTGTTGCCTGACTGATGCAATTTGGCGGTTCCTCACTGCATATGTACCGCGCTCATCTATATCACTGAAGTTCCTCTGCCGGCCTTTGGTGCCGCCTGCAGCGGGCGCTCCTAACGGCTCGCCGGGGAGGGCAGGCTTTGATGGCATGGCCTGAAGAATTGGACCGCGTGCTGCTCACCCAGGAGCAGTTGGCTGCCAAGGTCACACAACTCGCCGAGCGGCTGCAAGCAGACTACGCCGGCAAGAATCCAGTTCTGATCGGCATCCTGACCGGGTCGTTCGTGTTCATGACCGATCTCATCAGGGCGCTGGCGATGGACCTCACGGTGGATTTCATGGCGGTCTCCAGCTACGAGCAGGGCACCGTCAGCAGCGGCAAGGTGCGACTGCTAAAGGATTGCAGCCATGACATCGCCGGGCGTCATGTGTTGATCATCGAGGACATTATTGACACCGGCCTGACACTGGCGCACATCGTGGGGATACTCCGCGACCGTAAGCCGGCGTCTCTGCGAATCTGCTGTCTGCTGGACAAACCCTCGCGGCGCCGCGCCCAGGTGGAGCTGGATTACGTGGGCTTCGAGATACCCGACGAGTTCGTGGTCGGCTATGGTCTCGATTTCGCCGAGAAGTACCGGAATCTGCCGTACGTAGGAATACTCAAAGAAGATGCCTACCAGGGGTAGAGGGGCTTAATAGTAAAGGCTGAGGTGTATGATGCTAGAACTAGTCGATCTACAAGAGATGACGGTGGATGAGCTGCGCAAAATCGCTGCGGAAATGGAGCTGACCGGCGCCAGCGCGATGAACAAGCGCGAGCTGTGCAGGCAGCTTCTGGTCAAACAGAGCGAAGACGACGGCCATGAGTACCGCTGGGGGATATTGGAGGTAGTCAACGGTGACCGCGGCTACTTGCGCAGCCTGGACTACGAGCCCGACCCCACCACTGATGTCTATGTCGCGGAGACGCAGATAAAGCGCTTCGGCCTGCGCACCGGTGATATGGTCAGCGGCCCGGTGCGCCCGCCTAAGAACTCGGAACGCTACTGGTCGCTGCTGCGGGTGCAAACGATCAACGGTATGCCGCCGGATGGCGCCCGCTCCAGGCCGCAGTTCGAAGACCTGACCCCGGTGTATCCGAATGAGCGGCTGTACCTGGAGACCGACCAACCGGATAATCTGACCGGTCGCTTCCTTGACATCGTCACCCCGATCGGTCGGGGCCAGCGCGGGCTGGTGATCTCGGCCCCCAAGGCCGGCAAGACCACGATGATCAAGCAGATCGCCAACGCTCTCACCGCTAACTACGACGACCTGTACCTGATGGTGCTGCTGATTGACGAGCGGCCTGAAGAGGTCACCGATATCGCCCGGTCGGTTCAGGGCGAGGTGGCTTCCTCGACCTTCGACGAGCAGCCCCGCAATCATTTGCGGGTCGCTGACATGGTTCTGGAGCGCAGCAAGCGTCTGGTGGAGCATGGCGAGGATGTGGTGATTCTGCTGGACAGCATCACCCGTCTGGCGCGGGCCTCCAACTTGACCGTCGATCCCTCCGGGCGCACGCTGTCGGGCGGGCTGGATCCGACCGCTTTGTATCGGCCCAAGCGCCTGTTCGGGGCCGCCCGTAACATTGAGAACGGTGGCAGCCTCACTATCCTCGCCACCATCCTGGTCGAGACCGGCAGCCGCATGGATGACATGATCTATGAGGAGTTCAAGGCCACCGGCAATATGGACTTGGTGCTTTCGCGCGATCTGGCCGACAAGGGAATATTCCCCGCCATTGACATCGGGCGCTCCAACACGCGCCATCAGGAGCTGCTGTTCAACGACGAGGAGATGCAGAGCATCTGGCAACTGCGGCGGGCTCTGCACGCGCTTGAGCCGGAAGATTCCGCCGAACTGCTCATCTCCGGGATCCGCAAAACCAAGGAGAATCGGGAGTTTCTGGCCAAAGCTGTTGACACCTTCAACAAGTAGCCACCCAATCCAGCACCGGTCCGGCCCCGGGAGAGGCACAATCCAATGAGCCGCAATAACCAGTCGCGTTCCCAGGCGCTTAGCGTGCTGCTCATAGCCATCTTACTGATGCCCTTGGCGTTGGTCGGCTCCTGCCAGGCGCAGAGTCCCGACAGCAAGCAGGAGGCCACTGAAGCAGTCGCTCAGGTGCGCCAAGACCTCAGCCTGCTGGAGACACTCAATCGTCTGTCGCTGTCGCCGCAGCAGGCCGAAAAGCTGCTGGAGATTGCCAGCAACGCCCAGAAGGCGACCGCGGCGTTCGAGGCTGTGCGGCAGAGGACCGCCGCCAGGCTGCTGCCGCTGTTGGAGAAGCAGTTCACTTTCATGCTGCAGGACCAGCAAGTGCCGGGGGAATTGCTGCAGCAGATCAGCGAGGTCGAGCTGGAGCTGCAGCAGATTGATGAACAGAGCGCCGGCGCACCGTTGGCCTTCGCCGCTGAGGCGCGTAAGGTACTTACAGACCCGCAGATACTCATCATCACCGGCGGTGACGAGGCGCGGCGGGCTGCCGAGGAGATGCTGATTTGGGTCCGGGAGCTTTCGGCGGAGGATTTCAACAGCGAGGCGCGCGCCAATGCCGAGGCCCTCGCCAAACCCGACCTCGGTCTGGATGCCGACGCGGTGTACGACACCTTCGTGAAGACCCGGTCGCTCGCGCCCGAAGACTATGCCCGGCAGGTGGAGCAGCTTGCCGAGAAGTTGGCCCCGTTGTACCGCTCTGACGCCGCCGGCGAGGACGTGCAGATCACAGGCCTGCTGGTCAATCAGCGTTTCATTTCGGTGCTGCGCCAGCGCATGCAGTACCTCGCGGTCGGCGGCGGGCAAGGCTAGGTGCCGAGTTCTGCGGCAGTGCGGGAGCGTTCTGTTGCCGAAGGGGAAAGGCCACGGTGCGCATAGCTGTTTTTACCAATACCTATCGGCCGATGCTCAACGGTGTAGCCAATGTGGTGGCGGCGTATCGCGATAGCCTCTGCCGGCGCGGCCATGAGGTCTATGTCTTCGCTCCCGACCCGGCTGATCGCGACCGCGATACGGCCGACAAGATACTTCGCTTTCCCTCGGTTGAGGCTCCCACCCAGGTTGATTACCACCTGGCCATGCCCTTCTCCCTGCCGATAATGCGCACCCTCCACCGCACTGACTTCGACATCGTGCATACTCATCACCCGCTGTGGGTCGGCGTATGGGGCCAGTGGTACGCCCAGTGGGCCGGCCTGCCGCTGATTACCACCGTCCACACCGAATACCAGATCTATTCTGACCTGGTGCCTCTGCCGGTAACGATGGTTGAGGACTTCCTGAGTAGGCGCGTGGGTAAGTACTGCAACAAGTGCAATATGGTTACCACACCTGTGGAAAGCATGAGGCAGAAGCTGCGCTCGGCAGGCGTCAGCACTAAGATCGAGCTGCTGCCCAACCCCACTGACCTATCCGCGTTCGCCGAACCGGATGGCGCTCTTATCCGCAAGCGCATTGGTGCGGGCGATGAGGATACGGTCTTGGGCTTCATCGGGCGGCTGTCTGCGGAGAAGAATTTGGCCTTCGTGGTTCACGCGGCTAAACTGGTCCTGGAGCGTCACCCGAATTGCCGGCTGCTGATGGTCGGCGACGGGTCCGCCCGGCCGGGCCTGGAAGAACTGGTCGCAAACCTGGGCATCAGTGACAGAACTTGTTTCACTGGAGAGACCCCTCACGAACAAATCCCGCACTACCAGGCTGCTGTTGACATATTCATAACCGCTTCGGAGAGCGAGACCCAGCCACTGGCATATAGCGAGGCGATGGCGGTCGGCACCCCGGTAATCGCCGTCGATGCTCCGGGCTCGCAGGATATGATAGAGCACCTGCACAATGGTGTCCTGACCGACTTGGGGGAGGGGCCGCAGGGCCTGGCTGAGGCTGCGTGTATGCTAATCGAGGACCGGCAGTTGTACGCCGCCATCAGCCGCCGCGCCAAGGTGTGGGCACGGCGTTACGACATCTCTAGCGCCACCGATAAGCTGCTGGGCTTATACGAAGAGGTGCTGGCCCACCACGCTGCCGCGAACAACAATAACTGAGGCAGTCCTCGCAGCCCGCAACTATACTCTTCAGTACCGCCGGGTACGCCCCAGTCTGCCAGCCTATCTCGGTGTCACGCTGGACAGCGGCTTACGGGCCTGGGCCATCTCGGCCATCACATCCCACAACACGCTGGCCAGCACTACTGCCGCCGCCAGCAGCGCCAGATAGATCATCTGGGTGCCCAGTTCCTTCAGCTCATTGGAGTTAGTCAGCTTGAGGATTATTCCGATTACGAGACCCAGCGGGGGAAGTAGCACAGCGGCGATCAGCAAGCCCACGCGGGTAAGGACGGTTACTCCGACGATAGTAGGCGGCTGGCCCGCCTTAACCGTCGCGATCGCGCGGGAGGCAGCGAGGCAGCGGAAGGCCTCACCGACGCCGCAGAGATAGCCGGCCAGCGCCAATCCGCCGGCTATTATGAAGAGCAGTTGCGGCTCGCCGAACATGGCAAAGCGCTTAGCCCGTAGCGCCGCGAGGTCCAGGTCCGCAATGGCCGCGAGACCGCCGCTTTGTTGCAGGAAGCCGTTGGCGGCCGAGGTCAGAACTACGGCTGCCACCAGACTGATAATGGCCAAGACCACGATAGCGGGACGTTCCTTCTGCAGTTTCTCAGCAAGTTGCTCGTCGAACATCCGCAGACGGGTTTTCTCGGAGGTTTCGCCGACCTCCGCCATTCCTGCAGCCGCGCCGCTGACCTGCGGACCTACTACTACGCCGGCGGTCAGGCGGGTGGAATCCTCTTCGGTATCCGGCACCAGTGGCGCGCCGCACTCGATACATACTGTGTCAGATGGAGCCACTTTGGCTGCACACTTAGGGCATGTCTTGTCCCGGCCTGCCATTTAGGTACACACCTCCAACGCCGCCCCCGGATGGAGTCGCCTCGCCTACGCAATCACTATTCGCCGTACCGAGATACTTACCTCTCCGCTCGCCCCTTGCTCTATAGGTAGATCGCGGTGTATATTAGCAGACGAAGAAGCTGTGAAGCAAGGCCGCAGGCGATACTGCGGGCCGATTGGCTGCTTATTGGAGGTCGCTGATTCGTGGACGATTTGCCTGGTCTAGCCGCTGTTGACACGACCGCCCCCGACAGCAGGACGACTTTGCGGGGTCTGAATGTCCCAGCCTTCGTGGTGTCGGTCGTGTTCCTCGTCATCAGTATGGCGTGGATTCTGGCCGCAGGTATGGTCGGGCGCGGCGCTCAGATAGGGGAGAGTGTTCCCGTCATCCCGGCGATGGGCGCCCTGTTCGTGCTGACATTGCTGGCTCCGCTGCTGCGCAGAGTCTGGCACCGACTCGACCTCACCCAAGCCGACGTCCTGCTCGTGTATGTCTTTCTGTGTATTGCCGTAACTTGCTCCTCCGTCGGTGTCGTGCGGCTGCTGCTACCTTCGCTGACCGCGGCCCAGTACTTCGCCTCACCGGATAACGACCTGCAGCTCTTGAGCACCCATTTCCCCCGCTGGCTGGTGCCGCAGGACCCCGGGGCGATCCGGGATATGTACGAGGGAGCCGACGGGGAGATAATCCCGTGGGGCGCTTGGGTCGTGCCGCTGCTCTCATGGAGCTTTTTCCTGCTCGCGACTTATATCTCGATGCTTGGGATCATGACCCTATTTCGACGCCGGTGGGCGGAGAAGGAACATCTGACCTTCCCAATCGTGCACCTGGTGATGGATATATCGGAGCAGACCAGGACGGGTCTGGTCAGCGGCTTTTTCAGGAATCCGGTTATGTGGGTCGGCTTCGGCATCGCCCTGCTGTTCAACATCCTCAATATCCTCCACTCGTGGAATCCCTCGGTGCCGGCTCTGGGACGCGGCTATAGCTTCGACGCTCTGTTCACCGAGCGTCCCTGGTCCGCGATTTCGCCGCTGGGGATGGCCTGGCGCCCCGAGAACTTCGCCCTCGGATACCTGGTGTCCACCGAAATAACCTTCTCGGTGTGGGTCTTCTATGTGTTGTTGCGGTTCAGCAATGTGGCGGCCACGGCCGGCGGCTACGATATCTCCGGGTTCCCCTTCGACCAGGAGCAGTCAGCCGGCGCCTATCTGGCTCTGGGAATCTTCTTGGTCTGGGTCGCGCGTGAGGAGTTGGCGCAGATAGTCCGCAAGGCCTTCGCCGGCCTCGCCGGCGAGCTTGACGACAGTGGTGAGCCGATGTCCTATCGCTGGGCGGTAATTGCCGCCGTCGGCGGCTTTGCCGCGATGGTAGCATTTGCCGCCAAAGCGGGCATGTTGGTATGGACGGCGAGCATCTACTTCGGGCTGATATTGCTGTTCGCTATGGTCTATGCGCGGGCACGCGCGGAAGCCGGTGCCGCCATGGTCTGGCTGTTCCCCTTCTACCAGCACAAGCGGATGATGATATACGCGTTGGGTTCGGCTCCCTTGGCGCCCCAGGGCAACATTACCAATCTGACCATCTTTTCGATGTTCATGTTCCTCAGCCGAGGCTACTACCAGTCTATGATGGCCTATCAGATCGAGGCCTCCAAGATTGCCAGCAACGTCAATGTTCGGCAGCGGGCGATGAGCCTGTGGCTGATTGTCGCGCTGGTACTGGGCCTGCTGGGGGCATACTACATACACATGCAGGCCTACTACACTCACGGCGCGAACATTCTCGAGGGTGGCACCACCGAAGGCGGGTACCGAACCAGGCTGGCGCGGACGGAATACGAGGCCACTGCCGGCTACCTGAAGGCCCATGTCAAGCCGGATGGCCAGAGGGCCACGGCAGGCCTAGTCGGGTTTATCGTCGCGACCGCCCTGATCGTGCTGCGCTTGCTGTTTCTGCGCTTCCCGCTCCACCCGCTTGGCTACGCCATGGTGACCTCCTATGGCAGCCCCATCTGGGGTCCGTTTTTTATAGTCTGGGTGATTAAGACTGTAGTGATGCGCGTCGGTGGTATGCGCCTGTACCGCCAGTTGATTCCACTGTTTGTCGGCCTGTTCCTGGGTCACTTCTTTATAATCGGGATGATATGGGGCTGGCTGAACTTGTACGTTGGGCCGGAACGCGCCTACGGCGTACACTTCGGCTAAGCTGAAGCGACAACCGGTGCTCTAATCGGCTTCCGGAAGCACACGGCGGCATACTATCGGACCCAGGAGAGAGATTAGACGTGGCACAAGCCCCTGTGGCATATCCGGCTGAGCTCAGCACGCCAGATCCCGCACCAGGCTTGCACGGGGCTTCGGTGCCGGCTTTCGTGATATCCGTCATCTTCCTCGCCATCAGCATGGTGTGGGTTTACACCGCCGGGATGGTCTCTCACGGTTCGCAGGTGGGTGAGAGCGTGCCGGTAATTCCGGCCATCAGCGCGGTCATGCTGCTGACCTTAGTAGCGCCGCTGCTGCGACGGCTGTGGTCCCGACTGGACCTCAGCCAGCGCGATATCTTGCTGATATATGTGTTTCTGTGCATCGGGGTCACCTGCACCTCGGTGGGCGTGGTGCGCTTTCTGTTGCCTTCGCTGACTGCGGCCCAGTATTTCGCGGCCCCTGACAATGATTTGGCGGTTCTCGCCAACCATATCCCCCCATGGCTGGCACCTCACGATCCGGCGGCTGTCCGGGACATGTACGAGGGTGCTGATGGGGAGGTGATTCCCTGGGGGGCATGGGCCGTGCCGCTGGTTTGCTGGTCGGCCTTTCTGCTGGCGGTTTTCGTCTCGATGCTGGGGATAATGACACTGTTCCGCCGCCGCTGGTCCGAAATGGAGCACCTCACCTTCCCGATCGTGCACCTGGTGATGGACGTATCGGACCAGAGCCGGGCGCATCTGATGACCGCTTTCTTCAGGAACCCGGTAATGTGGGCCGGCTTCGCCCTGGCAGCCGCTTATAATGTCCTCAACATTGTCCACGCCTGGAATCCGTCCGTACCGGCTCTGGGCAGATCCTACGACCTGGGTGCGCTTTTCACCGAGCGCCCGTGGTCGGCGATAGCGCCGCTGAGTATTGCCTGGCGTCCCGAGAACTTCGGCTTGGGCTACCTGGTCTCCACCGAGATAACCTTGTCGGTCTGGATATTCTATCTACTGCTGCGGGTCAGCAACGTGGCATCCGTCGCGATCGGCTATGATATCCCGGGCTTCCCTTACGATCAGCAGCAGGCGGCCGGTGCGTATCTGGCCCTGGGGATCTTCCTGGTATGGGTCGCTCGGGACGACCTGGCGGCCATCTTGCGCAAGGCCTGCTCGGCTCTGGGCGAGGGCCCGGATGACAGCAATGAGCCGATGTCCTACCGCTGGGCATTGGTCTCGGCAGTCGGCGGCTTTGCGGGCATGGTGCTTTTCGCCGCCAAGGCCGGGATGCTGGTGTGGACCGCCGGCATCTACTTCGGTCTGGTGCTACTCTTTGCGCTGGTCTATGCACGGGCGCGTGCCGAAGCGGGCGCGGCAATGGTATGGCTGTTCCCCTGGTATCAGGCCAAACGGATGATGATCTATACGCTGGGATCGGCTTCCTTTGCCCCGCATGGCAACTTCGGCAATCTGACCATATTCTCAGTCTTCATGTTCCTCAGTCGCGGTTACTACCAGTCTATGATGGCCTATCAGATCGAGGCCGCGAAAATAGCAAGCAACCTGCGGGTGCGTCAGCGGGCGATGACGGCGTGGCTGATCGTGGCGCTGCTGTTGGGAATTTTCGGCGCTTATTTCACTCACATGAAGGCCTACTACACCCACGGGACGAATATTCTTGAGGGAGGCACAACTGAGGGCGGCAGCCGCATCCGAGTGGTGAAGGCGGACTTCCTGGAAACCGCCGGATATCTGCGGGCTCATGTTGCGCGCGATGTCAACCGTACCGCAGCCGGAGTGGTCGGTTTTCTCGTCGCCGTGGCCTTGATTATGTTGCGTTCCCTGTTCTTGCGTTTCCCGCTGCACCCGCTCGGCTATGCGATGGTAACATCGTATGGGGCACCGATTGCGGGACCATTCTTCATCGTCTGGGTGATTAAGACGGCGGTGCTGCGACTGGGCGGCATGCGCCTGTACCGGCAGCTCATTCCGTTCTTTATCGGTTTTGTATTGGGGCACTTTTTCACCGCCGGCCTGGTCTGGGGCTGGCTGAGTCTGATCAACGAGATGCACCGCCGCTACTCGGTGCACTTCGGCTGATCTTGAAAGACAAGGCCCAACGTAGTATGCTTGTCAGCCAGAGGAGAGATCTACATGTCAATTTCTGGGCGTAAGCACCATTACAGCCATGCCGGGCGTCCGTTGATTATGCTGGCGCTGGTCGCCATTGCCGGTCTGATCGGCTCAGCGGTGCTGGCAGCCAATAGCTACGAGGGATTGGCTGGCAGCATTGACATGCAGAGAGTCGTCAGCGATCTGCAAGCGATGGAGCAGATGGGCAGCCGCGTTTCCGGCTACCCCGGCAACCAAGCGACCGCTGCGATGATCCTGGCTGAGTTCAAGCGCCTCGGCCTGGAAACGATGGTCCAGGAATACGAGGTGCCCGTGCCTGTTGACCCGGGCAGCTACCTGAAGGTTGATGGCAAGCGCTATCATCTTGACGGTCTCTGGCCGAACCTGGCGCGCACCTCGCAGGTTGATCAAGAGGGCCTCAGCGGCCCGGTAATCTATGTTGGTGATGGCACCCTTGCGGATTTCAACGCCAAAGATGTGCGCGGCGCTATCGTCTTGATGGACTTCAACACCCAGCAAAGCTGGATCAATGCGCCGCTCTTGGGCGCGGCCGCCGTGCTGTTCATCGAGCCGCTGGAGACTACCCGGGGCGAGGCTGAGATGAAGCTGCTGCGCGTGCCGGTGGATGTGCCCCGGTTCTACATCGGCGGCGACGAGGCAGCCGAGATTCTGACCAAGATCGCCGAAGGTGACGTGCAGGGCACCATAGGTTACGATGAGCCGATGGTTTGGGAAAGCCGCATCAATCGCAACCTCATCGGTATCCTGCCCGGCAAAGGCGAACTCGGCAAGCAGGCGATCATTCTCGAAGCCTACTACGACTCGATGTCCGTCGTGCCCGCGCAGGCTCCGGGGGCCTCGGATGCCTGCGGCATAGCCAGCCTGCTGGAGCTCGCCCGTCTGTTAACCGAGTACCCGCCCAGTCGCACCGTTATCTTCCTGGCCTGCAGCGGCCATTTCGAGGCGCTTGCCGGCAGCCGCGAGTTCGTCAACCTGTGGGGACAGGAGCCCCGTAAGCAGCGCTACCGGGACAAGCGCCTCAAAGAGTTGAACCGCGAACTGGAGGAGCTTGAAAGGGCTCTCGAAAACACTCAGACGCGACTTGCGGAAGCCGAGGCGCGCCTGCAGGAGTTAGACGAGCTGGAGAAAGCTGTCGAGCAGGCCGGCGCAGCAGCTACCTCGGAACAGAAGCAACTGCTGGACGACACCCGACGCAAACTTCAGATTGATCCCGCCATCGTTCTCGTCGGCCAGCTTGAAATCAGCCCGCCGGTGGCCCATGAGCGGGTCGCGCGCCTCAAACGCGAGATCGCCAACAAGCAGAATGACATCCGCATCTGGGAGCGCTTAGACCAGTTCGATGAAGTACAGATGTTCATTGGCCTCGACCTCAGCACGCATAACGACACCCTCGGCGCCTTCCAGGTGGGATGGTTCTATCAGCAGGCCCATCTGCTCCGCTTCTACTCGCCGATCGGCAAGCAACTGACCAAGTACGCCGAAGCCGCGTCCGCCGCCCTCGGCTATCATGTTGAGGATGTATTCGTTGACGGCATCAACCCGGTCAAGGGCCGCGAGTGGCACACCTTCTTCCCCGGCAAGATCGCCTTTGACCACGAAATGGTCATTCGCGGCGGGCGGCCCGGATTCGTTTTCACCACTGTCAATGACGCCCGTTCGCTGATTGATACCCCGCTGGATACTGTCGAGAATCTCGACATCACCAACCTACAGACGCAGTTGCGCATGTTGGCCTGCTTGGTTACCGACTTTTGCAGCGAGCCGGAGTTGGAGGAGGTCGCCCTCAAGCGGGTCAAGGCACTTAAGAAGATGGACGACCTCGACGATGTCAAAGGCGATGTGCTCGAGTTCCGTCGCCGTGAGAGCTTCGTGCCGAATACTCCTGTGCCCGGGGCTTTGGTCGTGGTGCAGGGCACCTCGCGGATGATGATGGGCGTGCACACCGAAGTCATGGCAATGGCCAATGAAACCAGCGAGTTCATCCTGCGCGGCGAGATGGCCAACCGGGCGGCCAAGCTGGAGGCTTACGGCTTTTCACCGCGTAACGGTGACATCGTCTATGCTCCCGACCATGGGCCTGATGGTGATGCCAAGTACCCGCGCGAGGTCTATGGACGGGCCGGCCTCAAGCGCCCCGTTGTTGTATTCAACTGCGCAACCACTGACATCTTCGATCTGGTTGATGAGCGCTACTTCCAGACCCTGCAGAAGCTGTTCGTCTATGATGCCAAGAACAACAGCACGCCGATCTCCTTCGGCTTCTCCTTGCCCACGGTCAGTAGTGCCGGCGCCGAGTTCCCCTCCTACGTCGAGCCCTGTGCGACCGTATATTCCTTGCCCAGCGTTGATCTTGAGGTGACTTTGGGCATGGGGCTTTTGGGCGTGCGGATGATACTGATTAACTCCACCGACAAAGACCCCGAAGGCGAGGGCTTCCGGGCCGCCAATACCCCCGCCATCCCGCTCACCCCGCTACAGGCGGCGCAGGATATGTGGAACATTGACGAGTACCGCATGACGCGGCTGAAGGAGCGCGGCATCACCAACGCCCGCCTCGACAACCTGCACAAGATGGCCGCCGAGGCGCTCCAGCTATCGGAAAAGTACGTCAGAGAGCGCGAGTACGACAAAGGTCTGGCCGCGGCCCGCCACGCCTGGGGATACGAGTCCCGAGCTTACCCGGATGTGCAGCGCACCTCCCTCGACGTGGTCAAAGGCGTGCTCTTCTACCTTGCCCTGCTGCTGCCTTTTGCGTACTTCGGCGAGCGTCTGCTCATCGCCTCCCGAACCGTCATCGGCACCATCATGGGCACGGTGGCCGTATTCTTTGTGGTATTCATGGCGCTGGCGGCGGTGCATCCTGCCTTCAAGCTGACGGCTAACCCGCCGATTATCCTGCTGGCCTTCATCATCATGGCCCTGGCGGTTGTGGTTATCATCATCGTGACGATGAAGTTCAACGAGCAGCTTAAGGCCATGAAACAGTCGCGTGGCGGCGTTCATGAGGCTGATGTGGGACGGCTCTCGGCCACTACCGCAGCCTTCAACTTGGGACTTGCCAACATGCGCCGCAGGAAAGTGCGCACCGCGCTGACGGCCGTAACTCTGATCCTGCTGACCTTCACCGTCATCAGCTTCACCTCAGTCGTCGCCGGCTTGCGGGTCAACGAGATCAAGCTACCGTTCGCGCCGACTTACCAGGGCGTGATGTTGCGCGATCGCTCCTGGCTGTCGTTGGAGTCGCCGACCGCCGACATCATCGAAAACGAGTTCCAACGAACGGCCGTAGTGTCACCGCGAGCCTGGTACACCTCAGCGCAGATTGACAAAGAGTTGATGATAGATGTCACTAACGCGGCCGACACCTCCAAGCAGTACACGATAAGCTGCATCCTCGGCCTCTCGCCCCAGGAACAGGGCGTAATGACGGTCAATGACTTGATCGCCGCCGGCCGCTGGATCCGTCCGGAAGACAAAGACGCCTGCCTGATACCGACCGGAGTTGCCGATGCCCTGCAGATCACGCATGAGGACATCGGCAGCGCCGAGGTGATCATGTTCGGCAGCCGTTACCGCGTTATCGGCATCCTCAGCGAGGAGGAGATGCGCAAGCTGCGGGACCTGGACGGCGAGCCGCTGATGCCGGTCAACTACGCGCTGCTGCGTCCCGAGATACTTAAGGAGCTCCAGCGCCAGGCCGAGCAGCGCTCTCAGCTTGGGGCCAGCAGTGCCGGCTCGCTGTTGCAGGAATACAAGCACTTTGGCCCCGAGAAGCTCATCGTTCTGCCCTACAACCGCGTACTTGAGTTGGGCGGTACGCTGCGTTCCATCGCCGTCAAGTTCCGGGACGCCGAAGAAGTCTTGAGCAATGTCCAGAGAATGATGAAGCGCTTCGCGCTGTCGCTGTACACCGGCTCAGGCGATAGTACCTACCTGTTTAGCTCCGTCGGCGTCACCTCACTCAGCGGCATGGAAAGCATCGTTATCCCGATTCTCATCGCCGCGCTGATCGTTCTCAACACCATGCTTGGGGCGGTTCATGAACGTACCGGCGAGATCCACATCTACAGCTCGCTGGGGCTGGCACCCTCACACGTCTCAATGCTGTTTCTGGCTGAAGCCTCTGTGTTCGCTGTTCTTGGTGCTATTGTGGGGTACTTAATGGGCCAGGTGCTTACCAAGATACTGCTGGAAACGGGGAGTATGCACGGGCTGGAGCTCAACTACTCCTCCCTGGCGGCGATCGCCGTCACCATCATATCAATGGCGGTGGTGGTGCTATCAACCTTGTATCCGAGCAAAAAGGCCTCCGAGATCGCCTCTCCGGGCATCGAGCGACACTGGTCGCTGCCCGAACCGGACGGCGACATCATGACTATCGTGTTGCCGTTCACGGTCACGGGGCGTGACGCCTACGGTGTCTCGGCATTTCTCAAGGAATTCTTCGACGAATATGTGGGCTATGCGGGCGGGGACTTCCTTGCCGAGAACGTGCGGCTGGAACCCGACCAAACGGAACATGGCGAGGGCATGGCGATACGCCTGCGCATGTGGTTGGCCCCGTACGATCTAGGGGTGAGCCAGGACTTCGCCCTGGTCTGCGAACCGACCGGCGACAGCGACATCTTCGCCATAGTGCTGCGCCTCAACCGCCTGGCCGGTGACATCAACTCGTGGAAGAAGACCAATACCTTGTTCCTGGGCCAGATCCGCAAGCAGTTCCTGATCTGGCGTACGGTCCCGCAGGGCGAGAAGGTCGCATACGCCGAGCGGGCCGACCAGATCCTCGCCGGCACCTACGAGGAGGCCGGAGACCTACTCTAAGAGATAATTCATCGCCCACACACAAAGCCACCAGCTTAGTGCTGGTGGCTTTTCCATTCGGCGTAAGCGTTGCCGGTAGGTCGTCACTGCTCAGCGATGAGACTTGTGGACAGGTTGATGAATTGCACCACCGAGACTCCGGGGCCCTGGAACTTCACCTTCTGCGTCGTGCTCAGACTGAGATTGCGATGCTGGACGGTCTTGGCTTCCCCAAGGTCGAGCTTGCGCTCCCTGACCAGCTCAGGCCTCGGCAGACCGACAACGCGGAGGGTGACGGCGGTGGGCCACGGCGAACGGTTGACCACAAACACGTTGCCGGCGTGCTCCGTAGCCACCGCGACTATCAGGATGCCGAGTGGGTACGGGGTATAGGCCCGGCAACTGGCTCCCCGGGGCGCATAGGTCTTGATGAGCCACGCGGCCCAGTACGCCGAACGCGGCTGACCCTGCGGAGTAAGCAGCCCGGGGCCGGTGTCAGCAAGTTGCGTCCACAGCAGCTTGTCGGCATAACGGGTCGCCGACAAGGCGGAGGTTGCCAGGAACACGGCTTCAGCAGCCTCCTGCTCCGCGGCCGGTGCACGCTTGATCCCCCAGTCGGTCACGAATAGCTCGGCCCGCTTGCCGGTGGTGCCGAGGTATCTGGCGATCTGCTCGTAGCCCCAGCCGGTTTCGGTAGGTGAGATGCCGTATGCCGCCGCGAGTTCCGGATCATCCGGCCGGTTCGGGCCCTCCAGACACAACTGGCATGACAGAAAGCTCAGCCTCTCCGCCCCACCGACGAACTCCTTGATAGACCATTGGTTGGTATCAGCGAAGCCGGGACCGCCGGTCTGGGCCGCCGGGTCCGCCGCCCGCAGGCGCTCGGCCAGGCCGTTGTACTCACTGACCAGCTCGCTGACCTCCGCAAAGCGGCCGCGCAGAGGTGCCTCGAACAGCTCATAGTACGGACGCCGCTGCGTGCCTAGCCACAGCTCGGCCAGCTTGGTGCAGGTTGAATCGAACAATGTCCGCAGGTGCCGGCTGTTGGTAGGCTCCGGCACAGCCGCGGGCAGGTCCAGGCATATCAACGGCCTTATTCCCAGGCTCAACAACCAATTGACGTGATGGGTTAGGCCGGCGGTGTCAAATTGGGCCTCGTCGGGCAAATAGTAGTCGGCCAATCGCAGGCGGCCCACACACGGAGCCAAATCGGCGGCCAAAGCGCCGATCCGCTCGACCAGCCGCTCATCGGTGCCGATAGGCGCGGTATCGGCAGCCAGGTTGAAGCCGATCTGAGCCAGGCAGCGGCCCAGATTCTGCCGGAAATCCACCACCATCTCATCCGGTCTGTCGGTGACGGGGGGTTGCTCCCGGGCATAGCTCAGCGGGCGGACCTCGATATGGTCCACAACCAAGCGCACCCGCTCCCACGTGCCGGTCTTGACGAACTGCAGCAGGTAAACATGGCTGAGGGTTGCCTCGTCAAGCGCGGTGCCGTCATCGGTGCAGAAGCCGAAAAAGCGCAGAGACAGGTGCTGCCACTTGCGCTCGGTCAGCTTTAGAGGCTGTGAGTAGCTGCGATCTTCGACTTGCCCGTCAGGCCTCGGCACTTGGGCGCGCAGTGTCACCCGCACCGATACCGCTGCGGTCGTCGGCTTGGCCCATAGGGAAAGCTGGCCGACGCCGCTCTCGCGCCATTGCTTTCCGTCAACTGGCAGACTAACGCTGGCCCAGGCGTTGGCTGCGGGCGGGAAGTCAATCATCGCCGCCTGTACGCCACCCGATGGCGGGGGCGTAGCTTGGCTGCCTGCCGGCACCGTGGCAGTGGCGTAGATGCCGCATAGTCTTGCCGGCGCCCCGCTGCCGGCGACGGTGCTGTCATTGGTTCTCCAGTTACCGACGCCGTCCTCAAAGTCATCAAGGAGAATAGCTGTTGGAGGAGCCGCGCACACAATGGGGGAGAGCAGCAGCATTACCAACAAGGCTGTGAACAGGCCGCAGTGGCACGCTGGGCTGCTGCCAGCCACTGTTGAGCATCGAGGCGTCTCCGGCTTTGTCCTGCCCACTGCTGGTCACCTCTGCGGCGCTAGACCGGGCCTCTTACGGCTTGCGGGACTGCTTGCAGATCATCGCGCCGATCAGACCGGCCCCGAAGCCGTTGTCTATATTGACCACTGCCACGCCACCGGCGCAGCTATTGAGCATCGCCAGCAGGGCCGCGAGGCCGCCGAAGCTGGCCCCGTAGCCGACGCTGGTAGGCACGGCGATGACCGGGGCTGAGACCAATCCGGCGACCACGCTGGGCAGGGCTCCCTCCATGCCGGCCACCACCACCAGGGCGCCTGCTTGCTGGAGCGTGTCGCGGTAGTGCAGCAGCCGGTGCAGGCCGGCGACGCCGACATCGAACAGCTCCTGCACCGGACAGCCACTTGCCTTTGCTATAGTGGTGGCCTGGCGCGCCACCGGAATGTCGGAGGTGCCCGCTGACAGCACCACCAGAGGCGGGATCGTGTCATCCGGCTCCGGCATCGGCCCGATACAGGCAATCCGGGCGGCCTCGTCGTAGCTCACATCGCCGAACTCCTCGCAGAGCGCGGCGTGGACTTCCGCATCAGCAGAGGTGACCAGAGCCAGCGCATCATCGGCCCGCAGGCGCTTGGCGATGGCCACTACCTGTCGCGGTGTCTTGCCGGGTGAGTATATGACTTCGGGAAAGCCCCGGCGCAAGCGGCGGTGATGGTCAATCTTGGCGAAGCCGAGATCCTCAAACGGCAGATGCCTGAGCTCGGTCAGGGCCTCGTCTATGCTCACCTCACCGCCGGTCAGCTTCTCCAAGAGGGCGCGAATCTGCTCCTCGTTCATAACCAGCTTATCCTCAGGTGGCGCTGCCGCCCAATCGAGCGCGGCAGGCTGAGACGGGTTCAGGCCTGCTGCGAGGGTGCTGCGCCCGCCTCCGGGGCTTGTTTGGGCCTACGCATCATGACGATTACGTGCTCATCGCCGGTCAAACTGACCGGCTCCCAGCCTTCTTCGACCTCGGCGTTGAGCTGCCGGGTGAGATGCTCGATACGCGAGGCGAGCTGGTGCAGAACCTGATACTCGTATTTGGCCATTCGGTTCGACCTCCGCAAATTGCCTCAAACGCTGCTTAGGTGGGGTTAGCGGCCCAGAATTGCATCCATTGACTTGCTGGTGGCTTCCAACAAGCGCCAGGGATGGTAGCCATAGGGCGGCATCATCTCGGCGGTGACTGCGCCATCGTAGCCGACGGCCTTGAGCGCGGCGATGACTTCGTCCCACATCACGTCACCTTCCAGTAAGTCAACGAAGCCGTCGAGGGTGCCGACGCCGGTGCGGAAATCCTTCACATGCACGGCCTTGATCCGCCGGCCCAGAATCTTGATCCAGTGCTGCGGGTATCCGAACAGCAGCACATTGCCGACATCGAAATAAGCCACCACATTGGGATGATCCACCTCGTCCACGAAGCGAGCGAACTCCAGCGGGCTTACCAGGAACTTGTTCCAGACGTTCTCGACCCCGACGTTGATGCCGGCTTCCGCCCCTAGGGCCCCGAGCTTGCGATAGACTTCCAGGCCGGTGTTGTAGGCGACGTCGTAGTCCAGACCGGGTGCGACGGTGCAGGGCACGGTCAGCACGGTTTTGGCCCCCAGGATACTGGCACAGCGCAGCTCCTGCTTGACGATCTCGATGCCGGCGGCACCCTCGGCTCCACCGGGCAGGATCAAGGGATCGCCCCAGTGCAGGCCGGTGGCGAAGGTGGGCAGTTGCACGCCCAGATCGTCGGCCATCTGCTTGATCTCGACCAGCTTGTCATCCGGCGTATCGGCTGTGATATCGCCCTCGGCTTCCAGGGTGAGCTCCACAGCGTCGTAGCCTAGTTCTTTGGTCTTCTTCAACACTTCTGCTACGCCGATTCCGGTTGGAAACGACCAGAAGCTGATTGACTTTATCATTTCTCCGCCTCCTTTGGCACTTAGTTCACCTTAGCCGCCCCCGAGTCCTTCTCAGAACCTCAATTGGCTCTTGTTACGCCGTGTCTAGAAGCTGCTTACAGACCTTTGACCTAGCGCGATTAAGCACTTGCTGGGCTACGCCGATACAGAGGCTGACGACGCACAGCATTCGCACCGAGGTGGGATAATGGAGAACTCACAGTTGACCGCCGCTCTTGCTAGCGAGTATGAGGCCGATGCGCTTGGCCTCATCGAGAAGCTCGAAAGTGCCGGAGACTTGCTTGAGATCCTGGCCGTTGCCGCCGCCTGGGCCGACCAGCCTGATATCTATGCCTGGATGATGCTCCCAATCACCGACGGCGGCAGTGAAATCCATATCGTGTCCTACTACCCGCTACCCAAAGAGAACATCAGCAGGCTGATTGATGAATTCGTGCTTGCCGTAGGCAGCACCGCGAATGCGTATGGTGCCACCGTGCCGGCGCCTGATGTCATCGAGATTCGTCAGAAGGCCCTGCAAGAGCAGGGCACCTGGCAGCCGATGCCGGCTCCGGTATTTAGCGATGTGGGGATAGTCACCAGAGGTAAGTTGCATGCCGTGGTCAGAGCTTGCGCATCAGGCCAAGCCGGTTCGGGCGTGAGCACTGCCGCTCAGCGTGTGGCTAAGATCATCAGCCCTTACGTGGACGCCTGCCTGCTGGCACGCACCACGGAGGCGGCGCCCTCGGACCGGCGCGGCGGCGCCTTCCTGGGCTACTCTGAATTCAGAGAGAAGCTGGATCAGGAGGTCTCCGGCATCCGCCACAAGCCTCATGAAATGAGCCTGCTGCGGATTAAGCTCAGAGCCCGCGAGGAGCCGATTGATACGGCCGAACTTGAACACTCCTATTCGCTGGCGCGAGCCCTGGTTGAGAGCATCGTGCGGGGGGGCGATATCGTCGGCTTGCTCGACGACAGCGATATCGGCGTATTGATGTCTCACACCGGCCCGCGCCAGGCTCTGATATGTGCCATGCGCATATCCGACATGTTGACCCAGAGCCCGGCAGTTACCAAGGCTTTCGACCACTTCATCGGCGTCAGCGGCTGGGCCATCGCCGGCTCGGACGCTGAGGGCCTGCTGATGGAAACCGAGTTGGCTGCCACTCAGGCCCAATATGGCACCGTCGGCGCCGTCCAGTTGTACATGTAGTCACTGCACGCGAGCGACCGCAAGCGCCAGGGAGGCACCCAGATGACGCAGACACTGCTAGCCTATTGGCGGGATCAACGGGGATTGACCACATTGGAATATGCCTTGCTGCTGGCCTTGGTCGTCGCAGTCGCCTTGACGGCCTGGCACGGCTTCGGCACCAGCAACAGCGAGAAACTGCAGGACACAACTCCGGGGCTGTTCGCCGGATGACGACCCGCTTCACATGTTGCATGTAAGGGCCCTGCACGCCAGCGGGGCCCTTTTTTTGTGGGGGATATTTGGGGAGGTTTGACTGGCTTTCTGATTCACAGTCCCACTACCGGCCCGCTACGTAAACTGCCGGTTTACCGGCAAGAGCTTATGTGGTATAATCTACACGTATCAACTTCTACAACCAATCTTCTTAGGAGGTAGTGCCATGTCTCGGCGCGCCGGCTTCACACTCATTGAGTTGTTGGTGGTGATTGCGATCATCGCGATACTAGCGGCGATCCTCTTTCCGGTATTTGCACGCGCTCGTGAGAAGGCCCGGCAGAGCAGTTGTCTGAGCAATGTCAAGCAGTTGATGCTGGCCATCATGCAGTACGTGCAGGACTACGACGAGA
>CAYMIN010000005.1:108673-119073 GCA_964390495.1 uncultured Armatimonadia bacterium
AATGTCAAGCAGTTGATGCTGGCCATCATGCAGTACGTGCAGGACTACGACGAGAAGATGCCTACCTGCTGGACCGGCGCCAGCACCTATGAGCACCCGTTCTGGTACGAGAAGGTCGGGCCGTACCTGAAAAACAGCCAGGTACTGCTGTGCCCCAGCGCCCGCGAGTACTCCACCGTCGCTTACGGCTACAACTACATGTATCTGGGGGGCACCGGCGGCCCAGCAATATCAATTGCGCAGATTCAGACACCCTCTCAAATGCTAGTGCTATGTGATTCCTATGATGACGGCAGCGCTGGTAACTTCCATGTCTATGCGCCATCAGCCTGGACTATGCACGGCGGCACCTACGACGAGAACAACACCGGCAACGTGGACCCGCGCCATAATGAGGGTGCCAACGTCGGCTGGGCTGACGGTCACGCCAAGTGGTTCAAGCTCAACGCCTTGGACGACGAAGAGCTGTGGGACCGCGACTAGTCGCGTTCTCTAATCAGGTTAGGCAAACAACAAGGGCCGGATGCCTCCGGCCCTTGTTCGTTTCAGCCCCAACTCCACCTAGCGCCCCAGATGCCGCTGTGGTAGATGCGGTCCACCAACTCCATCGTCTCTTGTGGGCGATATTTGGGGAGGTTTGACTGGCTTTCTGATTCACAGTCCCACTACCGGCCCGCTACGTAAACTGCCGGTTTACCGGCAAGAGCTTATGTGGTATAATCTACACGTATCAACTTCTACAACCAATCTTCTTAGGAGGTAGTGCCATGTCTCGGCGCGCCGGCTTCACACTCATTGAGTTGTTGGTGGTGATTGCGATCATCGCGATACTAGCGGCGATCCTCTTTCCGGTATTTGCACGCGCTCGTGAGAAGGCCCGGCAGAGCAGTTGTCTGAGCAATGTCAAGCAGTTGATGCTGGCCATCATGCAGTACGTGCAGGACTACGACGAGATGATGCCGACATGCTGGACGGTAATCGCAGGAGAAAGCTACCACCATCCCTATTGGTATGAGAAGGCGGAGCCATACCTGAAGAACACCCAGGTCTTCCTATGCCCCAGCGCGCGTAACTACACGACCATCGCCTATGGCTACAACTATATGTATCTGGGCAGCACGCACAGCAGTGCAATATCAATCGCGGAAATCAAGAGCCCGTCCGAAATGCTTATATTCACCGATTCGTATGACAGTGGCAGCGCCGGCAGCTTCCATATTTATGCGCCGTCCGTGTGGATAATCCACGGTGGCGCGTTTGGCGATAACAACACCGGCAACGTGGACCCGCGCCATAATGAGGGTGCCAACGTCGGCTGGGCTGACGGTCACGCCAAGTGGTTCAAGCTCAACGCCTTGGACGACGAAGAGCTGTGGGACCGCGACTAGTCGCGTTCTCTAATCAGGTTAGGCAAACAACAAGGGCCGGACACCTCCGGCCCTTGTTCGTTTCAGCCCCAACTCCACCTAGCGCCTCAGATGCCGCTGTGGTAGATGCGGTCCACTAGCTCCATCGTCTTGGTCGCGTCGGCAAAGCAAGTCTCCGGCTCCTGATTGCTCTGAATGCAGTCAACGAAGTGCCGATTCTCGTGGTAGAACCCGTAGAAGACCCGGTTGTCATCGCTGCCGGCGACCTCCTGCGGGGTGAACACTTCGGCCTTGCGTTGGTTGTCGCGGTTGATGACTACCTGCTCGTCGCCGTTGATGAAGGCGGAGATGCCGGCCGCGTGCATTTCGAAGGTATGCTCGCGACCCCCGGTCTGCCAGTTGGCTAAGAGCACGCCGATGGCGCCGCTCTCGAACTCCACCAGGGCGGTGAAGCTGGTATCAAACGGCATCCCCAGGCTGCGCACCTTGGAGGCGACCTTGACAACATCCCCACCCATGAACCGCAGCGCATCCACGGCGTGAACCGCGTCGCAGGAGAGAACATCAATGGCACCGTTGTAGTACGGGCCGGCGGTGTGGTACTTGTAAAAGGTCGCCACACACTGATTCAGCAGGCCGACCTCCCGCACCATGTCGCGGCACTTGCGGAAGGCGGGGATGAAGCGGCGGTTGAAGCCGGTCATTGTCAGGCAGCCCTGTTCTTCGGCCAGGCGAGCCATCTGCCGCGTCTGCTCGGCCATCAAGCCGGGCGGCTTCTCGATGAACACGTGCAGCTTCTGCTGCAGGCAGTGGATTACTATGTCGAACAGGTGATGCGGCGGCATCAGCACATATACGCCGTCGGGGCCCGTCTCCTCGATCATCTGCCGGTAGTCGCTATAGCGCTTCTCGATCTCGAACTTGTCCGCGGTCTCGTTGAGCTTATCCTCGACCAGATCGCACAGTCCGACCATCTCCACATCATCCATCTCGGCCAGGGACGGATAGTGTACGCGATTGGCCATTCCGCCGGCGCCGATCAGAGCCAGGCGGACCTTGTTCTCGGCCATCCTTCTCACCTCACTTAAGTTCTCCACTACCATTCCATGAAGCAATGCAACACGTTCAACCTATATACTTCCCCCTGGACACACCAGGACCTCTATTCACTCACGACCAGAGGGTAGCATGCCATTGGCCGGCTAATCTCCCGGCCCTACGGAGGAGTGACGGCTCGCGTGGCGAAGCAGCTTCTAGCAACCAACTTGGGATCGCGAGGTGATAACCATGCCTGCGGTGTTTATTGAGGACTTGAGCTCTCCGGGCTTGCAGGAGTTCCTGACGGAATGCGACACGGCTGTGATACCGATCGGGTCAATCGAGACGCACGGGCCGCATCTGTCGCTGTGTGCCGACCCGCTGGTGGCGGATGGGATGTTGAGGCGGGCAGCTCCGCTGATCGAGGCGAACCTGCTGATTCTGCCGATGATTCACTATGCCATCGTCTGCCAGCACGGCTTCGCGCGCAACCCGGCCTATCCCGGCAACTACGGCGTGCGCGAGGCAACTCTGACTCAGTACCTGATTGACATCGCCCACTGTCTGGCCCGCGATGGGATCCGCAAGCTGGTGTTCTACAACGGGCACGGCGGCAACAGCGCCATGCTGCGGGTGGCGTGTGTGGACATCGAGAAGCAGCTCCCGGGCCTGTATTGCTTCGGCTATTTCGTGGTGAATGGGATGAAGATTCAGGAGCTGTTCCCGGGCCAGATCACCGGTCACGGCGGGGCTTTCGAGACCTCGCTGGACCTGGCGCTGGCTCCCGAGCATGTGTGGCTCGAGACCGATCCGCCGGTCGCTGAGATGCGGCGTATCCCCCTGGAAAAGCGCGCCAATCTCGACCATTTCCCGGACTGGGTCTATAGCACTTGTGGGTACGGCTATCGCGGCGACCCGAAGCAGGCCAGCGCCGAGAAGGGCGAGCAGTTGATACAGCAGGCTCTGGATGAGCTGGTGCCGACTCTGGAGGAGTTGGCGAGGCTGGATGTCGCCGAGTTGGAGCCGGTCGAGAAGCCCAACGAGCCGTTTGCCTAGCCCGGGGCTATGGCGGATGTCCAGCAAAACTCCGCCTTGACTTGTGTCGGCCATTCTGCTAATCTAGCAGGTGACAATTAAGGTGCAGGAGGTAAGCGGCAGTTGCCCTGCGAGGTGACTGTCGCGGTGGGAAGCCGGTGCGAAACCGGCGCTGCCCCGCAACTGTAACCGGTACGAAAGCTACTGCAGGCCACTGGGCCGAGTGAGACAAAGCCCGGGAAGGTGTAGCGAGTAGGATAACCCGGAAGCCAGGAGACCACGCCCTGCATCGGCAGGTTAGTCCCCCGAGGGCGGGGAAGAGATAGAGTGTGACTCAGCGGAGGTCCTCAGGGGCGTTCGCTTCTTTTTTGCGTACCTACAAAACCAGTAAATGTCGGCGGACACGGGGCCCGAGGGTCCCGGAACACGGTGCGAATCCGTGGCTGTCCCGCAACTGTAACCGGATACGAAAGTCCACCACGCCACTAGGCTGAGCCAGTCGCAGCCCGGGAAGGCGGACGAGTAGGGCAAGCCGGAAGCCAGGAGACCGTCTGCCGACATAATTCACACCCTCCCTGCGAGGCACAGGAGGTGAGCAAAGCAGTTTAGCCCCAAGCGGCCATCTCATCTCGAGATGGCCATTTTTTGTTCGAGCCAGAGAATCAGCAAACCTAGACAGGAGAGATACTAATGAAACGCCACCCATACCACGGCTTCACGCTGATTGAACTGTTGGTCGTGATCGCTATCATAGCGATCCTTGCGGCCATCCTATTTCCGGTCTTTGCCCGCGCACGCGAGAAGGCGCGGCAGACGAGCTGCTTGTCGAATGTCAAGCAGATATGTTTGAGCTTCATGATGTACGCGCAGGACTATGACGAGACCATGCCGATGGGGGTGTACGGTGATTGGCAGACCTACTGGGACACCAAGGTGGACTGGAGCGGTAATGTCATCGGTGACGGCCTAATCACTCCGTACACCAAGAACCAGCAGATAGCTCAATGCCCATCCATCAAGGGCATATCATCGGACCGTCCGTACAGCGGATATGCCTACAATGTCAGCTACATCGGCTGCAATCCCGCCGAAGGCGCCACACCGGCGGCCCTGGCCGAGATCAGCAAGCCCAGCGAGACGGTCATGGTGGCCGATAGCGCGATCTGGTCATCGTTCACCAACGAGGTGTACGGCAACAACCTGCTGCGTGCGCCCAGCCACCCGCACACTGCTTGGGACCCCGGTCCCAACGTCCATTTCCGGCACAACGGGACGGCCAATGTCGGCTATTGCGACGGCCATGCCAAAGCCACGGCCAAGCTCTACCACGTCTCCGCCAATAGTCAGTACCTAGGCCACCTCTCACAAGGTGATGAGGCCTACGATCTGGAATAGCACCCACACGACAAGAGGGGGCACTCATGAGCAAAGTCATCGCCTCGTGGAGTGGCGGGAAGGACAGTTGCCTCGCCTGCGCTACGGCGCTGTCTCAGGGACACGACATATCCTGCTTGGTCAACTTCATCTCGCACGATTACCAGAGAGTCCGCTTTCACGGCACGGAAGCCAGGCTAATCCAGTTGCAGGCCGAAGCAATCGGCATCCCGCTGCTGCAGAAGCAGACCACACCCGACGGATATGAAGATCAGTTCAAAGAAGCGGTAAGCAGCCTCATCCCTGATGGCGTAGAGGGAATGGTTTTCGGCGACATCTATCTCCAGGAGCACAAGGACTGGACCGAGAGAGTCTGCGCAGATGTGGGGATAGGGGCAATCGAGCCGCTGTGGGGGAGAGAGACGGAGGAAGTCCTCGTGGAGTTCATAGAGAGCGGCTTTGAGGCGACGGTGATCAGTGCCAGGTGCGACCGGTTTGATGCAGAGTGGCTGGGTCGCCGCGTGGACCAGAGCTTCCTGAGCTATCTAAGGGCCAACCAGATAGATGCCTGTGGCGAGCACGGTGAGTACCACACCTTCGTCACCGGCGGCCCCATATTCAGCACAGAAATCAGGATAACTAGCAGTAGGCCGGTCAGCAGAGACGGGTACTGGCTTCTGGACACCCTCGCGTACTCGCGGTAACGCTCTCCGGTATATCACATCTCTCGGGCTCTTAAGCCGCTGCGTTGCCGAAACCCGTTTGCCCGGCAAGCTGGGCTGAGCCTCGCTGTTGGCGCAGAATGGCGGCTAAGGGGCAAACTAGTACTTGACTTTCTGAGCTG
Organism: uncultured Armatimonadia bacterium; assembly: GCA_964390495.1. Taxonomy (GTDB): domain Bacteria; phylum Armatimonadota; class Zipacnadia; order Zipacnadales; family UBA11051; genus UBA11051. Next base: position 114,332 of record CAYMIN010000005.1, read on the forward strand.
ATGCAGTATAATAGCGTAGCGTGATTTAGCACTCTAGCCCATAGAGTGCTAAACGGTCTGTGGCCTTTGTCGCTCAACAGGCCGATCTTGCTTGCGCGATGGAATACGAGTAGAATCTCTGTCAAGGTGGTGTATTGTGAATGCTACAACCGCTTAATGACCGGGTACTAGTTCAGCCGCTGGAGGCCGAGGAGAAAAGCGCCGGCGGCATCATCCTGCCCGAAACCGCTCAGGAAGCCCCCCGCCAGGGCAAGGTCATTGCCATCGGGCCGGGCAAGCTGCTGGATGCCGGCGAACGCCAGGAAATGAGTGTCAAGGTGGGCGACGTCGTCGTCTATACCGAATACGGCGGCACCCAGGTGAAGGTTGAGGGTGAGGAGTATCTTCTGATTGACGAAAGCTCGATACTCGCGGTAAAAGAATAACTGCCGGACGGCAGCCAAATCCGACTGCCGGCCGCAGCGACAGCCGCTGGCAGTTCGACCGAAAGGAGAATTAGCTAGATGGCACCCAAGAAACTTGCATACGATCAGGAGGCCAGACAGGCTTTATTGCGGGGCGTGGACAGTGTCGCCGATGCTACCAAGGTGACGCTGGGCCCCAAAGGCCGCAATGTGGTACTCGAGAAGAGCTGGGGATCGCCCACTATCACCAAAGATGGTGTTACGGTCGCCAAAGAAATTGAGCTGGAAGACGAGTATGAAAACATGGGCGCCCAGCTCTGCAAGGAGGTAGCATCCAAAACCAATGACGATACCGGTGACGGCACGACCACTGCTACCGTGCTGGCGCAGGCCATCGTTCAGCAAGGCATGCGCAATGTGGTCGCCGGTGCCAACCCGATGCTCATCAAGCAGGGCATCGAGATGGCTACCCAGGCCGCCGTTGATTTCATCAAGGACATGGCTCAGCCGCTTGAGGGCCGCGATGACATCGCCAATGTGGCCGGCATTGCCGGTAATGACCCCGCCATCGGCGAACTGATCGCCGAGGCAATGGATACGGTCGGCAAAGACGGCGTTATCACCGTCGAAGAGTCCAAGGTCGGCATGACCGAGATGGAAGTCGTCGAGGGGATGCAGTTTAACAAGGGCTACATCTCGCCGTACTTCGTTACAGACGCCGAGAACATGGAATGTGTGCTGGAGAAGCCCTACATCCTCATCTACGAGAAGAAGATCTCCTCAGCGGCTGACCTGGTGCCAGTGCTCGAGAAAGTTGCCAGCGCCGGCAGGCCATTGTTGATCATCGCTGAGGACGTGGAGGCCGAAGCGCTGGCTACCATGGTCGTCAACAAGTTACGCGGCACCATCCAGGGCTGCGCTGTCAAAGCGCCTGGTTTTGGCGATCGCCGCAAGCGCAATCTTGAGGACATCGCAGCTCTCACCGGCGGCAGCTTCATCTCTGAAGACCTGGGCATCAAGATGGAAAACGTCGAACTTGAGGACCTCGGTACCGCCGAGCGCGTGAGCATTGACAAGGACGACACCACTATCGTTCAAGGCGGCGGCTCGCAGGACGACATCAACGGCCGCATCGCCCAGATCCGCGCCGAAATTGGGAAGACCGATTCCGACTATGACCGCGAGAAGCTCGAAGAGCGTCTTGCCAAGCTCGCCGGCGGTGTCGCGGTCATCAAGGTGGGCGCCGCCACCGAGACCGAACTCAAGGAACTCAAGCATCGCTTCGAGGATGCCCTCTCTGCCGCCCGTTCCGGCCTTGAGGAAGGTATCGTGCCCGGCGGCGGGGTTGCTCTGCTGCGGGCTGCCGCGGTGCTTGACGACCTCGAGGCTGAAGGCGATGTGGCTGCTGGTATCCGCATCGTCAGGCAGGCCTTGCGCGCCCCCACCCGGCAGATCGCAGTCAATGCCGGCTACGAGGGCGGCGTGGTCGCCGAGAAGATACTCGGCTACAAGTCCCACAAGTACGGCTTCAACGCCGCCACCGAACGTTTCGAGGACCTGGTGACCGCCGGTGTCACCGATCCGGCCAAGGTGGTTCGCGCGGCGCTGGAGAATGCCGCCAGTATTGGCGCTCTGGTGCTCACGACCGAGGCGCTGGTGGCCGAGATTCCACGGGAAGCGCCGGCCGGACCTCCCGGTGGAATGCCGCCCGGCGGCGACATGTACTAGACCCTGATTGGCCCGAACGTCTGGGCCAGATGCAGGTTGATATACACGAAGAGGGACGCCGATGCCGGCGTCCCTTTTCCATTCCATGACCGCAGTAAGTACCTGGCAGCGCTTGACAAGCTACCAAACAACCACGGCCAAGACCTCGTCAGCGGTGAAGCTGACCCGCTCCTGGCCGGCTTCGCCCTCGACGGCGATGCTGTGCGCCTGATGCCCCGGGACGTAAAGCTGTACCTGTCTGCTTGCCCCTGGTACAGACGCTGTCACCTTTCCGATCGGGCCCTCGAAGCCGACTAGGGCAAGCGCCGAGCGGCCGTCACTGCTGAGCCTACGGAAGGCCCCGATACCGCTCTGGCCCGCGACCTGCGGCGCTACCAGCTTCAGCACGTCCTCAGGGAACTGCCGCTCGTCTTCGCGGCACAGCACGGTCCCGCGTCCGGTGACGTGCTGGCCGGGCGCACTCACGTTTTCCCCCAGGGCGGCCGCCAGGGCGCTCCGGCTACGCCAGCGTCCGTACTCGTCCGCCCAGCCGGTACTGGGACTGATCAGCAGTCGGCCGCCTGCGCGCACCCAGCTTGCCAGTTTCTCGGCGCTGGCTTGCCGCAGACACATCGCCGGCGCGCAGATCACCGACAGCCCCTCCAGGTCCTCATCCGGACAGCCGCGCGGCTCCCACAGCCCGCGCACCGCCACGCCTTTGCCGAGAAGCTCCTGCAACCACCGCTGCGGCATCAGTCTGCCGTAGAGATCGCGCGTCTCCGGCGAAAACAGCAGCCCAACCTCGGCCGCATCCTTAGCGCCGCCCAGCAATTCCGCATGCTCGCTCCAGAACGCCATGTACTCCGTCAGCACCGCTTTGGACGGCTGGTTCGCCTCGCCCGTAAATCCATAGAAGACGATCCAGGGGTTAGCGCCTGCGCCGACAGTGGCGGCACAAATGCTCCGGATTCGGTCGGGCGGCTTCAGCTTCTGGAAATCCTTCTCCTCGAAGGTGCCGATGTAGTTCCACAGCGGCCTGCCCTGGGCCAGGGCTCGTCCCAGCGTCATCTTCGCCGCCATCCCGGCCCCGTCCAGGTTCCGCGACTCCGCCAGGACTGCGTCCTCATGCTCGTACTGGCGGTCAATGGCGAGAAGCCAGCTTCCGTACAGGTACTGCGTATTGGCCAGTACCACCATATCGGGATTGCTCCGGCGCAACTCGGCACGGTGTGCCTCCATAACCTGTGCCCAGACGCGCTTGCGCCAGGCCAGCCATAGCCCCCACAGCGGCTCATGCTCATTTTCCGGTATCGTGATTTGCGCCGCCGTCAGTCCCAGGATTTCGCCTAGCTGCTCCGGAGTGAACCGCTTCAGGACATACTCCTTGAATTGCCGCTGGCAGCTTTCGCAGTAGCAGGTTGGCTTGCTGGCCTCGCTGAGCATGAATTCATTATTGTCCAGCATCACGGCATCGGCGTGGAACTTGCGGGCCAAATCAGCAGTGTACTGGAGCGTGTACTCCAGCGCCCCGCTCGAAGGGCACAGCCACGGGTTGCCATAGGTCTTGATGACGCCACCCTCGGCATCCCGCATTGACCACTCCGGATGCTCCTTGAATACCTGACCGAACTGCCACGTCGGGGCGTGCCCGCAGTGCATCACGGAGCTGTACATGATGAACTTCATGCCCGCCGCGCGGTAGGCTGCAAGGGCGCCGGCGAATTGCTCATCGCTGATGCCCTCCTGCATTCTGGCCTCGCCCACCGTGATAGCATTGTGCGCATCCGGCGGCAGCATGATGATCGCATCAAAGCCGAAGTCGTTGGCGAAGCGGGGCGCCCACTGTGGGGCTGCCTCAATCGCGAGGGTCTGGGTACGGCCCCAGGGCTGGACGATGCTGGCCGCCTGGGTCCACTGGCCGCGCACTTCTCCGGCCGGTAGTGGCAGTTCCGGCGGGTACTCACGGTAACTATGCCCCAGGGGATTGAGCGGCAGCAGTACTTGCTCGTGCCCATTGCATATCAACTTGAGGCCGCCGATTTTGACGGTAACCGCGAAGTTGGACACGGCCCGCTTGTCATACAGGCGCACGGAGAGTTGGCGCTGGCCCTGGCCGGCGGGCATGACAACTTCGGCGCGCTGCACCATCGCAGCACCGGCCACGTCCTGCTCCCAGCAGACTTCGCCGTCCAGCAGGACTTGCACGAAGTGGTAGCCGGCTGTCGGTCCGGAGAAGTCGTCGCCGCAGTACAGCACAAGCCGGCAGGGGGCTTCCGGGAACTCGACGATGGTCGTCCATTCGGCGAACCAGCCGGGCTCGGACCAGGTCTGGCGGGGGAAGCTCAGCTCCAGCGTTTCGCCCACCATGCCCTCTGTCGGCAGCAGCATCTCACCGCGAGCTGTGGTGAAGCCCTCGCCGTGGGTCTGCGCCTGCCACTCAGCGCCCCACGCATGCCTCATGCTCAGACCTCCCGCGCACAGCAGCAGGCAAGTGACGACCTCAAGCCTCATCATGCCGCAACTCTCCCGCTTGGCGTTTGAACCTGTCCGCCGAAATCGCACCTAGCCCGAACAACTCACAAGACGCGTAGCTCGGCCTGCCCTGAGCTTGTCGAAGGGCAGGTGAGAATG
>CAYMIN010000005.1:119173-176754 GCA_964390495.1 uncultured Armatimonadia bacterium
TCACAAGACGCGTAGCTCGGCCTGCCCTGAGCTTGTCGAAGGGCAGGTGAGAATGCGCACGCATTCTCAGCTTCCAGCCCGAGGTCGTGGCTATATGGGTGTCGTTCAGTCCGGCGTTTCGTCCTTCAACTCCTCGATGTTCTCGGCGACTTTCTGAATCGCTGTGCCGATGTCGCGGACGGCCTGCTCGTCGCTGAGCAGCCAGCTCTGGTGGACGCTGATGATGACATTATCAATCAGGTCGCGCGCCTGCGGGAACTCCTGGCTGGCGTAGTCAATCTTGCGTCCGTAGAAGCGGGCCTTATCGCGCTCGCGCAGAGGACCGGCCAGCAGCGGCATTTGAGTGAGCAGTTCGGCGTATCCGAAGCCCAGGCCCGTACCCTCGGCGCGCACCGCCTTGGCGAAGACGTTACGGTGGATGCCTCCGGCCGCCTCCTGGTCGTAGTGCATCACGTAGGCCAGGTAGCTGCGGGCTGTCACCTGCTCGGGAAACTGCAGGGGCTTGACCATCGGCACGTCGGCCAGCAGCTCGTCGAGTATCCGGGCACTTGCGTTGCGCTTGGCGATTAGGTCATGGACCTTGGTCAGTTGCACGCGGCAGACTGCGGCGACGAATTCAGCCATCCGGTAGTTGGAGCCGGTGACGGCGTAGTCGTGCTCGCAGCCCTCGAAGGTGCTGCCGAATTGGCGGTAGGACTGGCAGAGGTCGCGGAGCTCCTTGTCATCGGTGAGGATGGCACCGCCGTCGCCGGAGGTCATCGTCTTGGCCCCGTGGAAGCTCAGCGAGCCGACATCACCGATGGTTCCCAGCTTCTTACCGCGCCATTCCGAGCCTTGGGCCTGCGCCACGTCCTCCAGCAGCAGGAGATCGTACTTGTCCGCGAGCTCGACCATCGCATCCACATCACAGGGCACGCCGTACAGGCTCACCGCCATGATCGCCTTGGTATTGTCGTTGATATTGGCTTCGACCTGAACGGGATCGAGGGCCAGGTTATGTTGGGTGATGTCGGCAAACACCGGTATCGCCTGCGCCAGCAGGACTGAAAGCGGACAGGCTATGAAGGTCATCGGCGGCATGATGACCTCGTCACCTGGACCGACACCGGCGGCCTTCAGGGCAATCGCCATCGTCTCGGTGCCGTTGATGGTGCACAAGGCGTACTTGCAGCCCATCCATTCGGCCAGTTCCTCCTCCAGCTTCAGGCCCTCTTCGCCGATGCCGTACTGCCCGGTGCCGCTGTCAATCACCCGGCACAGCGCTTCCTTCTCCCGATCGTCCCAGGCGGGCCATTTCGAGTTCGGGCCTTCCGTGCGTACCGGCTTACCACCGTACAAAGCTAACTTACTCATCTGCGTCCTCCGTTTAGTGTTTGTCGCAACCGACGCGGCATCGCGCATCCGCGTATTCGAGACGGTCGCCTGAGCTAAGACCCCTCGGCCACCAGAGCTGCTACCGCGTGGCAGGCGATGGCGTTTCCCTCGCTGGTCGGGCCGAGGCCTTCGTCTGTGGTCGCCTTGACGTTGACGGACGTTGTCGGCACACCCAGTATGTCGGCCAGCGACCGGACCATCTGCTCGCGGTGGGGCGCGATTCTCGGCTCCTGCGCGATTACTGTGACATCAACATTGCCGATGGCCCAGCCGGCCTCGGCGGCCATCCTGACGACTTCGCTCAGCAGCACCGCGCTGTCGGCGTCTTGATATTGGAGGTCGGTGTCGGGGAAGTGCTGGCCGATGTCGCCGAGGGCGGCGGCTCCCAGGATTGCGTCTGCCACCGCGTGCAGGGCCACGTCACCGTCGGAATGTCCGAGCAGGCCGCGGTCGAAGTCCAGCTCGATGCCACAGAGCACGAGGCGTCGGCCCGCGACTAGCCGGTGCAGGTCATAGCCATGGCCGACGCGCACCGCCGGCGCGGCCGGCAGGCCCAGCCGCCGCCGCAGCAGCCACTCGGCATAGGGCAGATCATCAGGCTCAGTCACCTTCATATTCTGCTTGGAGCCCGGCGAGGCGACCACTGCGTGGCCGTAGGCCTCCACTACCGCAGCATCGTCGGTAGCGTCGAGACCCTGTCGTTCGGCCTGCTCATGGGCGGCGACGATGAGCTGATAGGAAAAGGTCTGGGGGGTCTGGATGGCGCGCAACTGCGAGCGGTCTAAGGTCTCAAGCACCACCCCGTCCTCGGAGAACGACTTGACGGTATCGGCCAGTGGCACTGCGGCGACCGCGGCTCCATATTGCCGGCAGCGCTTGATGCTCTCGGTGATAATTCGGGGCGTAACCAGGGGACGTGCGCCGTCGTGAATGCAGACAATATCCGGCGGCTGCTGGGCCATCGCCTGCAGGCCGGCGCGCACCGAATCCTGCCGCCGCTGGCCGCCGACCACTACCTCCCAGGGCGTGGCAAGCTCCTGGCGTCGGCAGATGTCGGTCGCCCTTGCCACATGCTCGGACCTGACCACCAGAACCAGGTCAGTGACCTCTGGCAGGCTGTCGTAGGCCCACAGCGACCAGACCAGCATCGGCTCCCCGCAGAGGTCCGCATAGACCTTCGGCAGCGAGCCGCCGAACCTTTCTCCCGTCCCCGCCGCCACTATCAGCGCGGATACTGTCGCTTTCACGACCTGCCCTTGCTCGAGTCACGCACGAGATCGGCGAATATCATTTTCCCCGCCGCGGTTTGCAGCGAGCTGGTTACCCGCACCAGTACGCTTTCCCCGACCAGATTCTTGGCCTCCTCAACCACCACCATCGTCCCGTCCTCGAGATAAGCCACTCCTTGACCGGGCTCCTTGCCCTCCTTCACGATCGTGACCGTGGTATCCTCGCCGGGCAGGTACACCGGCTTGAGGGCCGAGGCCAGCTCATTGACATTCAGCACCGTTACGGCCTGGAGCTTGGCCATTTCGTTGACCGAATAGTCGTTGGTGACTATCGCGGCCCCCTTCATTTTGGCGATCTTGACCAGCCGCGCATCAACCTCGATATGCTCCTCCTCAGCCGGATACTCATCATAGACCCGCACATCTGACGAGTCGAGGTTCTTCAACTGATTCAGCACCTCGAGGCCGCGACGCCCGCGCGCCCGCTTGAGCTCGTCCGAAGAATCGGCGATGTGGCGCAGTTCCTGGAGAATGAATTGGGGAATCAGGATCGGCCCGTCCAAGAAGCCGGTAGCCACAATGTCTGAAATCCGCCCGTCTATGATGATGTTGGTATCCAGCATCTTCGCCTGCACCGTAGCCATAGTCTGCTCATCGGGCGTGGTCGTGGCTAAGCTGGGGAATAGGAATATCACCTGGCGCTTGGCGCTCATTGTGAAGCCGACGCCAAGTATCACGCCGATTACGCTGGCCAGTATCCGCAGCGGAATCGCCAGGCCATCATTGCCCAACGGAGCCGTCGCCAACAGCGCAACGGCCAGACCAAGTACCACACCTAGCGCCGCCGCGGCTTTGTCCAGCAGCGACACCCGCTCCAGCCGCTGGATGTAGAACACCAGCTTGCGGAAGGCGAACAAGCCGAATAGGAAACCGAGCAAGCCACCGACCAGGTTGAGGCCGAGTATGAACATAGTGGCCTCGCTGAAGCCCTCCTCGCCGGTCGTCTTCAGGTCCAGAATGCGGACCAGCGCCCGGCCTCCTTGGTGAGCCACAAGTACTCCAACCAAAGTCACTGTTGCCACGAATAATGACCATAAGCCTCTAAGTACGATCATAGCGCATACTCCATTGTCCGCCGTGTTACCGGCAGTATTTGGAAATGATTGGACCTACCTGTTACCTGCAGCGGCCGGCCTACCTGCTGCCGCTGCCCTTGAGCTCAGTGCAAGTAACAGCCCCCTTTAGTCCCGTTGCCATGCTCAAAGCGTGAGTAACATTATATCAGATAGTAACACGCACGTGAAGGGCTAATAGTGAAATGGAGACGTAGCGACTTGCGCCGGCAAGTGGTAGCTACTGCACCAGCGCCAGCACGAAGCTCTTGGGCCTGACTCTGGCGCTCAGCACTCCGTTGTCGAGGCTCAGCGGGCGGCCGCTCAGGGCATTCCGCGCCTGGACCTCCCTGTCCGCCAGCCCCATCTCCGCCAGGCTCAGCCGCATCCGGGTCATCAGCGGCTTATCGGAGAGGTTGCCGATGACCAGTAGCGCGCGCTTCCCGTTATGCAAATAGGCGCTGACCTTGACATCTTCGCCATCCGGCACGACCATCCCCTTTTCGGCCTCGTAGTACGGCAGCCAGGTGGCCTCTTGGACGTCGAAGTCATCGTACAAATGCCAGAGATTAGCGAATTTGCGCTGCATGTCATTGCGACCGGTCGGGCCTTGCACCCACACCGCCACCCCGTGCAGCAGCGAGTATGTGGTGTGTAACGAGGTGTAGATATGGCTGCTGGAGCCCAGCATGATCGTCCAGACGCCCCAGTTGCGGCCCTGCCAGCGCACCCGGAAAGTCGTCAGGTCCTCGTAATACTCGTGCTCGCCGGTGTAGTGCACATCCGTGAAGGCCAGCGTCGGGATGGTCAGACCGCCGGAGACATGATTGACCAGGAAGCCCTTGCCCGGCTTCTTGGCATGAATGATTTTATATACGCGCTTGAGATAGTCCCTGGTCGCGAATATCGGCCAGGTCGGTCTGAGGATGCCCTCGTCGTCATAGTATCCGCAACCGTGATGGCGGTTCGCGCAGGGCTGCACATGCGGGTCGCCGTCGGTATAGATGCCGTCCACGTCGTATTCGTCCATCAGCCATTCGGTGCCGGCGGCGATATAGTCGGCGTAGGCGCTCTTGGCACAGACATTCAAAAAGTAGTGGCCTTCGGGCGGCTCGGACGGTTGGGTGGAGACCGGCTCGCGTCGCCATTCCGCCCCGAACTGCTCGCTCCATCCCCCCGGCGCGCCCAGCGCCTTGTAGCCGACATAGGGGACCGCCAGTATGCCATAGCTGTGGAGCCAGGCCACCTGTTCCTTCAGATTTGGCTGCAGCGGCGTTACGAACAGTCGCGGCGGCCAGCCGCGCAGTACCTTGCCCGGCTCCGGTTCGCTCCAGTGCCACAATGAGGTATAGCCGACCCCGTGCTCCGCGACGACCTCGCGCTGGGATCTGGACGGGCAAATCAGAGAGACCGCCTTGCCGAACCTGCCGGCAACGAAGCTGCTGCCGATGCTGGGCACGCCGCCAAGCTCATAGGAGGCCCCGGAGATTACCTCCGCTCTCGTCTCCGCGTCCTCACCATCGGGGCGGAACTCGTCATCGAGATGGTCCAGCAGCAACGTGCCAGCGTCGGCGTTCAGGGGCTCGGCAGGGACGGAGAAGCCGTCGCCGCTATAGCGCACCCGGTCGGAAATCCGGATTTCGTCAACTGCGATATTCGTGTAACCACGCCATTGGTTGACTGCCCCGAAGATCAACACCGGCGGCTCTTGCGTCTCCTCCATCCCCTCCGCCCAGGCCAGTTTCCCTTCCAGCTCCCCTACCCGCTTGCCATCAACGTACAGCTTCACCTTATCGGCCCACGTAATCGCCACATGGATGAACTTGTCCAGCTCGAGTGACAGATCATCGGCCCGAACCGTCTTGCCCTGCGCGTCAGTGAGGTCCATATAGTGCTTCGAGGCCCAAACGTATTTCAGCGAGAACCCACCCGGCAGGGCAACTACGTCGCGCACAGCCCCGCCCGGTCTCCAGGCCGGTGCCATGAAGAACTCCAGCGTCCCTTGGCGGTAGTCAAGATTGCCGGCTACCGGGTAGTCGAGATGTTCGCGGTAATTGACTAGCGGCCCGTCGGGCTGCTTATTCATCTGGAAGCCGCCAGGAACGCCGCCGAACTTGTAGGCGAACGGATTGTGCGGCGGTATCGTTTTGACCGGTGTCGCCTGGAGGCCGAAGGTCAAGGTGATGGGGCTGTCCAGGGCGCGCGGCTGCCGGATGATATTGGCCGACAGCACCACCTCCTCAGCACCCGGCTCGACGGTCAACATCTGCTGGTCGCGGGGCTGCCAGTACTGGTCGCTTTCGCAAAACCAGCACAGGCCCATGTAATCATTACCGAGCCAGATACAGGGGTGGAAGCCGGCTTGCCACGGCTCGTCGGGCACCTCCATCGGGCTGGCGTTGCGGCCGGTGGAGGGCAGCATGAAGGTCGCGAGTTGCTTACGCAGCGGTATCCGCACCACCAGCTTGTCAATCTTGGTCTCATGCGCCGGTGTCAGCGTCAGATCGCAGCGCATCATCCCATCGAACTCGGTGGTCGTGGTGCACTCGGCCTGGATGTCGCCGATTGTCAGTTCGGCCTTGCGCACCGCCCGGTCGTTAGGCGAGGTCACGGTCTTGGCACCGGATGCGCCCAAGTCCACCGTCTGCCGGCCGCTGGTAATCATCAGGGCCACCGGGCCGCGCAGAAGCGGCTGGCCCTGGCTGGTAACCTGCTGGGGCAATACACCCGCGTTGCACTGATACTGTCGGCCCCATACCTCAATGCAGCCGTCCGCTTTGGCCGCAACCGGGCTCCACGGCTCCGGCACCGTGTTATTCAAGCCCGCCGTGGAGCGCCAGAACGGCGGCTTCTCATATTGCGTGACCTCCGTGTGGGCAGCGGCCAACGGCTTGCCGTCCGCGTCCACTGCCTCCGCCTGCACGACATAGCTTCCCACCGGCAGTTGCCCTATATCAACCGATGCCTGGCCGCGGCCCCGGTCGAATTCGGCAACCTGGCAAGTGCCGAAGACCTTGCCGTCCCGTTCCAGACTTGCTTTGGCCGTGACGCCCTCGGCTTCTTCCGGCAATCCGCTGACATCGAACTTCACCCACAGCTTGCCCTCGTACGGGTAGACCTCGGCGCGGACATCGAAGGCCTTCTCGACCCGGAACGGCAGCCGCTGGTAGTAAAGCTCGCGGCCATTCTCCGATGCCGCACTCAGCGTCAGCTCATAGGCCCCGGCAGTCAGCGGCGGCGGGTCCAGCATCACTGACTTAAAGTCCATCAGCTTGACGGTTTCGTCAATCACCGGCTTGGCGTTTCCATCAAGCAGCCGGTGGCTGATGCTGACTATCGGCGCAAAGTTCACACCCAGCAAGTCCACGCGCCCGGCTAGGTCACCTGTGGCGAAGCCGCCGAGCTGCGAAAGGCTGACGGCACGTTCCTCGCGGCGGAAGATGAACTCGCCGAAGTTGGCCACACGGTGGAAATTACCGTCCATGTAGGACCACGATGAAAGCCGGTTGAGGTTGGCTGCCTCAGCGTCTCGACAGATATTGGCGCGCCAGACTTCACCGTCCCGGGGCGCTGCGCGGCCCTCGAGCTCGGCAAAAGGTATAGCGACCTCGGCCAGCCAGCCGCCCGCTTCGCGCACCGAGGTTTTGACTTGCCAGTCCGGATTGAAGCCCGGGTCCATGCGGTCGTCGCGAGTCGGCTCCCGGCACAGGATGTCGAACCGGGTTCCGATGGCATTGGCCGCCAGCATGTAGTAAGGGTATTGATCCGCTTCCGGCCTCAAGAATATGTCGAAAGCGTCCTCGGTATAGACCGCCGCATCGCGCTGCGCCAGGCTCCCGACCACCGGGCGCTTCTGCGGGTCGGTGAGCTCCAGGGCCAGGTAGAGCTTAGCCTCATCGAACCCGACATGGGCAACTGTCTGGTCGTCAACCAGGCAGGGGTCATTGAGGCCGACGAAGCCGGTGGTGGTAGCCGCCTGGTCCCATTCACCTGCGCTGAGCTTACCATCAATGACGGGGGGCTTAGTGATGAACGGCACGGTGAGCCTCGGGTGGTCAGGTACCTGTTCGCCGCCCGGGCCGAGTATGTGCAGATCGTCAATGGCGAATTCGGAGGCGAGGGTGCTGTAGCCGATCCAGGTACCAAGCTGCATGTGTAAGTCCGCTCCGGCCGTCCGGATCGGCCCGAAAAGACCGTTCCACGGCTTGGAGGCCTGTTTCTCGCCGTCGCACCACAACTCCAGGTTGCGGCCCCAGCGCAGCCCCACGTGGTGCCATTCATCTTGCTTCCACGGCGCCCCGAAGGCCTGATACAGCACTATCTGCCGCGAGGGATTGCGTACGGTCACGCAGATGCTCTTCAGCACCGAATAGATGCACACCGAGCTGTGGCCGGGCCCGAAGATGGTGAAGAAGACTTGGTTGCTGACATTCTTACCGGGCAGCGGCGGCTTGGCTTGCGGGTCGAAGTTGTACGCCACCCAGAACTCCACCGCCCCGGCCGACGGATTGACATTCCCCTCCGCCGGATAGACCATCCTCATGACATCATGGAACCGGAAGGCCTTGCCGAATTTGCCTTCTCTGAACTCGCCGCCCGCCATCGGCCGACCACCGGTCAGACCGGCGGCGGCCTTGATTACCACCGGCGAGGTCATCAGCGCACCGTCCGGCGTGAACGGCTCATCAAACCGGTCCAGCAGCAAGGTCCGTGGTGTCGGTTGTGCGGGGGAGGCCAGATCAGCGTTCGCCGCCGGCATCGCCGGCACAATCAATGCGAGGCACAGCACCATGGCTAGCTTGGCTGTTTGCGACATGTCTTAAGCCCCCTGGCAGTCAAGCCGTGTTGTTGCGACTGTGTGGATGGTGGCAGATTCGCCGCAAACCGATGGAAGTCCTTGGGATGAAACACCAACAGAGCCGGCAATCACTCATCGCCTGCTCTGCAGCGCTGATTGGTTGATGGCGCAGTCAGATCAGTCCGGGGTTTCTTCGAGCATCTGGCCCGCTAGCGCGGTGCGCAAGTCCCGCATCAATTGTTGCAGTGTAAACGGCTTGCGCAGCACGCCCATGATGCCCTCCGGCAGTTCCTCGAGGTCGGTATCCTCGGCCACAAAGCCTGTCATCAACAGCCCCTTGGCCTCCGGCGCGCTCTGCCGTATCTTGGCGAAGGTTTCAATGCCGCTCATCTTCGGCATACTGATGTCGAGCACGACCAGATCAATATTGGTTTCCTGTTGGTATCTCTCGATCGCCTCGGGCCCGCTGCTGGCCTCGATGGTGGTGTAACCGAGGCTGGTGAGAAGTTGCGTGAGGTTATGGAGCACCGCCTCATTGTCATCCACCAGCATTATCGTCTCCGACCCCGTTGCCAGTCTCTTCTCAGGCGGCTTCGACACCGGCACTTGGTCTGTGGCGACCGGTAGATGAACCGTGAAGGTGCTGCCCTGGCCCGGCTCCGTCTCCACCCTGATAGTCCCGCCGTGCGCCTGGACGATGCCATACACCACCGCCAGCCCCAGACCGGTTCCGCCCTCATCGCCACGCGTGCTGAAGAACGGGTCAAAGATCTGCTGCACGGTCTCAAAGTCCATTCCTACTCCGTTGTCTTTTACCTCCAGCCTGATATAGCGCTTGACTGAGCGTGAGGCCCCATCGTTGCTTGTCAGGGCCTCCGTCGCCTGCGCCAGCCTGGTCGTGACCTGCAGTTGGCCGCCTTCGCTCAAGGCCTGCAAGGCGTTGATGCACAGGTTCATGACCACCTGTTCGAGCTGAACCGCGTCCCCCGTCACTAGCGGCAGATCGGGTTGCAGTTCCTGCACTACTGTAGTGTGCTGGTTGCGGGCGCCTTCCAGCATAGCCAGGACGTTGCCCACACACCTATTGAGGTCCACGCTACCCTTCTCGTGTCGTTCGGGCGCAGCTAGAGCGGTCAACTGCTTGATAATCCCAGCCGCTTGTCTGACCGTTTCTTCGATTGCCGAGGCCTTCCGGTCCTGTTCCGCGTTCAGCTCCCCCAGCATCCGCATCAGCTCGATGTTGGAAAGCACCGCGTGCAGCATATTGTTGAAGTCATGAGCGATGCCGCCGGCCAGCGTAGCAATCGCTTCCATCCGCTGGCTGTGGCGCAAGCGGGTTTCGAGCTGACGGTGCTCGGTTATATCCAGCCCTATCGCTATCACCTGCCACACTTCGCCGCGAGCATCAACCAGGCCGGTGGCCCGCCATGTAATCAAGCGCTCCTGGCCGTCCTTACATATCCATCTGCGCTCGAAGGTCTTTGGGAAATCTCCGGACAGGATAGCCTGGAACGGCCTGGCTGTCGCCTCGGCATCTTGTTCAGCAACCATGACCTGCCACGGCTTGCGGCCTACCACTTGTTCCGCGGTGTATCCGGTCACCTGCTCGGCGATATTGTTGAACAGGGTGATATTCCCATGCCGGTCGAGCCCCACTATCAGGGCTTGAGCGTTCTGTACCACGCTGTGTGAGAAGTTGCGTTCCCGCCGCAGTGCCTCCTGCGACATCTGCCGCTGCACCGCCACTCCCACGCTCGAACCCAGCTCTTCTAGGTAGCTCACCAACTCCGCGTCGAAGCAGCCGGCACGCCGGTCGCCCAGTTCCAGCAGGCCCACGATACTACCCGCCGAGCGCAGCGGGATTATTGCGACCGAGGTGCTGTTGGCAGCCACACACGAGCTGTGCCTCAGTTCCCTGAAATCTTCACTCTTGTCGCGCTCGCCCAGGGCCGCAAGGTCATTAGTCCAGAAGCTGCCGGCCGCCGTGTACCATTCCAGAGCGGGGTCAAAACGGCCTCGTACCAGACCCTCGTAAGGCGCCCGCAGCGATAGCTTGCCATTGTTGCCTTGTGGTTGCGCCCCGTTCGCGCCGGGCACCAGCAGGTGACTATGGCGCTGCAGTTTTTCGGTACTTACGCCCTCCGCTTCCACATACGGATAATCATCACCCTCGCGCAGGCGGATAGCGACCGCGTCACAGTCCGTCAACTGCTTGATTGCCTGCAGGATGGTGCGGATCATCGCGTGACTATCCGAGCTCTCGTTGAGCGCTTTCAGCGCGCCCAGACCGGTTGACTGCCGCCTTTCGGTCGCTCTAGTGCTCGTCATGTCCCTGCCGATGGATATCATGCCGGCGCTGCTGTCGTCCGGGCTGATCAGCGGCGTCGAGGTCCAGGCAATTATCTTGTACGAACCGTCCTTGCACCTGATCCGGGTCTCCGCATCAACCGGCTCCAGTTCGCCCGCCAGGATTCGGTGCACTCTTCCCATAACCCCGGCTCGGTAGTCCGGGTCCGGATACAGCTTCTCCCAGATCTTTGCCGACCCCACAGCCTCCTCGGCTGTATAGCCCGAGATTCTTTCGGCCTCCTGGTTCCATAAAGTGATATTGCCCTCACTGTCGGTCATGGTCATCCACACGTTGGCCGTCTGCATTACGTATTCCTGGAAGCGCGCAAGTGCGACCGCGTCCTGTTCGGCTGCCACCAGCGCCTCATACGCTTGCCGTTGGGGCGTGATATCCACTGTGAAGCCCACTACCCCGACAACCTTGCCCTCCGCATCGCGGTAGGGCACCTTGTCGGTCGCGTACCATCTTTCACCCTTAGCCGTGCGTACCGGCCGAATTACCCCGAGCTTGGGCTCACCCGTCGCCATGACCTCTCTATCGTCCTCCAGGTAACCGGCGGCTTGTTCGCCGCGCAGGTCGTAGGTGGACTTGCCGATGACCTCCTCCGGCGTCATGCCCAGCGAATCAGCGAAGGCTTGGTTGCCCCGCACATAGTCGCCATTGGCATCTTTCCAGAAGATCATCACCGGCACACGGCCCAGTAGTACCTCTTGCTCTTCGGCCAGTTGCTGCAACTGCCGCTGGGTCTGGCGACTCTGGGTGATGTCCTGGGCCGTGGCAACACAGCGACTGGTGCCCGGTATGACCGCCGCTGTCATTAGCATGTCATGCCGCTCGCCCTCGCTGTCCACCAGCGTGCACTCGTAGCTGCCGGGCGCCCACTCGCCTCGCAGCCGCGCCTCGTGGTAGCCGCTCATCATCTGGGCGTCTTGCTCGGTGACCAGGGCGCCGAACTTCATGCGCCCCTCGATCTCCTCACGCGGCCGCTTGCAGAGCCGCGCCAATTCGCTGTTGACCAGCGACAGGGTCCCATCTTCCTCAACTATCGCTATGCCGACACTGGTGTTCTCGAGCATTGTGCGGTACGGTTGTAATTCATTGGCGAGCCGCTCATAAACGATTGTGTACATCAGAAAGAGCCACAGCAGCGGTATCGTTACCTCAATATAGTCTTCGAAGGTGTCCGAATGTTGCCACAAGCCGCTCCATTGGGCGATATTGACGCCATTCAATGTCGCCAGCAGCAGCACCCCTACCGCTAGCAGCCGCGCCGATCTTTCCCACGCCTGAACCGCCACCAGCCGCATTGCGCTGAGGAAGGCGCCCAGGTAGCAGATCGCACCGATGATGTCTAGATTGGTTATCAGAACGTTCATTGCGCGCCAGCCTTTGCGTGCCTCAGTAGACTCTGACAGGCAATCAGGGCTACTACCGCTGCCGTGGCGTAGAAAAAGTGCTCCAGGAAGTTGAACAGATCGGGATAAAAGAAGCTCTCCAGCACCGTGAAGCTCCATGCCTGCAACTGCAGTACAAACCACGCAATCGCGGTGGCGGCGAAGGGCTGCTGCCTGAGCCATTTGCGATGACTGAGCATGAAGATGCCGGCCGCCAGCGCGATTGTTAGAACTGCCACCTCACTTGGCTCGTATGCAATCATGGTCCTGTCCTCTCTCGGCGGTCGTGCTGCCTCACACCTGCCGGTCTCATAGCCGCGCTGTGAATTCCCGCTCCCAGCCGGCCCCGATCCTGATGAAGTCATTACCGTAGCGTTGCGCGAACCTCGCTATCGCCGCATCGCCGGTGCAATGACAGGGCGCGGCGCGCTGTGCGCCCAGGCTCTTTAGCTCTCTGATAATGCCGTCCACACCGGCCAGCGGGGTCGCCGTCAGATGGAACCCTCCCATCACCAGCGCAATATCTTGCCCCAGAGCGGCTTTGACCTGTTTGACGATCTCCACTACCCCCGGGTGCGCGCAACCGGTGATGACCACCAATCCGTCAGCGGTTTCCATAGCCACTCCCTGCTCGAAGATGCCGTCACCGAGCTGCCCGGAGCTGTAGAGGCCGGTCGCGATCTCCTCTGCGCCGTCAATCTCTATCAGCTTCGCCCCGCTGCCGACTACGCGCGCCTTGAAGTCAGGCGAGAAGCGGCTGGGGATTACCACAGTGACCTGCGGGTTGGCTGCCAGCACCTCTGCCAGCCCGCCGGTGTGGTCGTAGTGATCGTGCGATATCACGACGATGGCGAAATCACGCGGCGTAAAGCCGAGTTTTTCCATATTGTCCAATAGTATCTGCGGGTCGGTGCCCGTATCGAACAGGACTTTGCTCTCCGCCAGCTCTATGGCACAGGCGAAGCCCCAGTCCGCTTGCAACTCCGGCTGCAGGGACGTATTGTCGTATAGCACCGTCAGCTTCATCGTCTGCTCCGGCTTTCCGAGTTCGGTCATCATTGACCGGCCCCCACAATATGCGCGATTAAGGTTTTTTACGTTGGTGAATGATATAGCTTCGTATTCCCCTCGTCAACCCGTCTCTGAAGACATCGCAGTAACACCTGGGGCCGCTCATTGCACCCAGGCAATTCCCTTTGCCAAACGCAGTTTCATCATCTATCATACCCCTACAAGCGCTCATTTCTCTCAAACTCAGTGCAAGATTGGAGAAAGAAGATTGGGTATCAAGGTGCGCCGGCCCTCCCAGCACGAACAGTTCAGCTTCCGCAGGTGGGAGCAGATCGAAGACAAGCTGGAAGAATTAGGCCTGAGCCTGCCATACACTGAGAACCTTAGCCCGCTGTTGCAGCCGCTGCAGACCGGCCCGTTGCTCATTCCCAATGCCCTGGCGGTGCATCCGGTCGAGGGCTGTGACGGCTCGGATGAGGGTGCGCCTGAAGAGCTCACCTTCCGGCGCTACCGGCGTTTTGCCGGCGGCGGGGCCGGACTGCTATGGATGGAGGCGACCTCGGTAGTCCGCCAAGCTCGCGCCAATCCCCGCCAGCTTTGGCTGCATGACGAAACCGCCGCCGATTTCGCCCGCCTGCACCAGAGCATCATTGAGGCCGCGGCTGAGCGGTTCGGTGCCGCTCACCGGCCCGTGACCGTCGTCCAGTTAACCCATTCAGGCCGCTACAGCAAGCCGCACGGCGTGCCGGAGCCGATTATCGCCCAGCGTATTCCGGTGCTTGATCCCCGCCATGGCTTAGGGCCCGACTACCCGCTCATCAGTGACGACGAGCTCGACGCCCTGCAGGATTACTACGTCGCAGCCGCGCGCCTGACTCACCAAGCCGGCTTTGATGCCGTGGACATCAAGGCCTGCCACGCTTACCTGCTTAATGAGCTGCTTGGCAGCCACACCCGCGCCGACAGCAAGTACGGCGGCAGCTTCGGAAACCGCACCCGTATGTTGCTGGAGGTGGTCAAACGGGTGCGCGCTGAAGTCCCCGAAATCGCGGTCGTGACCAGGCTCAACGTCTATGACGCCCAGCCGTACCCCTACGGCTTCGGGATGGCTACCGACGGCTCGATGGAGCCGGACCTCAGTGAACCGATCGAGCTGATCAAGCGCCTCCATCAGGCCGGTGTCTGCCTGGTCAACGTCGCCTATGGCAACCCCTACTACAACCCGCATGTTGAGCGGCCCTATGACACCCCCGAGCTGGGCGGCTATGTGCCCGGTGAGCACCCTCTGGTCAACATTGCCACCATGGTCGAGCTGCAGCGGGAGCTGGCCGAGGCCCTGCCCGAAGTGCCAATGGTGGCTACCGGCTTCACCTGGCTGCGGCAATTCGGCCCGCATGTGGCCGCGGCGATGCTGCAGCAGGGCCTGTGTACGCTGGCCGGCTTTGGGCGCATGGCTCTGGCCTACCCCGATTTCGCCAGGGACCTGATGCAAAACGGCGAACTGGCGCCGACGAAGACCTGTATCGCCTGCTCCTCGTGTACACAGATTATGCGCGACGGTGGCCGCGCCGGTTGCGTGGTACGAGACCATGAAATCTACGCCCCGATCTTCCATGAGGGCCAGATGCGCAATCCGGCGGTCATGCGCGAGCTGGCGACTGTCTGCCCCGAATGTGTTGCTCCGACGTGTCAGCTCGGCTGTCCGGCAGGCGTTGACATCCCCGCTTTCGTCAGCGGCATCGCCGATGGCGACGAACAACGCGCCTACCAGGTCCTGCGCCAGGCCAACCCGCTGCCGGAAATCTGCGCCAACGTCTGCCCGGCCGAGGTCCAGTGCGAGGGCCAGTGCGTGCAGCAATGGATCGGCGACGGGCCGGTGCCGATTAGACTGCTACAGCGTTACGTCTCCGAGCGCGCTCGTACTCAAGGCTTCAGCAGCCTGCCGCTGCCCGACACCCTGTCCGACAAATCGGTAGCCATCATCGGGGCCGGTGCCGCCGGCCTGGCCTGTGCTATGGGGCTGCTGCAGCAGGGCTACCGGGTCACGATAATAGACGCCGGGCAGCAGAGCGGCGGCCACGCTACTGAGACCATTTCCCACCATCGCCTGCCCCAGCAGACCGCAATCGCTGAAATCTCGGGCATCCTCGAACAGGTCCCGCAAGAGCGCCTGCGGTGGCGCTTGGGCACGAGCATGAGCCAGCACCTGACGCTGGACGATCTGTTCACCGAGGGCTTCGCGGCTGTCTTCATCGGCGTCGGCTTGAGCGAACCACTGACCTTGCCGGGAAGCACGCCGCCGCGCTCAGGCGTCGTGGATGCCCTGAGCTTCCTGCGCGATATGAAGTCCGGCCCGGCGCCATTGATGCCTGTGACCGTGGCCGTTCTCGGTGGCGGCAACACCGCTATGGACGCGGCGGTCAACGCCAAGCTCGCCGGCGCTCGGGATGTCTATGTCATTTACCGCCGCTCCTTCGCTGAAATGCCCGCGTGGCCCAGGGAGCGCGATGAGGCTCTGGCCGAGGGCGTACATTTCCTGATTCTCACCCAGCCGCTGGATTACGTCACTGACGAGAGCGGCAAGCTGGTGGGAATCAAGGTCGTAAGCACCATCCTGGGCGAGCCGGATGCGAGCGGTCGCCGCCGGCCTCAACTGCTGCCTGAATCGGAACGTGTGATCCCGGTGGAGTTGGTCATCGAGGCGCTGGGGCAGAGTCCCGCTGCGGACCTGTCAGCATGGGCTGGGGGTGTCGAACTGACCGAGAAGGGGCTAATCAGGGTGTCTGAGGAAAATCTGCGGACTTCGCGGGCCGGAGTCTTCGCCGGTGGGGACATCGTCAACGGCGGCACCACGGTGGTCCAGGCGGTCGCCGAGGGTGTCAGGGCCGCCAAGGCCATCGCGGCATTCCTTGAGCAATGATCACGCCGGTCATTTCTTCGCTAGCGCCTACAGTCCCAGGCAGGTGACCGTGTCGTCCGTGGCAGCCAGCAGCTTGACCCCCTTGCCGGCCTGGAGCGTCTCCACCATCACCACTTCGCTGTCGGCCTGCCAGCGGCCCAGCGGCTCGGCGTTGCCATTGAGCAGATAGACCGCGCCGTTGGCCAGGCTTGCGGCGATCAGCGGCTTGCCTTCCCCGGCCACCAGCGCCAGGTCGGTGACGACCTCCCCGAAGTCAATCTGGGCGATTACTTCCGCCTGCGCGTTGAGCACGTACATGTAGCCGGTCTCCGAGGCGACCAGCAGTTCATCGCAATCATCACCGGTGACATCGCCCATGATCGCCTCACGCCAGGCAAATCCGTAGTTGTGGAAATACAGCTTCTCGCCGCTATCGAACTGCTGGAGCGTGAACCAGCCGGTGGCGGAGCCGTTGGCTATTTCATAGTCCTCGTCCTCGTCTAGGTTGCCGATGGCCATTTCGACATCGCCGAGCTCGGAATAGACGACGCCGGTGCGCTTGCCGTCCGCGCTAAATGCCTCGACGTGGCCGTATTTATTGGCGATGACGATTTCCTGCACGCCGTCGCGGTCCAGGTCAATCAGAGCCATCTCGCGGGTGCCGTGGGGGATCGAGTCATAGCGCCACTGCTTGTTGAAGTCGGTGTCATAGCGCACTAGATTACCATTGAGCATGGCGGCGATTATGTCGAGGTTGCCGTCGCCTTCTAAATCACCCACCGCCAAGTTGCTCAGCTTCGGCTGGCGCACCGAACTTCTGCCCACCCGCAGCGGCCAGTTGGCGTGATGGCTGCGTAGCTCCTCGCCCTGCGCGTTGAGCACGTAGATATGCTCGTCATCGGAGCCGACCAAAACCTCACGCACGCCGTCGCCATCGAGATCGGCAGCACAGACCGCACGGTTCTTGCCGCCGGTAGCGAACCGCCACAGCACCTTACCTGTCGCGTCCACGCAGACGGCCCATTTGCCGCGCAGTACGATAATCTCCCGCTTGCCGTCAGCATCGAGGTCCACGGGATAGATCGTGAAGATCGGCTGGGGGTCCTCGCCCGGCTCCAAAGCGATGGCGGTTGACCAGTCGGCCTGCATCTCGTGGAACGCGGCGACCATTTCCTCGTCTGCGGCCGGCGGTGTCATCACCTGCGTCATCGCCTCGTCAAAGAATTTGGGCAACTCCTCGTGGAAGCTAGCCAGCCCCGTCCACTGCTTGCAGTCAATGGTGGCTTTGCCATCATTTAGCTTGAGCGCACTGCCGTCTGGCTTGGTTACCGTCGCGTCAAAGGGTGCAGAGATTGCGGCCTTCGCCTCGCTAATCTCGATTTCCGCCGCCACTGGCCGGTCAGCAGAAAAGAGGCCTTCGCAGGCTGTCAATCCGACTGCATAGTAGCGGTTCTTCATCGCCACACTCATCTGGTTGCCCACAAGTATCGGCCCTGCTACTTGCTCGCGAACGCCAAATGCAGCAAATGGTTGGCCGTCTTTGAGTACTATCACCGACTCGTCGTCCCATCTGCGAACATCGTAGTGCTTCGGCGCATCGGAGGTGTCGTTGTAGAAGATGTTGCAGAGGGTCGCTTTCTCCGCTGCGGCCATCTGCCCGCCGAAGCGCTGCCGCAGGTACGTTATCTTGCGCCCGACGTGGTTGATGCGATGGGCCAGAGTATTGGCGGCAAAACCGTCATTTTTTACATAGAAATCGCTGCTGCCGGCCTCTTTGAGCTGGCCTTCGGGCAGCGGCGGGGCGTCCTCGGCCTGGACCTCGGCGACCATCTCGCCTTCCAAGTTGTGGATCGTGAAGCGGTCGAGCATCACGCCGGGACCCTCGCGCAGGGTGAAGGTGAAGCGGTGCGGGCCATCGCCCTTGACCTCGATATTGGGCGTCGGCGTGTCCTTGGTGGGGCTGGAGGCCGACGGGCCGAAGCGGTTGATAGGGGTGTGCAGGGCGACGCGGTCCGCGCCGTCAACGCTAAGATAGAGGCTGTCGGAGCCGCTGCTGGTGCCGGAGGCGTAGGTGGTGATGGCGTACTGGCCGGCGGGCAGCTCGATGCCGGTATCCAGCCGCGAGTGCGGATCGTTGAAGCTGACCGCGCTTTCCACACCCTCGGCCGGCCGGCTGACCGTCATCAGACCGCGACTGCCGACACCACCGCTGGCGGTGCGCGAGGTTTTGAAGATGCGGCCTTCGGCCAATTCCTGCTCGCCCTCGGCTAAGGTTTTCCAATTGCCCACAAAGGTGTAGTTACCCGGCTCAATCGCCTCCAGCTCATCCATCACGACCGTGAACTGGCCCTTCAGCCAGAAGATGCTGCGCGTCCAGTCGGCCCCATTGTAGCCATAGACCTTCGTCTGCGTCAGGCCGGCTGTGGGCAGGTCGCCGATTACCTCCAGTGCGGTGCAAGTGGGCACGAGGGTCTCGCAGCGACCGTCGCGGATGACGCTGATCATATTGTGGTCGGTGGTGTTGCGCACCAGATAGTCGCCGTCAATCAGCCAGTCCTCGCCATCGGCGTAGTACTTGATGATGGCATTGCCGTCGTACTGCAAATGCTTGCCACGGGCGTAACCGTCCAGCAGGAAGTACTCCCCATCGGCGTCAAGCCCCTCGCGGAAGCTGATTTTGTCGAAGGTCTTCTCTAGCGGCACATTCGGTGGCGAGATCGGGCCGCCGTAGTAGCTCTTGTCCTTGGTATATTCATACACCTGGGGATGCAGCTCGAAGACCTTGACCCCGGCGATGGAGGGGTCTTCCCGCGGCTCGATGCCCCGGTCGTAGGGGTTAGCGTACCCGCTTTCCAGCACCTTATTCAGCCACCACAGGTACTTGCCATCCCGGTAATACCATAGGGCCCAGTTGATATTGCTCACATAGGGGCCGTGTCCGTAGCCGGAGTCGCCGAAGCCGCCCGGATCGCCGGTATTGTCGCAGATGCCGATGGTATAGTCGGCGTGTTTGCGCACCGAGCCGTTCTCGAAGTAGCGGTAATCGTTCTCGGCCAGGGTGTATTCGATGGTGTGTCGCGGCACAATCGAGTAATAGCCGAGGGAATCCTCCTGCGGCTTCCAGGAAGTCACCTGGCCCTCGAAGGCGACAGATGCCTTCTTCAGCATGGCCGCCATCTGGCCGTCAACATCGCCGTAATAGCGGTGAAAATACCGACTGAGCCAGTATATGCCCATCAGCGGAAAGGTGGTGTGGTTCCAGAGGATGGTGGTGCTGTTGTCCAGGTTGCCGTATTCGGAAGCATGACGTGGCAACTCATGCAGCGTCATCATCAAAATATTGGTACACTCAAGCCGCTCCTGGTCGGTGAAGACCGGCGCCTCCTCTAGCACATCCCACATCGCCCCGAGCATGTTGGAGGAGGTCTCCTCCGGCCAGGTCACGCGGTAGTTGGGGTTCTCCATGAAGCGCTGGCCGCAGTAGAGCAGGACCTGTTTGGCGCGCTCGGCCCAGGCTGGGTCGCCGGTATCCCGGTACTGCTGGGCGGCCGCCCAGAACACCCTCAGGGCGTCAATGGTCGGGTCCTGCGCCAGCAGCTTCGCGCGGGCTTCATCACCCATCGGCTTGCTGCCGGAAACGTAAAGCAGGGGCTGATCCAGGCCCAGGTCGCGACCTTCGCCCAGCCGCGAGATGAAATCATCCACGCCGGCGGCCAGGCCCTGGTCATCGCTAGCCCCAATGACGATCACGTTCTTGCCCAGCGGACCGTTGTACGGCTCATGGACCGTCTGCAGCACGTACCGCCCCGGATCGGGCTTGAGCGCATCAATCTCCAGGTATTTGTTGAGATAGAGCCGCTCGACCATGCGGTTGTTATTGAGGTTGCCCAGGACGATAATGGTTTCCGGCGACTCGACGGTGCCCTGATACTCGCTGGTGACCGCCAGCCTGGCGCCGGATTTGGCCTCGATAGCGTTCGCCAGCTTGTCACCCAGAGCCTGGTATGCCTCACCTGCGGGCACCAGGATCGTCGCCGCCGGCTTGCCCTCAAGTGTAATCGGAGTGCGCAGGTTGAGCCCCCGCACCTTCTCGATGCCGAAGCTGCCCTTGCCCAGAAGCGGCCCGAGGATACTGCTCGTGTCTATATCCAGCTTGGTCAAAGAGGCGTCGTCAATCAGACTGTCACTGGTCCAGTAGTGCATGGTGTAAACGTACATGCGGATCTGGGTGGTGCCCTCCGGGGCCTCGGCTGTGACGCTGCCCTGCTGCCAATCGCCGCCGATTGGAGGGGCGAGTTGGACCTGCTTGAGCGTGCCGCTGGGCAGGAAGCGCATCTGGATGTTGAGGGCGCCGTCATGGTTGCGGGCCAGAGCCTTGACCCAGACCGAGCCGCGGTAGAAGCTGCCACCCTCGGCGGCGACGGTCTGAATTACGCCGATGCTGTACTTGCTGTCCCGCTCCTGGGGACCGCTATCAATCAATCGCACCGCCCGCCGGCCGGAATGGGCCTGCTCCACGACCTGCAGAATTGACTCGGGGGCGCCGCCGGCATTTTGGGCCCAGGCTGTGGGGATACCATTGTCAGCAATCTCCTCGAAGCCGGGGTTGGTCAGAAGCTCCTGCGCGCAAGCCGGCCCCGCAAGCAAGACGGTGCTGGTCAACACCGCCAGTATCATAAGATCGCGGCTCAGTCTTGGCATCATGGTTTCTCCTAGTGCGTAGCGATGTTCCGCTCACCATTGATTTCGCCGCTGTGCAGCGATGACCTGTCAGTGCAGGCCACGACGCTTTCAGTTCGCTCTAGGCGTGTTGCTAGCCGGCGCGGTCATGCTCATTGCGCTAGGGACTTGTGTAGGTCAATCGCAGAGGCGCCAAGTAGTGGCGAATACGTCTGCACAGGGTCACACGACTCATTCTCCACGGGAAAAGTGATGCGGGGAATCTGTCTGCGCTCGGCTAGGCTACCGGCGTGGCGCTGGCGTAGGACCTGTCCACCTTAGTCAATCGCACCTTGAAATCCTGCTCGACCTTGGGCGAGGCTTCCGGAATGTCAATCGGGTAGCCGTTAACCGCCGCCACCAGGCCCATTGCGGGTACTGAGATCACCTCATCGGGATGGATCGTGAGCACCTGGCCGACCTCATGCGGCAGGTGCTGCTTACGGAACTGGCCGTCGGAGCCGCCGGTGATCTCGTAGCGCTCGGGGTGGATGTTCTCGGTGCTGCGGACGTAGAGCTTGGCTCCGGCCGCTTCCTCCAGTTGCTCAAGGTACTCGCCATGAGGCCCAATCAGCGTGAGCACCACGGCCGGGTCGGCCCAGATCAGATAGGCCTCATGGTTGTTGTGGGGTCGCGCGGCGCGGAGTTCGTCCTGGATGCGGGTGGCCACCGTTTCAGCCGACAGAATCCGCCCCCGGCCCTCGCAGCAGGGACAAGGCACTTGCATCTGGCGAGTCAGGCTGCGGCTGGTGCGCTTGCGGGTCATTTCGACAAGGCCCAGGCGGGTGATGTGGAGGATCCGGGTCTTCATGCGGTCATCACTGAAGGCCTCACGCAGCGCCTTGGAGACCTTGCGGCGATGGCGGGTGTTGTCCATGTCAATGAAGTCAATGACGATGATACCGCCGATGTCGCGGAGGCGCAGTTGCCTGGCGATCTCCTCAGCCGCCTCCAGGTTGGTCCGCAGCACGGTGTCCTCCAGGCTTTTCGCGGCGACGAATTTGCCGGTGTTGACATCTATAGTGGTCAGCGCCTCGGTCTGCTCGATGACGATGTGGCCGCCGTGAGGCAGCCAGACCTTGGGCCGCAGCGCCCGCTCGATCTCCTGGTGGATCCCGTAGTGCACCGTAATCGGGTCATCGCCTCGGTACAGTTCCACCTTCTTGCGCAGGTGCGGGGCGACGTTGTCACAGAGGTTGAGGATGCGGTCATAGGCGACCTTATCGTTGACCACGAAGGAGTTGATCTCGGCATCGAAGATGTCGCGGAACACGCCATAGACGAGGCTGGTATCTTCGTAGATCAGGGCCGGGGCCTTGGTGTGCGTTTGGCGGTTCTGGATCGAGCGCCAGATCTTGTTCAGGAACTTGATGTCATCCTCGAACTCGGTCAGGCTGGCGCCTTGGGCGCGCGTACGGACGATAATGCTGAAGCCTTTGGGCCTAACCTTGTGAGCCAGGTCGCGAAGACGTTGGCGCTCGGCCTCGTCCTCGATCTTGCGTGACACACCGACTTTCTCCCGACCATCGGCGACCAGTACCAGGTAGCGACTGGGAAGGGATATGCGTCGGGTCGCGCGTGCCCCCTTGAGCTCCATCGGCCCCTTGGTGACCTGCACCATGATCTGCTGGCCCTTCTTGACTACCTCGCCGATCGGGGGGAAAGAGCCCATCTTGTGGCGCATCTGGTGGCGCGAGGGTTCCTCGGTGAGGGCGTCTGAGACGTGCAGGAAGACATTCCGGTCTATGCCCACATCAACGAAGGCGGCGTCGAGACCGCGGACGACATTCTCCACGCGGCCCATATAGACGTTGCCTACGACTTCCTGCTCTCTCTCGACCTTGTACTCCGCCAGCCGGCCATCTTCGACGATGGCCACCCGCGTCTCGCGCGGGTTAACATCTACAATAATATCAGTTTTCATGTATCGCCAACCTCTTCGACGGCTGCCAACCACTTTGGGGCGACAGTCTGCCGGATTGCTCCCCAGACTGCCCGCACCAATGGCAGCACAATATGTTGTTTATGACCTTGAACCTATCCGCTGCGTCAGGTGCCGGATTCGGCATCAACTAGCGAATTGTGTGCTTCGGCCACCAATCGCAACGACACAGGCAACCGCCTCAGGCCTCTGACGACGGTGTGCGGCCATTTTCAGGCGGCATCTCAAAATGCAGGCCGGTGCGTACCAGGCGGCGCCAGCCATGCTCGCTTGCGCCCACAAGATTGGCCAGGGCTGCCAGCAGCTCGGACGGCTTGACCAGCGTCTCTTCAGTAATTCCCACGCACATGCTCACAGCATCCCCGACGGCCCGCAGCGCGTAGATATGCGGTCTTATGTCAAGCGAGCGCGTTCGGGTCTTGGTCTGGCGCTCGATGATCAGTTGGTCCTCGGCGAGCAGATTGGCAGTGGCCTGCGCCAGGGCCGCTGGCTGCACCTGATCTATGAAGTCGGGCAGCGCCTCATAGCTGGCGGCCTGCAGCTTGCCCCAGGACAGCCGCCTAGTGGTTCGGCGTACCTGAATCTGACTGATGCGGAACCTTTCTAGCTGCGGTGCCAGGGCCGCATATAGTCGCTCGGCCTCCACCGGCTCGGCCAGCTCGACCGCGCAGAGTTCGGCAGTCCCCTCAGCGCCCACCGGCAGCGGTGGTGGGAAGCTGAGTTGGGCTCGCGGCGCAAAACCTTCACTGTATTGTACAGGTATTCGCGCCCGCCGTACAGCCCGATCAAATGCCCTGGCAATATCCAGATGCGCCAGATAGCGCAAGAGGCCACGCTTTTCGTAAGTCATCAGGGCGTAATAGCGCTCAGGCTGGCTCACGCACATCCCCACCGTTGTAGCAAGTGGCGACCAGACGTTGCACTCCGCAGTTGGTACAGCCGTCGAGGCGGCAATCGTCACTGGTAATTCCGGTCTCTGACTTCTCAAGCTCAGAAAGCAGATGCTCCTTGGTTACACCCACGTCAATATGGTCCCAGGGCAAGGCGGCCGTTATCGGCAGCGGCGTCGCAGCCGTTTGCTGAATGTCAATACCGTGCTGAGCCGCCGCCCGCCGCCAGCGGTCATAGTCGAAATGCTCGGTCCAGGGATCGAGCATCGCCTCGGCGCGGAAGGCGGCCTCGATTATGTCGGCGGCGCGGCGATCACCCCGCGACAGGAAGGCCTCGACGACTGCGCCGGCCGCGTCATGGCACCGAAGTCTGACCTGTTTGTGGCGGTCGAGACGCTCTTTCAGCAGGCAACGCTTGTGTTCAAACTGGTCGAGGCTTTCCTGAGCCGCCCATTGAAAGGGCGTGTGCGGCTTAGGGATAAACAGCGCGACGCTGAGGTTGAGCCGCAAACGCCCGCTGCGCTTGCCCAGATGCTCTCGCCCCAGATCGAGCATATTCTCAACTGTCTGGGCGATGGCTAGAACATCTTCGTCAGTCTCGCCCGGCAGGCCGATCATGAAATAGAGCTTGATTCTATGCCAGCCGGCCTGCAGCGCCGCCGCCACGGCTGCGCTAAGATCGGCTTCGGTCACATTCTTGTTGATGCGGTCGCGCAGACGTTGAGAGCCGGCTTCGGGAGCGAAGGTCAGGCCGCTCTTCTTGACCCGCTGTACGCGCCGGGCGAGCTCGACCCCGAACGCATCGGCGCGTATCGAGGGCAGGCCGATGGATACGCGGCGGTCGCTGAGGTCCTGGTGCAAAAGCTCCAGCAGCTCCGCGATGTGCGTGTAGTCGGTGCAACTCAACGAGGCCAGCGAAATCTGGTCATAGCCGGTCGCATCAATGATGTCATTGGCCAGACGGCGGAGGGTCGGCAGCGAGCGTTCCCTGGTGGGCCGGTAGATAGTCCCCGCCTGGCAGAAGCGGCATCCGCGGGTGCAGCCGCGGCTGATCTCTAGCTGGGCGCGGTCATGCACGGCCTCGCGGTAGGGCACCAGCGGCCGGGTCGGGAAGGGCGCTGTGTCCAGGTCCTCGACCACCCGCCTGCGCACTACCGGCTGATCCGGCGAGGGCGGCTGCGCTACTATCAAGCCGCCGATCCGCTTAACCGGCCACAGCGCGGGCACATAGACGCCCTCCAGTCGGCTCAACTGCTCCAGGCAGCGGCGACGGTGAGCAGCATCGGTAAATGGCGGAGCCAAGCCGGCCAGCAGGTTCATGATCTCCTGGATGACTGCCTCGCCCTCGCCGATGACCAGGCCGTCAAAGAACGGTGCCATCGGCTCGGGATTGACCGCACACGGCCCACCAGCTATGATCAACGGCTCCCCGGCAGCGCGCTCAGCCGCCCGCAAAGTGATCCCGCCGAGGTCCAGCAGCGAAAGCACACCGGCATAGTTGAGCTCGTGCTGCAGAGTAATGCCGACCACATGGAAATTCCTCAGCGGCGTACCGGTCTCCAGCGAAGAGAGCAGAATACCCCTCCGGCGCAGCAGCTCGGCAGCATCGGACCAGGGATGATAGACACGCTCGCAGTAGGTGTCGGACCGGCTGTTGAGTATGTGATACAGGATATGCGAGCCGACGTGGGAGGTGCCCAGTTCATATACGTCGGGGTAACACAGCGCGAAACGGAGCGCGACAGCTTGCGGGTCCTTCTCGACTAGGTTGTGTTCGCAGCCTATATATCGTGCGGGTCCAATAACTTCGTCAAGCCAGTCATCTTTATTCATATATCAATGCTACAGAAACGTTTGTCATTGCGTGTCTAATGATACATCTTGGGCGGGGATATTGTCAAATTGCAGCAGAGAGACGGATGATAGGGACCAGGACAGCCCTCACCCTAACCATCTCCCAAGGCTATGCGTTACCCACATCTTGAGCGGTTATGCCGTGTGCGGTTGTCGTGTGGAAGGGCCGTGTCGAGCGCGGGACGCGAAGTGGCCCGCGAGAGGCCGGCCCAGGTGCTGGCAGCAACGGCCTCATCCTTACGCGGCATGGTGCCAGTCCGTGGGCCGGCCTCAGGTCGCTTCCGCTGCGCGAAATCGTCCTTCGACGCGGCCCTTCCAGTACGACGACGGCAGAAAACCGTCATCCCCTGGATTTGGGCAATGCATAGCTCCCAAGGCGAGAGGGAACAACGACAACGGCTTTGGCGCAGGGCGTGATAGATCACGCCCCTACAACGGCGGAGGTGGCAGCTTGCGGCTCAGTGCGAGGCCTTAGGCGCAGCCGAGGCAGGCTAAGAGCGAAACGCGAGCCAGGCCTTGATGATCAGTGGCAGCAGAGACTGCGTCGCATTTCTCAGCCCTTGGCCGGGCCGGAGGCGGCGTAGATGTACTGCGGATGGCCGGGGTGGGCGTTGTCGCCTCGGAACATGCGGATCAGATGGCGCTGCTTGCTGAAGCCGTACTTGCGGAGAAGCTCGCGGGTATTGGGGTTGGGCAGCAGCATGTCATTGTAGATGTGCTGGTCGCCGGCAGCAGCCAGTAGGGCCCGAAACAGCGTCTCAGCCGGCTCAGGTTCCAGAGCCACCAAGGGGCCCAGATGCGCGGCCTGATAACCGGGCCGGAGAATGCCATAGGCGACCACCCGGCCGGCGTCGCGGATACACAGGGCCGTGTTCGGCTCCTCATTGACCAGCATTCCCAGCAGCCGCGAGCGGTCGGCGCCGAACACCGGCCGGTCAAACTCGCACAGGGCCGGGAATATGTCAGGGGTAATCGGCCCGACCGCGGGAAGCTGCAGCGGCTTTGTCCCTCGGCCCAGCCAGCGCTCCATCATGTATTCATCCACAAAGCCGAGAGTGTCATAGAGCTGCTTGCCCATTGGGGTAGCATCGAGCTTGACCGTGCCCACGCGCTCTTCGAGGTAATCAATTGCCGCATACAGCAACGCGGTCCCGATGCCCCGGCGGCGGTAGTGGGGATGCACCAGCACCATCGCCACCCAGCCGAACTTGTCCTCGTAGGTAGTGGTGGTGGCCGTACCGACGTCAACTCCGTCGCAGACGGCGACAAAGCAGCCCTGTGGCTCCAGAGCCAGCAACCGCTGCCAGTCGGCAGGTATCTGATTCCAGCCGGCAATCTCCTTAAGCTCCATACCGAGGCTGATGTCAGCGCTGGTCATAGTGCGAATTTGGACATGGCCGTGGCTCATCTGGCATAGTACTCCCTAGCCGAACCATACGCCGTAGCGGCGATACATTTCGTTGATGAGACTTATCGAGCCCCAGACTACGCCTGCGGTGAAGTAATGGCCGATGACCAGGCCGAGGAAGAAGGGAATGAGCTGGCGGTATAGACCCATACCGCCGACGCGCAGTATCACACTCTTGATGATCCACACCAGGAAGAACGGTCCCCAGATGGGACTGCCGTAGGATGTCACCATCACGTACCCCAGCGGATGCAAGGGGAAGCGCAGGAAGACAGTGCGCAACAGCACCAGGATGACCGTGACCACCAGACCGACGCCGGCGGCGATGGTACGGCGCATGTCGGCAGCGGCATGAGAATTGACCCAGGAGGAGAGCAGGTCCCAAGCGCGAGCGGCAGCAATCACACGCGAGCCGCCCTGGGTGGTTCCGCCTTCGAGGATATTGGCCCCGTAGGAGTAGTAGGCCTGAATGTGCAGATAGTAGGCGCCGCCGAGGCCGATGACCAGCGCTGCAACCATCCACAGGATCATCGTGCGCTGGCGGATGCCTGCTTCATCGGCGATCTTGAAGCCCTCCACCTGATAGCCGGCCATGGTGGGGAAGTAGCCCCGCGCCAGCCAGTAGAACATGGTGAAGATGGTGAGGTTGTTGAAGCCGGTGCCGCGCTGATACGGGGCCGAGCCGACACTGTAGATCATCATGTCCCACTGCTCCATAATCGGGAAGAGCCAGACCATCGGCGAACCGGCTTCGGCGCGCACGCGGGCGTAAGTGACGGCAAACAGGAGAATGATGAGGAAATAGATGGCCGCCATCCACAGCCACATACCGGCCTGGACGGCGATGGCCATCATCACCGCAAAGCCGATGATCGCGGCCCAGACCGTGGTCTTGTAGGAGAAGGGCTCGTGACTGTCATCTATCGAGCGGTCGCCGGTGAAGGCCTTGCGGAATATGCGACCGAGCTGCTCGCGGCTGGCCCAGAACAGGAAAAGACCCAGAGCCAGGTAGCCGCCGTAGGCCTGCTCGCGCTCAAACGACATGCCCGGGATTTCATAGCCGGCGGCGACGGCGGAAAAGTTGGCGAAGCGCTGTAGCAGGTAAAAGACCCACACCGAAAGCAGCACTTCGGTGGAGACGAGATAGCCGATGCCGAAGTTCTCGGGTCGCCAGGCGATGCCCAGCGGCCGCATCGCCGACCAGGGCCGCTCGGTCAGCACCGCGCCGAGGTCGTAATACTTGCCGAGGGCCGGTACTGCCGGGTTCCAGGCCTGGAGCATGTTCATGAGGTTGTACATTGCTGCCAGGCCGAAGGCCGTCCACATTAGCGGATTGCGCAGGAAGCTGCCGATGGCACCGCCGACACCGTAGTCCGACATGTCCATGACCAAGCGCACAATCGGGAAGGTGAGATGCTCCTTCCCAATCCACTGCCGACGGAACATCAGCATCAGGGCGTACATGGCCACGAAATTGGCGAGCGTAAACAGCGTCCAAACCACCAGCGGCCAGATCCAGGGCCCCCAGGGGATCACCCCGTTTTCGGTGCCCTCGTACATGCCCTGGACGGCGGTGGGGTCCTTCGGTGCCAGCCACGAGGGGATCTCGCTCTGCAACTGCGCGTAGTTGTTGTCGGGACTGGCGAAGTAGAAGGGGACTGTCAACTGCGGCAGCATCTGCCGCACCACGCCGACTGAAGACATCGAAACAGCAATGCACAGGAAGGCATAGACCAGCAGGGACTGGTGGCGCGGGAAGTGGAAGGCACGGGGCAGACGGGATAGCAGCGGGCCGACGACCGATAGCAGCAGAATGGCGGCGATGGCCGGAATTACCGGTACGCTTTCACCGACCTGAGCGCCGAGGGCGATGATGCCGGCCTGCCGCATCCATAGCAGACTGACGAAAAGCAGCACGATTGACACGATAAAGGCCCTCAGCGATAAAGCGTGCTGAGGCTCTTGGGCACCATCATCGCTTATGCCGGCGGAAGACAAGGTCCCCTGAACATCGTGTGCCATGTTCGCCAACCCTCATCCTGATCGCATAGACCGCTGTCCGTAATCTGTTCGCCGTCGGGAAACGCAGCACCTTTTTTTGCGCGGGGCGAGGCCAGTACCGATGACGGCAACGGCCGGGCGGGAGGTAGGTTACCAGGTTGTAGTAGCTACGGGGACGGGTCGCAGTACGGACACGGGCTGGGGAAGGTGTAATCGCCAATCGCCTCGGCGATGTTGCGGCCGACCTGGTGGTAGGCGAATTTGCCCAAGGAGGTGAGGCAGACGCGAAACGACCGGGCTTCACCACCGAAAGCCGGCCCGGGCATGATAATGGTGCCGCGGCTGTGGGCGAGGTGCTGCAGGAAGCGCCACAGGCCCACTTCAGCAAAGGCCTCGGCGCAGGCCGGCCCCTGAGCCGCAGCGACTTCGTCAAGCGAGATGAGGGCGCAGTAGTTGCTGGAGGCCGCCTGGTGGCGCACGTCCAGCTCCAGCCCCAGCGCGTCATAGAGCATTGCCATGCGCTCCAGCAGCTCATTGTGCAGCCAGCCGAAGTAGTCCCGGGCGTCCTGAGCGGCTACCAGCGGAAACAGCGCACAGAGCGCAAACAGCACCTGGCTGGGCGCAGCCAGGCCGGCCATGTGCGAGAAGGAAACGCCGGCGCTGTCCATGATCAAGCGGTCGTAGAAGCTGGGACGTGGTTGCGGCCGGCGCGAGGCGTACCTGGCGTCAACTTCGCGGGCCAAATCGGGAGGCATCTGTCGCAGCAGGCGGTCCGGGGCTGAATCAGGATGGATCCAGGTTGCGCCGATGCGACAGCCGGCCAGGCCGAAATCCTTGGAGGGGGCATAGAACGGTATCACGTTTCTGGGCATCCTGACCAGCGCGTTGTCGAAGGGGTGCTCGACGAAGTTGGCATAGACATAGTCGCATAGTATGATCAGTTCGGGCCGTCGGCTGACCAGTTGCTCGAGGTAGTCAAGCAGTTCGGGTTCGAGGGTGGTATCAACCGGGTTGCCGGGGGAGACGATGACCATGAGCTTGACGGAGGGATCGTCTAGCTGGGGCAGATCGGCTTCCTCAACGGCCCAGTGGCGCCGGCGGCTGCGGCGCACCGGTACGATCTGACAGCCGTACTGCCGCGAGAACAGGTCCTTCATAGGCTCGTACCAGGGCCAGAGCATGGCGACTTTGTCCTTGGGGTTGAGCAGGCGGTTGCGGCTGAGGGTGCTGACCACCTGGGCGAAGGCACCGGTAGCGCCGGTATCGAGATAGACGCTGAAATCTTCGTTCTCCAGCTCCGCCCCCAGCATATATGCCAGATAGCGGTTGGCTATGGGTCTGACGAAATCGAGAGTGGCA
The DNA here is from genome assembly GCA_964390495.1 of uncultured Armatimonadia bacterium. Lineage (GTDB taxonomy): Bacteria > Armatimonadota > Zipacnadia > Zipacnadales > UBA11051 > UBA11051. The sequence goes on from CAYMIN010000005.1 coordinate 149,514, forward strand.
GGCGTTGGATAGTAGCCCCCGCTGATTGCGGCTGTAAAAGCGGCAATCAAATCGCTGAGCCAGGCTCCCGGCAGCAGTTCGTCCACCAGATACTGCCAGGCGCTGAGGAGATAGCTGACCCCGATGGACCAACTTTCACGCTGTGTATCGGAGGCCTCGGCGAAGCGCTGGAAGTGGGTGGCATGATTGATACCGGTCCCGGGTACGAGCAAACGGACGGTGGGCCGGTCACCGGGCGCCCCGTAGCAGTAGTCGGCATACATGCCCAGCACGTGCCAGGCGGATTGCACCGTGCGCTGCTGCCAGTTGGGGCCGCCGCGCGAGGCATCCAGAAGTTCAGCGTCGGCTCCCAGGACCTCGCGGGCATGCTCGACCAGCATATCTTTGGCGGAGAAGGGCGAGATTGTGAGCGGATCAAACTCCATGGCTTGGGTGTCCATTCGGTTGAGTTGCCGTAAGGCAAGGGGGCAGGCCCTGCAAACGACTAAAAGGCAACGGCTGTCGGGCTGGAAAGCCCGACCCACGCGATATTGTCTTGGTCGGCCCGCGGGATGCCTTGGGCAGGCGCGGCCCAAGCCGTATATTAGCAGAACGTGGCTGACAATACAACGCGCAGCGCGCCGAGGCCAGACGTCAGCAGACGGGCGTTGTGCACGATAGGCGGTCACTATCGCCGACAACTGGGAGTGCCGAGCAGGTGACAGGGCTGTCCAGAAGGAACAATGACTATGAATGAGAAGGCTGGTATCAGGATCGCTGACGGTGAAACAGTGAGGCGCAGTCACGGGGTTGATGGCGGAGTAAGCAAGGGAGCCGATGATTTGTGCGGTATGGCGTGATATCGGATATTCACGGTAATCTGGTAGCGCTTGAGAGGGTGCTTGAGGTCCTCAACGAGCGAGACGTGGGCCGCTACCTGTGCCTTGGTGACATAGTCGGCTATGGCGCTCGCCCGAACGAATGTTGCGATCTGGTCAGAGAGCTTGACGGCGTGTCGGTGGTGGGTAATCATGACGCGGCGGCGTGTCGGCCCGGCAAGGAACGCTGGTTCACTCCGGCCGCGCGTGCCTGCATCCTGTGGACCCGCGAGGTGCTGACTGAGACTAACCGTGAGTTCCTGAGCTCGCTACAAACACGGGCGACGGTCGGAGGGGCCGAGCTGTGTCACGGCTCGCTGGCCGACCCGGAAGCCTACGTGACCATGCCGGTGGAGACCTTGAGTTCATTTGCGCTGATGGAAGAGCAGGTGTGCTTCTTCGGCCATACCCACTACGCTGAATGGTTCGTGCAGAGTGAGGCTGAGAGATTGCCGGTGCAGTTGTCGGCCTCGGCAGGGGGAAGGTTTGAGCTGGTGCCGGAGCACAAGTATATGGTGAATCCGGGCGCAGTCGGCCAGCCGCGGGACCGTAACAGCCAGGCCAGCTTCGCGATCTATGATGCGGAGGCCGGCACAGTCGAGATAGTGCGGGTGGGCTACGATGTGGCCACGACCCAGCGCCAGATCATCGCCGCGGGCCTACCGGAAAACATGGCGGCGCGGCTTTTGATGGGGGTTTAGGGCCGAAAGGTTGCATAACAAGTGCGCTGAGTGGGGATACTTATAGTGGCGCTGGGGCACTGGCAGCAGCCAATTTCCTCATGACCGGGAGGTGGGTGTATGCCGCTTGAGGACAAACAGACACGACGGCTTGTGGAACGCGAGGTCGCCAAGCACAGCATTGATTACAGCTTGCTGACAGTTGCAGTGATCAACCAGGTCGTGTACCTGGGGGGTACGGTGTCGCCACTGCGCGGCATAATGGGGAGAGGCGTGGACATCAAGCGCGAGATGGACCAGATTTGCGAGGCGATCGAGGGCATGAAAGGCGTTAACGACGTGGTCAACGATGCGCGGGTTCTCGGTTAGGTGGCACGGGTGCCATTGACGCGGACAGGAGTGACGTGGAGAGTTTTGTGATTGGTGTAATGGACATAGCCGGGCGGCGTGCCTTTGAGCCGCCGGACATACTTGGCCAGGGCATAGTCCACTGCCACAGCCGTATCGAGCCGACGCTTGGATAGCCAGGCGGCATGTCCCGCCGCTGCAATCAGCACCTCCTCAGGCACCTGCTCAGGGCGATCACTGGTTCTAATCAGTACGTGGCCCCCCGGCGTTTTCCTGGTATGCAGCCAGATGTCGGTAGGGCGGGCTAGGTGCAGCAGCCTGTCGTTTTGCAAACCCGATTTCCCCCACAGTATCGTGTATCCGCCCACGGTCGCTGAATTGACCTCGATGCGGGCCGGTGCGCCGGCACGCTGCGTCGGCTGCTGCCTGAGATACCCCTGTTGGCCCATCTCCTGCTCAAGCACCTCCAGCTCGGCAGCGTCTGCGGCCTGTTGGATCTGGTCAACCAGGCCCTCGAGATAGTGCCGCTCGCGTCGTGCAGCCCGCAAGAACCTCCCGATGCGGCCCCGCAAGGCAGCCAGCTTCTTGTATCTGGCAAAGTACTTCTGGGCATTGGCCTGGGGCGTGAGCTGCGGGTCCAGGGGCACGTTGATAGTCCGGTCAGGCTCGTAGGGGTCGGGAATGGAGGCCTCGGTAGCGCCGACGGGAATCCGGTGCAGGGATGCCAGAATCGCCTCGCCGAGCCTTCTGACACTGCCGGCGTCCTCGGCCTGCTGCTGGGCGTGTTGGCGTTCGGCGATGCGTTTGTGGACTCTGTCCATAGCGCGCTCGGCGGCTTGCAGCAGGCGCCTTCTGCGGTCCTCCAATTCGGTGTTGCTCATCTGCTCGGAGGCGATGGCGGCGATTGCCACGCTGATATCAGAGGCAGGCTCGGCGCGGCAGTCGGGACGGGATTGCAGGCTGACCGGATAAGCGAAATCGCCGTCCGGGCAGGCATAGGTCCAGGCCTGACGGGCACTATCAGCGGTCTGCAGGAGCTCGGCCAGCGCGGCCTGGAGGCGCTGGAAATCGGCGGCCTGCAGCAGGCTGACTTGCTTATCCGCCGGTATCTCGGCGCGGGCCAGGGCCTCGTCGCGGAATAGTTCGCTGGCCCCCTGCAGGGTGGCCCGGAACCAGGCCAGAGCGGGGGCCTGCGGGTCGGTAATGGTGGCGGCAAGCTGCTGGGCTGTCAGATCGCCCGGGTGCTGCTTGCTAAAGTCGGGCGGCGGGACATAGTCGAGGCCGGGCAAGGTCTGGCGGTAGCGGTTGCGGTCGGCGGGGATGTGCTTGGCCGCCTCGAGAATGGTGTTGTGCTCATCCAAGACGATGAGATTGCTGTGGCGGCCCATGATCTCGAGGACCACATAGCAGCGGGCCTGCGGGCCCAAGCCCCGGGCGTTGGCGAACTCCAGACGAACCACGCGGTCGAAGTCGCGCTGGCTGACGTCAACGAGCCTGGCGGATCGCAGCCAGCGGCGCAGGACTGCCCCGGCCGGATAGCTGACGGCAGGATCAGGCTCCCAGCCATCATCGAGGTGGATGCGGCCGAACTGCGGACAGCAGGAGAGCACCAATTGGCCGGGAGGTCTGTCGCTCGACAACTCCACAACCGCCTGCATGCGCGAGGTCTGGAACACACGCAGCACGCGGGCACCACGGGCACTGTCGCGCAGTTGACTGACGACGGCTCGCAACATCAGGCTGTCGAAAAGCATGTTAGGCGTCCCGGTACTCGTCTCTCGGAATCAGGGACTTGGCCTGAGCGGAGGCGACACAGGTGCCGTCGGGCAGCAGCAGTTGCGCCTCGGTCTCGAAGAGCCTGCCCTTGGAGACAGTCAGCCAGGCTCGAGCGGTAAGCCGGCGGTCCAGAGGAGCCGCCTGATGGTAACGGACACAGAGCTGGGCGGTAGCGGCATTGATACCCTGCTCCGACAGCAGACGGGTCATCACCTCGTCAAGTAGTGTAGCGATGATGCCTCCGTGGACGATCTCGACCCAGCCCTGGTAATAGCGTGACGGCTGCCAGGTCACGGAGTAGTGAGTGCCATCGAATTGGAAGTCTTTGAGTTGCAGCCCGCGCGGATTGCTCTGCCCGCACGCGAAACACCAGTTATCATCTTTGAGCATGACAGCTCCCCAGTTGCTTGAACGAATTGCCGAAGATATTGCCGAGCGCAAACAAATGCAGCCACCGAGGTCCACCTGTGGCTGCAGTACAATCGTCTGAGATGTTGTTGGAAGCGGCCGGGCTTCAGAAGGAGGTCGCCAGGCTCTGTTCGTCCGCATCGGCCTCTTCACCGATGTCCCCGAGCATCTCGCGGACCAAATCAGCCAGGAACACAACAAGCTGGTGGTCCCACTGGTCTGCCTTCAAGGCCTCGGTGTCAATGCGGCCCGAGAACTTGGCATAGTCGAGATGGGCGATGTACTTGGCCTTGACGATGGTGAGATGCTCGCGGCCGCCTCTGGTGCTGTAGCTTTCCTTGTTCAGGGTCCCAATAATCATAAGGGTATCGCCTGAGTTGACGTTTTCAATTGCCCACTCACCGATGTCCTCCCAGGCGTCAACCAGGAACAAGTCGGATACAGGTTCGCCGGTTGCGCGATAGAAAGGGCGATTGACCTCGAAGCTGAACTCCGCCTTGACCTGGCCGGAAGTCTTATGCCTCAGCACGGGGTCACGAGTTGCAAAACCACTGAGGACGACGAGATTGAGATGTGCGTCTGACAAATCGGCCACCTCCTCGATTCCTACCTGTCCAGCTCAACCTCTAGCCGGGGTCGCCAAAGAGGCACTACTAGAAGCGGTAGTTGACAAACACTAAAATCAATTATATCACGTCTCCGCCGAAAGTCAAGTTATTCTATTCAACGCCTGTACGGGCGCAGAGAAGTGCCGCAGATGATTCGGCAGCCGTACCGCACGCGGGCCGAAACTGGCAGCCCTTCAACCGAATCACAGCAGACAGAAAAGGATGATCGGCAGCGCCGACGAACCCTGGATATAGTAGTAAGCGTACTGCAGTCTTGGTGCCTGGTGGGGGATGTGGCGCCTGGCAGTTGGCTTACTCATACGTGGTGGGTATTGAGCCAGTTCGGAGGAAGGTGACAGGAAATGAGACAGGTTAGCCCATCAGAAGCGATGGGAAAGAAGTTCCCGGAGTGGATAGTGATGGTGGTGTCACGCGATGCCGAGGGACAGCCGAATGTGATGCCGGCGGGCTGGGGGATGATCTGCTCAGGCAGCCCTCGGTATGTGGCAACCGCAATCGGCTACACGCGATATACCTACAAGTGCATCCACGAGACCGGCGAGTTCGTGTTCTCCTGGGCCGGAGAGGGGCAGGAGGAGCTGGTCACCCAAACCGGCACCAGCAGCGGCAGCGAGATCAACAAGTTCGAGGAATACAATATCGCCTGGTCGAAGCCGGCGGTTATCAGGGTGCCGGTGCTCGACGGCGCCGCCGCCAGTCTGGAATGTAAGCTGGTGCATGAATACGATGCGGGCGACCATGCCATATTTGTCGGCGAGGTCGTGGCAGCCCACCTGCCCGATGAGCCGATCCGCAATATAGTCAATTTCCACGGCGATTATGCGGTGGCACAGCCGGCGCAGGAATAGAGCCGGCGCCCAGCGTTAGTCCAGTACGCGGAAATAGTGAGTGGCGCTGCGGCCTGAGGCCAGCTCCATCACGCGGATGGTCCATAGCCCCGGCGTATCGTTGGGGGCGATATCCAGACTGATCCCCAATTCCCCGTCTTCAGCGCCATAGTAGCCGCTGAATTCGGCGGCGCGGCCCTCCGGGTCAGTTATCTCGACTTGGAGAGGAACGATGGCCTCAAGGGGCCGGCCGGCCTCGTCCACAACCGCCGCGCGCAGAGAGAACTCCTCGCCGCGCTGCGCGGTATCAAGCGCCTTGATCGCAACATACCCGACAGCCCGGTCGGTAATCATGAATACGCGGCCCTCGCAGGGCCCCAGGTGCGTCGGGATAGTCAGGCGCTTGGAGCTCTTCTCCACATCTACTCCCCGATGGTTGACGAGGTCATAGACAAAGCCACCGTCGCGATTGACGACGATCTTGGCGTCTGCAGGCAGACCGTTCTCCATCACTAAGCCATGATGGCCGACATAGTTGCCATACTCGCGCAGGTCGTTGATGGCGAATACGTAATCGGTGGTGCGGTACTGGCGGCAGCGAGTGATGATGTTGGGATTGGAAGAGTCGCGGTAGCGGCGGTAGTGGGGGTCCAGCTCCTGGCGCAAGGCCGAGGCTTTCTGCAGCATGATCCCTTTCGCTTCATCGGCGTTCTTGGGGCGGGGATGACTCTTCAGCAGGATATCGGGCTTGATGGCGGGTGCCAGGTTCTCGTCGCCGATGATAAGGCCGCCGCGTTGCTGGAAGGCCTCGATCTTTTCCGCCATGGAGGCGGTGATGACATCGCAATCAACCATGACCAGGACCTTGAAGCGGTCGAGGCCGTCGCGGATGATGGTCTCGTCATAGATGATCTGAGGCTGGAGTTGGGCATAGTGGAGGATGAGGTAAGCGTCGCCGGCCCAGCCGCCGTTCCAGCCATAAGTACCGCGCCGGTTGAACATCTGGGCGGCGAAGCTTTCGAGGAAGGCGACTTCGGCCGGGCGGTCAGGGACCTGCATTAGCGCCGGCCCGAGCGGCTCGAGGACGGTCTTGACTAGGCGGCGTAGCTCGTCCTTGGTGGCCGGATTGGTGTAGCGGTAGCCGCGATGGGTGCCGGTGTAAACCAGCGACTGCCAGCCGTGGTACATGATTCCCTGAATGGGGCGGGCCAGCTTGGTCCAGAAGGCCTCGCGGAGGTGCATCGGGGCGATGGTGATGAAGGGCGCGTCGGGTATCTCCTTCTCCCAGCGGGCGCGGTACTTGGGCTTGTCGGCTGCGTCGCTAGCGGTGGGACCGTGATCGTGATCGTCGAAGAAGGCGTCGGGGACCTGAGCCTCGGTGCCGGGCATCGGCGCGGTCTGGCCGCGATACCAGATAATCTGCGTCATCTTCATGACCTGCTGACCGGTCTCGCCGCCGGCGGCCATGGCGAACAGTTCGTCGGTGCACAGCCCGATGCGGATGGGGTCGGGATATGAGTAGGTCCAATGGGAAAGGAAATCAACCTCACCGCCACTGCCCCAGACGCTGGCGACACGGCACGCAGGATCGTGGAAGGTCCAGAAGCGGTCATGGGTGGCGGATTTGAGGCCGCGATGCACGGCGGTATGCAGCGCGTTCCAGCCATCGCCCTGCTTCCAGAACCACTTGTAATAGACGTAGAGGGGATAGTCATCAGGTATGACGCGGTCGGCGGGAAATTGCTTGAGGCCGCTATAGAGCGCGCCGTTTTTAGCGCCGACCTCTGCGGGGATGTCGAATCCGGCGAAGTCCCTGAAGGCGGCCTTGTCAATGTCCGAGAAGGAGGTCTGGGAGCCGCCGCGCACCTCGGTGTGGACCAGCGCTCCGGCAAAGGCGGGATAGCGGCCATAGGTCTGAGCCGCCGAGGCGCCGACATTGTAGCAGAACTTCCGGATCTCCGGATACAGGCCATTGACATCCTCAAGGTGCTTGCCGTCGCGGTCAACGCGCTGAAATTCTTCCTTGCTTCTGGCCCAGCGCCCGGGCGATAGGCCGATGATGACACGCAGGTCATTGGCCAGAGCGGTATTGAGCATCTGCTTGGCGGCGGCGACGTGCTCGTCGCTCTGAGCCTGGGTCGGCTCGCCGGCATCCCAGACCTTCGCGAAATCCAGCCCCGTGCCCAGGCAATGGGTGAAGCCGAGGTCCTTGAGGCGGTCCATCTCCGCGATGACATTGTCCACACCGCCGACGCCCCACATCACCACCGGCATGCGCTGGGGCAGAGGCCGGGGGACGATGGTAATAGCGAATTGTGCCTCGCTGGCATAGGGGTTCTCGCCGGGTATCTCTAAGCGCGCGTGGACCTGGTACTCAGCAGGCCGCAGCGACATATCCAGCGGGTATTGGACGAGGTGGGTGGCTCCGGGCTGCAGGTCGGGCAGCTCCACTCGCGTCTCCTGCGCCTCGGCGACGGCAAAGCGGCAGACGGCGCCGCTGAGGGTGTCACGGAGCATGTTGGTAACCGCGAACTGCAGCCGGGGCGCGTTTTCCATGCGGACATAGGTGGTGCGGTCGGACTTGAGGGCAAGCGCGGCCGGGCGGAACTCAAGCACGCCATTGGATATGCGCACCTGGTCCAGGAAGCCCGGGAAGCCGTGATAGAGGCTGCCGACGCGGTCGCCGATGGTGAGGTTGTGCTTGCCGGCGGCGATGGCCCCGCGCTCCGGGTAGCTGGCGCCGCCCAGTGCGACACCGTCGCGGTAGAACCTGCCGTTGCCCTCGGCATCATAGGTGAAAGCCAGGTGATACCAGCGGCCCACCTCGTAGGTCGCCGGATCAGAGGCGTAGGTTGCTGAGTCGGCGCCATAGCCCAGGACAGTCCTCAGCCTTCGCTTGCCCGCCTGGTCGGCGGCGGCCAGAATGATCTGGTAATCAGTGGGAGCCACATACTTCTTGTCAATCAGGAAGGCGTCGGGGTATTCCTCCAATTCCGGTTTGGCCTTCAGCCACATCTCGATGGTGAAAGCGCCCTGGGGTGTCAGCGCAGGGCTGTTTTTCACCTCCACACCATGCTTGCTATCCTCGTCGGGCCAGCCGCGGAAGGACTCTAGACACCCCCCGAAGCGGCCCTCAGCATTGAACTGGGCACCTTTGAGTTGCAGATCGAAGCCCTTGCCGGCGGCGTCCGTGGTCTCCGCGCCCTGGTCGAAGTTCCACAGGGCGATTACATGTTGGCCGGTGGCATCGTCGCCCTGATAGGCGTTGTGCCAGGGCTCGGCGAGTTTGCTCGGGTCTTCCTGCGCCATTCCCAAACTAGACATCAGTATTACCCCCAGAATCGCAGCAATTAGTGTTCGCATCGCAAGCCACTCTCCAGTCGTCCGGTAAAGTAGCACTAGTCGGCAGGGCCGGTGGCGAGGATAGTCACCGGCTGCCATATTCCGCCGGCCATCGCGGTATTCATCGCGCAGACCGTTATCTGGTTGTCCCGGCCCCACTTGAGCGAGCCGGTTACGTCAAGGCGGAACGGCTGGTTCCAGCCGGTCGGGCCGATGTCATGCTCGCCGACATACTCACCATTGATCCAAACCCAGGCGCACTCGTCCACGCCGCCGAAACGGATCAAGGCATTGGTCCCGCCGGGATTGTCGGGGAGCGTGATAGTGCGGCGATACCAGGCGGTGCCGATGTAGTCGTAACCGAAATGGCCCCACGCCTGCTCGATGCTGATGTCATCCCAGGTGCTGTCGTCGCGATCGGGCTTGAACCAGCCCGCCTGCCTGCCGACACGCTCGGGATCGAGCTTGAACTTCCAGCCGTCGCGCGGCAGCTTGATCTCAGCCACTACCGCCAGGTACTGGCCGGTGGCATTGATGGCCGCTTGCTGGACGCTAGGGTCCTCATCCTTGGCGGCGGTGGTGAGCAGGTCCAGAATTGCCGGTGACTGCGGACGGATAGCAGCCAGCGCACACACCGCACCCTGGCGCACAAGGGGATCCTGGTCCTTGAGGGCCTGCGCCAGAGGCGTTACCGCGTCCGGCCCGTAGCGGCCAAGCACCAATGCCGCATTCCGGCGCACCATGAAATCGCGGCTATTGAGGGCTGCGGTCAGAGCCGGCAGCACCCCACTCTCAAACCGTCCGAGACACAACACCGCGCAACGTCGTACCAGAGGATCCCGGTCCTGCAGGGCGCTGGTGAGTTGCGGAATGGCGCTGTGGCCACGGGCGGTGATCTCGATTAGGGCCATTCTACGAGCGGCGGGATTGGGCGAGTGTAAGTCAGTTACGGCGGCGCAGGTTGCGGCCATGAGGAAAAGGCAGATGATAGACACGGACAGGTGCCGCCGGGCGGCTGATGGAGCGAACAGCTTGTCCATTACAGCACCTCCGGACTATCTATCGGCGAGACGATTACCGCTCGGAACTGCGCGACTTTGCCGCATATTCGCGCAAGGCGTGGGTCAGCTCGTGGAGCTCGAACACATAGCCGAACATGGTGCTGGTTTTCCACAGCGCATACTCCAGGTTCCACTCACCGACGGCCGATTCCTTGTTCTCTATGGCGACACAGCCACCGCGCACCGCCGAGCACATGTAACCCTTGCGACTCATGTCAGCCATGCCGCAGGGGGAGAACCACAGGCACCAGTTCAGGGCCCAGCCGGTGTAGATGATGTGGTCAATGCCCCGGTTCTTCAGGAGGCGGTGAAGCTGCCAGGGATGCTGGGCGATAATGTCATCACCCTGGGGCCGGAAAACCTCCGGTAGGGAGAATTCGTGCGGAGGAACTTGCTTAGGCCCCTTGCGCGGCAGGTCGAATACATCCCCCTGATGTTTGGCTTTCCACGCGGGCTGTTTGTCGGTCAAGACGTCTTCATCGGGTGGCGGAGGATCGCCGGCCTCCTGGCAGCAGCGCTCCCAGATGGCGCCCTCGGTATAAGGCCCACCGCTGACACCAACCTGCGCCACCTGCAGACCCGCTTGACGGGCGGCCGCAATCAGCCGCGGCATGCGGAAAGTCACCACATCCATCAGGCGAGGTACCCACTCGATCGTGCCGAGAGCGTTAGGGCTGGGACAATCCGGCCCCCATTCGCGGTCAGGGGTGAGGCCGGCATCGGTGAAGTGCATGAGGGCCAGACAGGTGCGGTCCAGGTTTAGCGCCCGCGCCTTGGACGCCCAGCCGTGGAACCCGGCGGCGGCAGCATCCCACAGTGAGAAGTCCGCCGGGTAATGGCGGTACATATGCCAGGGCACCTGGACACTGCGCTTACTCGAGGGTTTGCCCTTTCGCCTAGGTGTCATGTGATCATCACTCCGTGCCGTGTGCAAGTGCGGAGGCGCAGAGCACCTGCTTTGGTTGGCAAGAGAATAAGTACTGGTGTTGCTGCTTGGCCTAACCCTCTACCCCCTTCTGTGGCAGGGAAGGGGGAATCAAAAGGCGGTTAGGTGACGAGTCGTGCAAGAAGATTAACACTCTGTCGCCAAACTGACAAGGCCGTGTTGCGCAGGAGCGCGTTTAGTGATCGTCGGTAGGACAGCAATCTCTCGAAGAACATGGAGGACAGCCATTCCTGGCTGTCCACGCCTCGACAGGCAGGGATGCCTGTCGTCCAGGACGGCGTCGTGCAGATACCCAGACGCACCCGCTCCAAATGAGTGGGTGAGGCGTGGCTGAGGACGCGATAAATCACGCCCCTACGAACGGCTGGCAGGTGGCTTGTTTCACCTGCTCTCAATCTCCACACGGATCTAGGGCGGCTAGCGCAGGTTGGGACGGTGGTTTGGAGGAATGAGTAGGGAACTAGGAGGCAGCCGGGCCAGATGAAAATTGGGCCTCCGGACTGGAGAAGTAACCGGAAGCGCCGCTAGGGTTCCAACCCGAAGCTGCTTTCTGGATGCGTCAAGCGGTAGCCGAAAAGGTCAAGAGCTCCACTGAAATGAGGTAATTAAGATGGCGACATATCGGTCGTTGTTGCTAGGCTGTGGGCCGAGAGCCCGGGAGCATGCTGAGGTGTATCGGGATATCCCCAATATGGAGTTGGTCGCCTGCTGTGACTTGGTGGAAAAGCGGCGGGAGGAGTTCAAGGAGAAGTTCGGGATTGCCGAGGCTTACGATGACTATGAGCAGGCGCTGGCGGAGGTGGAGCCGGATGTGGTGCATGTGGTCACTCAGCCGGCGCGACGGGTCTGGGAGGTCGAATGTGCCGCCACGGCCGGGGTCAAGGCTGTCATCGTGGAAAAACCGATGGCAGTCATGCCCTCTGAAATCATCGCTCTCGACGAAATCCAGCAGCGCAGCGGCATGGAGGTCATCGTTAACTGCCAGCGGCGCTACTTCCCGCAATTCCGCGACGGGATCATCCGCGACTTGGTGCAGGAGCAGATCGGGGACCTCTACTTCATTCGCGCCAGCACCAAGGGCAACTCGATGTCCATGGGGCCACACATGATGGACCTACTGATGCTGTTTCTGGATGAAGCGCAGCCGGAGGCGGTGTGGGCGATGGGCTATGATATTGTGGATGAGGGCTACCAGGCCTACCATCGCTCGCCGGAGCGGCTCCTGGCTGAGTATTGGTTCCCCAATGAGGTGCGTGTGATGTTCGACTGTGACGCGGATTGCCTGGGCACGCCCGGCGAGGAATCGTTCTGGATGCACCTGCATTTCGACTTCCTGGGCAGCAAGGGGCGCCTGTATCTAACCCAGAACAAAGGCTACTGGTATCAGACCGAGGGGATGGCCGAGCCGGTTCACGGTGAGAGCAGTTGGGATAGCCAGGGCTGGGCCGGTCAGCGCGACTTCACCGCAGCGGTGGCCGAGACCCTCGACGGCGGCAAGCCGCACCTGAACCGGTTTGAGGTCGGCAAGGCGGTCTTCAATGCGCTGATCGGCGCGCAGCAGTCCATCTACCAGGGCCGCAGGATGGATTTCCCGCATACCTTCACCGACGAGCAGTGGACGGAGCTGCGGGATGAGCTGAAGGCGGACCAAGAGCGCGGCGGCAGGCTGCACCCAACCTGAGAGCGACGGCGGTTGTGCCGGAGATAGGCGCATGAGTGTTGATGACACCAAGCTGATGAAGGCCCTGCGCGGTCAGCCCACGGAGAGCGTCCCTTTCTGGGAAGTCTGGTTCGCCATGAAGGGACTGGCCGAACACGTACTGGGCAAGCCCATCGCCGACGTGGCCGATGAGATCGCCTTCGCTCAGTATATGGGCTGGGAGTATCTACGGATTCCGGTTCCGGCGCGGCATCCCGGCTCGACCACAGCTACCGCCTCGGACGGCACGGCCCACTATGTGCCGGGCGGGCGTGTGGACCTCGATGAGCTATACGCCCGGCCCGACCCCGATTGGAGCGCCGCTGCTGAGACGGCTCAAGAGCGCATGAAGCTAGCCCGCGCGGAGGGCATGGTCACCATCGCCTATCTGCCCTGGGCCTTCCACGCGGTCTGTACCGCCCTGGGGCTGGGCAACTTCGGATTACTGGCCTACGATGACCCGGAGTACATCAGTGCCATGTTCGACTGGGTGGAGGCGGGCGTGCGGCTGGCGATTGCTGAAGTGGTGATTCCGCTGGGCCTTGACGTGGTGCTGCTAGACGGGGATTGCGCCTTCAAAAACGGCCTGATGATCAATCCGCGCATGTTCCGGGACCTGGTCTTTGAGCGTACGCGCGATACGGTAGCCCCGCTGCGGGAGGCGGGAATCATCTATACGCTGCACAGCGACGGCAAGGCGGATGATCTGCTGACTCTGCTGGTCGAGCTGGACTTCAGCGCTTTCCACGGAGTGGAGGCGGCGGCCAACGATCTAGGCGACATCAAACGCCGCTTCGGCCGCGACATTACGCTGATGGGCAACATGGATGTGGTCTTTCTGACCCACGCCACGGTCGCGGAGGTGCGGGCCGCTACCGAGCAGATGCTGACTATCGGGATGGAGGGCGGGCGCTACGTCGCGGCCTGCAATACCAGTCCACTGGACTACATCCCTTATGATAACTACCTGGCGATGGTGGACGTGATTTGGAACTTCTGAGGCTTGCCCTGGCGTTGTGTTGACTATCTCAGCCGGTCACGTCCGGCGGAATGCTGAGGTCCTCGCTGTCGAGCAGGACTTCCCCGGCCAATTCCACCTTCAGATGCGGAGATTCGCCCCCAGGTCCAGCCAACTTCAGCATGACGTGGTGGGACTTGTCATTGGCCCTGCAGGAGAACTCGACCGCGCGATTGCTAAGGCGTGCGGCGACATTCTCCGCGTGAGTTTCGCCGAACTCCAGCAGCGTCACCAGTACGACCTCGTCAGTAGGCGGAATATCGGCCTGAATATAGGGGTTATACTTCTCGGCCCCCGGGTAAGTGACATATGCCACCGCTACGTCGGCGGGATGCAGGAAGCGGATGCGCATCTGCTGCTCCTGCTTGATGACTTCGACGGTGCCGGGCGCGGCGGGGGCACCGACCTGCAGCTCTTGCCCGTCGCGGGTGACCTGTGCCAGGCTGCCCGAGGAGTGTGGATGGAGCAGCCACTGGAAGCTGCGCGGCTGGCCGGCGGCGTGGAGGTCATCAACCATCAGCAGCAGGTCGGGCTTGAGGTAGATTAGGTGGCGATGAGCGCGGCTGAGCAGGGAGCTGCTGTAGGCGGCGGTGGCGTCGCCCATCGCATAGTCAAGACGGCGGCTGGTGGCAAAGAAGGGGATAGTGCCTCGCTTGCGGACCTGCATCTTGCCATCAACGAGTATGCAGTTATGGCCGACCGCTCCGCGCGCGAACTCGCGCAAAGCTCCACCCAGTGAGGAGGCATAGCCGCAGTCCTGGGCGAGTTCCACCCCGTCGCAGTAGATGAGGAAGTTGTTCTGGTCCATCTGATGATGGCCCTGGCCCGAGGAGCTGCACTGCAGGGCAATGAAAGTTCCGCCCGGCTCCCAGCCCGACCGCAGGGAAGCCCAACCGGCATCGGGGAAAACGTCTCCAGGTCGCTGCGGGTCCCGCTCGGCAACCGGCATGTCGGGATCGAAGACCAGCACCTTGTAGTGGTCGTAGCCGCGCTGGCTGAGACTGCCCGTCTCCCGCAACCACCAGCCCGCAGTGCCGTCAGCGTTGTAAGCGCCGAGCAACGTCAGGGGGAAGTGCCACGGCACATACTGAGGTGCGCCGCCGGCATCAGCGAACCACGCCAGGTGAACCCGGTCGTTGGCCAGGAAGGCTGTGGCAAAGCGCGGCATCACCGGCAGGAAGGGATGATCGAGATGGTCCACACCCAGGTCGCGCTTGAGCGAGTCGGCCAGGAAAATCAGTAACCCGTAGGCCCATGAGTCGTACCCCATGCCCTCGGTGCGATGCGAGTTGGCCCGCTGGTCCCAGTAGTCGAGCAGGCAGTCCTCGGCCAGGCGGGTGCATGTTGCGGCGCCGGGAGTTTCACCCAGTGTCGCGATCGCGCACAGCCCCATTGCGGCGCTCCACAGCGCATAGCCGTTGCTGTTGCCCATGCCCCGGGAAAGCTCCGTATAGAGCGGCAACAGCACATTGCGCTGGATCGCCTCGGCAGCCACAGCGCGCTCGTCGTCACTGAGCAAGTCATAGCACAGATCGTAGGCGAAGCAGACGCCCAGCGAGATGTTGCCGATCTCGAGAGATGGCCGGTTGTTGACCGGATCGTACCACTGCGGCCAGTTGCACAAGGCCAGCAGCAATTCGTTGGCGCGTTGGCCGTAACGGGCATTGCCGGTGGCGGCATAGGCGATTGCCAGGCTCTTGAGGCGCTCGGAAAGCGCGCCGGCGATGGGATTCCAGCTCAGCCCGCCACCTGCTTGCGGCATCTCTGTCGGCGGCCAGGGCAGGGATTTGTCGCCGAACTTTATCTCGGTCTCATCAAGGTATTTGTCGGCACGGGCGCGGATGTTTGCGAAAAGCGTTGCAGAGGAAGCACCGAAGACGCCCTGATTGGTATCAGCAACCTTCTCAGGAAACCTGGCTGCGGCCTCGGGGCTAATGATGGCCCGTGGATGGCTCGCAGTCTTGCCTGTGAGTGGCTGCTCGTTGGCGAAGACTTCCTGGGCGGTGGGTGCGCGGCCGAGGATGACATCATCAATCTGCAGCGCGCCGCCCGGAAGCATGGTCGAAAGTCCTACGGAGGCACGGACCGAGCCTTCCGGGGCCAGGCTTTGCGTGGATACCTGGGACCACTCGCTGCCTAGGGACGCATCGTTGGTTGAGATGTCAGGATGGGAAAGCTCGGCTCCGTCGGCATCGTGAAAACGCAGCTCAAGACGAGCAGGCGCAAAGACGCTTGGGGCCAGGCCGAGGATGCGAGCTCGGGCGCGAAGGCGGTAGATGCGGCCCGCCTCCACCTCAACATCCCCAAGCGGCACCCGCAGCCAGGGAGCAAAGGTCTGATTGCCCTCGGGGGCCGAGACCACCCAATAGCCACCGTCAGTGCCTTTGGCAAGGCTGGGATGGTAGCCGTAGTCGAGTAAATCGTTTGGAGCCTCCCGGTCAAAGTCCTGCTTGAAGAGGTCGCCGGTATCCTCGGCAGGAGGCAGCGCCAGTTGCCGGGGTGTATGGAGTTGCGGCCCCGGTGCAGGCTCCTGGACCAGCGGCGGCAGCTCCGGTCCGAAGCGCTCCTGGCCCTTGCCGTACAGGAGGTATAGCATAATCCGGTAGCGGAGTTCATCGCTGGTGGCATCGCGTCCGCCGTGCCCGAGGTCGCCGCAGGTCTGGATGATTTCGCCCTGGCCGTAGGGGATAGCGATCACCGCCGGCCTGCCGTTGGGCTCGGTAAGTAGCACCTTGGAGGGTGGCTCTATCGCCGCAATGGCGCAGCGGTAAACGCTGTAGCGGACGATCTGGCCGAGTGCCATGCCGGCGGTAATCGGGTGGGTGTTGTCGGCGACGAGCCAGTCCGGCCCGGGACCCCAACTGCCGGTATTGCTGCGACCACCCAGAATCACCTTAGGCGGCGGGCAGCCGTAGCTGCAGATTACCCGCCCACCGGCCTCGACATAGTCTGCCACCGCCGTCTGGGCAGCCTCGGTAAGCCCGTAAGCCTCCTGGCCGGCCTCACCGCGCGTGACGATGACCAGAGCCGTGTAGCCATCCAGGGCTTGCGGGTCCTCCAACTCAGCGCCGCTGATCGGCTGACCGATGCCCCCCAGTTGCTCGATGATGCCCAGGTAGGCCAGGCGGTACTTGTCACCGGCGAGGCCGACGAGGGGCGGGTTCGCCGCAATCGCGCCGGCCTCTGCCAGCAGCAAGAGTGTGGATACCATGACGATCAAGCGGCGCACGCAGAGACGAGATGTAACTCTCATTTTGGCTGCGACCTCGCTTCCAAGAACGGCTGCCGGTGGCCCCGTGCCGCGGTCAGGTTACCGCCGGATTCCAGAGCAGATGGACGCGGTAGCCACCCGGGTCAGGGGACTTCAGGTAGCAGGCCTTAAGCGTCGGCTTCGCGCTGACCTCCTCCATCTCCAGCCCCTTGGCTTCGAGCTGGGCGATGGCCTCGTCCATATTGTGTACCAGCACGCAGATGTGGGCCTTCTCCTCGGACGGCTCTTTCATCACTTCCAGGCGGCCCTTGCCCTGACCGGAGACGAAGACGGAGGAGTTGCCGACCGCCATGTCAAAGCCGAAGGTCTGCGCGTACCACTTGGCCTGCTCCTCGCCGCCACCGGCTTGAGTGGGGAAGATGCCGGGGTGCTCGATGCCGATGAAGACTGACTCGCCACGCGCCTTCTTCACGTACCACAGGACGTTGGTGATTTTCTCCCGGATAGCATCGAAGTCTCCGGCGGCGACCAGGTCTTTGACGATGAGCTTGCTGCCGATGCCGAGCGCGGCGGCGCCGGCCTGGATCCAGGCGGTGACGCTTTCTTCGGTCACATCTACGCCGCCGGTGGGCATGATGGCGGTCCAGGGACATGGGCCGCTCATCGCTTTGGCGAAGCCCGGGCCCCCGACCTCGCCGCCGGGGAAGACCTTGACGATCTCCACGCCCAGCTCGTGAGCCTGCTGGATTTCCGTGGCGCTGCCGCAGCCGGGGGAGTACGGGATCTTGCGGCGGTTGCAGAGCCGGGCGACTTCCGGATTGAGCGTGGGACCGACTACGAAGTTAGCACCGTTGGCGATGTACATGGCCGCCGTTGGGGCGTCAATCACCGAGCCGACGCCCATGATCACGTGCGAGTACTGCTCCTGGCAGTACTTGATGAGCTGAGAGAACACCTCGACCGCGAAGTCGCCACGGTTGGTAAACTCCGCGACATGGCCGCCGGCTTCGGCGATGGTGTCAACTATGGACTTGGCCACCTCGATATCGCCATTGTAAAAGACCGGCACCAGACCGTCCTGGTAGATGGTATTGAGCGTCTCCATTCTTGAGAATTGTGCCATGGTAGAGCCTCCTGAGAGTTGTCAGAGCTATGCCGCAAAGCTATAGCCGGATATTGGGCGCAAGCGTTCGTTCCCGACACCCTAGATTGTAGATGTCCGTGACTGTGGCGTCAAGCCGCACGACCAAGGCCGGCCGGGGCCTGGGCGCTACTCGTAGAAGCCGCTGGCGCGCTTGCAGGCCTGGGTGACGCGGACGACTTCCAGCGCCTGCTCGGGCTTGACCACCATGGCCTTGCGCTCGCGTAGCACGGCCCATACGTTGTCGTAGAAGTCGCCGATGGACGGGCCTACGGAGGGGACTTCTTCCGATTGCCACGGGATGGTATCGTCATTGCCGTATGCGCGGTCCGGCGGCGGCGCCTCGATGGCCTCAAGCTTTTTCAGCTTTTTGGGGTCGAACCATTCGATCTTGCTGGTCTTGCCATCGGACAGCAGCGTGCCGTAGGAGCCGAGGAGGGTCCACTTGGGCTCCGGGAACTTACAGACGCTGGACACCTCCATGTCATAGACCCGGCCATTCTCAGCCTTCAGCAGGACTTTGACATGGTCCTCGACATCACCGGCGGCGGCGACATGCTTGAGATCGCAGAAGACATCCCGGACCGGCGCGCCGAGGAGCTGCAGGCCCAGGTCAATGAAGTGCGGGCAGGTGTTATTGATAACACCGCCGTCGTACTTGGCCAGGGTCTGCCAATCATTGCGGCGGCTGAAGCCCAATGCGCGCATGCGGATCTCAAAGACCTCGCCGATGCGCTTGGAGTTGATGACATCGAGGATATGCCGACTCTCCGCCATGAAGCGGTAATTCTGATGTATGAACAGCTTCTTGCCCGACTTCTTGGCAAGCTCAACCAGGCTGCGGGCGGCCTGGTAGCTGTCGGAGATTGGCTTCTCGCAGATGCAGTGCCGGCCGCTGTGCAGCACGGCCTTGGAGATAGGTACATGGGTACTGGAATAGGTGGCAACCACCGCGACGTCGGCATCGGCGTCTTCGAGCAAGGCCGTGTGGTCGGGGTAGGTGGCACAGCCGAACTCGGCTTGCACCTCCTCCATGCGCTGGGGTATCCAGTCGGTCACGGCTGTGATGCGGAAGCGTTCATCGTCACGCATGCGCCTGATGTGAATGTTGTAGCCTGATCGTCCCAGGCCGATAACGGCCACTGAAATCGGTTGCTGCTTGGCCATTTCTTCGTCCCTTTCGCAGTAATATCCTGATTAGCGAGCCGCTGGGGAAGGTTAGCGGCGGCGCAACTGTGCAGGAGAGATGCTGTCGCAGGCTGTCAGTTCGCCGGCGGCAGTGCGAATACCTGCCCATTTGCTCGCGGTGTGAAGAAGTGGCGCGCCGTATCTACCGGACCGGAGAGCCGCGAAAAGGTATTCAATCCAGCAGGACGGAAATTGCACAGCATCTCTGGAGCATGAAAGGGTGCAGGCGGATGCCCGCGACGGCTGACAAATGGTGGCAAAACGTCTTTTTCGGCCTTCACTATGACTTGCACGCCAATGCCAATGATACCGAATTGGGGGCGGAGCTGACCCATGAGCGTCTGCGGGAACAGCTAGAGAAGGTCAAGCCGGACTTTGTGCAGTGCGACTGCAAGGGCCATCCCGGTTACGCCAGCTATCCGACCAGGATCGGCAGTCCCAGTCCGGGCATCGTCAAAGATGCCCTGCGCATCCACCGCGATGTGACCACCGCGATGAGCCTGCCGCTGTCGGTGCACTACTCAGGTGTGTGGGATGACCGGGCGGTGGAACTGCACCCCGAATGGGCGCGAGTGGATGCCGAGGGCATGGGAGGCGGCGATCATGACGAGCGCAGGGCCGGCTACACCTGCCTGCTAAGCCCCTATCTTGACGAGCTGATGATCCCACAGATGATGGAGATCATTGACGAGTACGATGTGGACGGCTTCTGGGTTGACGGTGATTGCTGGGCGGTGCGTGAGTGCTACTGCGAGCGCTGCCGGGCTGAGTTCGAGCGGCGCACCGGAATCAGCGAGCCGCCCACCGACCGCGATGACCCCAATTGGGCCGCATGGCGTGGCTTCCATCGTGATTTGTTCGTCGAATATGTGCGCAAGTACGCCGAGGCCATCCATGCCCGCAAGCCGAATTGCGCCGTGTGCAGCAACTGGATGTACTCGTTGCGAATGCCCGGGGCGGTGGCCGCGCCGGTTGACTATCTGTCAGGGGATTTCAGCCCCTCGTTCGGCTGCGAGCGGGCCGAGGCCGAGGCGCGTTACCTAGACGGCCATGACATGCCCTGGAACCTGATGGCATGGAGCTTTACTTGGACCTTCCCGGGGCACTCGGATCATAAGCGTGCAGCCTGGCAAACCAAGACCGTAGCCGGCTTATGTCAGGAAGCGGCGGAGGTGATGTCCTGCGGCGGTGCGGTGTTTGTCTATAATGTACCGCAGCGGAGTGGCTGGCTGACCGGCTGGCATCATGATATTCTTGCCGAGGTTGCGGACTTCTGCCGCCGGCGCCAAGCCTTCTCACAGCACACCGAATCAGTACCGGAGGCGGCGGTACTGCTCAGCGACCCGCACGTGTGGCGTCATAACTCGGAAGCCTTCTGCGTCGGGGAGAGCACTTATAGCGCCGAAGGTGCCCTGCATCTGCTAGTCGAGAACCAGTACCATGTGGACCTACTGGACGAAACGCGGCTGATGCAGCGGATTGACCGGTATGCGCTGGTGGTCGTCGGGGAGCAAGACCCTATCTCGGAGCAGATGGCCGCGGCGCTGGCAGATTACGCTGATGGCGGCGGCACTGTCCTGATAAGCGGCAGCCACCTGGCCGACGCCCACGCTGAGCTGACCGGAGTGCAGCCGGCCCGAGAAGCGGAAGAGGGGGTCTGGCACCTCGCGATAGACGGCGAGGCTGCTACCGTGGCCGGGCCGTGGCGGCCGGTGCGGGCGGTGGATGCCGAGGTCTATGCCCCGGTGATGGCTCAGCAAGAGCCTGACAAAGATGCGACCGAGTATCCCGCCGTGACCATACGCAGGACCGGCAAGGGCCGGGTCGTCGCGATTCACGGGGAGTTGATGCGCAGCTACTACGTCAGCCACCACCCGCGCCTGCGCAATTTCGCCGGCAAGCTCCTGGACAGCCTGAACCTCAGCCGCAAGGTGAGCGTGTGCGGCCCGAGCAGCCTGGAAGTGACGCTGCGGCGGCGCGACGGCTTGCTGGCGGTGCATCTGGTCAATCGGGCGGTCAACCCAACTCTGACGCCCCGGCTGCACATCGTTGAGGAGGTGCCGCCGACCGGTCCGGTGAGGGTGAAAGTGCAGGTTGAGGCTGAGCCGCAGCGGGTGAGGCTAGAGCCCGGCAGCCGACAGGTGCAATGGACTTACGCCGACGGCTGGGTCGAAGCGCACCTCGAGGCGGTCGCCATTCACGACATCATTGCTGTTGACTGCAGGTAGCCGGTACCTGCAGATCGGCTGAAAGGCCCCACAGCAGCGGGGACACCCAGTGTATGCGGTGCGGGTTACAAGGCGGTTGGTGTTGACGGATATATCGTTCCGAGCGCCACTACGGGCAGTTACGCAGAGCTCGATTCTACTGATGATAGTGAAGAGATAGAGGTCGTCGCACATGACGGACGTGATTGATTTGCTTATGGAGTCGGCCGCAGGCTCTTTCCTGCAGGTCGGCGTTTTTGTGGGCGCAATGTTGCTGTTCTTCGGCTACGTAAACTACAGAACTGCCGGCGGACTGATAGCGACGATTGATCGGCTCAAGCGCTTTCAGGTGCCGATGGGAGCGGTCCTAGGGGTTTCACCAGGCTGTGGGGGCGCCATCTTCATCATGCCTTTGTATATCCGAGGCACGGTCACTTTCGGCACGGTAGTGGCGACCCTGATCGCCACGATGGGTGATTCGTCTTTTGTAATCATCTCACGATTGCCACAGCATGCCCTGTACGTCCACCTGATTTCGTTTGTCGTAGGCATCATCAGCGGTTACGTCGTGGACGCTCTGGGTATCGGGAAAAGCCTGGTGCGTCCGCGCCAAGCAACGGCTTCCCGTCCGGCGCCCTCAGGCGAGGATAGATACCCCCACCTGGGCCATGAGAGTGGTGACGACATTGCCAAGGCTTTGCACCCAGAGGGCTGGGAGCTGCCGCACACTGTCGGCTATCAGCTTACGCATCGTGGGTACGTACTCTATTGGATAATCGTCGGATTGGGCTTTGCTCTGGGGGTGAGGTTACTGCTCCAGAAGGATGTTACTCAGTGGCTGGATCTCGATCTCAATCGTCTGGTGGGATTACTAGGCGTAGGCCTCTCAATCGTCTGGTTATTCGCAGGTCGGCACGCTATTGGCGATGATACCCACGCTGAACTGGAAGAGAAGGTCGCTTCCGTGAAGGAAATGTTCGTTCACAATGCCCACGAAACTGCATTCGTGACTGTCTGGGTATTTGTGGCCCTGAGCGCCTATAGCCTGTTTATGCACTTCAGCCAAGTGGATTTGGCGGCCGTTATTAACCAAACGGGCGTATTGGTCGTAGTCGCCGCAGCCTGCATTGGACTGATCCCCGGCTGCGGGCCGCAGATCGTTCTCGTAACGCTGTACACCGAGGGCATCATCCCCTTTTCGGCCCTCGTAGCTCAGACACTCAGCCAGGATGGCGATGCTCTTTTCCCGCTTATTGCTATGCACCCTCGCGCTGCGTTGCTGGCAACCATCTGTACAACAGTACCAGCGCTTGTTGTCGGGGTGTTGCTGTACTACCTGGGGCTATAAGAGACAGATCGGTCTCATCAGATGTGAGTGTTTAGCCCGGGATCTACCGAGAAAGGTCAGAACAACTCCACGTCCACAGTCTGCGGCGGCGCTTGCGGGGCGGAAACCAGCTCGGCACCCAGTCGGAAAGCCTCGGCTAGAGCAGCAGGATGCCCCGTAATTGCCCCTCGCTTATCCACCCGGTTGACGAACAGGTTGTAGGAATATTGCATCTGCAGCGCGTCGAAGAAGTAGTGCATCGTCATGTGGATGGCGTCGAACATCTTGGTGCTCTTGGAGCCGCCGACGGCGATCGCCATGCCGCGCCGGTCGCGGTCGTCATCGGGCCGCAGCGGCTGCTTGAGCACATACTTGCGCGCCCACAGGCACTGGCAGCGGTCTATCAGGATCTTGCCCTGGGCGCACACGGCCATGAACTGCACGGGTGTGGCGAAGATCAGGCGGTCAGTATCAACCATCCGTGTGAATAGCTCCTGATAGTCATCCTGCCAGCGGCAGACCCCCGTTTCCCAGCAGGCGTCACAAGCCCGGCAAGGTGCGAGATCAAAGTCCCGCAGATTGACGTACTCAGTTTCGGCTCCGGCCTCAGAGGCCCCCTCCAGCGCTTTTTGCAACAGGAGGTCACTATTGCCGTCAACCCGGGGACTGCTCGATATGCCCAGGACCTTTAGGCTCATCGCCTCTCCGTTCGTGTTGGTCGCGGGATTGCAGGTCGTGCTTTGTACGGATAAGTTAGCCATCAACATGTCCATCTCCTGCGCGTTGGTCAATGGGGCAGCGGGGACAATCTGTCTGCCGCCCAGATGTCTCGGCAGGGGAGAGCCTATCCTGTAGCGAATGATTGAGGCGAGCCGGAACCAATCAGGAGGTAATTGCCGATGGTATTCGAGTGGCTTTGCAGAGAGGGCCAAGCCGTAGCCAGAACCTCAATGGCTATCCCGCCGACCAAACAGCAGTGGGAAGCGACGCTGGAGCAACGCCGCCGGCAGTGGCTGCAGATGCTGGGACTGTGGCCGCTGCCGGAGCGAACTCCGCTGGAGGCGACCGTTACCGGGACCCTGGAGCGGGATGACTACATCGTGGAGAAGCTGTACTTCCAGTCGGTGACAGGGGCGTATGTGCCGGGGAATATCTACCGGCCCGCCGAGATTACCGAGCCGCTGCCGGCGGTGCTGTATCTGTGCGGCCATACCAAGGGCAAGGTCAATGTGCCCTACCAGGCCAATCCGCGCTGGTTCGGGCAGCACGGCTATGTAGCGCTGGTGCTGGACCCGATCCAACTCGGCGAATCGCAGGGGTTCCATCATGGCACTTACCATAAGGGCCGCTGGGATTGGCTGAGTCGCGGCTACACCCCGGCCGGGACCGAAGTGTGGAACGCGATGCGGGCACTGGACTACCTGAGCACCCGCGATGACGTTGACGCCGAGCGTTTTGGTGTAACCGGCCTGAGTGGCGGTGGGGCGATGTCGTGGTTCCTGGGCGCCGCCGACGAACGCGTCAAATGTGTTGTTCCGGTGTGTCAGACCGGCACGATTGAGCAGGTCCTGTGTGACCGGGCGATTGACGGGCATTGCGACTGCACCTTCTGGGTCAACTATTACCGCTGGTGCACGCCGGATGTCGGTGCCCTGATTGCGCCGCGGCCCCTATTAGTGGCAGCCGGCACCGATGATACGCTGTGGCGTCCCTACGCCTTCCGCGAAGCCGTGCACCGCATCCATCGCGTCTATGAGAATCTGGGCGTGCCCGATAATTGCCAGTTGGTCGAGGACCTGGCTCCCCACGGCTATACGCCGAAGCTGCGCAAGGCCATATTCGCGTGGTTCGACAAACATCTCAAAGCCAGCCAGGAACCGGCCAGCGACGATATCACCGACTATGTCGAGCCGGAGGAGAATCTGCTGGTCTTCGGAGGTAAGCTTCCTGAGAATGACCGGATGCAGCGCATAGATGAGATAATCGGCGCACCGGCGGCGGTCCCCGAAGTTACGGATGCCGCGCACTGGCGGCAGCATCAGGAGGCCACCATCGCCCGCTTGAGAGACCTGACCTTCCGCCAGATACCCGAGCAGCACTCACCCCACGTGTGCCAGGCGCGCATAGACGGCGTCAGTGGTGGGGCCATTTACAGCTACCAGTTCGCTACTGATGATGGCATGAGTTGCTGGGCGCGTCTGACCTTGCCGCAGGAGCGCCAGGAGGCGGTAACCACGCTGGTCTGTGCGATGGGTGAGGCGCGGTCATCCTACGGGGGTGGTGGCACGGACCGGCCTCATGTCGGCCCCGGGCTGGGTGGAGCCGCAATCGAGGTGCGGGCCACCGGAGCTACCCAGATCGGCGCAGGATTAACGTGGACGGTCAAGCGCGGTTGCCAGCTAATCGGCTGCACGCTACCCGAGCGCCAGACGCACGATCTACTGGCCGGCCTGGCCGTACTGCGCCAACTACCGGCGGTTAAGGATGTCGCGGTGTACGGCAAGGGCGATACGGCGGTGCCGGCGATCTACGCGGCGATTCTGGATGAGAACGTGACGGAGATAGTGCTGGAGAACCCGCCCGAGACACACACCGAGGGGGCCACGCCGGAATTGCTGGGGGTACTGCGGATCGGCGACCTGCCGCAGAATCTGGCGCTCGTTTTCCCGCGACCGATTACCTTCATCGGCGAGATCCCCATTGCCTACGAATGGACCAAGCAGGCCTATGAGCAGCTCGGCCAGGGCGACAAGGTGCGGGTGATCGAGAATGTGGGCGAGTGGCAGCCGGCCTAGGAGTACAGATAGCCACGGGCTGTCCATTGCATTCGTGGTGCTGACCGCTTGCGCAAGAGGGAGAAGACGAGGCAGCGGCGAAGCCTAGACTATACGCCGCAGCAATGAATCTGGCGGACAGGAGAAAGTAATGAGCTACAAGTGCGCATTTTTGGGCTGTGGGCCGCGGTCGAACGGACACGCGGGTGCCTATAATCACATCACACGCGGGGTCAAGGTTGCCTGCTGTGACCTCGATGAGCAGCGCCTCAACGAGTACGGCGAGAAGTGGGGTATCGCCAACCGTTACACTGACCTGGATGAGATGCTGGAGCAGGAAAAGCCGGACGTGGTGCACATGGTGACACGGCCCAACCTGCGCGTCGGGCTGATGACGAAGCTGGCCGACGCGGGAGTGCCGGGAGTTATCGTCGAGAAGCCGATATGCGTCGGGGCCGATGACTACAAGGCCCTGCGCAAGCTGGAGCAGAGCGCGCAGACCAAGTTCGCCGTCAATCACCAGTTGCGTCATCACCCGAAGGTAGTGGCATTTCTGCAGGACGTGGCCGAAGGCAAGATCGGGCAGGTGCGGTTCCTGGACGCCTCGGCGGTGCTGCCGATGTCGGGCCAGGGCGTGCACGTGCTTGATTTGCTGTTCGCCTTCGCCGGCTATCCCGAGGTTGAGACCGTCTTCGGCGCGTCCTCGGGCTACGATGACATAGACGGAACGCACCCCAGTCCCAACACCGCCGAAACTCTCATCACCTTCCGCAATGGGATGCGCGGGGCCTTGCAGGCCGGTGAGGGCGCGCCCATATTCGTGCCGGATGTGCCTAACTGGGGCCACAAGCGGATCGCGGTGTATGGCACCCACGGCTTTATCCACTGGCGCATGTTCGGCTGGGAGCGGTCGCTGGCGGACGGGACTGTGGAAACGGGCGAGTACGAGTATCGCGACGATGACGTGCTGGGCCAGGCCGGCCTGACCAATGCGATGTTTGACTGGTTGGAGGATGACGGCAAGCCGGCACCGACCAATCTCAACACCTCTCTTGATGAATGGTTGGTGATTCTGGCCGGCTATATGAGCACCGTCGAGGCGAGACCGGTGGATTCTCCGTTCGATCCGCCGGATGATTTGCTGGACCGGTTCAAAGCATTTGTGGGAGCCGACTAGGAGTGGAGGCTTGCGGGCTTGGGGTTGCGGCTCCGAACACACAGGAGGCTATGACAATGGGGAAGGTACAAATCGGCATCGTAGGGATCGGCTGGGCCGCCAGCGGTCATCTGCTGGCCTTCAAGGCCAATCCCGACTGCGAGGTGGCGGCTCTTTGCTCGAGCAAGGACTTGAGCACGGAAGAGATCTTCGAAATGTGCGGCTCGGATGCGGCGCTGTATCATGACTATGACGAGTTCCTGGGCCACCCGGGTCTGGAGGTCGTGGACATTTGCACTCCCCACCCGCTACATCCGCCGCAGGCCATCGCCGCCGCTGCAGCCGGCAAGCATCTGATGATCGAGAAGCCGCTGGCGCTGGATTATGACAGTCTGCTGGCAATGCGCGACGCCATCGCCACGGCAGGCGTAATCTCCACGGTGTATTTCGAGCTACGTTTCATCCCCCATTTTCACCTGATCCAGTCCTGCCTCAAAAGCGGCCTGCTCGGTGATGTGCATCATTTCGAGGTGGACTACTACCACGGCATCGGGCCCTGGTACGGGCAGTACGAATGGAACATCAAGAAAAACATGGGCGGAAGCGCCCTGATTACCGCCGGCTGTCACGCCCTCGATGCGATGAT
>CAYMIN010000006.1:0-174747 GCA_964390495.1 uncultured Armatimonadia bacterium
TGACCAATCTGAGGAGTCCCTAATTTCACTAGCCGCCAAAAAGCAGCAGCGTCAAAGATGCCTGTCGTCCAGGAAGGCCGAACATCTGCGCGGCGACGGCGCCTACCCCCCCGCCCCCACTGCCTTGCAGTGGGTACCCGCGAAACGGGAAGGGGAGAACGGCAACAACAACGGCGGCCCTCACCCTAGCTTTCTCCCACAAGCGCCAGAGGGCACAACGGCAACGGATTGTGTAGGGCGGGGACCTGTGCCCCGCCCAGAATGCCATACGACAACGACCGGCGCGGTACAGGCCCGCGCCCTACAACGGCGGCCCTCACCCTAGCCCTCTCCCACAGGGAGAGGGAATAACGGCAACGGCACGCCTGCGGTGCGCGTACCCGATGCGCGCCGACAAAAGGTAGCAGCGGCCAGAAGCCGCTGCCCCATGATCCTGAACCGTGCGGAAAGACTAATGTGCCTCAGCGGCGGCTGGCCAGATAGGCGCTGACGAAGTCGTCGCAGTACACCGCCCGGTTCATCAGCACCTCCGCCGCAATCATCGCCTCCATCAGTTCCCGGTCGGTGACATCCACAATCGCAGCATCCAGCCCGTGGGCCAGAGCCATTACCAGGAAAGTGCGATTGAGCAGCTTGCGTTTGGGCGTACCCTGGGAGACGTTGGAAAGCCCCAGAACCGTCTTGGGCGGCGGGTCGGCGAGGGCAGGAACCATGCCGATGGCGCGGCAGACCTGGATGGGAACATGCTGCAAGGCATTGACCGGCAAGATCACGGCGTCAATGTAAAGGTGGTCGGTGGGGATACCGTGCTCCATGCAGCCGGCGACGAGATTGAGGGCTATCTCCATGCGGCCTTCGGCGTCACGGGGCACGCCCTCCGCATCAATGCAGAGGCCGACAATGGGGCAGTTGTACTCGGCGGCCAAGGGCAACATCTCCGCCATCTTCTCGGGGACGCCGGTGGTGGAGTTGATTATCTTATCGCCGGTGCAGGCTTCGAGGGCGGCGCGGATTACCGCCGGCTTGGTGCTGTCCAGCGACAGCGGGGCATCGGTGACCTCGCGGATGGTCTCGACCAGCCAGGCAATGGCTGCCTGCTCGTCGGCCGCAGCAGGTCCGACATTGACGTCGAGGATGTCAGCGCCGGCGGCGAGCTGGTTGCGGGCACAATCCTGGATGACCTGCTTGTTCTGCTCGCCGATCGCCCGGCCGATCTCTTTGAACATACCATTGATGCGTTCGCCTATGGCTAGCATAGGAAGCCTCCTTGGAATAGCAACATTGCCGGCTCAGCGGCCTGGTTAAGCCGCGGTGCAGGCATATCAGCTTTTGACCAAGTCTTCTACCAACCGTCTGGTGTACTTCAGTGCTTCGGGATGCCAGAAGATAAGCATGTCCGTGCCGGAGAGCAAGAACATCTCGGCAGTGGCTGCTTCCCATAGTATCCCGCGTCGCTCAAGGGGTCCCCAAGCGGGTTCTTCCATCCAGGCTTCTTTGGTCTTCCAGGCTTCGGAGCCGACGATGGAGACCATCGGCATGCCCAGCATTTTGTCGCCGCTGAGGGCGGCCAGGCGGGTGCGTTCGAGAATCGAGTAGGCATACTCCACGCCATAGCCGACGGCTCCGGTGACCTGGTACATGACGATGCGGTCTTCGGGTACGCGCTGCTCGGTGAGGAGGATGTTGACCTGCTTCTGGATGCTGATATCGAGCGGAGATTCGCCGATGACCAGGTGCCCATCAGCGAGGGCGGAGGCGGCGATGGTGCGGTAGTTGTCCTCGACGGCAGTGCCGAGCAGACAGCGCTCGCCGGCGGCCGCCTGGCTGCAGACGGGGATGACCTCGTTGTCCTTGTCATAGTCGCCGCAGCCCCAGATGATTAGAGGTACTCCTACGGCCTCCAGGACCTTGCGGACGGTCTCGGCACACTCATCCGGTGAGGCATCCCGTCCCAGCGGGTCAGCGCCGACCAGCTTGAGGCAGATGAGGTCGGCATCGAACTCCTCGACACACTTGGCGGCCCAGGCTGCGGGATCGCCAAGCACATCCCCGAAGGGCGCTGCGAGCGGCTCCGGCCAGCCTCGGGGCTCGGTATCGAGCACCTCCATAGCCAAGGCCGGAGGGTGGGGGGTCTCGCCCTCGAAGTCGAGGAAGGGTAGGGTAGTTTCACCTCCGAGCGTGACGGTGCTGGTGCGCGTGCCGCCATCATCGGCAGTCGCGCCCAAGACAACGGTGCTTACGGAAGCCGACCAAGACTCAATCGGCATCTCTATTGCCATATCTAGTCACCTGCCTATATGGGTTGCGGCTCCCGCCCGGCGCTAAGTGCCAGTGGGCTCAAAGCAGCGACGGGAACCGCTCCAGATCGGTATGAGGCAACATCTGTGCGGCGACGAACTCATCCATGAAACGAGTGGAGGTGCTGAGGTCCAAGTAGGTAGTAGCGCGGGCGATGCTAGCGAGCTGCTGGCGAGCCTCAGACGAAAGTAAAGCGACGTAGGCGCCGACCAAGGCGGTGTTGCCGGCTACTGTCACGCGCTCCAGAGGCAGGTCGGGCAGTAGGCCAATCTGCACAGCCGCCTGCATATCCAGATGACTGCCGAAGGCCCCGGCCAGGTAAAGGTGGCTCACCTGGTCCATATCCAGTCCGAGCTCATCGAGCAGGGTGACCAGGGCGGCAAAGACCGCGGCCTTGGTGCGGAGCAGGTCGTCAATGTCCGCCTGGGTCAAGACCAGGTCGCGGTCAAGGGCGGTTTGGTCTTTCCAGAGGAGCACGAACTGCAGCTCGCCGTTCACCTCGCGCATTCGCGGGGAGGAAAAATCGGCCGTGAGATTGCCGGCGCGGTCAATCACCCCGGTTTCCAGGAGACTGGCGAGCATCTCCACGAGGCCGTTACCACACAGCCCGACCGGCGGCTGGTCGCCGATGGTGCGCACAGTGGCCTCGTCCTGGTCGGGATCGTAGCGGAAGACCTCGACGGCCCCGGGCCTGGCCGGCAGGCCGCAGTCAATGCCCATACCCTCAAAGGCCGGTCCGGCCGAGCAGGAGCAGCACATCATCCAGTCTTTGTTGCCTAAGACGATCTCGCCGTTGGTGCCGACATCAACCAAGAGGGTCAGCTCTTCGGCGGCGAACAGCCCGGTGGCCAAAATGCCGGCAGTAATGTCGCCACCGACATAGCCGTTGATGGCCGGCGCGCAGGCAACGGCGGCGCGGGGATGGACCTGTAACCCGAGAATGCCGGCCGGAACGACCGGCGGCAGGCCCACCGGTGCGATATGCGGGGCGCGGCGAATCGCGTCGGCCCGCAGCCGCAGCCGAAAGCTGATCATGGTGGCATTGCCGGCACAGGAGACGGCGATAATCTGCTCGTGAGTCGCCCCAGCTTCCTGTAGCAGTTGGTCAATCAGGCCATTGACGGTAGATATAACGGCGTCTTGGAGGTCCTCCGCCCCATGCTCGTGCTCCTGGGCCCAGATGATGCGGGTGATGACATCCTCACCATAGCGGACCTGAGCATTGAGCTGGGAGGCGGCGGCCAAGATGCGGCCGCTGTGTTGTTCGCTGCGCAACTCGACCAGCTCGGCCTTGACGTTGCTGGTGCCGATGTCCACGGCCAGGCCCAAGGCATCCTGCTGCTGGGGCGGGCCGAGATCAATCAGCCGGTGGTGACAGCCCTCGTCCACCAGAGTCGCTGATACCGAGAAATCGAGGTCGCGTAATTGCGTCAGAGCCTCGCGCAGGACATCGAGATCGGCGGTGATGTTGCGGTCGCCGCAGCGGGCCTGGCAGAGGCCGTCGTGGAGGCGCTCCCAGTCGGGCCTGGGGTCATCGAAAGACGGCGGCGGCAGCTCGAGTTCGACGCGCTCGCCCAGAGGGAAGCCACGGTGGGGGGAGCGGAGAAAGGCTTCGCCGGCCTTGCCGAGGAATCCGGTGACACTCTCATCGGCTGGTGCCAGGCGCGTTTCGGGCGGAACATAGACCACTAAATCACTGAGGGCCGCCGTCTGACAAGCCAGCACCTCGCGGGGAGTGGTGATCTGCTCCTCCAGGCCGTCTTTGTTGAGGAGACGCACCGAGCCGCTGCGTACCTGCACGCGACAAGAGGCGCAGATGCCCTGGCCGCCACATTCACTAAGCAGGGGCAGCCCGGCAGTGACGGCCAAGTCCAGCAGCAAGTCGCCGGATTGGCCCTCGACGGTGATGCCTTCAGGTTCGAAAACCACTCGAACTTGCTTCATCTGTGATTGCTCACCTTGTTGGCTTGCCAGGGAAACGTAGATGCAAGCACGCCTGTCATCCAGCTTGCTTATGGACAGGCAGGAATGCCTGTCCTCCAGGATAGAAGGACTCCCAAAATCTAGCTGTTCAGGCGTCATAAACTGATAAGAAGCTGCTATTGGCCCAGGGGACAGTCCCTAAAGGGACAGTCCCCATTCCGGTTATGGACAGGCAGGGATGCCTGTCCTGCGGGATAGACTTTTGGGCGAGGCCCAACCTGCCAGCTTGCCTGTGCGCTTGCCTAGCGCCCCAGGCTGAGCAGTTAGGCTCACTTAGCCACCCAACCCTGCTCGCGGAAGAATTGGGCAAGCGCCGAAGACTCCTTGGGGCCGACCTTGATCTGCCAGCCGGACTCTTCCTCGAGTTTGCCCTGAAGTACGGCGACA
The DNA here is from genome assembly GCA_964390495.1 of uncultured Armatimonadia bacterium. Lineage (GTDB taxonomy): Bacteria > Armatimonadota > Zipacnadia > Zipacnadales > UBA11051 > UBA11051. Next base: position 4,669 of record CAYMIN010000006.1, read on the forward strand.
CCGCCGGGCAGAACCAGAGTTTTGTGGGAGACTTTGTCGGCCAGGTCGAATCTCTGGATGTGCTCGGCGATGACTTCAGCAGTTAAGTCGCCGGCCGCCCAGGCGGTGAGTACAGAAGTGCCGTTGGTGTCAACGGCCAGGATGTGGGCGGGCACCTTGCTGGTCATGACATCTCCTTCAACGAGATAGTAGGTGAGGGAGAAGTTGACGGTAGCCAGCACCGGTGAGTCTTCGTCGGCCTCGCCCACCGGGTATATGCCCGGCTCGACCTGGATCGGCTTCTGGGGATCGGTGTAGATGTTCATGCGGGCGGTGACCAGAGGCAGCAGATACTCATCACTAATCAAGTCCACAATCACAACACCGGCGTATTTGGCGATGGCGGAGCAGGCCTGGAGCATCTGCTGGGCGGGATCGGCGGCGGAACAGGCGACCACAGTAGGGAAGCTGAGGGGCTTGAACTTCTTGTTGAGGGCCATTCGGCGGATGACGGTTTGGTCGCTCTGGATGTCGCCGATGCGCTGGGCGCCGGTATCGAGCAGCAGTTGGTCGCCGCCGGCCTTAGTTGCGCTCTCGCTCAAGGGCACCAGGTTTTCCAGGCTGTCGGCGCTGAGCACCAGCGGGCAATTGTGCTCCTTGGCCAGGGGCAGCATTGCGTCGAGGTTGTCGGCCGTAGCGCCGTAGATTAGGGGCCGGCCATCGCCGCAGACTTCGAGGGCCTGCTTGACGGCGGCGGGATCGGTGCTCATCAGCACCAGAGGCAAGTCGCTGTGCTGGGTGGCGAGGCGGGCGGCCTCGGCCAAGCGTCCGTCGCCGGCGTCCTGTAAGGCGATGAGATCAACGCCCAGGATGAAGCCGACGCGGTCGTAGCGTGCCTCCTGGAGCTTCTCGACGCGTTGCTGGATCTGCTCATCAGGCAGGGAGGTATCTATGGTGACGGCGAGGCCGCAAGGGTTGTGGAAGGTCTCGTCGTGACGGAAAAGCACGGTCTCGCCGCCGATTTTGAGCTGGTGGTCTCCCATGCCAAGCGTAACAGTAGCCATCGGAGGCGCTGCGGAGTCTTCGAGGGCTTGCTTGGCGTCATCAGTGACGTGGGGACATTCGTCCAGAGCGGCTTGCTTCTGTGCCAACTTCATGGCGAAGGCGAGGCATGTAGCCACGCCACAATCGCCACAGTTGGTTTTGGGCAAGAACTTATAGATTTCGACTGCGGTGAGAGCCAATTCCGGTCATCCTCCTTGAATGTACCTAGAAGAGCGGGTCCATGGATAGTGCGGGGTGCTGGCTCTTTTCCAGGAAGGCCAGCAATTCATCTATGGTAGTGGCGTCTTCCTCGGTCGCGATCTGGGCGGGCAGCTCGGGCATGTCCAGAGTCTCGGCGCGCTCGTGCAGCCCCTCAAGCAGGTCCTGCTTCAACTCCTGGGTCATCCACACTAAGCGGGGCAAGCCGCCATCGGCGGAGATGAACTTGGGGCTGATGACATAACGGCGTCCTACCCCGAGGAAGCCGGGGGTAACATGGCCGCCGCCGACACTGCCGGCCAGAGTACTGAAGGTGATGCCCAGCGGTGTCATTCCGGTGTATTCGCGATTGACGATCATGAAGCCGTTGGCCTCGGGCAGCACCGCCATAATGCACTCGAAACAGCCGCAGGAGGTCATCGGCGCATCCATCAAGGAGTAGAGGCAGACACGCTCGACGCTGCGGTGGGAGTTTTCATAGACGAACTTGTTGACACTCTCCCATTCGCCTTTGACCGGATCAATGCAGCGGCCCTTCTCAACGGGCTGGTTGGGCCCGTGCGGGTTCATCTGGAACGCCGCGCGTCCGTCCAGCCAGTTGTAAGCGCCGCACAGCCCGAGGCGTTCGGGACTGATAACGCATACGTGGTTGGGAGCGTAGGACTGACAGAGGGTGCATGAGTAGAACAGGTCCACGCTCTCATCAGTCATTCCGGCGATGCGCTCGTCGCGCTCCAGGTACACCGGGCGGGCTAGCGCCTGGATCTGCTTGGCCTCTTCGTCCAGGCTGGTGACTTTGACCTGGGCCTTGTCCACGATTGCGCCGAACTCGTTTTTGAGGTGAGCGATGATAACTTCGCCGAAATGCTGCAAGCGCCAGCCGGCGTTGAAGGCCTGCTTCGAGACACGCAGCCAGGCCATATCACGCTGGCCCATGTGGAAGATGCCCATGGCATGGTTGATGGCGGTATGGGTTTGGCGTTCGAGGATCGGCTCGAAGTCTCTCTCCATCTTGCGGCCCGCTACCTCGATGAGCAGGCCCAAGGGCATGGCTCCACCCTCCTCGCAGGTTTCGAGGTCGGGCCCGCTGATCTCGACCTTGCCGTCCTCGATATCGTCACCGTCCACCATGGAAAGATATTCGACGGCGGTGGAGAACTTGCTGCCGAACTCGATCTGCATGTCCTCGCGGCGGATGATTTCGCCCTCGAAGGCGGCCGCCACCGGCACCGGCACATTGACTTCGCGGACGGTGACTTTGACCCCGCGGACATCAATGCAGGTCTGAACGATGCGTTCATGATCGAGTTCGTGGACCAGCTCTTCGTAGGTACAAACGCCGGTGGGGCGGATTTCGGGTATTTCGGTATCGGCAATCACCGGGAAGCCCATGTTGATGGCACCAGCGCCGCTGGCGTACTTGAGCTCGTCAATGGTGCCCAAGCCGAGGCCGAAGGCAAAGATGTGGCCTCGGGTGTAATCAAGGCAGCCCTTCCAATCGCCCTTCTGCAGGCCGCCGAAGGTCAAAGCGCCACGGATCGCCCAGTTCAGGGCGTAGATTATGGAATCGGTGTCCGGCCCCAGTGGCACAATGTATATGTCCCAGCCGCTGCCCGGGTCTTCGACGATGGCCTGGGTGAGGACACCGGCCTCAAGCAACTGGTCGCGCATGGTTTGGCCTTCATGGTTGCCGACAAGGAAGGTGAGGATACTGCGCTTCTGGAGTTCACGGATAATGAACTCGGCACTTTCGAGGTCGGGCGCGGCTCCGACCACGGCAGCAAAGCCGGGCATGCGGCCATCCACGAGCTGAATCCCGAGAGTGCGGAGGATGGTGTCGGAGATGAAGCCGTGCCAGCCCGGCTCCGGGGCCGTACCGTCCACATAGTCGAGGGCTTTGAGGATTTCCTGGGATAAGAGCGTGGCGATGCCTGCGTCCAGAGTGCCGGAGAGGTAAGGGAGCCAGACCGCGTCGCGGGGCTCATCCACGAGGAGTCCCTGGGCGTAATCCAGCACCTCTTTCATTTCGCCGAGGGTCTCGACTTCGGCTCCGAGTAGGGCACAGGCCATCGGCAGGTAGAAGGCAGTCTCGGGAAAAGCGACCGGCTGGTCTTCGCTGTGCTCTTCGAGAGCGGCCTGGAGCCGCTGGTCGGCTCGCTCGACGGCATCATGGGATCCCCTTATCGCCGCTGTTGCAACTATTTTAGACATCCGGATAGAACCTCCTTGCGGATGTTAGGCTCGATTACTCGTGGGTGCAATAGGCGACTTGGCAAGATGGCACAGACAAGATGACGAACGACCTCGGGCTGGAAGCTGAGAATTGACCCACGCCTTCGGCGCGGATACCCCCATTCTCACCTGACCTGCGGCAAGCGCAGGTCAGGCCGAGCTACGCGTCTGGTGAGTAATGTGGGTTACCTCGCTCATGGCTGCGGCCCTCTAGGGGCCGCGGAGCCAGTCTATTGGTCTTCGTCCTCAGTTCCTAACAACGACAGCACCGGCCCGGGAGCCTGCTGAAGCTGCTGGAGCGCTGCGGCCAGCTCCTCGGCGGTGACCAAGCGGCCTTGGGCGGCTGCCTCTTCGGGGTCCATAAAGGCCAGGGCCCCGGTCGGGCAAGCCTCCACGCAGGCCGGCAACAGGCCTTGAGCGATGCGGTCGGTACACAGGTCACACTTGATGATGGTCTTGGCTGCTTCGTCGCGGCTAATCGAGATAACTCCGAATTCGCCAAGGGGACAGACCTTGATACAGACTTTGCAGGCGATGCAAAGCTCAGGGTCAACCGTCACGACGCCGTCGTCGCGCTTGTGCATGGCGTCTTTGGGGCACTTCTCCACACAGGGCGGATCATCACAGTGTCGGCACTGCAGGGCAACCGGAGTGTCGCCGACCTGCACTACCGCGATGCGCGACTGAGCGGGAGACTCCTGTCGTACCGCCTCACCCAACGTCTCAGCGCCGGAATGGGCCAGGGCGCAGGCGATCTGACAACTGTGGCAGCCCACGCACTTCTCGATGTCTATGGCGATGACTTGATTCACGAATAATCTCCCCTAGGCGCCGGCAACCGCGAGCGGCTGGTCGTACATCATCGGCTCGAGGCGCAGGGCCTGGCGCTTGCGGTCTATATGCTGGATCATCATGTGAGCAGCCTTGATGGGATCAGCCTCGAAGTCAAAGCGGGCGCCGACCATCTCCTCAAGCTCGTCGGTGACCAGACTGTGCAGCTCGGGCGCTCCCAGCACGTTCTGTGGCGTCCCGAACACGGTATAGATTCCGGAGGCCACCACATAGTAGCCGATGGAGATGGCCTTCTCGGACATCCACTCCGGGGCAGCGCCGGCGACGGGCAGATCACTGATGTCCTCGCCCAAGCCGCCCTCGGCCACCATATTGGAACACGCTACCAGGATACGGCTGTTGTCCACACAGGAGCCGACATGCAGAACCGGTGGGATACCGACGGCGACGCAGACCTCCCTGAGGCCCTCGCCGGCCATTTCCAGAGCTGCCTCAGGCTGCAGCAGGCCGGCACGGGCATCGGCCAGGGCTGAGCAGCCGGTGACTAAGACCAGCACATCATTCTTGATAAGCTCTTTGGCCATCTCGATATGGCCGTAGCCCTGGGGGATTTCGGGATTCTCGCAGCCGACTACTCCGGCAACGCCGCGGATGCGGCCCTCCATTATGGCATTATTCAGGGGCCGGTAGGAGGGGCGGAAGCGTCCGCCCAGCAACCGGTAAACATATTCGGCGGTGAAGCCGGCGATCAGGTCCATGGTGTGGTCGGGGATCTGGACGCGCTGGCCGTCGCGGTTGGCGAAGTTCTCCACGCCCGTGGCGACGATCTCCTTGGCGATCTCCAGAGCGCGGTCCTCATGGAACTCCATGTGCTCGACGCCGGGCATTTTGGCTTTCGGCGAAGTGGTCAGCAGCTTGGTGTGGAAGCGCTCGGAGAGGTCGGCCAGCCCCGGCATGATGCACTGCACGTCCACGACCATGGCATCAGCGGCGCCGGTCATAACGGCCAGCTCTTGGTGGAGGAAGGAGCCGGCCGAAGGGATGCCTTCGCGCATCAGCAGTTCGTTGGCGGTGCAGCACTGGCCGGCGAGATTGATGCCGGTTGCGCCAAGCTCTGCGGCGCGCTTGAGCAATTCGGGATCGCGAGCGGCCTCGACGATCATCTCGGAAAGCGCCGGCTCGTGACCGTGAACGACGATGTTGACCTGGTCCTCCTTGAGGACCCCGAGGTTGGTCTTGGAGCGGATCGGCTCCGGGGAGCCGAAGAGGATGTCCTGAAGATCAGTGGCGATCATCGAGCCGCCCCAGCCGTCGCCGAGAGCGGCGCGCAGGCCCTGTTTGAGGATGTTTTTGTAGTCGGCATCCACGCCGATATGGGTCTGGTGCATGATCTGGACGATTTCACGGTCTATGCCCCGGGGCATAATGCCCTGCTCGCGCCAGAGTTTGAGCCTGGCCTCGGGGGCGCGCAGGGCAAACTGCAGCTCGCCCTCCTGTTGGCCGAACTCGGACAGGGCCTTCTCAGCGACCGCCTCGGCGACCTCGTTGACGGACTTGCCCTCGGTGTCGAGATCATATTCGGCGGCGATGGTCATGAGCTTGTCGGGGTCGCGGATTTCGTAGCCGCTGTCGGGATTGCGAGCGGCCTCGAGCAGCACCGTGGCGACATCGCGCCCGTGGTCGGAATGGGCGGAGGCACCGGCGGCGATCATGCGAACGAGATTGCGGGCGGCAATGGCGTTGGCGTCGGCTCCGCAGATACCGCGCTGGGGGCCTTCGCCGAAGGGATCAACGCGGCAAGGTCCCATGTGGCAGATGCGGCAGCAGATCCCTAGCTGGCCGAAGCCACATTGGGGCTGCATTGCGTCATAGCGGTCCCAGGCCAGGTCAATATCCTCCTCCTGGGCTCGCGCGATCATCTCTTGGGCGGCTTTGTCAACCGAGCGCTTAACTGGATCTGCCATTTGTCTATTCCTCTCCGGACTGGTGCGGCGGGTGCCGCTGGGCTGGTAATAGTCAGCAAAAAACGGCACGCCCTTGTCAGGACGAGCCGTCTCCCAAGATGGGCTGGAGGCAGCGTGCCACCTGTACCCAGCACAGCCTCAACTTTGAGTCCCGCAGACAAGGTGTCCCCCGATACCACCTGTCCCGGGGCACGGTATCCTTCCAGTAGGCCACCAATACCACTGTTATGTAAACCTCTGCTATTCCACACCGGTGTCTCGGCTAGACTCGAGCCGAGGCCGGTCTGCCATACGCCCAGTCATAGTGGGGCGGAGGTCAGCAGCCGATGCCGCTCGCGCCCTTAGTGCCGAACTGCGGCTCACATGCCCCAAAAAAAGCCGGAAGCTCTAATCCTGCTCCGACGCGCACCTCATAATTCGTCTGTTGTTGCGAAACGCCGGTCACTTTTCGGGGCTTTCTAACTGGTGAATAGTATATGACTCTGTCAGCAGCTTGTCAAGGCATCAGGCCGCTAGCCAGAAGGGCCGATCGGGGTCGGTCTGCGCAGCTCAGCTTGCGTCGGGCTCAAGCTCGGGGCCCTCGCCCGCGACTGCGCTCAAGGCCACCGGCTGCGCCTGCTTAGGCGCCAGGCCCAGAGCAACGGCGACACCATATAGGATCGCCTCAGGCCGAGGCGGACAGCCCGGAATATAGTAGTCCACCGGCAAGACCTTATCCACTCCACCCAGCAGGCTGTAGCTGTCATACCAGATGCCGCCGCCGATGGCACAGTTGCCGATGGCAAAGACCAGCTTGGGCGGCGGGACCGCGTCGTAGAGCCGGCGCAGCGCCGGCGCAATCTGGCGTGACACCGGGCCGCAGACCAGCAGCACATCGGCATGACGGGGCGAACCGACCAACTTGATGCCAAAGCGCTCGGCATCGTAATAAGGCGTAAGCACGTCAATGACCTCGATATCGCAGCCGTTGCAGGCCCCGGTGTTGACGTGATAGACCCAGAGCGACTTGGGGAAGTACTTGCTTAGCAGTTGCTTGAACATGATTGCCTCCGGCAGGCCCATGAGCCCGCCCTCAAGCTAGCCTAGTGAGCGGCGCCGCCCAGCGCCTGCACGATGCTGCGGGCAGCCGTATCCAACAGCGGATAGGCGGCCTGCGGATACAGGCCCAAAAGCACGCATAAAGCGGCCAGCAAGATCATAGGGATGAGCAAGGTGGCCGGCGCTTCCCTAACCTCAGCCAGCGAATCGTCAGCGGCCTCGCCCCAGAAGACCCGATAAGCGGCGTGAGCCATGCAAGCGAGCGTCAAGAGACTGGTCATGATGCCGATGACCGCCGCCCACAACAGGCGCTGTTCGGCTACCGCGATAAACAGCGTCAACTTGCTCATAAAGCCGTTGAGCAGCGGGACGCCGCCCATCGCCAGAGCACCGATGAAAAAGCAGGTGGCCGTAATCGGCATCTTGCGGCCCAGCCCGCCCAGACGGCTGATGGCGCGCACCCCGCCGGTCGCATACATGATTGCACCCACCGCCATAAACAGCAGCGCCTTAAAGAGCGTATGGTTAAGCAAGTGGAAAAGGCCGCCGTAGATGCCCAGATAGGTCCCCAGGCCCAGGCCCTCGACGATGTAGCCCATCTGGCTGACACTGTGATAGGCCAAAAGGCGCTTGAGATCATCCTGGGCCCAAGCCATGAAGATGGCCAGCAACATGCCCGCTGAGGCCAGTATCGCCACGAAAACAACAATGGCGTGGTAGTGGGGCGCCAGCACCGTGATGGTGCGGGTGAGGGCGTAGGCTCCGACCTTGATAACCAGCCCCGAGAGCAAGGCGCTGATGGGAGTGGGGGCCTCGGCATGAGCATCCGGCAACCAGGCATGGAACGGCATCAGGCCCGCCTTAGTGCCGAAGCCGACCACAAAGAAGGCAGCGGCAAGCAAGGCCAGATTCACCGGCAGTTTGTCGGCGATTTGGCCCAGCGAGGTCAGCAGCAAGGCTTCCGAGCCGGGTAGGACCTGCAAGCCTGCAACATACAGCAGGACAAAGCCAAGCAGGGCGAAAGTGATGCCGACGCCGACGAGGATGAGGTACTTGTAGGCCGCTTCCAGCGTCTCGCGCCGCCAATAGTAGATAATCAGAAGCGCGGTAGCCAGAGTGGTGGCCTCGACCGACAGGTACAGCAAGATAATGTGATTGGCGGCGCACATCAGACTCAGCACGCCGAGGAAAATGAGCAGGAGTCCGTAGTAAAGGTTGAGCTTGCGGGGTGTTCTCTGGTCTTCAGGCAGATGATAGGGGATGAAACGCACGGAATAGAGAATAACGGCGACGCCCATGAGGCATCCGAGCAGCACCATCAAGGCGCTGAGGCCGTCCAGGTAGAGCAGCCGCCCCCAGCCGGTCAGTACGCGCCCGGCGATGGCCTCCCGAGCCACCTGGACACCGAGGGCGGCAGTGACCAACACGCCGACAAAGGCCAGCGGCTCGCGGCACCATCGGCAGACCCGCCCGGCCAGCAGGATGATCGCGCCGAAGGCAATCGGCACCGCGAAAACCAACACGGGCAGCGGTGACGCTATTGTTGTAATCAAGTCATCCATACTCTCAACTCAGCACCTGCGGAGGCGCACTAGGGCGCAGTGGCACTGGTTTGCCACCTAGCGCCTCAGCTGCGACAAAGTAGTTACGTCCCTGGTTCCCATCAGTCGGTAGATTCCGGCGGTCAGATAGAGCAGCAGCCAGGCCAGCACAATCACGTTGGTGGTCACGCCCAGCATCGTCGTCTCGGGAACCGTCGGTGCCAGGCTCACCAGCGTGAGATGGACACCGTTTTCCATCAGGATGACGCCGATGACCAGCTTGATTGCATCGCGCCTGACGGCGAGGACATAGAGGCCCAGAGCAATCACTGTGAAGGCAATCGCCCAACTGGTTAGCGCCGGCTCGGTGACCGCTGCGCGTCCCGGGGCCACGAAGGCCAGGTAGCCGTGGAGGAAGCGATAGAACCCGACCAAGGCCACGGCCACCACGATAATTGACCACTGCAGGCCCACCAGGGAGCGGGCTTCCTGCGGCGGCAGCTCATTGGAGTAATGCCACAACAGCAAGGGAATGAGGCCCACCTTGGTAAGTACACAGACGGCAGCCCACAAGTACAGATGCGATGCCCCGGTGAGGTGGGCCAGCATGGCAAAGATGGCCGCTAGCAGTGCGGACTGGATCGTCAACCACATGATGGCGCATTTGGTGTGCCCGACCTCGGCGGCGGCTAGGGAGGCGATGAGATGGGCCGCCATCAGTGAAATCAGTTGATTATTGTGGGCCAGTAGGTCCGCCATTGTGATCTCTTCTTACCGGGCCGTCCCCTAAGCCGGTGCGCGGCTATCGGCGGCATCGCGCGGCCAGGGTCGGGCGCTAGATGCCGATTACAGCAAAAGCCAATCCAATAACCGCCAGGAAAATGATGCTTACGAAATAGATCATGGCCTGCTCGATGCGCAGCCGCGGGTTGACCGCGTCTATCAAGGCCACCAAGATTACCACTACCAAGACTTTGGCCAGCAGCAACAGAACACTGACGAGGTAGCCGAGGGCGACGCTGCCGGCGAGGGCCGCACCTAGATCGGGCCAGGGCGCGAAGACCTGTACCAGCATCGCCACGAAAACGAACTGCTTGGCCCACATCGCCCACTCGAAGAGGGCCAGCTTGGGGCCGCTGAGCTCGATAAAGGGCCCGCCCATGATCTCCTGGTCCGCCTCGGGGATGTCGAAGGGGAGCTTCCCCACCTGTGACTGGATGGCCAGCAGCACCGCCAGGCCGGCGATGATCATTGACACGGAGGGGCCATACTCGAGATTCCATGCGGCCATGTCGCCCAGGTTGAGGGAGCCGGCGCTGAGGGCGGCGGTAACCAGCCAGATAATCAGGACCGGCTCCACGGTCAACATCATCATGATCTCACGGGCAAGGCCGAGGAAGGCATAGGTCGAAGCCGACATTGCGCCCGCCAGCACGATAGCCACAGCCGAGGCGGTCATCAGGTAGATGAACAGAATCGCATCCCCGTACTGGCCCAGCAGGCCCTCGCCAAGTATCGGGACCAGTAGCGAGGCGGTGAGAATGGTCGCCATGCAGAACACCGGCGGCAGGGCGTAGATCCAGCTTGTGGAGGGCTGGACATCGGCCTTGATCAGCAGCTTGAAGATGTCGTAGAAGGGCTGCCAGATCGGCGGCCCCTGGCGCGAGTGGATGCGGGCTCGCACCAGCTTGCGCATGAGGCCCTCAAACAACGGCCCCAAGAGCAGAACGAACACAATCTGGATGCTTGCCCCAATTACGGTCGCCAAGTTATTTTCCGTCTCCTGAGCAAGATTGCTGGTTGCGTTCGAACCGGCTCAATCAGGCGCCTTGTCCTGCAGCGAACATATCTTAGGCATGTCCTGATAGGTGTAGGTCCGGACTGAGCCGGTGTTGCGGTCCACCACTTCCATTCGCTCGGTACAGGCGAAACAGGGATCAAGGCTGCCAATGGCGATGGGCACATCAGCGATGTTCTGATGCCGAATCATGCCCGGGACAGCCTGAAGATTGGGATAGGTGGGGGCCCGCACTCGCCAGCGAAGCAACTGGTTGTTGGGTCCGGTGAGCACATAGTGAATGGCCTCGCCGCGCGGGGCTTCGACTGTGGAAATGCCCTCGCAGCCGGCGGGGATCTCCTCGATTTCGGCCATGATGTCACCATCAGGCATGTCCCGGAGGGCCGCGCGGATCATCTTGATGGAGTCGAGGACCTCCTCGATCCGAACCAGCGTCCGCGCCAGGACATCGCAAGTGTCGAAGGTGATGACGTTTACGGGCAGATCGGCATAGGCGGCATAGGGATGGTCCACGCGGGTATCGCGAGGCAGGCCGGAGCCGCGCACCGTCGGGCCTACCACGCACATGGCCCTGGCATAGTCGGGGGTGATCGGTCCGACATCGGCCAGGCGCATTAGGAGCGTGGTATCATCCTGGATCGCCCGGTACAACTCCGTCCACTCTTTCTCAAGGGTGGCTACGACGTTGAGAACATCGGGATGGAGGTCGGCGGGAATATCACGTCGGACGCCGCCGACCTGGTTCATGCCATAGGTCTTGCGATTGCCCGAGATCCTCTCGCAAAGCCACATGATCGGCTCGCGCATGCGCCAGGACTGCATGAAGGCGGTATCAAAGCCGACAATGTGAGCGGCGATTCCGAGCCATAGGATATGACTGTGAATGCGCTCCAATTCCAGCATTATCGCCCGAATATAGCCGGCCCGTGGTGGTGCGGGAATGGCGATGGCGGTCTCGACAGCCTGGCAATAGCAACTGCTGTGGATGAAGCCGCAGATGCCACAGATGCGCTCGGCAATGAAGGGGACTTGCTTGTAGGTCAGGGCGCTGTCGCCAAGCTTCTCGATGCCCCGGTGGCTGTAGAAGCCGCGATAATCGCTGTCAACGATGGTCTCGCCATCTACAAATAGGCGGAAATAAGCCGGCTCCTCCAGCACCGGGAAGAAGGGGCCGATGGCCATGACGGTAGCGCCGTCAGGGGCCTCGCGGCGCGGCGGCGCGGACCCGGAGGCCGGTTCGGGACGAATATCGTGGGGGACATCCCGGCGCAGCGGATATATGCCTTCAGGCCAGTCGTCGGGCAGGATCAGGCGGCGAGGATCGTTAAGGTCGAGGAACTTGATACCCAGCAGGTCCTGGGTTTCGCGCTCGGCCCAAGAAGCGCCGGGGATGAGTCCGGTGATGGACTGAAGCTGGGGCTGCTGGGGCTCGAGGCGTATCTGCAGGGTGACATAGAGATGCTCCTGGTCCAGCGAGAAGATGTGGGATACGCAGAAGTCGCCCCGGGCCTGGCGATCATCGGTGCCGATGGTGATGAGGAATCTGCCGCCCAGTTGATTGATTACATACTCGGCGGCGGCCACGACCTGTTCGGGTGCCACAGTCGCGTAGATCTGCTGCGGGGTGCGCTCCTCAATTGCTTGCAGGAGCTCCGGCGCTCCCCGAGTTATCTTCTCGATAGTCGCTTGTGCTACAGACACAAGATCACTTACCTTCGGCGAGAACTTGGCTGGAAACGGTTGCTAAGCTGCATTCTGCAAGACTCACAGGCTGGAAAGCCTGTTCCACGCGAACGGCAAGAGCACCCTCACCCCTTCTGCTCCCCTCTCCCTCAGGGAGAGGGGAGAACGGCAACGGCCAAGAACTCACAGGCTGTCAAGAGCTGCTGCTTCGCCGGGGGACAGTCCCTAAAGGGACAGTCCCCCATCGAGTTGCACGGCGGTAGGCTGGAAGACTGCCCCACGGTCGTGAATGGTACGAGCTAATGTCCGCCCAGCCACAAGAGCACGGCAACGGCTGCGATAGTCCCGATGACCATCCACAGCAGGTACAACTGGGCGATGCCGGCGTGCGTTGCTGAAAAGCGGCCGACCATGCGCGCGCCCCAACGGATAAACGGGTAGTACGCCCACTGGTCGAAGTCAAGTAGCCGGCGCAGCCAGGCGACCGCGGGAGCACGCAATCGCGGCAAGCGCGGATAGATGCCCTCGGTTTCGTAGGGCCCGATGCGCACGCGTAACATGTCCTTGAAGGGCCGGTAGAGGTGATGAGCGCGATAGGCCGTTTCCTCGTCGGTGTGCAGCTCGCCGCAGTACCAGACCGGTGATACCAGGACCTCGGTGTCACCGGCGCGGTAGATGGCATAGGCCAGCGCCGCAGTCGCCGCCAGGGCGATGAGTATCGGCCAAGGAATCCAGCCGCCCTCGACAACGCCGGTGGTGTTGAGCGTCAGGCCCGCCCAGCCGCTGCCGAATACCGCCGCGAAGTCGGGGATCTCGCCGCGATTGAGCACACCGGCAAAGGCCGCATAAACAGGTCTGGCCGCCAGCATCGGTGCCACCCCGAATAGCACGCAGAGCAGGGCCAGGGCCGCCTGGGGCACTACCATGCTCAAGGGCACCTCGCGGACGGGTCGGTCGGGGTCAGGCGTCCGGGCACTGCCAAAGAAGGCGCTGGCGACGAATTTCAGAAATATCGCCAGAGTAGCAATAGAGACGAACATTGCGATTAGGCCAAGAACCAGCGTGAACGGCGCGGTCTTGCCGCCCATAAAAGCCGCATGATACAACAGCCACTTGCTGGAGAAGCCACTAAAGGGAGGGATGCCGGATATGGCCAAGGAGGCGACTATCGCGGCTAGGGCAGTCAGCGGCATGGCGGCCGCCAGCCCCCCAACCAGATTGAGGTCGCGGGTGCCGGTGCGGTACTCCACCGCGCCGGCGTTAAGGAACAAGCACGATTTGTAGCATACGTCGTTCACCATATGGAATAGTCCGCCCACAGCGGCCACCGCGGCTAAGGCCGGAACCAGCGGCCGGAAGTACACGCCGAGACCAACCCCCAGCAGTATGTAACCCATCTGGCCCACCACACTGAACGACAGCAGCCGCTTGGAGTCGTCCTGGGCCAGGGCAGTCAGCGTCCCCATCGCGATCGAGAGCGTCCCGAAGACGGCGAGAATCGCACCCCATACCAGGCAAGCGTCGTACAAGGGCAGGAACTGGAAAAAGACCCGGACGAGTCCGTAGATGCCGAGCTTGGTCATGGTGCCGGCGAAGGCCGCCGAGGCCGGGGCCGGGGCCGCGGGATAGGCGTCGGGGAGCCAGTCGCCGAAGGGGAAGATGCCGGACTTGGTGGCGAACCCCACGAAAAACAGGCCCAGCACCAGATGTAACAAGCCGGGGGCATGTAGGGCCAGATTGTTGACCCCCACGCGCATGGCCTCGAAGCTGAAGGCACGCCCGCCGTGGAGGTACACGATCACCACCGCCGCAATCAGACAGGCGGTCGCCACATGGGTCACGATGAAGTACTTGAGCGCGGCCCTCAGGGCAACCGGATCGCTGCGGCGATAGATCACCAGCAAGTATGAAGCCAGAGTCATGAACTCCCAGAATACCAGGAAAAACAGCATGTCCCAGGTGCACATGACACCGATTACGCCGGCGAAGAACAGCAGCAGAATCGGATAATAGCGCAAGGCAGTTTCCTGCGGGTGGGCCTCGAGGTAGCGGATTGAGAAGAGCGTCGTGAGGACGGCAATGAAGGCGACCACCACCAGAAACAGGGCCGAGAGGTGGTCAATGTGCACGGTCAAGCTGGCGCCCAGGTCGCCGATACGCGCCAGGGGTGCGTGCTCGGAACCGTACAGAAAGGCGGTCACCCCGGCAGCCGCCGCCGCTGTAGCCGCCGCCAGCGTAAAGCCGAACGCGAGGTATCCGCAGCGGATACGATCGCGAGCCAGCAGCGCACTAGCCGCCGCTCCGACGGCAAATAGCGCCACGCTCAAGACTGCCAGATCAGTCGGACTCATCGTGAGTGCACCATATTGGCTGTTGGTCTAACATACTCATTGGCTATCCCTGATTATTCGTCACCCCGTAGGTCGGGCTTTCTAGCCCGACGCTGTTGCGGGCTGCCCACCAGCCAGGCTGGAAAGCCTGGCCTACGCGGAATTACACTGTGTCATTTATGCAGGTATCCCAGGAAAGAGCGCCGTACAGTTCGAGAGACGCTTTGCTGGCAGTATCACCTGGTGTGCAATGGTCTTCGCGAATAATCCGGGCCTAGAGCAAATAGCTGATCACCGCCAGGGCGGCTAAGGGTGCTGCTACGACCAGCGCCGCCAGGACAATCAGGGAGCCACTCATCTGCCAGGGCGGATCGGCCGCGACTTGGGCTGCCTCCGAGGGCGCTCCGAAAAACACCCGCTGGGTCACGTACAGCAGCCAGGCGAATACAACCATGCTCTCAACCAGTAGAAATACGCCCACCAGCGGTCCCAAGGTTCCGGGCAAGCCAAGGGCGCCGGTGATGATGTAGAACTTGCTCCAGAAGGTGCCGAAGGGTGGCACCCCGACCACGCCCAGCAGCCCAACGATAAAGCAGACGGCCACTAGCGGCATGCGGGCCGCCAGGCCGCCCAGGTCCGGGATGCGACGGCGGCCCGTGGCATAGGCAATCGCGCCCACGCATAAGAACAAGAGGCCCTTGGCGCAGGCATGAGCCACAATGTGCAAGACGGCCCCGCGATAGGCCAAGGTCGAGCCGAATACGCCCAGGCACGCCCCCAGGATTATGTAGGACAATTGGGAGATGGTGGAAAGGGCCAGCAAACGCTTGAGGTCGGTCTGGAAGAAATACAGAAACACCGCCACGGCCATGGTTACCAAAGCGGCGATGACGCCGATCAGAGCGCCGGTGAGCGGCAGGCCGCTGTTAGCCAAAACCAGCCGGCAGATCAGGTACACCCCGGCCTTGACCATCGCGGCCGCGTGGAGGTAGCAGGAGATGGGGGTAGGAGCGGTCATGGCGTCGGGCAGCCAGGTGTAGAAAGGCACTTGAGCCGCCTTGGCCCAGGCGGCTATCAGGAACAGCACGAACAGGGTCGCCGCCAGGCCCGGGCGGACCTGGCTAATGGCATTGAACTCCACGGAGCCGACGGACACGTAGGCAACGACGATGGCGATCAAGAAGCCGAGCCCGCCCAGATGGGTCATGATCAGGGCCTTATAGCCGGCCTTGAGAGCGGGCTGTTCATAGGTGTGCGAGATCAGCGCCCAGGAGCAGATCGTGGTCAGCTCCCAGAACATGAATAGCTGAAGCAGATTCGGCGACAAGGCCACTCCGGTCATGGCCCCGACAAACAGCAGCAGCCAGAAATAGTACCTGCCCTGGCCGCTGTCGTGAGGGTGCTCGCGGTTGCGCGGGCTGATGTATTCGTTGGAGTAAAGCACCACGAAGAAGCCGAGGACCACGACCACCAGCAGCATCAACATGCTGAGCGGGTCGAGCAGAACACCGAAGAGGTCGGTATCGGCCAGCTCCGCCATCCAGGGGAGAGTGCCGACCGTCAGCTTGGTGAGGCCGGGGAAGCTACCGATGCCGGCGAAGAGGGCCAGGGCTGCGGTCACCAGAGCGATGAACAGAGCCAGTCGCCCCGCAGCTCGGCCGGAGCTGAGGCCGGCAAACACCGCCCCGATGATGGGCAGCACAATCGTCGCCAGTAGTAAGTACTCCATAAGGTCAACCTAGGTCATAGCAGCGGCGGTTAGAACACAATGAGCTACTGCTCAGGTGTCTGCAACTCTCGCGCGGTTTCCAGACTGCGTTTGCGCTTACATTCTGAACACAGGTGTAGCCAGGAGAGCTGAGCCGCGGGGATGCCGAGCTTGTCGGGCATCTCGGCGGCCAGCTTCGCGATCTCGCGCTGTGTACCCACGACCTCGCCACACTCCTGACAGCGCACCAAGTCGAACTCGGCGGTGATGCGGAGGTCATCAATGCTGTCGGTGGCGAGCTCGAACTGATCGGACAGGGTGATAGCCTGCTCCGGACAGACTTCCTCGCAACGGGCGCAGTAGGAGCACCGGTCCAGGCAATAGAGCATGATGCGGCGGTCGGCTTCGTCGGTGATCTCGATGCAGCGCGTGGGGCAGGCCATGGAGCAGGCCCCGCAGCCGGTGCACTTGTCAATGTCTAGCTGGGGCTGGCCGCGGAAGCCATCAGGCACAACCGAGGGCTCAAACGGGTAGCGCAGGGTCACCCGCCCGGCGGTGAGACAGATGATGGCTTCTTTGAGCTTGCCGATGATCATCGGTTGGTTACACCTCAAGAGCCCTCAGATCAATCCGAGCCGGTGGTCGCCTCGGCGGTGTCGCGGGCCGGTCGCTCAGGCATGGTGACGACGGTGCCGGTGTCGCCGACAGCCGACACGAAGGTCAAACCGGGCTTGTCGCGAGCCTGTGCCATTACGTCATCTAACTCGCCGTACTGAAGACAGCGGGTGGGGCAGGTGAGTACGCAGGCCGGCTGCTTACCTTCGGCCAAGCGGTGCGCGCAGAGGTCACACTTGTCCGCGATCTTGCCGACGCGGTCCAACTCGATGACACCAAAGGGACAGGCGATTGCACACAGCCCGCAGGAAATGCACTCGTTGGTATGGATGAGCACCGCGCCTTCATCGGTGACCTCAATGGCGTCCACCGGGCAGGCCTCGACACAGGGATGCTTCTCGCAGTGCCGGCAGGAGACCGGCACCGGCTGGGTCCAGTCCAGCAGCGTCACAAAGATGCGGGAGACACCCCCATGCTCGCGCTCGCAGGCCACCTCGCAGGCGCGGCAGTAGATGCAGCGGTTGAGATCAATATAAAGGACCTTCATAGGCAACCCCCGTTGCCTGGCCTGTTCGCGGTCTTAAGCGGAATGTCCTCTGTTGTCATTGGGGCGATTTCTCGATTTGACACGCGGCGACTTTGTACTCCGGGATCTTGGCGGTCGGGTCGAGTGCATCGGAAGTCAGGATATTGGTACCGGCAAAATGGAAGGGCATGAAAACGACACCGACCGGGACCGTCGGCACCACGCGGGCGCGGCAATCGCTGTGGCCGCGCCGGGTGCTCACGCGGACAAGGTCGCCATCCTCAATTTCGCGCGCGGCGGCGTCGGGTGCGGAGATCTCGACGAAAAGTCGCGGCTCGCGATTGAGCAGGGCCCCGGTGCGCCGGGTCATCGAGCCGGAATTGTAGTGAAGCACCACGCGACCGGTGGTGAGAGTCAAGGGATATTGCTGATCGGGCGCCTCAGCCGGCGGGCGGTAGGGAGTAGGCGTGATGTGGCCGAGGCCATCGGCAGTGCCAAACTCCTCCTGATGCAGGATCGGCGTGCCGGGATGGTCCGGGTCCGGGCAGGGCCAAACCAGCCCGCCCAGCACCTGGACGCGCTGGGGCGTAATGCCCGCGTAGGTCGGCAAGACGGTGTTGATTTCCGCCAGGACCTCTGCGGGTGAAGCAAACGGGAAGCGGTCGGCATAGCCGGTGCGGCGGGCCATCTCGCAGAGGATCTGCCAGTCCGGCAGGGCTTCCCCGGGCGGGGCAACCAGGGCCGGCTGCCACTGCACACGGCGCTCGGTGGAGGTGTAGCTGCCGGGCCTCTCAGCCCACAGCGCGGCGGGAAGCACATAATCAGCCAGCTCGGCAGTCTCGGTCATGAAGATGTCCTGGACGACTAGGAGGTCAAGATTGTCCAGGCCCTGGCGGACGTGCCGGACGTTGGGGTCACTGACCATCGGGTTCTCGCCCATGACATAGAGGCCATGCAGATCGCCGCAAGCCGCGGCATTCATCATCTCCACGACGGTCAGGCCCGGTGAGCCGGGCAGCTCGCTAACTCCCCATTTTGCAGCTATGCGGCGGCGCCGCTCGAAATCGGTCACCGGAACGTAGCCGGGCAAGACATTCGACAGCGCCCCCACATCGCAAGCGCCCTGGACATTGTTCTGGCCGCGCAAGGGCATCAAGCCGGTCCCGGGACGCCCCAGGTTTCCAGTGATGAGGGCCAGATTCGCCAGAGACATGACGTTATCAGTGCCGGTGGTATGCTGGGTGATGCCCATTGCCCACATAATGACGGAGGCTTCGGCGGTGGCATAGCGGCGGGCGGCCTGCTCAATGGCCTCCACCGGCACGCCGGCGATTGCGGCGACCTCCGCAAGCTCCACGGTTGCGAGCAGCTCGCGGAGTTGGTCGAAGCCGCTGGTGCGGGAGGTGATGAATTCCTGGTTATGGAGGCGCTCCTCGACGATGATCTTCATCATGCCATTGATGAGAGCGACGTCGGAGCCGGGACGGAGCCGCAAGTGCAAATCGGCATGCCAGGCCACCGGCGTGATGCGGGGATCGGCCACCATCAGGAAGGCTCCCTGCTCCAGCGCATCCCCGACCCAACGGGCCGCCACTGGGTGACATTCCGCGAAGTTGGAGCCGATTACGAAGATGCAGTCGGCCGCGGCCGTGTCAGTGACGGGGTTGGTCATCGCGCCGGCACCGAGGGTCTTGCTGAGACCGGCCACCGTGGAGGCGTGGCAGAGGCGGGCACAGTGGTCCACGCTGTTGGTGCCCAGCAGACGGGCCCACTTTTGCATCAAGTAGTTCTCTTCATTGGTGCACTTGGCGGAGGCCAAGAAGGCCAGGCCATCGGGGCCATGGGTCTCGCGGATTTGCAGGAGGCGTTCGGCGATTTCCTGGAGAGCCTGGTCCCAGGAGATGCGTTCGAAGCCTTCGCCGACGCGCTTCAGGGGGTGCAAGAGGCGGTCGGCATGATGCACCGTGTCCAGGACAGCATTGCCCTTGGGGCAAAGCGCGCCCTCGGAGACGGGATGCTCGGTGAGGTACTCGAGAGCGACCAGCCGACCACGCTTAACGCCGGCCAAGAAGCCACAGCCGACGCCGCAGAAGGGACAGAGGCTGGGTACCCAAGTGATGTCGCGGTCGTCCATTCGCTCGAAGCCCTCGCCAGTTATCGGGACTGCTTACGGAGTATTCACGGTCACAAGGCTTATGACCTTCAGCTATTCTTGGCTCTCTGTAAACTGCTGCTTCCTGGGCCGGCGAGCTTCGGCTAGAGAAACCTCGCCTAAGCCCACATGACTTCATGTCTGCTTGTCCAGGCTCGCCGGCAGTCACACTGCCTGCCAGTACTACGCCGACCTCCCCGCTGTTCTCCGCTTGCCGAGGCCTCACCTCCTTTGCACCCATAAATTTGCAGCGACAAGCGGAGCGAATGGGCAGGAGGCGATACGGCGCGCGGGCCGGTGCCTAATCAGTCAGCACCTGGATCAGGTCGTCTGGGCGTAAGCGGCCGGGCTGGAGGATACCGATGAAGATGCCCTCCCGAGGTATCAGCGAATCGCCCATCAGGCGGCGGATCTCAGAGGGTGACTCCTCTGATTTGCCGATTTGAGTGACCACACCGAGCGCCGAAGTGCCCAGGAGCAGGTGAGTTCCGACAGGTAATGAGGGTAGAACCAGACCCTCGGTGGTGACGTTCTCGGCGAAGTCGCCCGGGCCGGCCTGCAGGCCTCGGGCTCGCGCGGCGGCGATGCTCTCACTCGCCAGCAGACTCACCTGGCGCAGGCCGGGTCCGGCATGGACATCGCCGCGAACGCCCGCATCCATCTGCAGCTCGATCTGCTCGACATTGTGCTTGCTGGTGCCCCGCTGCTGGCTGAGCGAAACAGCTACCACCCGACCAACACCGTCGGCCTGCCAGTAGCCACTGCGGCCGCCCTGCTTGGTCAGCAGGCGAATATGCCGTATCTCCGCCGCGCGGTCCACACCCTTGCACATGTCATAGACGGTCAAGGCGGCAACGCCGGCGGCGGTGAGGGCCTCCATCTCCACGCCGGTTCCGGCAACCGCCGTAGCCGTAGCCTGAAGGCAGACGCGCTGCAAAGAGGGCATCGGCGTCAGGTTGACCTCGACATGGGTCAGAGGGACGCTGTGACACAGAGGCAGTAGTTGAGGCGTCTGCTTGGCGGCCATGATGCCGGCCAGGCGGGCAGTCGCTATGACATCGCCCTTGGGGAGCCGGCCGCTGAGGAGGCTCTGGATGGTGTCGGCGGCAAGCCTGACCTCGGCAGCCGCCGTCGCCCGCCGGCGGCTCGGCTCCTTGTCGGTAACGTCAACCATGCGGATATCCGGCATTGAGTTTGGCTGTTCGGAATCCGTGTCCGGCACAATCTATCCCCTCCCATCGTGTGGGGGCGGAACGACGTTATGCGAGTTCTCGCAACGGCTGGGCCGGATTCTCGGCCTTCGGCAAGCTCAGGCCTTGTATGCGGCCCCTCCGAAAGGCAACGGCAGACTCGGGCTGGGATGCCCGAGCTACGCGACAATAATTGGGCGGCCCCGAGCTACGCGTTGGGTCAGCTATTTAGATTATGTGATGTTGTCTCTGGGACACAACACTAGCCGCCGACGCGGCACATCGCCGGGCCGCCGGTCCACTGTCCGGTCAGGTGCGCTCCCTGCGCCGGTTTGACGGCCACGGCCTCCTGCAAGGCCTCGGCGATAGCCGCCTGCGGCTGGGGCGCTGCCAGAGCCGGGCGCAGATCAATCTCGGTACTGTCGGTAAGACAGGGCCGGAGCTTGCCTTCGGCAGTGAGCCGGAGCCGGTTGCAGGATGGGCACGGCGGCGTGGTGACCGAGGAGATGATGCCGATCGTGCCGCGGCCCAAGCGCCAGAGGCGGGCCGGGCCGGGGCCTGACTGCGCCACCGGCTGTAAGGGCAGCGTCCGGAGCTTGCGGAGTACCTCTTCGGCAGGATAGAAGAGCGGGTCCGGCTGGGATGCGGCCGGGCCCATCGGTAGCAGCTCAATAAAGCGCACCGGCAGGGCGCGGTCGCGGGCCAACTCAGCAAACTGGAGTATTTCACAATCATTGCGCCCGCGTACCAGCACCACATTGAGCTTGACGGTGCCGGACTGGAAACCCGGCCCACGGGGAGCAGAGAGCGGCGCCCTCACCCCCGGCCCCTCTCCCACAGGGAGAGGGGAGAACGGCGCGCGCTGGGCGGCCTCGATTCCGGCCCAGACACGTTTGAGGCTGCCGCCTCCGGTCAGCGAGCGGTAGGTCTCGGCATCCAGGCTGTCGAGGCTGACATTGACGCGCTGCAGGCCGGCGGCGGCCAGCTCGGCAACGTGCTCGGCCAGCAACTGGCCGTTGGTGGTCATAGACAGGTCGTCAATCCCCGGTATGGCGCTCAGCTTCCGGACCAGGGCCGGCAGGTCGGCGCGCATCAGCGGCTCGCCGCCGGTGAGGCGTAGATGCCTGATGCCCAAGTCGGCGGCACTCCGGGCGACGGCGGCGATCTCGTCGAAACTCAGCTCTTCGCCCCAGGTCTGGGGTTGAGGGCTGCCCAGCGGCCGGCAGTAGATGCAGTGCAGGTTACAGTTGGCGGTAACCGAGACGCGCAGATAGGTTATGTGCCGCCCGAAGCGATCAATTAGCATCGAGATTACGGACTCCTTCTGTCATCGGCCGGGTGCGCGGTATGGCCGTGAAGCAGCTCGACGGCATGGGCCAGCGCCGGTGCGAGCACCTGGAATTGCTGCGCGACGGCGCGGGGGCTGCCCGGCAGATTCACGACCAGGGCGCTACGGATAAGACCGGCTACCGCTCGCGAGAGCATGGCATGGGGCGTGTGGGCGAGGCTGGCCGCGCGCAGGGCCTCGGCGATGCCCGGCACTTGACACTCGATGACCTCGAGCGTGGCCTCGGGTGTGACGTCGCGCGGTCCCAGGCCGGTGCCGCCACAGGTGAAAAGCAGGTCGGCCTGGGGCGCCCAACGCTGTAACCAAGCGGCGATCTCGGCCCGCTCATCCCCCACTATCTCAGCAGCTACTAGCACCATGCCCTGCGCCTCGACCAGCCTCGCCAGCGTCGGGCCGCTGACATCTTCCTGCTCGCCACGGGCCGCCGAATCACTGACTGTGAGTATCGCGACCCGTATGATTCTGCCCGCCGGCGGGCTATTGCTCATAGACGATCTCCCCCATGCTGCGGACCGAATAGCCGCCCAGGCGAGTGACCTCGCTGCGAAAGTCCGGCTCGCCTAGGACCTGCAGCACGGCTGCGACCTTGTCGAGGTCCAGGAAGGCTCTAGGGATAGCCAGATCGTAGCGTTCTTCGGTGACGGGGACAAAGTCGAGGCCGAAGGCACTAGCTGCGGCGCGGATACCGAGGCCGGCATCGGCGGTGCCCTGGCGGACAGCCTCCGCGACCATGGTGTGAGTGTAGGCCTCGCGCTCGTACCCGGCTACGGCCTGGGGTTGGAGGCCGCGCTGCTGCAGCAGGAAGTCCAGCAGCACCCGCGTGCCGGAGCCGGGCTGCCTGTTAATCAGAGTCACGCCGTCGCGGGCCAGATCGGCGACATCGCCTAGGGCCTGGGGATTGCCGGGGCTGACTAGCAGCCCGACCTCGCGGAAGGTCAGGTTGACCAGGATCAGAGGCAGGTCGGGGAGCCAGCGCTGGATGTAGGTAACGTTATACTCCTGGGTGGCCGGATCGAGCAGGTGAGTGCCGGCCATCAGCCCTTCGCCGCGGCCCAGCGCCGCCAGGCCCTCGGCACTGCCCGTGCTCAGAGCGACTAATGTCAGCGGTGGTCGGGCCTGCGCCAGCCGCTCGGTCAGCACCGCCAGCGCCAAGTCGTGGCTGCCGATGGCGACGATGGTGCGCGCGATTTCCTCAGGTGAGGCCAGCAGTTCCACATCCGCCTCGGTTCCGGCATCCAGGCCTTCGCTAGCCTCCTCGATAGCCAACAGGCCGTGCGCTCTCGCCAGGGAAATAATTGAGCCGCTGCCGCGCGGTAGCGGGACGGCGACGGGCTGCCGGCCGCCGCTTTCGCACAAGGCGACGCGGATGACTTCGTGGATGCCGGCGCTGGAGGGCAGCTTGCGTTGGACGCGGGCCGTCACCCGTGGGCGCTGCGGGACCCCAATTCCGAGCAGGTGGCAGATCAAAGGCCGGACGTATCTGTCCAGGGCGATCCAGGCGGCTACGCAATAGCCCGGCAGGCCGATTACAGGCGTATCCCCCAGCCAGCCGAGGGCCAACGGCTTGCCCGGCATCATCCGGACACCGTGGACCAGCAACTCCCCAAGCTGGGAGATTACATGGGGGACGAAATCTTCGCTGCCGGCCGAGGAGCCGGCAATAACGGCGACCAGATCGCTGTTCTCGGTCGCCTGTGCAATCGCCTCGGCCAGGGCCTCCGGGACATCCGCGACCGGCGCAAGCAGTCGCGGCTCGGCACCCGACTGGGTAAGCGCTGCGGCCAGCATCGGGCCATTATACTCGACCAACTCGCCGGGGCCGGGCTCCTCTCCTGCCGGCACGCACTCGCTGCCGGTGGGTATGAGAGTAACCACGGGCCGACGCCTGACCGGCACCGACCAGACCTGGGCCGCCAACAGCAAGCCGAGATGGCGAGGCCTCAGCCACTGGCCGGAGGTGACCAGCAGCTCGCCGGCGGTGACCTCCTCCCCCACCAGCCGCACATGCTGCCCGGGCCAGGCCGCCGCCAGCACCGTGATACTGCCCGCCTGTTCGTGCACATCCTCAATCTTGCAGATCGCATCCTTGCCCGCGGGCAGAGCATCGCCGGTATCCACCGGCTGAGCCTGCTGGGGAACAGTCAGGGACACGGGCCGGGCTTCGGAGGCGGCGAAAGTCAGCGCCGAGACCACAGCGTAGCCGTCCATCGCCGCCGCCGGGAAGGTGGGAGCCGAGCTGGGAGCGTAGATCGGCTCCGCGCTGACCCGACCCGCGGCCGCGGTCGTCGGGATCGTCTCAGCAGGCAGCACCGGTAACCCGGCGGCGCGGCTCAGCAGCAGCTCCAAGGCTTGCTCGGCACCCGTCATCTTCAGATATACTCTTCGCTCAGGCGACATTTCTCGCTATTCAGCTCCACAGAATCACATTGACCAGGTCTGCTGCGTCTAGTCCCTCGGTTCCGGCGGGGATCTCAACCAGTCCGTCAGCCTCCGCCAGAGACGAAAGCGAGGCCGACTTGCCGAAAAGCGGCTCGGCCAGCCAGCGACCGTCCTCGCAGCTCAGCCGCACCCGCACATACTCGGTAAGCCCGGGTTCAGAGGGTACGGTGCGGGTGATGCGGGCCGCAAGCGAAACCTCCCGTGGCTCGCCCCCGCTCAGCCACGCCAGCACCGGACGCACCAGCCGGTGGAACACGACCAGCGCCGAAACCGGATGGCCCGGCAGGCCGAAAACCAGCTTGCCCTGACAGGAGGCGATGATGGTGGGCTTGCCCGGGCGCAGCGCAATCCCATTGACGAATACGCCGGGGGAGCACAGCCGCTGCAGGACCTCCAGAGTCATATCGCGCGCGCCCAGGGAGCTACCTCCCGAGACGATGAACAGGTCACAGTCGCTGAGAGCTGCTTCAGCCGCCTGGTACAGCGCCTCGGGCTCATCAGGCACGATGCCCAGCACTGTCGGCTCGCCGCCGCTTTGCCGACACAGCGCCGCCAGACCGTAAGCATTGGTATCGCGGGTCTGCGCGGGCCCCGGCTTAGCCTCGGCAGGGACGAGCTCGTCACCGGTACTGACCAGCGCCACCCGCGGGCGGCGATGGACCTCGACCTCGGTCCTGCCCAGCGCAGCCAGCAGAGCAATGTGGGCGCTAGTTAGGTGGACGCCGGCGGGCAAGGCCTGTGCGCCCTCGGGTAGATCCTCGCCAACCTGCTGGACATGCTGGCCGGGTGCGACGGGGCGAGTGGCCTGAACGGTGTCCGGCCCCATCAGCTCGGCATACTCCAGCATCAGCACCGCATCAGCACCAGCCGGCAGCATCCCACCGGTGGGAATCTCGGCCGCCTCGCCTGCCCGTAACATGAAGTCCGGCTCGCGCCCGATATGTACGGAACCGCCCAGCCGCAACAGCACGGGTGAGGCCGCCGAGGCGCTGAAGGTGTTGCTCGCCTGTACCGCATAGCCGTCCATGGTCGAACGCGGGAAATGCGGCAGCGGCAACTCGGCCCGCGCCGGTGCAGCCAGCACGCGGCCAACCGCCTGCACCAGCGGGACCAGCTCCTGCTCGGTCCGCCGGCCGTCAAGCTGCCGCCGACAGCGCGCCAGGGCCTCGTCCAGGGATATCAGATCGCGAAAGGTGCTTTTGCCCATCGGCGTGTGATTTCGCCCTGGAGGCAAAGGATACCTGCGCCGGAGGTCTTGACCGCATTGGGGGAGAATGGTTGCACCAGCAGTATCAAGCTGCTGACGACGAGGCAGAGAGCCCGATGAGCAGCAAGTATGTGGTCGGTATGGTGCTGGCAGGCGGGGCAGGCCGGCGACTCAGCCCCGATAAAGGCCGGCACCTAGTCGGCGGTATCCCGATAATAGACCGGGTCCTGGCGGCCCTGACGCCGGTGGTTGATGACATAATCATCGTCGGCCATGGCCCACCGCCGCCGGGCCTCCGCCTGCTAGCCGATGAGCAACCGGGCGCCGGACCCCTGGCGGCTATCTATACCGGCATGAGCGCCGCCCCGGCAGATGTATATCTGGTCGTAGCCTGGGATATGCCTTTCCTCACCAGCGACCTGCTCCGCTATTTGCTTGGCGCCGGCCAGGGCTTCGATGCCGCGGTGCCGGTGGTCGGGGGGCAAGAGCAGCCGCTGTGCGCCGCCTATGGCCGAAGTTGCCTAGCGGCAATCGGCGAGGCAGTGGCGGCCGGGCAGCGTCGCGTCATTAGCTTTTTCTCGGAGGTGCAAGTCCGGCGGATTACCGAGGCAGAACTGAAGGCCTGCGGCGCGCCTGAGGTGCTGTTGTTCAATGTCAATACGGCCCAGGAGCTGGCGGCGGCGGAGCAGATGGTCGGGGACAGCGAGTAGGTGGATGCTAACGGAGCCGCTTGGGCCGGCCCGCGCAGAATACTGCCCTCCCGAGATCGGCACGGCCAAACGGCCAACGGCTGGGCCGGATTCTCGGCCTTTCGGCAAGCTCAGGCCTCGTATGCGGCCCCTCCGAAAAGCAACAATAACCTGCAAACTAAGGAGGTGGGCCAGTCTCAGGTATGTTGGGCAGAGGCCCAACATACCTTCGGCAGGCCCCTCCATTACGACTAACGGCTGCGGGGCATCATCGCGGAGCTAAAAGCAGCTAAAACCTGCCAAGACACAGTTGAAACCCTGTTCCATGCGTTTCATACATGGGGCGCGTGGGGAGGCGGTGGTGAATAGATGCGTAGTGAGCCTCATCTGGTGGGGGTCTGCGGAGAAAAAGAGACCGGCCGGCAGCAGGTCCGGGTGCCGGTGGAAGCGCCGCTGTGTCTGCGGGTCAACGGCAAGCTGGCCGCGACTATCATGCGTCAGCCGGGTGATGACCTCGAGCTGGCGAGGGGTTACTGCCTAACCCAGGGCCTGATTGCAGAGCCGAGCGCGATGCTTACGGTGAGGACGTGCGAGAGTGACGCCAATACCGTTGAGGTAATAACTGAGGGCGAGACGGCTGATGGGTCGGGCCGGGAGCGGAGGGAGCGCGGGCCTGACCAAGAGCCGCCGGAAGCTAGCCTGCCTGAGCCTCTGGAGCTTGACCGCGAGACGGTCTGGCGTGCGGCGGACCTGTTCGCTATGCCGCCACAGTTCCGCAACCACCAAGAGCAGCATCAGCTTTCAGGCGGTGTGCATGCGGCCGCACTGTTCGACCGCGAGGGGAGGCTGGTGGTTTTGCGCGAAGATGTGGGCCGCTACAATGCCGCCGATAAGGTAGTGGGCTACTGCGCGATGCAGAGGTCGCCGACCTCAGACCTGCTGCTGATGGTGAGCGGTCGGGCCAGCTCGCTGATGGTGCTGAAGGCCGTGCGGGCGCGCCTGCCGGTGCTGGCCACGATGTCGAACACGACCTCGCTGGGCTTGGAGCTGGCCGAGCGACTGGGCCTGACGCTGGTCACCTATCTGCGAGCTGACGGCTTGCGGGTGTGTAGCCACGCTTTCCGTATTTACTAGCAATGACCTCGGGCTGGAAGGCTGAGCTACACGATCTTTGTGGAAGCGCGAGCCACGCGGCTTGTGAATTGTTCGAACTGGGTGAGGGGTTGGCCTGTCTGGGGCTGGCGGGGCGGCGTCAAGGTGTGCCCAGGCCGATGCGCTGCGTACTGACGGCGATTTCATCCATCCATACGTACATCGGCTGCTGGCTGTAGATGCCGCCATGGTACCAGGGCCCGATAGCCATCTCATGAAACGAGAGCGTC
Source organism: uncultured Armatimonadia bacterium (assembly GCA_964390495.1). Lineage (GTDB taxonomy): Bacteria > Armatimonadota > Zipacnadia > Zipacnadales > UBA11051 > UBA11051. Next base: position 32,545 of record CAYMIN010000006.1, read on the forward strand.
GTACCATCCAGGCCGATGCGGTTGTGGCGTAAGGTCAGATTGCGGACATCGAGGACCAGTTGACCGTCGAGCCAGACCTGGAGGAGGCCGTTGGCCTGGCCGGCATCGTTCATCTTGGCGCGGATCTCCAGGCAGTACCAGCGGTCCAACTGAATGGGCGCAGCGGTGGTCGCCTCCCAGTCCTGGTAGTCTATGTCCTGGTGTGCGCCACAGATCATAGCGAGGGGATGGAGGTTGCGGAACTCCAGATAGACGGTCAGCTCGGTGGTGGCCAGACCGTCCACGTCGCCGGCCAGCAGATAGAGGTTGTGCGGTCCGTCACCGCCCCGGGGCCACTGCCAGTTGGCGGAGAAGCGCTGGAACACGCGCATATATACTTCTTCGACGCCCTCGGTCTCCTGGGGTGTGCCGGCGCGTTGGGGGAAGAAGCGACGATACATCCAGCCGGGGCCGATCTCGCCATCGCCCGGCCGAAAGACCATCTCCAAGCAGTGACTGCCGCGGTAGGCCGTTTGGTCGGTAGTGTACATCCGGTCCGGGTATTCGTGGTCGAACCAGTTGCCCAGACCTGACTCAAAATCCTCATAGAACAGATATTGGGCCGGGCCGCCGCCGGTGACTATGATATTGATGGTGGCAGTATCGGTGCCGCCCTGCCCGTCGGTGGCTTCCAGAGTAATCAGATAAGTACCCGCTACAGCGGGCGCCGTCCAGGTGGGGGCAGAACCGCTGGTGGTGTCAAAGCCGCCGCCACTACAGCTCCATTCACAGCCGACAGGATCTTCGTCAGCGTCGGTGACCTCAGCCGCAAAGCTGACTGTTCCGCCCGCCGCTACAGTCGTAGCTGAGGGATTCAGCGCAGCGATAGTGGGGTCATGATTGACTGGAGCGTCGCCATTTCCGCCGCCGCCACCGTTTGCTGGGTCCTCACCACTGCCCCCGCCACATTGCACCAACAGGACAACCAGCAACAGGACAACCATCACTGCCACTGGTTCCAGTAGCTTACCCCTCACGCCACATGCAGTGGCTGGTCTCCTAGCTCTCACATTCCTCACCACCGCCGCAACGGCAGAAATGTCGCAAAGCACTCGATTGCTCAGCGCCGCCGGTAATTCTGCTCGGCTCCATAACCGACCGGCAGCGGCACATCTTCCGGTCTGCTCAAGAAGGCAGGAGCAGTCCGTACAACCACAGCTACCAGTCCACCGCGACCTTCACTACCACCTTGTGGATCTCGCCCTCACCGCACATCGGTCCGTGAGCGTCCTCCGGGAAGAACACCACGAAGGTACCCTCAGGCAAAGGAAACCAGCCAGTCGGCTCATCGCCGAAAAGTGCAACATCGCTTTCCTCTTCGTACTCCTGTTCCACCAGGCAACATTCGGAAGTGGGCTTCCAGGAGAAGATCTCCTCCCCTGCAAGCAGATACTGGATGTCAATATACTTCCGGTGCGCTTCGAGGCTGGCTTCCTCAGGAGGGCGCGCGTTCGCCGCGATGATATTAACGGATAGGCGCGGCCCCTCTAGCTCCCGCACCCCGTCAATCAGCTCGGCCAGACTCTCCTCCTCAAGCAGCCGGAAAGCCTCCTCGAAGCCTGCATGTAATCCACAATAGCGCCACGCATTCTCCAGCGTGTCAACAACCATGAATCATCCCTCCGTACTCAGAAGCTCTCGCAGCTCTCGCTTGAGGACCTTACCCATGCTGTTGCGGGGTAGCTCCTCCACAAACTCGATGTGATCGGGGCGTTGGTAATCTACCAGCCGCTCGGCGGCATAGGCCATAATCGCGGCTTGATCCGCTTCACGATTCTCCGGCACCACAACTGCAACTACACATTCGCCCTTGCGGTCGTTCGGAATGCCGATGACAGCCGATTCGCGCACCGCCGGGCAGGAGTTGAGCACGCGCTCCACCACCGGCGGATAGACGTTGAAACCGCTGACGATAATCAGGTCCTTCTCGCGCCCGCGCAGGGTCAGGAAGCCGTCCGCATCACGCTCCGCCAGGTCACCGGCGTCAAACCAGCCGTCGGCGCTCAAGGGGTCGGGCATGTTCCAGTAGCGGTCGAACAGATTCGGCCCGCGTACCCAGACTTGTCCGACCTCGTCGGCGTCCGCCGTGTGCCCGGCCTTATTCCTGACCACCAGCTCGATGCCGGGCAGAGGCAGGCCGACCGAGCCTTGCTTGTGAGGCCCGTCGAGGGGCAAGCTGGTGATGACGTGGGTCTCGGTCATGCCGTAGCGGTTGATGATCGGCCGCCCGACCTTCTGCTCCAACTCCGGCAGCACCTCCGGGCGGATCGGCGCAGAGCCGCAGGTAATCAGCCGCAGGTCTTGCCACTGCCGGGCATATTCACCGAACTCCGGCCGCCTCAGGAAAGCGTAATGGAAGGGCGGAATCCCATAGAAGACCGTGGCCTGCCGCATCTTCTTCATCGTCTGGCGCGGGTGGAAGCGGTCCTCAAGCAGCGTCTCGCAGCCGCACACCAAGGCCGTATGGCAGGCGAAAGACAGGCCGTGGATATGGTACAGCGGCAGGCAATTGAGCAGGCGATCCTCAGGCGTGAAACGCCAGTACTGGGCGATCGCGGCCACCGCAGCCAGGAGATTACCATGAGTGTGCACCGCGCCCTTGGGCTGGCCGGTAGTGCCCGAGGAATAGAGCATCAGGGCATCGTCAGTGGGCTGGAATGAGGGCTCGGCTAAGGGCACTCCGTCCTTGCGGGTCAGGCCGGCGGGATGGAGAACCCGGCAGGCCGCCGCTTGCTGCTGGATCAGCTCCGTCAGCAGCCCCGCCGCGTCACCGTCAGCAATCGCCAGACAAGGTGTCGCGTCAGACAGAAAATAGCCCAGCTCGTGGACGGTGAAGCGCGGATTCAGCGGAACCGATATGCCGCCGGCCATGATCGTCGCCAGGTGAGACAGCAATAGCGGGAGTTTCTGCTGGCAGACTACCAGTACCCGGTCGCCCTGCTGCAGGCCCTGCTCGCGCAACCTCCCGGCGATTCCCAGTATGCGGCGCATCAGTCGCTGATAGGACCAGGTCTTGCCCCGATAGCGCAGGGCCGGCTGGGCAGCGCGTTCGTCCGCGACCTCCAGTAAGCGATCCCCAAATGCCGCAAGTCCAGACATCAGTCAAGCCAGCTCCTTGCTAGCGGTAATTCCAGTGGCTCCGGCAGTGCACGCTGAGGGTTGGCTTCACCAAGCAGGCGGCATTTCCCTTCCTCGAGCGGGCCTTTACCGCGAATCTCTCTACAAACTCGGCCAAGGTATGACAGCCGCCGGGCAGGAATAACCCAGGAGAACGAGAAGGGGCTTGGCGCACTAACAGCACCTCAGTGGGGAGTGATGTGGATGGCTGCAGAAATGTGCGTCGGTGGCATGGTATGGAGCCTGGGCGATATGCACGAGCTCTACGAACAGATCGCCTGGTTCGCCGAGCAGGGCTTCGACGGCGTTGACTTCCACACCCAGCCCAGCTTTACCGACCGGTGGGCAAGCTTCGATGTCCGCAAGGCCTCCGCCGATGACCGTCGGGGGCTCAAGGAAGCCCTGGCGCCATTCGACGAAGTGAGCATCCACGGCGAGTCGTTCGCCTATGACATCACCTTCGACAGCCCCAATGAGCTGGTGCGACGGGCTTCGGTCGAGGCGCTGCGGGGAAGTATCGAGCTGGCCGCCGAAATCGGCGCGCCGGTCGTCACCGTCCACCGGGGCAAGGCTGATGCGCAATGGGCCGGCGCCGTCCTCCACGAGGCCTTCGCGCGCTCCATCGCCGAGCTTGCCGCAATGGCGGAGGAGGCGGGCGTAACTGTCGGCTTCGAGATCGAGGCCGACTACGACCTGGTGCTGGCGACCGAGGGGCCGGTGGGAATCACCATAGATACCGGCCACCAGAGCCTGGAGCAAGGCGCCGGCTACCGCCAGTTCGGAACCCTGGGCAATCTGATCCGGCATCTCGGGGAGCGGGTCATCCATGTGCATGTGCATGACTACGATGGCGCAAACGACCATCTTGCCATCGGCGCCGGGAACGTAGATTTCCCCGAGGTGCTGGGCGCGCTGCGGGACATCAACTATACCGGCATGATGTGCCTGGAACTCAACCCCCAGCGCACGACAGCGGAGGATTGGGTTAAGAGCCGCGACGCGCTTCGAGAAATCCTGGCCGAGCTATGAGCGGGATACAGAGGATTCTAGTTCTGGGGGACATTCACGCCAACCTGGCAGCCGGCGAGGCGGTGCTGGACGCGGCTGAGGAGGTGGAGGCGTGCATCTTCGTCGGAGATATTATCGGCTTCGGGCCTCAGCCCCGGCAGTGCGTTGACTTGTTTCGCCAGTTCAGTCAGACGCTGCCCACCTGGGCGATTTTGGGCAACCACGACCTGCACGCCCTGAATGATGTCGCCTCGTGGCAAGGAGAAGCGGTCGGTAATGGCGCGGAATGGGAAGCCTGGACGGCGCGCCAACTCGATGCGGATGCCCGCGCCTTCCTGAATGGGCTGCCGCGCAGCATCACCGCGACCTTTCACGGAATACGCACCCATCTCCGCCACCACCAGTCGGCCCTGAGCAGCCATGTTGATGACGCCACGGTCGCAGCGGAGCTGGAGACCTGGGTCTGCCCAGAGGCCAGCGAGCTGGTCGTGTTCGGGCATTTCCACCGGCCGATTGCCTGGCGGGTCCGCGACAAGCGTATGGTCTGCCCCGGAAGCGTGGGCCAACCGCGCGGCGGCTGCCCGGAGGCCTCATTCGCTATCTGGGAGCCGCAGGAGCTCGCGTTCAGGCGGGTGGCCTACGACATTGACCGGACCGTAGCGGCCCTTGACGATATCCCCATGACCGCGGTCTATCGGGAGATCTGGGAGCGGAACTACCGCGAGGGCGTGGTCGGTCCCGGCTCGTGAGGTTTGGGCAGAGTAGATTCCCGAAGGATTGGCCCTATCCAAGAAGCTCAGTTAGCGCTCCGGGGCGAGAATTACCCGCTGCTTGCCGGTGTCGAGGTCGAGGCGGATGAGGGGGCGGTTGGTTGCACGGCTCCGTATCACCAGATCGCCGTCGTGGGTCCAGCCCTCCAGCGAGCCATCTACCTTCCCGACCATCCGCAGGTCGCTGCCATCGGGCTTTGCCGCCCAGACATAACGATTATTGTACTTGTCACGCTCGTCCAGATTGTAGCTCAGCACGTACATGCGGTCGCCCCGGGGAGAGATGCTGACGAGCGACGGCATCTGCCCGTTCAGCTCACTGTCGCCGATTGTCCGCACGATCTGGGCCGCCCTCAAGTCCACAAGTTTGAGCCGCTCATTTCGGCGGGAGCCATCTGCTGAAGGCGGCCTCAGAGTCCAGATATGTTTTCCGTCCGGTGTCCAGCCCCTATAAACGGGGGAAAGGTCATCGAAGTAGTGCGCCTGGCCGCTTGTCAGGTCCCGCAGGATCATCCGATACGTTCGCTCGGCGGAAGGTGGCAGTTGGCCGCCCTGCCTGGCGTTGATGCGCGTCTGACTGACGAGCCACCGCCCGTCCGGCGAGATCTGTGTCCCCCACCACCCGCCGGCCAATTCGGCAACGGTTCGCGTCTCGACCTGGGGTACTCGTGTTACACGTATCACGGTTCTGCCAATTGCGGCGATGCCTGTCGGACGTTCTACCTGGGTCTTTTCATACCAATAAACGCCACTTTCATCCGGTGCCCAGCCGATTACACTGCCCATTGAGAACTCCTCAGGCATATCTAGGTACTCGGCCCTACCCGCCATCATGGTCAGGAAGGTGCGGTTCCCTACAGGCACATAGCTGCCCTTGGGCGAGCACAGGCGCTCTGCTTCGTACCAGTCCCAGCTCTTGTACCGCTCTGCCCTGGTGCCCAAGCGCCGCATGTGACCAGAGGGCACCTCAACCACCCAGTCCCATGGTCCCGCCAAATTTTCCCCATAGCGAGAACGCCATCCCCACTGTAGGAAAAGCCTGTCGCCCCCCGGTGACCAACCTATCTCCTCGACTGGGCCGCGGCAGATCAAGCGCCGGCGTTTCCCCTCGACATCTAGCAGCCACAAGTCGTCCACGCTACCATCTGCAATACCGGCAACAGCGACCCAGTGACCGGTAGGGCTAACTTGCACCCAGTCCAAGGCCCTCAGCGCCGGCTTGCCTGCGAATAGCAGAGTCGCAATTGTGAGTACAAAGCCCGCGCCCACCAGGACACCGTAGGTTCCGAAGGTACGACCGACGCGCCGCCAGCTTTCCATAAGCGGTGTGCGCATAAACCCCCAGCCTGCCGTAACAACAGCCAGGAGCGCAATGACGATGAAAGTAGCGGCACGCGTCCCTTCTGAGGTATGCGGCGGCCACATCCCCAGCCACGGCCCCCAGCGGGCGGGCAAATAGTCATAGGCCAGGTAGAGATACAGTGCCAGCATGGCCGCGCCGAACAGGATCCCCAACCCGGCTGCGGCCATCGCTGAGCGCAGTAGCATTGATAGCATCAGCGTGAAGCCGAACAGCGCCACCAGCGTGGCTATCTGCAGATACTGCGGCATCGCGATCATTTCGGTATAGATGTTCCAGGCGTCGTGGCCGCGCATCTTCAGCAGCCCGCAGCAGGCCCCGTGTATCAGTACCAGCAGCAGCGCCAGCATCACCACTGTGACCGTCACCTTGACGGCCCAGAGCCGCGCCCGCGAGACCGGCCAGCAGCCCAGAAAGCTCAACTGCCCGCGACTCTCCCGCGCCATCACGTTGGCGCCACCCAACAGCGCCGCCGCCATGCTGATGAGCCAGCAGAAGCCCAGCGAGATGCCGACGAAGCGCTCTTTGTCCCAGTTGTACCACACATCCGCGATCCCCAGAGTGATCGCCGCGCCCAGTATCAGCACGAAGGCCGGCAAAAGCTCGCGGACTTCCTTCCAGATCAGCGCGCGCATCAATGGCTCCCCCCTGCCTCAGAGTTCTCCGGCGGCACGGAACTGGTCAATATCTCGGTCTGTACTCCGGTATCCGGATCAATACTGATTATCTTTCGCTTTTCGACAGTGACTATTATCTGCCCCTCCGCCGTCCAGCCGCCAATGTCAAAGTCAGTGAAGTCGGTCATCGCGCTCCCGGCGATGCGCCGCAGGCCGGACCCGGCGGCGTTACTGACCCACAGATGGATTGGCCCCCACTCAACAACCCTGTCGCTTGGGGATTGGGCTTTGTCTCGTACAACTTTGTGAGTTGCCAGCGCCACGCGCTTGCCGTCAAGAGACCAGTAATGCCAAGGCAGCGGTTCCTCGCCGCTGAAGTTACTTGTACCCAACTCTTTGATAACGCGCAGGTGCGCCAGATCAACCACGGCCATCTGTCGCCCATTCGTCTGCATCCACACGTATTGCTCGCCTGGCGACCAAGCGCGTCCTGCTGGCCGTCCGGCTACCTCTAGTCTCGCGCCGCTGCCAAGGTTCTCCAACGTCGCCACCGTGCTTGCAGATTTCGTCGCCAGGGTCTCCCACACAACCCAGCGCGCATGTGGCGAAAGCTTGATTGAGGCTGCTTCTTCCGGTCCCTGGGCCACTGCTCTGCCGAGCGGGCTCCCTGAGGGTAGCTCAGTCCGGGCAAGTGTGAGCCGACCCTTCTTGCTGTACGAGAAGTAAACAGCGGATTTATTCTCCTCCCATCCGACTACTGTCGCCTTCTGAGGCAGTTGCATCTCCAGCACGACAGGCCGCGGCTTCAGACGCACCAGGCTCGCCCCGTAGGACATGTAGGTGCCCTGCGCAGAGAATTGCGGGAGCGCACCCTCTACATATCCCAATTCCGCCAGCGAGGTCGTCCTGCCCTCAGCTACTTCAATCAGCCAATCCCAGCGCAAATGGGTGCGCGGCAGGAAGTGGAAATTTGCCCCGCGATCGCCCCAGGATACGAACACGCTCTGGCTATCGGGCAGCCAGGCAGCGAGCTCGACCGGTGGGCGGGCGAGACATTTCAACTCAGTGCCATCGGGCCGCATTCGCCACAGGCGACTACGCAAACGGTGATAGTGAGAATCGTCCCGGTAATCGCGGAACATCACCCATTCGCCGTCCGGGCTTACCTCGGCGTGTTCCACCCAGCCGATGTCTTCGGGCCCCGGCTCTCCGAGATAACGCACTCCGGTAAAGAACGCCGGGATGATGGCCAGGCACAGTATTGCGCCGGCGATGGTCGTGCGCCACAGCCGCTTACTGTAGGCTAAGGGCAGGGAGGCCATGTAGCCAGATCCTGACGCCACCAGCAGACCAAGGCCGAGTATCGTCGCCAGTATTGCCGGCGTGGACAATGAAGGCGTACTGTACAAGATGCCCAGTTGCGGCCCGAAGAAGCGCGGCAGCACATCGGCGGCCAAGAACATCCAGAGCATAAGTAGAAGCAGGCCTGCCAGCAAAGCCACCGCATTGGCCTCGAAGGGGTTCTTCCGCATCCCTGACAAGAAGAAGCCCAAGCAGAACAGGAAGAAGGTCGTGGCTGCGTGCAGCAATATCATGGAGGTTCCCAGGTCAGGCAACGTCTGCCTGAACGCATGCGCCCCTTGAGGCTCAGTGCCAAATGCCACCGCGTAGAGAAGCAGATACACTACAGCCAACATCAGCAGCGCCGTACACAGCTTTGCTGCCCAGATCGCGCCCCGGGATACCGGAAACGAACCTTGGAATGCCTCCGACCCGCGCCCGCGTTCGTGCGCCAGAGTGTGAGAGCCGGCCAATAGCCCCAGCAGCGGCGCGCCGAGCATGAAGAACACACTTGCAAGGACGCGGTGTTCCTCATCAAGCAACGGACCCCGCCAATACTCCACCAGCAGCAACACCAACGCCCCCAATACCACCACCAGCGCCGGTGCCAGCAGTTCGCGGAACTCTTTGTAGATGAGCGCCTTCATGGCGTTTACCCTTCGACTAGTGCAGGCCGGGGTCGCACGTAGGCAACGAATATATCCTCCAGGCTGCAGTCCTCGACCTTGATATCGGTCGCCCCTGCCGCCGCCAGCTTGTGCAGCTTCTCCTCAGCGCAATCGGCCCAGATGATGGCACGCTGGCGGCCCTCGCCCTCCTGCTGCAAGATGTCATCGTCCGCGATTGCCCTTGCGACAGCGGGGAAGGTCGCGACCACGCGCTTGACCGAAGCCTTGAGTTCCTCCAGGGGCCTTTGCACGATGAGCTTGCCCTGGTGCAGGATGCCCACCCGGTCGGCCACGCGCTCGACATCGTCAATGATGTGGGAGGAGAAGAACACGGTGGTGCCGGCTTCCTGCAGGATGCCGACGATACTTTCCATGAACTCGCGGCGCACTACGGCATCCAGGCCGGCAGTGGGATCATCCAGGACCACCAGCACCGGCCGCGAGGCCAGCGCCATTGTCAGTGCCATCTTGCCTTGCATCCCCCGCGAGAGCTGGCCGATGCGCCGCTCGCTCGGCAGCTCAAAGCGCGCCCGGAGGTGCTCGGCGAATTCCCGGTCCCAGTAGGGGTGGATATTGGCCCCGAACCACAGCATCTCCCGCACCCGCATCCAGTCGTACATCTGCACCCGCTCGGGCACGTAGGACACCGCCCGCTTCATCGCCACATCTTCCCGCAGCGGATTGAAGCCCAGCACCGACATCTCCCCGGCGGTGGGTTGGATGAAGCCCATCAGCATCTGGATAGTGGTAGTCTTCCCCGCGCCGTTGAGGCCCAGGTAGCCGTAAACCGACCCTTTCGGCACCTGCAGGTCAACGCCGTCAACCGCCACCAGCCTGCCGAAGCGCCTGGTCAGTCCGCTGGTTTCAATGGCAAGCTCAGTCATCGGCCTTCACCTCTGGATTAGTCTCTGCATCCCGGCTGGTTTTGTCTATGACCTCGGCGACCAGAGCCAGCAAGTCGTCAGGCTCGATCTGCAGGCTCCGGGCCGTGGCCGCGATCTCGACGAGCATCTCCCTGACCATGCGGCGACTCGCGGCCTGGCTGATCGCCTGGGCCTCGGGTGATACAAAGGTGCCGCTGCCCTGGCGGGAGGTGAGCAGCCCTTCGCTCTGCATTTCACGGTAGGCGCGGGCTACGGTGTTGAGGTTGATGCGTAATTGTGTGGCGAGGTCACGGACGGTGGGGACTTGCTCGCCCGGCTTGACCGCACCGCCGGCCACCGCCAGGCGCATCTGTTCCTTTATCTGCACGTACAGCGGGGTACTGCTTTTCGGGTCCACGGAAATATACATTGTACTAGTATTATAGTACAATCGGCCGAGTTGTCAAGGGCGTTGGGGAAGATCTTTTTCGCGAGGATAAACAAGTGAGGACGGGGGGCAGTCTAGGGCGCGCCTACGACGGCGGCCCTGACCATAGGCCTTTCCAGGGGGAGAGGGGACAACGGCAAGGGCACCTAACCCCCTGGCCCCCTTCCCTACCAGGGAAGGGGGCAATCCAAAGGGGGATAGGTGAGCGAATGATGCCCGACCCACGCGAGAATCCTTCCCAGCAAGAGGCGCGAGCCGCCTAATCAGAAGAGCTCAAACTCGGTGCCGAGGCCCTGTTGCTGGGCCCGCCGGTAGGCCAAATGCCCGGCCGCAACGTGGTTCACGGCCATGCCCGAATGCACAAACACGATCTTCTCCGTCTCATTCTCCCTGCCGCTCTGCTTACCGGCCACTATCTCCGCCAACTGCAGCGGCGCTGCCACTTGACCGCTGCTCTTCAGCAGCTCCTGATTCTCCCGGCTATCGATCACAACCCGATCAATCTTGCCGTACACATCCTCCCTATCTAACTCACAGCCGAAGCCCGATAAGGCAATAATCAGCGCCCCCGGCTTGATCCAGTCATACTTGACGATAGGCCGGCAGGGATTGATGGCGATCTCGGCTATATCCGAGGCCCGGATCGCCGCTTCCGCGCTGGCGGCGGCCTCAATGGCCAGGCCGGTCTCGGCGCTCATCTCTGTAACGTAGTTCGCCAGCACGTCTTCCTGCACGTCGAACGCCATTACGCTGCTGAGGTCGAAGAGCTCGTTGAAGGCTTGCAGATGGGTTCGGCCCTGATTGCCGCAGCCGATAATCCCGACAGTCTCCGCGCCTGCTCGGGCCAGGTATTTCGCGCCCACTGCGGAGAAGGCGGGCGTGACCAGCTCCGTCAGCCGCGACCTCTCCATCACCGCCAGGGGCATGCCGGTGGTCATGTCGTTGATGATCTGCAGCCCCACCGCATACGGCAGGTTATACCGGGTCGGGTTCTGCACACACGAGGCCGAAGAGGCGATCCCCTCGGCCTCGACATCGCCGCCGATATAGGCGGAGAAGTACTGGAAATTGCCGTGGACCTCGGGAAGTATCGCCGGATCGGCCTCAGCCAGCAGCGAGTAGATCGGTGAATTGACCGCCCGGCCTCCGCCCAGCAGCCTCTGGGCCTGCTCAACCGCCCCGATGATGTCGCCAATCCTGACGGCCTTATCCAGGTCGCTCTTTGACAGAATCAGCATGAGCCTGCGCTCCTTCCGGACTACTCACAGAGTGGCAACGACCTTGAGGTCGGTGACTGTGCAGCCTGGGTCCGGGTTCTCCACCGTCACCTTCACAAACCGCGCCCGAATGGCAAGATCCCGGGTCTGGCGGACCGTCTCGCCGGCGCTGACTGGCAAGACGCCGAACACCGGCTGTCCGGCACTATCGCTTTGCGCCTCGGTATCCCAGCATTTCCCGTCGTAGCTGGTATATATGTGCGTCTGTAGGCCGCAGGAGGCGGCGGTCTCGTAGCTGGCTTCGACCGTAAGCGTGAGGCTTTGCCCGGGCTCCAGACAGATGGCGGGATAGCAGTCGGCGATTTGGGTGCTCTCTCCGGGCTTCAGGGCCGGCCTTTCGAGGATGGTATTGTACGGCCTGCCGATGAGGGGAAGCTTCGCCAGGCCGAAGACATTGGGCGTGCCGTAATCATAGACCGCATAGCCTATTCCGGCCTCGGTAAGCAGCGGGCTGACGTGGCTGTAAAGATAGCCATCGTCAGGGTAGGTATCCCAGACACTCCTGGTGCTGCCGTACCAGTTTCTCAGATCGCGCGAGACCATCCAGCGCTCCGGGTAGCCTTCATTGCCCTCGGCGTCGAAGGCCCGGGCGCTGTCGTGGGTAATCAACAGGAAATACCAGCCCAGCAGCGGCACCAACCCGTGGGAATCATAGATCGCCAGGGCCTGGTCCTGGGCCACGACTACCCGCTCAAAGCAGTATTGCTCGCCGTCGTCGGAGGTCGCCAGGCCGACGAAGCCCTCGTTCTTGGCGTCGGCTGCTTGCACCAAGGAGGCGCTGAAGATCAGGAAGTATTGGCCCGCTTCGGCATTGTAAATCGGTATCGGCTTGGTCGGGGAGTAGGTGCGGCCGCCCAGATCGAACCTGCCTAAGACCCGCTGCTTATTGCCCCAGTTCTTGCCATCCTGCGAGGTGACCCGCACCGTCGAGAAGAAGTCCCGGCCATCCGGCTCGCGCCCGCGTCCGGTATAGAGCATCTCGTAGGTGTGCGAGCCGGGGATGCGGAAGACGTAAGGCGTATGATTCTGCCCGGCGGGATTATCCTGCCTCGCCGGGTCTATCCCGTCCTGCTCCCATGTCTCCGTCATGGTCACGACGGGGTTGCCCGGGTAGCGCGTCAGGCGTTCGGGAGAGCTGCCGTAGGCCAGGCCGATCTGCATGTGGTCTCCGGTGCCGGTACCGGTGCCGCAGTAGTACAGCTTGAACCGCTCCGCCTCGGGGGCGGAGGTGTCAAACAAGAGCATCGGGTCTCTGACGCGCTCGTCGTCCCATGCGCCGGGCTGGCCGCGCTCGAAGATGGGGTTATGGTGGTAGCGGAAGTTATTGAGGCTGCGGTTGAGCGGGAACTGCTCCAGCGCTAACATGTGACCGGACAGATCTGTCTCAATACCGGCGTTGGTCTGCATTGTTGCTGTCCTCCCCAAGGCTTCGACACCATCTTACTTACAGTTTTTCGCACCGCCGTGCTAAGGCTTTTGCGCTAGAGCCGCCACTTCCTGCTCAGTCAAAGCACGGTTGTAGATCCGCAGATCGCTGAGGCAACCGTTGAAGTAGTCGTGCGCGCCCGAACCTATCCGCAGCGGCATGTCGTTGGATAAGTCATAGTCGCTCGAAGTGAAAGCGGATGAGGCGGCGACCGCTTCCCCGTTGAGATAGAGCTGCAACTTGCCGCCCGCTCTGACGGCGGCCAGATGTTGCCAGCCGGCGGGTAGCTCCCGGTCATAGGTCGCGCTCTTGCCCGCCTCCAGGCACAGCACGTGCCCCGAGGGCAGCGTCCCGGCATAGAGCTTGCCGTCGTAAACCGCCATCGTCCAGACCCGCCGATAGGTCACCTCGGGCGTGAAGTCGAGCCGGCCCACCAGCGTCCACTGATTCTCCCCGTCATACCGATAGACCTGGGCCAGCGGCAGAGTCCCGGCATAGAGCTTGCCGTTATACACGGCCATGGCCATTATCTCCTTCTCCTCGCCGCAGCGACCGCAGTTGACCCAATTCGTGCCGCCCTCGTAGCGGTAAACCGACCCGCTCGGCCAGGTCCCGACATACAGCTTGCCCGCATAGACGGCAAAGGAGTAGGTCTGAGTATTGTCCTCCTGCTTGCCGCAGAACTCCCACTCCTCGCCACCCAGATACCGCCAGACGCCGGCACTGCCGTTGCCGGCCGAGTACAGGCCACCGTTGTACACAGCCAGCGATATGGCGCGCTCGTCGGCGGGGATCCCACAGTGGCTCCAGGTGGCCTGCCCGTCATAGACAAATACACCGTGGCTTTTCATCGGTAGGGCGAACAGTTGCCCCCGGTAAACCGTCAGGGCGTGGACATCATCCGCTGCCCCTAGCTGACCGCAATCCACCCATTGCTTGTCGCCTGCGTAACGGTACACATGCCCGCCCGGGGTCTCGTTGGGCGAATCGGGAAGCGCCGATCCGCCTGCCCGATAGAAGCCGGTGCCGGCATAGAGTTGCCCGTTATAGGCAGCCAGCGCCGTGACGGAATTGCTCCCGTCAGGACTGCCGCAATTCTCCCAGTTGGTGCCGCCCGCATAGCGATAGACGGTGCCGGCCTCATCGGCCTCGGTCTCGAAGGTGCCCACGTAGAGCTCGCCCTCGTACACGCACATCGCATAGTCCAGCACCGCATTGCCGGGCCGGCCGCAGTCGGTCCATTCCGCGTCAATCCGCCCGTTGTCTATACCGAAGTGCACGTGGCGGTAGTTGCTTTGGCTGGAGGTCACGCCGGCGTGATTCTTGATGTTGAGGTTGAAGCCCCGGCGGCTCACGGGGTCGTACTTGCTGACGATGTCGCCGATGACATCATCCAGCTTCTCGTAGGTCTTCACCCAGACGGCGATGGAGAAATCGCCGGCGCCGAGATTGAGCGAGGGGCTGTTGGGAACCTCGATATAGTCACTGCGCCCGTCAAATAGCCCGGCTCCACCCGGCGAACCGTCAACCCCTTTGGCCTCCAGGCCGACGCCGTGGTTCTGTCCGTGGTTGCCCATGCCGGAGTAGTCCTGGCAGTCGCCGGCCAGCTTCCAGTGGCCGATCAATCCCTCATCTGCAGCGTAGGTCATCATGCACACCTCCATAGTCAGACATAGCACGGCTACTACTGCCCATTTTGTCCTGGTCACAGCTCTCGCCTCGCACACTGTAAACGCGCATTGGTTTCGCGATTCATTCTGGTACGCCTCGGCTTTCCCTCTTATAGTCGCATAGTTCGGGCTTCCAGTCTGCGCCGCTGCAGTGAGGCGCTACATCTCCATTATCCTGCGGATGGCGGCGGCGGTATCCTCCAGGGAGGCCAGGGCCGGCGAGACCTCGGACAGCAGCGCCCCGTCATAGCCGAGCTTGCGCAACTCCGCCATCACCGCCGGGAAATTGACATCCCCCTCCAGAAGCGGCGTCCACTCGTAGCCCTGGCGCTTGAAGTCCTTGAAATGCACCTTCATCAGGTGCGGGCCGCAGATGCGCACCCAGTGCTGCGGGTAGCCGAAGACGGTCATGTTGCCGGTGTCGAAAAACAGCCCGACCCGACGGCTGCCGACCTCATCGCAGAAGCGCGCGAACTCCATCGGGCTGAGCAGGAACTTGTTCCATACATACTCGACTGCGATATTGACCTGCATCTCCTCGGCATACGGGGCCAGACGCTGCAAGGCCTGCAGGGAGTTGGCATAGGCCTCGTTGTAATACAGCTCGTCGCTGAGCGCACCCATAGTCAGCAGCATCGTGTCCACGCCGAGGCCCCTGGTTACCTCCAGGCAGCGCTTGATCGTCTCGAGGCTGGCCGCCCGCACTGCGTCATCATTAGTCATGAGGTCCTTGGGCGACTCCCTGACCAAGGCGCATACCGAGGCCAGCTCGATGCCGGCATCGGCGGCGATGGCGGCGAGCTTCTGCAGTTCGGTAGCCGAGGTCTCCAGCGTCAGGTCGCCTGCATCGGTGATCGTGGCCTCCAAGGCCTCGTAGCCGGCAGCCTTGGCTTGCTGTACGGTCTCGGCAAACGACCATTCTCGCGGGGTGATAATCCCGCTAAGCCCGACTTTCATTGGCCAGTCCTCCTTCAGCCGTTCACAGCGCAACGCCAATCATAGGTGACACATCTCTATTCCCTGCGGCGCGCCGTTCACCTTTGCCGGCGGGTATGGAAGGAAGAGTGACAGTTGCAGCGAAATACACTGCAAGATAACTCGATAAGGAGACCTCCTCAATCATGGCTAAGAACGCTTATGAGACATTACCGGTGGCTGCTGAGGCTGAGGTCGTAGTGATCGGCGGCGGACCGGGAGGCTTGTGCGCGGCGGTGGCGGCAGCCGAAGAGGGCGCCGACGTGCTGCTGGTCGAGCGCTACGGATTCCTTGGTGGGATGGCCACGGCGGGTCTGGTCAATCCGTTCATGTCGTATTTCGCGGGCGAGGAGCAAGTCAATGCCGGCCTGTTTCAACGGCTGATTGAGCAACTGGAGGCCAAAGGCGGCTGGAGTCAGCGCCGCAAATCGCGCCGGGCCTTCGACCCACGCATCATGCGCTTCGCCTGTGATGCCCTGGTGCAGCAGGCCGGTGTCAGGCTGTTGCTGCACACCTTTCTGGCGGATGCTGTGGCCGGTGAAGGTAGCATGCGGCTGGGGGTGGTGGCCGGCAAATCGGGCCTGCGGGTAGTGCGAGGCTCTCTGTTCATAGACGCCTCGGGAGACGGGGATCTGGCCGCGTGGGCGGGCGCGCAGTTCGAGAAAGGCCGCCCGGAAGACGGTCACAGCCAGCCGATGACCCTGTGTTTTCGCATGGTCGGTGTTGATGAGGAGGCGATGCCTCCGCGCGACGAGATCAACCAGCTTTACGATGCCGCCAAGGCCGCCGGCGAGATTGACAACCCGCGCGAGAACGTGCTGTTCTTCTACACCCCGCGCGAGGGCGAAATCCACTTCAACACCACCCGCGTCGTCAAACACGATGCCACTGATACCGCGTCCGTGACCGAAGCGGAACAGATCGCCCGCAAGCAGGTGGAAGAGATGGCGCGGTTTCTGTGTGACAAGGTAGCCGGCTTCGAGAATGCCTACGTTGCGGAGATCGCCGCGCAAACAGGTGCCAGAGAGTCGCGGCGGATTATGGGCGATTACGTGCTGTGCGAGGAGGATGTGCTGACGGCGCGCAAGTTCCCTGACGGCATCGCTCGCGGCTCGTACCCGATTGACATTCACAATCCCGCCGGCACCGGCACGGTCATCAAGCCGCTGCCGCCCGGGGAGGCCTACGACATCCCCTACCGCTGCCTGTGCCCGCTGGGGTTTGAGAATCTGCTGATCGCCGGCCGACCGATCAGCTCCGATCATGCAGCCCATTCTTCGCACCGCGTGATGCCGATCGCCGCCTGCAACGGTGAGGCTGCGGGAGTGGCTGCGGCGCTGTGTATTCGCGATGGTTGTGACATCAGAAGTGTGGACGCCGAGGAGTTGCGAGCCACTCTCAAGGGACGCGGTGCCAGCATATATGAGGCCGCAGCAGCCGGCACCGGGAGCGAATGAATGTACCCGGGAACCACCGCCGAGAGTGCTGTCGGCAATACGGTCGCCCTGATGGTCGCGCTACTGCTGATCGCCTATCCGTTCTACCGCGTGCTGGGGATGCTGCTGGAACGGAGCATTGACGGGCTGGAGGCGACCGTTTACTTCGGGGTGCTGCTGGGCTTCGTCGCCGGGATTGTTACCACGTGGGGGACGGCGCTGGGCTTCCTGCTGTTTCTGATGCTGGTGGTTCTGTGTTTCGGCTACCGGCTGATCGAGAGAACCGCCGAGCGCCGCGCCCTAGACGCCATGGACGCCGAGGACCTGGCCGAATGTGATGCGGCCATCGCACGGGCCCCAGGCCTCAAATGGCCCTATGAGCGGGCGGTGACGATCTGCCGGCGGCGCGATGAATACGCGCGGGCGATAGAGTATGTGGAGCACTACCTGGCCGAAGTCGAGCATGATGCCGGCATGCAAAGGGTCCTGGAGCGGCTGAAGGCGGTGGTCAGGCAACGCAGCACCGGCGCGAAGGTGTGCCCGGAGTGTGGCACGGAGAACTACCCGGGGGCGACGGAGTGCCTAGCGTGCGGGCGGGCGCTGGCCTTGCCCACTGACCTGCTGGCCGGCTGTGCCACCGAAACCGGCCTGAAGGCGCTGTCGGCTACGGGAATAACGCTGACTGTCGCCGGCATCGTCCTGGCAATAGTGGGAGCCAATGGTCTGCTGGTAGGGGTGCTGTTCGCCGGCGCGTTCTTCGGCTCTGTAGCATATCTGTACCTGCGGAGTTGAGAGCTGAGCAATTCCGGAATCTGAAGCAACTTCTTCAAGGCGGTGACGGGTGATGCAGAAGTGCGAACAGGTCAAGATGCTGTTGAGTTGGGGGCTGGTGGTGCTGGTAGCCACCTCCCTGGGGTGCTTCAAGGTTGACATGGATGTCACCCTCAAGCCGGACCTGGGGATGGAAGTGGGCATGCAGATAGCAGTGCCGCTGGAGATAGCCAACCAGATGGAGAGCGCAGACTTCGGTGACCTCTCCGGCATGGATGAGGTGAAGGTCGAGGATACCGAGACAATGCGGGTCGTCAGCGGCATCGCGACGGTAGGGGCCGGTGAGCAGCTAGGGCCTGAAGAGCAAGCGAAGATGCAGATGATGCGGCAGAAAGTGGCCCACCGGCTCAGCACGCGCTATGTGTTTGTTATGGACTTGCCGACCGGAGAGCAGCTCGCGCCCGGGCAAGAAGAAACCGCCGAAAAGGGCGCTGCGGATGAAGAAGAGCCGGACTTTGAGGGCATGGCGGCTCTGATGGCGGGGCTGATGTCGTCGCTGAAGATCACCCTGACCGCGCACATGCCGGGGCGGATAATTTCCACCAGCGGGACGCGCCGGGATGACCACACCGCGCTGTTTGAGATGAGCCTGCAGGACTTCGCCGCCGAGGCTCCGAGGCAACTGACGGCGGTGAGCAGGCTGCCGAACTACACGAATCTGGGCCGGCTGGCGGACCAGATTATCGCCGCCGGAGGTGACCCCGAGGTGGCAGCACGACTCGCGGAATACCTCGACTGGGGCCTTCTGCCCGATCCGCCGGTGCAAACCGACGTCAAGTACAAGCTCAGCGCCGATGACTACCGGCAGCTTGCCGAACTGATCGCGAGGCTGGACGAGCAGCTCGCGCCCGGGATGACCGAGGCCGTAATCAGCAAGCTGGGGCTCAACAAGGACCGCGTAGAACCGGCACAGATCCGCAAGGCCCGCCAGGCTGCGGACAGTACCGACCTGAGGGCGATGGCTGTCGAGAAGGTAGTCGTAACATTGAAATAGACGGTGGGGCGGGTGCAGCTACCACCCACGCGGGCGCACGCCGTATTTGTCCATCAAGGCCAGCAGGTTCTCGCCCAGGATCTTGCGTTTGTCGGCCTCCGGGATCCGCGCGTACATGATCGGCCCCAGGCCCCAGGCTATCGGCAGATCGGTCAAGTCCGAGCCGAAAAGCAGGCGGTCGGCACCGTAGATCTCCACGAACTCCTCGGTCTGCCCCCAGCGCAGCAGCGGGCAGGTGCAGATGAACAGATTATCCACCGCTTTGGTGACCTCGCCATAGGTGCTGTTGGCATGGCCGGTGAAGAAGCAGGCGTCGGGGTAGGTCTCGCAGAGCCGCTGCATCTGCGTCGGTGAGCCCCAGTCGTGGTTGAGGATAAAGTGGCCGTGCTCGTGGGCGAACCGGCAGGCGACATCAATCAGCGGCCCCTCGGTGGGATAGCCCTGATAGCGCGCGATCAGCTTAATGCCCCGCATCCCCAGTTCAAGCCCGCGTTCCAGTTCGGCAAGCATCAGCGTCTCGCCGTGGTTGGGATTGAGCAGCGTGAAGCCGACAAAGTGGTCGGGATACCGGTTCACGACCTGAGCCGTCTCGTCATTGCCATAGGTCTCATCACCGAATACTCCCTCGAGGCTGAAGACACAGCAGGCGCGCACCCCGAGGCGGTCCATCTCGGCGACGATATCGGCCGGCGTGTCCTGCACCACGTGCCTGGGACTGCACCAGCCGATGTGACCGTGGCAATCGTAGAACTTCTCGCTGCGCAGGGGCAGGCGTTCCCGGGCGGCCCGGTGCAGGGCATCCACCGGCTCCGGTAGCTCCACCTCGTCGCTGACGAACTCCAGGTTGGGATTCCATGACAGCAGATCGCGCATGTTGCCGCCGGCGATGAGAGCCAGCTCTGGTTCCGAAATATCGGAATAGTCGAGCTGCATCAGCGCGGAGGCCGGGGTGCGCTGGGGAAGCTGGGAGCCCCACACCAGCCGCTCGGCCCCGAACTGCCGGCAGATGAACTCGATGCGCTTATGCAGCCAGATCGCCGAGAGGTCCACCCTCAGGTTGGGACAGGCCGCCAGGGCCTGGTACATGGTGCGCTGGCTGCCATAGATGCGGTTCTCGGTGACGACGACCGGAAGCTGCGGGAAGCGGCGGCATATCCGCACCACGTTGGGCCAGTCGGTCGCGTCAATCTTGCCGGCGTCCAGCAGGTCAGTGGGACAGAGGAACAACGGCACCCGGGCTCGCTCCAGCTCCTGCAGGAGGTCGTCTATCGCCCATTCCTCAAGGGGGATGCTGAACTGACCATAGAAAAGAAACAGTGCCCCGACGCCCAGATCGTGCATCTGCCGGACCAGTTCGGTCGGCGGCGGCAACTCCCGGCTGTGGGTCATCAGGCCGGCCCAGGCCGGGTGCAGTCGGGGATGGTCGCGGGTGCGCTCGATGATCCGCTGATTGCCGGCCAGCGGATTGGTCGAGGCCGAAAGGCTGTCAATGACCAGCGCCTCATGGATGCCGAAATGGTCCATGGCCTGGAGGATCGCCTCGGCACTCTCCGGCTGTCCGGCGGGCATGTGGACGTGCCGGCCGAGGTAACAACAGGCGTCGAAATGGATGATATTGTCCATAGGCGAGTTCCCCGCTTCGTTGTGTGACCTGATACCGTCACCGCCGCAGGTGCTCGGGTCAGATACCTTGTAGAGTCCGCAGCAGCGCCAGGGCGATGGCGATGTGCCCACCTCGGGCCGGATGGACCGGCTCCAGACAGAAGGTCTCGCTTTCCACGTACTTGAGGCAGTTGGCGAATATATCGTTCATTTCGACCAGCATCGCGTCGTACTTTTCCGCCATTTCGTGGACTACCGCGATGTAGTCGGGGATTATCTCCAGTACTCGCCTGCGGAAATTGTCCCGTGAGCTGATGCTGATATAAAAGGGGTCAATCAGCACGATGTCGGCCTGGGTTTGCGCCCGGGTCCGCGCCATCAGCCAGTCGTAGATCTCGCGATACCGCTCGAGGGGCACCGCCTCGGGATCATCGGGAGCGCGCAGGTAAGTATGCAGGTCATTGATGCCGATCATTAGCGTCAGCCAGTCCGGCTGGTGGCGGATGACGTCATCATCCCAGCGTTCCTTGAGATCAGTAGTCTTGTTGCCGCCGATGCCTTTGTTGAGGAAGGTGATGCTGCGCTCCGGATACAGAGCAGTCACCATCTCGCGGAAGATCGCGGCATAGCCCTGCCCATAGGGTGCAGCCTCGGCTCTGCGGCCCGCATCGGTGATGCTATCGCCCTGCATAACAACCTTCTGTCCATCTTTGATTAAGAAGTCGTTCACGAAGATCTCCTCCAGATTCCCGGCGCCTTGTGGGCGTATGCTAAGTAGCAGACTGAAACCGGCCCGCACGGTGCACCGGACGCCGGTTTCGTGGGCAACTTCGACAGAGGGAGGGCAGTACCTTCCCCCCCCAGATAACAATTTCAGGCGTGCCGGCCTGAGGCTGGTCAGGAATTGTGCTAGCGCGGAATAGAGGATTCATCTGCTCCATGTCCAAGATAGAGGCAATGAACAACGACAGGCCCGACAAATCGGCGGGAGCTTCGCAGATGCGGAAGATGCGATTCCTGGCCCATTTGCCGAACTTTGTGAAGCTGTATTGGCGACTGTTCCGGGACCCGCGCGTCGGCTGGCTGGCCAAGCTGGTGCTGGTGGCAGGGATAGTTTATCTGTTCATGCCCAGTGATCTTCTACCCGACTTTCTGGCCCCGCTGGTGGGCCTGGGGCTGCTGGATGACGTGCTCGTAGTGTACTTTGCGCTGAAGAGCTTCATCCGCCTGTGCCCTCGCAGCGTGGTTGAGGAGCACGTGCATCTGATAGACCAAGGCGGATAGGCTGCGGTGCGGCGGGAAAGGAGCTGAGAATATGGCAGCGGTCGAGCAGGATGTGAGCGGCTTGCGGCTCCGGCAGTTCAACTGGCGCAACGACCGGCTGGCCGTGCTCAGCTTCCAGTACGAAATCTATGAGACCAATTTCCCGGGTTGTAGGGTGGATGAGGAATTCCTTGAGGAGTACAGCTTCAATCTGCGCGAGGCGGTCAGGAACTCCAGTGAGAACTTGCTGGTGCTCGAAGAGGGCGGCGAAGTGGTGGGCTTTATCTGGATGTCGCTGCTGTCAACCCTAGTCGATTCCTGTGTCGGCTATGTCAAGAATATCTACGTGGCCCCACACCTACGCAGCAGGGGCTATGGCCAGCGCTTGTTGGAGGCGGCTGATGAATGGTTCCGCAGCAACGGCGCTACCAAGGCGACCCTCGATGCCAGCGTCGGCAACCAGCGCGCGGTGAGCCTCTACCAATACGCCGGATATGAGATCACCCGCTACCGCATGGAAAAGCACTACAGCGACGCGGATGACTGAGGCCGCGACGCAGACACCAAAGGTGAGGCAGTTGGCCGAGACCAACCCATCGGAAGAGGCGCTTGAGGAAGAACTTGCCGAAATCGAGTTGCTATGCGAGCAGCGCAACTACAACCGGGCGCAGACCATCGCCCAGCAGCTTCTGCGCGCTCACCCGACCAGTGCGCGAGTGCATGAGGTAATGGGAGATGTCGCAGCGGCGCGGGAACACCACGCCGAGGCCGTGCAATGGTACGAACTGGCGCTGCAACTGGGCTTCCATCAACGAGTGATGGACAAAGTCAGTGAGCAGAGGCGCCGGCTGGAGCAAAGCCAGCAGCCGGAAGCCGCAGATGTCACCGCAGAAATGGCGCAGCAGCCCCACTACCGGCTGATTGCGGCGATTGCCGGCGGACTGGTGCTGTTGGCATTCGTGCTTTTCTTAGTATTCGCGATCAAGGGCAGTAGGCCGTCCGAAGGCGAGACCGGTCCGGCGCGACCGCGGGCAGTCGCCGACAGGACCACGCGTACCAGTACCAGCCAGCCGAGTAGCGAAACGGAGCCGACTACGGAGCGCCCCAGCCCCGCCGCCTCCACCCGAACGCGCCAGCCGCAGACCCGCCACAGCCCGGTTACGGCTCCGCAACAGCCGCAGCAGCAGAACCTCCCACCCGTCCATCTGACCCGCGAGATCGGCGCGCCGCTGACCGATCAGGACCGCAAGCTGCTGAAGGCCATCGGCTCGCTCACCTGGCCCGGCGGCAGCAGTCTCTCCGGCAATGTCAACGCTATGGTTGACCCCTTCACCAGCTACGCCTTTATCACCATCGAGCTGCCGGCTTCGCTGCAGAGCTCGGCGCAGTTCACCACAGGCCTAAGCATATCCTACCAGGTAGCGGTAACCGCAATGAAGCAGGATACCAGCCTGCGGTCGCTGACGGTGCGGGTGATCGCCCCCGTCACCGTCGGTGACAGCGAGACGGTGCTGACGGTCTTCCGCGGCAACACCAACCGCACCACTCTGGACCGTTACCTACAGAGCGAGGTTGTGCCGGGCGCCAAGGAGATCTGGGGCGAGGTCTTCGCCACGACCTGGTGGAACCCGTCGGTGCCGGTGGATAAGCCCTTCGAATGACAAGCCAGGCATCGGCATGTGAGTTGCAGGGAGCAGGCCCCGCCTAGAGTGAGCGCAAAAACTCCACCGCCTTGCCAATATCGCCGACCGGATCCTCGCCAGTTTCGCGCTCAATGGCGAAGTATCCGTCATAGCCGGAGCCGATTAGATAGCCGGTGTAGCGCGGCCAGTCAACCCAGCCCTCGCCCAGAGGCACCTCCTGGCGGGTGCCATCCTCATGCACCAGCGCATCCTTGGCGTGGGTATGGACGATGGCATCGGCCAAGGCCAGGGCACCTTCGTTGGGCTGGTACTTCTCGATCCATTTGAGCTTGTCATAGGGCTCGCCGAGCTGCTGGGCGTAGCGGGCCGGCCACAGGATCATATTCCCGGGGTCCCAGTTGATGCGCAGGTACTGGCTGCCCACTGCGTCGAGCAGGCGGCGCAGCACAAAGGGCGGCTCCGGACCGGTCTCAATCGCCAATCGCACGCCCACCTTCTCGCCGTGCTCGGCAAGCTGTCCCATGCCGTCGAGAAAGCGCTGCCAGGCCGGCTCGTTGGGATCTTCAGGCATAATGCCACAATGGCCCTGCCAAATATCCGTCTCCAGGTCGGCGGAGAGGTCCATAATGCGCCTGCCCCACTCGATATTCGCCTCCCAGTCCTCTGCCTCACCCAGGTCAACATTGCCGCCCCAGGCCGATACGGCCGATATTTCCAGCCCCAATGAGGCGATATGGCGTGCCAGCTTTTTGCGGGCCGCGGCGTCGAGGTTCTCAGGAGTGAACGGGCCACCTCCGACTGAGACGTGGATGCCGGGAACGCCCATCTCCGCCACCACTTGCATGCCCTCGTAATAATCCATGCGTAGGTTGCTGAGCATGACGGCGATCTTCAGGTCAGCCATCCTTGGTCCTCCGATTTGCCAATTGTCAAGAGCTATCGTGCCCAGGTTTCGCCACCGGCGGCCGATACCCTTTGCGGCCAATAGATTTCACGAGGCCGCTAGCGTCATTGCAAGACAGAGGGGGACTGGGTTATAATCATAATAGGTACTATCTAACGCGGAGGGCAGTGTGGAGGCTTCGTGCCATTCTCGGATAAGGGGATACACAAGTGTTGCGTAAGAGGCTCTTGGCTAGTGGGCTGATAGCTGGAATCGTGCTCTGTCTATCTGCTACGACAGGGCTTACAGAGGGGGAGGGTGCACTTACGCTCAGCCCCGAAATGGCAGAGAAGCTGGAGAGTGGCGTGGTTTTCATCCATGTGGAGTGGAAGGATAGCGACGCCGCGATTCAGGATTCGTGGGGCAGCGGCTTCTTCGTCAGCGAACACGAAATCCTTACCAACCACCACGTGGTCGCCGAGGCGCTGAGCCGCCCGGGCACCAGGATAACGATTCGTACCCACTCCGGCACTCGCCACACCCAGCGCTATGAGGTGTATGTAGAGGCGGTATCCGAGGCGGACGATTTGGCGCTGCTGACGGTGAGAAAGCCTCTGGCGGGTGTCCAGCACCTGTCACTTGGTGCCGAGGAGCCGGCCAAGAACTCGGTGGTATTAGGCTTCGGTTTCCCGATGGGCAACATCTTCGACCCCAACCCGAATGGTCCGGGAGTGGCAGTGCGGCGCGGGTATGTCAGCCGTGTCACCCATGATGGTGCGACTATCGAAGCGGATATGAACATAGACCACGGCATGAGCGGAGGCCCGGCCGCCAACGGTGAGGGCCTGGTGGTAGGTATGGTCAGCTCAATGGGAGGCTCCTCGGACAACCCGACGGCCTTCGCCTTTTTGATCTCGGCCAAGACCATCATGCAGTTCCTGCAGACTGCGGGCAGCGAAGTTATGGCGGCAAAGCCCGGCGACACCAAACCGACCGCAGGCACCCAGGTGACCGGCCCCAGGCCCGGCGAGAGGAAGCTGCGGTCGTTTTTCTCTCTGGGCATGGCGCTGCGGCTTGGCACCCTGATTACCAGCCTGTTCGAGGACCGCTCACGAGCCGTTGACCCGGCGCTGGTGCAGACGGCCAAGCGCAATGCTGGCAACGCCGTAGCCTACCTACGGGAGCTCGAAGCCCCCGCCGGACTGATCTCCAAGGGTGAGAAAATTAAGCAAGTACTGGAGGCCGGTGAGGACATAAGCCAAGCCGCGAAGGTGTCGGCCGACCTCGAAAAACAGTGCGACGAGTGGGCCCTGTCGGGCGAGGTTGTTGACAGTCTTGAGCGGCTCAATTACGCCTTCGGGGCCTGGGTTCAAGAGATGAGTCTGGGCTTGATAGATGCGGCCAAGGACCGCGAGACCTGCCGCATGTTCCAGACCGGCGCAGAACTGCAGAAGGCCCCCGAAGCCGTACTCTCGCTGCTCACCGACATTCAAAAAGCACTGGTAGCAATACACGAGCAGCGCTCGGTCACCAGCAAAGATGTCATCGCCAAGAAAGCCGAGGCCCTCATCTCCATCGGCTTCTTGGGACCGACCGCGGGCGCTGCGGCAACCACCGCCGATAAGACTATCCGGGGTGACGCTACTGAGCAAGGCCGGCCGGGAACCAATCGCATCAAGGTACCGGTCCCCTAATGCCTGGCCACGTACCAGCCTTGTCCGTCCACTGACGTATAGCCAAAAAGTCATTTCTGGAGATGCAAATGCGGTTCAATCAGGTGGAAAAGCCTCGACGCGACTCCAAGATACCGTTGTACGTGCAGATAATCGAGAACGTCTCTGAGGCTATCCGTAAGGGCGTCCTGCAGTCAGGTGATCGGCTGCCACCGCAGCTAGAGCTGGCGGAGTACCTGGGCGTCAGCCTGGCGCCTGTCAAGCAGGCGCTCAGCGAGCTGGAGAAGCAGGGGATAGTGGCCCGCCGCCAGGGCCTGGGCACCTTCATCAGAGACATCACGCCGGTGCGCGAGGAGCGGATTCAGTACACCAGAATACCGTGGTTCCACCGCGAGATGGACGAGCGCGGCCTCAGCCCCTCCGCGCAGGTGCTCGAACTCAGCAAGCTGCGTGCCGGCTCCGACAAGCAGGTGCAGGAGGAGCTCAAGCTGCAGGCCGAAGACGAAGTGGTGCTGCTCAAGCGGGTGCGGCTGGCGGATGACATGCCCCTGGCGAATCAGACGGCCTATTTCGTGGCCGCCAAGGTGCCGGGACTGGTCGAGCGCAACATCGGCAGCAAGGAGTCAATCACCCAGATCCTGGCCGACGAGTACGGCCTGACCATCGCCGCCGCCCAGCAGCGCATCAGTGCCGATGGGGCGACTGCCGAGGATGCCAGATACCTGAATGTCGTCGAGGGCGGCCCGCTGCTGCTAATCGAGCGCACCTCATATCTGGAAAACGGCGAGCCGCTGGAGTTTTTGCGCGACCGCCGCCACCCCTCCTGGACCTTCACCGCATGGCTGAGCCGCCAGTAAGCGCCCCAGGCTCCGGCTGCTCCGCCTGTCTCACCCCGCCTGCAACTGCCGGTCTCCGTGGGCCCTGAGCAGCCCGGCCACCAGCACCAGCGCACAGATACACAGCAACGGCCAGTCCCCCCACTGGTGATACGTCGAAAGCTGCCGGCGAGCATAGACATCCGCCGCCGCCACCCCGGCCATATTGACGGGTACGTCTGAAAGCGGCCGGCCATAGGGGTCATATATCGCCGATATGCCGGTAGAGGCGGCCCTGATGACGTAGCGGCGCGCCTCCGCGGCCCGCAACGGGGCCGTCGAGCTGTTGTGCCGAAGCTCGGCGCTGCGCTCGGCCCAGGCGTCAGAATTGAGTATGACGATAACATCCGCCCCGAGGCGAGTCACCTGGCGCGCCGGCTCCGGGAAGATCGCCTCAAAGCAGATCAGCGGCCCGAGCTTTACCCCGGAAACCTCCATAATCTTGCGCTCCGGGCCTCGGCTGAAATCCTCGCCGCGTAGCGGGTAGCGTTCCAGGAACTTCCAGCGCCCCCGCACCGGCACATATTCACCGAATATCACCAAATTGATCTTGCGATACGTGTCCAGGTATTTGCCCTGGGGAGAGACTAACAGGGCCGAATTGTAGAGCTTGCCGTTGTCCCGCTCGAGCGCCCCGACCAGCATGTGTGCCCCCAGCTTCTGTGCAATCCCGGCGACCCGGTTCCGCACCAGGGGGTAGGCGTTGATGTCGAGCCCGATCGCGGTTTCGGGCCAGACTACCAGATCGAATCTGCCGGGCAGCTCCTCGGACATTTCCGCATAGCTGTTGATGGCAGCGGTTACCTCGTGGAACTGGGCAGGTGTGCTCAATGAGACATTCGCCTGGACCGCCGCTGCGCGCAGACTGGCGGTACTTGGGGCGCCCCCGGGAGCGCCGTGGATTATCAGAGCGCCCCAGAGGTAGGTGATGAACACCAGCGAATACACCGCCAGCATAGTGTGGCTGGCGGCGCGATTACGCTGCGGACGGGAAGCAGACGGCGGGTGGTACCAGTTGTCGGGCAGGAAGGCCAGTAGCAGAATCGCCAGCCCGGCATTGGTCAGGGCGATCAGGAAGCCGACGCCGTAGCTGCCCATCAGACTGGCGAACTGCAGGACCGGTAGCAGATTGCACTGGCTATAAGCGAGGTGGCCGAAGGTGTACGCCAGCGGGCCGGCGTGGCCGCGAGCCAGCTCCACAAGCGTCCAGGCTGCCGCTACGCCGACAACCCGCAGCCCCGCGCTTTGCACAGTAGCCAGCCCTGCTACGATCAGCCCGAAGAGACCGTAGAACAGCCCTAGGAACAGCGCCACCGCTAGTACCGGCAGGAAACCGAAGGTGCCCAAAAAGTAATTGATCCCGCCCATCATCAGCGCGCCGAACAGCCAGCCGACAAAAAAGCCCTGGGCCGGGCGGAGTTGGCTCAGGGCTAGGATCAATGGTACCAAACCGGCCCAGGCCAGGGGGCTGAAATTGGCCGGCGGGAAGGCCACGAATATCAGCACCGCCGCGGCCGCCGCCAGCTTGACGAGCAGGGAAACCGGCTGCCCGCCGCGCGTCCGCCAGGGCCCGGCTCGGAGGCTGTCGTCGGATGCCGACATTTGCTGCATGCCTCCACAATCAGGAAGCCGGCGCGCGCCTGTGGCCGCCGGCTTGCCTGGTGATCATGACTATGCTCATGCGATCGCGAGACATACTGCCGCCCCGGTCGTGCCTCAATAGCGCTTCTTGCGACCAGTTGACTTTTTCTTCTTACGGCGCGAGCGGCGCGTTTCCCGTTTCTCTTCGCGGGCCTTGGCCTCCGCCTGACGTATCGTCTCGCGGGCGCTGACCTTCTCAGCCCCGGCGTCCTCGCGCTCTTCTTCCGGCGGCTGCTCTGCGTCGGCGGTGTCAGCTTCTGCGGCCGGCTCTCTTCTGCGCGCGGCACTAGGCCGGGCCGAACGAGCGGCAGCCGACGGCTCCCGGGCGGCGCGGCGGTGCCACAAGACCACAATCGGGCTGGCAGTGAACACTGATGAATACGCGCCGGTGGCAATGCCCACGATCAGAGCCAGCGCAAAGCCGCGGATGGTCGTGCCGCCCCAGCCGTAGAGGGCAATCAGCGTAAACAGCGTGGTCCCCGTTGTATTGATCGAGCGGCTCATCGTCTGCAGCAAGGAAGCGTTGACGACCTGGTCGAAGGGCGCGCCGCGTCGCAGCTTGCGGTTCTCACGGATACGGTCGAAGATGACCACCGTGTCATTGATTGAGTAGCCGATGACCGTGAGAATTGCGGCCACAAACGAGGAGTCGAGTTCCACCTGCAAGACCGCCATCGCCGCCAGCACGATGAGCACGTCGTGAATTAGAGAGGCGATGCCGGCGACCGCGAAGCGGAATTCGTAACGGATGGTGATGTAGATCAGGATCAGGGCGCAGCCGAGGATCAGAGCCAGGAGTGCCTTGTCCCGCAGTTGTTTGCCGACGATCGGGCCGACCTTTTCGCGGCCGATGATGGTCACCTTGCCGTACTTGTCGGCGAGCAGATCGCCAAGCCCGGAATGGACCTTCTGTTCCAGGACTTGGCTCTGTTGTTCGCCGCCGGCCTCTTCTATCTCGAGTTCGGGGATACGGATGAATATCTGGTTGGTGCCGGATATCTGGATCTGGCTTTTGCCGAGATTATCGCGCTTGAGCAGATTGCGCACTTGCCTGAGCACCTCGGTCTCTTCGGCCCGGGCACCGCTCAGCGGGCGCTCCAATTGGTAGCGCAACAGCTCCCCGCCGGTGAAATCAATGCCCAGGTTGAGACCGTGCATGGCCCACCACACCATGCCAAAGATAATCAGCACGGCGGAGATACCCAGCCATAGCCACGCTTTCCCAACTATGTCCCAATCCTGTCTGCGGAAGAAATCCACCTAAGAACCTCCTCGGGTATTGCAGCAGCGCCTCGCCTGCTAAGTGGGCCAGTCGCTCGCCCTCAGGTCGTCGGTTCGGTACTGTCGCCGAATAGGGCCCGCTTCTCGCCTATGCGGGTGCCACCAACCATCGTCACCAGCCAGCGGGTGACGGTCACGGCAGTAAAGAGCGAGCAGCAGACGCCGACAAACAGCGTCACGGCAAAGCTCTTAATCAGGCTGGTGCCCAAAAAGTACAAGACCGCGGTGATTATCAGGGTGGTGATATTGGCGTCGAGAATCGCCGTCCAGGCCCGGTCGAAGCCGGCTTCGATAGCGGTGCGAATGGCCTTGCCCGACCACAACTCCTCCTTGAGGCGCTCGAAAATGATGATATTGGCGTCCACGGCCATGCCGATGGAGAGGATGAAGGCCGCCACTCCCGGCAAGGTCATGGTGGCGTAGGGCGTCAACACGGCCAGCAGCAGCAGTACGTACAGCAACAGGGCAAAGGCCGCCAAGAGGCCCGGAACCCGGTAATAGAGCACCATGAACACCAGCACCAACAGGAAGCCAATCGCTCCCGCCCGGAAGCTGCAGAGGATGGAATAGGTGCCCAGCGTCGGGCTGATGGTGCGGTTGGTGTCTATCTCCAGAGGCACCGGCAAGGCACCGGCATTCAGCAGCAGCTTGAGATCGCGGGCCTCCTGAGTGGTGAAGTTGCCCTCGATGATGCCGCGGCCGGGGATGGCATCGCGGATATTGGGGGCCATCTGGCACTCGTCGTCAAGTACTATCGCCATGAGATGCCCGATGTGCTGGCGGGTGAAATCCAAAAACGCCCGTTTCTGGTCTTTCTTGAGTTCGAAGGCCACAACCCATTGCCCCGGGCTATTGCCGGTCTGAACTGTGGCGTTGCTCTCCAGGTCGCGGCCGCTGAACTTCAGCTCCGATTCCGCCAGCACCTGCTCCCACGGCACCGCCTGATTGGTGGTTGTGTCGTGCCATTCGCTGTAGTCGTCCTCCTCGGCTCCCGGGCAGGTGTAGCGCGCCGGGATCAGCCGGAACTCAAGCATAGCGGTGCTCTGGAGGACCTCCAGAACGCGGTCGGGGTCTTTCACTCCCGGCAGCTCGACGATGATCTTGTCATCGCCCTGCTTCTGCACCACCGGCTCGCGGATGTCGCTCATGGCGTAGAGCCGCCGATCAATGATGTTCTTGACCTTGTCAGCGGTCCCGGGCGTCACATAAACGGTCTCCATCTCGCCGACACTGAGCTCAAGGTCGGGAAAAGTACGCGCGAGGAAGGCCTGGGCCAACTGCAATTGCGCCTTCGATTCTCTCTCATCGCGGGCCTCGGTCTTGATCACCACGCGGCTGTCACCGACCATGGCAACCTCCAGGCCGGTCTTCGAGACGCCTTCGGACAGCATGTAGTCGTGCACGAGCTTTTGTAGCTGCTCGCGAGTGTAGGGCGGATATGTGATCTGCTTGCCTTCAGTGGTGGTTTGAGGCCGCTTGTCCGGCGGCGTCTCCATCATTTCCTTGGAGATCGCCATCGGCTGATGAGGGGGAGTGAAGAAGGGGATCTTGGTCTCAGGCAGGCATCGCAACAGCACGTGAGCTCCGCCCTGCAGGTCCAGCCCCAGACGGATCTGGGGCCTGGGCGGATAGACCGCGAAGATCCCACCAACGGTGAAGAGCGGTTTCTGCACAGCTTCAGTCGTCTGGGGCATCTCAACCGCCTCGACGCCCTGGTACTGCTCGGTGAGCGTCTTGAGGACCTGCGCGGCGTGTTCGTCGGCGGTTTCCTGGGTCAGTGAGACGGTCTTGACCTCCAGCAGTCTGGAGTCAATGAACTTGACATAATCGAGCTCGATGCCGGCCTTGGCCAAGCTGGCGCGAATCGCCTCAGCCTTGGCAGTCAGCGCCGGTTGAGCCTCGGCCACGGGCTGGGGGAAGCTGTAGCGGCTCACATCTTGCACATCAAAGCCTTCCGCCTTAGGCACCGGGCGGATCGGCGCAAAAGCGATCAAGAAAGCAGAGACAATAATCAGCAAGATAAGTCCGATCCATAGCTTGTTACGCGACTGCATTGCGTGATACTCCTTTTCACCGTTCGCCTAGGTGCGGCCGGCCTGCCGCAGGCCTTGTCGCGGTCGCCCTGATACCCTACCTATTCTAGCAAAAGAGCAAACCGTTGCCACTCCTCTTAGCCTAGCAACGCCCCCTGCGACACCAGCCGCCTCGAGGAGAGGAGTTACGGCCTGCCCACAGTCCGCCGAACGACCAAATGCTTAGGTACAGAGAGTATAGGATATTCGTCGGTCAGTGTCAATTCGGCGGGTGGCTGGCCGAGATAGCCTGACAGCGCCATCTTGGCACGAAAAGGGGACCGAAAGCGGCTTCGGCCCCGACCTCTGCACATACCTGCGATGATTAGTCTTTCTGCGGCGTGAAATCGC
The DNA here is from genome assembly GCA_964390495.1 of uncultured Armatimonadia bacterium. Lineage (GTDB taxonomy): Bacteria > Armatimonadota > Zipacnadia > Zipacnadales > UBA11051 > UBA11051. The sequence goes on from CAYMIN010000006.1 coordinate 64,669, forward strand.
CTGGAACAGCACGCAATACGCCTTTGGTGTGACCGTCGAAGTACAGGGCACTGACCATGTTAGCCGGGTGGCGGTGCATCCGCTCCAGGATCTTGCCGTTGACATACACCGGTACGGCCGGGATTTCATTATTGACCCAGCAGGCCAACATTTCGGGGGTCGCTTTCTCGATATTGAACATCGGCGCATTCAGGGCCCGCGCGTTTTCCTCCTCGCGACTGCTGAACCACCAGCCGTCCATCACCATAATGGTACCGCCCGGGTCTCTGACTAGCGTTTCCCGCACAGCTTCAAGGCCCGGCTGATTGTACAGATATGAGGTATCGCGCGGCTCCTTCGGGGTCTTGTAGGGAGGATAGGCGGGCTCATCGCCCGGCTCCACCTCGCACGCCGGGCACTGATAAATCTGCTCAGTGCCGGAATAGATGAAAGTCACATCAATCCAGCGGTAATAGGTCCCGTCCCCGGCCTGTAGGAACATGTACGGCATGCGGCCATCAAAGTCCGCCCGGTAGAGCTGAAACGCCGTACTGATCTGCTTGAGGTTGCTGAAGCAGTTGGTTTGATAGCCCTTGGCTCTGGCCCGTGCAAACACCGGAAACAGAATCGCCATCAGCAGCGCGATAATGAATATCGCCACCAGAAGTTCGACAAGCGTAAAGCCCCGTGCAGACCTGGTCATCTCAGAGCACGCCCCTTGCAGTAGAAAGCGTCATTGCGCTGCGCAGCTTCGGGCTCAATCAACCGACTACTGCGCCTTGGGACGATTATAGGCAGTCTCTTGGGCCAGAGTCAAGCCTCAGCCGAGCCACGGGTCGAGGGGTCAGGGCACAATGAAGCTCTGGGTCCACTCGGGATGCGGGGGTGCCTGGCCTGCTTTGAGCATGTCGAGCCACTTTTCGTCCGTCAGCCGGTCACTCACCGGCCAGGCGAACTCGTAGTATGAAAAGACGCCGCCCTTGGTCACCTGCAGGCCGCCGTGCGGGTCCGGGACCACCACATAGATGCGATAGCCGTAGCCCACTGCCTCCTCGAGACACGTGCCGAAGGAGGTATGCACATCTACCACGGTCGCAATATTGCGGTCGGTTTCGCTGGTGATCTGGTACCAGGAGCTTATGTAGGCATCCTTCATGACGTCTCTGACGATGGTAAGCTGCAGCCGCTCCAGTTCACCGCCGAAGTACTGGATGCGCTCGTAAGCGTCTCTTGAGAGCGCCCGGCCAGCCAGTTCCTGCTCCGCGCAGTCCTTCAGGAAGGCCAACATGTTGCCAAAGCCGCCGTAGGCGTTTGCCATATCGGAGCTGAGCAGGCCGCGGTCGCGCAGACCGTCGCGAGCCAGTCTGGCCAGATATGCCAGCCGCCCCCATGCCTCGGGCACCGGCTCCACGTAGCCGCATACCGCTGGCGGCTCTGCGCCACCCAACTCGGCTCCGGACGGCTTGGCGTACAGCACCGTGTCGTGTCGCAACTGCGCCCAACTACCCAGACTGGTAGCCAGCTCCTTGTCAAGCCAGGCCTCGGTCTGCATGAAGGTCGGGTAGCCGCCGCTCCAGGTCTGCAGCAGGGCCTCCAGGCTGTAGAGCCAGCCCCAGTACAGGTTCGACCACCATTTCGCCTCAGGATAGGAGTAGAACTCCTGGCGCAGCTTGGCCATCTGCTCCTGGTACTGCGGGTAACGGCCCTGATCGTAGAGGTTGAGCAGGTGGCTGTAGGCGCGCGCCGAGCCCAGAACCGACACCACGTCAAGCCCGATCGGCATGTCGCGGGCATCGGTGGGGTTAGTAGGAACCGGCAGCACCTTGGGTGACACCAGGTTCTGCAGCATGTAGGAGTCGGGGATGAAGCGCTGGCCCATGAAGCGGAATTGGCGGCCCTGGACGGCGAGGGTCTCACGCAGCAGGTTGCCTTCAGAGTCGGCATCCATGAAGAATGGGGCGATCTGGGGTTCGGGCATGGTGCGACGTGCGGCGGCGATGAAATCATTGAGCTTGCCGGCATCAGACAGGTCCGCAAGCTGCAGCGTCGGGCCGAAGATCTGGCGAGCCAGGGGCACGTACTGGCGGTAGCCGATATCGTCACTGCCTCCGACAAAGAACTCGGTCGGCTCATAGATCTTGGCCCACAGCGTGCGGGCCTTGTCGTCACCGGCCAGTATCTTGGTAATCAGCAGCGCCTGGCGCTGGTGGTTGTTGACCATTTCCGGCGGCTTGGTGGCCCCCAGCTCCATGGCGATGGTGCCGTACCACATCATCGCCCGAAAGTAGCGCTTGAGGTCCTCGGAGCGGGTATAGTGGCCGCGCGGGCGGAACTGGTCGTAATGCACCGTATTGCCCATCAGCGGCGATTCGCTGCGACCGGCCATCGTGCCGATCCGTCTCATCTCATCTTCATATATCGCCATTTCAGCCGGCTGCAGAAACTGCCTCATCTCCTGGCCGGCTGCCAAACTCCAGGCGATGGAGAAGTAGATGACGTTGGCGCGAGCAGCGGCCTTGAGCGGACCGTCCGCCAGCTTGGCGGAGAACTTGTCATTGTGGAAAGCGCAGAGCTTGCTCAGCTCCAGACAGGCGGCCACCAGATACTCAGTCTCAACCTGGCGGAGGCTGAAGTCGAAAAACAGATGGTAGGCGTGCAGAAGCGAATCTACAGTGATAAAGTTCGGAGTGGCGATCTCGCCTTCGTCGGGGTACTCCTCGTACAGATAGAACATCTGGATGGCATCATCGGGAATGACCACAAAGCCGTTCTCAAGCAGGCGCGCCGTCTGCGCCGAGCTGAGTTGGGAGAGCTTGCGGGCGTTATTGAGGCGGCCGAGGTCCAGAGGCAGGGGATACTGCGGCGCGGCAGGGGTGCCGGTGTAACGGTAAGCGTCAGGCCGCTGCGGGCCGGCCTGGACAGACAGACAACTCAATGACAACACCACGATAGCAGCACACAGCCCCAGAGGCCAGCTTCGCATCGTAGGTTCCTCCTCGCAATCGCAACGATAGGAATGAGACACCGCTTCGCCACGTCGGGTGACACAACGCCGCCGCGTGCCTGCTTTCCCTTGCTGGGCTATTCGTCGTCATTCAGTCCAAGCAAGTTGTCAAGCAGTCTATTCTTATTATTGGCGTTGTTGGTCCCGTTCTCCTTTGTGGTCTCCGGCTTTTTTTCTGCTTCGGTGTCTTCCTCAACGTCGCCCTCGGGAGGAGGCTCCGGCTCTGCCTCTGCGGGGGGCTCGTGGTCTGCAAACATATTGTTGAGCAGTGACGGCTCCGGCTCGGGTGGTGGTGCCGGTGGCGGCTGCGGTGCCGGCGGCTCCGGCTCCGGTGGCGGCTGCGGTGCCGGCTCCGGCTCGGTCGGTGGCTCAGCTTCGGCCTCCAATGCCTCGAGAACCGGCTCTGTCGGCTCTGCTTCGTGTTGATTCTCCAGCTCTTTAGGTACGGGCGTCTCGCCCGAGTAGTTGTAGTAGTAATAGTAATAGTAGTAGTAATCGCTGGTGCTGAGGCGTAGCTTGTTGAGGATAACGCCGAGGATGTTGCCCCTGGCATGTCTGATTAGGCGGACCATTTCCGTGAAGGCGGCGCGGCTGACGTGGTCGCACTCGGCGACTAGGATCGTCTGATCCACCTTCGAGGACAACAGCACCGCGTCGGTGAGTATGATCGCGGGCGGAGAGTCGAGGAAGACAATATCGGCAAAGCGAGCGGCGTCACGGATGACCTCGGTCATGCGGTCTGAATCGAGCAAATCAGCCGGATTCGGTGGCAGCGGCCCGGTCGGCACCACATAAAGTCCCGGCACCTGCTCCATCTCGATGATAACGTCTTCCAAGGTAGCCTCGCCTATCAGTACATTGGTCAGGCCGTAGGTGCGTTCAATCCGCAGCAACCGCCGTACCGCCGGGCGGCGCAGGTCAGAGTCAATCAGCAGAACCCGCTGTCCCGCCTGAGCGAAGACCACCGCCAGATTCGTAATCGTCAGGCTCTTGCCCTCGCCGGCACCCGCGCTGGTTACCACGTAGGTATGACTGGGGCTGTCAACCTGGGCGAAATTGATATTGGTACGCAGGGCTCGGTAGGCTTCTGCCGGCGGGCTCTTGGGCGCTGTTATCGTCACCAGTTCGTCGGACGAGGTTTCCAGCATCGGCACCATGCCCAAAAACGGGATATCCGTATAGTACGTCAAGTCCTCCGGCCCGTGGAAGGTGTCGTCAAGCGCCTCGAGCAGCAGGGCAAACATCAAGCCGGAGAACAGGCCCAGAGCAAAGGCAAAAAGCATCATGCGGCCCGGGTTAGGCTTGATCTCCTCGGCGTCAACCGCCCGGTCTATGACGGTCGCGCCGCTCTCCTTGATCGCCTCTCTCAGCTTGCTCTGCTCGAGCTGCACCATGAAGGTCTGGTAGGTGCTGCGGGCCAGCTCGATCTGGCTTCTCAAGCGCGAAATTGTCGCCAGCTCCAGGGGCAGGTCGGCAGTATCGCTGGCAAGTTCGGCGACGATGCCTTCCAGCCGCGCGGTGCGCCGTTGGATTTCGGCGATGGCCAGGTCGGTGCTGTTGATCTCGTTATTGAGAGCTTGCACTTGGGGATTAACGTCAAACCTTTTCACCTCGCGAAGCTCCGGCACGCGGCTGAGGCGCGCCTCCAGAGCCTCGATTCTGCGCAGGGCCGTACTTACACTGGGGTGATCGTCCTTGTAGCGAGCGCGCAGGGTTGCCAGGTTGACCTGAGCCTGACGCAGTTGCATCTCGATCAGCTCGCGCTCGGGATTCGGTTCCTTGACGGAAATCTCAAGCAACGGTTGAGCCGCGGCTAGCTGCCGGCGCAAGGTGCGCTTGCGGGCATTGAGGCTTTCCAGTTCGGTGCGCGCCGCATTGAGCTCGCGGCGGTATTGCTGCAGCTCGGTCACCGCCGCGCTTGCCTCTACCTCCGGAACCACGATACCGACCGTCTGCTGGTAGTTCGCCAGCTCCCGCTCGAGGCCGTCAAGCTTTTTGGACACACTCTCCAATTGAAGTTCGAGGAAGCCGCGGGCCGCGGCCACATCGGCCCGCCGCAGCTCGCTGGTAATGACCACGAAGGTTTCCGCAGTCTCGTTGGCAAAGCCAAGGGCCTTGGCACGCTCGGCGTTGCTGGCCTTAATCAGCAGCCGGTCGGGTTCCTGGGGTACTGCAGTGAGCGAGTTTACGATCTCTTTGGGGTCGGTTACGATCTTGGTGCCCGCCTCACGCGCCCCCAGCTTCTTAGCTGTCCGCACGGCCGCGTCGTAGCTGATAGCGATGTGCGCCTGAGTCTCCAGCGTCAGCTCCTCACGGGCCTCCTCCGGCTCGATCGCCTCTTCACCGGTGAACCTGATACGCTCGACGGGTTGCCTTCTGATGAGGACGACAGCGTTGGCGTGGTAACTCTTGGGGTAGCGGAGCGCGTAGAAGCCACCGATCATGGTCGCGGCGAGCGTGACCAGCAGCACAAACCATTTCCGCTTCGTGAAGATGCGGACGTAGTCCCGAACCTCAAAGGCCCTGGCCGTGGTGGTTTCCATCTGCTATTGTTGTCTGAGTGTAGCTGTATTGTGTGCTACGATCAAGGTTACAATCGTGAGTGCGTCAGGGCTGTGTCTGACACCATAGCCCGCATAGCCAAATCTGGCTAGGCTCAGTATAGCACTCGCTGCTTGCATGCGTCAATAGTATTTGCCGGTATTATAGACAATTAGATAGCCTCCGAGAGCCTAAAGTTTCGCTATCTTGATGCCGATAACTAGATTAGCTACGCGAATTGTGGTGTCAAAACGCACAACATGGCCATCGGCTGCAGCAACTCTTGCAAAATCAACTCGCACCCGCATTAGGAGAAGCTCATATGGTCAAGCATCTACCATTTCAGTGTTGTATCTGTGGAGCCGTATGCTGGGACGTGCAGGCCAGCGACAAGCCCTCGGCCTGGGTGCCGCACAACACCACTATTGTCGCCTCCCACGGCATCTGCCCAAGGTGCCTGCCCCGTGAGCTTGCCAAGGCGCGCCAGGCCAGTCAACGCGAAACCAAGGCCACACTGCTTCCCTGAGCAGAGCCTTGCCAACAGCACAGGCTCAGGCCGAGCTAGGCGTCTTGGGAGTCGTTGGGGCGAGAACCTCGCTCACGTTTACGCTCCCGGCCTGGTGTGCTATAGTGCTGGAGCATGAATACCCCAGCAGCGGCGACAGCAGGGCTTGCAGCCCGTCTCCAACTGCTAGGCGCCCTAGTCATGGTTTGCCTCCGACCGGCGACCGCGGCGCAGGTGCTGGCGGTGCCGGATGCCGTCGGCAGCTCGCTAGCGGCCGTGGCAACGTGGGAGAATGGCGCCAGGCTGCGGTGGCTTGACATGGATGGCAGAGGGGGCGAACTCGCGGTACCGGCCCCAGCTAGAGCAGAGGCGATGGCGTGGGTTGAGCCCTGCGGCGTGGTTCTGCTCGGCGGCGGGAAAACTGTTCACTTAGCGCGGGGCGAAGGCGCACCGGACTGTGCTCTGCTCGGTGCCGGCCCTCATAATGTCCGGAGCGCAGCCGGCCTGGGACCCAACCGCCTCGTGGCCATCTCAGGCGGCCAATACCTTGACGGAGTGCTCAAGCGCGCACAGGTGTCGCTGTGGGAGCTGGCCCCGTACCCTCGGCGGCTCGGGGAGGGCATCGGTCCCGCAATGAACCCCCAGGCCCTGGCTGTAGGCAACCTCGAGGGCCGCGCTTGCGTACTCATCAGCGTCTATAAGAGCGCGATACTGGAGCCGGTGGTGCGCCTGCGACCGTGGATTTATCGCCTCGCAGACCGGCGATTGGTCGCCGTCTGGCAGGGCAGCAGCTTCTCACAGCCCTACGTGGCTGCCGGCTTTGCCGACATTTATCCCCAAAAGGCCTGCGATGAAGTCTGCGTCTTGGAGGTAACCCGTGACGGGCGGCGGCAAATCACCATCTACCAGTGGCGTGGCTTTGTGATGGAGGGGATTGCGCAGAGCTCGCCGGCGCGCTTCGGCGATACTATCAGACAGGCGCAGGGCACGGGGGGCGACGCTACTCCCTACGTCTGGGTCGGTGGCCGGCGCGGTCGCCTGGTCGGACTAGGGGTGGCGCAATGGCCGCAGAACTCCCTCGCCAGGCTGGAGCCCCGCTATCAGACCCGGCAGATGCCGCGGCCGATTGCATGGGATATCGGCCGGTCGGCCGGCAAGCCGGCTGCATATGTGCTGTCCGAACGGGGCGAGCTGCTGCGGATGCCGCTGGTTACCTGTGGAGAGGGTGCTCTGTAAGGGGCAGCGGTTCAGCAACGACCTCGGGTTGGAAGCCCGAGCTACGCGTTCTGTGAGCTATTCGAGCTAAGTGGACAGCCCCTCATGCGGGATTCTGGAACAGCTTCCAGTGCTGTAAGGATGCACATCATGCCCTCGGGGCGCTTGCTCACGACAGCAGCTTCAGCTTGGGGTGATCGGCCTGCATCTGCTTTACGCCCTGGCCCTTTTTGAACGCCACCTTCAAGGCCAGTTGATCGCCGTCGTCACTTACTGAGACGATAATGCCCTCGCCGAAGTCCTCATGCAGCACCTTAGCACCATCGCAAAGGCCTGCCGGCCGTGACGATTTCGCCCTTTTCGACTGCTTGTTTGGGTCGCGCGGCGCTTTCTTCTTCGGCTTAGTGGCCTCGGTCGAGTTCTGAGGTGTTCGCCGACTGGTGCGTGCGCGCTGGAGGATCTCAGTCATATCCAGCTTGACCCTCGATTCCTGGTGTTGCTGCAGGGCCGCCTCCTCGTCTCCGAACATCCGGGGCAGCAACGGGGTATCGCTGTCCAGCACCCTGATCAGCTCCGGCGGCAGGTCGTCAAGGAAGCGCGAGGGCCGCATCCGCTGGAGGTTACCGAAGATCGTCCGCCCGTGGGCGTGGCTCATATAGACCATGCGCTGGGCCCTGGTCAGCCCCACGTAGCAGAGCCGCCGCTCCTCGGCAAGCTCAAACTCATCACCCATTGAGCGCCGATGGGGGAAGATGCCCTCCTCGAGGCCGACGATGAAGACGATGGGGAACTCCAGGCCCTTGGCGGAGTGCAAAGTCATGAGCGAAACGGTGCTATCCAGCGCCTCGGCCCTGTCAATGTCGGAAAGCAGCGCGAGTCTTTCGAGGAATCCGGCCAGCGACGGCTCCGGGGCATTTTGCTCGTACTTGACCGCATCGGTGACCAGCTCGCCGAGGTTTTCAAGGCGGTCGGCGTCATCGGCCTTGTCGCTGGCCTTGAGGCTGTCATGATAGCCGCTGCGGTGAAGCACCTGGTCGAGCAGTTCGGCCACGCCCATCTTCCCGGCGTCCTGGCGCAGCCCCTCCATCATGTTGTAGAAACCCAGCACCGCCTCGCGCTGCGTCCTGCGCAGCTCGGTATCATCGCCCGCCAGCGAGCAGGCCTCGTACAGACTCACTCCCGCCGCACGGGCAATCTGGGTCAGGCGCTGGATGGTGCCGTCGCCGATGCGGCGCGCGGGCCGGTTGATAATGCGTTGCAGGGCGATGGTGTCGGCGGGATTGAAGATCACCTTGAGGTAGGCGGCCAGGTCTTTGACCTCGGCGCGGTCGTAGAACGATATTCCGCCGACAATCTCGTAGGGCACCTCGCGGTCGCGCAGGGCCGCCTCCAGTGCCCGTGACATCGCGTTGGTGCGGTAGAGGATGGCATAGTCCCCATAGCGGGTGCCGGAGGACCCGACCTGTTGCTCGATGATGCCGGCTGCCCAGATTGCTTCCTCCTCCTCGTTGACCGCCTCATATACCACCAGATTGTCGCCCGGTCCCTGCTCGGTCCATAGCTGCTTGTCCGCGCGGTCCTGGTTATGCCGGATAACCTGGTAGGCACAATCGAGAATATTCTGCGTCGAGCGGTAATTCTGCTCCAGCTTGACAACCTTGGTTTCAGGGAAATCCGTTTGGAAGCTCAGAATCAGCCCGACATTGGCCCCGCGCCATCCGTAGATGCTCTGATCGTCATCACCGACCACACAGATGTTGCCATCACGCGCGGAAAGCAGCCGGATGAAGCGGTACTGGGCGTGGTTGATGTCCTGGTACTCATCAACCAGAAGGTAGTTGAAGCGGTCCTGGAACTGCTTGAGGACTTCGGGCCGGGTTTCCAGGAGTTCTACGGCCTTCATCAGCAAGTCGTCGAAGTCCAGGGCATTGTTGGCGGCCAGCGCCTCCTGGTAGCGGGCATAGGCGCGGGCCACTAGCTCCTCGAACGGGCCCTTGCGAGTGCGCCGGTAGGCCGGCACATCCAGCAGTTCGTTCTTTCCGCTGCTGATCGAGTTGAGGATCCGCGCCGGGGGGTTTAGCTCAGTGTCAATGTTCATGCGGGAGACGGCCTGCTTAATCAGCGCCTGTTGGTCGGCTTCGTCATAGATGATGAAATTGGGGGGTATGCCGATCTTGTCGCCGTGGCTGCGCAGGATCCGGCAGCAGATCGAGTGGAAGGTGCCGGCCCAGAGGCTGGCGGCTTGCTCGCCGATGAGCTTGAGGATGCGGCCCTTCATCTCATTGGCGGCCTTGTTGGTGAAGGTTACGGCCAGGATCTTGGAGGGGGCTATGCCCTGCTCCTGGACCATATAAGCGATGCGGTAGGTGAGCGCGCGCGTCTTGCCGCTGCCGGCACCGGCGAATATCAGCACCGGCCCCTCGATAGTGGTTACCGCTTCTCTTTGCTCCGGATTGAGCTCATCGAGTAGAGACAACTATATCACCACAGAAGCGTTGATAGTAGTGAGCTAATTCAGTTTGCGGGAGCGGCATTGGCCTGTTCTAGCGCTTAAGGCGGCCTTGCCGGTCTGAAGCTGCCTACTCCCGGACCATGCAGGCCGCGATGAAGCCGGCGAATAGCGGATGAGGGCGATTGGGCCGCGATTTGAACTCCGGATGGAACTGGGAGGCGATGAAGAACGGATGGCCCGGTATCTCCACCATCTCAACCAGGTCGCCTTCGGGCGAGGTGCCACATACGCTCAGGCCGGCTTCAGTGAGCTGCCGGCGGTAGGCGTTGCTGACCTCGTAGCGGTGGCGATGGCGTTCGGAAATCTCGCCGCTGCCATAGAGCTGGTGCGCCAGGCTGTCCGGCTCGAGGCGACACGGGTACGCCCCCAGCCGCATGGTGCCGCCGAGTTCCGTTACGTACTCCTGCTCTTTGAGATAGATTATCACCGGATGGGGCGTGTCTTCGTCGAACTCCGTGCTGTTGGCATGGTCCAGGCCACAGACATTGCGGGCGAACTCGATAACCGCCGTCTGCAGGCCCAGACATAGCCCGAGATAGGGCACACCGTTTTCGCGGGCATATCCAGCGGCGGCGATTTTGCCCTCAATGCCACGGTCCCCGAAGCCGCCCGGCACCAGCACTCCTGACACTCCCTCAAGCAGCTTCTCGGCCCCGCTCTGCTCGATGTCCTCGGAGTCCACGTACCTGATATTCACATGGCAGTCATTGGCCGCGCCGCCATGCTTGACCGCCTCAGTCACCGACAGGTAGGCGTCATGCAGGTCCATATACTTGCCGACCATTGCTATCGTGGTCTCGTGCTTGGGGTTCTCGATGCGGTCCACCATCTCCGCCCAGTCGCTGATATCCGGCTCGCGGATCGGCAACCCCAGCCGTTCGCAGACCAGGTCGGCAATCCCCTGGGCCTCCATGCTCAGGGGGATTCCATACAGCGAGCGGTCGGTGTCCACACCCTCGATAACGGCCTGTGGCGGGACGTCACAGAACAGCGAGATCTTGTCGCGCACCGCATCGGGCAGCGGGTACTTGGACCGCGCCACCAGGATCTGGGGCTGGATACCGGTGCGCCGCAGCTCCTGGACGCTGTGCTGGGTGGGTTTGGTCTTAAGCTCGCCGACGGCGTCCAGATACGGCACCAGGGTTACGTGGATGAAGCAGATATTCTCCGGGCCCTCCTCCACCCGCATCTGCCTGATGGCCTCGAGGAACGGTTGGCCCTCGATATCGCCGACCGTGCCGCCGATCTCGGTGATGCAGACCTCGGCGTCATTGTGCTTGGCGGCCCGCCGGATCCGCGACTTGATTTCGTCAGTGATATGGGGGATGACCTGTACGGTCTTGCCGAGGTAGTAGTCCCCATCGCGTTCATTGGAGATGACCGTATCATAGATGCTGCCGGTGGTGATATTGGAATCGGCCGTCAGCGGCTCATCAATGAAGCGTTCGTAGTGGCCCAGGTCCAGATCGGTTTCGGCACCGTCGTCAGTGACGAATACCTCGCCGTGCTGGAAGGGGTTCATCAGTCCGGCATCCACATTGATATAGGGATCAACCTTCACCAGGGCTGCGCGGAAGCCGCGACTGCGCAAGAGCCGCCCCAGCGAGGCCGTGGTGATCCCCTTGCCGATGCCGGACACAACGCCACCGGTCACAAACACGTATCTGGTGTGCATTCTCCCATCACCTATCTATTCTATTGTTTCGCCCGCTAGCAACTCACTCCCACTCGATGGTGGCCGGAGGCTTGGAGCTGATGTCATACAGCACCCGATTGACGCCGCCGACCTCGTTAACCACGCGGTTGGCGATGCGGGCCAGCACCTCGTGGGGTATGCGCGCCCAGTCGGCGGTCATGAAATCGTCGGTGGTCACCGCCCGCAGGATCACCGGATGGGCATAGCTGCGTTCATCACCCATCACGCCGACCGAGCGCACGTCCACAAATACCGAGAAGCTCTGGGCGATCTCGTCGGCCAGGCCGGCGGCCTGCAGCTCCTCGCGGAATATGGCGTCCGTCTGTCGCACCATATCAAGCCGCTGGCGGGTTACCTCGCCGATGATGCGCACCGCCAGGCCGGGTCCCGGGAACGGCTGCCGGGCACAGATCTGTTCGGGGAGCCCCAACTGCCGCCCGACCTCGCGGACCTCATCCTTGAACAGCAGCCGCAGCGGCTCGATATTCTCATCATACTTCATGTCATCCGGTAAGCCGCCGACGTTGTGATGGGTCTTGATGGTCGCGGTCGCCTCGCCGCCGCTCTCGATCACATCCGGGTAGAGGGTCCCGTGGGCGATGTACTTGAACTCGCCCAGCTTGGCCGACTCGGCCTCGAAGGTGCGGATGAAGGTCTCGCCGATGATCCGGCGCTTGGCTTCGGGGTCGGTGACACCGGCCAGCTTCTGCAGAAACGTCGCGGCGGCGTCCACAGCGACGAACTGGGCACTGCCCGACCAGCCTTCAAAGGCTGCAATCACCTGCTGGGGTTCGTCCTTGCGCATGAGGCCGTGGTCAATGAACATGCAGGTCAACTGCGCGCCGACGGCTCGGTCCAGCAGGGCGGCGGTGACCATCGAGTCGACTCCGCCTGATACCCCGCACAGCACGCGGTCCGGCCCGATCTTCTCACGCAGCTCTGCTATCGTCCGGTCAATGAAAACGCCGGCCTGCCAAGTACCGTGGCAGCCGCAGATATCGTACAGGAAGTTGTGCAGCAGTTGCCGGCCACAGGCGGTATGGTGGACCTCCGGATGGAACTGCACGCCGTAGAGCCGGCGGGCCGGATCGCCCATCGCCGCCACCGGGCTGTTGGCGCTGGTGGCCAGCACCTGGAACCCGGGCGGCACCTGTGTGACCTTGTCGCCATGGCTCATCCACGTCGAAGTCCGGCTTTCGATGCCCTTGAGCAGGAGGTCCGGCTCGACAATATCAATCGGCACGTGGCCGTATTCGCGCTGCTGCTCGTCGCGACCGACCTCTCCGCCCAACAGATGCGCCAGTAGTTGCTGGCCGTAGCAGATGCCTAAGATGGGAATCCCGGCCGCGAGTATCGCCGGATCAAGGGTGGGCGCGCCGGGGGCATAGACGCTGCTAGGGCCGCCGGAGAGGATAATACCTCGCGGCTTTTCCGCCAGCACCTCGGCGAGGCTGAGGCTGGCCGGCCTGATTTCGCTATAGACCTGCTGCTCGCGGACCTTGCGCACGATAAGCTGCACATACTGGGCACCAAAATCCACTACCAGCACGATCTCTGGTTGTGCAGGGGTGATGGCCACTATACAGGTTACCCTCGACTGTGCTAAAATCGGGACGTATCGGCGACGTGCGGTGCCGGTGATCTGCCAGGCCCTCCGGGGCCGGAGCTACAGACGACTGAGGCAGCCGAGCCGACCGGCTGGCGAACATATCCCGTTCGCCACTCTATCATACACCATATCGCCAGCGGTGTCTATGTCGCCATTTTGCAGCGTGGCGGCATCGCGATTTTCCCGCTGCGGGAACCCAGTATCATCCCTGAAAGGAAGGCAGCAGACGTGATCGCCATCATTGACTACGGTGAAGGTAACCTCGGCAGTGTCGCCAAAGCCCTCAAACACGTCGGCTGCGAGGTACAGATAACCAGCTCGGGCGCTGCCGTGCAAGCCGCTGACGGTGTGGTGCTGCCGGGCGTAGGCGCCTTCGACGACTGCATCAAGGGCCTGGAGCAAGCCGACCTGGTCGAGCCGATCAAGCAGGCCATCACCGGCGGCAAGCCGTTTTTGGGCATCTGCCTGGGGCTGCAAGTGCTCTTCGCCGGCAGCGAAGAAGGCAACAAAGCCGGCCTGGGCGTACTGCCCGGGCGGGTGGTGCGCTTCCGCCATCAACTCAAAATACCGCAGATCGGCTGGAACCGGATTACCAAGGTCCGCGAGGCCCCGCATCTGGAGGGCGTTGCGAGCGGCTCGTGGGTCTATTTCGTGCACTCTTATTATGTCGAGCCGGAGGACGAAAGCTTCATCGCCACTACCACGCAGTACGGGATCGAGTTCTGCTCAGCGGTCTGGCGCGACAACCTCTTCGCCTGCCAGTTCCATCCCGAGAAAAGCCAGGCCGTAGGCCTGAAGATCCTGGCCAACTTCAGGAGGCTGGTCAAGGGAGCGTCGTAGCGCTGTATCGTCCGGCCACCCATGGCCACCCTGCTCAAAAGTTTTTGAGGGGGGTCAGGGGGGAGCTTTTTTCAAAAAGCTCCCCCCTGGCCGTACCAATAAGCGAGAGTGACAGATATGCTGGCTAAGCGCATCATCCCATGCCTCGATGTGACCGAGGGCCGAGTCGTCAAGGGCGTCAGATATGTTGACCACGTTGACGCGGGCGATCCGGTCGAGCAGGCCGCGGAATACGACCGCCAGGGCGCCGACGAGCTGGCCTTCCTGGACATCACCGCCTCGCTGGATCACCGGCCGATTATGCTTGACATCGTCCGCCGCACCGCCGAGCAGATATTCATCCCCCTCACCGTTGGCGGCGGCACCCGCTCGGTCGAGGACATCCGCCAGATACTCCGCGCCGGCGCCGACAAAGCCTCGATTATGACCGCAGCCATCGAGAACCCGAGCCTGATTGATGAAACCTCGAGCCGCTTCGGCAGCCAGTGCATCGTCGTGGCGATTGACGCCAGGCGCGTGCCGCACGAGGGGGAGCCGGTCGGCGATCTGGGCTACGATCCCGACGCGGAAATCAATTGGCAGGTCTGGACCCACGGCGGCCACCAGCCGACGGAGGTTGATGCCCTGGAGTGGGCGCTGGAGGCCGAACGGCGCGGCGCCGGTGAGCTGCTGGTCACCAGCATGGACGCCGACGGCACCACCGCCGGCTATGACATCGAGCTGCTGCGGCGAATCTCCAGCAGGGCCGGTATCCCGGTAATCGCCTCGGGGGGCGCGGGCAGCGCCCAGCACATGTACGAGGCCCTGACCCTGGGGCAGGCCGATGCGGTGCTGGCGGCCAGCATCTTCCACTTCGGCCAGGTGACCGTCGGCGAGGTGAAGCAGGAGCTGGCGGCCAAGGGCATCGAGGTGAGGCTCTAGCCTCGATTATCTAGGGAACGGCGTGCGGGGCACCCGCTTTTTTGAAAAAAAGCCGGTTCCCCGCACCCCTCCTGCAAAAAACTTCAGCCTGGTTTAGGAAGTGCCTAGCCGCCCAGCCCGCATAGTTGATGACAAGACGCGTAGCTCGGCCTGACCTGTGCTTTGTGCTTGCACAGGTCAGGTGAGAATGCGCAAGCATTCTCAGCTTCCAGCCCGAGGTCGTTGGCTCATTACAGTGCGTCATTGATGACTATCGCCAAAATCACGCCCTGTAGTTCGCGTAGGCCAGGCTTTCCAGCCTGGCGGCAATTCTAATGGCAAAGGCGTCGGGCTAGAAAGCCCGACCTACGGGCTGGTGGACAATTGAGGTTACTGCGCGTGCTCGGCGAAAAAGTCCCAGACCCGCGCCTGGTAATAGCGGTGGCCCTCCTCCCCGACATATAGCTCGAGGTTGTGCTTGGCCCCGAAGGCGTCATAGATAGCTGCGAGCCTCTCGTATGCCGCATAGACGCCCTGGATGGGGAAAATGGGGTCTTCTTTGCCGGCGATTATGAGCATGGGCCGAGGCGCGATCAGGCCGGCGACATCGTACATCTCGCACAGGTTCAGCAGCCCCGGGGCATAGTTGCAGGTGCAGTGCAGCATCGCCAGGATCGAGGCGCGGAAGGTGCAGAAATAGCAGCTTGGCGCGGCCTGGGCGAAACGCGGATCTAGCGCCGCCGAAAACAGCGTTACCGTCCCGCCGCCGGACTGGCCGGTTATCATGATATTGTCGCCGTTGACTTGATCCAGGCTGCGCAGATAGTCGAGCCAGCACATGCTGTCATATACCCTCATGCCGAGGACGGTCTTGCCCACCATCAGCGCCCTCTGCGAAAGCTGTTGGCAGCTACAGCCGCGGTCGGCCTCGAGGTCATCTTCCAGCATTAGCTCCCCGAAGCCGCGCTGGTCCGGGGCAATGGCGATATAGCCCTGCGCAGCGGCCTGTACCGCATAGTCGCGCTCGCCCTTTATCTCGATGGCACGGCCCCTGACATCCTGCTCGATGCCGACGGGGATGACCTTGCCGGGGCCGTGACCGTGCAGGCACAAGACGGCTCCGACCGGCTCGCTGAGGTCCTTCGGCACCAACTGGTACGCCGGCAGCACCACCCCGTCCGGCGCGGTCATGCGGATATACTCGCGGACATACTCACCCATATCGCGGCTGCTGACAAGCTCGACTGCGAGCGGCCCACCCTCATAGTCAACCGCCAGCAGGTCGGACAACTGGGCGCGCAACTCATCTTGCCAATCCTGCGCCCCACCATGATAGTCAGCAAAGCTGAGAGATGGCTGAGCCGCGTCCAGAAGGTCCTCGAAGCGGCGATGGAGACTGGCGTTGGGTTTGTGCATGTTGGACCATATCCTCCTGGCTTGCCTGCATCACACCTGCATAGCTATCATTCGTTGACATCGAAGCTGCACCTGCAAGGGAGAAGGAATCGGTCGGCAGCCACACGAAGTAAAGCTCTGCGCGTCTGGCAGGTGTTACGGTGCGGCAACGCCTGCCAATAAGACTTAACGAAAGAGAGGGCAGATATTATGCTAAAAGGCGGTTTCACTCTGATAGAGCTACTGGTTGTGATCGCGATTATCGCGATCCTGGCGGCGATTCTCTTTCCCGTATTTGCCCGCGCCCGCGAGAAGGCCCGCAGCGCCGCCTGTCTGTCCAATGTCAAGCAGCAGGCCTTGGCGGTGATGATGTACGCCCAAGACTACAACGAAACGCTGCCGTTTATGCGGCTGAAGAATCTGGTCTTCTGGAACGAGTGGCCGGACGGGCCGCTGCAGCCTTATGTGAAAAACGAGAAGATCTTCGTCTGTCCCAGCGATCCCGTGCGCACCGAGAACTACGGCTACAACCAGTACTGCGGCTACATGCCGGGCGACTACTTCGACCCGCCGCGCGCCGGCACCATGTATGAGGGGGTCAGGCTGGCGGAGTTCAAGGTGCCCGCCGAGTTCATGCTGCTGTGCGATGGGCCGACCGACAGCACCTACAAGCACGGCTGGAACTACATCTGGACGAACCCGGCCAGCCCCTACCACTACTTCTATCCCGGCTGGCACCACGGTGGGGTCAACGCCGCCTTCGTTGACGGGCACGCCAAGTGGCTGGACCACGACACTTGGGTGGCGAGAAGCTACGGCGGGCGAACGTACTGGACGCTGAGCGAGCAGCCTTGACGCCAAGCCGCCAGCGGATCAGGAGGCTCCACACCCTACGGCATCTATCATTTCGGCGGCCCCCCGCTGGCTATGCTCGCGCGTTGTCAGCGAAGCGGTCTCGCTGTTCCCTAGGCAATACCCAAGGAGGAATCAAGATGCGCACCATTCCGGTTCTTGCCGCAGTCTGCGCGCTGGCACTGGGCATCTGTGCCGTTGCGGCGGCTCAGCCTGTGCGCACGGTCATCAAGTACCAAGAGGGCGCCAATCTGCTTGCCAAAGCACAGATCGAGGTCTCCTCGGCAGCCGGCCAGCCCGGGCAGAAGTACTCGTATGAATCGCTGAATGATGAGGATTGGGGAACTTGGTGGGCCAGCGGGAGTAATCGCAAGCTCCCCCAGTGGATTAAGGTCAGCTTCGCCCAGCCGGCCAAGCTGGACACTGTGATCCTGGTGGTGGCCGAGAACCCCAGCATATACACCAACTGGAAGCGGGTCGAAATCGGGTTCTCCGACGGCAGCTCGGTCAGCCAGGAGCTTGAGGATCGGCCCGGAGTATTCACCATCCGCTTCCCGGAAAAGGTCACCGAAGGGTTCCAGGTAAATATCGTGGAGAGCTACGCAGAGAAGGTCTATTATGCCGCCCGCGAAATGATGGCGTTTCATGATCCTGACCAACAGATCGCCATCAGAGTACCGCCCAAGGAAAGGTGGAAGCACGTGGAGCTGACTGAGACCGGCCGCGAGGTCCATCCCTGTGTCTATATCACGCCGGATGATGTGGAGCGGGCGAAGACAAACGTTGAGAAGCATGACTGGGCCAAGGCCTATGCGGCCAATATCATCGCCGCCGCCGACACCGTGGTGGACAAAGACCCTGAATGGATACACGACAATTGCCCGGAGAAGGGAGCTGCTTTCGCCTATGGCTCGACGGGCTGTCCGATCTGTTCGGCGGGATGGGGCACCTGGGGCGGCGCCAACTGCAGCTTCGACCGCCCCGGCACCGTCAAATGCCGCAACGGCCACATACTGCCGGACGAGGACCATCCCGACGACGGCACCGGCTATGTCGCCGAGGACGGCCGCATCCACTACTTCATCGGCTCCTACAACGCCTGGGTCGTCGAGACCTACCAGAAATGGTGCAGCCAGCTCTCTCTCGCCTACACCATCACCGGTGAAGAGAACTATGCTGAGACCTGCGCGGTACTCCTCGACGCCCTGGCAGAGATATACCCGCATTGCACGGTCGGGTCTTGGGACTATCCCTCCGGCCACAATACCGGCCGCCTGTGCCGGCCACAGTACCAGACTGCGCGCGTGCTAGTCACCCTGGTCGCCTTCTATGACGCCATTTACAACAGCTCGACGCTCGACGAGCCATCCTTTGTCGAGGGTGTAACGCGGCGCGAGAATATCGAGACCAACATGATGAAGAACGGGGCGTGGTACTGCTACGAGCAGTCGCTTGCCGGCGGGATGAACAACGGGGAGGCTGATTACATACGCGGCGCGCTCGCGGTCGGCTGCCTGCTGGGCATCGAGGCCTATGTGGACTGGGCGGTCGAGGGCCCGTATGGCATCTATGCGATGGTCCACAACAATGCGGACCGCAATGGTCGCTACACCGAGACAGCTCTGTGCTATGCCCTGCACAGCCGCGATTTGTATCTGACTTTCGCCGAGCCGTTGTGCAACTACCGGAGCGCAAAGTACCCCGACGGGCTCAACCTCTACGATGACCCGGCTTTCCGCGCCTTCTACGTGCTGCCGAAGCTGGCCATGGACTGCACCGGGCACTGGCCGCGCTATGGCGACTGCGGCCCGGACAGCACGCACGCTTACCCACCGGAGCGGATGTTTGATGCCACGGACTACCTGTACGCCGAGCGGATCGCGCTGCGCACGACGGACCCCCAGGTGGAGGCGCAATTCGCCGCCCTGGTTGACTTCTTCGCGGACGGGAATCTGGACAAGGTCCGGGCCGGTTCCAGCGACAAGCAGTGGCTGCTATTCCATGCCGACGGCGTCCCGCAGACCAGCGCATCGATCCCGCAGCGACTGCAGCGGATGCTGTCCGAGACGTACCTGATGGGGCAGAAGGGCATGGTGATTCTGCGCACTCCACGCAGCAAGATGGCTCAAGCGTGCTTGCTGCGCTACGGGCCGGTACTCAACCACGGCCACTACGATGATCTCAATATCAACTACTTCGGCCTCGGCTATGAGCTTACCTACGACCTCGGCTATGGTAACGGTTCGACCCATACCCAGGTCGGCTGGTGCAAGCAGACCGCCTCACATCAACTGGTACTGGTGGATGAAGCCTGTCAGCTTATCGGCAAGGGTGATGACACCGGCGGCAGCTTACACCTGCTGGCGGCGATGCCGGGGATGCAGGTGGCCGATGCCGACGCCAACCAGTGCTACTTCTCGCGGGGCGTCGAGCTCTACCGGCGGATGATTGCACTCGTGGGCAACGGGCCGCAGAGCTATCTGCTGGACATCTTCAACGTCGCGGGCGGCCGGCAGCATGACTACATGGCCCACTCGCTTTCCACGGACATCAGCTTCGCGGGCCTGGCCCTCGGTGAACGCGCGGAAGGCTCGGTGGCCGGACCGGAATATAATTGGGGCGAGCGCCAGCTCAATGACGGCTACGTCAGCGGTGTTGCCCACACTCCCTACTGGCGGCCACCTCCTGCCAACGGCCTCGGCTTCATGATGCACCCGCGCAGTGGCACGCCGGCGGGGACATGGTCGGCGACCTGGAAGCTGCCCGAGGGCGGCAACTACATGCGCCTCACCGTGCTACCGCAGGAAGGCACCGAGGTCATCAATGCCTGGGCCCCCGGGGTATATCCCCACAACCCGAAGGCCGAGCACGTCATCGCGCGGCGCAAGACCGACGGCGACTCGCTCAAGAGCACCTTCGTCACCATCCGCGAGCCGTATGGTCCGGAGCCGGTCGCAATCGGCGGGACCTCAGCCGCCGATCTGATGTCAGTGGTCAGTACCGATGACGGCGTCATCAAGTACCTCGGCAGTTACGGCATCGTGCTATTCCAGGCCCAGGAGTTCGGCGGCGCAATGCACTTCGACCTCGAGACTCCCGCCGCCGGAGCCTACTACCTGGTCCTCACGCCCTATATGTCCCCCAACTACGGCGCGGTGCAGTTTTCCGTAGATGGCAAGGAGATTGGGGAGCCGCTTGTGCTCAACAATGAAGCGGTCAAGCAGGGCGAGACCCAGATAATGGGCCCGGTGGAATTGCCGGCCGGCAGGCATCGCCTCACCGGCACCACCGTCGCCGCCACCGGTGGACAGCCCTGGTTCTCCATCAAGGCCATCAACCTGACTCAGCAGAAGCCCGAGCAATCCGCCACCCAAGCCGCGCCCTTTATCAAATCCGTCGCCAAGCTGCCCGCGCCGGATGATGCGACCGCGCTGGCAGTCCATCATGTGAGCGGCCTGGTGGACCGCTTCTTCTACAGCCTGGCGCCCGATACCAAGACCAGCTTCGAGGCGGTGGAGCTGGACGGAGCCTTTGCCCATCTGCGCACTGATACGGATCAGATTGTGGAGGCGCACCTGGTTGGGACCGCGCTGGCGGCCCCGGGCTTCAGGCTGCAACTCGCCCACGGCGAGTACCGAGGCAAGATCGTGCGGGTTGACTATGAAAAGAACCTCGTCTATGTGGATACCGATTTGCCCACCGATGGCCGGCTCGACTACCAGACCGTGGCCTTCACCAACCCGGCCTACTCGCGTAACACCGCCTACACTATCTACGGTGTCCGCCGCGAGGGCGACCTGGCGATGCTGGACCTGGGCGACCAGAGAATCCTGCTCGGTGAGGGCATGCTTGACGAGGACCCCATGACCGACACGCGGCTCACCAGCCTGATACCGCACGACTATGCCCGTGGCCTGACGCGCCGCGGAGCCGGCTTCTTCACCGGCAAGCTACTGGTCAGCGCCGACTTCAAGCACCAGACCCAGATTACCCACGCCCAGTACGGCCAGCCGATGACCGTTGACGTACTGTCCTCCGCCGGCTTTGCCGAGGGCGACAGGTTCTACTACCTCGACCTGCAAGCCGGCGACGAGTTCGTCATCCACAACTGGGCGGCGCTGAGCCTGGACGAGACCGGCAAGCTGCAGGTCACGGCGACCGATGATGTGACCGTCGAGATAGACGGCAAGCAGCAGAAGGTATCCTGGTCATCGCCCGCTGAATAACCTGAGAGATGGAGAGCGAGAATGTCCCGACAAGTCACCTTGGAACTGGGCGTAAACGGCGCCTTCATCACCCGGCGCTGGGAGCAGCCGGACAACTGGATGCGACTAACTAAGGAGACCGGCTATCACGCCCACGAGTTCTGCGCCGATGTGATTGATCCGTTCTTCTCCGGCGACCGCGAATACCAACTGCAAACCGCCGGCGAGGTCAAAGCCGCCGCCCAAAAGTACGGCGTGCATATCACCGATGTCTATACCGGGGTGGCGACCCACCGCTTCCACGGGCTGTCTCATTCCCACCCCTCCTGCCGCGAGCGGATGAAGCAGTGGATCTACCAGACCATGGACATCGCCCTGGCGATGGGCACCGACCGCGTCGGCGGCCATTGGGATGCCATCTCCGTGGAGGTCATGGCGGACGCAGACGCCTACCAGGCCGCCATAGACCGGCTCTGCGATACCTTCGTCGAGCTGACCGCCGGCGGAGCGGAAAGGGGCATCGGCGCCATTTATCTGGAGCAGATGTACACTCCCTCCGAGGTCCCGTGGACGATCCAGCAGGCCGAGGATATTCTCATCGGGATCAACCAGCAGCGGCCCGCGATACCCGTCTATCTGACTGTTGACGTGGGGCACATGGCGGGGATGTGCTACGGTCTGGAGGGCGCGGACCTAGACTACCTGGAATGGACGCGGCGGCTGGCACCCTTCGCCGAGATCATCCATCTGCAGCAGACTACCCCGGAAAGCTCGCACCACTGGGCTTTTACCGATGAATACAACGCCAAGGGGCATATCGAGATCGAGCCGCTGCTGGAGGCGATCCAGACCGGCCACGAGCAGGCGCAGAACAGCCCGATTAGCGAGTATCTGGAGCCGGTGGACCATAGCTTCCTGATCGCCGAGATCATCCCCGGCTCGACCAAGAATGAAACCGACCTGCTGTCGGAGCTGAAGATCAGCAGCGACTACCTCAAGCAGTGGCTGCCGGAGGGCAAGTTGACGCTGACGGTATAGCAGGCGCGCAACAGGCCGAGCCACGCGTCGTCTGAATTATCCGGGCTAAGGAGATGACACTGATGGCAGACGCAACTGCAGCGACCGGCACGCTACGGGTCGGTGCGGCGCAGGTTGACATCACCCCGCCGAGGGGAACTCAGATCGCGGGGGACATCGGCCGCCGCCGGCCCGCTGAAATCGTGCTCGACCCCATCTATGCCAAAGCCCTGGTGCTGGAGGCCGAAGCGATGCGGCTGTGCGTCCTGTCGCTCGACTTGCTGGCTGCAGATGACGCCTCGATCGCCGAGATTCGCCGCCAGACCGCCGAAAAACTCGCCCTCGCCCCGGAAAACGTCATGGTGCATGTCGTTCAGAATCACGCGGCACCCTCGCTGGGGCATCACCTGGTCACGGACGAATGTAGCCTGATTCCCCCTGAGATGGAATGGTTCCGGGGCGGCGATCCGGCCTATGATCCCTTTGCCATCGAGCGCGTGGTTGAGGCCATCGGTGAGGCCCTCGCCGGCCTCGAGCCGGTGTCGGTCGGGGTCGCCCGGGGCATGGAGGACCGGGTCGCCTTCAACCGCCGCTTCATCATGCGCGACGGTACCGTCAAGACGCATCCGAGCGCGCAGATGCGCCACGAGATTTTGTGCCGGGAGGGCCCGATGGACCCGGAAGTCGGTGTCGTCTGCTTCACCGCCGATCCGCTGCGCAATGTGGCGATGCTGCTGCACCACACCTGTCATCCGGTGCACGGCTACCCTAAGCGCTACATCAGCGCCGGCTGGCCGGGAGCCTGGTCGCGGCAGATGGCTGCTGCTCACGGTCCCGACTCCATCCCCCTGGTCATCAACGGCTGCTGCGGCAATATCCATCACGCCAATCATCTTGATCCGCATCAGGTTGACGATCCCATCCGCATGGGGGAATGTCTGACCGAGACCGCCGGCGAGGTTCTGCAGCGGCTGGCGTATGGTGACGGCCTGCCGCTGGCCTGCAAGTCCACTAGCCTCAGCATCCCGATTCGCGAGGTGCCGGAGGCTAAGCTGGAGCAGGCCCGCAGCTTCCTGGCCGAACATCCCGAACCGATCTACAAGGACGCCGAGCGCACCGCGGTTGACTGGGCCTGGCACTATGCGGTAGCGGCGCTCGATGTCCACGAGCTGCGCCAGCGCCAGCCGGAACGCCCCTACGAAATCCAGGCCTTCCGCATCGGGGATATCGCGCTGCTGGCCCTTGGAGGCGAGCCGTTCGTTGAGGCCCAACTGCGCATCAAGGCCGAATCGCCGGCTGCTTTCACCTTCCTGGCCCACATGTCCAACGGCTATGTCGGATACGTTCCGACCCGCGAGGCCTTCGACCGCGGCGGCTATGAGACCGACACCTCGCTGGGATCATGTCTGGTACCTGAGGCCTTGGAGATGATCACCGACGCCTCCGTGCAACTGCTCAAGGCGCTCTTTGCCACAGCATAGGGAGAGACGACGCGTGAACGATTCAGAGACACAGACCGGGCAACTGCTCGCCGGTGCCGGGCGCACTGACATCACGCCGGAGCTAGGCACGCATCTGGCCGGGGCTGTCGGCCTGCACCGGCCCGCCGAGCGGATCCTCGAACCAACCTACGCCAAAGCGCTGGTGCTGGCCGGCGGCAAGAAAAAGCTGGGTATCGTGGTGCTGGATACCACCATTATCACCGAACCGTATACGGCGCGGATCAGGGCCGGCGCCGCGAAGCTCGGCTTCGCCCCCGAGGCGGTGATGGTACATGCCACCCAGACCCATTCCGCGCCGCCGCTAGGCTACTTCATGCTCGATGAGAATTTCCCGCCCCTTGCTGATGAATACGAATGGGTCCGGGGCGGCCAGGCAAGCTACAGCGACTTCGCCGCCGACCGCGCTAGCGAGGCCTTGGCCCAAGCCGACGCCGCCCTTCAGCCGATGCAGATCGCGACAGCCAGTGGCATCGAAGGCCGTATGGCCCACAATCGCCGCGCCGTCAGAGACGACGGCACCGTGGGAATGCCCGGGCCGAAGGTCTGGGATGAGCCGCTGGGCCCGACCTGGATCCGCTACCTCGAAGGCCCGATTGACCCGGAGCTGGGTGTGGTGTGTCTGCGCGATCAGGACCGGCAGGCCGCCGCAATGCTGCTGCACTACACCTGCCATCCGGTGCACGTCTTCCCCAGGCCCATAGTGTCGCCGGATTGGCCCGGAGCATGGACTGATGAGATGCAGAAAGCGCATGGCGAGCAGTGCGTGCCCCTGGTGCTCAACGGTTGCTGTGGCAATATCAACCCGTGGCCGCCATTCGATCCCGATTATGTGGAGGACCACCTGCGTATGGGGCAGGTGCTGGCGGAGACCACCGGCCCGGTAGTCGCAAGCCTGCAATTCAGCGATGAAGCGACGCTGGACTGGCGGGTCAAGCATCTGGAAATACCGCTGCGCGAGGTTGCTGCTGATGACCTCAAATGGGCGCAGGAGTACCTGAAGCAGAATCCGGTGCCGCCCTGGGATGACAAGACAGCCGCGAAAATCGCCGGCGACTGGACGCGGGCGGCCGGACTGGTCAGCGTCGAACTATGCCGCCAGCGCCAGGGGGCAATGGACTACGAGGTGCAGGCCCTGCGGATTGGCGATACCGCCATCGTCGGCTTGCCGGGCGAACCGTTCGTCGAGGGGCAACTGCGCATCAAGATGGCCTCACCGGCCCGCTTCACCTATGTGGCGCATTGCACCACCCAGTACGTCGGCTATATACCGACGGCCGAGGCCCTGACCCGCGGAGGCCATGAAGTCAACACCAGCTACTGGGCCAAGCTGGTTCCCGAGGCCCTGGATACCATCGTGGAGGTAGCCGGAGAGCTGCTGACCGATCTATTCGCGCCCTGATCGCTAGGGGGGCAGAACGGGCAGCTCAGCCGCCGAGCTTCTCGATCCAGCGCTCCTCGATTGCCGCCAGTTCGGCATCGGTGTCCTCGTCAATGAAGGTCTGCGGCTCGTCGGCCAGGATCTCCTCGACCTTCGCCTGCGCCGCCTCGCTCAGGCTCATGCTGCCGGCCGCTTCCCAGCCCTCGCGACCGCCGGTATAGGCAAGTCGCGGCTCGACAAGCTCTCGGAAGTGTGCCAGCGTGTGGTCGCAGCCGAGGTATTGCGCCTGCGTCCCCAGCTCCATGATGACATCGCGGGCGATCGTGTCCTCATTGACCTCGATGCCTGCCGCCACGCGGCTGGCCATGCGCGCGACCTCATCGTCTATCACCATCTGCGCCAGTGACATCACGCGGGTGGATTCGAGATTGCCGATACCCCAGATGATACTTACGCCGCTGATGGCATGGGTCAGTCCGGTGAGCAGGCTCTCGTAGGCGGCCTGGGCGTCGGCCATCATACTCTCGCTGCTCGACCATGAGGCGCTGGGCATGCCGTGGAAGCGGGCGAGCTGGGCTCCGGCCGATTGCATCAGCGCACACTCCGGCCCACCGGTGCGCGTCACCGCTGTCTTCATGTCCATGCTATGGGCGAAGCCAAGGTTGAAGACGGTCGGCCGGCCGGGCTCCAGAAGCTGCACGACCACTACACCAGCCAGGGCCTCGGCATTGGCGATTGTCAGCCCGCCGGCCGGAGTGACCGGCGCGGTCGCCCCGGCCACCGGCTCGGAGTTGACCATGATGGGGATCCCGTGGCCGGAACTTTTCTCGAAAGCGTCCAGGCCCATCGCCGACCACCGCAGCGGGCTGACGGCGGTGAAGCCGAGGCTGAAAATCGGCTTTGCCGAAACCGTCTCGTTTCCCAGCAGCACCTCCGCCATCTCGCGCATCGCCACCGTGCCCTCGGGCGTGTAGATGCAGGGCCGCAGATGCTTGGTGGTGTGCTGGGCCATCGTGCGCAGGCCGACGAAATCGCGGCTGGAGGGCGGATAGTCGGCCAGCGAGGTGCCGACCGTTGCGTGGACCATCTCCAGCGCCTGGGCCACGCGGCATATGCTGATGAAATCGCGCTTCGCGATGGGCCGGGTGGTCCGCCCCTCATCGAGGTATAGCGCATTGCCGGTCCAGTACACCGACGGCTGATCGGGGCCGATCTCGGTCACCGTACCGTCCAGCGAGGCCAGCTTGACGCGCTCGGGAGCCTGCGGAACGCATTCATACACCAGCTCGCGGGGAATCCGGACTACATCAGCCTGCGGCCCGGCCTTGCAGCCGTTTTGCAGCAGCAGCGCCTGTACCGACTCCGATTCGAACATGAGGCCGGTTTCGGCCAGAATATCCAGGCTGGCCTCATTGATCTGCTCGATTTCATTCTCCGCGAGCCAGTCCATGCTCTCACCTCGGTGGGGTCCTGATCTGCTGTCACTATTCTTCGACCGCGCCGGCGGGGACACCTTGTCGGCTGCTCGAGCCTTCGCACCCATAGTGAGACTCGCGCATAGCTCAGGCTTCCACTGTAGTTGTGCAAATTCCGTTAACGGCTGGGCCGGATGCTCAGTGCAAACGACACACTTCGCATGCGGCCCCTCCAAAAGGCAACGTCTCAAGCTTTGAAGGTCTTTTTGTCGTCTGGAGGGGCCGCATGGACGAGAGTTTGGCCACAAACTCACGGCCATCCGGCCCACGGCGTGTCACAACCCCATCGCCAACCCTCACAGATGCGCGGGGCACAGACCAGAAATGTGCACAACTGCAATTCCAGCCCGAATCCTTAATCCGTATTGCGAGGGATTGCAGCATCGAGCAGGGAATACTGGATATTGTGAAGTGCCCGAGCTTGCGCAACAGGTAGTATTGAATAAAGCCAGACGATGGACAGGTCCCATGAGTTGGCATGTCAAGCCAAAAGTGCGATCATCACTCCTAGCCATTGCCTGCCTTAATCTGGCGGCGCTTGCGGCCGGCGCGGTTCCGCTGCCTAACACCGAGCTGGCGGCGGAGGCTGACCCTGGAGGCTATGATGTGTTCGCCACGCTGACGGCTAGCGGATCGCATCAGCAGATCCTGCTGGATTGGGGCGAGGCTGGCGGCCTGGTACTGACATTCGGCGCTAAGGCGACGCTGCTGGCGTCATCGGACGGTAGGGCCGAGCGAGAGCTCGGTCACGGAAAAGCTGCCCGCCCCGGCGAAGTGCACATCAAGCGCCGCAGGCCGATGGTCGAGGTGACGCAGCAGGGGAGGGTGCTGCTGAGGGCCTGGAGCCGGCGTGGAATTGCGGGTCAGGTAGCGCCCGCGACCGCTGCAAAGATGACCGAGTTCCGCGTTCAGCCGGTCGCGGACATCAATTTCAGCGACGAGTTTTTCGACCCGGAGGGGTCAGTAGATGTCTGGGAACCGCTGGCCGGAACCTGGCAGATCGGCATCTATCGCGACGCCCTGATCCAGCGCGACCACGGCGATAAAGGCCCGATCGGCGCCTCCTGGTACGAGGCTAAAGACGCGGAGCAGGCCATGACGGTGACCGGCTACGACTTCTGGGACAGCTACCGGGCACGGGTGGCCGTGCGCGCGGTCGCCGGCACCCGCTTAGGACTGGTATTCTATTGCCAGGACGCGCACAACTACGCCCTGCTTGCCGTAAGGCCTACTCAGACGCAAAGCCAGGGCCTCGCCACCCTCAGTTTCAGCAGAGATGGTCGCGAACAGGTCCTGGCGCAGGAAACCGTCTCGTGGCGGGCCGATACCTGGTACGAGCTGGCTGTCGAAGCTGTTGATGAGCAGATCGCTTGCCGCGTCGCCGATGTCGAGGTATTCGCCGCGAGCTTACCGGCTTTCACCAGCGGCCGGGTGGGACTGTTCGCCGATGGCCCGGGGCCGGCGCAGTTCGATGACATGGCGGTGCGCTCCGTTGCTGTCACGCGAGACGATTTCGAGCGCCCGACATTAGCCGAATGCTGGCAACCTAAGGCCGGACGTTGGGACCTGGCGAACGGGAGGCTGCATGCCGCCAGCGACCGGATGGTACGGTGCCTGCGCGTTGGCACCGGCTGGCCGGCAACGCATCTGGAGACACGGGTCAGGCCGAGATGGAGCGCGGGCGGACTTTATCTGAATTGGACTGGAGGAACCGGCTACATATTCGGGGCCGAACCCGCCCAATTGACCTTGGCCAAATTCGTGAACGGGAAAAAGGCGATACTGGCGCGCTGGCCGCTAGTCAAGCCCGACGGCCTGGTCCTGCGCCTCTCGTACGACAACGGGCGACTCTGCGCCAGCGCCGGTGCCATCGAGAAGGTCGTGTACGACTTCGCCGCACCCTCCGGAGCATGCGGGCTATTTGTGCAAGGTAAGGCGGAGTTCCACGATTTCACGGCGCGAGAGCTGCAATCACCTGCAGCCGAGATCTCTGCCATCAGCGGTAAGCCCCAGTACGTTCCCGGAGAGCGCGAAGGCACCAAGCGACCGGTCTTAGGCTATTACTGGCGACCCCAGAACGGCCGTTGGACCGCCAGGACCATCCCCGACTCCGCGCCGGGCTTGGGCCCTATTCCCGATGGCGACGGGCCTACTGCGCTTTGGTACTTCCAGCCCTGCCCCGGTGACGCCGTCATCAGCGCTGAGCGCTCCACCATTGCCCCCGGCACGACGCTTGGCCTGGCCCTGGCCTGCGCAGACGGCGACCTAGCCAGCGGCTACGCTCTCGAGGCCGCACAAAGCGCTTCGCTCAAGCTGAAGTTACTGCGCCAGGGCGCGACCGTGGCTGAAACCGAGGCTGATGCGCAGCCGAGCTATGCTCTGGCGCTATGGCGCGACGGGGATTACGTCGTGGCAAGGGCCGGGCAGGCGGCGCTGGCCTACAGGGATGCCCAGCCGCTGCCGGGAGGGCAGTGTTGCGCCTATGCGCGGGGAGCCGGTAGCATCATCGGCGAACTTAGCCTGGGCCACCGCCGCGCCCGCTATTATGTCTTCAAAGAGATCGAGACCGATTGGCAGCCCGAGGCGGGTGAATGGATCGCCCATTCCGGCATGGCCTGTATCGCCTGGGACTACTGGCTCACAGGCAAAGGCGCGCCGCGGGCGATGTGCTACAACCTCCATCCTCAACCCCATGACCTGCAGGTGGACTTCTGGATCAGCGAGTATACGCTGGGCTATAGCAGCGGCCATCACCAGCATTTCCCTTATTACAACCTCAGCCTGGTCACCTGTGCCAAGGCACGCTCAGCCGATAGCGGCTATCACTTTCTGATTGCGGGAGAAAAAGGGCGGGTCACGCAGCTTCTGAGGCTTGGGCAGGTGGTTGCCGAGACCCGGGACCGCCGCTTCTGGATCGCGATGGGCGGCCACTGCAACAGCCCGCGCGCCATCCATGTGGTGGTGAGCCAGTTGCGGGGAGAGATCAGCTTGTGCATCAATGACGAGGAAGCGCTGCGGTTCACGGACGCGGAGCCGCTGCGCGGAGGCTACGTGGGGATCGGGGCAAGCGACTGCGCGGCCAATTTCCGCGACTTCTGGATGGCGCCGGCAAGCCCCTAGCGAAACAGCGCGCTGACTGACTCGCCGGTGTGGATGGCATAGATGGCAGAGGCCAGAAGCGGGGCCACCGAAACCTGCGTTATCCGGTCAATCTGCTTCTCCTTAGGCAGGGGCAGGCTGTCGGTTATGACGATCTCTTCGATGTCGCTTTTTTGGAACCTCTCGATGGCCGGCCCGACCAGCACCCCGTGGGCGGCCCCGGCGTAGATCTTGCCTACATTGTACTTCTGCCTGAGGCAGTCAACCAGCACTAGCATCGAAGCGCCGGTGGCGATTTCGTCATCAAAGATGATGATGTTATTGCCTTCCACGTCCCCCACCACGCGGCTGATGAAGGCGTCGTCCTTGAGCAGGCTATCGCGGCGCTTGTCGCCGATGGCCAGGGGCAGGTCCAGGCGCTCGGCGTATCTGCCGGCTCGCTTGGCGCTGCCCGCATCCGGCGAGACTACGACGAAGTTCGTCAGGTCGAGCTTCTCCGAGAAGTAATCACACAACAGCGGCACGGCCGTCAGGTGATCGGCGGGGACCTGGAAGAAGCCCTGGATCTGCTCCGAGTGCAGGTTCATCGTCAGCAGCCGGTCGGCGCCGGAGGCCTCCAGCAAATCCGCCACCAAGCGCGCCGATACCGAGATGCGGGGCGCGTCCTTCTTATCCGAGCGCACGTAGGCGTAGTAAGGCATCACCACCGTCACGCGATGCGCCGAGGCATGCTTGAGCGCGTCCACCATCAAAAACAGTTCCATCAGGTGCTCGGAAACCGGGGCCGAGGCGGTCTGCAGCACGAAGACATCCTTCTCGCGCACGTTCTCCCTGATCTGCACGTAGATATTGTCATTGGCGAAACGGTCTATATAGGTCTCGCCCAGCGGTATGCCCAGACAGACGCAAATATCCTTGGCCAGTTGCGGGTGCGAGGAGCCGCAGAAAATCTTTAGGCTGTCATTCAGATCGTCGGGAATATCATAAAGCCTTCGTTCGGGCATCAGTCATTTCTCCTGAGCCGGAATCTGTAAGCAAATAAGCCTGCTGTGTAATGTGCTCATGCACAGAGGCTCACCGGTATGGTAGCACCACTTTACGCGCCTGTCAACCAGGCCTTGAAAACACAAAAGTCGGGATTCTACCCGACTTCTACATGCCTTCCCTCAAGCTTTCGCTGCGACGAGGGCGTTGATGTCGCTCTGCAGCCGGGCAAGACACTCCGGCGGCTGGGTCTCGCCCCTCAGCATGGCGTGGAGGTGCGTCTGGATGATGCGGCTGACCGCCGGGTACTGCGGGATCTCGCTCCGCCATTTGGCCGTGTGCAGCATCTGACGGATCTCGGGATAGTCCGGGTTGAAAGCCAGGACCTCGGGATCGGTGTAAATCTGCTCAAGGGTGGGTACTGGCCCACCCCGCAGTGCCCGCTCCTTTTGCACCTCCGGACTAGTCATGAATCTGATGAACTGGCGGGCCGCCTGCGGTGCTCTGGCACCCACCGGAATCCCGTAGAGCCAGCCGCTGAGGAAAGTCACACTCGCCTTCCCATGCGGCCCCCTCGGCGGGCAAGTGATCCCGACTTTACCCCTGATCGGCGACTCCAGCCTCTGCGCAGCCTGAGTGACGCTGGGCAACAGCGTCAGGAACACGGTGCGGCCCTCGATGAACTGCTCTTGCGGCTCCAGACCGCCGGCGGCAGTCACTACGCTGCTGGGCACCAGGCGCTGCTTGTGTATCAGGTCGTGCATATAGGTCAGGGCTTCCAGCGTCGCCTCATCTTCCAGCGAGACTTCTTCGCCCGCGAAAACCTGCGCGCCGTTGCTCCACAGGTTCTGCAAGAAGCTGGTAGTAAGGCCCTCATACATATATGCCGGGAACTGGTAACCGATCAGGTGCTCGTCCGGCTTGCCCTCAACGATGGTGGTGGCCTGGTGGATCAGCTCATCCCAGGTCTGGGGCGGCCCGTCGAAGCCGAATTCCTCCAGCAAGTCCTTGCGGTACAGCAGCACTCCGCAAGTCGCCAGCGCCGGGATAGCGTAGATGCGGTCGCGAGTGCCGGCCGCCAGCAGCTCCGGAATGTGCTGCTGCAATTCAGCGTCCGACAGCAGGTCGTCCAACGGCAGCAGGCGGCCCAGCTCAAGCATTTCGGGCATCCAGTACAGACACAGCGGGGCGACCGACAGCTCGGTGCTCTCGGCCCGCAGCGCCGCCTCAACCGTGGTCCGGGCTTCGTCGGGGTTGTATGGCAAGCTGATACTGACCGGCGAGATGCGCGGATGGGCCTGCCGGAAGCGCGTCATCAACTCCTGATTATACTGCTCGTCAGTCTCGGTGAAACTGCGCACCGACAGAGCCACCGGTACGGGCCGCGCTCTGCCGGCCATCACCCCCTCGGCCCCCTCAAAGCGACTCTCGACATGGAGCCCGTCGGCCTGGATGGTGAAGCGCCGGATGTCGTTGTCGTGGTTACACCCGCGCATCTTCAGAACCGAAATCGCCCGCTGAATCTCGCTTTCCATCTCCAGATACTTCATCAAGATGATGCCATCAACGATAATCGAGACATGCTCAGTGGTCACATAGGTCTGCCCGAAAAGCTCGGGCACCTCGGTAATCAGCACTGCGGTCACGCCATGCTCTTTGAACATGGCGTTGATGATATAGACGGTCTCGCGCAGCCGCTGGCTGGCCTGTGCGGCCATCGCCAGGTCGGTGATGCTGTCAATTACTACGCGGCGGGCGCCGAGCCTCTCGATCTCCGCCTCGAGCTGGGCGACGAATTCATCAGTGCGCAGATGTACCGGCGGCACGTCTATGAAGCTCAGCTTCCCGGCCTGCTGCATCTCCGCCAGCGTCATCCCGAACTCACCCGCCAATTGCAGCAAGGCTTCCGGCGGTTCCTCAAATGAGACATAGACCGCCGGTTCGCCACCGGCAGCCCCGGCATTGACGAAGGACAGCCCCAGCGTGGTCTTGCCGACACCCGCGCTGCCGGCCACCAGGACGGTATGGCCGCGCTGGATGCCGCCACTGATCATGTCATCGAGAGCCACCACACCGGTACTGATACGCTCGCTGGAGAGGTCTCTAATGCAGGGCCGGTCAGCGCGCCGGGGATAGACCTGCGCCCCGCTCCCACTCAGCTTCAGGGTATGCTTGCCGTAGGCGTGGTTCTGGCCGCGTGATTTCAGCACCTCCAGATAGCGCCGCCGGTACAGGTCCGCCCCCATCTCGAAGCTGAGGCTTACTACCGTATCCGCCAGGTATTCCTCAAAGGTAGTCTCCGCCACCCCGGTCTCGTCCACTTCCTTGGTGACCATGCAGGTCAGATGGGCGCGTTTGAGGCCGTTGATCATCCCATAGACCACCGCCCGCAACTCCTGCGGTGTACTTGCCAGCTCGATCAGGTGGGAGACGCTGTCCACCATCATCCGTTTGGCGTCCAGCTCGCGGAGTAGGCTGTCGATCATACCCTCGGCATCGCTAAGCTGGTCGAGAAAGACTTCCGGGGAGGTACAGATGACCCGCATCAGGTCCTGCTGCTCCAGCCCACGCAGGTCCCAGCCGAAGTTGGCGGCGTCCAGGTAAATCTGCTCCGGTAGTTGCTCGAAAGTCACCACCACCCCGGCCTCACCGCGGAGGCAGCCCTCGTGAACGAACTGCAGGCCGATGGTGGTCTTGCCCGTGCCCGGGACCCCCTGCACAACCGCACAAGCGCCGGCCCGTAGGCCGCCGCCGAGTAGTACGTCGAGGCCCTCAATCCCGGTACTGACTAGGTCGCTCATTGCTTGATCCCCTGAGTGTCGGCGTTATCTGAGTGCTCTTTGGCCTTCCTTTCGGCAGTGCGCTGGTGCACCAGCAGTTTGACTATCTCCTTGCGCGCCTCCAGATCGTCCATATATGCCTCGCTCAGCATGCACAGCAGGCGCCACGCCTCGGCGTTCTTGGCCAGGGCATAGCACTGGTATCGTCCCTCGCCGCGGCTGAACACCTCCAGGATCTTGCAGGCAGCTAGCCGCTCCAGGGCCTCTTTCACCTCAGCCACATCGCGGTGGGTTCGCCGGGCCAGGCCCTCGGGGGTGTCAAAGGTCTGGGGATTGGCCTGGAAGAACAGGGCCACATCCAGCCCGATGAGGTTCCGGGCGTGATTGCAGACGAAGTCTCTTACGCGTGCGTCCATGATGCACACTCTCCGCCTCGGACCTCGCCGGCCCTAGGCCAGCTTCCTGTGGCAGCGACCCGCTTGAGTATTTGTATTGTTCGACATTGCCGGTGGAGTCCCTTCCACAACCGTAGTTTGGGCAAAAAAATAGTTGGTAGCGTTGGCCGAACAGCAACCCCTGGAACGCCTGGGGATAGAACCTGGCTTTGTAGCTGCAGCGCAGAGCACATGATCGCCCTGACACTGTCGCCTCAAGCGCCACTTCCGGCCTTGCTTCTGTGGGCCGGGCTAAGCCGGTATTGTTTTGCTGGAGGCTTGGGTCGTTGGCGGCGATACCGGCTTGACAGTGAGGTTTGGGGGTTGTAAAGTATCTGCGTTTATACTTAATCAGATGGTGCTGCCATGAACAATTCTAAGGAATTGGCCCGGATCTTCAAGATTCTCTCCGTGGATACGCGTGTACGCATGATCGAGCTGCTGAAGCAGCGCTCCATGTGTGTAAACGCCCTTGCGCGCTACCTGGATATCACCCCGGCGGCCGTGTCCCAGCACCTGCGCATCCTGCGCGACGCCGATATCGTCATCCCCGACAGGCGCGGTTACTTCGTTCACTATGCACTCAACGAGGCAACGCTGGCGGCATGGAAAGAGGCGGCCCAGGGGTTGCTGGAGATAGACCGCTAGAGGTTGCACCAAACCTCGGACAAAGGAGCTCGCAAATGTGCAATAAGAACAAGAACTGCCAGAAGCCGGAGCAATTGCAGGGCAAGCCCCAGGACTGCTCGCCTGAGCAGATCCGGGAATGCCACGGTGACGTCAAGGCGCATCCCTGTCTGCCCGCAGGTAGAACCCGCCGACAGAAAACAGGAGACTGATGAAACTCGGGATGATCATAACCCAAACCGATCCGGAAACCGTCTTCAACGCCCTGCGGCTGGCGCTCTACAGTCTGGAACAGGGCGACTTAATGCGGATCTTTCTTTCCGGCAGAGGCGTTGAGATTGACCAGATTGAGGACCCGAGGTTCAAGGTCAGGTCTGAGGCCCAGAAAGTCCTGGACGCGGGCGGCCAGTTCTATGCCTGCGGGGCGTGTCTGAAGCTGCGCAACTCTGCAGGGTCCGAAGTCTGCCGGCTTTCGACGCTGAACGATCACTACGAGATAGTGCGCGCTTCGGACCGGCTGGTGACGGTGTAATCAAAACAGCCGCCGCAACGGAATGGTTCTGACATGGTCTGCAACCGGGAGCTTCCGGACTACTACGCAACCGTCGCTGATGACATCATCGAGTTTTGCGGGCGCTCTGCGGGGCGCGTATGGCTAGACCTTGGCAGCGGTGAAGGTGATGTTGGGCTGGCGCTAGTCGAGCGGCTACCGGGCTGCGTGATGGTCCTGGTGGACCCCGACATGCAGCCACTGGGCCGCGGGCTTGAGAGGGCGCGCGACCGTGGCCTTGGCGGGCGTGTTGTGGCTGTCCAGGGAGCCGCTGAACGCATTCCCATGCCCGACGAGGTGGTGGATGTGGTGGTCAGTCGCGGCTCGCTCTTCTTCTGGCACGATCGCGCGGCAGGGTTGCGAGAAGTTCGGCGGATATTGCGCCCGGGCGGCAAAGCGATGATCGGCGGAGGTCTGGGAAGCGGCTATCCGCAGTGGGCACGACGAGAGTTCATCCGCAGGCGGCGGCAGTCGGTGGCGGGAAAGCCGGAAGCGGCGCGAAGCTTTGTCGAGGCACGTAGCCCCGCCACCTTTCATCGTCTCGCGGTTGAGGGGGGATGGCCTGCCTTTGAGGTGGTAGGCGAAGGCGGCTTAGGGCCGGAGCAGGCGAATACGGGCATCGGCATCTGGCTGCAAATGACAAAGGAGGGACGGCCATGACGGGTGAGGCCGTTCGTACCGTCGAGGTCCGGGGCCTGGCCAAGCGGTTCGATGAAGTGCAGGCAGTGGACGGGGTGGATTTCGAGGTGTTTTCCGGCGAGCTGTTCGGCTTCCTCGGACCCAACGGTGCGGGTAAGACCACCACCATCAACATGCTTACCGGTTTGGCCCGGCCCGACGCCGGCACCATCCGCATCGCCGGCATTGACTGCACTGCCAAGCCCCGGGCCGCTCAACACCTCATCGGCGTGGTGCCGGATGAAAGCAATCTCTATCCGGAGCTCACGGGTTTCGAGAACCTGTGCTTCTGCGCCGCGCTCTACGGCATGGGTAAAGCCGAGCGCCAGAGGCGTGCGCGGGAGCTGCTGGATATCTTCGGCCTGGCCGAGGCGGCGGGCCGCAAGTTCGCGGGCTATTCCAGGGGCATGAAGCGCAAGCTCACCATCGCCGCCGGCATCATTCACAACCCCCAAGTCCTCTTCCTCGACGAGCCCACCACCGGCATTGACGTGGCCAGCGCGAGACAACTGCGACAGCTCATCGCCGACCTGCACCAAAGCGGCACCACCATCTTTTTGACCACCCATTACATCGAGGAAGCCGAGCGGCTATGTGACCGCATCGCCTTCATCGTCTCCGGTCGCATCGTGCGAATTGACACAGTCGAGCACCTGATCCAGCCGATTCAGGACAAACACGTGGTGCACATTACCTGCGCGAATGGACTGAACGACGCGCAAGGCAAGCTCTCCGGCGCCTTTCCGGACTTGCGGTTCGCGGCACCGGGGCCGGGTTTGATCCGTGTGGAGGCAGACGAGCCGGTTCGTGTCGGGCCGCTGGTGCGCTTTCTGGAAGAGCACGGGGCTGAGGTGGCGGAGGCCCGCAGGATGCGCCCGTCGCTGGAGGATGTCTTCGTGCGGATTACGGGCATCGAGGCCGACGCCATGCGCAAAGAGAAGGAAAAAGGGGGAGGTGGAGCATGAAGCTGTGGATCGCCTTCTGGAGCATCGTGAGCAAGGACATGCGGACGTACTACCTGAAGCCGCCGAACCTGAGTTGGGGGCTAATCTTCCCGCTGGCCTGGACGGGGATGTTTTTCATCAAGTCCGGCAGCGGGCTAGAGAGCGTGATGACGCTGCTGCCGGGGGTGGTGGCCGTGTCCATCCTGTTCGGCACCACCTCGCTGCTGTCGGTGACGGTGACCTTCGAGAAGAAGGGCCGTTCGTTCGAGCGCCTGCTGCTCGCCCCCATACCGCTGGAGCTCCTGATGCTGGCGAAGACCACCGGAGCCATTGCTTTCGGGATGGTCAACGCACTCGTGCCCGTCGCAATGGCCGCTTTTCTGGTGAACTTGTCCGGTGTGGCCTGGAGCGCGTTCATCCCCTCCGTCCTGCTGATCGCCGTGGCTTCGACTTTCCTGGGCCTATTCATCGCGGTGGCGGTAAGCGAGGTTTTCGAAGCCCAAACGTTCTCGAACTTCTTCCGCTTCCCCATGATCTTCCTGTGCGGGCTGTTCTTCCCTATCGCGAAGCTGCCGATGTTGCTACGGCCGCTGTCTTACATGCTGCCCCTGACCTACGGCGCGGACGCTCTTCATGGCGCGGTTCATGCCGGGAATGCCATGCCTTACGCCCTCGACCTGTCCATCCTCGGTGCCTCCTGCGTCGCCCTGTTCGCTGCAAGCCTCTGGAACATCAAGCGCAAATGGATTGTCTGAGGTCAGCTTGCAGGGATTTCGCAAGCGCCTCGCTCTCCCTCACAAGCTAACGCCGACGCGGGCAGAGCCGGACTGCGACGGTGTAAACCGCCCCTCTGCAGCAGGAGAATCGACCAGCAGACGGCGAATACTGCCACCACGCATAAGCGAATCGCCTCGTCATATCCCCACCGCAGCGTCGGCACACGCAGGAGTGAGGGACCATGGATACAGATTGTCAAGCGCAAGAGCAATACTACCCGCGGCCTGACTTCCACCGGGGTATGACCGAAGGGCAGGATTGGCTCGACCTCAACGGCCAGTGGGACTTCTCGTTCGATCCCCAGGATATCGGCGAGGCCGAGGCTTGGTATCGGCCTGACGCCAGCTTCGAGCGGACCATTCGGGTGCCGTTTCCGTGGGAATCGCACGCGGCATGGGGTACCGAAGCCGCCGCCGACTGCGACAACTATTTCTCGCGCAATGCCTACCTGAACCCGGCTGAGGTGAACAAGGATAACTACCGCGAGGCGCCGCGCCATACCATCGGCTGGTACAGGCGGACGTTTGAAGTGCCCGAGGCCTGGAATGGACGGCGAATTATCCTGAATATCGGCGCGGCGGATTGGCATGTGAGGCTCTGGGTGAATGGGCAGGCCGTCGGCGAAAGTGAAAGCGGATACCTCCCCGTGGAGTTCGACATTACCGACTACCTGATAGCCGGGGAGAATACCGTGACCTGCCGCGTGTGCGACCCGCAGGATGATGAGCAGAAGCCGCTGGGCAAGCAGCACGCCTGGTACACCACCACCTCGAGCATCTGGCAGCCGGTGTGGCTAGCGCCGCGTCCGCAGGCGCATGTCGAGAGCATCCGCCTGACGCCGAAGCCGGCCGAGGGTGCGGTCCTGGCCGAAGTCATTTGCCACAATCTGCCCGAGAACGGAAGTGTGAGTGTCAGCGTCAGTGATGATGAGGGGAAACAAGTGGGCGAGGCGACGCTGGCAGCCGACGAAGCAGGCGCTTTTCACGGCAGCGTGGCCCTGGGTGAAGAGGCGAGGCTCTGGACGCCTGAGAATCCGCATCTGTATGGTGTCATTGTTGCACTGGAGTGTGGCGGCGAGAGTGTTGACACGGCGCACAGCTACTTCGGCATGAGGCAAGTCGGCACCGGGACGCTATACGAGGGCGGGCCGAACTACCTCACGCTCAACGGAAACCCGATTTATATCAAGGGCGCGCTCGACCAGTCATTCAACCCCTGGGGTGTCTATACGTATCTGTCTGATGAGGCCATCCGCAAGCATCTGCAGCAGGCGAAGGACGCGGGCTTCAACCTGCTGCGAGTGCATATCAAGCTGGAGGACCCCCGCTATCTGTACTGGGCCGACCGGCTGGGGGTAATGCTGCAGTGCGATCTGCCCAACTGCGGCTATGGCGGCTATTCGGAGCTTGCCTGCCGGCGGCACCGGGCACAGTTGCTAGGGGCGATTGCGCGCGACTACAACCACCCGGCCATCATCTCCTGGTGCCTGTTCAATGAGACGTGGGGACTAGGAGGCGAAGAGTACAAGCAAGACCCCCAGCGCCAGCACTGGGTGGAGGAGATGTACGAGCTGGCGAAAGAGCTTGATGGCACGCGGCTGCTCGAGGACAACTCGGCCTGCCTCCAAGATCATGTGCGCACTGACATCAACTCATGGCACTTCTACATCAATGACTATGAGCAAGCCGCCGAGCACATCGCCGCAGTTGCGGACAACACCCGTCCCGGCTCTGACTTCAACTTCGTGCCGGGGCGCACCCAAAGCGGCCAGCCGCTGCTCAATTCGGAATATGGCGGCATCGCGGCGCGCATGGGTGATAAGGATGTCTCCTGGTGCTTCAAGTTCCTCACCGATCTGCTGCGGCGGGAGACGCGAGTATGCGGATATGTCTATACCGAGCTTCACGACATCGAGTGGGAGCGCAACGGAATCTACAACTACGACGGCTCGGCGAAGCAGTTCGGCTACGACCCCGCTGATTTGCAGGCCGATCCGTACTTCGCTTTCGAGGGCCCGCCGGGAGAGACCTTGGAGCCCGGTAGCACCGTCCGGTTCCCCGTATTTTTCGCCCGCCAGGGCTGCACCGATCTCACGTGGCCGGATATCGAGATAACCGTCAGCGGCATTGATGCCCTGGGACAGGAGCTAAGCCCGGCCCCGACCGGCACAATCAACTGGCCGCGGGGAGACGCTGAGACGAATCCGGCGCTCAGTTGCGGCGCCTTCGCCTTCGATAGGCCGCTGCCTGATTACCCCTGCCTCTTGCGCCTGGAGGCTCGGGTCAATGGCAGGTTCTCTGATTTCAAGTACCTGGAGGTCTGCAACGGGCGGCTGCCGGCGACTGAACGGCTCGCGGACGGCTCGCTAGTCCTGCGCAAGCTGGCCGGGGAGCAGGAACATTCCTCAGGATGGCATGAGGCCGAATTGGAGCGAGGCCTGGTGGGACGGGAGATTCACTTACTTGGCGGCATCGAGGCCGGCCATCTCGATTACCGCTTCGAACTGCCCGAAGGCATGGATCTTGCCGCAGCAGACGGCATCACACTCATCGCCGAGTTATCTGCCAAGCGCCAAGACGCCCGCCAGACCGAAGCGTGCGGCTGGCCCTCCGACCTGCAGATCTCTATGAACGGAGTTCACATCCACTCGCAGCGCTTGGGCGACCAGTACGCCGACTCGCGTGGGGCGCTGTCGCACATCCACGGGTTCTGGGGCCGTTATGGAGAACTGGTGCGGGTGCGGGTGGCTGCAGACATGGTCCAAGAGATGGCCGGAGTTGACCGCAGGCATGTGAAGCTGACCCTTGCCGTGCCGCGAGAGCTTACCCCCGGCGGCTTAATCGTGTATAGCTCCCGGGCCGGCCGCTATCCGCTGGACCTGACGCTAATCATCAGCGGCTGTGGAGACTAATCCGCGATTCATCCGGCCAGACCTTGCTATATATAGTTGAAGTATGTATAGTAGGGCAATCGTACAGTATCGGTGCGGATTGTACAGTTCTGGCACAGCCCGACAGGAGGGAGATTATGCACAGGAGTGTCGTAGGCGTCTTACTCATTCTCGTGGTCGTAGCCGTAGTTGGATGTGCGGCGTATGACAAAGCCAAGGACCTCACTCTGACGGTACGGACCGCCCCGCAGGATTTCACGTTGGCCGAAGTCAATTCGGGATTCGAGGCCAATGACGTGACCTCCGAAGACTGGGAGGATCATGCCGACAAAATCCAGAGCGTGGATGCAATCCAGGTTTCGTACGAATACGACAACCAGTCGGGGGCGGAGGTCACGATATCCATCTACATCAGCGAAGATCCGAATCTGACCGCCGAGAACGTAGCAGCTTCCGCTAAACTCCTGCACCAGACAACACTGCCGGAGGGCACCGACACAGTTGAGCGCGGAGAAGTGGGCGACGCCGAAGCTCGTGAGCTGCTGAAACAGTACAAGGGGAATTTCACCGTCTATATCCTGGCGGAGAGCATCGCTGAAACCGTAACTGTTACTATCAACGACTTCCGTGTCTATGGCGCGGTCAATGCGGACTTTAGCTAGAATCCAGAACGGAGGTATAAGCACAATGCGCAGACACATGCTTTGGCTTTGTCTGATCCTAGCTGCAACTGTCGTAGTCGGGCCCGCCTGGGCTGAATTCGCTGACGCGGCGGTGGGCAATACCGCTCTGGGCGTCGGCACGCGGGCAATCGGGATGGGCGATGCGTTCGTCGCGGTGGCCGACGACGTGACCGCCTTGTATTGGAACCCGGCCGGTCTGGCGGACAATACCGGCTTCAAGTGGCACACTATCAGTATTGGCGGGGGAGTTGACAACCTCGATGTCATAGACGAGTTGGCCGACGTGGCCTATATCCTGGACATGGATGGTGGTGAAATCGTTTCTCCCGGCGACTTCAACACTATCCTCAATGCGGCGAGAAACACCGGTGGTCAGCCGATTGAGGTTGAGGGTTCGCTGATGACCGGATTTGCCCTCGGCCCGCTGGCTATCGGCGCCTATGCCCAGAGCGCGGGCGTGGCGGGATTGACTGACGTTGGTGGCGCCGGCAACCAGGTTAACGCCACTGCCAACGTCCTAGGTTTCGGCGCTGTCGGGGTCGGCTACGGCAGGCAGATTAGCCGACACCTGCAGATGGGCGTAGCGGTCAAACAGGCAGTCCTGGCCGAGGCCAGGGTCCAAAAATCCTACCAGAGCAACGCGCCGGTCGTCGAGATAGCGGATGATTCGGATGATGACAACGCCCTCACCGCCGACCTCGGGTTGCGCTACAAGCCGGAAGAGAACATGTGCTTCGGGCTGGTCGTGCGCAACATCACCTCCCCGGACTTCACCCTCGACCTGGGGGCCGCGACCGGGATAGTCACTAGAGAGGTCAAGCCCAGCGTACACTTCGGTCTGGCGGCATTCGATCCCGCCGAGGGCCTCACCTTTGCCGCTGATATCCACAACCTTACCGCAGCAAACAACGCCTCCCCAACTGTTCATTTCGGCCTGGAGAAGATCGTCAACAGCAACCTGGCAGTGCGCGCCGGCCTGCGCGACTCGCAGTTCACATGGGGTGTCACAGGTAGCCTCGGTCCCCTGACACTCGAAATCGCTTCCGCCTTTGACTATAACGACATGTTCGCTGCCAGCCTGACGACCGACTTTTAGTACCTGGCTGCACCAGCGCGCGTTATGCCTGCTTGGGACTCGCCCCGTGATGCTTGCGGGGCGAGCCTTTTTTGCCCGCGCAAGGTTTGCCTGGCCCTGACAGCGAACAACTAACTAGCGGCTCTTAACCTGCTTCGGGAGGCTTACCGTGCGCCGTATCCCTGGCGACAGTCACCCTTTGCTGATTGCTTTGCTACTCGCCCTCAGCAGCCTACCAGCGCACGGCCAAGGGCTGGACGATCTGCGCGCGCGGCTGGCCGAGATTGAGGCCAAGGGCTATGCTCAAGACAGCCCGGCGTATGCCACCAACTACCCCTATGCGCGCCTGCAGTTGCGCAAGGCCGAGGCGCTCAGTGCCGGGGCCGTCGGCTACCACTTCGCGTTTGCCAATGTCAGCGAATGTGTCGCGCTGGGCCTGGAGGCGCTGGACAGACTGGAGCGGGGTCAGGTACTACGCGCCGAGCCGGGCGTGCTCACCGAGCTGGCCTATATCACCCGCAACGACCGCACCGCCCAGCCCTACCACCTCTACCTGCCACCTGACTACGATCCGCAAAGGCCGACTCCGCTGATCGTCTTCCTCCACGGCTGGGTCCCGACCACCAACATCCTCGACCCCTGGGTGCTACCCGATGAGGTCCTGCGGATCGCCGGCAAGTACGGCTGCATGCTGCTGACGCCCTACGGTCGCCGCAATACCGATTTCCAGGGCGTCGGCGAGGTGGATGTGCTGCGGGCTATCGAGGAGGTCAAGAACCTGTACAACGTGGACGGGCGCCGCCTCTACCTCAACGGCGTCTCGATGGGCGCAATGGGGGCATGGACCATCGCGCTGCGCCACCCCGGCATGTTCGCCGCCATCACCCCGATCGCCGGGCAGACCGACATGTACCGCTGGTGGCAATGGGATAAGCAACAGATGCCCCCCTTCAAGCAGTGGATGGTGGAGTGGGATAATCCGTGGCATCTGGCCAAGTCCATGCGCTCCCAGCGCTTCTACGTCCAGCATGGGGAGCTAGACAGCCTGATACCGGCCAAGCAGTCGCGGTGGATGGTCGAGAAGGCCGAGGAGAATCTCGACCCGGCCGCGGTTACCTATGTCGAGTACCCCGGTGCCAGCCACTTCATATACTTCGAGAAAGAGCCGTTCGACAAAGCCTTCGCCTGGCAGATACAGCACACGGTGGAAGAGAAGCCGATGCTGATCTCCCACACGACCTATAGTCTCGAGTACGGGAGGGCCTTCTGGGCCACTATCGAGGCCTTCGAAGAATGGGGCAAACCGGCCTCCTTCAGCATCCTGGCTACCCCCTGGGTACAGAAGCTGAGCCTGGCGGAGGTGGAAATCGAGTGCGAGAACGTAGCGCGGCTGAGCATTGACATCGCCAACTCCCCGCTGCAGGCCCAAGCCGGCTACATCGTCGCCTTGCCGTCGGGACGCCGGACCATCAGGCCGCAGAACGGCAAGCTGATAATACAGCTCGGCGAGCAGCAAGATAGGGGGCACAGCTTCCCGCCGGCCAAGCGCAAGGGCCTGTGCGGGCCGTGTGAGGAGGTCTTTGACAGCAGCTTCGTCGTGGTACCGGGCACCGCCGGCGGGCCGGCAGATGATGAGGCTCTGGCCGCCAAAGTGCAGCGCTTCAGCGACGAATGGGACGCCTTCGCCGATGGCCGTCCCCGCATCAAGCTCGACACCGAGATCACCGAGCAGGACATCGCAGAGAGTAACCTGGTGCTGTTCGGCCGGCCGCAGACCAACTACCTTCTGGCGCGCATCTACTTCCGCCTGCCGGTCCGCATCGGCGACCACCACTACCAAATAGGCGACAACGAATACGCCGGCGACGACCTCGGGCTGGCGATGTGCTATCCCAACCCGCTCAATCCCGACCGCTATGTGCTGATATTCGCCGGGGAGTACTGGGGCGAGCGGTGCGATGTCAACCACAAGTTCGACATGCTGCCTGACTTCATCGTCTTCACTACCCGGGCCTTCGCGCCCGAGGGCGACACCAACGAGCATCTCTGCGCCGGCTTCTTCGATAATAACTGGCAACTCTCGAATAGGCTAACGTACCATTAGAAGTGGTTTTATAACTCGTTGCTGTTGAGGGTTTGGAGCGGGTTATGAAAACAGGTCAATAATACAATACTCTCCAGGACGACAGGCATCCTTGCCTGTCGAAAAATGTGGACAGGCTGGGAAGCCTGTCCTCCAACGGAATCGCGGTGACCGGCGGCAAGACAAGGAAGCAACCGCATTCATAGCCCGTTGCTCTTGAGGTCTTGGAACAGGCTATGAAACTAGTTCCGTTCCCTGGCTTGCACCGCGGCGATCCGCCGACGGAGGCACCGCATTGGACATTAGCTGGGAGCTGCGAGAGCAAGACCGGGAGACCTTCGCGCAGGAGCTGGATAGCTTCGTGCCCGCCAAAATCTATGATGCTCACGCCCACCTGTACCGGGCCGAGTGGTGGGACGATCCGCCGGCCGAGGTGGCCGCCGGGCC
The DNA here is from genome assembly GCA_964390495.1 of uncultured Armatimonadia bacterium. Taxonomy (GTDB): domain Bacteria; phylum Armatimonadota; class Zipacnadia; order Zipacnadales; family UBA11051; genus UBA11051. The sequence continues at coordinate 109,345 of CAYMIN010000006.1, forward strand.
TCCCGACATCTCCCTGGAGGTTTACCGGCCCGAATACAGCCCGAACGCCGCCCTGCCGCTGGTGGGCATCGAGAACCTGCGAGCGGTCAAGGCCGCTTGCTGGTGCGCAGGCCTCAATGACGCTCAGATCGAGGACTATTTCGGGGGCAACGCCGCCAAGCTGCTGGAGATGGAATGAACGGTCGAGTAGCTAAGCTATTTGGGTTCGCTCTCACAGATCCAAGCGTCGGGCTTCCCCCCCACTTGGCTCCTCTTGGAAGTTACCGCACGGCAGCCCCCGCTCGTCGCCAGGAATGAGTGATCATCAGGATTTGGAAAGTATTGTGGAGGAGACAATACAACAAGACGCGAATAGCACAGGAGCAAAGTTTCATCGTGGATTCGCGAGATAGAATCGCCTACACGCGACAAGACCGTCCTGCAACGGTTTGGAGGAGAAATCCGGTGCGATGCCCCAAGTGCGGGTATGAAATGTCAGATTTTGACGAAGAGTGTCCCCGGTGTAAGCGCATGGCCAGCGAGACTCCTGCGTCGACCGATGCGGCTGGTATGGGCCACGCACAGGAGCCAGGCACACCACTCCCTCCTGTGCAGCCTGTAACGTACGGCGCACACCCGGCTGGTAATGCGCTTCCTTGGATTGCTGGCAGTGCTGTGTTGGTATGCATCCTAGCCGCGGGACTGCTCGCATATCTGAAAGGTACGGAGGCCACCCGAAAGTTCAATGCAGGTGTAGCGCAACATACCGATGGCAACTTGGTTAAGGCGATTGAACTCTACAATGCCAGTATAGAGGCCGATCCAGATCTGTCATTGTCACACCTGAATCTGGGCCTGGCACTGCTCGGCGGCAAGCCGCTGGAGGGAATTCCTGAAGCAAAGATACAAGCCCTGATGGCGAGGGGGGTGTTCGGCGACACGCAAGAGTTGGAGCGCGCCGACAAATGCTTCAGGAATGCCATTTCGACAGCGAAGAAAGTGCAACACGGTCGTCCTATTGGCCTCGGCGTTACCGGTGAAAAGCTGACCGCAGATGATGTTGTCGCAATGGGCCACCTTAACTTGGCAGTAACGGCTCTCATTCGCACGGGTTCTGCCGAACAAGCGGGAAGCGCTCGGGTCGCTAATCAGTGGGCAAGTGTCTGCAAGCAGCATCTCGCAACTAGCAAGCGGTACGATCCTGATATTCGGGATGCGACAATGCTCCAAAGATTGTTGGCTGCCGCCGGCTACTAGTTTCAAACGTCTTGTCACACAGTATCGCCGTCGTGCCGCACATTGGTAGCGAGCCCGGCGGATGCACAAGACAGCATAGGAGGAAGCATCGCGGGCGGGGTGCCGACACATGCCGCGTTCAGCCAGGCAAAACGATTATACAGTTCCGGCCTGCCTCACACTCTTGGCAATCGTAGTGATCTACAACTTCCTTTCGCGTCTATGGAGCAAACACCCAGCCATACTGATCCTTTTGACACTGCTCATTATCGCCTTGGCTTTTCTTCGGTATCTGCATGTACTGGGTCTTCGTCAACTGGCGATAGAAAGAGCCAAACACCTAGAGGAATTGCGGCGACGAGAGGCCGAAGAGCGTCAGCGACTACGGACCAAGGAGGACAATAAACTTGCCGAAATGGAGCTTAGCGGCTTGGGTTCTGCGGTGAACATGGAAGCACTATCGCCACGCGGGTTCGAGCAGGCCTGCGAGAGGCTCTTTCGGTGTATGGGGTATCGGACGAAACTCACGGTGGCCTCTGCCGATGAAGGTGTGGACATTGAGATTTGGAGGGATAACCAGTTCGCGATCATTCAGTGCAAGCACTATTTCAACCGATCAGTCGGCAACATGATTGTCCGCGAGTTGATAGGGACAGTGATAGCTAGCGGTGCTGACAGCGGCTATCTACTTACCTCAGGATACTTTACCCAACCCGCGCAGGAGGTTGCTAACCGTGAATCGTACATTTATCTCTGGGATCAAACTAGGATTATTGAGATCACCAGAGAAATCGCGAGTATTGATTTCCTGGATAAGTCTGTGATTCTCAAACACGATCCTCCAGAGTCTCGTGCCCCTCAGTCCCGAGGCGATGGCGCATCTGCCAATCTCGATGATGGTACTGTACCGATTGCCGTTGGATTTGGATACGTACTTAGGCGTCTATCTGTCGTTTATGAATCATTCGCCGACCGACTCGATAGGATTAGTGGTCCGCCCTATCGTACTCACCGCAAGCCTCCCAGATCTGACGATTGACACGACTGCACGCAGAATGCTAAATAACCTCCTTCCGGTCACGCTAGAAGGATTCGCCCTACCCCGTATCGACTTGATCCCCCATGCGCTGCCCGCTTGCGAAGCTGCATGTCCAAGGGGAAGTGACGCGGGCCTGGCAAGTCGCCGGGGCCGCAGACTGATCTCCGGACGCTGCCGCCGGCGCAAGCCTCAATATCTCCGTTTATCTTGCGGGCTAGAGCGCGTGGCGGTCCTTGATCTCGAGGTAGCGATTGACTGCGGCGACGGTCAGGGCCTGTGGCGTGGTGTCCAGGACCAGCACACCTCGGCGCGTTATTGCGGAAAGGGCCTCTCTTCTGTCACCAATTGCCGCGATGGCTACCGCCTTTTCGTACGCCTCGAAAGCGCCGGCGGGGTCCTGGGCTGCGGCTGCCTGCAGGTCCGGGTCTTGTATCGCCACCAGCAGGGGCAGATGCCGGGGAAAGAGCGAGGCCATCCCCGACAGCAACCGCGCTGAGGCGTCCTTGTCAATCAAGTCTGTGAAGCATATCACCAGCGAGCGCTTGCGTGAGCGGCTGAAGAGCGTGCTGAAAGCCAAGCCATAGTCCGGCTCGTGCAAGCGCGCCTCCAGCCCGTACAAAGCCTCGGCAATGCGCCCGACCTGCGCCTTGCCCTTGCTTGGCGGGACGAACTGCTGCACCGCGTCGGCAAAGGCCAGCAGGCCGACGCGGTCGTCGCGCTCGGTGGCGACATAGGCCAACATCAGGGCCGCGTTGATGGCATAGTCGAGCTTCGACATCGCCGCCGTCCGCGTAGGCTCCCGGCCGCCCTCCGCAGCTTTGGCAGGCAAGCTGGCGGTGCCCGCCATCATCCGGCCGCTGTCAATCATTATCATCAGACTCTGGCTGCGCTCCGTCTCGTACTGGCGGGTGGTCGGCTTGTGGCGGCGAGCCGTCGCCTTCCAGTCAATGTGCCGGAACTCGTCATCGGGCACATAGTCGCGCAAGCTCTCGAACTCCGTACCCATCCCCAGCCGCCGGTAGGGGTGATAACCGGCCTGTGTCAGCCGGCCCGCGCGCGCCAGCTCCTCATAACGCGCCACTTCCGCCAGGTTGGGATAGACCGCTACCTCGCGCCCGGCGGCAATCGTCCTCTGCCAATACGTCAGGCCCAGAAATGACAGCCCGCGGAAATGCAGATTTCCGAAGCTATAATCGCCCCGCGCCGGCGGCATCGTCCGGTAGCTGACCTGCTGGGTCGTGAAGGGAGCAACGACCAGGCGCTGCAGCCGCTGCGGCGTGCGGAACCGTGCCGGCGGATCGTCCTTGACCAGCATCCGCAGAAGGAAGCGGGTGCGACTGCGCACGCTGATGGTCACTCGATTCTCAGCACCGACCGAGAGCTTGTCAGGGGTGTGCCTGGAGGCGGTGAATACAGCGGTGCGGCGGGCCAGCAGATGGTCGGCGGCCATCAGCAGCAGCACCCCGGCGGCGCTGTAGGACGCCCACGGAGTCAGGTGCGGCTGGGTCACGCCCAGGGCCATAATCCCCGCCGGCAACAAGAGCAGTATTAGGCCAAAGAGGGTGATCAACGGGCCGTCTTCCTCCAAGCAATCTCCCAACGCAGACACAAGCAACCGCACGTTCTAGGCATTCTTCACCAACGGCCGGTAGGACCACGACTGCAGCTTGCACTGCAGGTTCATGGCGCTGGTATCGTAGCAGGCCGGGGCTGCAATCGAGCTGGCTGTGGCGTTTTGGAATATCGGAAACTCCGCGCACTTGGGCAGGCCGGCCACCGGCTCCACGGTGACTTGCTCGGGTAATTCATCCCGTGAGAACGCCTGCGCCAGGGCCATCAGCACCTGCGCCGGTCCGGCGTTGACACCATGAGCCCGAATCGCGTGTGGCGTCCGTCCGTGCGCCATCGTGTAGGCATATACCGCCCGCGCCGCAATCAGGCAGTTGGCGCGCGTCAAGGTCACCGGCTCGGTCATTTCCGGCACCGCTTTGACGGGCCCCAGGGTGCGCCGCACCTGCAGCCTCTGCGCCAGCTTGTTGTACAGCATCATGTGCTCGCCCAGAGTCGCCAGCAGAAACAGCGCATCGGCCACCGAAACGGTTGTATCGGCGACCCTCACCGCGTCGAAATCCTGCAGCAGCCGGCGCGCCATGTCCTTGACCTGTGCCAGCGTCAGCCACTGGCCGACCGGCTCATCGTGGCGGTCGAGGTACTGCTTCATGCTGAGAACTTCCACGTCATTGCGCGAGGCCAGCCATTGAGCGGCGCGGCGCGTCCACTGGTAGTGGGCCTCGACATCCGCCGGTGTGCGCATGACCGCCTGGCGCCACTGCCGGTCCTGGGGGAAGGGGCCGACCGGGCCGAACTCCGCGCCGATGCGGAAGGGCAGATCGCAGTCATACAGGCCCCAGTACTCCGCGCACACCCAGCATGACGGATGCCCCACGATGCTGACATGATCGTGACCCTTGGCTAGCTGCCGGTCAAACGCCTCCTGGAACTCGCGCAACTCCGCCTCGGGATCTACAGTCGGTTTCACCCGCTCCGGGTGCAGCGGATCATAGGCCATCGCAAAGCTGCCCTGATAGCCGACGGTGCGCTTGGCCCTACCGGCAAACAGCATGTCCATGACCCAGCCGTTGTGGGGCATGTCATCACCGAAGCCGCCGTTGACCGCCCGCACGCCACCCAGCCGCATCGCATGGGTAGTGGCCGGACTGTGATTGCACTCATGCGACACGCAGGCGGTGGGGAACTGGCCGGTGACCTCGGCCACTTCATTCAGCCCCGGCATCTCGATACTCAGCGCCTTGGCCAGCGCGGTATCCCAATCGTACTTCACGCCATAGACCAGCGCCGGCTCGGGATACTCGAACCAGAAGTTGCCGTGGTAGCAGATGTCATGCTCGCGCATCGCGGCGATGACATCATCGCGGGCATTGAGCCGCAGGAAGCGCGCCTTCTGACCGGCGGTGAACAGATTCAGCGGCACCCCCACCTCGCTGTGGATTTGACACAGCCGCAGCAAGGCGTCATCGGATTCATGATTGAAGGTATCTTCGCAGTCCAGCCCGATGAATACCGGTGTCTTGGCCATTGTTTTCCCTTGACCCGTGCGAGGTTGGGTATTCTGAGTCGTATTTCGCTATAAGTACCCATAGCCCTCTTGCACAATTGCACCATGACGCAAGAAGCGCGCCCTCCGCTGATAGCGGATAGCGGAGGGCGCGCTTGTGGAGGTGCCACCGTTCCTGGCGTTGCCGTAGCCTTGCGGAGCGGCCGCATACGAGGCCTGAGCTTGTCGCAGGCTGAGAATCCGGCCCAGCCGTTGCGGTTTTCCCCTCTCGCTCTGCGAGAGGGGAATTGAAGGGGTGAGGGCTGCCGGCGCCCCGCTGGCCTATCAGGCTTGCACCTAGTCTTGCGGCGGGAGGTTGAGTTTGATATGCAGCTCGCGCAGCGCCTCCAGGTCCACCGGGGCGGGCGCTCCCGACATCAGACACTGCGCCTTTTGGGTCTTGGGGAAGGCGATGACTTCGCGGATATTGTCCTCGCCGGCCATCATCATCACCAGCCGGTCGAAGCCCGGCGCGATGCCGCCGTGCGGCGGGGTGCCGTACTCGAAGGCCTTGAGCATGAACCCGAAACGCTTCTCGGCCTCCTGCTCGTCAAGGCCCATCGCCCCGAAGACCTGCTGCTGGATGTCGCGGCGGTGGATCCGGATGCTGCCGCTGCCCATCTCGGTGCCGTTGATGACCACATCGTAGGCCAGCGCGCGCACCCGGCCCGGGTCGCTTTCCAGGTGCTCGAAATCCTCCGGGTGGGGCATGCAGAAGGGATGATGCTCGGCGTCCCAGCGCTTGTTCTCGGCGTCCCAGGTAAACAGCGGGAAGTCCGAGACCCACAGCGGGACGAAAACATTTTCGGGTATCAGGTTTTCGCGGCGGGCGAGCTCGCGCCGTACCCAGTCCAGGGCTTCGGCCACAATCGCCGGCTCGTCGGCGACCATCAGCAGCAGGTCGCCCGGCTCGGCCTCAAAGGTCGCGATGATCCGGCTCACTTCCTCAGGCGTAAAGAACTTGGCAATCGGCGAATCGAAGCCGCTCTCGATCACCCGTAGCCAGGCCAGGCCCTGGGCCTTGTGCTGCTGGGCGAACTCGGTAAGGTTGTCAAGCTGGGCTCGCGGGTACTGCCCGCAGCCTTTGGCGCAGATGCCCTTGACCTGCCCGCCCTTGGCGACAGCGCCCGAGAACACCTTGAACTCCACCTCTCTAGCGATATCGCTCAGGTCCACAAACTCCATGCCGAAGCGCAGGTCCGGCTTATCGGTGCCATACTTCGCCAGCGCCTCAGCGTAGGTCATGCGCGGGAAGGGGATCGCCAGCTCGACACCGATGGTCTCCCGGAACATGGTGTGGAAGAGCCGCTCGGTCAGCTCATAGATGTCCTCACGGTCAATAAACGACATCTCAATATCAATCTGGGTATGCTCGGGTTGCCGGTCGGCGCGCAGGTCCTCATCGCGGTAGCAGCGGGCGAGCTGGAAGTACTTCTCGACCCCCGCGACCATCAGAAGCTGCTTCATGATCTGAGGGGATTGCGGCAGGGCGTAGAAGTTGCCCGGACTGACGCGACTGGGCACCAGATAATCGCGGGCGCCTTCGGGGGTGGGCCGGAACAGCACCGGCGTCTCCACTTCCCAGAAGCCCTCATTGCTGAGGAAGTTACGCACCGCCTGCGCCGCCCGGTGTCGCAGTTGCAGGTTGCGCTGCATCCGCTCGCTGCGCAGGTCCAGATAGCGGTATTTCATCCGCACCATGTCGTCAACTTCCCCCGCCTCGGCCACCGAGATCGGCGGCGTCTCGGCGGAGTTGAGCAGCTCGGCGTCGTGAGTTACCACCTCGATCTCGCCGGTGGCCAGATTCGGGTTCTCGGTGCCTTCCGGGCGGTGTCTGACCTCGCCCCTGACGGCCAGCACATACTCGCTGCGCACATCATGGGCCATCTGCCACGCCGCGTTGGCGATTTCCGGGTCGAAGACCACCTGCACCAGTCCCGAGCGGTCGCGCAGGTCAATGAAGATCAGCCCGCCGTGGTCCCGTCGGCGGTGCACCCAGCCGTTGAGCGCGACCTGCCGGCCGATATGCTCCGGGCGCAGCTCGCCGCAATTGTTGGTGCGCTTGATGAATGAGGATGGACAGCCCATGCGGTCGCCTCCTGGGTTGCTAGCAACTTCCACCAGGTCCGGGGGGAAAGACGGCGCTTAGTGCTCCTCCAGTTCTCCTACCAGACGCCGTTCATACTCGGCGACGTCGTCCCGCAGCTTGATACCGATGATGGTGAAAACCACCCAGCTTATCGCCAAAAATATCGTAAACCACTGCACGCTGCCGAGCATGAAGTAGAGCACCAGCCCCATGATCGCGATGCTCTCGGCCAGCGCCGCTTGCAGCACCAGACTCCTGAACACCGACGCCGAACCGCGGCGATTCCGCACTAACGGCGCGACACCGACCACGGCAACCAGCCCGATAGCGGCCGCCAGTGCCAGAAACAGATAAATCAAAAACTTCGGCCCGACCGGCTGCGGCGGCGCAACCTGTTCCATGACAAAGACGATTACACCGTAGATAACGGTTGCCAGCGATACCGCCACCAGCACGATATAGAGCCGCAGCGTCATCCGCTGGGCCTTCTCCACGCAGAAACCGCAGAGAATGCAGTTGCCGGCCTCATCCGTCGTCGTCGGCTGATTACATTTCGGGCAGTGCAATGTTCTCATCTGCTTATCCCCCGGGCCGGCTCAGCCCATGCCGAAAATCCTAGAGCGTTGACCTGCGCAAGAACTCGCCCAACTCCCCGATTGCCACCTCTTCCTGCTCGCCGCTGTGCATATCTCTGACGGTCACGGCGCTTTTCGCCAGCTCATCATCGCCGACGATCAGAGCTGCGGCAAAGCCTTCGCTGTCGGCGTGGCGCAACTGGGCCCGCATCGAGCGTCGGCGATAGTCCACATCCGCCCGCAGGCCCTGGCCGCGCAGCTCGGCTGCAAGCTTCAGCCCCGCCTCCCACGCCGCCTCGCCTAACGTGACGATGAAGCAGCCGCTGCGCTCCGCCTCGGCCTGGACCACTCCAAGCTGTTGCCGCACCAGCAGCACGCGCTCAACGCCGATGCCGACGCCCACACCCGGCGTCGGCTTGCCGCCCATTTGCTCCACCAACCCGTCGTAACGCCCGCCGCCACCGATCGAACTCTGGGCGCCGATGCCCTCGGCTATGAACTCGAACGCCGTGCGGGTATAGTAATCCAGCCCGCGCACGATATACGGATCAAGCTCATAAGCGATGCCCAGCAGGTCCAGATACGCCTGCACTTGCGCGAAGTGCTCGGCGCAGTCCTGGCACAGAGTATCCAGCATCGTCGGCGCTTGGCGTAGCACCGCCCGACACTGGTCCTGCTTGCAGTCAAGCATCCGCAACGGGTTCTCGTCATAGCGCCGCCGGCAATCCTCGCACATTCGGTCCAGCTTATCGGCGACAAAGCCCTTGAGCGCCTTCACATACTCCGGCGCGCATTTGGGGCAGCCGACCGAATTGAGCTTGAGCACCGCCTTGTCAATCCCCACGGCCTCATAGAACTCGGCGGTCGCCTGGATAATCTCGACATCCACCGCCGGGCTGGCTGAGCCGATCGCTTCGAGGCCGAACTGGGTATGCTGGCGGTAGCGGCCGGCTTGGGGCCGGTCGTAGCGAAAGATCGGCGCGATGTAGTAGAGCTTCACCACCCGCTCGGGGTCCTGCTGCATCAGATGATTTTCCAGATAGGCCCGCACCGCCGGCGCGGTACCTTCAGCCCGCAAGGTCAGGCTGCGACCGCCCCGGTCCGCGAAGGTGTACATCTCCTTCGACACGATGTCGGTCCCGGTCCCCACCGACCTGATAAACAGTTCGGTATCCTCAAAAACCGGTGTGCGCACCTCACTGAAGCAGTGCCGCCGACACAACTCGACGAAGCCGGCCTCGACCTCGTGCCACTGGCCGACCTCATCGGGAGTCACATCATTTGTCCCGGGTGGCCTTTGGTACTTAATATTCAACACTCCCCAGCCGTGGGTACATCCCTACTCATCTTCTGCCGCAAATGCTGGCCCTGGCGCAGGCGTGCTTAACAGGTAGGCAATCGCGCCTCAGGAGCCCTTCTTTTCGTCGCCTTCCGCCTCCAGCACTAGGCGACCGGCTGCCGCGGCCGCCATAATCTCCATATAATAAGGATGGCGGGAAAGTACGAAAAGCTGGTACTCGGCAGCCAGAGCCAGAATCAACAGCGCGTAGTAAATGCCCAGGCCCATACCGGCGGCGACCACGGCGCTGAAGGCGATCGCCACTCCCACTACCGTCAGCGCCTGGCTGGAACCGGCCACGCTGTTGAATACCACGGACGCGTAATCCGCCAAGGTATCGCTCTTGACCCGCCGCCCATCCCGCTCCACCAGCCTAACGATGCGCCGCGCCAGCCGCTGCGCATTTGTCCAATGCCCGTCAATCGTGAAGGCTACCAGAAAAAGCATCGCGCTGATGGCAAAGATCGCTTGGAAGTTGACCTCCAACTGTCGCGGCTCTATCGCAAAGTCCGCAGCCTCCACCGCATCAACCGCCAGCGTCAGCACCAGGCATACCACCAGCGGCAGCAGTCCCCACGCCAGCCATCTGCGCCGCAGTCCCTGGCGTGTGGTCCGCAGTTTGATCTGGGTCTTGTCAGCAGATTTCATCATCGCTATCGTCCGAGGGTATTCGAGTACCGCCTGAAGTGTAGATAGCCGCCGCGACAGCGCGATCCCTACGGCACCGCTTAGATACGGCCTCCGCCGCGACCGCTTGAGTATAGCAACTGGCTACCCGCAAGTCAATCTGGCAGCCTGCCGGCGGTTCTGAGAATTGCGCGCCCCAATTGGCCGTTGGGCCCGCCCGTGGTATAATTAAGGCCCGGAGGTACACGGTGATTGACCTGCACTGCCACATCTTACCCGGCCTCGACGACGGGGCGGCTCATATCGAAGACTCCCTGGCTATGGCCCGGCTCGCAGTTGCCGATGGCATCAACACCCTGGTCGCCACTCCCCACGTCGGCACACCTAGCTGGGAGGTGTCGGCTGGGATGATCATGAATGCCGTCAATTGGGTCCGAGAGCGCCTGCAGGCCGAGGGCATTGGGCTGGAGCTTTTGGCCGGCTCGGAAATGCCGGCGATTGCTGACATCAAGCACCTGGTTGATACCGGTCAGATCGTCCCGCTGGGTGAAAACGGCCGCTTCCTGCTCATCGAGCTGCCCTTCTTCGGCCATTTGGGCGAGGCCGAGAGGCAGCTTTTCGAGTTGGAGATCGCCGGCTACCGGATCCTGCTGGCCCATCCCGAACGAAGCACCGGATGTCAGCGCGATCCCAATCTGCTGCCCAAGCTCCACGACCGCGGCTATTGGGTGCAGATCAATGCCGGCAGCGTGCGCGGCCGCCAGGGCCGACGGGTACGCAATACCTGCATCCGGTGGCTGCGCCAGGGACTGGTTGACGTTATCGCCTCCGACGGCCATAACAGCACCAAGCGCCAGCCATTACTTTCACCGGCGCGCAAGACCGTTCTTAAGATCGGCGGCGAGGCGTTGTGGGAGCAGCTTACGGTCACCAATCCCCGGCGCGTTCTCAACTCACAGCAAGACTGAAGCGGGCTCCTGGCCGGCGCTCGCTGGCCGCCCGGGGATGCAGGCCAGCACATCCCTACCTTATCCCCATCTGGTTCCCCCTTCCCTATCAGGGATCAGGCAAGGGGGCTAGGGGGTTAGGCCGAGCAACTCACAAGACGCGTGGCTCGGCCTGAGCTTTGGGCTGTTGTCAAAGCTCAGGTGAGAGCTGAGGATGCCGGGCATCCTCAGCTCTCAGCTTCCAGCCCGAGGGCGTTGCTAAACCAGGCCAAAAGTTCCTTCCCGCAGACGCGCGGGCAAGCAGCCCGGAACCGAGGGTAGTATGACGTGAAGACCGCCAAGATCAGGATACGGGGTGCCAGGCAGCACAACTTGCGTGGCATTGACCTCGATCTGCCCAAGAATGCGCTTATCGTATTCACCGGCGTCAGCGGCTCCGGCAAGTCCTCGCTGGCCTTCGACACGATTTTTGCCGAGGGCCAGCGCCGCTATGTCGAGTCACTTTCGGCGTATGCCCGACAGTTCCTGGCCCGGATGCGCCGCCCCGATGTCAGGCTGCTCGACGGTCTAGCTCCGGCGATCGCCATTGACCAGGCCGCTCGCAGCAGCAATCCCCGCTCGACTGTAGCCACCCTCACTGAGATCTACGACCACTTGCGGGTCCTGTATGCGGCCATCGGGGTGCCGCACTGTCCTGACTGCGGATTACCCATTGGCAGCCGTACTCGCCAGAGCATTGTCGCCCGCGTCCTGGAGCTGCCACCAGGCACTCAGGTTATGGTCATGGCACCGCTGGTTCGCGCCCGCCGTGGTGAGTTCCGCGACCTGCTGGAGGATATGAGCCGCCGGGGCTATGTCCGCGCCCGGGTGGATGGCGAGATCGTGCGCATCGCCGAGGTCGGCGCGCTTGACCGCAACCGCCGCCATGACCTGGACATCGTCATTGACCGCCTCACGCTTGGGCCGGAGGTTCGCCCACGTGTCGCCGAGGCGGTCGAAGATGCGCTCAAGCTTGGCGAAAATTCGGTAATAATCGCCCCGGAGGGTGCCGAGGAATTCTTGCTATCATCCAGCTTCTCCTGCGACGCCTGTGGCCGCAGCCTCCAGGAGCCGACTCATGCCACCTTCTCATTCAACAGCCCCCGCGGCATGTGTCCGCACTGTAATGGCCTGGGCAGCGAGCGCCGCCTGCTTCCCGAGCTGCTGGTAGCCCATCCCGACCGCTCCCTTGACCAGGGGGCGATACCGCTGTTGCCATCACTCAATAACCCCAAGCGCCGCCACTGGTATCAGGGCGTGGCCGACCATTACGGCTTCAGCCTTGATACGCCTGTCGAGCAGCTTACCGAGCGCCAGGCCCACCACCTCTTCTACGGCTCGGAGGGCGAGAAGATTGAGTTCTACTTCAAGCACCCGCGCCACGGCTGGGAGTGGCGTCATGCCGATGTCTGGCCCGGCCTTATCCATGTGCTGACGGAGCGTTATCGGGGCCTTAGCTCCCGTTTCGCCCGCCGCCGCTTTGAGCAGGCCATGCGCATCGGCACCTGTCCGGTCTGCCAGGGCCGCCGTCTCAACCAGGAGGCGCTCGCCTTCACTATCGGCGGCCGCAACATCTCCGAAGTCACCGCCATGACGGTAGGTGAGGCCCGCGAGTTCTTCGCCGAACTTGAGCTGTCCGGCTCCGAGGCCATCATCGCCGAGGACGCGCTCAAGGAGATTCGCGGGCGCCTGGAGTTTCTCTCCAAGGTCGGCCTGGCTTATCTGACGCTCGACCGCACCGCCCCGACGCTGGCCGGTGGGGAGGCCCAGCGCGTGCGTCTCGCGACCCAGGTCGGCAGCGGCCTGGTGGATTGCGTCTATGTGCTCGATGAGCCCAGCATCGGCCTGCACCACCGCGACCAGGGCAAGCTGCTGGACACCCTCAAGCACCTCCGCGATCTCGACAACACCATCATCGTAGTCGAGCACGATCAGCAGACCATCTTGGCCGCCGACCGCATTATTGACTTCGGTCCCGGTGCCGGCGTGGAGGGCGGTCGCATCGTCGCCCAAGGCACTCCCAAGCAGATCGCCGCCAATGCCAAATCGCTCACCGGCCAGTATCTCTCCGGCCGTCGGCGGATCCCTCTGCAGGCCGAGCAGCGCCGTCCCGGCAACGGCCAGTGGCTCACTATCACGGGCGCACGCCACAACAACCTCGCCGACCTTGAAGTGGCCTTCCCCATCGCCCGTCTCACCTGCGTCACCGGCGTCTCCGGCTCCGGCAAAAGCTCTCTGGTCACCGATACGCTCTATCCGGCCCTGGCCAATCAACTGCACAATGCCCAGCTTGCCGTCGGCGACCATGACGCCATCGCGGGTATTGAGGCTCTAGACAAGGTCATCATCATTGACCAGGACCCGATTGGGCGCACGCCGCGCAGCACCGCCGCCACCTATACCAAGGTCTTCGACCAGATCCGCGCCCTCTACGCCCAGGTGCCTGAGAGCCGCCAGCGCGGCTATCGGCCCGGCCGCTTCAGCTTCAATGTCGCCGAGGGCCGCTGCCAAGCCTGTGACGGCCACGGCTATATCCGCCTCGAATCCGACTTCATGGCCGACGTCTGGGTCGAGTGCGAGGAATGTCGCGGCAGCCGCTTCGACCGCGAAACTCTCGACATCCGCTACCGCGGCCGCAGCATCGCCCAGGTCCTCGACATGTCAATCGCCGAGGCGCTCGAGCATTTTCAGAATCAGCCCAAGATCCGCCGTATCCTGCAGACTCTGGCCGACGTGGGGCTTGGGTATCTCAAGCTCGGTCAGCCGGCCCCTACACTTTCCGGCGGGGAGGCCCAGCGCGTCAAGCTGGCCCGCGAGCTGGCGCGGCCCAAGACCGGCAAGACCCTCTACCTGCTCGATGAGCCGACCACCGGCATGCACTTCGAGGATGTCCGGCAACTGCTCGAGGTCTTGCACCGCTTTGTCGAGGAGGGCAACACGGTCATCGTTGTCGAGCACCACCCCGATGTCATCAAGACCGCCGACTACATCGTGGACCTAGGGCCGGAGGGTGGTGCCGACGGTGGCCGGCTGGTCGCTCACGGCACCCCGGAGCAGGTCGCCGACAGCCGCAACTCCCACACCGGCGCACTGCTCAAGGACCTCATCAACGGCCAAGCCGAGCCGCAAATCCCCTCCGTACGCCGTCGTCCCGCCTACCAGACCGATTCCATAGATATAGCCGGCGGCCGCCAGCATAACCTCAAAAACGTCCAGGCCAGCCTGCCACGCTATCAGTTGACTGCCTTCTCCGGCGTATCCGGCTCCGGCAAGACCTCCCTGGCGGTGGACACGATCTACGCCGAGGGCCAGCGCCGCTATGTCGAATCGCTTTCCTCTTATGCCCGGCAGTTCGTCCGCCAGATGGAAAAGCCCAAGGTGGACCGGGTCGCCGGTCTCTCCCCGGCCATCAGCATTGACCACGTCAACCGCGGCCATACTCCGCGCTCGACCGTCGGCACCGTCACCGAGATTTACGACTACCTCCGCGTGCTGATGGCCCGTCTGGGCCAACCGCATTGCCCGGCCTGTGGTGCGGAGGTCGGCGCGCAAACCGTCGAGCAGATTGCCGACCGCATCCTCGCCGATTTCGCCGACCAGCAGGTGACAGTGTGTGCGCCGCTGCATCCGGCCCCCAACGAAGACTATGAGGCCCTGCTGCAGCGCGCCCGGCGCGATGGCTGGCGACGCCTGCGCCTGGATGGTGAGGTCCACGAGCTGCCCTATGACGACCCGATTGACCGCCGCCGCAAGCACCAGGTCGAGATCGTAGTTGACCGCATCAGCATCTCAGCCCGCAACCGCTCGCGACTTGCTGAGGCTCTGGAGGCGGCCCTGGCGATTTCCGGCCAGGACGTAATCGTCCTCACCGCCGATGGCGATACTGCCGCCTTCTCGCGGCTGTTCGCCTGTCACGAGTGCGGGCAGAGCTACGAGCAGATTACGCCTCGCAGCTTCTCCTTCAACCACCCCCAAGGCTGGTGCGAGCTGTGCGAGGGCCTGGGCACCCAGCGCGGTATTGACCTCAACATACTGGTGCCGGATGAAAGCAAGTCGCTGCGCCAGGGCGCAGTCAAGGTCTGGGGACCGCTGGCGAGCGGGACGCTGCTGGAGAAGTTCGTGCAGGCCCTGGCCGACTTCGGTAGCTTCACTCTCGATCAGGCCTGGAAGAACCTGCGCCGGCGTGACCGCCATCTCATCATCTACGGTAGCGACGACCCGATCCCTGTGGGTGAGGGCCTGGAGCTGTTTTATCAAGGTCTCGCGCCGGCCATCGAGCAGGGGCGCGCCCTGAGCCGCGATTTCCGCCACCGCTTCGGTCAACTGCTCCGCGACCTGCCCTGCCCGGCCTGCGAGGGTCAGCGCATCCGCCCGGAGGCGGCTGCTGTGCAATTCCGCGGCCATACCATCGGCCAAATCTGCACCTGGCCGCTGCAGCAGGCGGCCGAGTTCTGCGATGGCCTGGAGCTTAGTGCCATCGAGCGACCCCGCGCCCAGGACCTGCTGCGCGAGATTCGCAAACGCCTCGGGTTCCTCGTGCAGGTCGGCCTGGACTATCTCACCCTTGACCGCAGCGCCCCGACGCTTTCCGGCGGTGAGGCGATGCGCGTCAAGCTGGCCGCTCAGCTCGGTGCCGATCTCACCGGTGTGCTCTACGTGCTCGATGAGCCCACCGTCGGCGTGCATCCTCGCGACAACGACCGCATGCTCAAGGCCCTCAAATCCCTGCGCGAGGAGGGCAACACCCTGATCATCGTCGAGCATGACCTGCAGACGCTCCAGGCGGCAGATTATCTGGTTGACTTCGGCCCGCAGGCCGGCCGCAAGGGTGGCGAGATCGTGGCCAGCGGCACCCAGGCGGCGCTGGTTCGTGCCCGCTGTTCCCTGACCGGCCAGGTTCTGGCCGGCGAACTGGAAGTCCCGGTGCCGCAGCCGCGCCGCAAGCTGCCTACCCGAGGTGACCAGGACGCCTGGCTCACCATCCTCGGCGCGCGCCAAAACAACCTCCGCGATATTGATGTCCCCATCCCGCTCGGGGTCCTGACCGTCATCACCGGCCCCTCCGGCTCGGGCAAGAGCACCCTGATTAGCGACATCCTCTTCCCCGAGCTGGTGTTCCGATTTGAGCCCAGTGCAGACGCCGCCACCCCCGGCCTCCATCGCGATCTCACCGGCACCGAGGCCCTGGACCAAGTCATCAACATTGATCAAAGCCCCATCGGCCAGTCGCCCCGTTCCAATCCGGCCACCTATGTCGGGGTCTTCGACGAAATCCGCAAGCTCTATGCCGCCTTGCCGCTGGCCCGGATGCGCGGCTACACGCCCACCCGCTTCAGCTTCAACCGCAGCGGCGGCCGCTGCGAGGCCTGCGCGGGCATGGGCAGCGTGCATGTGCCGATGCACTTTTTGCCCGATGTCTGGGTCACGTGCGAGCAGTGCCAGGGCCGCCGCTACAGTCCCGAGACCCTGGAGGTCGAGTACCAGGGCCACAATATCGCCGAGGTTCTGGATCTGACCGTGGAGCAAGCCGCCGAGGTCTTTGCCGGCTTTCCCGCCATCGCCCGCCGCCTGCAGGTGCTGAGCGATGTCGGCCTCGGCTACCTACCCCTGGGGCAAGCCGCGCCGACGCTATCCGGCGGTGAGGCCCAGCGCGTCAAGCTCGCCGCCGAGTTGGCCCGGCCCGCCCGCGGCCATACTCTCTACCTGCTCGATGAGCCGACCACCGGCCTGCATACCGCTGACATCCGCAAGCTGCTGACCGTCATCAATTCGCTGGTTGACCGAGGCAATACTGCGCTTATCATTGAGCATAATCTCGATGTCATCAAGACCGCCGATTATGTGATTGATCTAGGGCCGGGCGGCGGAGCCAGCGGCGGTCGCGTCGTGACGCGTGGGACGCCCGAACACGTCGCCAAGAGCAAGACCTCGGCCACCGCTCCCTATCTTGCCAAGGTCCTGCAGCAGGCCACCTATGCCCCGCGTGAAGAGCTGTATGCGCCCGACCAGCCGCGCCCACAGCCACCGGTCCAAACACTCAAGCTGAAAGACCAGGCGGCCCCGTGGGAAGCTGATGGGCACCGCTGGCACACCGAGCAAATCACCACCGCCGACGACCAGCGCCCCAGTTGGCCCACAGCCACGCTCGAGGCCCTGATCGCGATGACTAGCAAGCTGCCGGGCGCTGCCGAACCCGACTACGCCTATCCCGACCGCATAGTATTCCGCGCTCAGGGCCGCCAAGACGAATGGGCGCATATCAGGACCGATCGCGAGTGGACGCTGGAGCTGGTCATCTACACGCCCAAGGGGGTTTTCGACGAAGAGGACCTGGCCGAGGCGCTGGCCTTGCCGGCCTGGAACGACCTCAAGGAGGTGCTGATCTACGGACGCCGGCCGCGGGTTCGTGTCTATACCAACGCCCGCGCTCACGACCGTCTCCGGATCATGCTCCATCACCAGCAGGATGTCACCGGCGCGGAGTTCAAGGCCATGCTGCAGCGCGCCTGGCACGCCTATGTCAACGCTTGACCCGATGCGCCCAGCCGAGCTCTGGCAAAGGATTCTCGCGCAGTATTGTCGCTCGGCGCGGACATGTCAGATGTATCCCGTGGGTCGGGCATCCTGCCCGACTTCATGGATGTTGCTGTTGCCGTGGGGAGGGGCCGTGTCGAACGTCGGACGCTGTTTGTCCGACGTGAGGCCGGCCCGCGCAAAACGCTGGTGTCCCGCGGGCGGCACGGCCAAACGCCCAACGGCTGGGCCGGATTCTCGGCCTTGGACAAGCTCAGGCCTCGTATGCGGCCCCTCCGAAAGACTTAAGGACAACGGCTGGGCCAGCCTGGCCCGCGCAGCAGGCCGCAAGAAGGGAAAACTCACATGGATTTCCCATCGCGATTGCTCTTCCGGCCGGTGGCCGAGTGCCCCCGCGCCGATGATATCACCATTGACGCCGACCTTGCCGACTGGCAGGCGATACCCGCCCTCCCGCCGCTGGCTGAGCTGGATGGCGAGCAGCCCTTTGCCCAGGTCAAAATCGCCTACAGCGACCGCGGCGTCTATCTGGCTACTCTCACCGAGCGCGCAGAGCCTGTCGCCGTCAGCCGCCAGCGGCCCGAAAGCGCCGACAGCTTCCAGGCCTGGCTGGACACTCGCGGCGGCCTCAGCGGCCATCGCGCCACCCGCTTCTGCCACCATTTCATCATCCTCCCCAAGGGCGGCGGCCCCGATCGCCGGCAGCCGCTCGGCTGGCAGGCCCCGATCCGCCGCGCCCGCGATCAGTCCGCCATGGCCGCGCCGGAGGACCTGAGCATCGCCGCCGACCAGGACGAAACCTGCTACCGCCTGGAGGTGCTGCTGCCGACCGCGGCTCTGCACGGCTTCGAGCCGGAGCCGGGCCAGACCCTAGGCTTCACTTACGTGATTACCGACCTGATCCGCGGCCGGCAGACCTATGCGGTCGGCGACCGCTTCCCCTACACCTACGATCCCAGCACCTGGGCCCAGCTCCGGCTGGGCCAATGAGCTGCCCCGGACCAGGCGGCCCTGCGGCCCACAGCGAGTTGACAACGCCTTCGGACACCTATAATATCAAGACCGCAGGCCTTTGTACCCTTACCATCCCGCCCGCACTCAGAATCCTGCTAGGGGGCGCGCAAGTGCCAGAAAAACATAGACTGGTTGACATCATCGCCGCCGCAATCACCAAGCAAGCCGAGGCCGCAGGCGCTGCCCGCGTGGTCAGCGCCACGATCAAGCTTAGCGAGCTCGCCTCGGTTACCCCGGAGGTCCTTCAGGCCTGTTTCGCCAGGGCCGCCGAGCCAGCCCTCCGAGACATCGTGCTTAATGTGCAGATCGTGCCACTGCTGGGCACTTGCGAGAGATGTCAGACCACCGTCGAGATCAACCGGACCTTGTGTTGCAGGCGCTGTGGCGGGCCGTATGTGGAGATCGGCGACCACAACACCGTACTCCTCGAAGCATGCGAGTTCGCCTGAGGTGCCAAGCCCGGAAAGAGCGCTCCAGCAATGCCGCCTACTCCTGAACCCCAAAGCCGTCAAACTCCCCAGGACCCGGACCGCTTGCATCTGCACCTCACCGTCGAGGGCATCGTCCAGGGCGTCGGCTTCCGGCCCTTTGTCCACCGTCTCGCCACCGAGCTGCAGGTCACCGGCCAGGTCCATAACTTCACCGGCGGTGTCGAGATTGACATCGAGGGCCCGGCGCAAAAGTGCCGCCGCTTTGCCGACCGGCTGGTAGCCGAGGCCCCGCCCATAGCCGTCATCGAGCGCGTGGACATAGAACAGCTCCCCCTCGCCGGCTATACCGATTTCACCATCACTCCCAGCGCCCACAGCGATACGGGCGTGATCTTCGTATCCCCGGAGGTCGCCACCTGTGACGACTGCCTGCGCGAGTTGGCCGACCCCGAGGACCGCCATTACCTGCATCCCTTCGTCAACTGCACCAACTGCGGGCCGCGCTACACCATCATCCGCAGTATGCCTTACGACCGCCCCGCCACCTCGATGGCGAAGTTCCCGATGTGCGCCGCATGTGCCGCCGAATACGCCGATATCACCGACCGCCGCTATCACGCCCAGCCGGTCGCCTGTCCGCAATGCGGGCCGAGTCTGTGGCTCGAAGCAGACGGCGACCGCGTCGAGGGCGATGCCGCGATTGTGCAGGCCCAGGAGCTGCTGGCCGCCGGTAAGATCGTTGCTATCAAGGGCCTCGGCGGCTTTCATCTGGCCTGCGACGCTACCAATCAGCAGGCGGTCGCGCGCCTGCGCCTGCGCAAGCATCGCGAGGAGAAGCCGCTGGCGGTGATGGTGCCTGATCCGGAGACCGCAGAGAGTCTGGCCTATTTCACCGAACCGGCCCGCGAGCTACTGACCAGTCCCCAGGCCCCCATCGTGCTGGTGCGCAAGCGATTTCCCGAAGGCCTCGCACCAGCCGTCGCCCCCGACAGCAGCGACTATGGCCTGATGCTGCCCTATAACCCGATCCATCATCTGCTGCTGCGCCGGGGCCGCCGCCTGCAGCAGCCCGCCTTCACCGCCCTGGTGATGACCAGTGGCAATGTCAGCGACGAGCCGCTGTGCATCAGCAATGACGAGGCCCGCCAGCGCCTCGGCGACATGGCCGATGCCTTCCTGCTGCATGACCGCGACATCCTGGTCGGCTGCGATGATTCGGTCGTCCGGGACAGCGCCGAGGGACCGATCTTTCTGCGCCGCGCCCGCGGCTACGTGCCCTTCCCGGTGCGCCTGGCCGAGGAGCTGCGCCCGGTGCTGGCCCTCGGCGGCAACATGAAAAACACCGTCTGCCTGACCACCGGCAAGAACGCCTTCATGAGCCAGCATCTCGGCGACCTGGAGGACGCCACCGCGCTCAGCTATTTCAAGCACGCGGCCCAACACCTCACCGACATCTTCCAGACGCAGCCGCAGGCCCTGGCCTGTGATCTGCATCCGGACTACCTCTCCACCCGCTATGCCAAGCAGCTCGCCGCCGAACTCGACCTGCCGCTGATCCAGAGCCAGCACCACTACGCCCACATCGTCGCCTGCATGGCCGAGAACCGCGCTGCTGCGCCGGTAATCGGCCTGGCCTGCGACGGGGCCGGCCTCGGCGATGACGGTACTATCTGGGGCTGCGAGCTGCTGGTGTGCGACTACCGCGACTACCAGCGCCTCGGTCACTTGAAGTATATCCCCCTGGCCGGCGGTGATGCGGCGGTCAAAGAGCCGTACCGTGTGGCGATGGCCTACCTGCATCAGATCTATGGCCGGGAGGCCGAGGCGCTGATTGCCCGGCTCTATCCGCCGGAGACCGCGGCCACCTGGCCGGCCTTCAAGCAGATGATAGAGGGCAAGCTCAACAGTCCGCTGGCCTCTTCGGCGGGCCGGCTTTTCGATGCGGTCGCCTCGCTGCTGGACATCTGCCAGCACGCCACTTACGAGGGCCAGCCGGCGATCATGCTGGAGGGTCTGGCCGACCCCCTCACAGTGCCGTTCATACTCCCCTCTCCCTCTGGGAGAGGGGATGGGGGTGAGGGGCAGACAGAAGACAGTCTAATTCTTGACCCCTCGCCTCTGGTGCGGCAGGTAGTGGAGGCGCGGCTGGCCGGCATCGCCCCAGAGCGAATCGCCGGGGCTTTTCACATAGGCTTTGTGGAGATGCTCGCACAGGCAGCGACAGCAGCAAGCCAGCGGACCGGCCTGGACACGGTGGCACTATCCGGCGGCACCTTCGCCAATCGGATACTTGTGGAAGGGCTGGCGGGGTCTTTACGCGAGGCGGGTCTGCGGGTACTATTGCATCGGGACTTACCGCCGGGGGATGGCTGCTTATCGCTGGGCCAGGCCGTCATCGCCCACCATCGACTGGCGTGAGCACAGCGCCGGCCAAATCTCTTGCGCTACGACAGCGGCAGGCGACGCGGGCGTGCTGTCACCCTTGACGAGGAGCCGACCCAGGATTTGACACTTAAACGCATTATTGCTACATTATGCCTAGAGGATGAATTATGCCCAATAGTTCAGATGTACAGCCCGCACATGCTACAGACACGACCACAGGCAAGAACATTATCGCCAAGGGCAGCAAGGATTCGCTCGCGAATCCGGCTTACACGAGTGAACCCCTTACGGACTTTGAGGGCATTACACCCGAAACCGATCTGGACAGTCTCAACCTCAACTGGCGAGAACGTGACTTACCGGAAAGCAAAAGGACAAAGCACGTTCACCGCCTTCACCCGTATTTGGGGAAATACATACCACAAATAGTCGAAATCTTCCTGCGTAAATTCACCCCGCGGGTGGTCGTTGATCCCTTTGCGGGCAGTGGTACTACTCTTGTTGAGACTGCTACACTAGGCATTAGCGGGTTCGGCGTGGATGTTTCGCCATTTAACTGCCTATTGGCCAAAGTCAAGACTGATGAATATGACCTTGAACTTCTGAGCCGTGAGGTCCACGATATACTGCGACTCTCGCAAGCGCAGAATCTCTCGTTGTTCCCGCACATTTCCGGTCCCAAGCCCCTCGACCTAACACCCAATGAATATATCCGTGCTTGGTTCGCTCCGCGTGCCCAGGAGGAACTGCTGCGGTATTGCGGCCTCATTCCCAACTATGAATACTCCGATGTACTAAAAGTCATTCTGTCACGTGCAGCTAGATCCGCTCGCTTGGTGCCTCATCACGAACTCGATTTCCCAAAGGAACCACAGGCCGAGCCCTACTACTGCAGGAAACATCGGCGCATCTGCTCGCCGGTGCAAGAGGCCGGCAAGTTTCTTGTTAGATATAGTAAAGACACTCTCAAGCGCATAGTACGCTTTGCACAGATACGACAGCCTGCAACCACCGTAGTTGTGTGTCGTGATTCCCGCGATGTCGATTTCCCGCCCGCGGACCTGGTCATCACGTCGCCGCCCTACGTCGGCCTTATAGATTATCATCAACAGCACCGATACGCGTACGAATTGCTTGGGCTCCTGCCGCAGCCATTCGCTAGCCTTGGCTATGTCAAGCAGGACCCACTACTAAATGAGGAACGCGAAATCGGGCCAGCCTCCAAGGGCACTTCCCAAGATGCTCGTGCCCAGTATATCCAGGGCATTCGCGCGGTTTTCCAGCGCGTCATCCAGCCAATGCCGGTGGGAGGTCACATAGTCATAGTCGTCAACGACAAGTCGAATCTTTACGCAGGGATGACAGAAGCCTTACCGGTGGAACACGTGACGACCCTCAATCGCCACGTCAACCGCCGCACCGGACGACGAACAGGCGCATTCTATGAGCAAATCCTCATATCGCAGAGAGTATAATGACACCCTCCACTCGCCTCGCGATTAAGGGCTTTCTGGAAGCATTCATCGAGGGTATCGTGGAAGCTTTCACAACCATGGACCTCGATCCCCGCAAGCCAAGGCCAGTGTCATGCGAAAGTCCCCAGGGACGAAGGAAGCCGTTCCATGAGGCCATACTCCCACACGGAATCCTAACCATAAACGAATTCGAGCGGTCGTTCTCCACTCGCATCGGTACGAGCTTTGAGGAAGCGGCCCGGCTTGTGGCCTCCGAGAAGTTCGCGGAAGTGGAGCGAGGCTATTGTGTCACCGGCGCCATCTCTCAGGGTATGGCATCAGTGATCGAGCGCTTGATCGAGAGCGCGCGGTCAGGATACATCCGGGGCAAGTTCCCCGCGTTCATAGACGCAGTTCTGGCTGCTGATAACGGGCCCACTCACGAACTGACCGAGATAGCGGACCTTCGTCTGCTCGACACTCAAGGAAATGAGACTTTCTTTGAAATCAAAAGCCCAAAGCCGAACAAGGGACAGTGCCTGGAGGCCACGCAGAGGCTCTTGCGCATGCACGCTCTTAGAGCAGCAGGCCCGCCTCGGGTCCGCGCGTTCTATGGCATGGCGTATAATCCATGGGGCACTGCGACCGAGTCGTATGCCCACAGCTTCGCTCAGAACTATCTCGACATGAACAATCAGGTACTCCTCGGGCACAAATTCTGGGAGTACGTCGGCGGCCCAGAAACGGAGCGAGAGCTTCTCCAGATATATGAAGAGGTCGGGAGAGAAAAGGGGCCTGACATGATTGATAAGCTGGCGCTAGGCTATTGAGATGACCCCGCTCTTCTCTACACTTCTCACCTGCCAGCCTTCCGTCTTTACCTTTTACCGGCCTACCTGATGGAGCGCGTCGGAGTGTGAACTCCAGTCGGACGAGGCCTGCCTCCATCGACACAGCGAAACAACACCCGTAACTCTCTCACTCTGACTGGTCTGAAAAATGGGCGAAGGTCACACCAGGACGGATAGCTGAGATAGACGGCAAGCACACCAAAGTCGGAAGCTTCGAGGCCCAGCCGCTACTGACTTAACTCTAGTTCTATGAAACGTTCGCCTCCAGTCGGGTATCTGTTCGTGTTGCCGGCGCTGCTGGTATTCGCGGCTTATGTCGCCTACCCGCTGCTGCATACCGTGCTGCTGTCCGCCTACTCCTGGAGCCCGGTGAATCCCATCAAGGTCTATCGCGGCCTGGGCAATTTCGCCGAGCTGCTCCGCGACCCCAACTGCGGCATAGCCCTGCGCAACAACGTCTATTTCATCCTCCTATCGCTGGCCGTGCAGTTGCCTCTGGCGTTGCTGTTGGCGGTCGGTCTCAATTCCACTTTGCGCCGCCATCATATCCTGCGCACCATCTTCTTCTCTCCGTTTGTGGTACCGGTGGTGGCCGTCGGGCTGGTCTGGCAGCTCATCTACGAGCCCAATTTCGGCGCGCTCAATGCGCTACTCAAGGCGTTCGGCCTGGAGGCTCTGGCTAGCGGCTGGCTCGGCGACCCGGTCCTGGCGATCTTCGCTATCATCGCCGTCTCCTGTTGGCGCTATACCGGCTTCCACATGATGATCGTACTGGCGGGGCTGCAGGCGGTCCCGGACGAGCTTTACGAGGCCGCCCGCCTTGACGGCGCCGGCGCCTGGCAGCAGTTCGTGCATATTACGTTGCCCTCGCTGCGGCGCATCCTGCTGGTGGACGCGCTGCTGATTACGGTCGGCTCGGTGAAGATCTTCGACCTGGTGCAGGTGATGACCGCCGGCGGGCCGGGCTATGCCTCCGACGTGCTGGCGACTTTCATGTACAAGTCGGCCTTCACCTTCGACCGCATGGGTTATTCGGCGGCGATTGCGGTCATCATGCTGGTGCTGACGCTACTGCTGACCGTGGCCTATATCCGCCTCACCAGCCGCGAAGAACCAGCAACCCGCAGCGTCGGCTACGGGCACTACTGGGCCGGCGCGATCGCCGCAGGCCTGGTCGCTGCGATGGTGCTGGGGGCGTGCTACGAGGGCTGGGCCGTCGTCGGCAATTACGCTGCCTTCATCGCCGGGCTGGCGGCCGCGGCCGTGGTTCTGTGCGTGCTCATTCGCGGCCTCAGTGATCTGCTTGAGCGGCTGCCCCGACGAGTGGCGGCCGGCGTGCGGGATGTTACCCTCACCATCGCCGCAGCCGTATTTTTTCTGCCAATTCTGTGGTCGGTGTTGAGTGCGCTGAAGCCGCAGAATGAGCTCCTGCTCGGTCCCTGGTCGCTGCCTCGGCATTGGGCCTGGGAGAACTTCGTCGCGGCCTGGCAAAGCGGCGTGGGGCTGTTCTTCCTCAACAGCGTCGCGGTCACCACTGTGGCGGTTCTGGTGATGTTGGCGCTGGCGGCACCGGCGGCGTATGCGCTGGCGCGGCTGCGGCTGTGGGGCGCGCCGCTGATCTTCGGCCTGATCCTCGGCGGCCTGCTGGTGCCGGTGCATGCGGCGCTGTTGCCTCTGTACCAGCTCAACAACAGCCTCGGCCTCAGCGATTATGCGGCGATTCTCGGCCCGTACATTGCTTTCTGCATTCCGCTGTCGGTGCTGCTGCTGCGGGCCTATTTCGCCGGCGTGCCGCAGGAGCTGATGGAGGCCGCGCAGATGGACGGGGCGAGTCACCTACGGATTCTCTGGTCGGTTTTTGTCCCGATTGCGCGACCGGCCCTGGCGACGGTGGCGATTTTCCAGGCGGCGTGGGTATGGAACGAGCTGCTATTTGCGCTGGTCTTCATCGTCAACAAGTCGCACATGACGCTGCCGGTGGGCCTGCTGACCTTCCAGGGGGAGCATTCGACCGACTGGGCGGTGGTGATGGCGGGCGTGGTGATGGCGATTGTGCCGGTGTTGGTGCTTTACTTCATCTTCCAGCGTCACGTCGTCAAGGGCCTGACCGCCGGCGCAGTGAGGTAGGACTGACCCGCCCGGGACAGGTGGCTAGAGTGCCGGTGAACTACCGGCGTCGTGGCCGCCGAGCTTCTCATGCGCGCGCCGTTCCCCGATATCTTCCGGCCATTCCGCCAGCAGGCTGCAGAGCGCCGCCAGGCATGACAGGGCGACCTTGCCGCGCGTGGATAGGGCAAAGCGGCCCTGGCTGATCCGCGCGATATAGCCGGCCCCGGCCAGCCGCGACAGATGGTGATAGAACTGGCCGCCGCTGGTCCCGGTGGCTTCCTGCAGGTCCCCGGTGGTCGAGACCCCGACGGCCAGGTGTCTGATCATCTCGACGCGGCGCGGGTTGCTCAGCGGCTCCAGCAGCCTGACGATGTCCTGATCCGGCAGCTCGGCGAAGCCACCCCAAGCGCCGATCTTATGCCAGCGGCTGGTGGTCTGCTCTTGCACGATACCGGCGATGAGCACACCGATGCCTGCGCCGCCGGGCAGGTGTTTAGCCAATTGGGCCTCGATCCGCTGCAATTCAGCCGGGTCGCCTATCTGCACGGCGGTCCGTTCGGCCATATCCTCGACCACGCCGGCCAGGGTCAGTTGTGAGGCAGGCTGGGCTCTAGCGGTGCCGACCAGGCCGGCAACGGTTTCACGCAGCGCTCGCACCTCATCTATGAGCCTTTGCAGATCGCGCTCGGCATCCATTGCAGACCTCCTCCTATCCGCCGTTTCCTGCAGTACTTTTCTACATGGCTGCCGGTTCTCCTCTGTCCGGCCGCAATATCTATCGATTCTGTATGCGCCGAGGCAGGCTGCATCATCCGCACCCCTCCCGCCGCCGACGCAGAGACCTTCTGGGGCTGTAGCTGTCGAAATCCTCGGAGGATATTCTCGGTTCCGGCATGGGAGAACCTGTGCATTCTGTGGTACAATAGCAGACCATACGCTGTGAGTTGGCTGAGTCGCCGGCCGGCAATCATGAAAGGGACTTGGGGCACAACATCATGTCAAAGCTAGCGAATGTTCCATTCATAGCTATCAGCCTCGCGCTGATACTGACAGCGCTCTTATGTACCTCGGTCGGCCGCGCTGCCGAGCTGGACGCAACCGTGGTCGCCGCCGTCACCGCCTATGGTCAGGCCAATTTCGACAACACCACGGGTCTGGTCCGGGATGCTGCGGGGCAGCCCAACCTGGCGGAGAGTTCGCCCGGCTATCTGGCCGCTCTGCTGATTCAGGGCGCCGACGCCGAGCAGGCCCAGGCCCTGGTGCGGGCGATCCTAGCCAACCAGGATACCCAGGATGGCTCGCCGACGCTGGGCTATTTCCGCTGGTATGGCGGCTCGGGTCAAGCTTTCTCTCACGATGCCACGCTTTATGCCTTGCCGCCGCTGGCCTGGGTGCTGCGGAATTACGGCCGGCAACTGGGCGGCGAGGCTGAGGCGCTGGCCGGGGCGCTGAGTCTGGCCGTGGGAGCGATCCAGCGCGATCTGGTCGAGCCGCAGGATGAGGCCTATCTGATGCTGCAGGCGGCCGCGCGCGCCTCTGCAGGAGCGGCTCTGGACAATCCGGCCTGGGTCTCCGGCGCGCTGTCGCAGGTGCGCTCGTGGCTCAGCCTGGTTAAATCCCACGGGCTTCCGGAGGGCCATTCGCCCACCTTCGACTGCCTGCGCCTGGCCGCTTTGCTGTGGGTGCAAAGCTCCCTGTCACACCCTTCCACAGCGTTGAGTGAGGCGCTCCGGCTGGCCCATGCCGATGCCGGCATGAGGGTGTGGGCGCCCCGCTACAAGCTCGCCGGCGCCATGTATCGCAGCTTCCCTCCGGACTATTTGCGCAGCGGCGGAGTGGTCTCCTACGTGCTGGCGCGCTACTTCGGTGTCGGCGCGATCGCCCATCCCGAGCCCTTTGTCATGTATTTCCTGTTACCCGCCGAGGCCGACGCGGTTGCGCCTCCGCCCCTGCACCTGCCTTGTCACATCAACACCCGCGCCGACGGGCCCAGCCACGTGACGGCCACGACCACCTACCTTGCTCCCGAGTTCTCGCTGGGGACAATGTCGGGCACGTTGCAACCGACCTCGGTGCCGCTCCTGATCTGCTTCGCCGAGGACGGGATTACCAGCCCGACAGCCTACAGCCAGAGCTATCCGGCCCCGGCGCATGTCAGTTCAGTTCAGAGCAGCGGCACCGCCCTCTGCAGCTTCGATTTTGACAATGTCGGCTTCGGCAGGAGCCGCCAGGCCTATGTCAGCCTGATACTGGGCAATGCCGCTGACATCCAGGGCACTATTGTTCGTGGTGCGGAATGGAACCGCGAGCCGACCGGCCTGGCCCAACTCGAGACCATGGCTCTGGCGACCCGTGGCTGTTATATCGGCATAGTCGTCGGCCGCTGCGGGCCGGCGGAAAGCGCCATCGAGCGCCGCATCAAGCCCGGCGATTTGCACTGGGTCGGCCAGGGCGATTTCAGCCGCCTGGTCCTGACCATTTACGGCCGCCAGGCCGAGTACACCCTCAAGTGGCCGCTGCAGGATGTCAGGGTTGTCTTCGGCCTCTGCGTGGTTCCGCAGTCGCACTACCCGACGCTCTCGGACTTTGCAACTGAATTCAGCAGAGCGCGCCTCCGTCAGGAGGTCAAGCCTCTCAAGCAGCGGGTGGGCGGCAAGGCCGATGAGCCGCAGCGGCTGCCTACTGAGGGGATGGTTCCGCAGCCGAAGCCCAGGAGGGATATGGAGTACCGCGACCTGTTGGAGCAGACGGTGGAGCTGGAGGCTTTGGGCAGCGTCCTGCAATTGACGGAGGACCTGCGCGCCGGGCAGCTGCTCGGCACGACCGTCAACGGCACCGCTAGCGGGACCGATTACCTGTGGTCGGGGCCGCTGTTTGAGTACACTGCGGGTGCAGACCTGGCGGCGCTATTGGCGGCTGCCGGATATTGAGCCACCGTCCGGGCCGCTGGCGGCAGCACTGCTGACCCAACCCGGATAATCCATAAGACGCACAGCTCGGGTCGCCAAAGTCCCCAGTGGTAAGCTCGACGCTGAACCCATACCGCCCCGAGAGAGTGGCTGCAACCGGCCCGCGCCCTCTCGCGACCTGCTTCCACCCTCGCGTTGACTTAGCCTTTGCCATAGCCTATAATCGCCTAGCTGCCGCTATTTCGGTACAAATCGCGCCGGCGGGCGGCCGGCGCAATACATGGAGGAGGCTGGTCTTATGTGCGACGAAAAACTACCGGTAGGGCTAATCGGTACGGGCACCTGGGGTGAGACCCATCTCAAGGCTTACACCTACGACCCGCTAGTGGAGCTGGTCTGCATCTGCGACAAGAACCCCGAGCTGCTCGCCCAGCGGGCCGAGGAGTACGGCGTCGCCGAGACCACCACCGACTATCAGGAGTTGCTGGCCCGCGACGATATTGAGGCGGTATCGGTGGTCACCCCCGATTTCCTGCACCGCGAGATCGTGGTGGCGGCGGCTGAGGCCGGCAAGCACATCCTGGTCGAGAAGCCGATGGCGACGACGGTGCAGGACTGCAAGGACATGATGCTGGCCGCTGAGGAGAACCAAGTCACCCTGATGGTGGACTTCCATAACCGCTGGAATCCGACTTTTACCGAGCTGAAGGCCAAGCTCGCCGCCGGTGCCTTTGGCGATCCGCTGATGATAACTCTGCGGCTGAATGACACCAAGTTCGTGCCCACCCAGATGCTCAGTTGGGGGGGCCAGTCCACGGTCGCCTGGTTCTTGGCCTCCCACGCCGCCGACCTGGCCCGCTGGCTGTTCGAGTCCGAGGTCAAGCGCGTCTATTCGGTCTCCCGCTCGACGGTGCTGAAGTCCCAGGGTTACGATACTCCCGACTTCTTCCACTCGATTCTGGAGTATGACAATGGCGCGGTGGCTCATATCGAGAACTGCTGGATCATGTCGGACAGCATGGCGGCGGTGTGCGATTTCCGGGGCGAGCTGATCTGCTCGGAGGCCACTGCGATGCTCAACGCGGTAGCCAACCGCGGCCTGGAGGTGTACGAGGACAAGGCCGGAGCCAGCCTGCCGTTTATGCTGGCGCAGACGAACGTGCACGGCGAGCTGCGCGGCTTTGCCATAGACAGCATCCGCCATTTCGCCAAGTCCATTCGCGAGGGCACGGAGCCGCTGGTGACGCCGATTGACGGCTTGCGCAACACCGAGACGGTGGTAGCGATTCACGAGTCGGCCAAGATCGGCCAGCCGGTGGAGATCTAGCGCCGGCACCGGCACCTTCTCATCCCTTCCGTGGCACAAGCTTGCCCGCCGTAGATTTGGCGGAGGCGCGGGCTTCCACTGTACTTACGCAAATTTCGGGCAATTCAGGCTATAGTGCGAGGCTGTGGTGTCGTTAGTCGTAATGGAGGGGCCTGTCGCAGCCCACTCCGCCTAGCGGCTAGCGGAGTGGGCAAGGCCGGCCCTGCCGTTGGCCGTTTGGGTGTTAAGAATTTGCCTTGATGGCGTGCTCTGCGGGCCGGCCTCACGTCGGACAAATGGCGTCCGACGTTCGACACGGTCCCTCCGCAAGGCAAAGGCCAGGCCGGCATTTCGCCCTTTGGATTGGGGAATCGTGTTGTGAAGCGCTATGTGTGGATAATTGCGGCGGTGGTGGGCCTGGCCGGGGTGATCGTCGGCCTCAGCCAGGGCCAGTGGAGTACGGTGCTGGCCTGGGGCCGGACCTTGTGCACCTCCTGCATCGGGCTGAGTGACTGAGTCGTGGTTCCGCGGTTACTCGCCTAACCCCCTTTTGATTCCCCCTTCTTTTTCAGGGAAGGGGGCGAGGGGGTTAGGCGAAGTCACAACCTGACCATTTAGCGATACTCAAATGGTACAGCCAACCGACGCGAGCAAATCCGACGCCGGCGCGGCCCTCTCCGGCCCGCGCTGGCTCTACTACCGCAACTGGGTACAGATCGCGGCCCTGGTGGTGATGAACTCCTACTTCTTCGCCTGGGCCAAGGGCTTTTGCGTGCCGGCGCTGAACTGCTGGGCCTGCCCCGGCGCGGTCTTCGGCTGCCCGCTCGGCGCCCTGCAGGATAGCTCGATAGCCGCCCAGTGGACCCTCGGACAGCGGCCCTGGTATGCCATCGTGCCGCTCTATGTCCTAGGCGTGCTGGTCGTATTCAGCGCTATCTTCGGCCGCATGATGTGTGGCTGGCTCTGCCCCTTCGGCTGGCTGCAGGACAAGCTCGCCTCCCTGCGCCGCAGGCACTGGCGTATCCCCGGGCCGCTGGGTTATCTGCGCTATGTAATCCTGGTGGTGTTGGTATTTGTGGTCCCGTATCTTACCGGCGTGCCGTGGTTCTGCAAGCTGTGCCCCCAGGGGGCCTTGGAAGGCGGGTGGCTGCAGCCGATCTTTGACGCCCAGGTGCGCGCCGGCATCGGCAGCTTCTGGTGGGTCAAGCAGGCGATCCTGGTCGGCTTTCTGGTGCTGATGGTCCTGGTCAAGCGGCCGTTTTGCGCCACGGTCTGTCCGTTGGGGGCGATCTTTTCGCTGTTTCAGCGCTACAGCCTGTGGCGGATTGATTTTGACGCGGAAAAGTGCGTAAACTGTATGTGGTGTGTGCGCAACTGTCCGGCGGGGATAGACCCGCGCCGGGAGGTCAACAGCCACGCTTGCATCGGCTGTCTGGAGTGTGCCAAGTGCCCCTATGGTGCTATCCAGTCGCACCCGATATGGGCGCCGCCGCCGGAGGCACAGACGCAGGAGGACTAGATGCCAACTCCAGGCGAGAAGCGGCTGGACTTCAGCCGCAGCGACATCCCCGACCTCACCGTCAAGGTGCTGCGGGCGGGCGAGGGCGCGCGGCCCGATGTGCGAGTGCTCAATGTCGCCGGCCGGCTGCTGGTAATCAAGGACTATGCCGCCGGTGCCAACCTGGTCAAGCGCACCGTGGGCCGCTATCTGGTGCATAGAGAGCTGGCCGCCTATACCCGGCTCCCATGGCTGCGGGGCGTACCGCCCTGCTATGGCCGGCTCGATCCCTACACTCTGGTGACCGGCTTTGTTGACGCTCAGCCGGCGCCGCAGGCTGATCCCCAGCGCCTGACCCCCGAGTTCTTCGCCGCGCTGCTGGACTTGGTGCACCAGATTCACCGCTGCGGCGTAGCTCACGGCGACCTCAAGCGCCTGCCCAATATTCTGATTGACAGCTACGACCGGCCGGTGCTGGTTGATTTCACGGCGGCGGTCACCATCGGCTCCAACCCGACGGCGGCTTTGGTGCTGCCGCACATATTTGAAAACGACCTGCGGGGGGTATATAAACTGAAAAGGCGGCACGCTCCCGCGCTGCTGACTGAGCAGGAGCAGGCCTTTCTGGAGTATCGGGGGCTAGGCGAGAGGCTGTTTCGGCGGCTGCGCGGCCATGTTCGCGAGCCAGTACAGAGACTTTCAGGCGGCGAACCCTAGACCCCACGGTACGTCTAAGCATACACCGCAATCATCAGAGCCGTGCTTGCGATCCTAGCGGCAAGCACCATCAGGAGTTCACCTAGATGCCAAGAGACCACCCACGCCAGTTACAGGCGCAGCGGCGGCAGGAGTTCGAGCGGCTGATCAAAGAGCACGAGCGCAGCATCTACGCCGCGGCGATGCGCCTGACCGGCTGCCCCCAGGACGCCGAGGACCTGACCCAGGAGGCCGTCGTCAGCGCCTATCTGGGATTTGACAACTTCGAGCTGGGAACAAATTTCCGCGCCTGGATGTTCCGGATATTGAGAAACACCCATATCAACCGCTACCGCAAAAAGCAGCGCAGCGTCGCCACCGTGGAGTGGGAAGAGCTCGGCGATGAGTCGCGCGCCCCGGGCGGTCTGGAGGCCTCCTCCCTGGCCGGCCTGGAAGCCGACCTGCTGCGCCAGGTGCCTGACGAGGGCATCGTGCCGGCTCTGGACGCGCTGCCCGAGGAGTTCCGCGTAGCGGTGGTGCTTTCGGATATTCACCAGTATTCCTATGACGAAATCGCCGAGGAGCTCGACATCCCGTTAGGGACGGTGCGGTCCCGCATCTTTCGCGGTCGCCAACGGCTGCGGGAGACCCTGGCCGATTATGCCCGCCAGCAACACTTACTATGAAACCATTTGACTGTCCGCTTGCAGAAGAGCAGCTAACGGCCTTCCTGGACGAGGACCTGCCCGCCGAGCAGATGCGAGCAGTGGCGCGGCATGTCATGGCTTGCTCCCATTGCAGCGAGCTACTGGGCCGCCTGCGCGCCGCCCAGACGGTCATGGACCTGCCCCACCCCACCGCCGATAGCGCGACACCTTCGCCCGACCTGTGGGACCGCGTCAACTCCCGCCTGGATGAAGTGGACCGTCTGATGCAAGCCACGCCCTCCGTTGCGGAAGGCCTGCCCCGCCCCTATCTGTACCGGCTCGTCGCGGTGGGGGCGGGACTGATTTTGCTGGCCGTGGTGGTTCAGCAGGTGATGCTGCATACCATTTCCGGAGTGCCACCGACCGAGCTAGTCGCGATGCACAATCAGGCGGCGGCCTCGGTGCCAGCGGCGACCGCCTCGGGCTACACCAACATCAGCCTGGGCGGCTCAAGTCAACCTGCGACGACGGCGAATCCCGCGATGGTCGAGCTTGACGGCGCACCGGCGCTGTGGCTGCAGTATGCGGTCGGTGGCCGCCGGGTATCGGTGCTGTGTACGGGCCGCCACTCGGTGAATCTGCGGGGTATGCAGCAGCTCGCCGCTTACGGCAAGCAGTATCATCTCAAACAGACGCCGGCCGGTAACGTGCTGGTGGACAGTAGCGGCGACATCTGGCGCGTTGCCATCAGCAATGCCACACCGCAGGAGATGCTGCCGGTGCTGCGCCAGCTTCCGGAGTTCCTCTCGTACCGCACCTCCATGTAGCAGTTACGCCTGTTGAGAGAAGACTGCTCGGCGGGCGCCATACTGTCCCCCATAACTAAAGGTGCTCGTGCGGCTGAGGTAGAAATGGGAAAGGCCAGTGGCCAGCCGCTTGTCTCAGCGCAGGAGCCCAGAAGCTATGAAGCAGCCCGTTACCCAGCAATACGCCGGCCTGATCAGCGGCATCCTGGCCGCTGTGGCGATCCTGGGCGGGCTGGGGCTTGCGGCCTGGCGCGCGCCTAGGTCCGCCGTCGCCGGAGCCGCGTCGGTCAGCGACTCGCCGGAGGCTTGGGCAACCACGCCGGTACGGGTAGTTGACGGCTATATCACCGCCTCCCGGAACAGCAATCAGCCCGG
The DNA here is from genome assembly GCA_964390495.1 of uncultured Armatimonadia bacterium. Lineage (GTDB taxonomy): Bacteria > Armatimonadota > Zipacnadia > Zipacnadales > UBA11051 > UBA11051. Next base: position 143,345 of record CAYMIN010000006.1, read on the forward strand.
CTTCCCGGCCGTCAACTGCGCAGTAGCCGCCGATGAGCTTTACGATCTGCCGCCGGCCAAGGACGAAATCATCGCGCTCCAGGGCGAGGCAGTCAAGGCCCAGGCGGCCCCGCAGGTCACCTGGCTGCAGGACGACGATCAGGTGTTCGGGGTCCACCTCTACGGCCGCCGGCGCTGCTACCCGCGCAATATCCTGGTGCGTCACTGCCTAATCAACGATATGCTGGCCGGCGAGCCGATCCTGATATACTTCGACCCGCCCAGCGGAGCCTGCATGGCCCTAATGCGTCCGGAAAAGGGCGGGACCGCGTACAGCTTTGCGGCCTCCGGACTGGGCTATCGGGGCCTGGGACTGCCCTATGACGAGCCGACGGCCAGCTTGTGGTATCCGCTCGGCGGCCAAGCGATTGTGGGGCCGGCAGTCGGCCAGGAGATCAAGCTGAAGCCGATTGCCGGCGAATGGATGGCATGGGCGGCATGGCGAGAGCTATGGCCGGAAACCACCGTGCTGTCCCGTGTTACCGGCTATGACTACGACTACAGCCTCGACCCCTACACCCAGGTGCAGGGGCCGGCGGGCGAGCGGCTGAATTACTACGAAAGCGCACTGATACTGGCCCCGCCAGTGCTTTCGGATGCAAGCGGAACAATCGCGGATAAGGCCGAAGTACTGGGTGTGAGGCTGCCGGAGGGGGCGCTGGCCGTACCGGTGGCGGAGGCCTTCGCAGCCGCCGGCGAGCAGCCCCGCACCTTCACCCGAGACAGCGAGTTCGGGCCACTGGAGCTGCGGGTCGCTCCCCAGGCGCGACGACTGTACCTGACGATGCCGGGGAATGTGAGGCCGCCGCAGGTGCGCATGTTCTGGTATGCCTGGCGGGCCGGGCACCCGGATACGGAGGTCTGGCGAATCGAGGCTAGCGCAGATGAGTGAGGTGCAAGAACTGCCGGCGGGGTGGCTCTGCCGGCCGGACGAGCTCGAGCAACAGCTTCAGAGCTGGGCGGCTGAATACGGCGAAGCGGTGAAAATTGACTGGCAGGAGCAGCTCGGCGGGCTGAAGGTATATGCGGTGACGGTGGGCCAGGGGCCGAGGGCGATGCTGACGGCGGTGCCACAGAATAACAATCCCAAAACCCCGGCCGCAGCGCAGCGCGAGTTTGCTCTGGCGGCACTGGTGGGAAGTATAATGTATCTAGGGGAACAGGGTGGGCAGAAATGAGAGCGGTTGCGTGTCTTGTGCTGGCCGCGGGCGAAAGCTCCCGGTTCAAATCCGCAACACCTAAGCCGCTGCACCAGATGGCCGGCAGGATGCTGCTGGACCACGTGCTGGATACGCTGGCGGAACTGCAGCCCCAGCGCATAACGGTGGTGGTAGGGGTGGCGCGGGAGCAGGTCACCAAGGCCGTCGGCAACCGGGCCGAAATCGCGGTCCAGGAAAAGCCGCTGGGCACCGGCCATGCAGTTGACTGCGCCCGCGAGCTGTACCAGGGCTTTGATGGCGATATCCTGGTCACGTGCGCGGATATCCCGCTGGTGCGCGCCGCGACGCTGCAGGAGCTGCTGGCTGAACACCGCAGACAAGCGGCCGCCGGCACCATGCTGACCACTAAGATGCCCGATCCCAGCGGCTACGGGCGAGTGGTGCGAGATGCCAGCGGTCTGGTGCGAGAGGTCGTGGAGCATAAGGACGCCGACGCGCAGACGCAGCAGATAGCTGAGATCAATGCCGGCATCTTCTGCTTCCGCGCTGCCGAGCTGTTCGAGGCGCTGGAGCATCTCGAAGCTGATAATGTCCAGGGCGAGTACTACCTGCCCGATACGCTGAAGTACTTCCGCGCCAAGGAGATGCCGGTTGCCGCCTGCCTGGCCGAGGACCCCGATGAGGTGATGGGGATCAACGACCGGGTGCAGCTAGCCACGGCGGAGAGGATCTGCCGCGACCGCATCCGACAGCGGCTGATGCAGGCAGGAGTGACCATGATTGACCCGGCCAGCACCTATGTGGATACGCAGGTGAGCATCGGCGCTGATACCGTAATCCGGCCGGGAACCCAGCTCCTGGGCAACAGCAGCATCGGCAGCGGCTGCCTAATCGGCGGCCATGTGCTGATAGAGAACTCCACCATCGGCGACGGCTGCCTGGTGCGGCACTGCTCCTCGGTGACCGACAGCCGCGTCGAGAATGAAGTGGAAATCGGCCCTTTTGCTAATATCAGGAATAATTCGCTAATCAAGTCGCAGGCGGTGATCGGGCAGGCCGAGGTGAATCGCACCGAGATCGGTGAGGGCAGCAAGTCGCGGCACTTCAGCTATCTCGGAGATACCGTGGTGGGGGCCGGAGTGAATATCGGGGCCGGCACCGTCACCTGCAACTGGGACGGGCGGGAGCATCACCATACGGTAATCGAGGACGGAGCCTTCATCGGCTCGGACACGATCCTGGTCGCCCCGGTGCGGATCGGGCGCGGTGCCTATACCGGCGCCGGGTCTGTAATCCCCTCTGATGTCCCCGCAGCGGCGCTGGGCGTGGCCAGAGCACGGCAGAGAATCATCGAGCGCTGGGCCGAGCGGACCGGCAAGGCCAAGGATTGAGGCTTAGGGAGCCCGGAAGCTGCTTGCGAAATCTTGACCATTGTCCTAAAGTTATTTACATGACAGCCGATATTAGAGATGAGTACCAAGAGGTGGGAGGGTTGTCGGCGTACCGAGAGGAGGCAGCAATATGAGGATTGACCCAGCCCGGTCACAGCCACTGGGCAGCCAGCCGGTGGATCGCCCGCAGACGGCTGACCTAGGCTCTGGGGGTGCCCAGAAGGCCGAGGGCGTGGCCGGGAGCTTGAAGTCGGATCAGGTGGCGCTGAGCCAGCGGGCACTGGATATGCAACTGGCGCGGAAGGCGCTGGCGGATGTGCCGGCGGTGAGACAGGATCAAGTGGAGACGCTCAAGGCCCGCATCGCGGCGGGCGAGTACCAGGTTGATACCAAGGAGGTCGCGCGTAAGCTGCTGGAAGGCAGCTAGCCCCGCGACCGGCAAGACCCAAACGAATACCAATGGCCGCCACAGGGAAGTGGCGGCCCTTTGCGTTGGGGAGCGCGAGGTCGGCACAGGCAAAGACCGTGGGCGAATGGAAGTATCTGGGGATTGTCGACTCGGGCTGCAAAGCCCGAGCTACGCGAGGGTGTTGGGGATGGGCACGCCAAGGGCAACGGCACCTAGCCCCCTTCCCTCGGAGGGAAGGGGGAATCAAAGGGGGATAGGTCGGCGGAAGAAGCCGGACCCACGCGGAAGGAAACTGCGGGCGCATGCCATGCGCCCCTACAAACAACACCTTCCTGGACGACAGGCTTCCTAGCCTGTCGCGGCTTGGACTAACGGCATGGGATAATGCGGGCTAGCTCAGCGGCAAGGAGACGGCCTCGTCGTTGTCGGCGGATCGGTACATCGCCAAGGCCACCTCCAGACTGCCACGGGCGGTCTCCAAAGTCACGCGCGGCTCGCCATCGCTCTTGATGGCGTCGAGCAGGTCCTGGGTCATGTACTGGTGCTCGAAATAGGCGAAATCCGCCGCGCCACCCGCAGCGGTCTTGACCGCCTCGCTGCCCACGCTGCGAATCTCTTCATCGCCCGGCTGCTCGTCTTTGAAATCCCATACCACAATGCGCTCGCCCTGCATGATCGCAGTGCCATTCTCGCCATTGATCTCGATGCGCACATCCGTGCCCGGGAACAGCGCCGTCGAGCCCTGCACCACGCCCTTGGCTCCGTTCCCATACTCCAGGAAGGCTAACAGAGTATCCTCCAGCTCGACTTCGGGATGGGCCAGATTGTACATATAGGCCCGTACCGAGGCGACCTCGCCCATCAGATGATGGAGCAGATCAATGTAGTGGAAGGCGTGCTGGATGGTGACGCCGGCGCCCTCCTCGCGCTTGGAGCGCCAGTCGTCCATCAGGTAATAGTCGGTGGCGCGGAACCACTTCATGTAGGTGTCGCCATGCAGGAGGCGGCCGAAACGACCGCTGGCGATGGCCGCCTTGATGGCCTCGACCGGCTTGCGGAAACGCACCTGCAGCGAGATAGCGCACTTGACGCCGTTCTGGTCGCGGGCGGCGATCATCTGGTCCACCTTCTCCAGCGTCATCTCCGGCGGCTTCTCGATAATCACGTGCTTGCCCGCCTGCATCGCCGGCACCGCGAACTGGGCATGGTAGGCGTTGGGGGTGAGCACGTTGAGGATGTCAATGCGGTCATCGGCCAGCATCGCCTCGAAGCTCGGGGCGGCCTCGGCTCCGTACTCGGCGCAGAAGTTGTCGAGGCGCTGGCGGTCGAGGTCCACAGCGGCTACCAGCCGGGCCTCCTCAGTGGCGTTGATCGCCTTGCCGTGGAAGGCGGAAACTAAGCCGCAGCCGACTATCCCAAATCCGAATTTCCCGTCAATCATTGGTTGCCTCCGTGGTAAGTATTCAAGTTGTGGCTTGGCCTAACCCCCGGACCCCCTTCCCTCAGAGGGAAGGGGGCAAACGGCGGCAAGCCTCACACCTGGCAAAACCGTCTCAACCGCGACGAGGCGAGCAGCTACGCCTAAGTGAGCCAAGCATTACGGAATCAATACAACCTTCAGCGCCTCCATGTTCTCGATGGCATCGAAGCCTTCCTGCCAGCGTTCGAGCGGCAGGATGTGAGTTGTGATAGCTTTGGCGTTGATCTTGCCGGAGGCGATCATGCTGATGGCGCGGTCCCAACTGGTGTAGAAGGTGGACATGTTGAAGATGATGGTGCAGACCTTGGCCTGGGCCGCGTCCCAATCGAACTCGACCGGGCGCTTGCCGGTCAGCCCCACCGCGCAGATGCGACCGAGCTTGCGGATATACTGCGGCGTCGAGGCAATCGCCGGCGGCGCGCCGGAGCACTCCACCAGCAGATCGGCGCCGCGTCCGTCGGTCAGCTCCAGGCACTTCTCGACGGGGTCTTCCTGCTGGAGGTTGACCACATGATCAATGCCGAGCTCGCGAGCGGTCTTGAGCCGCAGCGGCTCGTCGGCCTCGACCCCGACTAGCATCACCGCGCGCGCGCCCTCGGCCCGGGCCGCCATCGCCGCCGTCAGCCCAATCGGCCCCGGCCCTAGTACCACCACAAAATCCTCCGGCTCGACCTTGGCCCGCTCCAATACATCGGTGACGATGTTGGCGGTCGGCTCGACCAACGCCGCCTCCTCATAGGTCATGGTGTCCGGGATGCGATGCAGTAGATGCGGCGGATAGGGCAAGTACTTGGTGAAAGCGCCGTCAATGCCCCAGCCGGGCGAGCGCTTCTCGGGGCAGATCTGGATGTTGCCGGTGCGGCACAAGTAGCACTTGCCGCAGGCCAGAGTGTGCGGTTCGCCGACGACCCGGTCGCCCACCTGCCAGCCTTCGACTTGGTCGCCGACCGCGATGATCTCGCCGGCGAACTCGTGGCCCATGATCACCGGCGGCCAGTAGGGGAAGGCGTCGTGCAGGATGTGAATGTCGGTGCCGCAGATGCCCGTCGCCTTGATCTCGAGCATCACCTGATCGGGGGCCATAGTCGGCTCGGGTACGTCGCGAAGCTCTATGTTGCCGACGCCTTTTGCAGTCTTTACCAATGCCTTCATGATTTCACCTGACTTTGCGGACTCGGGCTGGAAGCCTCACCCACTGCTACGCAGTGGGTACCCGACGCGGTAGTTGTGAGGGGCTCCTGACACGGGCTGAGAGGCCGGCATGCCATAGGGCCGGCGCTCTAGCTGCACCAGTCCTGAAGATACCGCACTAGCACCTCGGCGGCGGTCAGGATGTCCTTGACGGCGATGTTCTCGTTATTGCTGTGCGCGACACCGAGATCGCCGGCGCCGAACCAGCAGGTCGGGATCTCGAGTTGGTTGTTGTACCACCAGGCATCACACGACGCCGTCATCGCGGAGACCTTGCCCTCCAGACCGACCGCGCGGGCAGCCGTCTGCAGTGTTTGCACCACCGGGTGATCCGGCTCGATGACGGAGGCATCATGCCTGTAGGTGAACTCGATCTCGAAATGATCGGCCAGCCAGTCGTCATCGCTCCCCTTGATCAGCTCGCGGAGGTCCTTCATCACCTGCTCCTTGGTGCGGTCGGGCAGGATGCCGAGGACGCCGGTGAAGACAGCCTTCTGCGGTGCCTGGGCCGGCCAATCACCCGCATGCAACTCACCGATGGTCAGCGGTGCCGGGTTCGGGAATACATCGAAGAGCGGGTACTTGCCACGGCTCTCGGCGAGCGCAACATCGTGGTAGGCAGTGAAGTGCTCGATGGCCTTGAGCGCCTTCATCAGCGCCGAGACCGTGCCGCCCGGCGCGCCGGAGTGGCCCGACTGCCCGTAAACGGTCGCCTCAAACCATACCGCACCGCGAATCTGCGGATACAGCACGAAGTTCGAGGGCTCCAACACGATAGCCGCATCCGCTTGCTCCCCGGTCCGCGCCATCGCCACGGTGCCGTTGCCACCATTCTCCTCCTCGATGACCATGTGGCCGATGACATCGCCGGCGAGGTCGAGTTCCAACTCGCGGATCGCCTGGAGTACCAGGTACATCGTGACAAGCTGACCTTTGGCGTCACAGGCGCCCCGGCCATGGATGATGCCCTCCTCCAAGCGCGGGTCGAACGGCCGCTCCATTGTCGCCGACGGCGGGACGACATCCATATGGGTATTGAAGACCAGCGACTTGCCGCCTCCGGAGCCTTTTTGGGCAGCCCGCACATTCGGCCTGTCGCCATACTCGAGGTCCTTCACCGGGGTCGAGTAGTCCACATCATTCTTGATGTCGTTGGTTATCTCGATGTACTCGGTCTCATCGCAAAAGCCCTGCAGGCGGTCATGCAGGTACTCGGCGACGGGCCGCTCGCCACCAGCCATCGAGGGGATGCGAATAAGGTCCATGAGGATCTCCGCGACCTCGTCGTGCTTGGCGGCGAGGTAGTTCTTCAGGTCGTCTGACATGATTCGTTGCTCCTAACCGATTCTGGACAAGCCTAACTGTGTGCGCCAGCGGGCCGGTTGCAGCGACTGCTTTGCAGCGGTACCCGGCTCAGCCGGCCCTCCAAACGGCTACGCCAAAGGCAACGACTGTCGGGCTAGAAAGCCCGACCTACGCGCGGCAAAGGCTGGGCCCGGCTGGAGCCCCAAACATCCCGCACTCGGCCCCTCCTGACGGTAACAGCCAACGACAACGGCTGGGCCGGATTCTCGGCGGAAGCTAGAGCTTCCGCCTCATATGCGGCCCCTCCGACGGCTCAAGGCCCTCCGTTAATCCTGCGGAAGGGGCCTGCCAAGCGGCGCACTGAGGTTGTCGAAGGCCGACGCGCCTCTGGCCCGCTAGCCTCATAGCTCCTCCAGCACTTCCTCGAAGCACTTGATACTCTCCTCGGCCTGCTCCAGCGTGATGCACAGCGGCGGGGCCACCCGAATCACATTCCCGAAGATACCAACCTTCCCGCAGGTGACGCCCTTGCGTGCCATCCGCTCGGTGATCTCGGTCGTCAGGTCCGGGGCCGGCTCCTTGGTCGCCTTCGACTTGACAAACTCCAGCCCAATCACCAGGCCCTTGTGGCGGACATCGCCGAGGACCTCGTAGCGGTCCCGTAACTTCATCATCTCTTCGGCGATGAAGTCGCCGACCGTGTTGCAGTTCTCCAGCAGGTTCTCCTGCTCGAAAACATCCAGCACCGCATTGGCCGCCGCCGCCGAGACCGGATTGGCCCCGGTGGTCGAGGACATCTCGCCCTTGTTGAGCGCGTCGAAGTACTCATGGTTGCCCAGCAGCGCCGCCGTCGGGATGCCGTTGGCAATGCCCTTGCCGATGCAGCAGAAGTCCGGGCTGAGCTGGTCATGCTCCATGTACCACATCTTGCCGGTGCGGCCAAAGGAGGCCTGGATCTCGTCATCAATGAACAGCGCGCCCTGCTCGTGGGTCCAGTCCTGCAGCTTCTTCAGGAACCCATCCGGCGGAATGATGAAGCCGGCCCCGCCCTGGTACGGCTCGGTGATGACCGCCGCCAAATCGCCGATCGATTCATAGCGCAGCTTATGGTCGAGCCATTCGATGCACTTATCGGCGCACTCCTGCTCGGTCCTGGAGCCGAAGGGGCAGCGGTAGAAATAGGGATACGGGGCGTAGATGGTGCCGGGCATCAGCGGGCCCCAGTGATTCTTGGTCCCGCGTAGGCCGGCCATGGACATCGCGCCCCAGGTGCGGCCGTGAAAGCTGCCCCAGAAGCTGATGACCTCGTGCTTGCCGGTGACGCGCTTGGCAATGCGCATGGCCGCCTCGGTGGCCTCGGAGCCGGTGCTGAGCAGAAAGCAGGTGTCGAGGTTCTTGGCATGGTCGGGCATGGCCTCGACGATGCGCTTAGCATAGGTGGCGCGCGGCTCGGTCGGATAGGCGTAGGGCATCGTCACCTTGGCGACCTGCTCCTGGATGGCCTTGACCCAGTGCGGATGGGAATGGCCGATATTGGCGCACAGCACCCCCGAGGTCCAGTCAATGTACTCATTGCCGTCCACATCGGTGACGGTAGCGCCGTGGGCCTCGGCCCAGACCACCGGCGCGGCGCTGGAGCGGCAACTCGGCTCATAGCGGTCCTGGACGTCGAGGATTTCCTTTGATTTGGGTCCCGGTAGATCGTAGTTCTTTGGCATGTTCATCGCCTTTCCATTCATGTGGGTCTGGGGACACAGTCCCCAGCGGGGCGCGGGGCAGAGCCCCGCGATGTTGCCCTGAAACTGTTGCCTTAAGCAGTTTACACCTCGCGGTAGTTGCCCTCCAGCAGCCCGTCAAGTTCGGTGTTGACCGTGTTGACCGGCTTGCGGCCCTCCATGCACGCCACCATGTCATCCAAGATCTTGTAGCGGATCGTCCAGCCCGCCTCCTCCGAACACCACCCCAAATGCGACGATAAAGTCGCCCGGTCCAGGTCAAAGAGCTTCAGATCGCGCTCCGGCGGCTCCTGCTCATAAACATCAATCCCCGCGCCCTGGATCTGCTCGTTCTCCAGCGCCCAGACCAGGTCCTCGGTGTTGATGACGCCGCCCCGAGCCGTATTGACCACGTAGGCGCTCGGCTTCATCTTCTGGAAGGCCTGCTTATCGAACATGTAGCGCGTCTGGTCATTGAGCGGGGTGTGGATGGTGATGATGTCGGCCTGCTCCAGGAGTTCGTCAAAGCTGACTACGTCCTCGTCCTGGAGGCCGAGAGCGCCCTTCTGCCGCTCGTCAAGATAGGGATCGCAGACGATGGTTCTGCCGAAAATGTTCTTCGTCATCCGATAGACGCGGCCACCGATACGGCCGCAGCCGACAATGCCCAGGGTCTGACCGAACATGCGGTGCATCGGCAGGAGGGTGGAGAAATCCCAGATCTGATTCTCGGCCGATTCCTCCAGAATTGCGCGCGAGCGGAAAAGCTGGCGGGCACAGGCGAAGATCAGCGCCACCGCCTGCTCGGCCACCTCGGTGGCGCAGTAGTCCGGCTCGTAGGCAAAGCGGATGTGGTTGCGCGTGCAGGCCTCCACATCCACGTTGTCATAGCCGACGCCGTGACGGATAATCAGCAGGCACCTCTCCAGCGCATCAATCACCTCGGCGTCGAACTTGACCATGTTGACGAGGATGATGTCGGCGTCCTTGCAGGCCTCGATGACCTCCTGCTTGGGCGCCAACTTGAGCTGATAGGTCTCGAACTGCACATTGTCCATCCCGGCGAACTGCTCGGCCTCCCAGTCCAGATCGTCTTCAATGTAGTCGGTGACAACGACCTTCCATGTTTTCAAGATATTCACTCCTTCTCAATAAACAGCATCCAAAAGCGGGCCGCCTCCCCGCTACGCGCCAACGCCAGCATATTTCGCTGCGGGTGCCGGAGATTCCTTGCGGCAGTGCGCCGGAGACATGATTTGTCGGCGGTGGGCTGCGGTGATATAATGGCGCGGATGTTGACCAAGCCAAAACGGGCAAGCCGAACTCAAGTACACGTCCGCCCGATGCGATAATCACCGAGAGGTAGCCACGCAGCGATGGGCAAGCCGGCTAACTTAATGGCAGCGACCTTCAGCTTCTACTTCGGGCAGGCCGGGGCCGGCCTATGTCTGATGTTTGTGTACGTGCTGGTCCACGGTGGCGCAATGCGCAACCTCATGGTCGGCCTGGTGACGGGCGGCCTGGTGGTGATGTGCATCGTCGGGCTGGGGCTGATGACGGGCCTGAGCCTGGGGCCACAGCGTGAGCGGTACATTGTTGCCAGCGTGCCGGCGTTTGTGCTGCTGTATGTGACGGGACACATCGGTGTTGGTGGGCCGCCAGGGCCGGGACTTTTTGGCGGGATGGTGTTCGCGGCTCTGGCCCACCTGCTGATGGTGTGGCTGCTGTGGCCGCACGACGAAGAGGGGCCGGAAGCCCAAACAGCTTGAACGGCTGGGCCGGCCTCAGCGCGGTCGGACAAGCCGGCCGCAGCTTCGACACGGCCCTGCCAACAGCCATGGCCGCTTCCCACCGGCTCCCCTATCCGGTCATCTCGCGCCAGAGGCCGGCATAATAGCGCATGACCCGCTCGGGGTCGGCGCTGGCCTGAATCTCCGCCAGACAGAAGCCCTCGTAATTGATGGCCCTGAGCCCCGCAAACAGCTCATGGAACGGATAGTCCAGGTATAGATCGCGCATGTGCACCGAGCCGATGCGGTCCTTGACCAGCGCGAAATTGTCCACAATCGAGCCGTCCACGACATCAGCATCATTGCTGTTCCAGCAGACCTTGACCTGCGGGTGATCGGCGATATCCATGATGGTCTTGATATGGGGCACATGCGAGGTCTCGCGGCCATGCACCTCCAGCCAGACCGCGACGCCCTTATCAGCGGCATACTCGCCACACTCGGCCAGGGCCTCACCGATCTGCCGCAAAGTCTGCTCGACCGGGACGCCCTCCGGCAAGGCGTTGGGCCGCACCTTCGCGCCTCTGGCTCCGACATCACGGGCCAGATCAATGAAGTCGCAGGTGGTCTGGATATTGCGGCGCAACTCGTCGGGGTCGGGCGAATGGTACTCGCAGGTGCTGCCGAGGCCCCAGAGCACCACCTCGGTATCCTCAAAACGTTTGCGCACAGCCGCGCGCTGCCGGCTGTCAAGCTCCGGCTCAACACCGTGAGCATGGGTGGTGCGCAACTCGACGCCCTCAAAGCCGGTGGCTTCACAGGCGGCGATGAGTTGCTCGAGGTCCCAGTCGGCGGCGAGATTGTAGGTAACTAGGCCAAGGTGCATTTGCATGTCTCCTTTTTCCTGGATGGACTTCAACGCCAACCGCTGTCGGGCTGGAAAGCCCGACCTACGCGCCTATCGAGTCGGGCAGAATGCCCGAGCCGCGCGCCTATCGAGTCGGGCAGGATGCCCGAGCCGCGCGCCTATCGAGTCGGACAGGATGCCCGAGCCACGCGGTGATGTTTGGATGCCCGAGCTGCGCGTCTCATAAATCATCTGCGTGGAGCACGTACTGCACCGTCTCCACCATCAGACTGCGCATCACCGGCTCGCCAATGCGGTCCAGCACCGCGAACTGGTTGATGATCGCCCGGCCCTGACCGTAGCCGCATACCGCAACCGCCCCTTGCTCCCTGTCCTCATCAGCATACGCCGGGTAGCGCCAGTTGCCGTCGGTGCCGGCGACCTTGACAGGATAATAAACAACCCTACGGTCGCCGCTGACGAACTCCTCAGGCTTAACTCCGGTAAAGAGCCGCTCATCGGCCAGCACCGGCGCAGTTGTGGTGCTGCCTATCAGCAACTCCATAGGATAAGGCAAGATCGTAGAATCCCAGGTGCCGCGGCCGTTCTGCTGGAAAAGCACCAGCCCGCCGCCGTCATGGACGAACTGCTTGAGCTTGGCGGCGTTGGCCTGCAGCTCATCGGTTTCATCATACATGACACAATTGGTCAGCAGAATCAGCGCATTATACTGGCTCAGGTCGGTGGCCACAAGCTTGCCCGAAAGATGATCGCCCGCGATGCCGTGAGCCGCCAGGATCGCCAGGAAGTTGCTCGTGTCCTTGCCGTAGAGGGCGAACTTGACGCCGGCAAAGGGGTTCACCGCCCGCTGCGGCAGCACTTGCTCGGCTAGCGCGGCGGCGGCGAGGGTGAAGCCGCCCTCGCCCTGGTAGCGCTCGACGACCACGGTCAGCGGCCCCTCGTCAGGCAGCGTGCCGCGCAAGGCCAGCGGCTGCTGGCCATCGCTACGGCTCGAGGTCAGCACCTGCCCATAACGGGAATGGGCCTGGCACAGCACCAGGTCAAAGCGACAGCCCGGCGCAGCCTGCATCGTGACCTCAAAGGAGTCGCCTTTCTTCGCCGGTAGTTCATAGACTGCGACCGGACTCTCCGCGGCGAGCTCGGGGCCGGTTAGCTCCTGGCCGATCGCCATCGGCTGGGCGGCCACTAGCCCGAACGCCGTGGCGCTGTTGGGGACGGCGAAGTGAAGCTGCAGCGGCGCGGCCGGTCGGCACAACGACACCGTCAGGGCGAGGTTGTCATTGGGCAAGCCGACGAAATCGCTAGCGCCGGCCAGGTAGGCCGCTTCGTCAGCATAGAGGGGCAAAGCGCGGCCACCACTATGCAGGAAGACGCAGTAGGTGCTGTCGGCCTGCAGGTCGGCGGCATAGCCCTGGCTGCCACGGCCCTCGCCACCGGTAACGATAGTGCCGACCTCGATAGGCTTGGCCGGTTCGGGCGGGTCGGATGAGAACATCGGGTCAATGGCCGGGGGCGGGTCGAGCTTGGCCGCCGCCCCCGTTTTGAGCATGGGGAAGTTGAAGCTGGCCATGAACTGCGGGAGCTTCCAGACGTTGATAAGCAGGCTGTTTTGGGCGTAGCGGGGCGCATAGTCGGCAAGCGCGTCGGCCTGAGCCAGCGCCTCACCCAGCGCCTGGCGCAGCAGCCGGGCCACCTGGCGCTGGCCGGTGAAGGTAGCCTCGCTAGCCAGGCGGGCGACGGCCTGATTGTATAGCTCAGGGCCGCGTCCCAGCGGTGCGTTCATGCCGGCGAGCTTGCTGAGCAGCCCGTGAACCTTGCCGGCCATGTACTGGTTGGTAGTAGTGGCGAACTCGATGGCCTCCGGCTCCCTTTGGTCGCAGGCGCGTTGCAGGTCGGCGGCGTAGGCGGCATCGGCGGTCACCAGCACCATCGCCGCCACGTCCAGGCCCGAGACCTCGAACTGCAAATCTTCTCCGGACCGCCGTGGCCGAGCGATTTGCAGGTCCTGATCGAAGGTCATGCTATAGGGCTTGGCCTCCGGCGGCATGGCCTTGACCGTGACCCGGAACTTGCGCGCCGGCTCGCCGGTCGGCCAGCGCTCGGACTTGTCGCGATAGTTGAGCAGAAACAGCAGCGTGTGCCGGCCCCAATCAATCCGCTGCACCTCGATCTGGTCGTTGTCGGCGGAGGCGGCGGCGCAGTTCTTGTCGGCCTCGACGATCAGATCGGTCAGCGGCTCGACCTCCAGGCAGAGGATGCCCAACTCGGAGAGCTTGTAGTCAACCAGGCCCCCCACCGGCCAATACATGAAGCCGCGGATACCGTGGGCCAGGCCGAGGTAAGTCTGCAAGCGCATCTGGGCGGCGGTGGGGTACTCTATGTAATAATCGGTGGACTGGCCGGTGACGGCGAAGTGGGAATAGCTGCGCGCCTGGGGACAGGTCCAGTTGAACTGGCGGTCCATAATTCTCTGGTCATGCTCGAGATAGTCGGCGTACCAGTGGTAGGTGTGAATCGGGGCCGGATAGGTGTAGGGGGAGCAGATGTCCACAAAGGCGCTGGCCCGCCGGCGACTGGCATCATAGCCGACAACATCAGCGACCGTCGGGCGATGGGTGTCCACCTTGCGGATCTGCTCGATGTTGGCCAGCATCGAGAGGTCGCCGGCGAAATCGTCCTGCAAAAACCAGGCGATAATCGCGGGATGGTCAACATAGTTCCTGATATGTTCCTCCAGCTCTTGGCCGCGTTTCTTGGGCCATTCCAGCGCGGAGGGCACGAACTTGAGGCCATGCTCGGCGGCGGCGTCGGCGGAACCGATGCCGCCGAAGATGCCGGTCAGGTGGTACTTCTTCTGCGTGGCGAACCAGTCGCGAATCGCGCCCCAGGGCGCGAAAAGCAGAAACGGCTTGCCGTCCACATAGAGCCGCTCGTTCTTGAATACGATGTGGTCGCCCTTGCCGTCGGCGCGTAGGTGCTTGCTCTGTGCCACCAGCTCCTCATGGGTGACAAAGGGGCTTTGCAGGGTGGCCATTATCGGCTGGTGAGATTCGGCGAAGGCATATCCGGATTGGGCTGCCTGGGCAATCGGCGCGGGGTCGTCACCGTCAATCCTGCCGGCGATAATCCACAGCTCTTCGGCATGGGTCTGGCCGGGCTTACCGAGGAAAGGCTCGGCCCAGCGCGATACATACCAGGAGGCCTTGTAGAACATGCAGCGCGTCGGGTCGGTCTGGCCGGGACGCAGGAAGGCAGTATAGTGCCCGGTGGGCCGATCCCAGAAGGCGAACCAGTAGCTGTTGGGGTCGGTGCGCATACCGGCCAGGCGGGCCTCGCCTAGCGCCTCCACGCGCAACTGTCCGTCCGGCTCGATGAAATGGGTGCCCTGGGTGCCCGAGGACTGCACCATGAAGCTGGCCGGAGGCGGGTCCGGCGGCTGCTTGGCGACGATGTGATAGCGCACCCGCAGGTAGGGTTTGTCATCGAATATCGTCAGCTTCTGCTCGACGGCATAGTAAGGCGGCTGGTCGCCGGGCCTGGCGACCCAGTCGAAGTTGACGATGAGGGTGGCCTGGTCGGCGGGGGCTGCGATCTCGTACTTGCGGTTCCGGCCCAGCGAATCTTGAAACAGCCAGGTAGGTTCCTCTTTGCCCGGCACCGGCGATTTGCCGCAGAGGTTGATGACACCGTGCCAGCCCGGAGACATCAGCTCATGGCCGGTGGGCTTGTAGGTAACGCGGTAAAGCTCGGAGTATTTGACTTCGGCGCGTAGCAGGTCGTTTTCCAGGATGTAGAGGCCGTCCTGCTTGCTGACCTGCGGCGCGGCCAACAGCGGTACGCTCACAAGTAAGAGTGCCAAGCCGAGATAAGCTAGGTTGCTCATCGTTGCCCTCCCAATCATGGGGTGGGTTGCCCGGTAAGACCGAGCGTCTGGGTGAAGCCATTTGCCCTGGTCGCGGGTGAGGCCTCTTGCAGAAGGAAAGCCCCGCCACTTCAGCCGCAGGGCGGGGCTGAGGATCTGGCGCGGATTATTGTCAGCAAGTATTACTCTGGGCCTGGATGCGCGGTCTCGGCGAGTACGTTAAGCCGCCAATTCATCCTTGATACTTTCTCGTTCCGTCCAAGGCACAGGACGAACATCGTAGTTGCGCAATGCGTCCAACAGCGGGGCTGCAATAGCAGCCTCAGCATCGTTAAGGAATGCAAACATCTGAGAATCGGGAGGCCGAACATCACGAGTATCAAACCACTGTAGCACCAGGTACTGAACTCTGGGACGTGTCGGAACATTGATGGTTTGGACGATGCGCTCGGGATAACGACGAGATTTCGGTATCACGAAGTCGAAGACATAGTCATATCCCGTCTTGCCGGTAAACTTCACACGAGGCGTGTAGCGGATAGCGTGCAGATCGAGCCATGAGGTCACGTCTTCGAGGAAGACGCTGGCTACCATCGGTACAGCCAGATAGAAGAGGTCATTGACTGCGAGCATCGCCTGAACCAGACTATGCTTCTTCAGTGCGAAGTCATCGGAGGATGCTGTGACCTGCAACGCCTCGCTATTGAGCTGGACTCCGAAGCCATTCAAGGTGAGGCGCAGAAGGTCCTGGCGTTTCTTCGTGTCCAGACTGCACCCGGAGAGCTTGAGGTCCCGGAGAACGTAACCATCATCAGTGAGCATGTATCCCTGCGCGGTTCTCTTGGCATAGATTTGGAGATAGTCGTTGTGGCGATCGAGGTAAGGGGTGGTAATCTCCACCCAATCATCGTTGACCTGGCGAAGGTTGGTCTTGTCTTTGAGCCAGTCAACGTATTGGTCCAAGAGAAGCTCAATCTCGGTGATCATCAGAATAGCGTCTCCTGACGAACAATGTTGGGGAGGCGTGTAATATTGCACAAGCGCATGAAGGCGTGTAGCGTCGCCCAAGCATCGGCAATGTCAGGGAAATCAGTTTCAGTAACAGCCCTTGCCCACTTGTCGCCGTAGCCTTCGACATAGTAATGGAGATGCGGCGTAGGAATGTCCTGGCCGTCGGGATTGCGGTGCGTCGGCCCTCCTAGCTCCAGGCGGTAAAGCACAACTACCTGTCGAGCACGGTTCTGGTACTTGATTCTGGCTACGTCAATCGCGCCTCGCTCGATATCCAGCAGGAAGTTTTCCCGTCTGTCCGCAGACACTAGCGGGACACACACCGAACCGCCGGTCTCGGGGTAGTGTCTATACTCGTCATCTGCACGCTGCTTCTCCATCGCAATTAGTGCATCGGCCTCCGCCTGAGTTAGATTGATCTCGGCCATTTGCCGTCTCCTGGCTAGACAGTCGCGGTGGTTAGTGTGGTCCAGAGTGAGGAAGGCGGGCCTGGCTGCGCCGCAGTCAACCACATAGGTTTTCGCCAGCCGGATAGGGATTCCTGCTCCCAGGATGTTGCGCTGCGCCTATTACGGCATCGCTGCCCTATACACGTGCACTCCCAGCCACCCGAAGCTGTCCTCGACCGCGCCGTCGGTCACGGCGACCTTGTTGCCGCCCTGAGCCTCAGGCCGGTCCTCGAAAAGCACCTCAAGTTCGCCGAGCCCCGCCGGCAAGCCGCTGATTGTGGCGGTGACGGGCCGCTCTTGCGAGCTGACGGCAATGACATACAGCGTGCCCTCGTAAGCCTTCGCGAGAACGTTGACCGACGGGTAGGAGATGTCCTCCTCCACCCCGTAGGGCCGGAAGGCGACGGTCCGGGGCGAACCCTTGGTGATCTCCACTTGCAGCGCGACGTCTTCACCAAACAGGATCGCCTGGTCGAGCTTGCCATCGCTCATCAGGTTGGCCGCGGCCCGCTTGTAGCCATGCTCCCAGGTCTTCTGGAGAATTGCCAGGTCGCGCTTGTGCCAATAGGAGAAGACCAGTATGCCCTTGGCGCCGGAGGCCAGGCAGGACCAGAAGTCGTGGTGAGCCTCCGCCGGCGTGATTACGTCGAAGATGTCGCGCTTGTCGTAAAACAGCATCGGGATGCCGATAGGGGTCTTCTGGCCGTTTTTGTAATCAGGCCCGATCTCGCAGCCGGCCAGCGCGATGCCCTTGATACATTCCTCGGTGCGCCAACGCACCCAGGCGCGCGGCTGGTGAGTGTACTCGGTGTAGGTGCCGGCGCCGATGATGTCGAGATAGGGAACATACTTGGCGACGCGCTCGGCGGAGGAGTGGCCGGGCTGGTACATGTAGTTGGGGCGCTGGCGGGGATCATGCTGGCGGGTCCAGGCGCTCAGGTTCTTGACCAGGTCATACTCATTCTCATACCAGTAGCGCAGCTCCTCGGGGAAATCCCACCAGGCGAGGTTGTCATAAGCTGCCAGCGCCGCGATAGTGGCCCCGGCCTCTTCTTCGGTTTGGGGTCTGTCTTCGAGCTTGGCTTTCTCGCCGGTGTCGCCGGCTTCCTCGGCATTGGCAGCTTGCGCCTTGCCGGCCTGCGGGTCCGTCTTGGCTGCGTCTGCGGTAGTGGCTGGTTTCTCCGGAGAAACCTCTACCTTGGTCTTGCCGGTGAGGTGAGCCAGGGCCAGCCAGCCGGCCTGCTTGGTGAGGTCGAGGTAATCCGGCTTGAAGCCGTAAGTGTGGCCGAGGGTCCAGCCGGCCTCGGCGGCCTCCGCCAGCGCCTCGCTGTTGCCGATGGAGTAGAGCCCCAGCGGGAAGCGCGTGCCCTCAGGATACACCAGATTGGCCGGGTCGGTGGGACCCTGGGCCGGAGCGCTCGTGGCAGCAAGCAGCGCGGCTGCCACCAGTACCGCCGTAAGCAATGACGCACACGTTTTCTGCAACATTCCTATCCCTCCTCTTGGGATATCGCCGAGGCTAGCAGCAGCCTCAGAACTCAGTTTGCCGAGACTCACGAGCTGGTAAGACGCCGTTGCCTTCTAACCAGGGGACAGTCCCCCATCGCGGGTTATCAGAGACCCTTTAGCTGTGACGCGCCCCCGGGCCGGTTAGTTGCCGACTTGCAGCATCCGCTCGACTGCCTCACGAGCTCTGGCGGCGATGTCCTGGGGTATCTCGATGCGGTACTGCATCTTCTCCAGGGCCGCGGCGACCTTGGGTAGGGTTATCTTCTTCATGTTCGGGCAGACCGCACCGCGGATGATGTGGAAGGTCTTGTCCGGGTTCTCTTTCTGGAGGCGATAGGCCATGTCGTATTCGGTGCCGACGATTATGTCCTGGGCCTCGGTCTCGCGGGCATAACGCACCATACCGCCGGTGGAGAGCACCGCGTCGGCATAGCGGCGCACCTCCGCAGGGACCTCCGGGTGTACCATCACCACCGCCTCGGGATACTTCTGCTTGCCGTCTTGGAGCATTTGGGCCGAGATGCGCACATGGGTGGCACAGTAGCCGTCCCAGAGGATGATGCGCTTGGCGGTATGCTCCTGCACCCAGCTTCCCAGATGCCGGTCGGGGATGAAGATGACCTGGTCGGCCTCCAGGCTCTCCACTATCTCCACGGCATTGGCCGAGGTGCAACAGATGTCGCTCTCGGCCTTGGTCGCCGCCGAGGTATTGACGTAGGCGACCACCGGCGCGCCGGGATGCTGCTTTTTGAACTCGCGCAAGGCCTCGGGGGTCACCATATCGGCCATCGGGCAGCCGGCGTCCTTGTCGGGTAGCAGCACGGTCTTTGCCGGAGAGAGCAGCTTGGCGGTCTCGGCCATGAAATGCACGCCGCAGAAAACAATGACCTCGGCGTCGGTTCCGGCTGCGATCCGCGAAAGCTCCAGCGAGTCGCCGAGGTAGTCCGCAATGTCCTGAACCTCGGGGATCTGGTAATTGTGCCCCAAAATCACCGCGCGCTTGTCACGTTTCAGCCGCTCTACTTTTTGAGCTAGCTCTGCGGTATCTGTTGGCGTCATCAAATCAACACCTTCACAGCGGTGTCATCAGCTTGCTTACTGGGGGTCATTATACTACTTTAGTGGTTCTTGTTCCAATCTTGAGCAGGAAGGTTGCTCAATCTGCTATAATCAGGCAAATGTAACGGTGACCGTAGCAGCGATGCGGCATGTTAACCAAGAGTCGAGGTTGATGAAATGGCACGACCGAACGGCAATAGCGACGAATCGTACCGCCAGAAGTTCTTCGCAGCGGCGACGTATCTGTACAAGGCCCTGCGCTACCTGGTATTCGTGTATGTGCTGGGCTCGGCCCTGGCGGTCGTAGTTTTGGCCCTGACTTCAGGGACTGGGCATCCGACCTTCTCCCTGGCTCTGGTGCTGGGAGCCTACGGCGTGGCTGGCCTGGCCGGAGCAGTATTCCTCTACGCCTTCGTGCAGTTGTTGATCCTGGCCTGCTGCGCCTACGGCGAATGGCTGTGCGAACAGAAAGAGGAGGCGAGGCGCGCTGATTGACTGGGCCGCAGGTTGGCCCGCCCAGCCGCACTGGCTTCCAGTCTCGTTTGCCAATCAAGCCCACCTGGCGCACGGCTTACCTCGCGCTCAGCATTGCTGCTGCACCACCGGCGACGATTCTCTGAGGCTCCCTCGCCAACCCTGACGCCCAGTTGACACGCGCCGCAATCATGCTGTCGCATTCCCTGAAGACAACCCGTGGGAAAGATTGAGGAAAATGTGGGCAACTGCCCGGTGTGTGGACAGTGTGGACAAGGTCTTCAGTCTTTCCGCAGCCTTATTAACACGACGAGGCCCTGGTGGGCTTGACCTGCGGGCACTTTTCCACGAAATCCACGCCCCTACTACTAGTACTACTAGCCTCTAATATACAATTTAGTACTACTACAGCCTGGGGATAATCCACATATCCGTACGAATCATGCAACCGAGAGCAAAGCTCCCTAAGCCATTGTAGTAGATGACAACAGCCAGTGAGTCGGGCTGGTGTATGTGTTCAGCTTAGGGCTTGCCGGTGCTTACTGGGGCTGGAAAGCCCGAGCTTCGCGTAGGAGCTTAGTTGGTTGAATCCGGATGAGGGACACCTCGGAGAGACGAATCTGATTGTCAGTAGCGGGGAAATGCACAGGAATAGTGGACAAGTGCGGGACAAAACATGTACAATTACGCAGTCGAAAGCCGTACATAGTTCTACCAGGCTTCATCTGATGCTGTATATGATGCCTGCAAGCTGGACAAGCAGGCATATTGCTGTTACGCGAAGAAATAGACGGTTGAGTAAGTTCTGAGAGCCGACAGGCCCGAGTGTCGGGCTGTCGGTATGTGCGGTTGAAGTTGGTTCGGTAAGCTTTGATGGCATTGCGAGCGTCGCAGGGCAAGCATCCAAGGGAGGTAGTTTCGGCATGTTCAGCGTTACCTGTGAGCAGCAGGCGTTATATGAGAAGGTGCAGCTTGTATCGCGGGGTGTGTCCGGCCGCAGCACTCAGCCGATCCAGAACAATATCCTTCTGCAGGCGACTGACGACACCTTGATCCTGGTAGCTACCGATGTAGAGTTTATCGGGGTCAGGACTACGATGCCGGTCGCGGCGGCTGAGGCAGGCAGTATCACGGTGCCGGCACGGGTGCTGACGGAGCTGGCCGGGAGACTGGCCCCCGGGTCAGTGACCCTGACCGCGGATGAGAGCAATTCCCTGAAGATCTGCGGGGCGCACTCCGAGTTTGACATTCGCGGGCTGCCGGCTGACGACTTCCAGCAGTTGCCCGAGCTTGATGATCCGACCAGCTTCTCGATGGCGCAGGGCGACCTGCTGGGGATCCTCAACCGTACCGTATTCGCCACCTCCACCGATGAGACCCGGCCGATCCTGACCGGCACGCTGCTGAAAATATCGGGTAAGAAGCTGGAGACGGTGGCGACCGATACCTATCGCCTGGCGCTGTATGAGACGCTACTGGGGGCCGAGGTGGAGCGGGATCAGGAGGCGATTATTTCGCGGCGGGCATTGGTCGAGCTGCAGCGGATACTGGATCCCGATGCCGAGGACGAGGCCGAGATCCGTATCTCGCAGAATCAGGTTGAGTTCGTCGTCGGGGCGACGGTGATTGGTTCGCGGCTAATTGACGGGCAGTTTGTCAATTACCCGAAAGTGATCCCAACCGGTGGCGATAAGAAGATAACTGTGAAGTGCGACGAACTTGCGAGTGCTCTCGACCGCGCCCTGGTGGTGGCCAGGCAGGACGCTTACCGCGTAGTGCTGCGGGCCAAGGGCGATACCATGACAATCAGCGCCAAGAGCCAGGATGTCGGCGAGGCGGAGGAGACGCTGGATATCTCGATGGAGGGCGATGATGCCGAAATCGCCTTCAACGCCGAATACCTGCTGGATATGCTGGAGGCAGTTGAGAGCGAGGCCTTGCTGATGGAGCTGTCCGGGCCGCTCAACTCCGGCTTGCTGCGCCCCGCGGATGATGAGAACTACCTGTATGTCCTAATGCCCATGCAGATCATGTGAGGCGCCGGGATTGCACATTACCAAGCTCGCTCTGGAGGACTTCCGCATCTATCCGGAGCTGCAGATGGAGTTCTCGCAGGGGCTGACGATAGTCGTCGGCCCCAATGCGTCCGGCAAGACCAGCCTACTCGAAGCCATCCACCTACTGGCCACTACCAAGTCGCCCCGCACGCACCGGGACCGCGAATTGGTCCGCTGCGGTGCCCCTTGCAGCCGCCTGCAGGGGCAGTTTACCTCCACGCAGCAGCAGACAACCAGCATCTCGATCGTCCTGCCCGGCGAGCCCGCCGGGGCCGCCGAAGAGACCCCCACGGCCAAGCAGGTCAAGCTGGACGGGACCGCTATCACTAGCGTCTCGCAGATGATCGGGCGGGTGCCGGTGGTGATGTTCTCGAGCGAAGACCTCAATATCGTGAAGGGGTCGCCAGGCTACCGGCGCAGATTCCTCAATGTGGCGACGGCGCAGTTGCGGCCGCGCTATCTCGACGACTTGCAGCGCTATCGCAGGGCTTTGCGCCAGCGCAATGAAGTGCTAAAATTGATCCGCCACGCCGAGGCCTCCCGCAGCAGCTTGGGCCCGTGGGACACACAGCTTATCGAGACGGGAGCGGCTCTGGCCGCTGATCGCCAGGAGTTGACCGCGACGCTGAGCGAGGCCGCCGGCACAGTGCACGAGGGTCTCACCGCCGGTGGGGAGCGGCTGGAGCTTCGCTATCAGGGCGACCTGGCCGACAGCGATGACCAGGAGATGGGCAGGGAGCGGTTCGCCGAGCTGCTGGCCCGGAACGAGGCCCGCGATATCGAGTACGGCTATACCACCGTCGGGGTACACCGTGACGACTTCGCGATGGCGGTCAACGGTGCGGCTCTGCGCAGGTACGGCTCGCAGGGCCAGCAGCGCACCGCGGCTTTGAGCCTGAAGCTGGCCCAGGCGCAGGTGGTGAGGGCCTGGCGGGAGGAGCCGCCGCTTCTGCTGCTGGATGACTGCCTCTCGGAGTTGGACATCAGCCGCGGCGACCGTGTCCTGGAGCTGGTTGAGGACCTGCAGGGGCTGATCGTCACCAGTCCGGTGCTGAACGAAACTCTGGCCGCGCGCACCGATGCCGAGTTCTTCGGCGTGGTGGATGGCAAGGTCGAGCAGATAACACCGCGCGGCGGCCAGGCAATAAGGTAGAGACAGTTGAGACGGTTCAGGAACTTGGGCAACCGGGACGGCAAGTTGGGGCCGCTGCAGCGGGCGCTGAACGACTACCTGGCCTCGACCGGCAATCTGCAGCGGGGCACCTCGCGGCTGTGTATCGAGCTGTGGCCGCAAGTGGTGGGGCCGTGGTATGCTCGCAAGACGCAGATTCTGGGCGTGGAGGACGGTGAGGCACGGGTGCTTTGTGATGCGCCGGCCACCGCTCAACAGTTACAGATGGACCAGGCCGAGATCGTCAGCCGGCTCAACGAACGGCTCGACGGCAGCTTCGTCAAGAGCATCCGGGCCTCCAGCGCGGGCCGTGCCGCCGGCCTGATCGCCGCCCAGTTGAAGCGGCCGATGCAGGTCGCGATCAGTGAGGCTGAACTTGAGGAAGTGGTTCTAGGTGAAGAGGAAATGGCCTTCTGCCGGGCGGTTGCCGGTGAAATCACCGATGAGAAACTCCGCCAACGCTTCCTGAGGGCGGTAGCCAACGACCTCAAGCGGCGGCGTCTGAAGCAACAGCGGGGCTACCGCAGTTGCACCATCTGTGGGGCCCTGCACAATGAAATCGGCCCGTATTGCAGCGCCTGTGCCACCGCGGTGGGCAGTGGAGCGGCAAAACGGACAAAGGAGTGAGAGGCTTGGCCCAGATACAACTCCGGCAACTCGATGGGTACCGCTGGCTGGTGCCGCAGGACCAGAGTCTGGGCATGCGTACCGACGGGCTGATCTTTGCCGATGACAAGCTGATTCAGGACCTGCGCGACGACCCGACGCTCCAGCAGGTCGCCAATGTCGCCAGCTTGCCCGGGATCGTCGGCAAGTCGCTGGCGATGCCTGACTGTCACATGGGCTACGGCTTCCCAATCGGCGGGGTGGCGGCCTTCGACATCCATGAGGGCGTCATCTCACCCGGCGGCGTGGGCTATGACATCAACTGCGGTGTGCGGCTGCTACGCAGCGATCTGACCAGAGAGGATGTCGCGGACAAGCTGGAGGACTTGAGCGGGCACATCTTCGGCAGCGTTCCCGCCGGCGTGGGCAAGAGCGGCTCGTTCAAGCTGGGCCGGCAGCAACTGGAGGCCGTGCTCAATCAAGGCGCGCGCTGGGCGGTGGCGCAGGGCTACGGCAGCGAGGGTGACCTGGAGCACACCGAGGCCGGCGGCTGTCTGCCCGGAGCGGAGGCCTCGGCGCTGAGCTCGCGGGCCCTGGAGCGCGGCGGTCCGCAACTGGGCACACTCGGCTCCGGCAATCACTTCCTCGAAATCCAGGTGGTTGACTGGATAGATGACCAGCAGGTGGCCGCCGCCTTCGGCCTCGAGCAGGTGAACCAGGTGTGTGTGATGATCCACTGCGGCTCGCGCGGTCTGGGGCACCAGGTGTGCGATGACGCAATCGGGGTGATGCTCAAGGCCGCCGCGAAGTACGGCATCGAGCTGCGCGACCGCCAGCTAGCCTGCGCGCCGGTGGATTCGCCGGAGGGGCGCACCTACTATGCAGCGATGGCCGCAGCCGCCAACTACGCCTGGGCCAACCGTCAGGCGATCACCCACCAGGTGCGCGCAGGCTTTGAGCAGGTGCTGCGGGCCGGCAGCAAACAGCTCGGGCTGCGGCTGGTATATGATGTGGCGCATAATGTGGCCAAGTTCGAGACGCATCAGGTAAATGGGGCGCAGAAAGAGCTGTGCGTACACCGCAAGGGCGCGACGCGGGCGTTTGGGCCGGGGCATCCGGAGCTGCCTGAGGACTACCGCGAGTACGGCCAGCCGGTGCTGGTGCCGGGCGACATGGGGACGGCGTCGCATCTGCTGGTAGGCACCGCCGGCGCGATGGAGCAGAGCTGGGGCTCGACCTGCCACGGGGCGGGCCGGCGGATGAGCCGCAAGGCCGCGCTGCGCCGGCAGCACAGCGATGAGGTGCGGGCCAAGCTGACCCAACAGGGGATTGTGGTCCGCGCGGTCGGCAAGAAGACCCTGGCCGAGGAGGCCCCGGAAGCGTATAAGGATGTTGACGAGGTGGTGGCCGTCTGCCACGGTGCCGGCATATCGAGACGGGTAGCGCGGCTGCGGCCCCTGGCGGTGATCAAGGGCTGAGGCGGATATGCCGGAACCTGTGGCTTTGCCCACGTCACAGGCGCGGGTAGTCTGTTGGCTCTTGCCGTGCCTCCAGCCGGCGCGACAAGAACAGATGCCTGAGGCGTTGAGGCTGATCCACCAGCAGGGTGAAGACAGCCATCAGATAGAAGAAGGCGAACAGCACGTGCATCTGCTCGCTGTGCAAGCCCATCACCTGCCCGCCACAGCAGGCCTCGACAACTTCGGGAGCGACCAACTGCCCGGCGAACAGAGCAAACAGCAGCGCCGCCTGGCCGATGGAGAGCCGCAGGGTGGAGAGGATCACGACGGCCAGTAGCGACTGGGCGGCGGTGAGGAAGATCTCCTGCATCTGGAAGTGGCCCATCGGCAGAGGGTGTTGGAGAGTACCGGCCGAGACGGCGAACACGCCCGGGATCATGCCGACGAGTAGGGTCCACTGGTTAAGCTTCGCTGACAGCAGGCTGCCCAGAGCCAGTCCGGCCTCGGCGCGCAGGGCGAAGAGGATCGCCACCACGAACTCGGGCGCCTCGGAGGCCAGCGGGGCGAGCCACTGGACCAGCAAGAACTCGTTGATGCCGAAGGCCTTGCCGGTGCCGACCAGGCCTTCGCAGAAGTGTTCGGCGTTGGCGACGATGGTGGCTGCCGCGAAGACGAAGAGCAGGATGGTCCAGACGCGGCGGGTGGCACAGGGCAGGCTGCAGAGGTAAGCGCCCGGCCCTCTGGCCTCCGGTTCGCATTGGGGGCGTCGGGCCGCCAGCACTATGTACCAGGTGAATATCCCGAGGAAGACGATGCCGTCGTACCAGGCCAGGGTTCCCTTGAGCGGTATCAGCAAGGCGTAGAGGGTGGCGACAGCCAGGAAGCGCACTTCCAGGCGGCGCTCTTCATCCAGTACCACTTGGCGGCGGGTCTTGACCCAGAAGATGATCGCCACCAGCGCCCAGGCGACGCCGATGATCAGACGGTTGGCGCCGGTCATGTTGGCGATGGCGTATTGGGAGTAGTCGGCCTCCGGGAACTTACCGGCCTGCCAGGTGAAGTACATGTCCACGGCGTACTCGGGCAGCACCGCGATCAGGGCGACGGCGGCCAGGGCCAAGCCTTGCGATACGTCCGCCTGGGCGGCGTCGCAGGCCCATACCAGCAGGAAGGCCGCGGCCATAATCGAACCGCCCGCCAGCAGAGCAGTCAGCGGGGCCGACAGTTCCGCGTGGATCACGACAGCCGTAATTCCGGGCAGGGTCACGAAGGCAGCCACAAATATGGGGAAAACCGGCTTACGCACCAGCAGTCTCTCCTCCGAGCGTGCAGCCGTACTCTCGCCACACGCAGTCATTGCGTATGGCCAAAGGTCTGACACCCGAGGCACGACCGGTCGGGAGACCAGAAGAGTTTCTTCGTGGTGTTGGTCTTCCCGCAGCGGCTGCAGGCCGCTCTGCTACTCCCCTCTGGCGCGTGGGACAATTCTAACAGATTGGCGCTCGGGATGCAATATGCCAGGCAGCGTCAAGGCGCCGGCGGAGCTTTCCGATGGCTCCCCTGGGGCCCGCCGGCTCGCTCCGGCTTGCCCCTTTACGGCATTTCGCTTATAGTGGCATCCGGAAGCCGGGGGTGGGCCGTCGCCGGATCAAAGCCCTCGGCCGCCGCGTCGAAGGAGCGTGCAGTGCAATGATTGACCGCAACCTGCTCAGGGAAGAACCTGAGATGATCCGCGAGGCTCTCGCCAAGCGGGGGTCGGACTTCGACCTCGACCGGCTGATCGAGCTGGACCAACAGCGCCGGGAGTTGCTGGAAGTTGAGCAGCTTCGCGCCCGGCGCAATGAACTCTCCCAGCAGATTGGCCAGATCATCCGTGACGGCGGCGCTGCCGAAGCGCTCAAGGCCGAGGTCGGCCAGCTTAAGGACCAAATCGGCGGTATGGAGGCCGAGCTGGCGGAGGTCGAGGCCGAGTTCGAGCAGATGATGCTGGAGATTCCTAATATCCCGTTGGCTGCGGTCCCGATTGGCAAGGATGACAGCGACAATCTCGTAGTCAGCGAGTGGGGCGAGCCGCGCCGCTACGACTTCGAGCCTCTGCCCCACTGGGAGCTCGGCACGCGGCTGCAGATTCTAGACTTCGAGGGCGCGGCGCGGATGGCCGGCGCGCGCTTTATCACCAATATCGGCGCCGGGGCCCTGCTGGAACGCGCCCTGATTAACTTCATGCTCGACACTCACACCCGCAAGCACGGTTATACCGAGGTCTCCCCCCCATATCTGGCCAATGCCACCTCGCTAATCGGCACCGCCAACCTGCCCAAGTTTGAGGCCGACCTGTTCAAGACCGAAGACGGCTATTACATGATCCCCACCGCCGAGGTGCCGCTGACGAACATGCACCAGGGCGAGATTCTGGCGGCGGAGGACCTGCCCAAGCACTACTGCGCATATACCGCCTGCTTCCGGCGGGAGGCCGGAGCCGCCGGCCGCGAATCGCGCGGCATGATCCGCTTGCACCAGTTCCACAAGGTCGAGCTGATGAAGTTCGTGACGCCGGAGACCGCCGATGCAGAGCTGCACAAACTGATGAGCGACGCCGAAGCGATTCTGCAGGCGCTGGGCTTGACCTATCGCGTGGTGGCGCTGTGTACCGGGGACCTGGGCGCTCAGCCGCGTCAGACCTTCGATCCGGAAGTGTGGATGCCGGGGATGCAGAGTTGGGTCGAGATCGGCTCGTGGAGCCAGTACGGTGATTACCAGGCGCGGCGCTGCAATACCCGCTATCGTCCCGAGCCGGAGGCCAAGCCGGAGTTCGTCCACACGATGAACGGCTCGGGTCTGGCAACCGGTCGTACCGTGGCGGCGATCCTGGAGCACTATCAGCAGGCGGATGGGACGGTGGAAGTGCCCGAAGTTCTGCGGCCTTACATGGGCGGGATGCCGCTAATCGGCCCGCCGCTGCCGTGAGTGAGATGCAGAGAGGTGGGGGGCAGTTGGCCGCTACAATGGAGGCAGGAGAATGCCCGCCGGCGCAGTGGCTGTGATCTTGCTACTTAATGGGCTGCAGATCGGCCTGCCGCAGCCGGCCTTCGTGGCGCAGGGCCGAGCCTGGGTGCCGGCCCGGTCGGTGCTGGTCGCGGCCGACTGCCGGGTTGAGTATCTGGCCGAGCGCAACTGCCTGGTAGTCAGCGGTCACGGGCCGACCGCAACCATTCGTCTGGACAGCGGCCAAGTCAGCCTCGGCGAGCAGAGCAGAACCCTCGACGACCCGCCCCGTCAGCTCAATGGCACTCTCTACCTGCCCGCCGGCTTCTTCAAGCTGATCGGGATGGGGATGCAGTGGGACGCTGAAAGTAAATCGCTGCGACTGCAGACCCGCCGCCGCTTCCCGGTCAGTGTGACGGTCCGCCAGCTCAAGGACGATCCCTTCCAATACCTGGGGCGCTGCGTGCGGGTGCTTGGGGAATACGCCGGGCCGCCGCCGGCCGGACAGAGCGACTGGCGGCTGCGCGACCGCTACGAGCTGATGCCCTGCGTGTTCGGCGAGACCGGGGCGGCCGCGGCGGCACCGCGGCTACCTCTGGGGCTCCCGTGCGGCTATCGCGTGGAAGTTGTCGCAATAGTGCGGATGTCGAAGGCTGCGACTCTGTACCTGGACCTTCTGCAAATCCAGCAACCGGCGGGGCTGGCCGGACTGAGCTGTGTGGTGAGCACCGCGCGGGCCGGCTACCGCCCGGGCGAGCCGGTGCTGATTGAGGTGGAGCTGAGCAATCATACCGAGCATGGCATTGAGCTGCCGCCGACCGCGAAGGTGTATTTGAGCCTGGCCGATTCCGACAACCGGCAGTTGTGGCAGCAGGCGCTGGCGGTTCCCGAGGCGGTCGCGGCCGGCGCGACGCGCTTCCTAAGATACCGGTGGGCACCCGACCGGCAGGTGGCGACGGGCAGGTACCTGCTGGAGCTGCACAGCAATACGGAACTGTGGGCTTACCAGTGGTGTTTTAGAATAGAGGAGCAAGCGTCTGGAGAGGGTGCTGAAGAGTGAGCAGGCGGGAGCAGGAGCAGCAGACCGAGGGCAAGCCCGGCGAGGGGTACACTGACCCCAACCTGCTGGCTGCCGTAGGTGGGTACCAGAGCCGGCGGCGGCCCGGCTGGTACCTGGCCTTGGTGCTGTTGGGCTTTGGCCTGGGAGCGGTGCTGGCGCTGGCGGTTGGACAGCGCACCCCGCCGGGGGGCCCTGACCAGGCAGGTCCCGGCGCGGCCTCGGGGCCGACGGCCGAGCCGATCCGCGCCGGCCTGGTATTCGCCACGAGCGTGACCCCGCCGCCGAGAACTCCCGATATGCTGCCTGCCGGAGTCAAGATCATCTACTGTCACTTCCGCCTGCCGGGGGTGAAGGATATCCGCAGCCTGTCGGGGAGCTGGTCGTATAACGGCGAGGCGCAGGGGCAGATAGTGGCGGAGGAGTTCGTCGGCAAGATCAGCAACGGCGCGGCGGTGGGCTACGCCATCATGCAAGCGCCCTCCGAGGCAGGCTTCGCCAAGGGCATCTATGAAGTCACGGTCAGCACCGCCGAGGACGTGGTGCGCGAAAGCAGCTTCGTGGTGGTGCAGGACCCCGACAAGATTCTGAGCCAGCCGGTGCCTCAGGGCGTCGGTGTGCGGGTCACGGATGCGACCATCTGCCGCGGTGTCACCAAGTCCGGCGAACCCCAAGGCCCGCAGACGGCCTTCGCCAGCGATGATCAGAGGGTCTATTTGGCCTTCAAGTTCAGCAATGCCGAGCCGGGTAGTGTGGTGAGGATTGAATGGCAGTTCCACGGCCAAGCGATATCCTCGGCCAGCCGCGAGATCACCCTGGAAGCAGCGCAGGGCTGGGCGCACGGGTGGATCGGCCGCGATCAGGCCAACCTGTTCGTCCCCGGCAGCTACCGGGCCGTGGTCAAGTCCGTACCTGACGGGGAGCCGCTGGCCAGCGCCACCTTCCTGGTCAAGGCGGCGCGCTGATCCACCTCACTCGCCGCTGCTTCACTCATCCTGAATCTCCTATCCACACTGCTCCCGCTGTCCTTTGGTTCCCCTTTTCCCAAGTCGGAAGGGGGGGACAGAGAGTTAGCTGCTCGTGGCCTTTGCCCTCGCCGTTGGAGGAGCCGGTCTGACGAAGCTAGGCCGGCCCGCCCACTATCGCGAAGGTCGGGCAGGGCTCGAGCCTGCTTCCGTTGCCTCTGACCAAGGCGGGCACTTCACTGGCGGCTGGCGTGTCTTGGTTGACACCACGGGTCTGCGATGATACAATATACACTTTAATGACATTGGCGATGGAGTTCCGCCTCAGCATGCCGTAACTTGCTGGAACCGTCCTCTTGGATTGATGACTCCTGCCACCTACGCGGTGCGCGGGGGTTTTTCTGTGTATGCCCACGCACCTCGAAGCAGTTCCTGATGCAGAGGTGACAGGTATGACACAACTGCTCGCCGTCGCTATTGGCGGTGCGATCGGGGCCATTCTCCGCTACGCCCTGTGCGATATAACGCAGCGCTTCTTCGCTTGGGATATTTCCTACGCCACCTTAGCGGTCAACATTCTCGGGGCGTTTCTCATCGGCGCATTGGCTGGAGGGAGCGCCTTGCCTACATGGTTGCGTACTGGAATGATAGTCGGTGTTCTGGGCGGCTTCACCACCTTCTCGGCATTTTCCTGGGAGACGATGTCTCTCGCCTCTGCCGGAATGTCTGGCAGGGCCGCCATTAACATTTTCGCCCATGTCTTTCTAGCCTTGACGGCGGGCTGGTTCGGCCTAGCCCTCCGTATTGCGCATTGAGGGATCCGTACCATGTCGGACTCTAAAGGTGCGAGACGCCGCCATCTCGTCTCTGCGTACGCAGAACTGGCTCGCTCATTGCGCCAGATGGAGGACGCTGCTGAAGGCCGGTCGCCGACGGGATTTGGGTCGCCTCTGACACCCCTTGATGCCGACTCCGTCAAGCCGATACTCAGGGCGCTTCACCGCCTGAAGGCACTTGTCCGCGCTCTAGTTGCCGAGCTTGCACCGGAAGAACTGACTGCCCTCGAGTCCGTTCAGTCCCGCCACAACACCTTGGTCTGGTTCGCCAATCTGCTGGACACAATCCGCGCGGCCGTAGATAGCATTCAGCCCTCTCGCATGAATAGGTATGGGGAGGCGCCCCCCCACGAGACTGCCGCACTTGCCGCTCGCCACGAGGAGTTTTGCCAGGAGCTCCGACGTGCACGCAGTGCTCTCGAGCAGCTCCAGCAGGAGCAATGCATTGATTGATGGCCATGTCCCTCTGCCTTGCTACCGTATCTGTTGGCTTGTCATTGCCTCTCCCGCGCCTTCTCGCATAGCGCAAGCGGCTGCCCTTACTCTGTTCGACCGCCCTTGTACCGTTGTCAAACATAGTTTACACTTTGGGTTTGGCAGTAGTGTTGTAGCTG